>DASXDU010000015.1:0-9285 GCA_036490515.1 Polyangiaceae bacterium
GGCGCCGAGCCACGTCGACGATCCGCTCGCCGCGATCGACCTCGCCCACCAGCCGCTTCCAGAATTCCCGGCCTCGCCGCACACCGCGAGCCTCTACCCGCCGCTCGACCCGAGCGAGGCGTCCATTCCCGTACGGTTACGTGGCGGTGGCCCTCGACGGCGAGGGGAACGTCGTCGCCACCGCGCGAGCGCTCAGCGACGGGGCCCGCGCGGCGTGGGTCGGCGACGTCTGCGTCGCCGCGGGGTGGCGCGGCCGCGGTCTCGGCAAGGCCGTCACGCGCGCCCTGCTCGCGCATCCGCTCGTCCGCGACGCCGATCGGGTCCGGCTCAACACGCGCGACGCGCAGGGCCTCTATCTGCAGCTCGGCTTCGTCGAGACGGCCACGGAGAAGCGCCCCTACCCTTCGGCCGAGATGGTCCTCCGGCGGCGGTGAGGCGGGGACCGACCGCGGGGAGGCGTCGCGGGAAGGCCCCGGACGCGGATCGCGTACTCTAGCGGCGAACCCGGAGACCCCCCGAAATGCGCCGACGTATCGCCTCGCTCTTCGCCGCCACCGCCCTCGCCTCCGTGCTCGCCGCGTGCGTCGGCGGCAGCGGCCCCCTGCCCGGCACCAAGTCCGCGGGCGACGTGCAGACCGCGGGCCTCGCGCAGACCGCCGTTGGCAAGAACAAGTGCGACCCCAAGTCGTCCAGCCGCCCGTTCGTCATCGAATGGGACGCGACCGACATGTCGAGCTTCGAGGCGCGCGCGGCGAACGACGTCGTCTTCGTGAAGTACGTCGGCTGCGATCTCCAGATCGTCGAGGGTTGCTCGCAGGACTCGCTGCGCGGCTCGTTCGGCTCGTACAAGCCCGTCGAGTGGACGAGCGGCTCGGTCGAGTCGCTCGACATCAACAACGACGGAGACCTCTACGCGAAGCTCCCGCTCGGCGCCGCGTCGCTCGAGGGCCGCGTCGAGGGCGGCGAGAAGTTCCACATGGAGTACTTCGTGAGCGGCACGCGCTCGGCGACGCGCGAGTCGGTCGCGCGCAACGATCTCGCCAAGGTGCCCGCGTGCAAGGACGCGACGCACTTCGTCTACGCCTACAACCTGGGCGCCTTCGCCCTCGGGTCGCAGTCGTCGATCAAGGGGAGCGTCGGCGCGACGGTCTGGGGCTTCGGCGGCGGCGCCGACCGGTCGTCGTCGTCCAAGGCCGAGAAGGCCGGGGGCCTGCTCAGCAGCTGCCGCGGCGAGAGCGCGAAGGACGTGGCCACGTGCCGCGTCCCCATCCGCCTCACGCTCCGCGAGATCACCGAGGGCGACAGCCAGGAGACCGCCGAGGCGCAGGCGGTCGAGACCCCGGAGGCGAAGAACCTCGCGGGCAAGCTGATGGCGCGCACCGACCGCGAGCACAAGGCATCCGAGCACGCGGACGCCGCGCGCCAGAAGGCCAACTCGAAGGACGGCCCCGGGTGCATGGCGGAGCTCGACCAGCACGACAAGCTCGACCCGCGCCCCGAAGGGCTCTCGACGAACTTCGCGTCGGCGTACGCGATGACGCGCGCGCAGTGCATCATGCTCTCGGGCAACTGCGCGGCCGGCAAGGTCGCCTACCGCAAGGCGCTCGAGAAGAGCGCGGGCGCGCAGCTCGGGCCCGAGCAGCTCGACAAGTCGGCCGACGCCGTCGCCACGATGTGGTGCCAGGGCAGCTCGATGGCGCCGCGCGACCAGCTCCTCAAGGCGCTCTTCGAGCTCCAGCAGGGCGCGTACATGAGCAAGAAGACGGTCGCCGCGTGCGACGCCGCGTACCAGACGGCCAAGCGGCTGGTCCCGACGGTGAAGCCGAACGACGACGACGACAACCAGGTGAAGCAGGCGGGCGCCTCGCTCCGCACGACCGCCCCCACGTGCTTCGCGAAGGCCGGCGACTGCGCCACCGCGTGGACGACGTGGAAGGAGGCGTGGAAGCTCGACCCGAACCTCTCGCCGCAGTCGCGCAACCTGAACGACGACGCGCTTCGCCACGGCTTCGACGCCGTCGTGAGGCAGTGCAAGGACAAGTAGGGCGCGGGGGGTGAGCGCGGGCGCGGGCGCGGGCGCGGGCGCGGGCGCGGGCGCGGGCGCGGGCGCGGGATCACGCGTCGGGCGGCTTCGGGGCGGCACCTTCGGCTTCCTGGCGGCTCTCGCTGCGTGCACCCAGCCGCCGTCGTCGGGGACGGGCATCGCCTCCTCCACCGTCTCTCCCTCGCCCGCGGACTCGTCGCCTTGCGTCTCCGCCATTGCCGAGCACCAGCGGAGCGTGACGGCGCACCTCGACGCCGCGCGGGCGAAGACGAGCGCACGCGACGGCGCCGGGTGCCTCGCGGAGCTCGACGCCTACGACCGCGAGGCCTGGGACCCAAACCCCTCGACCAACCCTGCCTCTTCGATGGCGATGAGCCGCGCGATGTGCATGATGCTCGCGGGCGACTGCACGCGCGGCAAGGAGCTCTACCGCGGGGCGATGGTCTCCAACGCGGGCGCGAACCTCGGGCCGGATGCGCTCGACCGGAACGTCGACGCCATCGCGGGTCTCTACTGCCAGGGAAACGACCTCGCGCCGCGCGACGCGCTCGTCAAGGCGCTCATGGACCTGAACCAGGGCGCGTACATGAGCACGACGTCGGTCGCCGCGTGCCAGGACGCCGTCGACTCCGCGCGGCGCCTCATCCCCGTCGTCGCCCCGCGGAGCCCCGACGACAGGCAGATCGGGGAGGCTGCCGCCATCGTGCGGTCCGCCGGACCCGAGTGCCTCGCGCGTGCCGGCGACTGCGACGCGGCGTGGAGGGTCTTCCACGAGGCATGGAGCACGGAGAAGAAGCTCGACGAGCCGACGCTCCACACGATGTTCGGGACCCTGGTCCGGCGCTGCTCGGATCGGTGAGCCGACCCCCACGCCGCTCCCCGCGCGGTGTCAGCGCGAGGGGCTCGCGACCCGGGGGCCGCGCGACCACGCGACGGCGCCGTCGACGATCGTCGCGACCAGCCAGTCCCGATCGAGCCGCTCCACGCCCTGCGCGAACGGGTCCGCCGAGAGCACCGCGGCGTCGGCGATCGCTCCCTCGGCGATGCGCCCCCGGTCGGCCTCGTCGCCCTCGGCGTAGGCCGCGCCGGTCGTGAAGCAGGCGAGCGCCTCGACGAGCGTCATCTTCTGCTCGGGCATCCACCCGCCGGGCGGACCGCCGGGCCACGTGCGGAGGACGGCGCTCCGGATCCCCGCGAAGGGGTCGGGGTCCTCGACAGGAAAGTCCGACCCGCACGCGAGCGGGACGTGCGCGTCGAGCACCGTGCGCCACGCGTACGCGCCCTTCTGCCGCTCGGTCCCGTGCCCGAGGCGCTGCTCGGCCCAGGGGCCGTCGCTCGTCGCGTGGGTCGGCTGCATCGACGCGATCGCGTGCGATGCGACGAGCACCGGCACGTCGGCAGGGTCGAGGATCTGGAGGTGCTCGACGCGCGGGCGAAGCGACGGGCGCTCGGCCGAGGCGCGCGCGAAGTCGGCGAGCACCTCGTGCACGGCGCGATCGCCGATCGCGTGGACCGCGGGCTGGTAGCCGGCCCGGGCGACCTCGAGGATGCGCGACGCGAGCTCTCCGGGCGGCGTGACCGCGAGCCCGGAGGTGGTCGGATCGTCGGAGTAGGGCTCGTCGAGGAGCGCGCCGCGGCTCCCGAGCGCGCCGTCCGCGTACATCTTCACGGCGCGGACCGTGAGGCGGCCGACGACCGGCGTCGCGCGCCACGCGTCCATCTGCGCGCGGAGCTCCGGCAGCGGCGCCTGGCCGTCGAGCATCGCGTAGACGTGGATGGGCAGCGCCCCGTGCTCGGCCAGCCGCCGGTAGACGACCATCGTCCGGGCGTCGACGCCCGCGTCGTGCACGCTGGTGATGCCGAGCGACACGAGGCGCTCCAGCGCCGCGCGGATCGCGTGCTCCGTGGCCTCGGCGGAAGGAGGGGGCACGTGCGCGCGGACGAGCGCCTCCGCGTTGTCGACGAGGACGCCGGTGGGCTCGCCGTCCGCCTCGCGTACGACGCGCCCGCCCGGGGGATCGGCCGTGTCGCGGCCGATGCCCGCGAGGTGGAGCGCCGCCTCGTTCACCCAGACCGCGTGCCCGTCGACGCGCGTCGCGAGGACCGGGTGCTCGGACACGACGCGCGAGAGCGCCTGGCGCGTCGGGAAGAGTCCGGAGGGCCAGCGCGTCTGATCCCAGCCGCGGGCGAAGATCCAGGTCCCGGGCGGCAGCGTGCCCGCCCGGGCGGCGATGCGCGTCACGCAGTCCGCCTCGTCGCGCGCACCGCGCAGATCGACCGCCTCCATGGAGAAGCCCAGCGAGGCGACGTGCCCGTGCGCGTCCGCCAGGCCGGGGAGCGCGACGCCGCCGTGAAGGTCGACGGTGACCGCGCCGGCCGGAACGCGCGACGCGCAGCGAGCCTCGGTGCCGACGCAGACCCAGCGGCCGCCGGAGGCGACGGCGAAGTCGGCGCGCGGATGGGAGGGGTCCATCGTGAGGAGGGAGCCGCCGCGGAGGACGAGGGAGGGGAGGGACGCGGGGGCGGGCGCGAGCGCGGGCGTGCACGCGGGGGCGAGCGCGAGGGCGAGGGCGAAGACGGGACGGCGGGGCATGCCGGCTGTCCCGTTGTACACGATGGGCGCGGGCGCGGGCGCGGGCGCGGGCGCGGGCGCGGGCGCGGGCGCGGGCGCGGTAAAGAGCGGAGTGCGCGGGTCGCGCCCTGTCAAGACCGAACAAGAGGATTCTCTCGCTCTCGCACGCCCTCACGCCCTCGCCCACGCCCGCCCTCGCCCTCGCGCACGCGCACGCGCACTTTCTCCTGCTCGTCGGTTGCTTGACGGTGCCACGGTGCTCGCACGGTTCAAGGACGCGCGCCGGAGCGCGCGCCGCAGAGCGGCCCTCCGCGGCTTCGCCGCTCCGGGTCCTTGAGCCGTGCTGCGCGCCGTGGCGTGGGGCGCGGATGTTTCGCGCAGCGGGCGCGGGGCGCAAAGGAGAAATAGTCATGCTGCGAATTCACGATGTGATGCTCGAGGCCATTGCCACCATGCGGCCCGTCGTCGGGGCGGTGGAGCGACGCGACCGTGACCTCGGCTCTCAACTGCGGCGTGCCGCCAGCTCCGTGGTGCTCAACGTCGCCGAGGGAAGCGGCTCGGCGGGTGGCAACCGCCTGCAGCGGTACCGCACGGCACTGGGGTCGGCGCGCGAGACCTGGGCGTGTCTGCAGGTTGCGCAGGCGGCGGGCTACGTCGGGTCGCTGCCGCCTTCCCTGCCGGCTCTCATGAACCGCGTCATCGGCACCCTCGTTCGCGTCACGGCGTGAACGAGCAGCGCGGCGAGCGGCCCACGTGAGCCGCTCGCCGCTGCTGCCTCAGCGCACGTTCTTCACGAGCACTCCTTCACCCGCCTCTCGTGACGGGCCCGCCCCTGTCGGCGCCAAACCAGAGAGCCCGAGCGAGAAGCCCCTGTTGTCGCCGTCCGAAGGAATGGACACAGCGCGGGCGCGGGCGCTCACTGCCACGCGAGCGTCGCGAACTCGAGTGTGCCGGTTTCGTCCGTCCACGCGACGCCGAAGCCCGTCGTCGTCCCGGCGATCGCGGCGACGGCGGGCCGCGCGCCGCCGGCGAGGGTGCCCACGATCGAAGAACCCGGGGCGACGGACGACGACGCAGCGAGCACGGCGCCGCCCGATCCCGGGGCGAGATCGACGATGCGGCCGCAGCCGTCGACGTCCAGCGCGAACGAGTCGGCCGGCAGCGACCACGAGGCGGCGAACGGCCCGCCGGGCGGCCCGGTGTAGAGCGCGGCGTCGCCCTGCGGATCGATCATCGCGAACGCCAGCTCGCCGTTCGTCACCATGAGCGGCCAGCCCCCCGCGAAGCGGCCGGCGGGGACCTGTCCGGGGACGACCTGCGCGCCCAGCCAGGGGAGCGCGATCATCGACGCATCGCTGCCGGCCGGGCCGTTCTGCTCGAGAAGAAGGAGGCTCCCCGCGACGACCGCCACCGCGCCGAGGGGCGGCGTTCCGTAGCTCTTGTCGAACTGCGCGGGCAGAAGGGCGTCGTTCTGGATGACCGTTCCGCTCGAGTCCACCAGCGTCGCGTAAAGGGCCGGCGGAACGGGAGATCCAGAAGCCGGGGCGGCCCCGTCGGACACCCAGGTCACGACGATGCCGGCATCCGTGAGGATCGGCCGCACCGGCGAGAGCCCGATGGGGATGGTCGGAAGCAGCGTGGTCGCGGGCCCGAGCGCGTTGCCGTCGGCGTCGAAGCGTCGCACTCCGAGGCCGCCTTCCTCCTGCAGGAACGTCGTGAAGCCGGTCCCGTCGTAGACGACGGACCCCGGGTGCAGACCTGCGACGTCGACGGGCGTCACGGAAGCGCCCTCCTGCGCATCGACGCCGACGACCGCCGCGCGAGGACCATAGGCGTCCGACCACGTGACGAAGAAGCGGTCGCCTGCGGGCGTCGCGGCGAGGGCGAGCGGCGAGCCAGGGATGTCGTTCGCGGATGCGAGGACCGTGGCGGCGGAGAGGGTGAGCACGCGTGACGCACACGACGGAGTGGAATCCGGATCGGTCGCCGCGGGCGCGGAGTGCATCGACGCGTCCCTTCCGCCGCAGCCCGCGAGACCCGCGGCGACGCAGGCGAGCGCGACGCACGGAAGCTTCGAGGAGAGGCGCCGCGAGAACATCCGGTGGAAGGCTGGCGAACCGCCGCGGTCCGCGCAAGCGAAACGGGGCCGCGCGCGATCCGGCGCACGCGCAAGCGCGACGGCGGGGCCCAGGGAGCGCCCCCATCCTTCGAGGGCGCTCCCCGTCCCTTCATGCAAGCAAGCTACGCGTCACGCCCTCAGGAGTGCGGCGCGGCACCGGCTGCCGGCGGCGCGCTCGGGCCCGCAGAGGCCTCGGTCGCGGTCGTCGGTGCAGGCGCCGGGGCGGCCGCCGTCGGCGCGGTGACGGGCGTCACGACGACCCCCGTCACGTTGCCGACGACGTCCAGCTTCGCGACCGGCCCCAGGGTGTTGCGGGCCTTTCGCGTCGCCTTGGCCTTCGCCACCGCCGCCACCTTCTCTTCGGTGGTGGACGGCGTGCGCACCTTCTTCGGCGTGAGGCCGAAGTCGGCGAGCACGTCGGCGGAGTCACCGAACGTCGCCCTCACGAACGCCTCGAAGAGCGCCATGAGGACGAGCAGCTTCGGCAGCTGCGCCTTTTCCGCCGCGATCTTGGCCTGGGTTGCCGCCCGGGCCGCGTTCACGGCGTCGCGAAGGGTCACGATCTCCTGCAGGTCCTGCGTGATGTCGCCGACCGTGTACGGAGCGTTCCCGAGCGTGATCGACTGGCTCGCGTTCGGGAAGTGCTTCGTCGCTCCGGCGGAGAGAGCCTCCGCAGTGTCTGCACGGTCCTGCTTTCCTGGCTTCTTGTTCGTGGTCGTCATGCGTACCTTTCTTTCTGGAACGCCACCGCGCCGGCGGGATTGCCGGACGAGCGCGTTCCGTCGCTCGGTGGGTCGCCCGAGCAGGCGATGGATCCCGGGGGGTTCGGTCGACTTCGAGCCCCGCGGGTGCGACAGCTCTCCTCCTTTCTCGTCGTACGGACGTGGAACGGACCGGTGCGCCGCGGATGCGCCCCGGAGTGGGCGCGGCGCGGCAAGCACCAGGAGAGGAGGACGGCCGTTCGCGGCTCGCGCCCCGGCGACCGTCGTCTCCCCTACCCCTTAAGGGCAGTCAGCGAGGCGAATCGGCGCTGGCCGTCCGTCGATTTTTGCTCGTCCGAGGTCGATTTTCGTCCGCTCCCACCGGAACGAGCCTCGCCGGGAGGTCGACGAGCCTCGCAGGCGGGAGTTCCGGCCTCGTAGGCGCACGGACGAGCCTCGAACGGGCATCGACGAGCGACGTACGCGCCCCGACGAGACCCGCACGGCGACCGACGAGCCTCGTACGCCCGGCTACGAGCCACGCACGACGAGCTACCCGCCTCGTCGGCCGGCGTACGAGCCACGTCGGTCGATGCGCGAGCCACGTACGGCGCCGAACGAGCCCCGTACCCGCACGAACGAGCGAGGTAGGTGCGTGAGCGAAGGTCGTGCGCCGGCGAGCGAGGCTCGTGGGAGCGCGTTCCTGCCTGGAACGGTGGCGAGCAAGCTACGCACGCAAGCCGACGAGCCGCGAAGGTGGGAGGACGCGCAACGAAGCCCGGTCCTCAGGGCACGCACTCGGTGACCGTGAGCTCACCGTTCGCCGATTCGTAGCAGCCGCACTGCCCCGGGCTGCTCGCGCCCGCGCCGCCGGGGCATCCGGCGCCGCCGTCGAAGGACGAACAGGTCCCGCCACGCGGTCCCGCGTCGGGAAGCTGCACGCCACCGACGACGACGAGGCAGTACTGCGTCGCCGAGTCGCACGTCGCGCCGTTGCAGTCGAAGGAATGGCCGGAGGGAGAGCCGCCTGCAGCGCCGCTCGAGCCGCAGGCGGAGACGAGGAAGCCGAGAAGCGCGGAGAACGGAGCGAGGAAGCGAGGCATGAAGAGAGGATAGGCGGTCGGCGCGGGCGCGGGCGCGGGCGCGGGCGCGGGCGCGGGCGCGGGCGCGGGCGCGGGCGCGGGCGCGGTAAAGAGCGGAGTGCGCGGGTCGCGCCCTGTCAAGACCGAACAAGAGGATTCTCTCGCTCTCGCACGCCCTCACGCCCACGCTCCCTCGAACACGCGCACGCGCACGCGCACTTTCTCCAGCTCGTCGGTTGCTTGACGGTGCCACGGTGCTCGCACGGTTCAAGGACGCGCGCAGGAAGCGCGCGCCGCGGGAGCGGCCCTCCGCGGCTTCGCCGCTCCGGGTCCTTGAGCCGTGCTGCGCGCCGTGGCGTGGGGCGCGTGTGCTTCGCGCAGAGAGCGCGTTGGGCACGAAAGGAACAGACCATGCTGCGAATTCACGATGTGATGCTCGAGGCGATCACCACCATGCGGCCCGTCGTCGGGGCGGTCGAGCGATGCGACCGTGACCTGGGCTCTCAACTGCGGCGGGCGGCCAGCTCCGTGGTGCTCAACGTCGCCGAAGGCAGCGGCTCGGCGGGTGGCAACCGCCTGCAGCGGTACCGCACCGCGCTCGGGTCGGCGCGGGAGACATGGGCGTGCCTGCAGGTTGCGCAGGCGGCGGGCTACGTCGGGTCGCTGCCGCCTTCCCTGCCGGCTCTCATGAACCGCGTCATCGGCACCCTCGTTCGCGTCACGGCGTGAACGAGCAGCGCGGCGAGCGGCCCACGTGAGCCGCTCGC
>DASXDU010000011.1:0-1055350 GCA_036490515.1 Polyangiaceae bacterium
GGCGCGGGCGCGGGCGCGGGCGCGGGCGCGGGCGCGGGCGCGGGCGCGGGCGCGGGCGCGGGCGCGGGCGCGGGCGCGGGCGCGGGCGCGGGCGCGGGCGCGGGCGCGGAAGAAGATGAATGCACGAATACGGAATGGGAAGGGGAATGTGGAATGGGAGAGGGCACTTGCGTCGATCTCGCGACCACGAGCTTCACTCTCCCGATCGCGAGCCTCGTTCGCAAGGGCATGAGCGTCGTGCGCATGGGCGTGGGCTTCGTACCCGGGGGCTTGAGCTTCATGCCTGAAGACTTGAGCCTCGTGCCCGAGGGCTTGAGCTTCATGCCCGAGGGCTTGAGCCTCGTGCCTGAGGACTTGAGCCTCGTGCCCGAGGGTATGAGCTTCATGCCCGAGGGCTTGAGCTTCATGCCCGAGGGTATGAGCTTCATGCCCGAGGGCTTGAGCTTCATGCCCGAGGGTATGAGCTTCATGCCCGAGGACTTGAGCTTCATGCTCGGGGGTATGAGCCTCATGCCCGGGGGTATGAGCTTCATGCCCGGGGGTATGAGCCTCATGCCCGTGGGTATGAGCTTCATGCCCGGGGGTATGAGCTTCATGCCCGGCGGTATGAGCCTCATGCCCGAGGGTATGAGCTTCATGCCCGAGGACTTGAGCCTCGTGCCCGGGGGCATGAGCCTCGTGCCCGTGGGCATGAGCCTCATGCCCCGGGGTGTGAGCCTCGCTCCCGCGCGTACGAGCCTCACTCCCGCGGGGGAGGCTCGAGAATCACGAGGCGTGATTCAGAAGACGAACACCCCGCACGCGATGACCGTGCTCCACGTGCCCCTCGGGTGGCCCTCGGCGCTCTGGACGATGTTGCGCGTCTTGAGGATGGTCTTCTCGAGGCGGAAGACCTGCTCGCGCTCGCTCCACGCCTTCTCGGCGTCGAACTCGACGCCGAGCGTGGTCGCCAGCATCGTGGCGGCGAGGTCCTCGGCGTAGTCGCCCGCCTTCTTCGCCGTCTCGCCGTAGCTGTGGTGCTCGGAGAGGTAGCCGTAGCGCTCCTTGTCGGCGGGGCGCGCGAGGCCGATGGACGCCGCGATGAGGCGGTTCGGCTCGTTCGTGTCCTGGCGGGCCATGACGCAGTGGACGATCTGCCCGGGCATGATCATCCGCTCGCCTTCCTTGCGGCTGATCTCGCGGCACAGGGGCGGGAAGATGCTGCTCACCGTGACGAGGTTCGCCTTCTCGATGCCGGCGTCGCGCAGCGCGAGCTCGAACGAGGACAGGCGGTCCTTGTGCACGCCGACCCCGTTGGTGAAGAAGATCGCCTTGGGGACGAACATCTCGTGCATGAGCGGGTAGCCGCTCTCGCCGAAGACGATCCGGTTCCGTTCTTTAATCTTCTTCGCCATCGCTCGCGCGCCAGAGTACCCGGATCGTCCCGCGGTCTTCGTGAAAAGTTGACGAACTCGCCACGCAGCCGTGGCGGCGCCCGTCAGGCCTTCGCGGCCTTCTTCGCGGCCGCCTTCTTCGCCGGCTTCGCGTGGCCGTGGCCCTGGGCGTGCTCGCCCGCGGGCTTGGCCGCCGCCTTCTTGGCGGCCTTCGCGTCGGCCTTCGCGCCCGTCTTGGCGCCCGTGCGCTTCGCCGCCGACTTGTAGGCGTCGTAGAGGCGCGGGACGGGCCACGCCGTCAGGCGCTGGCGGTAGCCCGCGTCCTTCGTGCGCTTCTCGACCTCGACGATCGCGTCGATGAGCTTCTCGCGCGTGCCGAACTTGTCCTTCACCTCGGTGAACGTCGCGAGCAGGCGCAGGAGCTTCGCGTTCGAGACGTGGGCGAGGCCCTTGTCCTTGTTCGTGCGGGCGACCCAGAGGTCGTCGTTGACGAACTTCTCGACGGCGGCGACGAGCTTCGCCTTGTCGCCGTGTGTTTCCTTGACGCGAGCGAGGGGGGTGGTGTGAGCCATGACGTGCGATTCCTTTCGTGGGTGCGCGAGATGACTCGCGCGGCGGATGAGGGGCGGATTCCTAGCAAGCGGCTCCCCGGGCTGCAAGGCGGTGTAAGTTCGGCGGGAAGCGGAACGTTGGGACAGCGCGGAGGCACGATGAGGGATCGAGACGGGCTTCGGGCGCCGGGATGCGGGCTCCGGGACGGGCGACGGCGAGGGGCGGCGCTCGCCGCGGCGCTCGCCGGCGCGCTCCTGGCGGGCCTGCCCTGCCTGGTGTGTCTGGTGTGCTTGGCGTGCCTGGTGTGCACGGGCTGTGCGGCGAGGGAGATGGCCGGGGAAGCCGCGGCGCCTGTCGCGGGCGCGGCCGCGCCGGCACCGCCCCCGCCTCCGCCTCCGGCGGGAGCTCCGTCGCCGGAGCCGGCCGGGGGCACGAGCGGGATGCTCGCCATGAACGACGCGGACGCCGCCAAGGCGGTCGCCGCGACCAAGGCAGTCGCCGATGCGCCGCACTCGGCCGCGATGCTCATCTACACGGCCACCCTCTCGATGTCCGTCTACCAGGTCGGCCCCCAGCTCGACGCCGTCGAGAAGGTCGCGCGCGACCTCGGCGGGTACCTCTCGGCACGGCAGGACGCCTCGATCACCATCCGCGTACCGCGCGACAGGTTCGACGAGACGCTCGCGCGCATCGAGAAGCTCGGCGAGGTCACGCACCGCGACATCAAGGCCCAGGACGTGACCGACGAGTTCGTGGACCTCCAGGCCCGCCTCAAGAACGCCTACGCCGTCCGCGACAAGCTGACGGAGCTCCTCTCCCGCGCGGCCGTGAAGGACGCCATCGAGATCGAGAAGGAGCTCGGGCGCGTGACCGAGGACATCGAGCGCATGGAGGGCAAGCTCAAGCTCCTGCGCGACCAGATCGCCTTCTCGACGGTGACGGTGAACTTCGCCCCCGTCGAGGCGCAGCAGGTGCACGAGTCGTCGCTCCTCGCGCCGTTCCCGTGGCTCGACAAGCTCGGGCTGCATTCGCTCCTGGAGGTGCACCAGTGAACGCGTCGTTCGTGAAGGCGTCGCTCGCGAGGGCGATGCCGAAGGCGTACCGGCTCCTCGGGGCGGCGGCCCTCGTCGCGGTCGCGGCCTTCGCCACCGGCTGCGGCCGCCCCTTCGACGTGAAGACCGCGCCCGGCCTCGTCGAGCTCGAGCACCAGTCGCCCGACTACGACTACCGCGCCATCTCGCCCGAGGGCGTCGTCATGGGCGTGCGCGTCGTCGACGTCGACAAGCAGGGCGACCTCGAGTTCTGGACGCGCGTGACCACGCTGCGCATGCGCGAGCTCGACGGCTACGCGCTCCTCGGCACCGAGGACGTGAAGAGCCGCGAGGGCACGCCCGGCCACGAGCTCCGCTTCGGCCACGACGAGCACGGAAAGCCGTACCTCTACATGCTGCGCATCTACGTGAAGAGCGGCCGCCTGTACCTCGTCGAGACGGGCGGCCCCCAGCGCGAGGTCGAGCACTACAAGAGCCAGCTCGACTGGATGCAGGCGAGCCTGAAGCTCGACTGACGTCCTCGCGGGGACTGCCGCGCCGCCGGCCTGCCGTCGTACCCTGCCCGCCATGCGTTCGTCCCCGCTCGTCGCCGCCAGCCTGGTGACCGCCCTCGCCGCCTGCGCCTCCTCGGCCAGCCCCCCCGTCACGCCATGCCCGGCACCGCCCGCGCCCGCGTCGGCGTCGGCGCCCGCGCCCGCGTCCGCGCCCACGCCCGCGTCCGCGCCCGCGCCCGCGCTCGCCCCCGCGCCCCCGCCCGCGCTCGTCCCCTCCCCCCCTCCCTCCGGCCCTCCTTCCCCCTCCACCGTCCGCTCCTCGCTCGACGCCGCCTCCCGCGCCCTCGCCTCGGGCGACTTCGCCGCCGCCGATCCCCTCCTCGCCGCCGCGTTCGCGGCGACCGGCCCCGACGCGCACCTTCGCTACCAGGTCGCGCGCTCGAAGGCCGTTCGCTACGCGATGGCGGCGGACTTCGAGCAGGCCGCCGAGGCGCTCGTGTCGGTCATCCCCGCCCTCGCGAGGCACCCGGAGCTCGCGGACGAGTTCTGGGCGCACAACGCGATGATGATGGTCCGCGAGGCCGAGGGCGACCCGGCGGCGGCGCTCGCGGAGAACGACCAGGCGACGCTCTGCGCGGAGCGCGGCACGTGGGAGCCGCAGGAGCGCGCGAAGCTGGCTTTCCAGAAGGACCGCTGGCACCGCGCGTACCTCACGCGGATGCTCGCCGAGTCGCGCACGGGCACGGTGAAGCAGGCCCTCGTCGGCTACGCGCAGGCGGCGCTCGACGACTACCGCACGAAGGGCTTTCCGGACTCGATCGCCATCCTCGACGCGTACTTCGCGGCGCTCGACGGCCGCAAGGACGCCGCGCTCGCGGCGGCCCGCAAGGTGGACCCCGCGAAGGACGACGACGTGGAGGACCTCTACCTCGTCGTCGTCGGCCTCGAGGCGGGGGGCGACCACGCCGCCGCCGAGAGCGTGCGCGCCGTCATGAGAAAGCCCGGCGGGCCGAGCCTCTCGCGCGCGATCATGGTCCGCTGGGTCGATCTCGACGCGAAGGGCCCGCGCGGCGGCGGCTTCACCCCGTGGCACGCGGGCGGGTGAGGCGCGTCACAGACCCTCGGTCACCAGGTCCTGGAGGACGCGATCGGCGATGTCGTCGACCTGGGTCGTGATGGTCGTCTGATCGGGGTTGCTGTCGAAGTTGACCATGATGGCGACCGCGCGGTTCGGCGCGCCCCCGTTGATGTCGCCCGGCGTCATGACGACGTACGAGTGGAACCCCGGAGAGTCGCCGTCCTTCCACATGGCGGTCATGGCGTTGCCCGCGGTGCTCTTGATGGTGCCGGTGGAGTCGAAGGCCCACGCGAGGCCCTGCCCCGAGTCCGGATGGCGGTAGGTATGGAGATAGCCCGTGACGGCCGTGCGCATCTCGGCGGGCGCGTTGACGACGTTCCAGTTGCCGAGGTTCACGTTGAGCCACGTGCCCACGTCGACGGCGTCCATCCACATGCCGCCTGCCGCCCACCCGGTGGAGTCGTCGAAGCACCAGAGGGAGCCCGTCGTCGGCTGGCAGGAGAAGGGCTCACCGGACACGCCGTTGTTGCCGGTGCAATCGAGACCGCCGATGGCCCCCGCCGGCGGCTCGTTCTGCGGGGCGCCGCCGACCGTCTGCGTCATCGCGAGCGGCCCCGTGATGCGCTCGGCGAGGAGCGACCTCCAGTACGCCGGGCCGGACTCCGTGCCGATGTGCCCGTAGTGGTAGTCGGCGAGGACGTTGCCGAGCACCGCGAACCCCCAGTTCGAGTAGTTGTAGTGGCCCTCGCCGAGCGGGGCCTGCGGGGTCTGGTCGCCTTCGCCGTACCCGTCGACCCCCGTGAAGACGTCCGAGTAGAGCGCCTCCTTGCTCGTCTCGTCCGGGTGGGGAGGGTTCTTGGGAAGGCCGGAGAAGTGGTCCGCCAGGTCGCGGAGGGTGATGGTCGCGCTGTTCTCCCAGGGCACCGTGCACGACGGCTCGGGGATGCAGATGCCCGGGTCGACGCAGACCGTGTGGTACGTACACGTCGAGTCGCTGACCCAGGACGCGAGGGTGGAGTCGAGCGTCATCCCGCCCTCCTGGTCCTGCATCGCTGCGAGCATCGCGGTGAACGTCTTCGTGTTCGAGCCGATGCCGAAGAGCTGGGACGACGTACAGTTGTAGCCGTAGTAGCTCGTGCGCGCGCCGTTGCCCGACGCCACGACGACCATCATCGCCGTCGGCTTGTACGAGGGGTGCGCAGCGAAGAAGGTGTTCTCTTCGACGGCCACCTCGAGCTCGACGGGGTCGACGATGTGGATCTGCGCGCGGGCGGTCCCCGGCACCAGGAGCATTCCTCCGGCTGCGAGCGCGGCGGATGCGGCGACGTACGTTCCCCTTCGCATGACGTGTCCCTCCTTCGGGTGACCCACGGCGTTCCGCGGGGTTCGCTCCGTGGGGCCTTTGCTCCCCCGAAGGCGACGAACGTAAGACGGTCCACGCCCGCCTGTCATCGAGCCGGCGTGTCGCCCGAACGTGGACTCCGGGGAAGATCGCGCGCGATCAGCCGCCGCCGACGCTGGCCTCGACGACGTCGGGCGTCGACCGGTACCGCCGGTAGAACTTCGTCACGGCGACGACGTAGTTCTTCGTCTGGTCGAAGGGCGGGATGCCGCCGAAGCGGATGACCGAGCCGTCGCCGGCGTTGTACGCGGCGATGGTGAGCTCGAGGTCGCCGTTGAACTCGTTGGCGAGGATGCGCAGGAGCCGCGTCCCGCCGAAGATGTTCTCGCGGGGGTCGTCGATGTCGCGCACCTGCATGAGGGTGGCCGTGTCGGGCATGAGCTGCATGAGGCCGCGCGCGCCCGAGACGCTCACGGCGCGCGGGTCGTAGTCGCTCTCGCAGCGGATGACGGCGCGCACGAGCTGCTCGGGGATCTGGTAGAGGGTCGCGGCCTCGCGGATCCACTCGGAGTAGCGCGTGTACCGCGCGACGTCGTGGTCGCTCGGGGGAACGGGGATGACGCCGGGCGCGGCGCCGCTCCCGGGCTTGCCGCTCGGGCCGTTGCCGTGGATGTACACGCGGAAGCGCTTGTCGCCGCCCGGGGACGTCGAGAAGTGCACGACGCCCTCGGCGTCGGTGAACTTGTAGATGTCGGCGCCTGCCACGCTCGGGAGACCGGCGAGGACCAGGACGCCGGCAACGGCGGTGGAGCGGAGGGCGTGTCGAAGCAAACTCGGCGAACAAATGGTGCCAAGAAGGGAGGCTGGCAGCAAGTTTCCCCGGACGCCGGGCACGACTCTTGGTAGGTCGAACCTCGTGCAGGACTGGTCCATTCCCCTCGTCCTCGCCGCCGCCGCGTTCCTGGTTGCGGTCCTCTGGCGGTTTCGCCCGGCGATCGGCCTCGGGCGCGAGGGCGGCGCGTCGAAGGAGGCGCGCCGGGAGGCTCTCGGCCGCGTCGAGGCGGCCAGGAACGACGCCGAGCGCGCGCTCCTCCTCTGCGAGGCGGCCGCCCAGCTGGGCACGGCGGGGGCGCTCGGGATGTACCAGCGCGCCCTCCGGGCCGACCCGGCGTCCGCCGACGTCGTCGCGCGCGTCGTGGCGGGGATGTCGCACCGGCCGCGGCGGCTGGAGTCGCTCCTCTGGCGGCACCTGTCGTCGGCGTCGTGGACCGAGACGCGGGAGGCGACGCGAGCCGTGCTGGACGCGCTCCGGGCCCTCTACGACGGACCGCTGAAGAACGCGGTGCGCGCCAAGGCGATGGCGAACGCCCGCGACTCGCTGGGCTGAACGACCTGGCCTCCGGCGGCGGCGACGCGGGCGCCGGCCGACCCGGGCTATGCGGGCGGCCAGAAGTGCGTCGGCAGCCCGTGCCGGTGCCAGAGCGACAGCCAGTCCATGAGCGCCGCGACCGTGACGTGGACGAGGAAGCCCTGGTAGATGCTCTTCGTCTTCATCGACAGCGACCCGAGGGCGATGCCCGCGACGATCGCGCCGTTCGCCTCGAGGAACGGCTTGCCGTAGTGGATCATGCAGTAGGGCACGGCCATGGCGAAGATGGCGCCCGAGCCGAAGCTCCGGCGGAGGGCCCCGAGCCAGAACCCGCGGAAGAACATCTCGAGGCCGAAGAACTGCGCGAAGTACATGAGCTCCCACGAGAGGAAGTCGTACCAGGAGCGCGAGGCGTCCTTGTAGAACGGGTAGTACGAGCCGAAGTCGGGCTGCCTCGACACGATGAGCAGCAGCGGCAGGACGATGGCGAGGAAGAGGCCGTAGATCCACGCGTGCTTGAAGAAGCCGCGCGTACGCAGGCCCATGTCGAGGAGCGAGTCCTCCCGGAAGCAGAGCTTCCAGATGGGGAAGGGCAAGACGTACCCGAAGACGCGCGCGAACGACCACCACCCGAAGCCATAGAGCTCGTCGAACTTGGCGAGGGCGATCGACTTGGGGTGAAGGACGTCCTCCCGCACGAGCCACGGGTGGATGGCCTGGTCGAAGAAGGTGCGGCCGCCGTAGTAGTCCTGGAGCGTGAGGATGACGGCGCACAAGGCGAGCGCCACGAACGGCCGCAGGTCGACGCGCCCCTCGGCCTTGAGCTTGGCGCGCCAGTCGGCGGCGCCGTCGTCGAGCTCCTTCCACGTGTCGCGGAAGAACCACCAGAGCGCGGGCAGGAGGACGAGGAGGACCGGGATCGGGAGGACCGGCTTGATCGTCTCGAGGAACGCGCTGAACCCCGTACCGTCGGCCGCGAGCGCTGGATCCAGCAGCAAAGCACGCGAAGCCTAGCCGACCTTCGGAGGGATGTGCCTCCTGATATGCATCGGGCGGCCTGCTACACCCTCGGGACTGCCATGAGTGACGCCGCGCCGCCCGCATCGACCGCATCGCCCGCCGACAAGCTGCCGAACTTCGTCCTCGAGATGGTCGAAGAGGACGTGGCGCAGGGGAAGAACCGCGGCGTCGTGAAGACGCGCTTCCCGCCGGAGCCGAACGGCTACCTCCACATCGGGCACGCCAAGGCGATCTGCCTCAACTTCGGCATCGCCGGCGCCGTCGCCGGCGCGAGCTGCAACCTGCGCTTCGACGACACGAACCCCAGCGTCGAGGAGGACGAGTTCGTCCGCGCCATCGAGGACGACGTGCGCTGGCTCGGCTTCGACTGGGGAGCGAACCTCTTCTTCGCGTCGGGCTACTTCGAGAAGCTCTACGCCATCGCCGAGGACCTGGTGAAGGCCGGCAAGGCGTACGTCGACAGCCAGACGCTCGAGGAGATGCGCGCGGCGCGCGGCAGCTTCTACCAGGCGGGCGCGGTGTCGAAGTACCGCGACCGTTCCGTCGACGAGAACCTCGACCTCCTCCGGCGCATGCGCGCGGGCGAGTTCCCCGACGGCGCGCACGTCCTCCGCGCGAAGATCGACATGACGTCGCCGAACCAGAACCTGCGCGACCCGGTCATGTACCGCATCAAGCGCGCGCACCACCACCGGACGGGCGACGCGTGGTGCATCTACCCGAACTACGACTTCGCGCACGGCTACTCGGACGCCATCGAGGGGGTGACCCACTCGATCTGCTCGCTGGAGTTCGAGAACCACCGCCCGCTCTACGACTGGTTCCTCGACCAGACGCCGGAGTTCGACCCGCGGCCGCGCCAGACGGAGTTCGCGCGCCTCAACCTCACGTACCTGACCCTGTCGAAGCGAAAGCTCCGGCAGCTCGTCGAGGAGAAGCGCGTGCGCGGGTGGGACGACCCGCGGATGCCGACGCTCGCGGGGCTGCGGCGGCGCGGGTACACGCCCGAGGCCATCCGTGCGTTCTGCGATCGCATCGGCGTGTCGAAGAGGAACAGCTTCGTCGACGTGACGCTCCTCGAGCACGCCGTCCGCGAGGACCTGAACGCCCGGTGCCGCCGGACGATGGGCGTCGTACGCCCGCTGAAGGTCGTCATCGAGAACTACCCCGAGGGAAAGGAGGACTCGTTCGACGCGCCGTGGAGCATGGAGGACGCGGCCCAGGGGACGCGACCGGTGCCGTTCGGGCGCGAGATCCTGATCGAGCGCGAGGACTTCGCCGAGGTGCCGCCGAAGGGGTGGTTTCGCATGACGCCCGGCGGCGAGGTGCGGCTGCGCCACGCGTGCATCGTGAAGTGCACGGGCGTGGTGAAGGACGAGAAGGGCGAGGTCACGGAGGTCCGCTGCACGTGGGACCCGGACTCGCGCGGCGGCAACGCGAAGGACGGCCGCAAGATCAAGGGGACGCTCCACTGGGTGTCGGCGAAGCACGGCATCCCGGCCGAGGTGCGCCTCTACGACCGCCTCTTCGCGACCGAGAAGCCGGGCGAGGAGGAGGGGAAGGACTTCCTCGCGGAGCTGAACCCCGCGTCGATGGAGGTCTGCCAGGGCCGCGTCGAACCCGCGCTAGCCTCGCTGAAGGAGGGGGACCGCGTGCAGTTCGAGCGCGTGGGGTACTTCTGCGTCGACCGCGACTCGAAGCCGGGCGCGATGGTGTTCAACCGGACCATCGGGCTCAAGGACTCCTGGGCGGCGAAGCAGGGGAAGTAGAGGATGCGCGCGCGGGCGTTCGCCGGCATGCGGGTGGGCACGCTGTTCACGCTGTTCGCGCTGCTCGCCTTCCCTCCGCTGGTCGCGTGCGGGGCGCGCACCGGGTTCGATTTCCTCGGCGCGCCGGCGCCCGACGCGGGCGGTGCGCCGGAGGGAGACGCTTCCCCTGCGGAAGCCTCCGGGCCCCCCGCGCCCTGCGGCACGGTGCCCTCGACGCTCGCCTCCGCGCAGATGGACCCCGTGGGCATCGCCGTCGACGCGACCCGCGTCTACTGGACGACGCAGCCGCTCGGGGAGCCGACGCTGGGCGGGGTCTACGAGGTGCCCATCGGCGCCGGGCAGGTCGGCCCGACGACGCTCGCGGAGAACCAGGGGTATCCGCTCGCGGTCGTCGTGGACGGGACGACCGTCTACTGGACCGACCAGTGGAACGGGAACGTCTCGGAGACGCCGCTCGGCGGCGGCGCGGTGAAGGTGCTCGTGCCGGGGCTCGGCCAGAACGGCCCGGGCTTTCTCGCCGTGGACGCGACGAGCGTCTACTGGGTGAACTTCGGCAGCGACGACGGGCCGAGCGGGTCGATCGCGAAGATGCCGCTCACCGGCGGTGCGCAGCAGACGCTCGCCACGGGCCAGGCGCAGCCGTGGCAGATCGCCATCGACAGCGACTTCGTCTACTGGATCGACATCCAGGAGAACGACGACGGCGGCGGGAGCGTGATGCGCGCCCGCAAGGACGGCCACGGGTCGCCGACGACGCTGGCGTCGGGCCAGCACCTACCCGAGGCGCTCGCGCTCGATGCGGACACGGTCTACTTCACGAACGGCGGGACGCACGCGGGGAACTTCATCGACGGCGCCGTTCTCAGCGTACCGAAGGCCGGAGGGGCGGTGACGACGCTCGCGGCGGGCGAGCAATCCGCGCTGGGAGTGGCGACCGACGGGAGCGACGTCTTCTGGGTGGACTCCAACACGCGCAGCGGGGACGGCACGGTGCGCAAGGTGGCGAAGGGCGGCGGTACGCCCACGACGCTGGCGTCCGCCCAGCAGTCGCCGGGGGCGATCGCCGTCGACGCGCAGTGCGTCTACTGGCTGAACGCCGGTAGCGGAGCGAGCAGCGAGGAAGACGGCGCGGTGATGATGGTCGCCAGGTGACCCGCGGCGGGCGGGCAACGACCTTTCGCGGCGCTCGCCCGCGCCATGCGCCTCTCTCAGGAGAACGGGGCGTCGAGCGCGAGGAAGGCCTCTCTGGCCTGCGCTGCAAAGCGCTCGTTCGCCTCGCGCCGAGCGGCGCCCGGTTCCGCGGACTTGGCATAGACGAGGAAGGGGTTCGTGTTGATCTCCCAGACCTGCATGCGATCGCCGTAGAACGCGTAGTCGATGCGGCCGTAGTCGACGCGCGCGATCGCGAAGATGCGGCGGACCTCCTCGGCGCGAGGGAAGGTCTCGAGGTAGAGGAGCTCCTCGGCGATGTGCTCCGGTTCGAGGAGGTCGGTGTCCTTCACGCACCAGCGCCGGCTGAAGAGCACGTGGCGCGGGACGAGCCGGTTGCCGAAGAGGAAGGCGCCGTACTTCCGGTAGACCTTGCGCTCGTCGGCGGTGTCACGGAACTCCACGGCGATGACACCCTCGGTCTGGCGGTTCACCCGCAGCCGTGCGAGGGCGTCGTCGTACGCCGCGCCCGACGGCACGAGGTCCTCGATCGGCCCGCTGTGGTCGAACTCCCTGCGCAGGAGGACGGGCCACGAGCGCGGGCGACGCGCCTCGTGGATCCGGTAGGCGTCGAACGAGTTGATCCACGAGTCGTAGAGCGCGCGTAGCAGCTCGTAGCGGCGGAGCACGACCTGCGGGTCGTTGAGGATGCGCGCGTGCTCGCCGAGGGCGTCGAGCGTGTGACGGAAGCTGGTCGCGAGCGCCATGCCGCGCGGACGGAGCCGCTCCAGGTCCGCGAACACGTAGACGCCCGGGCGCGGCGGAGGAAAAGCCCCGGGGAGGCTCTCGTAGGGGATGAGCTGGAAACGTTGCCGCAGGTCGGGGGCCCAAGCCCGCAGGTATTGGCCGAGCGTGTAGAGGTGCTTGCGGGTGCAGAGGTAGTGGATCACGCGTCTCTCACTCGCCGTCCGGTCGCGGAATCCCGCGGGGTCGTCGTTGCGATATCCTGGCGGCGATCCCCCGCGGGCTCGACCACCGCACGATGCACCACGCCCTCGAGAAGCACTTCACCGGCTCGGCCGTCGCAGCGATGAAGGCATTCTACACGTCCATGCCGGGCGAGCCGCACGCCGGCTGGCCGCGGATGATGCACGGCATGGGATACAACTTCGAGTTCTACGATGCCCTCTTCGCGCTCGTGCTCGCGAACGTCCAGCTCTCGTTCGACGAGGGCGACTACACCCCGCGGCAGGAGGCGATGCAGGCGGGCCTCCTTCCATTTTGCTCGGAATTCGGCATCGAGCTGCACCGCGACCTGCAGCGCACGCACAGGGCCCTCTACGCCGAGTTCTACCGGATGGCGACCGGCACCGTCATGCCCGAGCGCTACCCTCCCGGCGACGCCAACCCATGGCTTGCAACGTCCCGAGCGTGGGCGATGCGGATGCGTGAGCGCCTCGCGACAGGCAGTGGGGCGCTCCAGCGCGCGCGCCACTCGCTCGCATATCTCTGGGCCGTGGAGCGCCTGTCGGTCCACGAGTTCGAGCTGATGCGGGCGGCATGGCACGGGCTCGGCGTGCGCGCCCCGTATCTCGAGGCTCACTGCGCCGTCGAGGGCGATCACGACGCTTACGCGACGCGGGCGCTCCTCTCCTTCGTCGCGCCCGACGACTCGCTGGTCGAGGCCGGCGTGCGCGCCCACGAGGAGGACCTCGCCGGGTACTACCGCGAGGTCGCCGGGCATCTGATCAGCGCTGGGGCGCCATCCCGCGGATGAAGGCCTCGACCATCTCCCACGGCATGTTCGTGGGGAGGTTCAGGATGGGGAGGTCGACGCCGAAGCTGCGGCGGCGACGGAGCTCCTCGATGCAATGCGCCGGATCGCCGGCGATGGTGAGCGCCTCGATCATCCCGGGCGTCACCGCGTCGGCGGCCTGCGCGCGCGTCGCCTTGTCGGCGTAGAGGCCCGCGATGCGCTTGCACTCCTCGCCGAAGCCGAAGCGCGTCAGGAGCTCGATGTAGTAGTCGCCCATGCCGCCGATGTAGAAGCTGATGATCTGCTTCGCCATCGTCGTCCCGCCCTCGCCGCCCAGCGGGAGGGCCGTCGTGAACGGCGCGGTGACGATCTGCGACGCATCCCTGCCCGCGCGCGCCGCCCCGGCGGTGATCCATGCGCGCCCCTCGGCCAGCTTCTCGTACGGCCAGAACGTCGGGATCCAGCCGTCGGCGCACTCGCCGATCTGCTCGATGGCCTTCTGCTTGAGCGCGGCCACGTAGATCGGCACGCTCGCGCGGACCGGCTTCATCTCGAGCTTGAACGGCCGGTACTGGGCGAGCGTCGCGCCCGCGTCGCTCTCCTTCTGCCCCGCAAGGAGCGCGCGCGTCACCTTCACCACGTCGCGCACCTGCGAGAGCGGCTTCTCGAACGGTCGCCCGTGGAAGCCCTCGATGACGTTCTTTCCGCTGACGCCGACCCCGAGGATGAACCGCCCCTCGCTGATCTCGTCGACCGTCGCCGCCGACATCGCGATGAGGCCCGGCGTCCGGCTGTAGACGTTGACGATGCCCGTCCCGAGCTGGATGCGCTTCGTGTGCACGGCCATCTCGGTGAGCAACGAGAAGACCTCGTACCCCCACGCCTCGGGCAGCCAGAACGAGTGGTACCCCAGCTCGTCGGCCAGCTGCGCGGCGCGCAGGTAGAGCCGGCGGTCGTAGTTCTTCCAGAAGGCGAGGAGCGCGATCGGTTCGGCCATCGTGGCCGACACCTTAGCGGATCACGCCGTCCCCACCATCCGCCCGGCTGACTGCGCCTGCCGCGCCGAGACGCCGCGCATCAGCATGACGAGCGCGATGGCAGCGAGCGTCTGGAACGCATTGGAGACGAGCCCCACGGCCCCCTCGGCCGACTTGTCGCTCGAGGCCATGACCGATCCCCACGAGACCACGCTCGACATCAGGTAGGCCGCCCACCACACCGCGACCAGCGACGTGCCGCGCGACGCGAACCAGGACCCCTGGTCGGCGTCCGGATCGCTCGCGCGCCACAGCTCGCTCATCGCCTGCGGCGGCTTCCACAGGTTCGCGATGGGCACGAAGAACCAGCCCGCGCAGCCCGCGGGCGAGAACGTCATCCCGAAGCGCCCGAGCCCGCGCAGGTTGCTCGACGCGCGGTGCATCCACACCGGAATGAACACCCACGCGCAGATGAACGCGACCAGCACGCCCAGGCCGCACGCGCCGACGATCAGCGTCGCGACGAGCTCCGGACTGGACGCGCCTCCGGCGAGGCTCGGGTGGAGATCGTCGGCGAACGCCATCTGGGCGCCGTGCATCGCGAAGCCCATGGCGGACGCCGCCAGGACGGAGATGCTCGCGAGCGCCGTCCGCCACCCGAGCGGCACGTAGCTCTGGCCGTACTCCTGCTGCATCGCGCCCGCGGGGGACGGCGCGAAGCCGGCTTGCGGCGGCGCGTACGGGTTCGACATGGTCATGGGGAGCCCCTTTGCCCCATCGTACGGACGCCCATGGGTCGTGCTTCCCTCGGGCCGGTACGGCCCCCGCTCGCTCATCCTTCCCTCCCCGGCCGCCTCTCAGTGTGCACGCAAGCGGGCGGTCGCGCGCGCCTTTCCGAGGGCCGCGATGACGTCGTAGAGGCCGGGGCTCGCCGTCCTCCCGGTCAGGGCGACGCGCGCCGGCTGCGCCACGTCCTTGATGGCGAGCTTCCGCTCGTTCAGCCAGGCGGCCACGTGCTCCTCGATCGACTGCGCCGTCCACGTCGTGACGCCGTCGATCACCGTGGCGAGATCGGAGAGCAGCGGGCGGCTCGCCTCGCCGAGGAACTTCGCCTTCGCCGCCTCGTCGAAGACGGGCGGGTCGCGAAAGACGAAGTCCAGCCGGTCGGCCGCGTCGACGAACGTCGTCGCGCGGTCGCGGATCATGGGTACCGCCTCGGCCACGCGCTCGCGGTCGACGCCCTCGAGCCCGCGCTTCGCGAGGAACGGCATCACGCGGTCGACGTACTCGACGTCGCCCGTGAGGCGCGGCTGCTTGAGGTGCTCGTGGTTGATCGCGAGGAACTTCTTCGCGTCGAACTTGCCGTCGCTCCGGTTGCAGTGCTCCCAGTCGAACGCCGCCACGAGCTCGTCGAGCGAGAAGACCTCCTGGTCGCCGTGCGACCAGCCGAAGCGCGCCAGGTAATTGAGGACGGCGCGCGGCGAGTAGCCCTGGTCGCGGTACTCGGTGACGCTGACCGCACCGTGCCGCTTGCTGAGCTTCTCGCCGTTCGCCGCGAGCATCATCGGCAGGTGGGCGAACCTCGGGGGCGCCGCGCCGAACGCCTCGTAGAGGAGGATCTGCGGCGGCGTGTTGACCATGTGATCCCGGCCGCGTGCGACGAGCGTGATGCCCATCGCGATGTCGTCGACGACGGCGCCGAAGTTGTAGAGCGGCACGCCGTCGCTCCGCAGGAGCACGAAGTCCTGCTGCGCGGAGTTGGGGGTCGTCACCTCGCCGAAGACGGCGTCGACGTACGTGACGGCGCCGGCCTCGGGCGCGCGGAAGCGGACGACGAACGGCCGGTCGGCCGCGTCCTTGCGGTCGCGGCACGTGCCCGGGTACTTGAAGGTCGCCTTGGGGTCCTTCGCCTTGAGCGCCTGGCGGGCGGCGTCGAGCTCCTCCTTCGTGCAGGTGCAGCGGTAGGCCTTGTGCTCCGCGATGAGCTTCTCGCTCCACGCCTTGTAGACGCCGAGGCGCTCCATCTGCGTGTAAGGCCCGTGCTCGCCGCCGACGCCGGGGCCCTCGTCCCAGCGGAGGCCGAGCCACTCCATCGAGTCGAGGATCACCTGCCGGCTCTCGGGCGTGCTCCGCTCCTGGTCGGTGTCCTCGATGCGGAGGACGAAGACGCCCCCCGTCTTGCGGGCCCAGAGCCAGTTGAAGAGCGCTGTGCGCACGCCGCCGATGTGGAGGTACCCGGTGGGAGACGGCGCGAAGCGGACGCGCGTGGTCATGCGCCCGACGTAGCACGCCTACGATGCGGTCGCGCGGTCGGCCTCCTCGAGCGCCTCGTCGCGGAGGCGCAGCTCGGCGGCGGCCTCGTCGGCCGGATCGTGACGCGCGACGCGCGCGCGTGTGCCGCGGTGCTCGCGGACGCGCATGGCGACGACGCGGAGCGCGCTCTCGAGGCGCGCGAGGCCGAGGAGGCTCGAGGCGTGGTCGCTCTCGAGGCGCTCGACCTCGGCCTGCTCGGCGGTCATCCACGCGAGCGCGTCGGCGGCGTCGGGCGACGCGACGCGCGCGTGGGCGTCGCGCTTGCGATCGAGGGCGGTCCGGTCGATGCGCGCGAGGCGAGCCTTGCACGCGCGGCGCGCAGACTCGAGGTCGACGGCGCGCCCGAGCATGGCGCTCACCTCCTCGCGGACGCGGTCGAGGGTCGGGTCGCCGCGGGTGGCGCGAAGGGCCTCGCGGGCCGCCGTGCGCACGCGCCCGATGGCGCTCCGCGCGCGCTGGCGGAGGACCGCGAAGGCGAGCCACGCGGCAACGAGGACGATGGCGACGGTCCCGCCGAGGGCGATGGCCGGCTTCGGATCGGGGGCGGGCGGAGGCGGGGGGACGACGACGCCTTCGAGGACGATCCCACCCGAGAGCGTGGCGGCGAGCTCTCCACGCATCTCGAGGCGCGCGTGCGCGAGCTCGGAGATGCGCGGGACGAAGCACGGGGACGAGATGCCGGCGGCGGCGCAGCCCGTCCCGGGGTGGCCGCTCGGCGCGAGGACGAAGGCGTGCCCCTCGCGTGCCTGGACGACGTGCAGTCCGCCGCCGTCGAGGTCGAACATCACGGGCGCCTCGAACGTGCTCCCGTCGATCGACGTCGTGACGACACCGGCGACGACGACCTCGGCGCCCGGATCGAGCGCCAGCGACGTCACGCGGTCGAGCGCGACCGGCGTGCCCATCACATGTACCCGTAGGCCGTGCCGCGCAGCATGACGACGAGCGGCAGCGGGTCGTGGATGGCCTGGTCCCCGCCGACGGCGCTCGCCAGCCGGACGAGGCGCGCCCCGTCCTCGGCGAGCATCGGCTCCTTCAGCGTGTCGCTCGCCTGCGCGAGCACCTTCGCGCGCTCGTCGAGCTCCGCGCGCGCGTCCGGGCGGTCGCCGTGATCCACCTTGTCGGCGGCATCGAGGATGGTGTCGCCGGCGCGGAACGCCTGGACCATGCGCTCGACGCTCGCGTTCTCGGTCGCCGCGCTCTCCGCGTCGGTCGCGGCGTACCGGATCTTCACGGGGAGCTCCTTCGTCACGTTCTTCGCGAGGAGGCGGTCCTTGTAGCGGAGCTCCACGCTGGCGATGCTGCGCTCGCCCTCGCCGGGCGGCACCTGGAGGGTGATCATCGTCGCGTGTCGGTCGGAGCCGGCGAACGCGGGGATGAAGAAGCGCATCCCGCCCGCGGCGTCCTGGTCCCGGTCGCCGGCGATGCCGTGCTTCTTCTCGCGCTGGTCGATGGCAACCTCCTGCGCACGGACGGCCGCCGCTTCGGGCGTCGACAGCTCGCGGGAACCGAAGACCTTCGTCGCGGCGACGTCGGGGCGGAGGCGAACGCGGAGCTCGAGGGCCGTCGCCACGGGCTGGAGCCGTGCGTCGATCTCGCGCGCGAGGGAGGGGGCGATCTGCGAGGAGTCGGCGAGGTAGTAGTAGCCGCCGGCTCCGCGGTCGGCGATGCGGCTCATGAGCGCCGCGTCGAAGTCGGTGCCCAGGCCGAAGGAGCTCGTCTGCACGCCGTCCTGGAACGCGGTCGCCGCGCGCTGCGCGAGGTGGTCCGGATCGGTGTCGCCGCCGTTCGCGTGCCCGTCGGAGAGGAGCATCACGAGGCGCACGGCGTCCTGCGGGATGCCTGCGACGTGCGCCTGGGCGTAGCCCATGTCGAGGCCCGCAGAGATGTTCGTCCCGCCGTCGGCCTTGACGTCGTGGATGCGCGCGAGGGTCGACGCGCGGCGGGGGCCGACCGGGCCGTCGCCGACGAGCAGGTGCGCCTGGTCGGAGAACGTCACCATCGAGAAGTCGTCGGTCGGCGCGAGCTTGGCGACCACCGCCTCGGCGGCGCTCTTCGCGTCCTCGATGGCCTGGCCGCTCATCGAGCCGCTCGTGTCGAGGACGATGTGCACGGAGAGGGGCGCGCGCGGCGCGGCGGCCTCGCTCGAGACGAGCGCGACGCGCAGGTTGAGCGCGCCTCCCTGCGGGCCGACCGCCGTACGCTCTGCGTCCACGGCCACGGCGAGGGCCCCGTCGGTCGGGCGGGCGAGCGCCGGGGCGTATCGCGCGCCGAAGTCGCCGACGAGGTCCTTGTAGCTCGCCGGGATCTGGCCGCGCGCCACGGCGGCGTCGAACGCAGCGAGGGCTGCGCCGCCGGGGCGGTACGTCGTCGCATAGCGGGCGTTGGGATCGAGGTGAGTGGGCGGCGCGGGGACCCACGGCTGGGCGGGCGCCGGGTCCTCCGGGGGCAGGACGCCGATGGTCCCGAAGTTCGACTGCGGAGCGCCGTGGCCGGCGGTCCCCGCCTTGGCGCGCGTCCCCATCAGGCCTCCGCCGACGCCGCCGCCCCAGGTGCCGTTCGAGTCGAGCCCCCGGTCGGCGGCACTCGGCGCCACGGTCGCCGTCGGCTGCAGGTCGGGGAGGTCCTTCGTGCCGGTCGCGCCCTCCCCTCCGGCCGGGCCCGCGGCGGCTTTCCGCGGGGTGGAGTCACATCCGACGGCGGCGGCTGCGACGAGACACACGAGTATACCGACGCGCAGCCGCGCGCCCTTCTCTACGACGCTGAACATGTCGGGCTCCTTGGGGGCGCGTGCAGTCGGACGAACGTCCCACCCGGAAGGATCTCTTCCGGCGCCCGAAAGTTCCCCGGCGCGGTGCGCTATCCTCCGCGCCGGCGTGAGCGACGCACATCCCCTGCTCGGAAAGACCTCGCTCGCGCTCGGCGTGATGCTGGCGGTCCTCGCGCTCCCGTACGCGACCCCGCGATTGCGCGCCCTGCGGGTCGCCCATGCCCCGTGGGAGCCCCCCGCGGAGGAGCCCGCCGCCCCTCCGCCTCCCGCCCCGTCGGTCGTCGCGACCGGCGAGCAGAGCCTGCCCGCGTCGCAGAACACCCCCACCGTCAACAACGCCCTCCCCTCCGACTCGTCGGCGACGCTTCCCGACATCGACCCCGACGTCCGCCCGACGCTTCGCACCGTCGCGGTGGAGGACCCGACCGGCCACGCGCTCGACGCGTTCTTCGCGCGCCTGGCCAAGACCGACCGCAAGGAGCCCGGCGCCGTCACGCGCATCCTCCACTACGGGGACTCGACCATCGCGAGCGACTACATCTCGGGCACCGTCCGCCGGCGCCTGCAGGAGCGCTTCGGCGACGCCGGGCACGGCTTCATCCTCATCGCGAACCCCTGGGAGTGGTACTTCCACAACGACGTCCTGCACGCGTCCGACGGCGAGTGGAAGGCGAGCAAGCTCGCGGGGCCCATCACGCCCGATTCGATGTACGGCCTCGGCGGCGTCTCCTTCACGAGCTACGGCGGCGGCGTCGCGTGGTTCGGCACCGCGACCCGCGGCGACTTCGGGCGCAAGGTCTCGCGCTTCGACGTCTACTACCTCGAGCAGCCGGGCGGCGGCGACGTCCAGCTCGAGGTGAAGGGCGCGCCGCCCGACCGGTTCTCGACCCGCGGCGACGCGAAGGTCTCGCGCATCCACTCGGTGCACGTTCCCGACGGGGAGGCGAAGCTCACCGTGAAGGCGATGGGCGGCGGCCCTGCGCGCCTCTTCGGCGTGGCGCTCGAGCGCGACCAGCCCGGCGTCGTCTACGACGCCCTCGGCTCGCACGCGGCGATGGCCGTGTACTGGCAGCGCCAGGACCGCGCGCACTGGAAGGACCAGCTCGCGCTGCGCGACCCCGCCCTCATCGTCTTCCAGTACGGCACGAACGAGAGCGACCTCTGGAAGCTCGACCGCGACGAGTACGAGCAGGCGCTCGCGGGCCTCGTCGACGAGCTGCGCGAGGCCGCGGGGGGCGCGTCGATCCTCGTCGTTTCGCCGCTCGACCGGGCCGAGGACAAAGGGGGCACGCTCTCGACGAAGAAGGTCATCCTCGATCTCGTCGCGATCCAGAGGCGCGTGGCGCTCTCCCACGGGGCGGCGTTCTGGAGCACCTTCGACGCGATGGGCGGCGAGGGCTCGATGGCGCGCTGGGTGAAGGCGAAGCCGCAGCTCGGCGGCGGGGACCTCACGCACCCGACGCCGCTCGGCGCCGAGGTGCTCGGCGACATGCTGAGCCAGGCGGTCGTGACGTCCTACGAGGCGTGGAAGCGCTCGGCGCCCGCGCCGTCGGCGTCCGCACACTGAGCCATTCCGCCGGCCCGAGCGCCGGCGGCTCGATGGGGCTCGAGCGGCCCGTGCTCGATCGCAGACGCGGGACGCTACCGGCTCGCGACGTCGGGCGTCGCCAGCGTCTTGGGCGCGCTCGTCGGCGGGAGCCCCTTCTCCGCGCGCCACTCGTCGTACGCGTGGAGGAGGTCGCCCGCGAAGGCATTCGCCATGAACGCGTATCCCGTGCGGGTGAGGTGAATCCGGTCGCGTCCGGCCCGCGACTCGGGCTCGACGGCCCACGCCACGATGCTGCCAGGACCGCCCATCGCCTCCTGCTGGTCGAAGAACCCGCACCCGGCGGCCTCGGCGACCTTGCGCTCCACCGCGACGATCTCGCGGACGCGCGGCCACGTCTTCCAGTCGTCCTGGCCCTTCGTGTGGCGCGCCATGTCGGGAGGGCCGAGGAGCAGGCACGACGCGGTGGGCGTCGCCCGCGCGACGCGACCGAGGAAGTCCACGAGCTTGCGCTCGTACTCGGCGTCGGTGAGGCCCGGCTCGAGCGCCTCGTTCGTCCCGTAGGCCGCGATGACCAGGTCCGGCGCGGCGTGGCGGAGCTGCTCGGTGAAGTGCGCCTCGTTCCAGCGGAGCGGCGTGAAGATCTGCGCGCCGTTGATGCCGAGCGCATCGACGACGACGCCGGCCTGCGGACGATCGAGCGTCATCCCGAAGACGCGCACGTCGCCGTCGCCGACCGTGCGGAGCTCGACCCGGTGGGGCGCATCCGGAACGTCGAACGGGAAGAACCCGGAGCCAGGGGTGGACGCCCGCGTCGAGACTCGCCCGGCACGCGCGCCGTCGATGAACACGTCGAAGCTCCCGCCGTGCGGGTCCTGGCCGTAGTCGAGCTCGATGCGCGAGGCGCGCGCCCCGATCTCCGTCCAGGCGCGCCCGTTCGGCGAGCTGGCGGTGATGCCTATGCCGAGCAGGCCGTAGCACCCGTCGATGCCGGTGAACGTCTTGTCCTTGTGGAACTTGACCTTCAGCGGCTCGAACTCCTTCGTCATCCCGCCGTGGATGCCGTCCTGCACGTAGCTCTTCCAGGGCTTGCCGATGGACACGAACCCGCGCCCGCCGTCGCCGAACCGCGCCTGGAGGTCCTTGCGCAAGACCGCGACCCCGAGGTCGCTCGCCGTGTGCGAGTCGCCGTACTGGAGGACGCGCACGTCGTCGTGGGCGCGGCCGTCGTCGAGCCGCGCGAGCGCCTCGAAGAAGCGCGCGAGCCGCTGCGGTCCCTCGACGTGGCCGACGGGGGTCGTGGAGAGCGGCGTGGGGGCACCGGGGGGCGCGGCGTCCGCGGTGGCGGGGGACTGCGCGTCGGCGGTCCCTTCGGCCGCAGGCGCCTCGTGCACCACGGCCGGGGCCACGGCGATCTCCCCCGTCGGTTCGCGCGGTGGAACGGCCGTCTTGCCTTGCCCGCACCCGAGGACGAGCGCGATCGATGCGACGGTTGCGCGCGACCTCACGGCAAGAGAGATCGTGGCACACGCGCCCGAAGGGACGCAAATCGGGTGAGGTAGAGTGGCGCGAGTGCTCGACCTCGGCCCCCGCGGGCGGGCGGCGTTCGCCGCCTGCTGGATCGCCGCGCAGGCGGTGCTGGTGCTGACGGGCGGCGCGCGGGCGGACGGCGCCTTCGCGTTCCGCATGTTCCCCGAGGCGTCGACGGTCGAGATCCACCTCGGGCGCGTGATCGGCGGGGCGGTGGTCGCGGTCCCCGGCGGCGGATGGAGCGCGCGCGACGCGTCCGGGCAGCTCCGTCACTTCGCGTGGGCCGACCGGGTACGCGATCCCGTGCTCTCCCGGCTCGACGAGCGCGTCTTCGCCTCGTACGGCGCGGACGCCCAGCTCGCGCGCCTTCAGCGCGCGCTCGATGACGTCGCCGACCACGTGCCGGAGGACGGCGAGACGGCGCAGCTCCGGGCCGACGTCACCGTGTGGCGCAACGGCCGTGGGCCCGAGCAGGTCGTCCTCGCGAGCCACGTGCGCGCGGTCCCATGAAGCGTGGTCGGCTCGCCAGCCTGCGCGACGCCCTCCTCGACTGGCGCGACGAGGAGGGCGACACGCGCGTTCTCGGCCTCGTGCGCGTGGCCCTCGGCCTGCTTCTCCTCTGGAACGCCGTGCGCGCGGCGCGCGAGCTCGCGGCGGGGTACTTCGGCGACGTCTTCCACTGGTCCGTCGTCCCCGAGGCGCTCGTCCCCTCGCGCACCGTCTACGTCGCCGTCGTCGCCGCGCAGCTCGCGCTCGCCGTCCTCGTCGTCGCCGGCCCCCGGTCGCGCGACGCCCTCCTGGGGAGCGCGCTCCTCGGCGTCGGGGTCCTCCTCTGCGACCGCCTCGGGTACCACCACAACCGCTATGCGCTCTTCGCCTACGCCGCGATCCTCGCCTTCACCCCGTGCGATCGCGCCTTCCGCCTCGGCCCGGCGTCCGGCCCCGCCGTCGGGCCGCTCTGGGCCGCGCGCCTCGCGCAGCTCCAGGTCTCCATCGTCTATCTCGCCTCGGGGGGGGCGAAGCTCGTCGACGCCGATTGGCGTAGCGGCCAGGTGCTCCTCGAGCGCTTCCATCTCTACGGCGACCAGGCCGTCGCTGCCGGCGTCCCCTCCTGCCTCGTCGCGTGGGCCGCCCGCCCGCAGGTGACCGGCCCCCTCGCCTCGCTCGCGATAGCCACGGAGCTCTTCCTCGCGGTAGGCCTCTGGCCTCGTGCGACGCGCCCGTTCGCGCTCGCGTGGGGCCTCTGGTTCCACCTCGTCATCGAGGCCACGAGTCGCGTCGAGGGGTTCACCTGGCTCACGGTCGCCGTCTACCTCCTCTTCGTCACGCCGGACGTGCGCGCCCGCGTCGACGCGCTCGTGCGGCGGCGCCCGTTTCTTTTTCCATTCTGGCTGCCGGCGTGGCTCCTCACGAGGACCGCCCACCGCCGAACGCAGGTCGTCTAGGATGCGCCGCACGCGATGCGTCGCCTTCTCGTCCTCGCGGCCGCGCTCGCCGTGCTGGGCACCTCCTCGGCCGAAGCGCGCGCGTACCGCCCCTTCGACGGGACCGACGCCGACGTCGCGGAGCTCGGCGACTTCGAGCTCGAGCTCGGCCCCGTGCACTGGTACTCGCAGCGCGACGCGCACTACGTCATCGCGCCCGCGACGGTCCTCAACCTGGGCGTCCTGCCGGGCGTCGAGCTCGTGTGCGACTTCCAGAACTACGTCGGCATCGACGTCCCTCCCGGGCAGCCGCGCGACCAGCTCCTCGACACCGACCTCCTCACCAAGATCGTCCTCCTCCCCGGGGTGCTCCAGGAAAAAGGCACCCGGCCGAGCATCGCCGCCGAGGTCGGGCCGCTCCTGCCCAACGTGAACGGCACCGAGTCGTTCGGCGGGTCGGCCGACGTCATCGTGTCGGAGCGCTGGAACGGCTTCACGATGCACGTGAACAGCTGGTTCGAGCTGACGCGCGGCGATCTGCACCTCGACTGGTTCGAGGGCGTCATCCTCGAAGGCCCGTTCGACGCGGCCGTCCGCCCGGTGTCGGAGCTCTACGTCGACCACGAGTTCGTCGCGAACGCGACGACCTGGTCCGCCCTCTTCGGTGCCATCTGGCGCGCGAACGAGGATGTCGATCTCGACGTGGGGCTTCGCGAGGCGCGCGTGGCCGACGAGCGCGCGACCGAGGTTCGCATGGGCCTCACCTGGCGCATCGGCATCTGGGAGCCCTCGGAGCCCGCCGGCCACGGGCGCAACGGGCACTCGCTCTACGTCTGGCGCCGCTGACCGGCGCCGCCTGCTCACCCCTTCGGCTTCTGCCACTCGTCGCGCTGCACGACCGGCAGCTGCAGGGCGCGCTCGCGCTCGAGGTCCAGGTTCCCCACGTGGATCGACAGGGGCGCCTGCACCCACTTGTAGATCGACGCCGTGAAGAGGCGAACGAAGCGCGCGACCCAGTCGTCGAGCCTCTCTGGCGACTGATCGGGGAACGCCGCGCGCAGGGCGAGGGCCACCTCGTCGGGCGACATCTTCTCGCCGGCGAAGAGCGCGAAGCACGCGTCGAGCACGGGGAACGGCATGAGCTCGCGCTCGTCCTCCTGATCCTCTGCGAGCTCCGCGCTCGCCGGCTTGAGGAGCGTCAGGCGGATCCCCTCGGAGCCCGTCCGCTCGTGGAGCCACGCGATGAGGTAGTTCACGACCGTCTTCGGCACGTTCGCCACCACGCTGAGCGCGCCCTCGCCGTCGCCTCCGATGGTGACGTACCCCACGGCCTTCTCGCTCATGTTGCTCGTCTGGAGGAAGAGCCCCCCCGCGGCGTTCGACCACGTCCACATGCGTTCGGCGCGCACGCGCGCCTGGACGTTCTGCCGCGCCATCTGCGTCAATGCCTCGCCCGGCTGGAGCATCGCCTCGACCGCCGCGAGCTCGCGCTCGAACGCGTCGTCGATCGACACCACCGCGAAGGGTACGCCGAGGTCCTTCGCCGTCTGTTCGGCCGCGGCGCGGGTCTCGGCCGACGAGAAGCGCGTGGGCATGTAGAAGGCCCGGAGGATCTCGCGCGCCTTGGCGTCGCGCTCCGCCTTCGGCCGGTCGGCCCAGCGCGTGTCGATCCACCGGCGCGCCACGAAGAGGACGAGGAGGCTGTCGCGCCCGCCCGAGAGCGCAACGCCGATGGTCTTGAAGCACCCGTTCTTCTCGAAGTAGTCCCCCACGCCGAGCGCGAGCGCGTCGAGGAGCTCCTCGCAGAAGTGGTCGCGCACGGTGCGTGCCGGGCCCTCGGGCGGCGGGAGGAAGAAGCTGCGGTTCGCCGGCACCGGGTAGGCGAGCGGCACCTTCGCGGAGGTGAACGCGGTCGGCGCGTCGACCGTCACGTGGCCCATCGCGACGGTCGCCGCGGCGAAGGCCTCCTGGTCCTCCCGCCACGTCGTGTTCTCGGTCCGCAGGCGGCGCGTGCGGTCGAGGTCGACGGTGACGGCGTGCACGCCCTCGCGGAAGCGCGGCGCGTCGAGGAGCATGCGCCCGTTCTGCGCGACGTAGCCCCCGCCGTCGAAGACCAGGCCGTCGTTCCCCCCGACGAGGTTCACGTACGCGAGCGTCGCCTCGCTGTCGGCTGCGCGCGTCGCGATCATCTCGCGGCGCGTCTCGGAGAGGCCGACGCGGAAGGGCGACGCGCTCAGGTTGAGGACGAGCTCCGCCCCGGCGTACGACCGCCGGCGCATCGGGCCGTCGGGCGACCAGCCGTCCTCGCAGACCTCGAGGGCGACCGTACCGAAGTCGAGGTCGAAGACGACGTCCCCGAACGGGACGCCGTCGACCAGGTCACGCAGGCCCGGTGCCCCGCGCGCGAGCGTCCGCGCCTCGTAGAAGACGCTGTAGAGCGGGAGCTTCTCCTTGGGGACGTACCCCCAGATCCTGCCCGCGTGGACGAGCGCCGCGACGTTGTAGACGTGCGCGCCGCGCGCCACGACGAGACCGACCGCCGACGCGCAGCCGAGCCCCGCCGTCTCCCGGGCGAAGCGCCGCAGCTCGAGCGACTGCGCCTCGACGAACGCGCGCCACTGGACGAGGTCTTCGGGCGGATAGCCGCCCACGAGCTGCTCGGGGAACACGACGACGGTCGCGCCGTCCGCGGCGGCAGCGCGGGCCATCGTGAGGGCGCGGTCGACGTTCGAGCGGCAGGCGCCGACCGTGGTGTCGACGGAGGCGAGAGCGACGCGGACGAGCCTCATGGGGAGAGCAGCGGGGCCGACGGGAGTCTAGGGCCGCGCCCCGTCGAGGGTAGCCCGGGTGATGACGACGTCGTAGCTTTGTCGGGCTGGGATGACGCGAGGCACGCTCGTCGGGATCGCGGCCGGCGGAGCCGGCATCGTGGTCGTCCTCGTCCTGGGCGCCGTCTTCGCCGGTCGGGCGTGCGGTGGCAGCGCGCCGGTGGTCGCGGTGACGGTCGCCGCCGGAAACGCGACGGTCGCTGCCGAGGGGATGCGCGCGAAGGGCACCGACGAGCTCCGCGCGCTCGGGTGCGACCCGCCCATCGTCGTCGACATGGCGCGGCTGCTCGGGGATGCGTCACGCATCGAGCCCGGCGAGCCGCGCTTCATGGTGACCTGCGACCTCGGCGCGTCGGCGGCGACCATCCCCTGCGACCGCGTCGCGGTCACCTACTTCCGCGCCATCGGCGGGACGGCCGAGTACCCCGTCGGCGTGCGCATCCTGCGCGCCGGCGGCGTGACGCCGCTCTGCTCCGAGCTCTACGCGCCGAACGGCGCCGATCTCGGCACGTTCCCACGCGCGCCCTGAACGCCGGGAGGGGCGCTCCGCGTCGCTGCGAGCTCGCTCGCCTACGGGAAGCTCTCGAAGAGCTCCGCCAGGTCCGGCGAGCTCGCCGCGCCGCCGAGGGGTGGCGACACGCCGTAGATCTCCTGGAGCGTCCGCACCGTGGCCGACGCGTCGATCGTCGTCTTCGCCGCGTAGCCCGCGCGCGCCTTCGCCGACAGCGCGATGAGGCCGATGGGCACGTCGCCCGTGCTCGCGAACTCCCACACGACGAAGACCGCCGCGCCCCCCGCGTACTCCGGCGAGGCGAGCAGCGGCGGGACGGCGCTCGAGAGCCACGCATCGCCCTGCGCGACGGGCCCGCCGGTCTTGCAGTCGTCGTGCATGTCGTCGCAGAGATCGGGGACGACGAACGCGTAGCGTGGCAGCGCGTGCGCGGCGAGGTCCTTCGCGAGATCGCCGTAGGGCACCACGTGCTCGACGCAGCGCTTCGCGGCCGGGCTCGCGGGGTACCCGACGACGTCCTCGAAGAAGAGGAACGGCACGTGGAACGACCGGTACGGGTAGGCGTCCACGATCGGGCAACTGCCCGCGGAGATGCCCTCGACGTACGCCTTCCACGTCACGCCGGTCGCCTCGAGCTCGTCGACCAGGTGCGCGGTCGACTTCGTGTGGTTCGTGGTCGGTGGGCTGTTGGTGGTCAGGCCGAAGTCCTGCCCGCCCTCGAGCCAGAGGACGTTCGGCTCGCCCGCGGCCGACGCCGGATCGCCCGCGTGGTACGCCTCGCTGTGGGCGCCGCGCACGAGCAACGTACCGTTCACGTACGGCGCGGACGAGCTGCCGGCGATCACGCTCCAGGGCTGCGACGACATGAGGATGAGAACCACGCTCCCGATGGGAGGCGCCGGCGGCCCGGTCTCGACGGCGTCGCCCGATGCGTCGCCCTCGCCGGTGGCCCCGTCCCTCCCCCCCCCGTTTGCGCCCGCGTCGGCCCGCACCGACGCGTCCATCGCGGTCGCCCCCCCGTACGTCGTCTGCGCGCCCTTGTCCTGATCCCACCACGCGCGGTAGCCGCTACCGACCCCGCATCCGGGCACGGTCGCGAGCCCGACGACAACGAGCGCGAACGCGGGCGCTCCCTCGGCCCACCGCATGGCCACAGCGTGTCGCGCATCGGTGTCCGGCGCAACGCCCGGCGGGGGGCCCGCAACGCGCGCCGTGCGCTCCGGGCGCGGGACGAGGTATCCTGGGAGGCGATGTCCCACGTCAACTGCCAGCACTGCGGCGCCCCGATGCAGCCGGACGCCGACGGACGCCTCTTTCGATGCGGCTACTGCGGGACGCAGGCCCAGGTCGGCATCGCCGCAGAGCAGATCGCCCACGGGATGGCGCTCGACATGTCGAACGTCGAGCACTTTCTCGGGCAGCTCGCCCGGCAGCTCCAGCAAGCGGTTCCCTCGCAGGTGCGCGTCGAGGCCAACGGCGCGCACGTCGTCGGCCTCGAGGTGAACCTCGACCCCGACCAGTTCGTGCTCCGGCGCGACGCGGGGCACGTCACGACCCAGTACAAGAAGCTCGTGCGCGGGATCGCGCTCAAGACGAAGGACCTCCCGCTCGAGGAGTGGGTCTCGATGCTCTCGCAGTCGCTCGCGCGCCACGCGAACAACAACGCGCACATCGGGGCGCTCGCCGCGCAGCTCGGCGGGAGGCGGTAGGCGGAGCCGGGCGTCGCGGGCCGTCTGCGATGGCGACGAGCCCCGCGGGCGGCAGTCGCCGACGCGCTTCAGTGCGACGCGGCGGGGGCCGCCGCAGACGCGACCGGCGTGGGGGCGGGTGCAGGCGCAGGGGTGGGCGCCGGCGGCGGGACGAGCGACGCCACGTTCGGCACGAGCGTGATCTCGATGCGGCGGTTCTTGGCCTGGCCGTCGGGCGTGCCGTTGCCCGCGACGGGGTCGTACGGCCCGTACCCGGCCGCCGACAGGTTCGCCGGGTCGACGCCCTCGGAGGTGAGGAGCTTCACGACCGCGATGGCGCGCGCCGTCGACAGCTCCCAGTTCGTCGGGAAGATCTTCTTCTTCTCCGTCGTGATCGGCTGGCTGTCGGTGTGGCCGGCCACCTGGAAGCGCTTTCCGGGTACCCCTCGCAGCGTCGCCGCGATCTCGCCGAGCGCCGCCTTGCCGGCGGGCTTCACCTCGGCCTCGCCCGTGTCGAAGAGGACGTCGTTGTGGAGCTGCAGCACGACGCGCCCGTGCCGCACGGTCACCCTGAGGTGGCCCGCGTCGATCAGCTTCTTGAACTTGCCCTGGAGCTCGTCGAGCAGCTTCGAGCGATCCTGCGACTCCTGGAGCTGCGCCTTCTGCTCGTCGGTCATCGCCGCCGACTGCGCCGTCGAGAGCTGCGTCTTCAGCTGCGCGATCTGCGACTCGTCGTTGGCGAGCGACGACTGGACCTTTCCAACCTGCGCCTTGGCCTCCTCGGCTTCCTTCGCCTTGGCGTCGTACTCCTCCTTCGAGACCCCGCAGCCCGCCGTAGCGAGCACGAGAAGCGCGACCCATGCGATGCGTGCCATACCGGCCAGGCTACCAACGGCGCGCGACGAAGGGCAGGCCCGTGCGATCTCGCGAGCGGGTGCCCCGGGATGCACGCGGCCCGCGCAACCTTCGCCGCCGAGCGCCGCGTGACCCAGGCCACTCACTCGTCGGGGTTCACCGTCAGCATGTTCGGCGCGACGTTGATCACGTAGTTCGAGTTGATGGCGCCCGTGAGCGAGAAGGTCGAGAGAACCCCGTCGGCGTTGAGATCGCCGTTCGCCATGGCGGTGAAGCTGTCGCCGGGGTTCGACGTGCCGCGCGCCGTGTACGTGTACATGAAGTACTGCGGCTCATCGATCGTGAAGTGCAGGCACGCGAAGCCGGAGTTGCCCACGCTGTCGGCGTTCCAGTCCGCCGAGGTGGACTGGTACTTCGCGCCGCGCACCTGGCCGATCGACGCGGGCACGGTCGCCGACGCCGTCGCGCAGAGCGTCCTCGTGAAGCCCGTGGACGAGCCGGCCGCGAGCACGGGGCTGTTCATGTTCTCGTGCTCGTAGGCGATGATCGCGGCGTTGGCCATGCGCCCGAGCGAGTTGCGCGCCTCGCTCGTCTTGCTGCTCGCGATGTACTTGCGGACGCCGTACGCGGCGAGGACGGCGAGAATGCCGACGATGGCCACCACGATCATGAGCTCGATGAGCGTGAATCCGCGGGCGCTCCGCGCCCGAACGACGCTGCGGGCGGGCTCCGACGGCCCACCCACCATGAACGCCGCGCTCGTGCGGCGTGAGAAAGAAGGCATCCGGAGTCTCCTCCCCACGATCCTTTCAAGGTACCGGGGTGGTCCAACCACTGTCCAGCAGGCAAGCGGTAGATGCCTCGCGAAGTGTCAGAACGTGTACCGGAAACCTGCGCTCGCATCCCACATGAGCGGCAAGTCCGACGCGCCGATGAGCTTCGCGAACCCCATGGCGTCGCGCACGCCGCCCTGCGCGGTCAACGCGATGTGGCGGTCGAGGTGGTACCATTCGAGACCCAGGCGGCCCCCCACGCTGCCGCTCAGCGACTCGGCGTTCCGGAAGCCGAGGATCGTCAGCGAATCGTGCGGGACGTAGGCGGAGAGCGCGCCTCCCTCGCCCTGGAGGAAGAACGCGAACCGCTCGGTCGGGTGGATGGTCGCGCGCAGGCCTCCCCCGAAGCCGTAGATGGGGAACGCCATCGCGTGCGACTCGTCCTCGGCGATGCCGGTGTCGGTGAAGGCCATCTCGCCCTCGCCGAAGACCATGAGCCAGTTCCACACCTCGTAGCCCAGCTGCATGTGCATCCAGAAGCCCGGCGGCGCGACGTGACGGAACTGCCCGATGAAGCCGAGCGAGCCCGCCGTCGCCTCGAGGACGAGGCCCTTCTTGTGGGGGCGCGGCGGCGGCGCCTCGGGAGGCGGTGTCGGAAGGGTGGTGTCCGTCTCGCCGGTCTTGCCTTCGGGCGGCGCGGTGGAGATGTCGATGTGCGCGTCGGGCGCGAGCACGGGCTCCTGCGCGCGGGCCATGGCCGGAACGAGCAAGAACGCCGCTAGGGCGAGGGCCGCCGCCGACGTGCGCACGACGTCGAAGGTATCACCGTCTCAGGCGTCGATGGCAATCGCGTCGACGGCCACGAGCGCGTGCTCGACGATCGACGCGAGGTCGTCGACGAGGAAGAGCGGCTCCCAGGCGTTCGTGTGCGACGACCGCGCCTCGACGGCGCGGAAGGCGAGACCGAACGACCCGTTGCCGAGCGGCGTCACGCGGGCGTAGCAATCGTCGCCCCGCAGGCCGAGAAGGACGTGCGGCCCGGAGCTGCGGGCCCACACGCGGTCCCCCGCGAGCGACGCGATGGCGTCGACGACCCGCTGGAGGAGCGCCCGCGGCGCCGACTGGGGCTTCGAAGTGGAGAGTTGAAGCATGGCTGCCTCCGTACCTTCGACCGCTACCAGCGCGCGCGCGCGCGGGCCAAGTGTCCGGCGGTCGGCGTACAGTGTCGGCGTGCGCAGGGGCCTCGATTCGGCGGCGTTCGCCGCGGGGAGCCTCGCCCTCTACGCGACGCCGCACGCGCCGCTCCACATGGACACGGCGCGCGACCTGCTGCTGGCGCGCGACTGCGCCGCGGGCATCGCGTGCCACTTCACGGGCCCGCCGGCCAGCCTCGGCGACGTGCGCCAGGGGGGCACCTGGATCCACGTCCTCGAGGCGTGCCTCGCGCTGCACCTGTCGACACCGGCGATCGAGATCGTCGTCTGGGGCCTCGCTGCCCTCGCGGTGGGCGTCTTCCACGGGGCGGCGTCGGCCGCAGCCGGCCGGACGAAGGCAGCCTTCGCGGCGCTGGCGTTCGCGGCGGTCCTGCCCTGGATGGTCGGGCACCCGATCCTCTGGAACCCCGCGATGCTGCCGCTCCCCGCGGTCCTCTTCTTCGTCGCCCTGCGCGCGTCGGCGGGAACGGCGGCGGCGTCTCCCGCAGCTTCCGCCCCGGGCGACGCCCTCCAGGGCCTCGCGCCCGTCGGCCTCCTCGCGCTGGCGACCGCCGTCCTCCTCGACGTGCACGTCGTCGCGGTGATCCTCCTCGCCGTCACCGCGGCGGCCGCCCTCGCGACGCGCTCGCTGCTCGCCGGCCTCGCGCGCCTCGCCTTCGCCGCGGCGATCGTCGCAGCCTTCGGGTGGCTCTCGTCGCGAGAGGCGCTGTCCTACGACGCGCGCTCGCTCGGGCGCCACCCGGGCGCCGTGGCGGCGGGCGCATGCGTGCTCGCGGGAGTCGCCGTCTTCCTCGCGGCGAGGTGGAGGCGTGGTGCGACGCCGGACGCCGTCACGCGCGACGCGTGCCTCGCGTACCTCGTGCTCGTCGTGGGCGGGGGGATCGTCGCCGGGGCCTCCCCGGTCGCGCGCTACGTCGTGCCGATCGTGCCCGGCCTGGGGCTCCTCTTCGCTACGGGCATGGAGCGCTGGGCCGCCGCGAAGGCGATCGCCACGGCGCTCCTCGTCCTCCACGCCGTCGTCGACGTCGTCCACGGGAACCTCCGGCGCGGCAAGGGCCCGACCGCGGAGTGGACCGTCCCCGACGCGGAGGCCTGCGCCGCGCGCCTCGCGGGCCTCGGCTTCACCGCGCACGGCGCGGTCCATTCCCTCGACGCGCCCGGCGGCCGCGCGTTCGTCTCCACCGTCTCGTCGTTCCTGCCCCTCGGCCACGACGGAGACGCCCCCGCCCACCGGCTCGTCGAGCACGAGGGCGGCACGTGCGCCGACGTCGCCCCGCCCGTCGTCGACGCCTCCCAGGGCGAGCGCTGCGTCGACGCGACGTGCGCCCCCCTCCGCCCCGGCCACATCGGGCACGTCCCGCCCGTCCCCGACTACTCGGTCCTCGCGTACCCCGAGCGCTGGGAGCGCGACCCTCCTCCCCGGGGCGGCACCTACGACGTCTCGTATCGCCTCCCCCTCGTCGCGCCCGGCCCCGTCCCACCCCTCCTCGTCACCGGCGAGCCCTACGCCACGTGGAGCTCCACGACCGAGGGCGCCACCCTCGTCGTCACGCACACCGTCCACGTCGAGTGGGACGACGACGGCTGGCCACCGGCCGTCCTACCCCGCTGAGCGGCGAGACGAGACGAGAGGGGGAAACAGGAAGGTCAGAAGATCAGAAGGGGGATGGGGTGGGTGGGGGCGGCTGGAGCGTCAAGGGAGACTCGCGCCGGCGGGGTGTCGGGCGCCGACGTGACGTTCCTCGCCCGTAGCACCGTCGTGGCGGCCCCCGACGCGTCGGCCGTCACTCGCCGAGCCGGCGTACCAGCCACCATCCCCTCCAACCTTCTGATCTTCTGACCTTCCTGTTTCCCCCTCTCGTCTCGCTTCTCGCCCTTCGCGATCTTCAGCGCCTTCCGCGCCTACCCGAGGAGCCACTTCTTCAGCATGCGCTTGGTCGTGTCGCGGCCGACGGCGGCGATCGAGTCGACGAGCGGGATCTCCTTCGGGCACACCTCGACGCAGTTCTGGGCCTTGCCGCAGCCCTCGACGCCGCCCTCGCCCATGACGGAGTCGAGGCGCTCGCCGGCGTGCATCGCGCCGCTCGGGTGCAGGTTGAAGAGGCGCACCTGGTTGATCGCCGCCGGGCCGACGAAGTCGCTCGTGCCGTTGATCTGTGGGCAGGCCTCGAGGCAGCAGCCGCACGTCATGCAGCGCGAGAGCGGGTAGGCCTCCTCCTGGCCCTCCTGCGACTGCCGCGGCCCCGGGCCCTGCGCCTGCGAGCCGTCGAGGTGGATCCACGCGTGGACGCGCTTCAGGTCCTCGAACATCCTCGACCGGTCGACGACCAGATCGCGCACGACCGGGAACTTCGTCATCGGCTGCAGGGTGATGACCTGCCCGTCGGGTGCGATGGCGTCGACCATGGCGCTGCACGACTGCCGGACCTTGCCGTTCACGAGCATCGTGCAGGCGCCGCACACCTCCTCGAGGCAGCTCGACTCCCACACGACGGGCGTCACGCGCTCGCCATCCTTCGTCTTCGGCCGCTTCTGGATCTCCATGAGCGCGCTGATGACGTTCATGTGCGGCTGCCAGGGGAGCTCGAACTCCTGCCAGTGGCTCTTTGCCCCCGGCCCGTCCTGCCGCAGCACCTTGAGGCGCACCTTCTTCTCGTCGCTCTTCGGCATCTACCGCTTCTCCGCGGTGGTCGTCTTCTCGCTCGGCGGCGGCGGCCGCGAGCCGGACCCGCCCGTCCCCGTCGCCGCGGTGGTCGTTGCGCCGGCGGTCTCGTACTTCCTCGGGCGGGGGCGAACGAGGCTCGTGTCCACGGCGTCCGTCACGTGGACCGCCTGCCCCGCCAGCGTGTAGTCGAACGAGCGTGCGTAGCGGACGCGGTCCGGCGTGCCGTTGCTCGCGCCCTCGTGGAACGCGAGCGTCGTCCGCAACCAGTTCGCGTCGTCGCGCTGCGGGGACTCCGGCTTGAAGTGCGCTCCGCGGCTCTCGGTCCGCTGGAGGGCGCCCTGCGCGATGACGCGGGCGAGCACGACCATGTTGCCGAGGTGGCGCACGTACTGCGCGCCCTGGTTCATCTTGCCCTCGGCGGTGTCGGTCACGCCGATCTTCTTGCTCCGCTCGGCGACCTCCTCGACCTTCGCGACCACGCGCTCGAGCGTCCTGTCGTGGCGCTCGATCGTGCAGTCGACGAGCATCGTCTGCGCGAGCTCCTCGTGCAGCTGGTACGGGTTCTCCTCGCCGTCCATCGCGAGGATGGCCGCGTACTTCTTCTCCTCGCGCTTCTCCGCGCGATCGAAGAACGTCGTCGGGAAGTCGAAGGAGCTCCGCCCCATGTTCTTGCGGTACGCCGCGAGCGCGGGGCCCGCGATCATCCCGCCGTAGATGCACGAGAGGAGGGAGTTGGCGCCGAGCCGGTTGGCGCCGTGGTACTGGTAGTCGGCCTCGCCGACCGCATAGAGCCCGGGGATGCTCGTCGCCTGGTTGCGCGGCGAGCCCACGACGACGCTGCCGCTCGCCGAGCGCTCGAAGTCCACCCAGAGGCCGCCCATCGTGTAGTGCACGGCGGGGAAGACGCGCATCGGGTTCGTGTACGGGTCCTCCCCGACGAACTTCTCGTAGATCTCGAGGACGCCCGCGAGCTTCTTCCGCAGCACCTCGGTCGGCAGGTGCGTGACGTCGAGGTAGACCTCGTTCTCGTTGCGCGCGCTGATGGCGTTGTAGACGCCGCGCTTCTCGTGGAAGCACTTCTTGAAGAGCTCCCGCGCCGCGATGTCGCGGGGGACGAGGTTGCCGTAGCCGGGGTACTTGTCCTCGAGGAAGTAGTCGCGCCCGCTCTCGGGGACGTCGCGCCCCGGGCGCTGCTCCTTCGCGTCCCTCGGCACCCAGACGCGCCCGCCCTCGCCGCGCACGCTCTCCGAGATGAGGCGGAGCTTGTCCGCGCCGGGGATGGCCGTCGGGTGGACCTGGATGAACTCGCCGTTCGCGTAGCAGGCGCCCTGCTGGAAGGCCTCGCTCGTCGCCGTGCCCGTGTTGATGACGCTGTTGGTGCTCTTGCCGAAGACGATGCCGCAGCCGCCCGTCGCCAGGCACACGGCGTCGCCCGGGAAGGCCTGGACCTTCATCGTCTTGAGGTCCTGCGCGACGATCCCGCGGCAGGTGCCGTCGTCGTCGCGCACGAGCGCGAGGAAGTCCCACCACTCGAGCTTGCGCACCATGCGCTCGCCGGGCACCCGCTCGCCCTTGTCGTCCTCGACGTCGACGGTCTCCCAGCGCCGCACCTGCTCGTCGAGCGCGTAGAGGAGCTGCTGCCCCGTCGTCGCGCCGGCGAACGCCGTCCGGTGGAAGAGCGTCCCGCCGAAGCGGCGGAAGTCGAGCAGGCCCTCGGGCGTGCGGTTGAACGGCACGCCCATGCGGTCGAGCATCTCGACGATGCCGGGCGCCGCGTCGCACATGCCCTTCACCGGCGGCTGGTTGGCGAGGAAGTCGCCGCCGTAAACCGTCTCCTCGAGGTGCACCTGCGGCGAGTCGCCCTCGCCCTTGGTGTTCACGCTCGCGTTGATGCCGCCCTGCGCGCACACCGAGTGCGACCGCTTGACGGGCACGAGGGAGAAGAGATCGACGGGCACGCCCGCCTCGCAGAGCTTGATGACCGTCGTCAAACCGGCGAGCCCGCCGCCGACGACGATGACGCGCCGCACCTTGCCGGTCGCGCTCCGCGTGAGGGGCTGGGCCGCTGCCATGGGGTGACCCGCAGGTAGGGGAAAGGAGGCGGCGTGTCAAACGAGGGCGGGCGCCCGCCGGGCCCGGGAAGCGGCCGCCCGCGCGAGGAAAACGACCTGCCGCGCGAGGGAAGCGGCCGCCGGGGCGAGGACGACGCCTGCCGGACTTCGGGCGACGCCTGCCTGACCTCGGGCGATGGCCGCGGGACCTCGGGCGACGCCGTCCGGACCCCGGGCCACGACAGCTCGACCTCCGGCAACGGCGTCCCGGACGTGGGCCACGACCGCGCTGGCCCCGGCAATGCCTGCCACGGCGTGGGCCACGGCCGTCCGACCCCGGGCGAGCGCCTCCCTCCCGTGGCCGACGACCGCTCGCCGCCCGGAGGCCGTCGCTCTCCCGAAATCGACCGCCGCCCGACGAATGGACGCAACCTCCGCCGGTCGGCGTCCGATGGGAGGGCATGAGAGGACGGAGGTCCTCGCAAAAAGGAAGAACGATCATGACCACGCACAAGACCATCAAGAGCGACGCCGACGTGATCGCCCTCTGTCAGGGGCGACTCAAGGCGATCGCGACGTATGTCCCGGCCACCGGGACGATCAGCTGCGACGGGAAGCCGTACACCCAGGCGCAGCTGACGGGCATTTACCAGAGGAGCATCGACACGAGGCACACCCTCGATTCGCTGCGCAACCAGGAGGAGGTCGCGCTCGAGGATCGCGACGAGGCAGACGCCGCCCGCAAGGCGGTCGACGACGGGCTGGTTTCCTGGGGCGTGAACGCGTTCGGCGCCAAGAGCCAGCAGGCGAAGGACATCGGCTACGTCCCCCGCAACCCGACGCCGCCGACGGCGGCGACCAAGGCGGCCGCGCAGGCCAAGGCGCAGGTGACCCGCGCGCAGCGTGGCGAGACCGGCTCGAAGGCGAAGAAGACGCCGGCCGGCTCGTCGGGCAACGGCGGCTCGAGCGCGCCGGGAGGGACGACGCCCAGCAAGGCGTGACCGACCGGCTGCACCGTGGACGACGACGGCGGCCGGCGAGAGACCCACGCTTGCTATGGTGAGCTCGCCGTGCCGCCGTCCCCGGAGAGCGACGACTCCGACCGCTCCGACACCGTTCCGACGACGGACCTGCCGGAGCGGCGGCGCGCGCTCGGCCGGGGCGCGACCGTCGGGCGGTACGTCGTCATCGACCGCGCCGGCGAGGGCGGGATGGGCGTCGTCTACAAGGCGTACGACCCCGAGCTCGAGCGGGCCGTCGCGCTGAAGCTCCTGCACGCGGGCCCGCGCACCGGCGACGACGCGGAGCGGAGGCAGGCGCGGCTCCTGCGCGAGGCGAAGGCACTCGCGCGGCTGTCGCACCCGAACGTGGTGGCCGTGCACGACGCGGGAACGTTCGAGGGTGACGTGTTCCTCGCGACGGAGTTCGTCGAGGGTGCGCCGCTCAAGTCGTGGCTCTTCGCCGACAAGCCGTCGCAGAAGGAGGTCCTGCGCGTGATGATCGCCGCCGGCGAGGGCCTCGCGGCAGCCCACCGCGCGGGGCTCGTCCACCGCGACGTGAAGCCCGGCAACCTCCACGTCGGCAAGGACGGCCGCGCGCGCGTCCTCGACTTCGGCCTCGCGCGCGCCGACAGCTCCGACGACACGACGCGCGACGAGTGGATCGCGTCGCCGGTGTCCGACCGGCGCGGCGGCGGCCCGGCGACGACGGACGTCGTCCCCGACGGGCGCGGCCGCGGCCACGCGGCGACCGGGCCCATCTCGGATCGGCGCGGCGGCACCCGCGACGAGCACGGCCCCGTCTCCGACCGGCACGCGTCGCTCGACGAGCCGCTGACGCGCGTCGGGCACGTCGTGGGCACGCCCCGCTACATGGCGCCCGAACAGCACAGAAAGAGCGCGGTCGACGCGCGGAGCGACCAGTTCTCCTACTGCGCGACGCTCTACGAGGTGCTCTACGGCGAGGTGCCCTTCGACGCGGGCGACGACGAGTACCGGACCAGCGTCACGGAGGGTCGCCTGCGCGCCGCACCGGCGAACGCGCGCGTGCCGCGCTGGCTGCGGCAGGTCATCGTGCGCGGCCTGTCGGCGAAGCCCGAGGACCGGTGGCCGTCGATGGACGCGCTCCTCGCGGAGCTCCGCAAGGACCCGGCGGCGAAGCGGCGGCGGGCGATCGCCGTGGGCGTGCTGGTTGCGGGAGCCGGCCTGCTCGCGCTCGGCGTTCACGCGGCGTCGGCGCGCAAGGGGCCGCCGCCGTGCACGGGCGCCGAGGCGAAGCTCGCGGGCGTGTGGGACGACGGGGCGCGCGCGTCGATGGCGTCGGCGTTCCGGGCGTCGGGCGCGCCGGGCGCGGACGCGGCGTTCGCGCGGGCCGCCAGGGGGCTCGACGACTACGCGGCGAAGTGGACGGCGATGCGGACGGACGCGTGCATGGCGACGCGCGTCCGCGCCGACCAGAGCGAGGAGCTCCTCGACCTCCGGATGGAGTGCCTCGACGCGCGGCTCGGCGCGATGCGCGCCCAGGTGCAGGCGCTCGCGCAGGGTGGGGCGGCGGCCGTCGGCAAGGCCGCGCAGGCGGTGGGCGCTCTCCCGAGCATCGACACGTGCGCGGACGCGGCCCTGCTTCGTGCGCCGATCCGGCCCCCCGCGAACGCCGAGGCCCGCGCGAAGGTGGCGGCGACGCGCGAGCGGGTGGCGGCGGGGCACGCGAAGCAGCTCCTCGGCGCGTACGGCGAGGCGCTCGCCATCGCGAACGAGACGGCGAGCGACGCCTCCGCGCTCGGGTACGCGCCCCTCGAGGCCGAGGCGCTCTACCTCCTGGCGGACGTGGAGGACGACGAGGGCGACTACAAGGAGTCGGAGAAGACGTTCGTCCGCGCGGCGACGTCCGCGATGGAGGGGCACGACGACGAGGTGCTCGCGCGGTCGCTCGCGGCGCTCGTCGTCGAGGTGGGCCTCCGGCAGGCGCGCTTCGAGGAGGCGCACGCGTGGGCGTCGCTGGCCGTGGCGGCGGCCGACCGCGGCGACGCGTTCGCGCGCGGCGAGGTGCGGCGCAACGAGGGAAGGCTCCTCTACCGCGAGGGGAAGTTCGCGGAGGCGCGCGCCCAGACCGAGGCGTGCCTCGCGCTCTGGAGGCCGGCGCTCGGCGAGGATGCATTCCCGGTCGCCGGCGCGCTGACGGACCTCGGCAATGCGTCGTACGCGCTCGGCGACTACGCGAAGGCGACCGAGACGTACGAGCGCTCGATCGCCGTCCTCGAGAAGAGCGTCGGCCCCGACAGCCCGCTGCTCGGCGCGAACCTGAACAACGTCGGCGACGCCGCGTCGAAGCTCGGCCAGTTCGACCGCGCGCTCTCCGCCGCGCAGCGGGCCGTCGACGTGTGGACGGCGGGCTTCGGCCCCGTGCACCCGAAGGTCGCCCTGGCGCGCTACACGCTCGGCGAGGTGTGGCGAAGGAAGGGCGACCCGGTGCGCGCGCTCGCCGAGTTCCGGCGGTCGCTCGACGTCTACGAGAAGACCGTCGGCCCCGACAGCGCCGAGACGGCCTACGCCGTGGAGGGCATCGCCGACGCGACGCGCGACGCCGGCGACGCGAAGGGGGCCATCCCCTGGTACGAGCGCGCCCTCGCCCTTCGCGAGAAGGCCCTCGGCCCGACCCACGAGGAGGTCGCCGACACCCTGACGGGCCTCGGCCAGGCGAAGCTCGTCACCGGCGACGCGAAGGGAGCCGTCGCCCTGCTCGAGCGCGCGAACCACATCCGCGAGAGCACCAGGGGCGACCCCAAGGACGCCGACGTCACGAAGCGCGCCCTGGCCGACGCGCGCCACGCCGCGCACCTCTGAAAACCGAGAGAGGGAAACAGGAAGGTCAGAAGATCAGAAGGTTGGTGGGGCATGGCCGCCGGGGCTCATCGACCGCGGCGGGTGGCCGGGGCGTTTGCAAGGGCGACCTTCGAAGACGCCACGTCCACCCTCGCGGCCCTGCCCTCGCCGGAGGCCCATCCCCACCCCCCTTCTGATCTTCTGATCTTCCTGTTTCTCCCTTTCTTACGAGTGGAGGGCGCCGTGGAGCATGGCGGCGTCGCAGAAGGTCGCCTCGACGCTGCCGAAGCGCAGGACGTCGCCGCTCCGCAGGCGCATCGGGTCGCCGCCGTCGAGCGGGGCGCCGTTCTTGAACGTGCCGTTCCGGCTGCTCGCGTCGACGACGAAGTACTGGTCCCGGTCGTCGCGCGCAAACCACGCGTGGAACTTGGAGATGCTCTCGTGGCGGAGGACGACGTCGCTGTTGCGGGCGCGGCCCACCGTCACGCGCTCGCTGAAGACGCGGTGCGCGTCGGGCCGCTTGCCGATGGGGACGATGAAGTGCGGCGCGCGGATGATGCGCGTCAGGAGCTGCTCGGGGCCCATCGACGACGGGGGCGGGATGGTCGTCGGGCGGCGCCTCGACCGGTCCACGCTGATGGTGTGGAACGCGAGCCCCTGCTCGACCGGCACGGGGCCCTCCTCGGGGCGCCCCGCGAGGGTGCGCGCGAGCTCGCCCGCGAGGTCGTCGAGCCGCACGAGCAGGAGCGGCACGTCGACCGCGAGCACCCACGCCTCGCGCGTCGAGGCGGCCCCCTGCGCGACGAGGGCCGTGGGCAGCAGGTTGCGACGGACACCCGGGTCCACGAGAGCATGGTACACCCCGGGCCCCATGCCGCTCGACCCCGCGTTCGTGGCCGACTGCCCCTACGGGCCGGGGGGCCTCCTCCTCGACGAGCTCCTCCAGGTCGACCGCGAGGCCGGCCTCGTCGTGGCGCGCATGCCCACGCACGACGAGCTCCCGCTGACCCGCGAGCAGCGCGCTCACCCTCGCAGGCACCCGCGCCACGTCTCGGGGGGCCTCATGGTCCACATGACCGGGATGGTCGCCTTCGTGCACGCCTACTACGTCCTCGATCTTCGCCACGCCGACGGCTGGATCGGATACGGCGGTCGCATCCACGCCGCGCGCTTCAAGGCCCTGGCGAAGCCCGGCGAGCCCATGGAGCTCGCGTGCAAGACCTCGCAGCTCCGGCGCACGGCGACGAGCGTCCTCGCGCGCTACGACTTCACGTTCACGCAGGCGGGGACGGTCGTCTACGAGGGCGACCAGACGGCCCTCTGGCAGCTCGTGAAGGACGACTGAGCGCCAGGCGTGGCGCGCCACGCGCCGGTGGTGCTCCTCTAGTTCGAGCCGGCGGGCGCCGGGCACGGGGCGCTCGACGACGAGCCCTCGTCGCGGGAGCCCCCGAAGAGGCGTGAGCCCGTCGCGTGGTAGACGACGACGTTCGCGAAGACGGCCCAGAGGATCGCGCCGACGGCGGCGCTCCACCACGCGGCGAGGCGCCTGGTCCGCGGGGCGGCGCCGCGCGGCGTGGCGGCGAAGAAGCCCCACAGCCCCGCGGCGAGGTGGAAGCACACGCACGCGCTGCCGACGAGGTACGCGAGGCCGCGCACCGGCACGCCGTGCCACATCGACGAGAGATTGGCGTCGAGCGACGACGCGATCGCGGCGGGCGACGCGTGGGCGGCGCCGTCGCGAAAGCGGAGCGCGGGGAGGTGCATCGCGAGGAACGCGATCGCGAGGACGCCCGTGGCGCGCATCGCGACGCGGAGCGCGGGCGGGTACGGCGCGGGCGGCTCGAGCGGGACGCGGGCGGCGGTGATCCAGAGCCCGACGGCGGCGTGGAGCGCCAGGGGCGCGAAGACGAAGAGGACCTCGACGACGGGGAGCGCGGGGCTCGCGTGCAGCCAGCGGGTGACGCCGAGGAAGGCCGCGTCGCCGGCGAGGGCGCGCGCGTTGAGCGCCGCGTGCACGACGAGGAACGCCCCGAGCGGGACGACGCCGCTCAGGCGGAACGCGCGGAAGACGAGGGCTCGACGTCGCGGGTCGGTCACGAGGGCAGGCACGCGCGTGCTACGGATGGTAGCGCATGCGGCTCCGCGATCGGTCCGTTCGCGCCGCGCTCGCGGGCCTGGCGATCGCCGTCGGGGCCTGCGCCGGGGCGTCCACCTCGGGCAAACCCGTCGCGGCGCTCGCGTCGTCTCCCGGGGCCGCGACCGACTTCGAGGCCATCCGCGAGGCGTGGAAGGCCCCGTCGCGCGGCTCCCCCGCCGTGCTCCGCGCCGCCCTCGAGCAGTTCCTCGCGCAGTACCCGCACGACGGCCTGGTCCCGCTCGCGCACGTCTACCTCGCGCTCCTGGCGCTCGACGCCGGCGACGCGGCGGCGGCCGACCACGAGATCGCGCTCGGCCAGTCCTTGCCGCCCGGCTCGACCCGCGACCTCTGGACGGTCGCCGTCGCGCGGCGCATGCGCGGGCGCGGCAACCCGGACGGCGCTCTCGATACCCTGCGTCCCCTCGTCGGCAAGAACGTCGATCCGGTCGTACGGCGCGAGTTCGAGGAGGAGCTGACGCGCACCGCCCTGGCCACGGGCCGCGACTACGAGGCCATCTCGTACATGGACGCCTGGCTCCGCGGCAGCACCGAGGAGGAGAAGGACGCGAGCCTGGCCGAGGTGACGAAGCTCGTCGAGCAGCTGCCGCGCGAGGTCCTCGTCGGGTCGCTCGAGGCGATGCGGTCGCAGCGCGCGTCGCTCGGGTACGGCATCGAGATCGAGCGGATCCTCGCCGCGCGCCTCGTGCAGCTCGCGACGACGACGGGGGACGCGGAGCTCGCGCGCCTGCTCCTCGACCCGGACGCCGGGGCGCTCGTCGTGGCGGGCGACGCGGGGCTCGCGCTCGGCGAGCTCGCGACGAGCCGGCGCGGGCTGAACGTGGTCGAGGGGAGGACGGTGGGCCTCCTCTTGCCGACGGAGTCGCCCGGGTTGCGCGACGAGTCGGCGGACGTGCTGCGCGGCGTGATGTGGGCGCTGGGGTTGCCGCGCGGCGTGCGGACGGCGGCCAGCGGCGGCGCGGACGGGAGCGACGGGGGTGCGGCGGGCCCGGGGGGCGGGCCGGGAGGCGCGACGGGCGTGACGAGGGCCGGGGCCGGCGGGCCGGGGCCGAGCCGCGCGACGCCGGCCAGGGCGAGCACCCGGCCCCAGTGCGCTCCTCTCGAGGCGGCGCCGCCGCTCGACGAGCCGGCCGCCGCGGAGCAAGTGCGCCTGGTCACGCGCGACGACGCAGGCAGCGCGGACCGCACGGAGGTGTCGCTCGACGAGCTCGCGGGCGAGGGCGCGTCCGTCATCGTCGCGGCGCTCGACGCGCAGACCGCGACGCGCGCGCTCCGGTGGAGCGAGGGCCACGCGGTGCCGGTCGTCGCGCTCGTGCCGCCGTCCGAGGCGGTCGCCTCGCACGCGTTCGGGTTCGTCCTCGGCGAGTCGCGCGCCGTGGTGGTCGACGCGCTCGGCCGCGCGGCGCCCGCCCTGCAGACCGACGCGGTCGTCCCCGTCGTCGACGAGAGCGAGGTCGGCACGCTGCCCGCGCAGGGCGGCCTCGTGAACGGGCTCTCGCTCCTTCCGCCTACGTCGTGCGACGTCGTGCCGTCGCGCGCCGGGGACCCGCGCTTCCCGCTCGCGGCGTGGGCCCGCACCAAGGCGCACGCCTGGCTCGTCAGCGGCTCGCCCGCGTGTGCGCGCGACGTCGTCGGCGAGCTCTCCTCGTCGCATGCGCGCGGTCTCGTCGCGCTGACGCTCGAGGCAGCCGCGCTCCCGCCGCACGACGGGGCGCTCCGCGTCGTCAGCGCCTCGGCGGGTGTCGTGCCCGAGAGCGCGGCGGACGACGCCCGCGACGAGGAGCTCCGGCGGTTCGCGGCGACGCTCGGCACCGTGAGCTGGTGGACGGCCCTCGGCCGCGACGCGGCCACGCTCGCGCGCCTCGCGGTGCGTCCCCTGCCCGCGGACGCCGCGAGCGACCCGAAGGAGGTCGCCGACCGTCGTGCGCGCGCCCGCACGCTGCTCGCGGCAGCGCGCGCCCGCCTCTGGACGACCGAGTCCACCGGCTGGACGCCCGAGCACGCCGTGAAGCGGACCATCTGCGCCGTCGACGCGCCGGCTCGCTGAGCGCCCGCGCGCGCCGGCCGCGCACGGACGGACGTCGACGTCGCCTGGACGGACGTCGCCCTCGCCGCCTACTGCGCGGGCGTCGTCGGGGCGCACGTGCTCGACGCGGCGCCGACGGCGCGGAAGCCGATCTGCGTGTCGACGACGGTGAGGCTGCCGTCGCTCGGCCGGAACCGCGTGATGTTCGTGTCGGGCGCGTTCGCGTCGTACTTGTCGGCCGTGTAGAGGTAGAAGTCGCCGCCCCAGAACGTCACGGCCCAGTCGGACCCCGTGTCGACGCTCGGAAGCGGGTAGGTCGCGAGCGCGGTCTCGGTGTTCGGGTCGATCTGCGCCACCTCCGCGGCGCCGCCGTCGCCGAGGGGGCTCCCCGCGAAGAAGCCGAAGAGGCGCGCGTCCCCCGTGCCGGTGAGCTCCGCGATGCGCCCGGCGAGCGACCCCGAGAGCGGCCCGAAGAGCTGGAGCGTGAGGGTGGTCGTGTCGATGTAACCGAGGCCGTTGCCGTTCAGGTCGTCGATGAAGAGCTGCTCGGTCGTGCCGCCCGCCGTCTTCGTGGCGAAGGCCATCCCGAAGAGGCCAACGCCCTGCTGGTTGGGCTCGAAGGTCGTCGCCACGCAGGCGGGCTTCTTCGTGTCGACCTTCCAGAGCGACCCGTCGCCGTAGTTGATCCACGCGACGGCGCTGCGGTCGACCGACATCGAGTTCGCGAACGACCCGCCCGCGCAGTCGACGCTCCCGACGGGGGCGATGACGTTCTTCTGCGGGTCGAACGAGTACATGAAGCGCTCTTCGCTGACGACGTAGACGAGGGACGCGGCCGGGTCGCAGTCGGTCACCGTCCCGCCGTCGCCGGCGAGGCCCGTATCGGCGGGGCGCGCGTCCTGGCCGGGGCTGCCGCCGTCGTCGCCGGGGGAGACCGCGCCGTCGTCGCCGGCCTCGAGGCCCGCCTCGTCGCCGCCGTCGTCCCCCGCGCCGTCGGCCGCCCCGTGGGCCCGGCCGCACGCGACGGCCGAACCAAGCGCCGCGGCCGCGGCGAGGGCTGCCCACGGCAGAACCGGGCGCATGAAGGCCAAGCATAGCTCGCAGCTTGCCGACATGCCCCGACCCGATCCAAAGTACCGGGCCCCCATGGTTCGCCGCGTCCGCCGCGTCCGCCGCGTCCTCCGCGCCGTCCTCGCCGCCAGCGTCACGCTGGCCGTGTGGGTCGTCGCCGCTCCGGCGTGGGCAGCGCCCGCTCCCTACTGCGACGACCGCGGCGCATCGGCGCTCGCGGCCCCTCCAATGCTGGGCGGGACCGACCCCGGCGTGCTCGCGGCGCCCGCGAAGGTCGAGTGCCCCGGCGACGACGGGTACGCCGGCGCGACCCTCACGCGGGCGCACGCCGAGGCGTCGGTCTCGGTCGACTCGCCCGAGGCGCCCATCGCCACCGCGCCGCCGCCGGTCGTCCACGCGAGCGCCGAGGCCCTTCCGCCTCCGCCGTCCGTCGTCCGCCCCCCGGACGGCGTGCGATCGCGCGTCGAGCGTCCGCCCCGCGTCTGAGCCGCGCGCGCGCCAACCCCATCGCCCAACGCCGGGCGCGCGATCGCGCGTGCTCGAGCGGGGTCGTCGACCGCTCGGGCATGCGGCGGGGCACCAACCGGTTTTCGCCGTGACGGCGGCCCCATGGGCCGCTAAGCACGGCCAGGCATTTTCTTCGAACGATTCAAGGTGAGCACAATGGCCAAGAACGACAAGAACGCCCCCCTCACGCCGGTGGACTCCGGCGCGCAGGGCGCAGGCGTCAACACGGGAGTCGCCATCATCGGCTTCTTCCTCTGCTTCCTCGCCGGCGTCGCGGTGATGTGGGGCTACGACCAGCACCGCATCCGCAAGGGCGAGATCACCGCCGACAACGGGTCGACGTCGAGCGCGGGCTCGTGGGACGACGCCGATTCGCCGGTGCCCATCTCGAGCAAGGACCCGATGTGGGGCAAGCGCGACGCGCCGGTCACCATCGTCCAGTACTCCGACTTCCAGTGCCCGTACTGCTCGCGCGTCGAGCCGACGATGGACCAGGTGAAGACGACGTACGGCCCCGACAAGGTGCGCGTCATCTGGAAGAACAACCCGCTGCCCTTCCACCAGAACGCGAAGCCCGCCGCCGAGGCGGCGCAGGGCGTGTTCGCGATGGCGGGCAACGACGCGTTCTGGAAGTTCCACGACACGGCCTTCAAGAACCAGGGCCAGCTCGGCACCGACAGCTACACGAAGTGGGCGGCCGAGGCGGGCGTGAAGGACGCCGCCGGCTACAAGGCCGGCCTCGACAGCCACAAGTGGGCCGACAAGGTCGAGGCGGACCTCAACTCCGGCAAGGCCGCCGGGGTCCAGGGCACGCCCGCGTTCTTCGTGAACGGCGTCTTCATCAACGGCGCCCAGCCGTTCGACAACTTCAAGAAGACGATCGACGAGGAGCTCGCGAAGGCGCAGGCGAAGATCGCCGCCGGGACGCCGAAGGGCCGCATCTACGTCGAGATGAGCAAGGAGAACAAGAAGAACGCCCCCGCCGCGAAGAAGGGCGAGGACGAGGAGGAGAAGGAGGACACGAAGACGGTCTTCAAGCTCCCCGTGGGCAACAGCCCGGTCGAGGGCAGCCCGAACGCGCTCGTGACGATCATCGAGTTCTCCGACTTCCAGTGCCCGTTCTGCTCGCGCGTCGAGCCGACCCTCACGGCGGTGAAGGCCAAGTACGGCGACAAGGTTCGCCTCGTCTGGAAGAACGAGCCGCTCCCCTTCCACCCGGCGGCGGAGCCCGCGGCCGAGGCGGCGATGGAAGTGCGCGCCGAGAAGGGCGACAAGGGCTTCTGGGACGTGCACGACAAGTTCTTCGCCTCGCAGAAGGACCTGATGAACGGCAAGGAGCCGAACATCGACAACATCGTGAAGATCGCGACCGACGCCGGCGGCAACGCCGACAAGGTGAAGGCGGCCATCACGGGCAAGACGCACAAGAAGGAGATCGACGCCGACAAGGAGATGTCCGAGGACTTCCAGGCGTCGGGCACCCCGCACTTCTTCATCAACGGCCGGCGCCTCGTGGGCGCGCAGCCCGAGGAGAAGTTCGACAAGATCATCGACGAGGAGGTCGCCAAGGCGCAGGCGCTCATCTCGAAGGGAACGAAGCCCAGCGAGGTCTACGCGGAGCTCACGAAGGACGGCAAGGGACCCCCGCCGCCCGAGATGAAGGACGTCCCGTCGTCGCTGCCGGCGAACGACCCCGCGTGGGGCAACATGAACGCGAAGGTCGTGGTCAACGAGTGGAGCGACTTCCAGTGCCCGTTCTGCGGGCGCGTGGAGCCGACGGTCGCGCAGATGAAGAAGGACTACTCGGACAAGATCAAGTTCGTGTGGCACGACCTCCCGCTCCCGATGCACCCGGACGCGCCGCTCGCGGCGCAGGCGGGCCGCGAGGCGTTCAAGCAGAAGGGCCCGAGCGCGTTCTGGGCGCTCCACGACAAGATGTTCTCCAACCAGCACAACATCAAGCGTGACGACCTGGACGGCTACGCCAAGGACCTGAACCTCGACATGGACAAGTGGAAGGCGGCCCTCGACGGCAGCACCCACACGAGCGAGATCGAGGCCGACAAGACGGCCGCGAACTCCGACAGCATCAGCGGGACACCGGCGTTCCTCATCGTCCCGGCCGGCGCGAAGCAGGGGTACTTCCTCAGCGGCGCGCAGGACTACCTGAAGTTCAAGAAGCTCATCGACCGCGCGCTCGCCGAGGCGAAGTAACGCCTCGCACGAGACGCGACGAACGATGACCGAAGGAGACCGCCCCTCCTCTTCCTCCGAAGGGGAGGGGCGCTCCGTTTCTGGGGTATTCGTATCCATGAAGATGCACCTGCGTCCGCTCCTCGCCCCCCTGCTCCTGGCGTCGATCGCCTGCGGTGGAGGCGCCGCCGTCGCGCCGACCGCGGCGCCCGTGGTCGTGCCGTCGCCCTTGCCCGTGGCAGCGGTCGCCGTCGCGGCGCCCGAGCTGCCCACCGAGACGGACGCCGCGGTGCCCATCGCGCCGCACAACCCGACGTGGGGCAGCCGGACGGCGCTCGTCACCGTCGTGGAGTTCTCCGACTTCCAGTGCCCGTACTGCGCGAAGGCCGAGCCGACGCTCTCCGCCCTGCGCGAGGCGTACGGCCCCGACAAGCTGCGCATCGTGTGGAAGAACCTGCCGCTCTCGTTCCACCCGAACGCGCGCCCCGCAGCCGAGGCGGCCGCAGGCGTCTTCGAGATGGGCGGCAATCGCGCGTTCTGGGCGTTCCACGACCTGGCGTTCGCCGGGCAGAGGGACCTGGGCACCGACAGCTACGAGGCGTGGGCGCGGCAGGCCGGCGTGGCCGACGCGGGCGCCATCCGGGCCGGGCTCTCGTCGAAGAAGTGGGCGGACGTCGTATCGGCGGACGAGCGGGACGCACAGCTCGTGGGCGCCGAAGGCACGCCGTCGTTCTTCGTGAACGGCGTGTTCGTCGTCGGCGCCCAGCCGCTCGAGAAGTTCAAGGGCGTGGTCGACCAGGAGCTCGCGAAGGCGCAGGCGAAGCTCGACGCGGGGACGCCGCGCGGGCGCCTCTACGCCGCGATGGCGCACGAGAACCGGATGCACGCGCCGCCGCCGGAGGAGGAGGACGAGGAGCGGCCGACCGACGCGGGCACCGTGTTCAAGGTGCCGCTCGGTACGAGCCCCGTGCGGGGCGCGCCCGCGTCGCTCGTGACGCTCGTCGAGTTCGCCGACTTTCAGTGCCCGTTCTCGGGCCGCGTCGAGGCGACGCTCGACGCGATCCGCGCGAAGTACGGCGACAAGGTCCGCATCGTCTGGAAAAACCAGCCGCTCCCCTTCCACAAGATGGCCGAGCCGGCAGCCGAGGCGGCGGCCGAGGTCCGCGCCGAGAAGGGCGACGCCGCGTTCTGGAAGATGCACGACAAGCTGTTCGCCGCGCAGAAGGACCTGTCCGAGGCGGTCATCGTGAAGCTCGCGGTCGAGTCGGGCGCGAGCGCCGGGCGCGTCCAGGCCGCGATGACGACGCGCAAGTACGCGCACGCGATCGAGAGCGACCAGGGCGAGGCGGACGACTTCGGGGCGGGCGGTACGCCGACGTTCTTCGTCAACGGGCGCAAGCTCGTGGGCGCGCAGCCCGAGGCGACGTTCGACCGTCTCATCGACGAGGAGGCCGCGAAGGCCGAAGGGTTGGTCGCGAAGGGCACGCCGCTGGCGTCGCTCTACGCCGCGCTGACCGCGAACGGGCAGGGGCCTCCCGAGCCGGAGCGCAAGGCGCTCGCCGCGCTGCCGGGCCTCGAGCCGACGCGGGGGCCGGCGACGGCGCGCGTGACGGTCCACGAGTGGGCCGACTTCCAGTGCCCCTTCTGCGAGCGCGTCGAGGACACGCTCAAGCACCTGTCGAAGGACTACGGGACGCGCGTGAAGATCGTATGGCACGACCTGCCGCTCTCGTTCCACCAGGACGCCGGGCTCGCGGCGCAGGCGGGCCGCGAGGCGTTCGCGCAGAAGGGCTCGACGGGCTTCTGGGCGCTCCACGACGTGCTCTTCGCCGACCAGAAGAAGCTGAAGCGCGACGACCTCGACCTCGCCGCGCGCGCGCTCGGCCTCGACATGCGGCGCTGGGCGGCGGCGCTCGACAACGGCCTCCACCAGCGCGAGATCGACGACGAGAAGAAGGCCGCCGAGGCGATGAGCATCACGGGCACGCCCGCGTTCGTCGTCGTCCCGGCGGGGGCGGGCGACGGGTACTTCATCAGCGGCGCCCAGCCGTACACGCGCTTCCGCAAGGTCGTCGACCGCGCCCTCGGCGAGGCTCGATGAAGCGCGCGCCGGCGGCCCTCGTCCTCGCGGTGGCGACGGCGTCGCCGGCGGCGTGGGCCGTCGAGCGCGAGAACGCCATCGGCGTCGACCCGACGGCGTCGATGCTCAAGGTCTCCGACAAGAGCTCCCCCGACGTCGGCGGCGGCGTCGGCGTCCACTACACGTACGGCATCACCGACGCGTTCAACCTCGTCGCCGACGGCGGCTGGTCCCTCGTCGCGCTCGACGAGAAGCTCTGGGACCCGACGACCCCCCACACGCGGCCGACCAACGTCAGCAACGTCGACGTGGGCCTCGCCTACGTGCTCGACGTCCTGCGGTGGGTGCCGTACGGCGCCGCGGAGATCGGCGGCTACGCCCTGCAGGGCGGCACCATCGACGGGCTCAAGATCCTCCCCGGCGCGGCCCTCGCCGTCGGCCTCGACTACCGCTTCAACCGCAGCTGGTCCGCGGGCGTCGAGCTCCGCGAGCACTTCCTCTTCACCGAGATGTCGACGTACCCGACCTTCACGCAGGCGCTCCTGCGCTTCGAGTACGTCTGGGGCTGGTAGCGCGCGACGCCGGCGCGCGGCGCGGCCGGGTTGCAGCGGAGCGCGCTCGCGGCGGGAGAAGGCCCTCAGCCGCCTAGCCCGAAGCCGTCGTGCAGCGCGCGCACCGCGAGCTCGGTGTACTTCGCCGCGATGAGGCACGAGACCTTGATCTCGCTCGTGGCGATCGCCTGGATGTTGATCCCCTCGTTGGCGAGGATGCGGAACATCTTCGCCGCGATGCCCGCGTGCGAGCGCATGCCGAGCCCCACGATGGAGACCTTCACGACGTCCTCGTCGTAGCGGACCTCGCGCGCGCCGATGCCCTTCGCGATCTCCTCGATGAACGGCTTGCCTCGCGCGAGGTCGGTCTTCCCCAGCGTGAAGGTGATGCTCGCGTGCGGGTCGCTCGAGGTCGTCACGTTCTGGACGATCATGTCGACCGAGATGTTCTTCTCGGCGATCTTCTCGAAGAGCTCCGCCGCGACGCCGGGCTTGTCGTTCACGCCGACGACGTGGACGCGGGCCTCTCCTCTGTCGTAGGCGATGCCGCTGACGACGACGCCCTCCAGTGCTTCGTCTTCCTTGGTCACGATCGTCCCCGGTGTGTCGTTGAAGGAGCTGCGGACGTGAACCCTCACGCCGTACTTCATCGCGATCTCGACGCTGCGGATCTGGAGCACCTTGGCCCCCAGCGACGCGAGCTCGAGCATCTCCTCGTAGGAGATGCGCTCGATTTTCTTCGCCGACGGGCACACGTTCGGGTCGGTCGTGTAGACACCGTCGACGTCCGTGTAGATCTCGCACTCGTCGGCGCCGATGGCCGCCGCCACGGCGACCGCGCTCGTGTCCGAGCCGCCCCGCCCGAGCGTCGTGATGTTCCCGGCGTCGTCGGTCCCCTGGAAGCCCGCGACCACCGCGATCTCGCCGCGGTCGACCGTCTCGAAGATCTTCGAACCCTCGATCGCCTTGATGCGCGCCTTCGTGAACGCGTCGTCGGTCAGGACCTTCACCTGGTGGCCGAGCAGCGACCGCGCGCGGCCGCCCTCGGCCTGGATGGCCATCGCCGTCAGCGCCGCGCTCACCTGCTCGCCCGTCGCCGCGATGGCGTCCATCTCGCGCGCGTCGGGCACCTTCGCGACGTCGTGCGCGAGCGCCAGCAGCCGGTTCGTCTCGCCGCTCATCGCGCTCACGATGAGGACCACGCGGTGCCCCGCCTTCTGCGTCGCGAGGGCCCGCCGCGCGACGTTGCGGATGCGATCCACCGAGCCGACGGACGTGCCGCCGAACTTCTGCACGACCAGGGCCACGCAAGCGTCCTTAGACGCCGCGGTGGTGCACGTCAATCCGGGCACCGCGCGGCGCAGCAGGCCCTCGAAGAGGAGACGCCACAGCCTCCCGAAGGTCGACTAGAGTCGCGCCGCCGTGGGGTCCTACGCCGGCTACCTCGTCGAGACGTTCGTCACGCTCGTCGCCGTGTGCGCGCTGGCGTACGTCGTCCTCTGGGGCGCGCGGCGCGTCGGCATCGGCCGGCCGAGTGGCCCCATCGTCCTCCGCGGCACGCTGCCGCTCGACGGGCGGCGCGTCGTCTACCTCATCGAGGTCGGCGAGCAGGTCTTCGTCGTCGGCGCGGGCGAGGGCGGCTTCACGAAGCTCGGGGAGATCCCCGCGAGCGCGCTTCCCGCGCAGCCCCGGGGCGCGGCGCGGGGCATCGGCGGGGCCGCGTTCGCCGACGTGCTCGCGAAGGTGATGGGCCGGGGCGACGCGCCGAAGAAGGAGTCGCCGTAGATGCTCGCGGCGGGGGCAGGCGTGGCGGCAGGCGCAGGCTTGCTCGTGGGCGCGGATGGCGTCGCGAGCGGCGTGCACGGCTTCGCGGGCGGCGCGGGCGGCGCGGGCGGCGCGGGCGTCGTGGGCGTCGTGGGCGGCGTCCTCGCCGGCGGCGCGTCCGTCGACGACCTCCTCGGCCGGCCCATCGTCCTCGTCGTCGCGCTCGCGATCGTCTCGCTCCTGCCCTTCGCCTTCATGACGGTGACGGCGTTCGTGAAGATCGCGACGGTGCTCCAGATCGTCCGGAGCGCCATCGGCGCGCAGAGCGTCCCGTCCAGCAGCGTCATCATGGCCCTCTCGGCGGCGCTCACGCTCATCGCCATGGCCCCCGTCGGCGACCGCATCGTCGCGCGCGCCGCGCCCCTCTTCGCCGGCGGCAAGGAACCCGACACCGTCACGATGGTCGAGCGCGGCATCGACGCCGTGCGCGAGCCGATGCGCGACTTCCTCCGCGCGAACGCCAGCGACGGCGAGAAGGCGCGCTTCCTCGACGTCGCCCGGAACGCCCGCCCGACGGCCGAGCGCGACGCGGTGAAGGCCGACGACCTCACGGTGCTGGTCCCGTCGTTCGTCGTCACCGAGCTCACCGAGGCCTTCTCGATCGGCTTTCTCATCTACCTGCCGTTCCTCGTCATCGACCTCGTCATCGCGAACGTCCTGCTCGCCCTCGGCATGCAGATGATGACGCCCTCGCAGGTGAGCTTGCCGTTCAAGCTGCTGCTCTTCGTGGCCATCGACGGCTGGGGGTTGCTCGCGCGTTCGCTGGTCGCCGGGTACCACTGACCCACTGCTTGACACGAGGCCATCTCGGCGTATTGTCCGCGCCCCGTCTCGGGGCAATAGCTCAGCTGGGAGAGCGCTGCGTTCGCAATGCAGAGGTCCGGGGTTCGATCCCCCGTTGCTCCACTCCTCAACCTAGGTAGCTTCCTTCGTCGTTCCACGGACGACGCGGAGCCCGAGCCGAAAGCGCTGCAGCGAGGTCGGCGGGAGCGCTTCGTCCCGCCCCGTGCGGGCAGCTGGAGCGCAGCGTACAATCGAGCGATGCGCGGGCGAACATGGATGGTCGTGCTCGCCGCCGGTCTCACCGCATGCGGTGGCAGGCTCGCGGGAGAGAACAGCGGTGCGGCGGGATCATCGGGCGGGTCCGGGTCGAGCGGCTCGTCCGGTAGCAGCTCGGGGACCGGCTCGGGCGGCCAGTCGAGCAGCAGCGGATCGAGCAGCGGCGCGACCGTCCTGGATGCAGGCGCGCCGGACGCGTTCAGCTGCACCGGGACGACGACGTCGAACGGCTGCGTCCAGACGCTCGCGTCGAACGTCGCGAACGCCACCGATCTGGCGGTCGACGAGACCTCTCTCTACTGGACCTCCGGCGAGGAGATGAAGACCGACGGTCTCGTGATGAAGGTCGCCCTCGACGGAAGCGGGGCGCCGGTGACGCTGGCGTCGGGGCAGGCCGCTCCCGATGCCATCGCGGTGGACGGGGAAAGCGTCTACTGGACGAACCAGGGAGGCAACGGGCCCACCGGGGCGGTGTTGAAGGTCCCCCTCGGTGGGGGAACGCCGGCCACGCTCGCGTCGTCCCTGGGCAACCCGACCTCGATCGCCGTCAGCGCCTCCCAGGTGTACTGGATCGAACGACTCTCCGACATCGCGAGCGCTCCGGTCGCCGGTGGCGCGGCGACCACGCTCGTCTCGGGCCAGCCCAATCCCAAGGCCCTGGCGCTCGGCCCCGCCGGCCTCTACTTCATCGACCGCGCATCGCCGAGCCTGGGAGGGGGCGTGTTGACGGTCTCGCTGTCGGGGGGCACGCCGACCGTGCTCGCCGGCGATCAGGAGCCGATCGCCATCACGTCGGGTTCCGCGGGCGTCTTCTGGGGGGCCCTGGTCAACGCCGAGGACTGGATCTACGGCCTCGTGCCGGGCGCGACGACGCCCGCGCAGATCACCCGCGACTCGTACAATCTGGGCGCGATCGCCGCGGACGCGACGAACCTCTACTGGACCGACTGGGGCGGACCCGACGGCGGCTCGCTCCAGCGGATGCCCATCGCCGGCGGGCCGATCACGAAGCTCGCCCCGGTCGCGGGCCAGGCGCTGGTCCTGGTCGTCGACTCCACGAGCGTCTACTGGATCGACGCCGATGCGACGAGCGAGGTCGGCTCCATCATGCGCCTCACGCCGAAGTGAGCGCCGGGCCATCGGCGTCGTTTCCGCTACGCTCGGCCACCAGAGGCGCGGACGTTGCTCGTGCGATCCCCCGTTGCTCGACCGAAGGGCCCCGTCCCGGCTGCCACCGTGCTGCTGGGGGTGGCCCTCCTCGCCGCGGGCGCCTACGCGCTCCTGCACGACTCGCCCGAGGAGGGCCGCGGGCCGGTACCCGTTGCGCGCGCAGAGCCCGCCGCCGCGGACGAAGGCCAAGGCGAGGACCCCGGCGCGGATCCGCACGGGCAAGGCGGCGCGGGCGACCCGGACCTCGGCGGGGGCTTCGGCGCCGGCATGGCAGGCCCCGCCACGCCGCCCACCTCCGGCGACCCGACGCACCTTCCCGACAGCCTCGCAGCCGACGACGAGTCGCCCTCGGTCGAGTGGACCGTGCCGGCCGGCTGGCGCGTCGTCGCGAACGCGAGCGCCATGCGACTCGCGACGTACGCCGTCCCGCACGCGGCGGGCGACGCCGTCGACGCGGACGTGAGCGTCACGCGCGCCGGCGGAGACGTCGCAGCCAACGTGGCCCGCTGGCGGGGGCAGTTCGAGGGCGCGTCCCCCCCCGCCGAAACGACCAAGACCGTGCACGGCATGGAGGTGACCCTCGTGTCGCTCGAGGGCACCTACGCGGGCGGCATGGACCCGTCGGCGCCGGCCCACCCGGGCTGGGCCCTCCTCGCCGCCATCGTCCGCTCGCGCGGTCAGCCGTACTTCTTCAAGCTGACCGGTCCGGCTGCCACCGTCCGGGCCGCGCGCCCGTCCTTCGACGCGCTGGTCGCCAGCGTGAAGCCCGTCCGCTGAACGGCAACGCCGACGCGAACGGCCAACGCCCACGCTGACGCCCACGCTGACGCGAACGCTGACGCTGACGCTGACGCTGACGCTGACGCCAACGCCCGCGCGCCCCCTCCGCGCATTGACGCCCTCGCCGGGCCCGGTCTCTAATACGGCGATTGTGCCCGCCGCCGCGCGGGCCGCTTTCTCGAAGGGACCCATGAACATCCGTCGTTCGTTCGCGTGGGCGTGCCTCGCCCTGCCCGCCGCTCTCCTCTTCGTCGCCGCCAACCCGAGCTGCAGCTCCTCCAAGTCGCCCGCCGGCCTCGCCGCCGGCTGCTCGCTCAACAGCGACTGCGACAACCCCCTCGTCTGCATCTTCGCGCTCTGCCACCAGGCGTGCGAGGAGTCGCGCGACTGCTCGGACGGCGAGCGCTGCGTGAAGGTCGACGGCACCGGTGTCTGCGAGCTCTCGACCGAGGCCTCGTGCGCGAACGGCAAGACGTGCGAGGGCTCGCTCGTGTGCGGCCCCGACCAGCAGTGCCGCACGCCGTGCACCACGCAGACCGACTGCCTGGGCGGCCAGGTCTGCCAGTCGAACGTCTGCTACGACCCGTCGGAGCTCGACGGCTCGGGCTCCTCGAGCGGCAGCGCGTCGAGCAGCGGGGGGACCTCCAGCAGCGGCGGCTCGTCGAGTGGCGGCGACGGGGGCGGCAAGGACGGCGCGACCGAGGGGGGCAGCTCGTGCCCGAGCGCGCAGACCCAGTTCGGCGGCGTCGCGACCGGCGACGCGAACCCGGGGTTCGGCTCGGGCCTCGGCATCGTCGCGCCGGGCAACATCTACATCTTCTCCGGCTACAAGGGCGCCGACCCCACGGGCGCCGACGCCGGGATCGTCAGCTACGTCTACGTCCAGGCGTTCGACCCGGTGACGGGCAACAGCAAGGGCCCCGCGGCGCCGTTCTTCTCGACCGCCGCCGACCCCAACATCGCCGAGACGATCGACGCCGCCGCGGTCTCGCCCTCGGGCGAGATCGCCCTCCTCTACGGAACCAACACCACGGGCCTCTGGGCGACGTTCCTCGAGCCGGGCGGCGACGCGGGCACCGCCACCGCCGGCCTCACGGTGCTCAAGACCTTCCAGATCGCGACGTCCGTCTACCGGCAGCCGTTCGCTGCGTGGGACAGCGCGAGCCAGTCGTTCGTCTTCACGTACAAGTACACCGGCACCACCGGGCCGGCGCGCGTCCAGAAGTACCTGCCCAACGGCAACAGCGCGGGAGGGTCGACCGACCCCGTGCCCACCGACCAGACGAGCGCCGTCATGTCGACCTACGGCAACACGAGCGTCGGGTACTCGAACGGCGTCTACGGGGTCGGCTTCGTCAACTCGGGCGGGAACTACCCCGCCTTCACGGTCCTCGACGGCCAGGGCAACCAGGTCGGGACCACGACGCTCCTCGAGCAGGCCTTTTCCACCACGTGGTCGACGCTGAGCGGCACGAGCACGGGCTTCGTTTCGTTCCTCGACACCGGGACCACCGTCGCGGAGGTCCTCGTGCCGGTGGCCGCGGACGGCGGCGTCGCGGCCCCCTCCGGCGACGCAGGGAGCGAGTACGCCGGCTTCACCGTCGCCGGCGCCAAGCGCGCCGCCTACGCCGTGGCGGCCGAGGACTACGCCGGCGTCGGCGGCGTCGGCGTCGGCATCCTCTACCCCGACGGCCTGTCGTTCGCGTACGTCAACGCCGACGGCATCACCCACGTCGGGCCGGCGAGCCTCGTCTCGCACGCGTACGACCCCAACGGCGACTACATGCACGCGAACAACTGGAACGGGAGCTTCGGCGTCTCGCTCTTCGAGATCGACGACCACCAGACCGTCGCGCTCGCGTCGGGCTGCACGCCCTAGCCTCGCCTTCGCCTCGCGACGGCGACGGCGGCCGCGAGCCCGAGCAGGGTCGCGCCGATGGTGCCCGCGAGGCCGCCCGTCGAGCCGCCCGCCCCGGCGGCCCCGCCGGCCACCGAGCACCCGACCTGCGCCGCGGTCTGCTCGGTCGTCGTCCCCGGCGTCGCGTGGACCTGGAGCGACGCGCTGGAGGCCTGAAGGACCTCGCCGTCGCCCTGGAGGACCACGGTGAGCGTCTCCTCCTGCGACGGGTCGTAGGCGTACGAGACGAGGTCCGTCGGCCCGCCGAGGACCGTCGGCGACGGCGCCGCGATCGCCACGCCGTTCGCCTGCCACGTGAACGACGCGCCGAAGACGTCGGCCCCCTGCGCGTCGAGCGCGCGGCCGTACACCCAGAGCGTGGCCCCCGACTGCGCGCCGCTCTCGCTCTGCGCCGCGTAGGCGACCTTCTCGACCGTGGTCCACTGCACGGCGTCGACGGGCACCTGGAGCTGGAACGACCCCACGTCGAGCGTCACCGTGCCCGTGCCCGCCTGCGACGCGCCGACGACGAGGAAGTCCCGCGCCGAGAAGCTCGCCGCCGCGAGGCTCGAGGTCACGGCGCCCGTCGCGCTCGGCGTCGCGCCGCTGTTGCCCGCGAGCTCGTGCCCGTCGGCCCCGAAGTAGCGCACGAGGAACGCCGCCGTCCCGCCCGCGAGCATCTCCACCGACGGCACCGCCGCCTGCGCCTCGCTCTCGCCCGCGAGGAGCAGGCCGTGCGCGCAGAGCTGCGCGCTCGCGGGCGCGGCGACGTCGACGCCCTCGCTGTCGAGCGTCTTGCCGCTGCCGTCGACGACCGACAGCGTCGTGTGGCCGGAGCCCGCCGCCATCACCGGCCACGCGCTCGTGCTGCCGCCGCCCTGCGTCTCCACCTCGAGGACGCTCGGGTCGGAGCTCACGAGCGTCCAGCCGGCCGTCGAGCCGCCGCCGCCGGCTTCGAGCGTGACGTTGAACTTCGCGCCGAGGACGTAGGGCGTGCTCAGGCCGTTGCCGTTGCCGAGCAGCGGCGCGAGGACGTCGGACGCGAAGTCGTCCTGCATGCTGGCCGGGTTCTCGTGCAGCGTGCAGCCGCCCGCGAGCGCCGCGGCGGCGGCCATCGACGCGAGCGCGGTGAAACGAAGGAAGGTGTTCATGCCTTCCCCGATTGCGAAAGGCGCGCCACGCGAGGAGGCCGCTCCGGCGCCCCCGGGAGCCCCGATCGTCGACGCCCGTTCACGCCTCCCTGACGCCGGCACCCGGGCGCGCGAGCAACGTCGCCCGTTCGGGGGGGAAAGAGGGCAGCCGCAAGGCCGCGAAGCCGCAAGGGAGGAGAAGGCGGGCGCCCCGCTACGGAGCCGCCGGCTGCGTTGCCTTCGGCGGCGGACGGAGGGCGGCGCGCACCTCCTCCATCGTGAGGCCCACGGAGGCTGCCCTCTCGAAGGCGGCGACGAGCGCCGGGCGCACCGACTGCGGCGTGACGGCCATGGCTTCGGCCGCGGCGCAGACGACCGAGTCCACGAGGTCCGGCAGCGGGGGGACGGGCCGCGGAGGCGGGCCGGGAGGAGGCGCGGGCGGAGCCGGAGGCGGCGGGGGCGGCTCGATGCCGAGCAGAACGAGCGTCTTGTCGAGCTCCGTCGCGATCGCGCGCGCCAGGGCCGGGTCCCTCGCGTACGCGTGGCGCGCGAGCGTGACCCACTGGTCGTAGGTGGGGCCGCTCCCCTTGCCGCTCCAGCGAATGATCGTGCGGCGGGAGATGCCGATGAGCTCTGCGAGCCCTCGCTGGTTCACGCCGAGCGCCGCCATCGTGCGCACGAGCAGCCCTGGGGCGTTGACGATGCGTATGAGCGGCATGCCGAGGCAATGGTGTCACATCACGAGGCACAGTGCGATGAGATGCTCACTCGAAAGGCGCACGGGACGTGGCACTAGATGACCATCGAGGCGCGGTACCACGGTAGTTTGCGATGGCAGGCGGTGAGAAGCCGCATGATGGCGCCTGGAGAGCCTCGGTGGGCGCCCGGTGTCGCTCGATGGGTGACAGACGACCGGAGGTATCGCGGTCGTGAACGACGTGTGTCACCCACTGCGGCTCGAATCCTCGGGTCTCTTGCCCAGTAGGTGACGTCTGCATCGAACATGTCACCTGCGAATGCTCAGTAGGCGCCAATCGTGGTTTGGAGCCGCGACCGTGAACGACTCCACACCGGTACTTCGGCCACGTAGGTGCCAAGAGAGACTCATCAGGCGCCAGTTGTGACGAGGTCCCACGGTTCCGTCGCCCAGGACCGCGCTTCTTTGCCCGACTTCGCCGTCTCCTCCCGGCAGAAGGTGCCACCCATGCGTCAGGACCCCGCTACTCGAGCGTGACCTTGCGGCCGGGCGACACGTTCGTGACCAGCACCGTCGTGCTGATGCGCGTCCCGGCGGCTTCGAGGGCGTTCCTCGCGAGGTCGAAGACGAGACCGAACGTCATGGCGTCGTCCCCGCCGATGACGAGCTCCGGGGAGCCGCAGGAGCTCCACTGCCTGCGCAGCGCCTCGGTGCCGAGGGTCATGTCGGGGCCGGCGAGGCCCTTGATGACGCGGTGGGCGGTCCCCCCGCCGGCCGGCCACACGTCGATGGAGGCGTCCTTCGCGATCCACGCGGCCGTCGTGCAGTCGCCGACCGAGGCGGTGAACGAGACGGGCATCGTCTGCGTCGTCCCGTCGCGCGCGTCGCACTTCACGACGGCGCCGCTCGCCTTCGCCTTCTTCAGCGCGCTCACGACGGCGGCCACGGGGGACGGCTTGGCGTTGCGCATGGCGACGACGTTGACGGTGGTGGCCTCGACGCCGGGGGTCCCTTTCAGGAACACGGCAATCTTGTCGCTCAGGCCGAGCTCTCCGACGGCCACGTGCTCCTTGCCGATGGTCACGCTCGAGGCGTCGACCACGATGTCGGGCGCATGGGGCGGCTCCGGCGGGGGCGCGATGGTGGGCGTCGGGGCGGGAGCAGCCGCCTCGACCGGGGCGGCGCTCCGCGGCGAGTCACACGCGGCGAGCAGCACGACGACGAGCGCCGCCGCGGTGCCGAGGAGAGCCCGGCCGCCCCGAGCGGACGCGGTGGAGCCGGAGCGGAAGGAGGAGAACGCGGTGGCCGCAGCACGTCGCATGGCCGCGCATGCTAGGGGCTGTCCTTCGTTTGGGACAGCCCACGGCCTCCCGAGGGTCGGCGAGCCGGAGGTCGGCGAGTCGATCATCGCCAGGCTGGGCCGCGTGATACACACGGCCGAGCGGGTTTTCGAGCGCCCGGTTGGCCCAACCCGCGGGCGATCCATTACCCTTCCAAGAGCCTTCGATGACGGACACGGCTTCCGGAACGGACATACCCTCGCTCGAGGGGCAGGTCATCGCGGGAAAGTACCGGGTGCTCCGCCTCATCGGCACGGGCGGCATGGGCACCGTGTGGGAGGGCGTGCACGACACGCTCGGGACGCGCGTCGCCATCAAGTTCATCAAGCAGCAGTTCGCCAGCCAGAAGGAGGCGCGCGCTCGCTTCGAGATCGAGGCGCGCGCGGCGGCCAAGCTCAAGACGAAGCACGCCGTCCTCGTCTACGACTACGGAGTCACGCCCGAGGGCGTGCCGTACATCGTCATGGAGTTCCTCGAGGGCGAGTCGCTCTCGGACGCCATCATCGAGCGCGGCCCGCTGGCGGCCCGCGAGGTGGGCCAGATCATCGGGCAGGCGGCGCGCGCGCTCAGCAAGGCGCACGCGGCGGGCATCGTCCACCGCGATCTCAAGCCGGACAACATCTTCCTCGCGAAGGCCGACGACACGGTCGAGGGGCTGCCGTACGTCGTGAAGCTCGTCGACTTCGGCATCGCGAAGATCGTCGAGGAGCCCCCGCCCGCGGGCACCGAGAAGAAGCAGATGGGCGGCCCCACCCGCGAGGGCACGGTCATCGGCACGCCGAACTTCATGGCGCCCGAGCAGCTCGCGGTCGGCGGCGCGCCCGGGCCGCTGACCGACCTCTGGTCGCTCGGCGCGTGCACGTTCGCGGCGATGACGGGGCGCCTGCCGTTCGAGGGCGACGTCCTCGGCGACATCGTCCTCAAGGTGTGCGCGTCGCCCATCCCGGCGCCGTCGCAGGTGAACCCCGACGTGCCGGCGGGCTTCGACGCATGGTTCGCGCGCGTGTGCTCGCGCGACCCGGCCAAGCGCTTCCAGACGGCCGAGGAGCTCGCGCAGGCGCTCGCGGGCGTGTGCGGCCTCGGGCGCATCCGCATGGCGACGCTCGACGAGGACCAGGTGCAGTACGTCATCCGGCCGACGCGCCAGGTGACGACGTCCGACGTGCCGCCGCCGAACCCGATGTCGCCGCGCACCGCGCTCCTCGCGGGGCTGGTGCTCGGCATCGCGATGATGGTCGGCGTGCTCGGCTTCCTCGCCTGGCGCGAGCGGCAGGTCCCCGAGCCGCCTCCGCAGCCGCACGCGCCGTCGTCGGTGCCGGCGCCCGGTCCGTCGCCCTCCCCCGCTCCGTCCGCCGCGACCACGCCGTCGCCATGAAGGCGCGGGCGGCGGCGGCGTTCGTCGTCCTCGCGGCGGCGGGCGCCACGGCGGTCGTCGCCGTCGGTCATGCGTCGGACGCGCTCGACGGCCCGCGCGTCACGGCCGATCCGCCGTCGGACGTCACCGACGTCTTCGCGTTCACGAGCCCCGAGGACCCGAAGAAGGTCGTGCTCGCGATGGCCGTCACGCCCTACGCGGGCGACGCGGCGGCCTTCTCGACGGGCGTCACCTACGCGTTCCGCGTGCAGCGCGTCGACGCGCTCCAGCCGCTCACCCTCCACGGGACGAGCCTCGACGTCGTGTGCGCGCTCGGCGATGCGGCGCCGACGATGACGTGCACGGCCCCGGACGGGACGAGCGCGACGGCGACGGTCGGCGACGCCGACGGCGGGTCGGGCTCGATGCGCCTCTTCGCAGGCCTCCGTTCCGACCCCGCGTTCTTCGACCGCCAGGGCGCGCTCGCGACGATCGGGAGCGGCAAGGCGTCCTTCACGGGGCAGAACGCCTTCGCGGGCCAGAACGTGCTCGCCATCGTGGTCGAGCTGCCGTCGGCGGTGTTCGCGGACGACAGCGGCGCGCCGCCGGTGCTCGCGGTCGCGGCCGAGACGGTGCGGGTGCCGCAGTGAAGGCCGGGGTTCGCAGGGCGAGGCGTGTCGTCGCGGCGTCGACGGCGGTGGCGAGCGTCGCCCTCGCGGCGTGGGCGCTGTTCGCGTGCGGGCGGGCGTCGAAGGGCGCGAAGGAGATGGCGGACGTCTTCGTCCCGGACGGGCCGCCGGACGTGAGCGTGGGCGAGGCGGCCGTCATCCCGGAGGCGTCGCTCCCGCCGGGGCAGGTGGACCGCGACGGGCACCCGCTGGTCACGGTGCTGCTCGTACCGGGAAGCCTCCAGGACGAGTACAACGCGCTCGGGTCGTTCGCGCAGCCCGTCCCGCGCACGCTCGAGGACGCGGTCGAGTCGCGCCTGGTCGCGATGGACACGATCGCGCTCGGCGACGGCGGGCCGGACGAGGTGGACTGGGAGGTGCCCGAGGGCGGGACGCACCCGCTCTTGCCGCTCTTCCTGACGGACGTGCTGCTCGTCGACACGGCGCTCCCGTGCACGGCCGACGGGGGGTACGCCCCGAGCTACCTCGCCATCGAGAAGGAGATCTACCTCGACGGCGGGCCGCACACGACGTGCGGCGGGCGCACCCCGGCGGAGGACGTCGTCGACGAGACGCTGACCCTGACCATCACGGGCGGACGGGTACCCGTCACGCAGGGCGTCGCCGGGCCGACGAAGCCGCCGACCACGACGTTCCCGTACCTCGCGCCGCCCAATTGAGGCGACGGCGGCCGCTCAGGCCGCGACGCGACGCCGCAGCTCGACGCGCATCTCGTCGAAGCTCGGGGCGAGCTTGCCCCGCGCGCGGCAGAGGAGGAAGAGCGCGTGATGCACCTCCGCGTCGTCGGGCGGGGCGATGGACCCGTCGAGGCGGTTGCGGTCGCACGCCAGCGTGTACGCCGCAGTGAGCTCGTCGCCGTCGGCATGGTCGAGGTAGGCCTGCGCCTCCTCCGCCGAAACGTTCGCCAGGCTCTTGATGCTCGGCTTCTTCCTCATGTCGGTCCCTTCGCCGCTCCCGGTGAGGGGCGGCTTTGCGCTCGTTCCCTTGCGTAGCCCGTGGGTGCGGCGAGGACGCCTCACCAGCGGGTACACGAGAGCAAGCGCGATGCCGGCGCTCCAGGCCCCAGCATCTCTTCCAACGACCGCACCCTGTCGCCGTTCTCCGGTGTGTGCGAGACGTACGACGCGGTCGTTTCCTGCGAGGATCGGGATACCCCGGGCGTGCGAGCCGTAGGCCGAAAGGCTGCGGCGCCCATCGCGCCGGGTTCCTACAGTGGCTCGTCGGATCGCGGAATCCGGCATTTGCCTCGTCCGAAGCGGGCCAGCCGCCCCGGCACTTATTAACCTAACCTCGACGCTCGGTTGATCCAACTTTTTGTTGTCATTCTTTCGTGGACTGTGCCGAGAGCTCGATCCAGCGCACGAGCGCGCACCCGGCGTGCTGGGCGTAGTCGATGCGGAGTTGCCAGTCGACCTCGCTGCCCGGCATCGCGCCCTCGACGGCCAGCGGATCGGCGAGGAGATACGCCCGTCCAGCAGGGAGCTCGTGCCTCAGCAGCATCGCGAGCGAGCGACGAGCCTGGCGCTCGAGGCGATCGCGCTCGGCCTGGGGCTGCTCTGCGCGGATGGCGGCGTCGAGGGTCGCGACGGCGGCTTCCGAGCGGCTGCCTGCCGGGGTGAGGCGTGGCGTGACGAAGGGCCCGACCCCGTAGGCGCCGTCGCCGTCGAAGAGCGTCTCGCCCTCGCCGTACTGGAGGCGGCGGTTGAAGGCCTGCCAGCCGAGGCAGAAGTCGAGCGCACCGGCGGTCACCTCCGCGGGCGCGCGGCCCCAGAGTTCGTCCATGGCCTGGCAGGTCCAGTGCTCCTCGCCCCAGTAGTAGCGGCTGCCGAAGAAGCTCCACGCCGGGCCGGCCAGGTGGGCGAGGCCGCGGGTCGCGGCGTCGAGGTCGCGCGGGTCGCCGAGCAGCGCGTGCGCGCGCGCCAGCGCGAAGGTGGCCTCGCCCGAGTAGTAGAGGAGCTGGATGTCGAGCGGGCGGCGGGCGGGGCGCTCGTAGACGTGCATGAACTCGCCGTCGGCGCGCTGCTGCGAGCGGAGGAACGCGGTGAGCTCGGGCACGACGAGCGCGTAGCCGGGGTCGAGCTTCGTGCGCGCGACCTCGACGAAGGCGAGGACGGCGAGCGCGGTCGACCCGACGTCGGCGTAGGGTTCGTCGGCGATGCACCGGTGCGCGCCGCAGTCGACCATCGCGTGGTCGCGGAGCAGGGCCGCCGCGCGGAGGGCCGCGTAGCCGAGGTCCGCGTCGTGCGTGACGCCGGCCGCCTGGGCGAGGAAGTACGTCGCGCCGGCGTGGCGCGGCCAGTCGTAGCCGGGGAGCGTCTGGTCGGTGGGGGCGTTGACGAGGTAGCGGAAGCGCCCGTCCTGGTCGACGCCGCGTGCGAGATAGCGCGCCATCGCGGTCGCGCCCCGGAGCGCGTCGTCGCGGGTGAGGGTGTCGGCGGTGATCGCCGCCGGGGGACGCGCGCGCGCCACGCGGAAGCGGCGAAGCGTGCCGTGGTCGACGAGGTCGCGGACGGGGACGCCGAGCGCGTCGGAGGCCTTCGCGAGCGCGACGGGCAGGTCGAGACCGAACGAGAGCTGCATCGAGGAGAGGGCGACGCCGTGGTCGTACGCCTGGGCGGCGAGCAGATCGTCCGGCGTGACGTACGCGGTCCGGCCGCCGTAGGTGACCGAGAGGCCGTCGAGGCCGGGCACGAAGGAGAGCGAGAGCGCGACGGAGGGCCACGGCGCGACGGGGCCCGTCGCGACGACCGCCTCGTGGACGAGGGTGGCTCCGGGGAGGGCCGCGGCCGCGTCGAGCGCGGCGTCGTGGTCGGTGTCGCGGGCGAGGACGGCGCGCGCGACGAGCTTTCCCCCCTGCCAGACGCTCGCCACGACGGCGATCGGGTGCTCGGCGTCGGCGGAGAGCGCGAACGCCCGGTGGACGGCCGCGCAGAGGACGCACGTGGAGAGGGCCCACGCGGCGAGGACCCACGCGAGCGCGCGCGGGCTCATCGCGCGGCGCGAGGGCGCAGCCAGACGAGCTGCACGAGGGGAAGGACGACGACGTAGGGGAGCGCGAGGGCCGCGACGAGCGCGAGGACGAGCGCGCCGCCCTTGCCGACGGGCCCGTAGATGCCCGAGAGCCAGCTCGCGGTGACGGCGAGGAGGGTCACCGTGAGAAGGCCCGCGGCGAGCGCGAAGGCCGACGCGGCACGAGCCGCGGTCTCGGCCCAGGGGGCCTTCGCGAGGAGGGCCGCGCCGGCGGCGGCGTCGAGCCCGGCGAGGATCGCGGCGCCCGTGTCGACGGGCCACCATCGAGACGGGAGCGCGACGAAGACGCCGAACGCCACCAGCGCCGCCGTGAGGAGATCGGCGACGCCGAACGTGATCGCGGCGCGGCGCGAGAGCATGCGCTCTTCTACTGCTCCTGGCCGCGCACCGTCACTTCTCTACTGCTCCTGCTTGCGCGCGATCACCTCGAGCACGCCGTCGAACACGTCGCGCATCGCCCAGGCCTGCGCCGAGGGCTCGCCGAGCGAGGCCGCGTGCTTCTGCGCCTCGCCGAGCGCCTTGACGGGCCCCCTGCACGTGGGCGGCAGGCGCCGCACGAGGTCGGACGCCGCGCCGTCGTACACGTGGTAGCAGGCGTCGGCCTTGCCGCCGTTGTAGAGCGGCGCGCCGGCCTCGATGGCGGCGCCGATCATCTTCACGGCGAGCTTCTGCGCGTCCTGCGAGCAGCCCTCGAGCAGCGCGACGGGGAAGTGCGGGACCGAGCGGCGCGGCTTGGGCGCAGAGGCCGCGCGGAGGTTCGCGATGAGCGTCGCGAACTCGGAGAAGGGCATGGGCGCGGGCTTCTCGATCATCGGCGCGAGGTAGCGGATGGGCATCCCGAAGGCGAGGTTCTGCCCGCCCTCGACGACGGCGGTGGCGACGCCGATCACCTCGCCGCGGTCGTTGAAGATGGGCCCCCCGGACGAACCGGGTGCGATGGGCGCGGAGACCTGGAGGACCTCGAGGCCGTGCTCGACAGTGCGGCGCGCGCTCACGAGGCCGTTCGAGACGGTGTCCTCGAGGCCCATGGGGTTGCCGATGGCGACGACCGGGTCGCCGGGGCGCATCTTGTCGCTGTCTCCGAGTGCGAGCGTGGGCAGGCCGTGCGCCTCGACGCGGACGAGCGCGAGGTCGTGGTCGGGATTCGCCGCGAGGAGCTCGACGACCGGGAGCTCACGCCCGTCGCGCAGGGTGACGACGACCTTCGGGCCACCCACGACGACGTGGAGGTTCGTGGCGACCCAGCCGTCGGGCCGCACGAGGAAGCCGGTACCGAGCGAGCGCGCCGTGCGGATCGTGACGATCGAGGGAAGCGCCTTCGCGGCGATGTCCGCCGGGCTGAGGGCCTTCGGCACGACGGGCGCCTTCGGGGTCGCCTCGACCGTCGCGCGCGAAGCGCACCCGCCGAGCAGCACCAGCGCCAGCACCATCGCCCGCATCGCGCCCTTAGTGTGACACACCGGGCACGCGCGCAGCGGGTTTCACCCCGCGAGAGGGGGAAACAGGAAGATCAGAAGATCAGAAGGCGAGAGGGGGGCTTTCGGACGGCTGCACGGGGTGAAGGGATGCGTGCACCTCGCGACGAGAGGTGCACGCTTGCCTTCCCCTCGTGCAACCGCGTGAAAGCCCCTCTCCCCTTCTGATCTTCTGAACTTCCTGTTTCCCCTCTCCCGGAGTGAACCGTGCTCGGTGCGCTCAGAACTGGCCGTAGACGAAGGGCTCCGGCTTGGCGCTGGCCGCCATGTGGATCGCGAGCGCGGCCGCGGCGAGGACGAGCCCCTGCACGACGGCCGGCGTGCGGGTGAAGAGCTCGCGCGCCCGCACGTCCCAGTCGCGCGGGATGAAGTGGAGGACCATCGCGGCGCCGATGACGGGCACGATCTTCGGCGTCACGTGCTCGAGCGTCCATGAGCCACGCGCGATCGTCTGGAGCGCGAGCACCGCGTGCGCGAACGAAGGCGCCCGGAAGAAGATCCACGCGAAGCACGTGAAGTGGAACGTCGCGACGACCGCAACGACGCGCCCCATCCCCCACCCCGCCCCCTCCCTCGCCTTCGCCCCGACGCCCTCGCTCGCGCTCGCCCCCCCGCCCGCGCTCACGCCCGCGCTCGCGCCCGCGCCCACGCCCGCGCCCGCGCCCGCGCCCGCGCCCGCGCCCACGCCCACGCCCGCGCCCGCGCCCGCGCCCGCCCCCGGGACCTTCCCCCTCTCTCCCCTCCACCTCTGCCACATTCGCGTCACGGCGAGCGCTCCCCCGTGCAGCGTCCCCCAGATGACGAAGTTCCACGACGCCCCGTGCCACAGGCCGCCGAGCACCATCGTGATCATCAGGTTCCGGTACGTCTTCACCGGGCCGCGCCGCGACCCGCCGAGCGGCTTGTAGAGGTAGTCGCGCAGCCACGTGCTCAGCGAGATGTGCCAGCGGTGCCAGAACTCCTGGAGGTTCTGCGCGATGTACGGCGCGTCGAAGTTCTCGGGGAGCTCGTAGCCGAAGAGCGCGGCGCTCCCGATGGCGACGTCGCTGTAGCCCGAGAAGTCCGCGTAGATCTGGACCGCGTACGCGTAGACGGCGAGCAGCACCTCGAGCGCCGTGAACCGCTCGGGCGTCGCGAAGACGCGGTTGACGACGGCCTGCGCGAGGAAGTCGCCGATGACGATCTTCTTGGCGAGCCCCGTGGCGATGCGCCAGAGGCCGCGGGCCTGCATCGCGACGTCGGCGCGCGGCGGGGCCGCGAGCTGGGGGAGCATCTGGTGCGGGCGGACGATGGGCCCGGCGACCAGGTGCGGGAAGAAGCAGACGAAGAGGAGGTAGTCGAGGTAGCGCCGCGCCGGGGGCAGCTCGCCGCGCCAGACGTCGATCGTGTAGCTCATCGTCTCGAACGTGAAGAACGAGATGCCGAACGGCAGGACGAGCCGCAGGTGGGTGACGTTCACGTGCGCGCCGAGCGCCGCGAAGAGCGACGCGAACGAGTCGGCGGCGAAGTTCCAGTACTTGAAGACCGCGAGGACGCCCAGGTAGTAGACGATCGACACGAGGAGGAGCGCGTTGCGCGCCGCGCGCCGCTTCGCGCGGCCGAGCGCGCGGCCGACGAAGAAGTCGATCGTGCTGCCGACGAAGATGACGCCGAGGCAGAGGAGCGCCCACCACGCGGGGGCGAGCGGGACGCGCTCGGTGCGCGCGGCGTCCCACGTGCCGTAGAAGTAGAAGACGTAGCTCGCGAGGACGAGGAAGAGCGCGCGCGGAAGGCGCTGCTGGCGGAGCAGCCAGAAGACGACCCACGTCGCCAGGAGGAAGGCGCCGTAGAGGGCGCTGTTGAACAGCATGCGGCGCTAGCGCCCTCCGCCTTCCGCTGCTCGGGCTTCGCGGCTCCGCGGCTCGCCCATTCAGGGTGAAACGTAGGCGGGCATCAGCGAGACGAAGCCGTTCTCGAGGGGGACGCGGCCCGTCAGCGTGCCGACCTGGAAGAGGACCTGGCAGCCGGGCTTGGTGCCCGCGAGGGTGACGAGCTGGCCGGCGGCGAGGCCCGTGATGGCGGCGAGCCCGCGCGTGCTCGTGGCGCCGCCGTCCGGGATGACGGCCGGGATGGTGTCGCTCGTGAAGTAGACGATCTGCGCCTCGGAGTGATTGGGCACGGAGAAGGAGATCCCGTCGAACGAGGAGCACGCGCCGCCGTCGTCGGTCACCTTCTGCGCAGCGATGACGATGGCCGTCTGCGCCGACGCGTCGAAGCCGGGCAGGAGCAGGCCCTCGAGGAGCGTCGGGAGCATGTCGATCTTGTGGCCCGAGCTGCTGGCGTCGAAGATCTCCTCGGGCGCGAGCTCCGGGATGTACTGCGGCGCCTGGAGCCGCCCGTAGAAGGGGACGTTCTGCGAGACGAGGCCCTGGATGACGCCCGCGTCGTCGCTGTACTCCACGAGGCTCGGGCAGAGCGGGGACGTGAACTGGGCGCCGGCGAGGGGCGCGCCGTCCGGACTGTCGAGGGTGAGCGCGACGACGACGATGCCGAGCGTGACGTACGGCGGGCTGCCGCATTCGTCGCCGACGGCGAGCTCGTCGCCGCCCCCGTCCACCTCGGCCTCGGCGGCGCCGACGTCTGCCTGGCTCGTCGCGTCAGCGGCGTCGGGCGAGCCGGCGCCCGCGGCGTGGTGGCTGCCGCTGCTGCACGCCGGGACGGCGAGGAGCGCGAAGACGGCCGCGGGGGCGGCGCAGGCGAGGGACGCGAGTACGGCGCGGTGCACGGCGGGGTGCCCGAGACTACGTGGCGCGTGGACGTCAGTTCAAGGGTGGAGCGCCGCGGCAGGCTTGCTCTCCCGCGCGGTTTCGTGAGATCCCGGCTCCATGTTCGCCCGCCTTCACCCCGCCGTCGCCGTGCCGCTCGCCGCCGTGCTCCTCGCCGCCTGCGGCGGCTCCGAGCCTCCGCCTGCGGCCCCGCCGGTCGCGACCACGCCCCCGCCCCCTCCGCCGCCCGTCTCGGCCACCGCCGAGGCGCCGCCTCCGCCGCCCCAGACGCAGGAGGAGGCCCACAAGCTGGCCATCCTCGCGGCGGGCTGCTGGCTGGGCGGCTTCTGGGCCGACGCGCTGGGCGAGCAGGACGAGATGAAGGCCAAGGGCATCGAGAACCGGTGCCACGAGCTCGAGCGCCGCGTGTGGGGAGCGGACGACAAGGCGCACTGGGAGCAGCTGCGCGCCCTCGAGCAGAACGCGCAGGCCGACGTCGTGGCCAAGGTCGACGAGACGGCCAAGACGGACGGCATCGACGGGCGGCGCCGGGCGGAGCTCGTGAAGCTGACGGGCGCGCTGGGCGACGCCGAGCGCGAGACGATGCTGGCGCGACGAGGGGCCGACCGCGTGAAGCGGGATCTCGCGGGCGAGCCCGACAAGCTGACGAAGGACGAGGTGGAGGCGGTGCAGCCGCTGCGCGCCCACGCGAAGCTCGACGCGCTGCTGAAGCTCGAGGCGGGGGACCTCTCCAGGGAGGCGAACGCGCTGGGGCTCCTCCTGGCGCTCGACCGCGTCGAGCTCGCGCGCGGGCTTCCGAAGCACCTGAAGCTCTACGCCGTGGGCGATGCGCTGAACTCGATCTTCGGGGTCGCGATGCCGAACCTGCCCTCGGACGGGTCGACGAGGATCGTGCCGGGGACGTGGCTGCGGTTCCTCACCGACACGGCGAACGCCGCGGGCCACCCGGTGCCCGCAAAGGCGCGCACCCCGCGCCAGAAGGACGCGCTCGCGTGGGCCGGCATGCTCGAGGGCTTCCACGACAAGCTGCAGGCGGACTCGGACGGGATCGCGCCGACGACGGACCTGAGCAAGGTGACGAGCGTCGTGCTCCACCGGCTCGACGCCGAGTACGGCGCGCAGCAAGCTGCCGAGGCGACCGAGGGCCCGAAGGGGCACGTGGCGAAGCCGCCCAAGCTCGCGAAGTGACGCGGGCGCGGCCACGCGCTCAGAAGCAGGTCAGCGAGTAGTAGTCGCACTCGTCGCTGCAGCACTCGCTGTTGTCGAGGCAGTCGGTGCCGGGCGGGCTGCACGTCGGGGCTCCTGCGTCGTCGCTCGAGCCGCTGCCGCACGTGCCGTCGGCTCCGCACACGAGGACGCCGCAGCAGTCGGCGTCCGTGATGCAGTCGCCGTGCTCGTAGGCGCACGCAGGCGCGCAGGCCCCGGCGACGACGTCGCAGTAGTCGCTGCAGCAGTCGCCGTCGCTGGCGCACACGTCGCCGTCGGCCGTGCAGGTCGGCCCCGCGTCGGCATCGCCTCCCGCTTCGGTCGACGTCCCACCCCCATCGGTGGTCCCCGTCGTGCCGCCGCCGGCATCGGCACCCGTCCCGGCGCCGGCGTCCGTCGTCCCTCCGGTGCCCGCGTCCTTGCCGCCGCCACCCCCGCCGCCGGTCCCTCCGCCGGTGCCGGACCCGGGGCCGCCGGGGCCGCCCTCGCCGGAGCCGCCCTCGCCCGTGCCTCCACCGCCGGTTCCGGCCTCGCTCGTCCCGGCCTCGCTGGTGCCGCCATCCGTCGTCGGCGGCGTGCCCGGCGCCGCGCACGTGCCCCCGGCGCACACCTGCGAGCAGCAGTCGGCGAACCCGGCACACGCCTGCCCGTTCGGCTTGCACGCCGCCGACGTGCACTGCCCGGAGACGCAGTCGTGGCTGCAGCAGTCGGTGGCCGCCGCGCACGCCGCGCCGCTCGCGCCACACGCCGGCGCGTCGCACGCGCCGCTCGTGCACGAGGTGCTGCAGCAGTCGCCGCTCGTCTGGCACGCCTTGCCCGCGGCGGCGCACGCCGCGCTCGCGCACGCCCCGGCCCTGCAGCTCCCGCTGCAGCAGTCTCCGTCGAGCTTGCACGCGCCGCCGACGGCGCCGCACGTCGTGCCCCCGCAGAGGCCTTGCTCGCACGACTGGCTGCAGCAGTCGCTGTAGGTCGTGCACGTCGTGCCCGGCGAGTGGCACACGCCTCCCCCCGCCTCGTTGCCGGGCGGATGGAACGCTCCTCCGTCGGAGGACGACCCCCAGCCGTCGAGGAGGCTGTCGCTCGGCGACACGGCGCATCCCTGCGCGGCGACGGCGGCGACGAGTGCAGCACCAGCGACAAAAGACAATGCGCGCAGCTTCATGGTGGAACCCCTCGTGCGGAGGCCGCGCGGAGCAACGCACATGCCGCGTGCGGGGCTGCGGAATCACGAGGGTTTGTGCGTTCCCCGATCAGGGTTGCATGGATCTGCGGAGAACCCCTCTGGATCGCCGGTCACGCGCGTCGAAGAGCCGGTCGCGCACGCGCCCCACGGAGCCCTCGACGCAGGCTTCTCGGGGCCCGGATCAGGCGCCTTCGACCGCCATGATGCGGACGACGCGCGAGGGAACGGTGACCTCGAACGCGCCGCCTGCGCGCGCCACGCGGCCCTCGCCCAGGAGGTCGACGAGGGCGTTCACGCCGGCCAGGGAGATGCGCGCGACGACCTCGTCGGCGGTCGGGTTCATCACGAAGACGACGCGCGGGACGCCCGCCGCGTCCTCGTGCACGGTGACGTGGACGCCCGGGGCGTCGACGGGCCACGTGGGAAGGTGGAGCTCGTCGATGCGCCGCGCGACGAGGACGTCCGCGCGCGCGATGTCGTCGAGGGCCTCGATCTCGAACCCGGCGACGTCCATCGGCCGGCGCAGGGGGCGCATCGAGCCGTCGAGCGTGGGGACGCGAGGGCCCATCGTGACGACCGCCCCGGCCTCGCGCACGGCGTGCAGGGAGTCGACCACGTGCGGTTTGAGACCCGCGCCGGTCGCGCACACGACCCACTGCGCGCCCGCGGTCGAGTGCTCCACCGTCTCGCCGCCGGCGTACGCGAACGGCACTCCGCGCGCGTGGAGGGCGCGCTCGAACGCGCGCAGGTACGCCTCGGCCGCGATGACGGGGGCCTCGCCGAGGCCGAAGTCGCGCTCGAGGACGCTCTCGCGCCAGCCGACGCCGATGACGTTGAAGAGCGCCGGCGTGAGCGGCCCGAAGGCGTGCGTGGCGCGCGCGAGCCGGCGAAGGGCACGAGGGACGACGAGGCGCACGGGCGCGCGGCGAACGAGCGTGTGCAGGCGGGCGCGATCGATCGCCGTGAGCAGGCGCCGGTACTCGGCCGCGAACGGGCGGGGCCTGCCGTGCGGATCGATCGGCGCGCCGATCCAGCGGTCGCGCTCGACGGCCATGTAGAGGTTGAAGCCGCGCAGGCCGTACGCCATCGCGCACGTGAGTGCGTACATCGAGTCGAGCTCGTCGAGCGGCGCGAAGAACGGCGGGAAGCCGACGCCGACCTCGGCGCCGTAGGCGGGACGCTCGAGGCCCTCGCATCGTGTCGCGAGCTCGGTCGTGCGCCGGAGGATCGTCCAGTGCTCGGCGGGGGCGGCGCGGTGGTAGTAGTCGAGCCCGAGGAGATCGATCGCCGTCATCCGCCCCGGGTTGAGCGGCGTCGCCGACTCGCCGAGCGGGAGGTTGTGCGACGTCGGGATCCCGTCGAAGCCGGAGTCGGCGAGGGCCGCGGCCATGCGCTCCATGGCCGTCGAGAGGAGCTGCTCGTGGAACTCGGTCCAGTCGACGTGGCGGGCGAGGTCCCTGGCCTCGTGAGCGTCGAAGCGCCGCGGCGGCTCCACCGTGGCGAAGCTCACGGCGTCGTCGCCCCACGCCTCGCGCAGGGCGTGCAGGTGCCGGTACTTCGCGCGGAGGAAGTCGCGGAACGCGTGGAGCGCGTCCGGGTGGTAGTCCTGATCGTAGACGCCGTCGCGGAAGTAGAGCGCCCCTTCGTTGTCGACCTGGACGAGGACGATCGGGCCCTCGGGCCAGCGGAGCGGCGAGAGCTGCTTGCCGGCGGCGCGGTACCAGCGCGCGGTCTCCTCGAGGAAGGCGTCGCTCGCGTAGCTCGGAACGGGGAACGCGACGGGCACCATCGGGAGCATCACCGGGTGCCCGCCGGGCGTACGCGCCTGGCACTCCGGGTCCCAGACGACACGCTCGGGCAGACCGAAGAAGGTCATCTCGGCGTTGATGTGCGGCCCCGGGCGGACGATGCAGCGGAGGCCCACGTCGTGCGCCATCCGCAGGAAGGCCGCGACGTCGAGGCGCGCGTTGCGCTCGCCGAAGTCGAACTCGCCGGGCGCCGTTTCGTGGACGCCCCAGGGCACGTACGTGTCGAGGAGGCGCAGGCCCATCGCGCGCATCGCCTCGAGCCCGGCGCGCCACACGCTCGGCGGGTGACGCCAGTAGTGCATCGACCCCGCCCAGAGGGGGAGCACGTCGCCGTCGCCGAGATCGAGGCCGTGAGGGTGAAGACGCACGCGCGCGCGCGAGGCGGCCACCGCGGGAGCGGAGCCCTCGGCGGCGCGAACGGACCGGCGGCGCGCCATGGGTCAGGGTAGGACGCGCGCGAGCAGGACGGCGAGCGCGCGCATGTCCTCGTCGTCGGCGAGGCGGTCGAGCGAGGAGCGGACCTTCGCGAGGGTGGGCTCGACGAAGCGGAGGAAGGAGGGGTTGCCCTTCACGCGGTCGATGAAGACGAAGCGGCCGGCGTCCTTGAGCTTGCGCTGGACCGTGACGAGGTCGAACTCGCGCCCGAGGACGCGCCGCTCGTCCGCGCCGATGCCGCGGGCCGTCGCGTAGTCGTCGAGGCGCGCCTCGACGAAGGCGCGATCGAAGACCTGGTAGCTGTCGTTGAGCAGGGCGACGAGGTCGTAGACACGCGGCCCGAGGAGCGCGTCCTGGAAGTCGATCCAGCAGAGGCGCTCGGCCGTGCCCGGCGCCGCGCGCACCATGAGGTTGCGCGACTGGTAGTCGCGGTGCACGAAGCAGCGGGGCCACGAGGCGATGCGGTGGGCGAGCCGGCCGGCGACGGCGTCGAACGCCCCGCGGTCGTCCACGGAGAGGGCGATGCCGCGCGCCTCGAGGGCCCACTCGCGAAAGTGGTGGATCTCCCAGCCGAGGAGGTCCGCGTCGAACGCGCGGGTGCCGACGACGGACCCCGCGGGGAGATCGCCGAGGGCACGCTGCGCACGGGCGAGGTCGGTGACGGCGCGGACGTAGAGGGCCTCGCGCCGGCCGGGGTGCGCTTCGAGGTAGGCGGCGAGCGTCTCGTCGCCGAGATCCTCGAGGAGGAGCCAGCCGCGGGCCGTGTCCTCGCCGAGGAGACGCGGCACGTCGACGCCGCGCGCAGAGAGGAGGTCGTGCACCTCGAGGAAGGGCCAGCGAGCCGCGGGCGCACCCGCCTTGCCGACCTCCTCGGGCTTGGCGCCGTCGGGCACGAACATCCCGACCGCCGAGCCGTGCGCGAGCTTCACGCGAAAGTAGCGGCGCGTCGACGCGCCACCCGGCATGGGCTCGGAGTCGAGCACCCGCCCGCGCTCGGCCGGAAAGGCAGCGGCGACGAGCGCGGCGAGCGGCGCGAGGTCGAGCTCGTGTACGGTCTGCGGCTGCGGAGGGACGGCTCGAGCGGTCATTGGCGCCGGAGGCAGAGAGAGGTACCACTGCCGGACGATGGCAGCCAAGCTGGCGCCGCGCATCGAGCAGACCGCGGCCGCGATGGGCGTGGCGCTGGCCCCGCCCGCGCGTGCGCACGTCGAGGCGTGGCTCGAGCGGCTGGAGGAGTGGAACGCGCGGATCGACCTCACGGCGGCGCGCACGCCCGACGAGCTCGTGGATCTCATGCTGGCGGACGCCTTGATGCTCGCGAAGCACGTCCCCGAAGGCGCGCGCGTCGTCGACGTGGGGACGGGAGCGGGCGCGCCGGGAATGGCCCTGGCGCTCCTGCGTCCGGACCTCCGCGTGACGCTGATCGAACCGCTCGGCAAGCGCGCGTCCTTCCTGCGAACCGTGATCGGCCAGACGGGCAGGACGGACGTGACCCTCGAGCGCGCGCGGGGGGAGGCCGTCGCCGGCAGGCGCGCCTGGGACGTCGCGACGTCGCGCGCGACCCTCGCGCCTCAGGCGTGGCTCGATCTGGCCGTCACGCTCGCAGGGCCGGGGGGAACGGCGTGGGTCCTCCTCGCGCGGGAGGATGCGCCCTCGCACCCGCGCGCGGCGGTCGACGCGGACCTCGCGTACACGTGGCCGCTGACGGGCGCGGCGCGGCGAGCCGTACGGTACGTCGTCGTGTCGTGACTTTCTTGGCCAGCCGGTCGCGGTCGTGCGAGCCGTCGTTCGATGACCGGCACTCGCGACTCGGACCTCGTCGCCCTGCGAAAGGCGGCCGAGGAGATGGCGAAGGGGCGCTCGGAGCGCGTCACGACGGGGCACCTGCTCGCCGCGATCGCGTCCAGGTCGGGCGGTGCCGCCGAGTTGCTCAAGGAGAGGCGCCTCGACGCCGACGTCCTGCTCAAGGCGGCCCGCATCCTCACGGACGATCACGCCGACGCCGTGTCACGCGCGATGCAGCGGGCGCGCGAGCTCGCCGCGCGGTCGCCGGGGCGCGAGGTGACGGGCCTCCACCTGCTCTTCGCGCTCTGCCAGGAGCGCACCACCGCGGCGTACCGCGCCATCGCGCAGTGCGGCTCGGACGTCACCAAGCTCCGGACGGCCGCGATGCAGGTCGTCATGGGCATCGTGAGCCAGCGCCGCACCCCGGCGACCCAGCTCTCGTTCGCGCCTTCTCCACGCACGCCTCCGCGCACGTCCGGCCACGCCGCGCCCGCGTCCCCCGCGCCGTCTCCGTCTCCGTCACCCGCGCTCGTGCCCGCGTCCACGCACGCGTCCTCGCATGCGCACGCACCCGTGCACGCGCACGTCGCGACCCGCCCCCGCAAGCAGCGCGCCCCCGCGACGTCTCCCGCGTCGCACGCGCGCTTCGAGCTCGACCCGAAACGCTTCCCCAGCCTCGGTGTGCTCGGCAAGAACCTCACGCTCGCCGCAGCCCGCGGGGAGCTCGATCCGGTCTTCGGGCGGGAGCCCGAGATCGACCGCACGCTCGACGTCCTCGCCAAGCGCCACGGCAACTGCCCGTGCCTGGTCGGGCCCGCGGGGGTCGGCAAGACGAGCGTCGTGCGGGGCCTGGCGCAGCGGATCGCGGAGGGCCGCGAGGTGGCCTCGCTCGACGATCGCATCGTCGTCGAGATCGACGCGCCCGCGCTCCTCGCCGGGACGGGCGTCCGCGGCGCGCTTGCCGAGCGCATCGCCCTCATCAAGGCGGAGGTGGGCCGCTCGGAGGGCCGGATCGTGCTCTTCTTCGACGAGCTGCACGCCCTGCTGTCGGGCGACGACGAGGTGGCTGGGGAGCTCAAGGTGGCGCTCGCGCGCGGCGAGCTCGCGTGCATCGGGGCCACCACGGTCGAGGACTACAAGCGCGTCGTGCTGGGAGACCCGGCGCTCGCGCGGCGGATGACGGCCATCGAGGTCGCGGAGCTCTCGCCCGACGAGGCGCTCCTGGCGCTCGAGCGCGTGGCGCCCGCCTTCGAGAAGCACCACGGCGTCCGCTTCGAGCCGCAGGCGATGGCGGCGGCGGTCGCATGGAGCGCGCGGTACGTGCCCGAACGGGCGCTCCCCGACAAGGCCGTCGGGCTGCTCGATCTCGCGGGCGCGCGCGCGCGTCGGCGCGGCGAGGGGCTGGTGGGACGCGAGCAGGTTGCCGACGTCGTCAGCGAGTCGACGGGCGTGCCCGTAGAGCGTCTCCTCGAGACGGACGGCGCCCGGATGATGCGCCTCGAGCAGCTCGTCGCCGAGCGCGTCGTCGGACACACCGAGTCCATCGCACGCATCGCGCGCATTCTCCGCCGCAACGCGAGCGGGTTCCGTGCGCAGCGGCCGATCGGGTCGTTCCTGCTCCTCGGTCCGACCGGCGTCGGGAAGACGGAGACCGCGAAGGCGATCGCCGAGTGCCTCTTCCACTCGCCGCACGCGATGACGCGGCTCGACTTCAGCGAGTACGCCGAGTCGCACGCGATCGCCCGCCTCGTCGGCGCCCCTCCCGGCTACGTGGGGCACGAGGCGGGAGGGCAGCTGACCGAAGCCGTCCGCAAGCGCCCCTACCAGGTGCTCCTCCTCGACGAGATCGAGAAGGCGCACCGCGACGTTCTCGAGGCCTTCCTCCAGGTGTTCGACGAGGGCCGCATGACCGACGGTCGCGGGCGCACCGTCGACTTCACGAACGCGGTCATCGTCATGACGTCGAACCTGGGCGCGGACGTCGCCAAGCCTGCGACGCGGACGCGCATCGGCTTCGGGGCCAGGGAGGAGCGCGAGACGCGCGCGTACGAGGACGCCCTCTGCGCCGCCGCCCGCGTGGCGCTCCCGCCGGAGCTCTACAACCGCATCGACGAAGTCCTGGCGTTCGCGCCGCTCGGCCGGTCGGACGTCGCGGAGGTCGCGCGCCGCATGCTTCGCGGTCTGGCCGAGGAGCTCGAGGCCGCGCGGGGCGTACGCCTCGACGTGAGCGACGCCGCGGTCGAGGCGCTCCTCGAATCCGGCGGCTTCGACGCGGAGCTCGGCGCGCGACCGATGCGCAGGGCGATCGCGCGGCTCATCGAGGCCCCGATCGCGGAGATGATGCTCCGTGGCGAGCTCGAGCGCGGCGACGTCGCGCTCGTCGACGTCGAGGACGGAGCGATCGGCGTCGACTCCGTGCGACCGTCGGGCCGGCGCGCGACTGCTTGAGGTACCCTCCTCGTTCATGGGTGGAAGCGCCGAGCTGACGGGGCCGGATCTGACGAAGGGCGTGGGCGAGGGCGACGTGCCCGACGACGGCGTGCTCGTGGGCCACGCACACGGCGAACCGGTGCTCCTCGCGCGGCGCGGCGCGGACGTCTTTGCGGTGGGGGCCAAGTGCACGCACTACGGCGGGCCCCTCGGTGAGGGCCTCGTGGTGGGCGACGAGATTCGCTGCCCGTGGCACCACGCCTGCTTCTCGCTGCGGACGGGCGCAGCGGTGCGCGCTCCCGCGCTCGACCCGATCCCGTGCTTCGACGTCACGACGCGCGACGGGAAGCTGGTCGTCCTCGGCAAGCGGGGCCCCTTGACCGCGAAGCTGCCGGGCGGCGGCCCGTCGTCGGTCGTCATCGTGGGCGGAGGGGCGGCGGGCAACGCGTGCGCCGAGGCGCTGCGCCGCGCGGGGTATGCCCGTCCCCTCACGCTCATCGGGGCCGAGGCGACGACGACCGTGGATCGGCCCAACCTGTCCAAGGACTACCTCGCGGGCAGCGCCCCCGAGGAGTGGATGCGCGTGCGCGACGAAGACTTCTACTCCCGCCAGGGCATCAAGGCGCACGTCGGCACGCGCGTGACGGCCATCGACGTCGCGGCGAAGCGCGTGCACCTCGAGAGCGGCGAGACGCGCGAGTACGGGGCGCTCGTCCTCGCGACCGGCGCGCAGCCCAACCGGCTGCCGCTCCCCGGAGCGGACCTCCCACACGTGATGACGCTCCGGACGCTGGCGGACAGCCGGGCGATCATCGCGCGCGCAGCGGATTCGAAGCGGGTCGTGGTCATCGGCGCGAGCTTCATCGGCCTCGAGGTCGCCGCGAGCCTCCGCGCTCGCGGGCTCAAGGTGCACGTCGTCGGCAAGGAGAGGGTGCCCCTCGAGCGCGTCCTCGGCGAGTCGCTCGGCGCGTTCGTGCGCAAGGTCCACGAGGAGCACGGCGTCGTGTTCCACCTGGGCGAGTCGCCGGCCAGCATCGACGCGTCGTCGGTGACCCTCGGCAGCGGCTCCACGCTCCCGGCGGACCTCGTGGTGATGGGCGTCGGCGTGCGGCCGGACACGACCCTCGCCGAGGGCGCAGGGCTCGCGGTCGATCGCGGCATCGTCGTCGACGAGCTCCTGCGCACGAGCGCCGAGGGCGTGTGGGCGGTGGGAGACGTCGCACGCTGGCCCGACCCGCGGACGGGGGAGCGCATCCGCGTGGAGCACTGGGTCGTCGCCGAGCGGATGGGACAGATCGCGGCGAAGAACCTCCTGGCCGGGAACGTGAAGTGCGACCTCGTGCCGTTCTTCTGGAGCGCGCACTACGACGTCACGATCAACTACGTGGGGCACGCCGAGTCGTGGGACCGGATCGACGTCTCGGGCGACGTGACCGCCCGCGACGCGGCGATCGCCTTCCGGAAGGGCGACAGGACGCTGGCCGTGGCCACCATCGGCCGCGACGGAGCCGCACTGGAAGCGGAGCGTGCGATCGAGGAGCGAAACGAGAAGCGGCTGCGCGTGCTCGTGCCGTGAGCCCAGCCGTCAGGGGGCGGGCGAGCCCTCGATCGCGCGGCGGTACCGCTCGCGGCGCGCCGCGTCCTTGAGGATGTCGTATGCCTCCTCGAGGACGAGGGTGATCTTGCGGACGTCGTCGGCCAGGTCGGCGATCTCGGGGGTCAGCACGCGCGACGGATCGAACGCGCGACGGAGCTCGAGGAACGCCCGGCGGACCTCGTAGCCCGTCGCCTCGCGCGTCACGCCGAGGACGGAGAAGTAGTCCCCGTCGTCCACGAGCTGGAGGCGTGCGCGCACTCGCTCGCGGATCGCCTCGGCGTCGAGCGCCGCGTCGCTCGTACCGTCCACCGCCTCGACGGCGTCGTCGCGCCCCACGGCCGCGATCACCTCGACGACGCCGAGCTGCGCCAGCGCGAAGACCACCGTCGCCAGGTCGCCCTGCGGGCCCGCGGAGAGCACGTCGCGGAGCGCGCGCCCGGCCATCGCGTGCACCTGGTCGAGGTCCGCCACCGCGAGAGCGCACTCGCCGAGGAGCCGCCACTCCGGCCCTTCTCCGACGCGCGAGCCCGACCCGCCCATCCTCTCCACCGCCTCGGCGGGCGACACGATGCGCCGGACCACGTCGACGAACACCTCCGCGCCCGTCGCCCCTCCGAAGACGCTCGGCTCCCCCGCGAGGCGTCCCGGCGGCTGCGGCTCGACCACCAGGCGCGCGCTCGTCGTCTGGAGCACGCGCGCGAGGAGCCACTCGGCGTGCGCGCGCAGCGTCGGCCACATCTGGTCCTGGCGCAGGTACCCGCGCGCCACGAGCGCGGCGCCCGCGTGCCGTCCGAAGGGAGGGAACTTCGCGCCGAGGCGCCGCACGGTCTCCTTCGGCAGGTCGCCGCGGACGCCGAGGAACGCGAGGAGCGACTCCTCCTCGCCCGTCGACGACAGCGTGACGACGTCCCCCTCGCGCAGCACGACCCGCCGCTCGGCCTCCGGCGCCGCCACGCAGAGCGACCCGGTACGGCGCGACGCGACCGCCTTCCCGACGAGCGCCATCGCCTCCCCGGGGCCGAGGACGGCGGGCAGAGGCTCGGCCTCGCGCGGCAGAGCGACCATGCGATCGTCGCGGAGGGCCGGCGACCACGCCGTTGCGGGAGGCACCGACCCTCCCGCCGCGAGCGGCGGCTGCAAGGGGACCGACGGCGGGGGCGCCGCGATATCGGCGCGGGGACGGGGCTCGGAGCTCCCCGTCGTCGGGACGTTCGACGCCTCCGCGCCGGTCGACCCCGAGTGCGTCCCGTGCTGCGTCTGCGGCGGCGCCGGCGTCTCGGTGGCCTCGGGCGCGGCGACGCGCGGCGGGAGCATGCGCGGCGTGTTCCCCGTCGTCGGCGTGCTCGGGGTGCTCGTCGTCCCCGTCGCCCCGGTCGTACGGCCGCCGCCGCCGTCGTTCGTGCGATCGCGCGTGCTCGAGCGCATCGACCGTGCCGGGGGGGCCACCTCGTCGTCGTCCTCGCTCTCCTCGAGCGGCTCGTCGAGCGCCGCGAGGAGCTCCGCCGGCAGGACCGCCTCGATCTCGTCCTCCGGCGAGGGCGCGATCGAGTCGCCCTCGTCGCCGGCGACGACGCGGCGCTCGGCGTCCGCGAGGAGCTCCTGGAGCTCCGGGCTCACGGGCGGCGCGAGGCCCGGCATCCTGCGCGACGCGCCCCCCGAGGCCGGCGGCTCCGACGGCATGCGCGACGGCCGCGCCGACGTGGCGCGCGGCGCGATCGGCGGCTTGAGCTCGGGGAGACCCGGGATCATCGACGTGACGCGCATGCTGGCCGGCGGCAGCGAAGGCATCGGCATCGGAGGAGCGCTCGACCGCTTCTTCGACGAGCTCGGGATGGAGGGCGGCGGCGTGCTGCTCCGCGCCTCGTCGTCCCCCGGCGTCCCGGCGCCCCCCGTGAGCGCGTCCACCTTGCGGACGAGCGCCGCGATCTCGACCGGCCGCACGAAGAGACCACTGCCCTCGTGTGCGACCGCCTCCTCCGGGCTCGCGACGGCGCCCCCCGGACGCGCCACGAAGAGGACGTCGATCGCCTCGGCGTCGGGCAGCTCGCGCATCCGCGACACGACGTCGAGCGCGCCCTCTGCGTCGGCGTCGACGAGCACCACGCGCGGATGCTGGACGGCGACGCGGGCCACGAGCATCGACAGCGGCACGTCGACCACGACGTACCCCGCGCCGCGCAGCGCCTGGGCGAAGCGCTCCGCCTCGGCGGTGGGATCGCTGACGAAGACCGTCGCGACAGTGCCGCGGTGACCACGGTCGTCGGCGCGTGCCCCTCCCGCCAAGGCTCAGCCTCCGCCGCCCTCGCCGCGCCGGCGCTTGGCGAGCCGGGCCCCGAGCGCCTCGCCCAGACGCGGGAGGAGCCCCGCGCCCCAGGCGAGCGCGAACAGGAACACCACCATCGCGAGCTCGCCGCCGGTGAGCGAGAACATCCCTCCCTTTGTATCACGGCCGCGCGCCGCGAAGTGGCGTGGCCGGGGCCCGTCCGGTAGACCGGGAAGCGCGAATGAAGCGGGCCGTCCCGAGCGTTCCCCCCGAGAGCGTGCGTTCGCGAAGCGATTCGAAGGCCGGCCCCTCGTCGCGTCCCCCCGCGGCGGTGGGCGGTGGCTCGCGCTGGACCGTCGTCCGGGCGATCGCCTGGCGCTGGACCAAGCGCCTCGCGCTGGCCGCGCTGGTGGTCGCGGTGGGCGGCGCCGTCGCCCTCTGGCTCGTCGTCCGGCGCTACGAGGCCGACCTCCCCAGCGTTTCGGAGCTCAAGACCTACCAGGCCCCGCAGGTGACGCGGATCCTCGCGCGCGACGGCACGGTCCTCGCCGAGATCTTCACGCAGCGCCGCACGGTCGTGCCCATCGCCTCGCTCCCGCCCCACGTGAAGCTCGCCGTCCTCGCGGCCGAGGACGCGGGCTTCTACGAGCACGAGGGCCTCAACTACTGGGGCATCGGTCGCGCGATGCTCGTCAACCTGCGCGCGCGGTCGACCCGGCAGGGCGGCTCGACCATCACGCAGCAGGTCGTGAAGAACCTGCTCCTCGCGACGCACGAGCGGACCTTCTCGCGCAAGGTGCGGGAGGCGCTCCTGGCGCGCCGCCTCGAGCAGGAGCTCACCAAGGAGGAGATCCTCGAGCTCTACCTGAACAACATCTACTTCGGGCGCGGGCGCTACGGCATCGAGGAGGCCGCACGCGACGACTTCGGCAAGAGCGCGAAGGACCTCGACATCGCCGAGGCCGCGCTCATCGCCGGGCGCATCGCGAACCCGCGCGACTACGGCCCGCGCGCGAGCATGACGGCCGCGCTCACCCGGCGGACGTACGTGCTCGACCAGATGCACGCGAAGGGCTTCCTCGACGACGCGGACTGGACGGCGGCGCGCGACGAGCCCGTGCACCTCGGGCCCGCGGTCGACGCGCAGGGGGAGCTCGCGCCCGAGGCGGTCGAGATGGCCAAGGCCGTCCTCGAGCGCGCGGATCCGGAGCAGGCGCGGATGGGGGGCTTCACGATCACGACGTCGATCGACCCGAAGCTCGAGGCGGTCGCGCGCAAGGCGCTTCGCGACGACCTGGCCGCCTACGACAAGCGCCACGGCCTGCAGGGCGCGCTCAAGGCTCCGCCCGCGGTCGCCGACAAGAGGAAGAAGGCCCCACCGCCGCGCGAGTCGACGACGCCGTTCGAGGGGACGCCCGCGTTCGAGCACCACAAGGTGCTCGTCGGCGTCGTGACCGGCGCGGACGACGCGGCGGGGACGTTCGACGTGCGCGTCGGCACCGCCACGGGGACGGTGCGCCTCGCCGACTTCGACCGCTACGACCCGGGCCACCTCGCGCCGAGCGCGTTTGCACCGGTCGGCGCGCGCGTCCGCGTGAGCCTCCTCGCGCCCGTCGCCGACGGCAAGGTCCCGCTGCGCCTCGAGTCGGGCCCCGAGGGCGCCATGGTGATCCTCGACGTGCGAACGCGCGAGATCCTCGCGCTCGTCGGCAGCTACGAGGGCCAGCCGGGCGCGCTCGACCGCGCGACGCAGTCGCGGCGCCAGCCCGGCTCCACGTTCAAGCCCATCGTCTACTCCTACGCCCTCCACTCGCGGCGCTTCACGCCGGCGACGCTCGTCGACCCCTCGCCGGACGTCTTCGAGGGCGGCTACCGCCCGACCAACTTCGAGGGCTGGGCCGGCCGCGACCCGCTCCGCCTGCGCGAGGCGCTCGCCAACAGCGTGAACGTCGCGGCGGTGCGCGTCCTCCACGACGTCGGCCCGGCGAACGTCGTCCCGTGGGCGCAGGCGCTCGGCATCGAGTCGCCCCTCAAGCCGGACCTCTCGCTCGCGCTCGGGAGCTACGAGGTGCGCCCCGTCGAGCTGGCCGCCGCGTACACGACGTTCGCGGCGGGCGGCATGTTCGCCGAGCCGCACCTCGTCACGCGCATCGTCGGGCCCGACGGCAAGGAGGTCCCGCTGCCCGAGCTGCCGCCCCCGCGCCGCGTCCTCGATCCGGCCGAGGCCTACGTCACGACGAGCATGCTGACGAGCGTCATCGACCACGGCACGGGCGCGCGCGCGAAGGCGCTCGGCCGGCCTCTCGCGGGCAAGACCGGCACGTCGAACGGCCCGAAGGACACGTGGTTCGCGGGCTACTCGCCGGACGTCGCGGCGGTCGTGTGGGTCGGGTACGACGACGGGCGCCCCCTCGGCGGCGCCGAGCAGGGCGCGGTGACCGCCTTGCCCGCGTGGATGGACGCGATGAAGGTCGCGACCGAGGGCAAGCCGCGCGTCGACTTTCCGCGGCCGCCCGGCGTGACCACCGTGACGATCGACAAGCGCACCGGCGAGCTCCCCTTCCCGGACGACGCGGACGTGATGGACGAGGTGTTCCTGGCCGGCACCGAGCCGACCGCGACGGCGGAGCCGCCTTCGCCGCCTGCCGACGCGGGCGTCGTCGAGGGAGGGCCCGGCGACGTAGAGTGAGGCCGATGGTCCTGCGCTCTCTCCGGCCAGCCGCGGTCCTCGCGGGGCTGCTCCTCGCGCCCGCGGCGCGCGCCGCCGGGCCCGCGGGTGCGGTCGACGTGGTCGCGCAGGAGGCGGCGCAGGGGCTCACGCAGACGCCGTCGTCGAGCGTCATCGTCGCGGCGCCGCTCGTGACCGATCAGCCCGCGCCCCGCGGCGAGGACCTCGCCCTGCGCATCGCCGCCCTCGTCGCCGGCCGCCTCGGCGCCGGGGCGCACGCTCACCCGCAGACCGCGCAGCTCGCGACCGCGCGCGCCCTCGCCGGCCGCGCGAGCGCGCTCGTCTACGTCCAGACCGAGGTCGCGCGCGGCGACCTTCGCACCACGATCGACGTCTATCCGTCGATGAGCAACGCGTGGGACCGCATCCGCAACCCGCTCCCCGCGCCCATCGCGCACGCCTTCTCGTCGGCGAAGATCGACGCCGAGGTGCGCTCGTTCCTCGCGCCGCTCCTCCTCGAGCAGGCGACGCTCCGCCGCGCCAAGCACGACGAGGGCGACGTCCTCGCCGTCGGCTGCGGCGACGTCGACGGCGACGGCGGCGACGAGATCGTCCTCGTCTCGCGCGGCCGCGTGGCCATGGGGCGCGTCCGGGGCGGGCGCTTCGTCGTCGAGCATGCGGCGCCGTGGACGGCCCTCGCGCCGCGCAGTCCCGTCCCCATGCGCGAGCCCCTCGCCGGAGCGGTCATCGCGCCCGGCACCGTCGACGTGGGCACGACCGACCGCGCGTCGCTCGCGCTCACCGGCGACTTCGTCGGCCACACGCCGCTCGCCGGCGTCCCCGCGTGGGGCGGCGACGGCGTCGTCTGCCTGGCGCCGCAGACCTCCGCGGGCGCCTTCGACGGAGCGCCCTTCGACTGTACCTTTGCGCGCGACACGCGCCCGCGCCTCGCCGTACCCGCGCCCCGGTTCGACGCGTTCGCGGCGTCGAGCATGGTCGATCCGGCGGGCGCCGCACGTTCCGTCGTGGTCGTGCGCGAGCCGAGCGGCAAGCTCCGCATCCGGTCGGGCGACGTGCAGGCTGCCCCGGACGGGACGTACGGCGCGCAGCTCGCCGTGCTCGACTTCGACCAGGACGGCGTGCCCGACGTCGCGACCAGCACCGACGGCGGCGAGGACGCGCTCAACGTGTGGACGTGGGCCGGCCCCGGCCCCGAGCTCCGCGGCCGGCTCCACCTCGCGGCCCCCGGCGGCGTGCGCGCCCTCGCGGCGTGCCCGCCCGAGGAGCACGGCGAGCCGGTGCTCGTCGCGGTCGTCGGCAGCGAGGTGTGGCTCGTGCGTGCAGGCGTGCGCGCCGAGCCCTCCACGCAGGGAGAGGCGGCGGCCTCCAAGAAGGCGGCGCGGTGATCTCGCGGCGCGGCGTGCTCGCGGCGGGCGCGGCCCTCGGCCTCGCGGCCGCCTCGACCCTGCCGCGCAGGGCGCTCGCCCACGGACGCGTGCCCTACGGCGGCCGCCTCGAGCTCCACGCCCCCTGGCCCCTCGCGACGATGGACCCGCACCGCCTCGACGACCTCGCGGCGGGCTTCTTCGGCGAGGCCGTCTTCGACACGCTCTACGCGCGCGACGACGCGGGCGGCTTCGTCCCGTCCCTCGCCGAGTCCGACCCCGAGCCCGACGGGGCCAGCCTGCGCGTCGCCCTGCGCGACGGCGTGCGCTTCGCGTCGGGCACCGCCTTCACCGCGGCGGTCGCTGCGGCCTCCATCGCCCGGGCGCGCGGCCGGGACGGCGGCGCGTGGCTCGCCGAGGTCCCCGCCCCGCGCGTCGACAAGAAGACCCTCCTCTTCCCGATGCGCGACGCGCGCCACCTCGTCCACGCGCTGGCCTCGCCGATCGTCTCGATCGTCGCGCCGCGCTTCGCGCCCGAGAGGCCCGACGGCACCGGCCCGTTCCGCGCCGAGGTGCAGGCCGGAACGCTCACGCTCGTCCGCAACACCATCGCCGCCAGCGGCCCGTCCTTCCTCGACGCCGTCGTGGTGCGCCACGCGCCCGACCTCGTCACCTCGCTCCGCGCGTTCGAGAGCGGCACCGACGACGTGGGCTGGCTCGGCTCCTTCCTCCACGAGCCCCGCTCCGGCGCGCGCAACTTCGACGCCGGGGTCCTCGGCTGGGCCGTCCTCCGCACGGGCCGCGACGCGGGCCCGCTCGATACGCCCGGCACCGCGCAGGCGCTCGCCGACGGCGTCCCCCACGCCGCGCTCGCGTCGCTCGTGGTGGGTCCCCCGTGGACCGCGTCGCCCGCGACGTGGACCGGCCCTCCCTCGGACCTCCTCGTCCGCGAGGACGCTCCGTGGCTCGTCGAGGTCGCGCGCGCCCTCGCCGTCGCCCTCTCCTCGCCCGGGCACGAGGTGCGCTGCGTCCCGGTCGCGGCGAGCGACCTCGCCCAGCGCCGCGCGTCGCGCGCCTTCGTCCTCATGCTCGACGTCGTGCGGCCCGTCGGGCCAGGCACGCTCGGCGCGCTCCTCGGCCTCGCCACCGCGGACGACCCGGCGACCGCCGCGGCCCTCGCGCGCCACCCGCCGCGCGTCGAGCTCCCGCCGCGCACCGCCGCACGCACGATGCGCCTCGGCGTCGTCGCCGAGGTACGCCTCCAGGGCGGGCGCGCGCCCGACGTCGTCCTCCCGCCCTCGCCGTGGGGCCGCGGCGTCGACTGGGGCAGCGCTTCGCGCGCGACGCGCTTCTGATCTTCCTGTTTCTCCCTCTCCGGACGCTACGATGGGCGCCGCGTGACACTCGAAGCGCCGTTGCTGCCGTGCCGGGGGTGCGGTTCGCCCCTCGCCGTCGATCCTTCGGCGGCGGGGGCGGCGTGCGGTGCGTGCCGCGCGGTCACGCCCGTCCCCGACGAGCTTCGCCGGCGCGCCGTCGACTATGCGCGCACGCTCGCGCGCGAACGCGGTCGCATCGCGGGCGCCCGCCGGCCCGTCGAGTTCGAGAAGGTCGGCCTCTTCTTCGGGCCTCCGATGGCGGTCCTCATCGGCGGTCACATCGTGGCCGGGATGTTCCTCGACGCGGACGCGATGCAGTACGAGCCGGGCGTCTTTGCCGGCGGCCTCGTGCTCCTCGGCGTCGTCTTCTTCGCGTACATCGGGTTCACCGTCGTTCGCTCGATGAAGGAGATCGCGGCGCCGCCCAAGCCCGTCGTCGTCGAGGCGTTCGTCGGCGCGGTCGGGAGCCGCTGCTCCTCGTGCGGCGGCGCCGTCCAGTTCACGGTCGAGCAGCCGAACGCGCGCTGCCCCTTCTGCGGCGCCACCGTCTACCCCACCGCGTCCGACCAGACCGCGCTCCTCGCCATCGCCGCCGAGCGGTCCGACCTCGAGGTCGCCCGCGGCAACCGCAGCCACGCGCGCAGCATGGCCCTGTCGTTCGACGACGGCGCCCTCGCCGCCGCCACCGGGTGGCTGCGTTACCTCGGGTTCCTGCTGATGCCGGGCATTCTCCTTCTCATCGGGTGCAGCCTCCTCTTCCAGAAGGGCATGCCCGACCCCGAGGCCCTCGACGGCATCGAGACGGCCGGCGCGTTCCTCTGCGGCGCGGGCCTCCTGCTCGTCGCGCTCTTCGTCGGGGTCCTTCTCCTCGTGCGCGCGCTCTCGCGCCCGCGCGTCATCCGCCGCACGCTCGGGGAGCTCGCGCGCGCCCACGGCGGCGGCACGGTCGCCGGCGGCCTGCGCCCCGTCTTCGACTGGCTCGACGCGCACTACGCCGCCGACGTGAGCGGCGACCTTCTCACGGTGGGCGCGAGCGACGGCGGCGCCCGCATCGTGCGCGCATCGGTCGCGTTCAGCGCGCCTCCCTTCGGCGCTCCCCCCGGTCCGGGCGTGCCGCCGGCCGGCCGCCCCGCGTTCGCCGTCGTCGCGCACGCTCCGCACGTGAAGCGCGTCGACGTCTTCTACGCGCTCCACCGCCGCCGCCGTCCCGAGCTCGCCTTCGCGTCGCCCGCCGCCCACGAGGTGCGGAGCGCCGGCTGGAGCCTGGTCGTGACCAACGGCGGCGTGCACATGACGCGCATGGACAGCGACCCGCGTGGGTTCCCGCCGCCGACGGTCCAGTGGCTCCTCGAGCGCGCGGCGGCCGTTGCGAACGCGTAGGAGACTCGGCCCCGCCGGGTGAGCAAACCCAAACTCTCTCCTTCCCGCCTTCCTGTTCTCTCCTCTCCCTCTTGATTGCCGCCTCGCCCTACCCGTAGCGTGGTGGGACGATGGCCCAACCGCCCTACCGCCCGCAGCAAGGGCAGCCGCCCGCCGACCTGCCGCAGCACGCGCGCGAACGCCTCACGGCGATGCGCGAGCACCACTTCTTCACGAGCGACCTCTCGGTCAACGAGTTCCTCCTCGTGAAGGAGGTGGGCTTCCAGCCGCTCGGCCTCGTGATGGGCAGCAGCATCTATCACATCGGTTTCGGCCAGGTGGCCTACAACCAGAACGCCGAGCTCACGCACATGACGCAGGCGCTCTACCACGCGCGCGAGCTCTCGATGACGCGCATGGAAGAGGAGGCCGACGAGCTCGGGGCCGACGGCATCGTCGGCGTGCGGCTCGACGTGAACCTCCACGCGTGGGGGCAGAACGTCATCGAGTTCCTCGCCATCGGCACGGCCATCAAGCACGCCGACGGGCAGCAGGGCTGGCGCGCCCCGAACAACAAGCCGTTCCAGAGCGACCTCACGGGGCAGGACTTCTGGACGCTCATCCGCGCCGGGTACCGCCCCCTCGGCTTCGTGATGGGCAACTGCGTCTACCACATCTCCGCGCAGGGAATGCCCTGGGGCCAGCAGCAGAACATGGAGCTCCAGAGCTACACGCAGGCGCTCTACGACTCGCGCGAGCTCGCGATGGAACGCATGCAGTACGAGGCGACCGAGCTCGGTGCCGAGGGCATCGTCGGCGTCCAGGTCGAGGAGACCAACCACACCTGGGGCTACAACGTCATCGAGTTCAGCGCGGTCGGCACCGCCGTCATCGCCATCTCGAAGGACCACAAGATCCCCGTCCCCTCGCTGGTCCTCAGCGTCAACGATTGAGAGCACCACCATGCCGATGGGTCCCCAGAATATCGACCTGATGGAGAGCATGCGGCACGTGCAGGCGGGCGGGCTGCCCATCCGCGCGCAGCTCCGCCTCGCCGACGAGACGCGCCATCACCTCTTCACGAGCGACCTCACCGTCAGCGAGTTCCTGCTCGCCAAGGACGCGAAGTGCACGCCCATCTCGCAGGTGATGGGGAGCAGCATCTTCCACGTCGGCAAGATCGCCGACTACAAGGGCGCGACCGGCGAGATCGACACCATCAGCCAGGCCCACCGCGACTCGCGGCGCCTCGCGCTCTCGCGCTGCTTCCAGGAGGCGCAGGCCATCGGCGCCGACGCCGTCATCGGCATGCGCATCCAGGAGCGCCTCATCACGATGGGGCAGCACGGCAAGGGCGGTGACGACGGCGACGAGGTCATCGAGTTCACCGTCTTCGGCACCGCCGTGCGCGCGCCGTGGATCACCCACCCGCCCAACACGCCGATCGTGACGGACCTCAACGGGCAGGACCTCTGGGCGCTCCAGCAGGACGGCTTCGAGCCGTGCGGGTTCCTCTTCGAGTTCTGCCGCTACCACGTGTGGCACGTCATGAAGAACGGCTTCTCGGCGGGCGGCGAGGTCACCTCCGCGCAGGAGGCCATCGAGACCGCGCGCCACATCGTCGTCAACAAGCTGATCCAGCAGGCGGGCTACTACAAGGCGGAGTTCGTGGTCGGCTCGGACGTGAAGCTCACGGTGAAGGAGGTCCCCTGCGGCTACAAGGGCTGCGACCTCAACGACCTCGACGTCGACGTGAGCTGGTTCGGCACGGGCGTGCGGCGCATCCCCGGGTGGAAGCCGCACGAGCAGGCCAAGATCCCGCCGCTCATCCTCAGCATGGTTCCGCTCGGGCGAAAGCGCGGCGAGATCGTCGAGGGCGACGAGGACAGCGACGAGCTCGCGGAGAAGGCGCGCGAGGCCGAACAGGAGGCCGCGGAGGACGCGGACGACGACGCCAATGAGTAACCAGTACCCTCCCGGCCCCCCCGGCGGTCCCTACCCCGGCGTCCCCGGCGTGCCCGGCGCGGCGCAGTACGCCGGCGTGCAGTACCCCGGCGCGCCCGGTGCGGCGCAGTACCACGGCGCCCTCGGCACGCCCGGCGCCCCCGCGCAGCCTCAGTACGCCGACCTCCCGCAGCACGCGCGCGAGCGCCTCGAGGGGATGCGCAAGACGCACTTCTTCACGAGCGACCTCTCGGTGAACGAGTTCCTCCTCGTGAAGCAGGCGGGCTTCGAGCCCCTCGGCCTCGTGATGGGCAGCAGCATCTACAACATCAACGTGCGCAACCCGACGAACCTCGGGCAGTACGAGCCCGGGCGCGAGCTCGAGGACGTGACGCGCGCCCTCTACCACGCGCGCGAGCTCGCGATGACGCGCATGGAGGAGGAGGCCGACGAGCTCGGGGCCGACGGCATCATCGGCGTGCGCATGGACGTGAACCTCCACGCGTGGGGGCAGAGCGTCGCCGAGTTCATGGCGGTCGGCACCGCCGTGCGCCACGCGGGCGGCGAGAGCTACCGCAACGCGCAGGGCAAGCCGTTCCAGTCGGGCCTCAGCGGGCAGGACTTCTGGTGCCTGCTCCGGTCCGGCTACCGCCCCGTGGGCTTCGTGATGGGCAACTGCGTCTACTACGTGCGGCCCGAGGCGCTCATCGTGCCGAACGACGCGCGCAACGGCGAGCTCTCGCCGTACACGCACTGCCTCTACGACGCGCGCGAGCTCGCGATGGAGCGCCTGCAGGCCGAGGCCGAGGACGTGAAGGCCACGGGCATCGTGGGCGTCGAGATCGAGGAGAAGCAGCACACGTGGGGCGCGGGCGGCCGGGGCGCGCAGTTCCTCGGCGGCAACGCGGCGAAGCTCTACGGCGAGACCATCGAGTTCTTCGTCTTCGGCACCGCGGTCGTCCCCGCCGAGACGAGGGAGCCCTGCCCCGTCCCGACCATGGTCATTCCGGCAAACGACTGAGGCGCCATGAACCAGGCCAACCCGAACCGCCCCCAGCTCGCGCTCAGCGACCTCTCGGTCACCGAGTTCCTCACGCTGTCTCGCATGGGGTTTCTCCCGCACGGCCTCGTCGTCGGCTCCGCCATCTACGACGCCGGCTGGTCGAACCTCTCGGGCCGCACGCAGGAGGTCACGTCCCTCAGCCAGGCGATGCGCGGCGCGCGCAACGTCGCGGTCAAGCGCATGCGCGACCAGGCCAACAAGCTCGGCGCCGAGGGCGTCGTCGGCGTGCGCCTCCAGGTCGAGCACCACAGGTGGCGCGGCGGCCACCAGGTCGCCAAGATCGTCGCCATCGGGACGGCCGTCGCCTACGACGGCGCGCACGCCGCCGGCGACATGAAGAACGCCCCGTCGCTCCACCTCCGCGACGGCCGCCCGTTCACGTCGGCCCTCTCGGGGCAGGACTTCGTCACGCTGCTCCGCGCCGGCTACCGCCCCGTGAGCATCGCCGTCGGCTGCTGCGTCTACGAGCTGAACGGCTACGGCGTGTGGCAGTACGCGCAGACCGGCCGGAACGAGGAGATCGCCGAGTTCACGCAGGCGCTCTTCGACGCGCGCGAGCTCGCGATGGAGCGGATGACGAAGGACCTCTTCGCCGACCACGGCCTCGCCGGAGCGCACCAGGCCGCCGGCCACCCGGACGCCCCCGTCGGCGTCGTCGGCATGAAGGTGAGCGAGCAGGCCCACGCCGGCGTGAACAACGTCATCGAGTACACCGCCATCGGTACGGCCGTCGCGCACCTCCAGGACGGCGACCCGCGCAGGGCCGCGCGGCCTCCGGCGCCGGCGATCGTCGTGCCGCTCGACCGCTGACGAGCTCACCCGCCGAGAGCGAGAGGAGAGCGAGGCGCGAGGAGCGCGAAGGCGTAGAGTCTCCCCCATGAGCTTCACGACACCCGACGGGACGCGCGGCGCCCGGCAGCCGAGCGGGCGCTTCCTGCGCTGGATGAACAAGTGGATGAACGGCCGCATCCGCAAGACGGGCAAGGCGGCGTTCATGAAGTTCGACGCGCTCGTGCTGACGACCGTCGGCAGGAAGAGCGGGCTGGAACGCACCACGCCGGTCGGCTTCTTTCCGGGCAAGGACGGGACGTGGCTGATCGTCGCGTCGGCGGCCGGCGCCGCGAAGAACCCGGACTGGTACCACAACCTCGGCGCTCACCCGGACAAGGTCCAGATCGAGACGGGCGGCAAGAAGGTCGCCGTCGTCGCCGAGCAGCTCGAGGGCGCGGAGCGCGAGGAGGCCTGGAAGCAGATCACCGCCGCCTCGGCGCAGTTCGCGAAGTACCAGCAGCAGACCGACCGCGTGCTCCCGGTCATCCGGCTGCGGCCGCGCGAGGGGTGAGGGTCACTTCGGCCCGTACTGCGGCGTCCTCGGCTTGGCGATCATGCCGTCGATGGCGCGCTTCCGGAGCGACTGCACGTCCGGCACGTCGTCGCCGTCGATGTCGAGCGCGCGTGCCACGTCGAGGTCGGCGAGGCAGTCGGTCCATCGCCGTTCGTTGCAGGCGGTGACGGCGTCCTGGCGGCGCTGCGCCGCCTCCGCGAGGTCGGCCTCGCGCGGTCGCTGCGGCGGATGGTACGGAGCAGAGACGGTCGCGGGCCCGGTCCCCGTGCCGATTCCGGTGGCGATGCGCGGGAGGTTCGCGAGGTAGACGCCGGTCCCACCGGCGGCCGCGCTGACGAGGACCGCGACCCAGGCGACCGCCGCAGGCACGGTGCGCGGAGGGCGATGCGAGGGCCGGGCGCGTGGCGCGGGCGCGGGCGCGGGCGCGGGCGCGGGCGCGGGCGCGGGCGCGGGCGCGGGCGCGGGCGCGGGCGCGGGCGCGGGCGCGGGCGCGGGCGCGGAAGAAGAGTCGTTCGCCGTCGTGGAGGCCGCAAGGGCTTTCGCCTTCCGTGCGGCGACGCGCGCCTCGAGCTGTCGCCGGAGCGCCGTTCCCCTCTCACGCTCCGCCTTCACGTCGACGCCCGCCGCGGCCAGCGCCTCTTCCGTGTCCTCGATGCTTGCGTCGGCTGCTTCCTCGAAGACGCGCTCGTCCTCGTCCGCCTCCTTCACGAGGCCGCGCCACACGTCTGCGGGGTCACGCTTGGTGCCCATCTCGTCACCTCTTCTTCTCACGGGACCGCAGCTGGCGCACCAGCCGCGTGCGCCGGTCGGCGGCGCGGTAGAAATCCTCGACGGGGCGACCGCTGAGCCGCGCCATCTCCGCGGGCTCGTCCACGCCGTCGAGCATGAAGTCGATGGCCTGCAGTCCCACGGTGTCTCCGTTCTTCTCCAGGGCTGCGCGCACCACCGCGAGCGCACGGACCGCCTCGTCCTCGCTCTCGTTGCGCTCCTCCTGCTCGACGGCTCGCTGCTCGAGGGACGCATCTCCCGCACCCTCGACCGTCTCCTGCTCCGCCATGTACTCCTCGGCGCGCTCGCGCTCCGCCAGGCCGTCTCTCGCTTTGTTGCTCCATTCGCTGCGTACGATGCCGGCCAGGTACTTGCCGAGCGTGACCCTCTTCGGGTCCCACGTGCACCTCTCCCAGGCGATGCGGACCGCGTCGTCGGCCATCTGGCGCGCCATCGCCGCGTTGCCCCGCACGCGCTTCATCGCGCAGCGCAGCGCCCGCAGGCGTGCGCCCTCGATGTCGTGCCCGAGGAGCATCTCCTCGAACGCCGCGCGCTCCTCCTCCGTCGGCTCGCGCCGGCGGGGTTGCTTCTCGTCGTCGTCGATCGGACCCAATCGGCCTCCCCATGCGATCGTTCGCGTCGAAACGCCACCGCCCACCCTCCCGCGCGCCGGGGCACCCGGGAGGGGGGCGAATGTCGCGGGGCCGAAGGAGACCACATCCGCTCGCACGGCGCGGCGCCCTCGTGTCCCTGTTTGTTCAGCCCCTCAGCCCTTGGGCGGAGTGACCGCGGCACCGCCAGTCGCCGTGCCAGGCGCGGGAGCGGGCGGGGTTGCCTCCGGAGCCGCTGCCTGCACTGCGTTCGCGGGGGTCACCACGAGCTGCGCCGTGATGTTGCCCTTGATCGCCTGCTTGGCCTTCGGTCCCTTGGTCCCGCGCGCCTCGCGCGTGGCCTTGCGCTTGGCTGCGGCGACTGCCATTTGCTCCGCCGTCTGGGGCGCCCGCGGCTTGCGCTGCGGGAGCCCGAAGTCGGCGAGGGCCGCGGTGTCGTTGGAGAACATGAGCCGGATGAAGGCCTCGATCGCGTTCATGAACGCGACGAGACCTGGATTCGCCTCCTTCTCCGCCTGCACCTTGTCCCTTGCGGTCGCCTGGGCAGCGATGGTCGCGCTGCGGTTGTCGACGAGCTGCTGGAGCTCGCCTACGGCCGCATCCGCGGTCACGCTTCCGGCCGCGCCGCCGAGCGCGAGCTGTTGGCTCCCGCTCGGAAAACGCTTCCGGATCCCCGCGATGAGTTGCCCCGCGCGGGTCGCCCGTGTGCCTTTGCCTTTGTTCGTCGTCATGCCTATCACCTCCTTTCTTCGACTCGAGGTCCGGTACGGGCTTCCCGGCCCGTCCTCGCCTCTCACCCCCTGTGCTCGGGCCACGGCCCGATTCCGCGCGCCGGGACGATCTTTTTTCGAGAGGCACGTCGATTGGTCAGGCAGCGGGTGGGAGTGAGTGGGCACACCCCCGCGCACACGCAGGAGGGCCACGAACTACGCTCGAACGAACGCCCGCGTCGCCGATGCGGGGCTGGATGTCGCTGGTACGGAGGCGGACCTCGCTGATACGGGGCCGCACCTCGCTCGGACGGGGACGGACCTCGCTGATACGGGGCCGTATCTCGCTCGGACGGGGGCCGACCTCGCTGATACGGGGCCGCATCTCGCTCGGACGGGGGCCGACCTCGCTGATGCGGGGCCGCATCTCGCTCGGACGGGGACGGACCTCGCTGATGCGCGCCCGTATCTCGCTCGGACGGGGGCCGACCTCGCTCATGCGCGCCCGTATCTCGCTCGCACGGGGGCGGGCCTCGTTGACTCGCGGCCGTTCCTCGCGGGTAGGGGCGCGTCGATCCCGGGCGGGCGTGGCCCCGTGTCCCATGCGCGTCCCCGTCGGGGCGCCCGGTGCCACGTCCGGGCGGGCGCGGTCCAGAGTCCGCGCCGATATTCCCGATGCTCCGCTCCGTCCCAGCCTTCGCCGTCGGTCTTGCGCTCTGCCTCGCTGCGGCCGGCGGGTGCTCGTCGAGCAAGGGGAGCGCAGGCGCGAGCGGCTCCGCGGGCGACGGCGGCGGCGCATCCGACCCGGACGGCAACACGGGCGACGACGGCGGCGGCGCCTCCGGCAGCGACGACGGCTCCTCCGCCGACCCCACCTTCGACCAGTTCCAGGTGCACAACCTCGACGTCGTGAACCAGTACCGGGCGACGCTCGGCGTGGCGCCGCTCGTGCTCGATCACGCGCTCAGCGCGTTCGCGCTCGCCGGCTCGACGGAGCTCTCCACCGATCACACGCCGCACCAGCACATCATCGACGCCATCAACGACGGGTCCGTGCAGGACGACGGCTTCGGCGACCAGCTTGCCGAGAACCAGGGCGACCCGAACGGCTGGACCATCCTCGCCGTGGACGCCACCACCAACGAGCTCGATCAGATCGACGCCATCCAGAAGCAGATGTTCGACGAGGGGCCCGGCACCGACGACACGCACGACCACTACACGAACATGATGAACCCCGCGTACACGCGCCTCGGCGTGGGTCTCCTCGAGGTCGCCCGGCACCTCTACCTCACGAACGATTTCTCGGACTGAACCGTCGCCGCTCGCGGCGTGCGCGGCGCCTGGTGGGTCGGGGAGTTGCTACCCTCTCCTGGTGCAGCTCGCGCCGCTACGCCGGCTCGCCCTTCCGCTCGTCGGCCTCGCGCTCCTCGGATGCTCGGGCGGCGGCGCGAGCCAGGATGCTGCCGTCGATGCGGCGGCCGATGCCCCTGCCGATGCGACGGCGGAGGGCGTGGGGTGCCTCTTCTGCTCCGATGCGACGGAGGACGTCTCGGATCTCGTTCGCGTGAAGGGCGAGATCGATCAGGTCTGCTCCAACATCGAGTGCCACGGCGACAGCACGGGCGGGATGGGCCTGACCCCCGGCCACGAGTTCGACGCGATGATCGACGTCCCCTCGACCGAGATCCCGGCGATGCTGCGGGTCGCACCGGGGGACCCGGCGCACAGCTACGTGTTCATCAAGCTCGCGTGCGAGGGCGGCATTGCGGACGGGAGCGCGTGCATGCCCCTCGGCGCACCGGACCCGAAGCTCGCGAAGGTCTTCCACGACTGGATCGAGGCGGGCGCGCCCACGCAGTAGCGAGGTCGCGCTACGCTGGGCGCTCCCCCGTGCGCCTCGCTCCTCGCTTCGTCCTCGCCTTCGGCTTCGTCGCGACGCTCTCGGTCGCGGGCCTGGGCTACGTCGTGCGCGAGGACCGCCGCCAGAGCGAGACGCAGCGCTTCGACCAGGAGGTGCGCGGCGCCTGCGACCGCGTCGTCGCCGAGATCGGCCGCCAGGCCGAGAGCGACCGCAAGCTCGTCGCGGGCGCGTGCCAGTCCGGCGAGCTCGTCGACCGCGCGCTCATCTGGCTCGAGGCGGGCACGCTCGACGACGAGCGGCGCCTGTCGCTCTCGCGCATCGTCCCCGAGGAGCGGCAGGCGTTCGACCTCGACGAGCTGGTGCTCGCGACGACCGACGGCGACCGCCTCGGGCAGGACCCCATCTCGCTCCTCAACACGCCGAAGGCCGACCTCGCGAAGCTCGTCGGCGGGGACGTCGCGCACTTCGCGCTGCGCGAGGGCCCCAAGCCTGCCCTGGTCGCGCGCTGCCGCAAGCTGGGGGCCGGCCCCGGCAAGGGCGCCGGCGCGGGCGTCGGTCTCGTGGGCGCGCGGCGCCTCGAGCCGGTCGTCGAGCGACTGAGCCACGTCGTCGACGCGCAGGTGACCCTCGGCACGGCCCCCGCGCCGCGACCCGACGTGGCGCAGGCGAGCTGCACGCTCTCGGACAGCGGCGGCGCCAGCATCCCGATCGTCGTCAGCAAGTCGACGCGCGAGCGCGACGTGAACCTCGCGCGCATCGACCAGACGGTGATCTACGCGGGGCTCGCGTCGACGGGCGTCGCGCTCATCCTCGCGCTCCTCCTGGCGCGCGGGCCGGTGCGGCGCATCCAGGAGCTCGCGGCCGAGGCGCGCAAGGTCGCGAGCGGCGAGGCGCGCCCCGTGCGCGTGCGGGGCGGCGGCGAGATCGCCGAGCTCGCGCAGTCGTTCGACAAGATGCTCGAGGACCTCGCGGCCATGCGCCGGCGGCTCGCGGCGACGACGCGCGTGGCCGCCTGGCGCGAGGTCGCCCGCCGCGTCGCGCACGAGGTGAAGAACCCGCTCGCGCCCATCCGCGCCGCCGTGGAGACGCTCCGCCGCCTGCGCGCCCGCAACGATCCCGAGTTCGACGAGTACTTCGACGAGGCGACGCGCACGGTCCTCGACGAGGTCCACCGCATCGCGAACATCGTGAGCGAGTTCACGCGCTTCGCGCGCCTGCCGCCGCCGAACCTCACCGAGGTCGACGTCATGGAGCTCGCGCGGCAGGTGGCGCACCTCCACGAGGCCGGGACGCAGGCGAAGGTCCGCGTCGTCGTCGACCGCGTGCCGCCGCACGTGAAGGCCGACCGCGACCAGATCGTCCAGGTCGTGACGAACCTGCTCATCAACGCGCTCGACGCCGTCAAGGCGAAGGGCGACGCCGGCGAGGTGCGCCTCGAGGTCGGCACCGAGGGCGCCGCGACGGTGACGGTCACCGTCGTCGACAACGGCCCGGGCCTCTCGCCCGAGATCGTCCCGCGCCTCTTCGAGCCCTACGCCACCACCAAGCCCCACGGCACGGGCCTCGGCCTCGCCATCGCCCAGCGCATCGCCATCGAGCACAACGGCGAGCTCTCGTGCCTCCCGTCGAAGCCCGGCGACGGCGCCGCCTTCCGCCTCGCCCTCCCCGTCGACGGCCCCCCGCCCGTCAGCGCCGGCGAGGGCGCGCCCGGAAGCGGCTGACCGTCTCGCGTCTCAGCCGCCGCCGCTGCTGCTGGCGCTTCCGTCGCTGCCGCTGCCCGCGTCGGGGCCCTCGCAGACGGTCGGCGCGATGTCGTTCCACGCGCCGCCGTCGCACTCGAAGTCGTCGTAGAAGGTGGCGCCGTCGCACTGCGTGGGGTTGCCGGCGCACTGCTGGAGCAGCGTGAAGCACGCGACGCCCTGCGCGACCAGCGTCGGGTCGGGGCAGTTGCCGGGCGGCGGCGGGCCGGCGTCGCAGATCGCGTCGTCGAAATTGCACGACCAGGCGCCGTTCGAGCAGTTGCACGGCTCGTAGCCCGTGAAGTTCCCCGAGCAGTCGTACTGGGCGACGTCGTTGCTGCACGAGATCGACGGGGGCAGCGCGCACGCGCCACCCATCACGATGGTCGAGGGGGCGGGGCACGCGGGGCCGGGGCAGCCGCCGGATACGGCGATCTCGCAGGACCATGCGCCCCCGGTGCACGTGCACGGGAAGGCCGAGGGCGCCCCTCCGCACTGGCTGTAGTACGTCGAGCACGTCTCCCCCGGATCGCTGCAGGCCGCGCCGTCGTCGACGCCGGAGGCCGGGCACGTCCCGCTGTCGGGAGGGCCGGCCTCGTACGGAGGAGGGGGGCCACCCTCGACCGGCGGCGGCCCGGCGTCGCCGTGCGGCGTCGGCCCGATCAGGTCGACGCGCCCGCCGCATGCGAGCGAGGCGAGGAGGGGAAGGACGGCGACGAGCGCCCGGGTCGGCGTGGTCATGCGCGCCCCCTCCGCAACGAGTGGGCCATCGTGAAACCCCTGCATCTACGCGGTCAGACCGGGCCAGACGGTGTGCCGACCCGTGCCGCTCGCGTCAGGCCCGCCGGGCCGCCAGTTCACTCCAGGCCGCCGCCACCGCCTCGACGACGCGGTCCTGATCGGCCTCGGCGAGGGTCGGGTACATGGGCAGGCTGAGGGTGCGGTCGCCGATCTCCTCGGCCACGGGCAGCGCCCCGCGCGGGACGCCCAGCGCCTCGGCGAGGTACGTGAGCTCGTGGATGGCGCGGTAGTTCACGGCGGTCCCGATGCCCGCGGCGCCGAGGCGCGTGAGCATCGCGTCGCGCTCGCCGGGCCACGTGTGCATCGTGAAGAGGTGGTGGCTGCTCGTCCCGCGGCGCGCGACGAGCCACGGCACGCCCCGCACGGTCGGCGGCCGCCCGGCCATCTCGGGCACGCGCTCGACGAGCCTCGACTCGTAGCGGCGGACGACGCGCTCGCGCGCCGCGCGCTTCTCCTCGACGTGGTGGAGCTGCGGGCGGAGGAGCGCCGCGTCGAGGTCCGTGAGGTTGGCCTTGTACCCGAGCTCGACGAGGTCCCAGTGCTGGTAGAGCCCCCCGTGCCGCTCGGTCGCGGCCTTCGACACGCCGTGGTTGCGCAGGCGCCGCAGGCGCTCGGCCACCGCGGCGTCCTTGGTCGCCACCGCGCCGCCGTCGCCGCTCGTCAGGTTCTTCGTCGCGTAGAACGAGAACACCGCCGCGTCCCCGAGCTCGCCGGGGCGGACGCCGTCGCGCTCCATCTCGATGCCGTGCGCGGAGTCCTCGACGACGAAGAGGCCGTGCTGGTCGGCGAGCGCGCGCAGCGCCTTCATGTCGGCGAGCTGCCCGTAGAGGTGCACGGGCAGGATGCCCACCGTGTGCTCGCCGATGGCGGCGCGCACGGCGGCGGGGTCGATGAGGCCCGTCGCGGCCTCTACGTCGACGAGCTTGGGCCGCGCGCCGAGGTGCATGATCGCGTTCGTCGTCGAGGCGAACGTCATCGGCGTCGTGATGACCTCGTCGCCCGGCGCGACGCCGAGCGCGCGCAGCGCGAGGAGGAGGCCCATCGAGCACGAGTTGGTCCCGACGACGTGCGGCGCGACGACGCCCTCGCGGCCCCGCACGAGGAACCGCCCGAGCTCCTCCTCGAACGCGCGCACCTGCGGCCCGAGCGTGAGAAAGAGCGTCTCGAGGACCTGCCGCCAGGACCCGGCTTCCTCCTCGCCGAGCTGGTGCCGGTAGAACTCGACCTTGCCGCCGCCGCTCATGCCGTGAGCAGCGCGCCGTCGATGGCGAGCTCGCGGTGCGCGCGCTCGGCGTCGCGGAGGAACACGTACTGCCGGAGCGTGTACCAGCGGCGGTCGTCCGGATCGACGCCGCCCTCGCGCAGCGCGGCGAGGACCTCGCGGATGCCGTCGTCGACGCCGTGGCCCGCCTGGAACGGCAGGACGCGGTGCATCTTCTCGAAGGAGACGTTGTAGTCGCGGAGATCCGGGTCGGTCGGCGCGTGCACGACCTCGGTGCCCGGCACGGCGTCGCGCACGCGGAAGGCGAGGTTCAAGATCTGGACGTTGCTCGCGTCGGAGCCGACGTTGAAGACCTGGCCGGCGACCTTCGACGCGTCGCTCGTCAGCCCGAGCTCGAAGGCGCGCGCCACGTCGCGCACGTGGACGAACGGCCGCCACTGCCGCCCGCCGCCGTCGACGGTGATGCGCCGCCCGACGTACGCGTTCTTCGTCATGACGTTGATGGCGAGGTCGAAGCGCATGCGCGGGCTGAGCCCGAAGACCGTCGCGAGCCGGAGCGCACAGACCTCCATCCCCGTTCCCGCAACGCCCTTGCCCGCCCCCCCGCTCGCGCCTGCGCTCGCGCTCGCCCCCGCGCCCGCGCTCGCCCCCGCGCTCGCGCCCAGCAAGAAATCCTCCACCTCGGCCTTCGCGCGCGCGTAGAGCGACACGGGATGCCGCGGGCTCGTCTCGGTCAGCCCGAGGCCCTCGCCGTGGCCGTACACGGAGCACGACGACGAGAAGACGTAGCGGCGGACGCCCTGCTCGAGCGCCGCCGAGGCGAGGTGCCTCGCGCCGTCGACGTTCACGCTGCGCGTGAGCTCGGGCTCGAGCTCGCACGACGGGTCGTTCGAGATGCCGGAGATGTCGACCACGCCGTCGACGCCCGCGAGCAGGGCGCGGTCGAAGCGGCGCACGTCGCCGCGCACGATGCGGAGCTTCTCGCCGAAGCGGGCCTGGGCGGCGCCGAGCGTGTCGCCGAAGTAGAGGCGATCGAGGACGGTGACGCGGTGGCCGCCCTCGAGGAGATGCGGCACGAGCACGGAGCCGATGTAACCGGCCCCGCCGGCGACGAAGACGTGCATTGGGAGCGCCGGCCTACCACGAAAAACCGGGGCAGTCACAGCGCCTGCCCGATTGGCCACCTCGGGCGTGCCGGCTCGCTCGGCGCGGCGGCCACCTCGGACCCAACCAAGGGGACGCCCCCCGAAGGCGGGAGGCCTCGGGGGGCGTAAAGGGGACGAGAGCCAGGAAGGTCTCTCGCCTGCGAAACAGTCTAGCGCGGTTGAGGCCGTTGGGCGAATCCCAAGGCAACCCGTTCGCCGTCGCCCCCAAATCCCCCGCGCCTTCGCGTTCTTCGAGTCGTCGCCGGGTCGTCACTCCATGCCGCTGTAGGGGTTGTCCTCGGCGAGTGCAACGCCGCGGGGGTGGCCCGCGCCGACGCGTGTCGTGACCTCGCGGTGGTCGTCGTACATCTCGAGGACGCCGCCGTGGGCGTCGCGCGTGATGCGCGCGAGCGGCGCCCCGTCGAGCGACCGGAAGACGACGCCGCCCGGCGGAACGTAGACCGTGGAGACGCCGGCCGATTGCGCCTGCGCGTCGCGCCCGAAGTGCTCGTAGGAGACCCCGGCGACGAACGCCGTGCAGGCCGTGAGGAGGAGGACGAGCGGGCGAGGCATCGAGCGAGACGCACGCAGCGGGCGAAACGGCATGGTGGTTCACGCAGTATTCGGCGTGGCGGGCCTTCGCTCAAGAGCGCCGAGCGGATGACAGGGGCGACGGCGAGGACCGCGCGCCGCGTCAGCAGCCGTTCTGCTGCGTGCCGAGGTTGCACGTCGCGTCGGTGCAGCAGACGCCGTTGCCGCACGACGCGGGGCCGTTGCAGCCGACACCGCACGTCGTCCCGTCCTGGCAGGTCGTCTGCCCCATGCAGCTCTGGGCGCCGCCGCAGCCGATCTGGCAGCTCTCGGCGTTGCACGTGATGTCGTCCTGGCAGGCCTGCGCCGAGCTGCACTGCACGATGCACGACGGCGACTTGGGGCAGAAGATCTGGCCCGTGCACGACGCGATGCCGCTGCAGACGACGTGGCACGGGATGTTCGCGGGGCACGTGATGTCGTGCTGGCACGACGCCGTGCCCGAGCACGTGATGACGCAGACGTCGTTCGCGTCGCACGTGCCGATGCCCTGGTCGTCACACGCCTCCTGGCACGCCGTGAGGCCCGGGTTGCCCGCGTCGACCGGCGGCGGGCTCCCCGTGTCGAGCGGCGCCCCCACGTCCGGCGCGCCTCCCGCGTCCTCCGGCGTGACCCCCACGTCCGGCGCGCTCGCCGCGTCGTGCCCGTGCACGCCGCCGTCGGACCCCACCGCCGCGTCGTCGTCTCCCGTCCCCGGCGACCCCTCGGCCTGCGCCTCGCCGCCACCGCCCGCGTCGTGAGCCGACCCGCCGCCGCCGGGACCCAGCGGCTCGCTGGCGCCGCCGCACCCGGCGACGAGCGCCGCCAGGCCGCACGCGAGGAGAACCCCTCTCTTCACACCCGCAGTATACGAGACCGCGCCCGCCGGGCATGCTCGAACCGTTCGAGCCACCCCCTCGCTGGTTCAGCCAGCCATGGCCTTCATCTGGCGCTGCATGACGAGGGGCAGCACGTACGGGACGCCGATGCTCATCGTGTCGAGCGCCGGGTCGATCTGCCCGACCAGCCAGAACGCGATGACGCTCGCGCGCTCCACGTAGAACCAGCCCTCCGGGTACTTGATGGAGCGCATCAGGTCCCGGAGCTCGTCGCGCTCCACCTCGGGGCTCGCGAGCTTCTCGAGGTCCTTCATCTCCGCGCGCATGAGCGCCCCGGCGCTGTGGTCTTTGATCTTGAGGAGCTTCTTGAAGTACGTCATCACCGTCTGCTCGAGGAGCTTCTCGTTCGCGCCCTCGGCGACGAAGCCCATCTGGCGGAAGCCCTTGAGCGCGAGCGCGCCGTCCTCGGTCATGATGCCCTGGAGGACCTGGAGCGCGCCGTCGACCAGCTCGTCGGTCACCTCGCTGATGGCGCCGAAGTCGAGGACGACGATGCGGGGCTCGCCGCCCTCGCCGCGCTGGACGAGGAAGTTCCCCGGGTGCGGATCGGCGTGGAAGAAGCGGTCGACGAAGAGCTGCTTGTAGAACGACTGCACGAGGCGCGTCGCGAGCTTGGTCCGGTCGATGCCGAGGCGGTCGAGCTCCTCGAGGCGCGTGATCTTCACGCCCTCCATGAAGGACATCGTCAGGATGTCCTTCGACGTCCACTCGTGGACGACCTTCGGGAAGAGGATGTCCTTCTCGCCCTCGAAGTTCTTCGCCATCCGCTCCATGCACGCGGCCTCGTGCACGTAGTCCGTCTCGCGGCGGAGGAGGTCGACGAGCGACCGGTGCACGGTGTGGAGGTGCTGCTCGGGGAACCAGCGCTTGAGCACCTTGATGATGAGCTCGAGCGCGCGCATGTCGACCTTGATGACGTCGCGGATGCGCGGGTAGAGCACCTTCACCGCGACCTTCGTCCCGTCGTCGAGGACGGCCGCGTGCACCTGGCCGAGCGACGCCGCCGCGATGGGCACCGGCTCGATGGCCGCGAAGCACTTCTCGGGGCCCTTGCCGTACGTCGCCACGAACGTGCGCTCGACGTCCTTGAACGGGTGCGGCGGCACGTGGTCCTGCAGGCTCTCGAGCTCGTGCGTGAACGCGCGCGGCAAGAACCCGCCGAGGATGCTGAGGATCTGCCCGAGCTTGATGAAGACCCCGCGCAGCCGGAGCATCCCCTCGAGCAGGCGCCTCGCGTTCTTCTTGTCGACCTCCTGCCGCCGCTCCTTCAGCCAGGGGGGCATCGGGCGATCGCGCCGGCGGAAGACCTTCACGAGCGCCCGGTGGCACAGGTAGCTCGCCAGCATGACGCCGAAGAGCCAGAGCACGCGGACGAGTCGGAGGGTCATGGCAGAGCCGGGGGCGCCAGCACCCCCGATCCTACCAGCTCGTCATAGCTTCCCGTCGTCCGGAAGGCCCTGCGTGTCGAACGCCCAGTAGCGCCCGTGGTGCGACAAGAGGCGCACGGCCCCCGCGTCCTGCTTGAACAGGAGCACGCGCACGAACCACTCCCAGTTGGGGTCGTCGAGCAGCTCCTTGGGCGCCTTGACGATGACCAGCGGGAAGGCCCGGGCGTACTTGCAGCGCGGGTCGTAGTCCTCGCCGCGGAACTCCCACCCCTTCGCCGGCCAGGCCGGCTGCGCGCCCGGCCGGAACCGCACCGGGACGCTCAGGTAGCGCGCGAACGCGAACGCCCACTGCCCGTGCTTGCGCGCGGCGTAGTACGCGGCCAGGTGCGTGAGCGTCCCGTTGCGGAAGGCGAACGTCCCCGGCTCCCAGATGACCGCCGTGGCCGACTTGCCGGGCGGCAGGTCGTCGATCACCGCCGACGCGTCGTTGGTCTCGTACGCGTAGAGCGCGCAGTGGAGGAGGAGATCCGCCGCCGCGACCAGCGCCAGGCGGAGCATCCATTTCCGGGCCTTGAGGGCCTTCGCCTTCGGGAACCGCGGCACCGCGAGGACGCCGCCGAGCACCGCCCACTGCGCCAGGCGCGGGAAGATGAGGTGCGTCCCGATGAGGACCATCGGCGTGGCGAAGTACGCGAGCGCGAGCACGAAGAACGGCGCCACGATGGGCGGCGACTCCTCGAGGACGGTCTCTCCGGCGCGGCGCCGCCGCCACGCGAGCCACTCCGACCAGCCCATCGTCGCAATGGAGAGCCAGAGGAGCACCTGGTCGGTCGCGTCGTAGAAGAGATCCGTCGCGTACGCGCCGAACCAGAGAAACTTCGCGTAGAGCGGAGGCGCGGTGCCCTCGAGCTTGGCGTCCCGGTACATGGCCGGGTCCCACACGTACTGCCGCCGGTAGACCTCGATGCAGTAGACGCAGCCGACGAGGAGAGGCGCGAGCGCGATCGTCGTGCGGAGCGCCGCGCGCAGGAGCCGCCGGGCGAGCGGGCCCTCCTTCGGCGTCGTCCGCCACGCGAGCTCGACCGAGAGCGCCGTCGCGGCCACGCAGAGGATGAGCATCGCGAGCACGTGCGCGAACGCGCAGAGGAGGCCCAGCACGCCCACGAGGAAGACGACGAGGGTCGACGGCTTGAGCGTCGCGCGCGCCACGAAGACGAGCGCCCACGCGGCGATCGTCGTCGCGAGGACGTAGTTGACGAAGCCCCAGCCGAGCGAGAAAGAGAAGAGGATGGGCGTGAAGAGGGCCGCGTGCGAGGGCGGGCGGCGGAGAAGGCGCACGAGCGCGAGGACGGCCGCGGCCATCCCGCCGAGCGAGAGCGCGACCACCGTGCGGCCCGCGAGCTCGATGGGCACGAGCCGCGAGAGCCACGCCACGACGACGTGGAAGAGGCCGTTGTAGGTGAAGTAGTTGAGGACGTATTCCTTCTGCTCGGGCGCCGACGGGTCCGACAGGCGGCGCGCGATGTCGCTCAGCGCGAGGTGCTGCGGGTAGTCCACGCACGGCAGGAGCTTCGTGACGAAGAGGCCGGCGATCACCAGGGCGACGGCGCCCCAGTAGAGGAGCGTCGCGCGCCGCGTCTCGAGCGTGACGTAGTCGACGAGCCGCCGCGGCATGGGCCAGTCGATCACGCGACGCGTTTACCGCAAGGGGCCGCCTCGGCCAAGCTCCGCGCGCACTGGTCCGGCGGGCGAAGGTCGGCTAGGGATGGGTGCATGAAGGCCGCGAGCTGGGTCGTGCTCGCCGCCGCCCTCTTCGCGGGCACGGCGTGCAACGAGGACACCGTGAAGGAGTGCTCGTCCCTCGAGGACGCGATGAAGCCCCTGGAACAGGGCATCCCCACGTCGGCGGCGGTCGACGCGGTCGGGGCGAAGGTCGCGAGCCTCCAGCTCAAGAACCAGACGCTCGCCATCTACGCCAAGAACTACGGGCAGACGCTCACCGTCCTCTCGAACACGCTCAAGCTCAAGGAGGGGCCGAGCGCCCCGGACGGGACGGACGACGTCGTGAAGAAGAACCTCACGAAGGCGCGGACGGACGCCGGCGACGTGAAGCGGTTCTGCGCGCAGTGAGCGCGTGATCGCGGTGGCGGAGCGCACCCCGGGCAAGTGGACGGTCTTCGGGATCGTCGCCATCGGCGTGCTCATGGCCACGATCGACTCGTCGATCGTCAACGTCTCGCTCCCGGTCATCGCGAAGAGCTTCGGCGTGCCCCTCGGCGGCGCCGTCGAGTGGGTCGTCATCGCGTACCTCGTCGTCATCGCGTCGCTCCTGCTCACGGTGGGCCGCGTCTCGGACGTCATGGGCCGCAAGGTCGCCTGGGGTGTCGGCCTCGGCGTCTTCACCGTCGGCTCGGCGCTCTGCGGCGCGGCCCCGTCGCTCGGCGCGCTCGTCGGGTTCCGCGCGCTCCAGGGCGTGGGCAGCGCGGGGACGATGGCCGTCAGCCCCGCGATGCTCGTCGCCGCCTTCCCCGGCGAGCAGCGCGGCCGCGCCCTCGGCCTCAACGCCGTCGTCGTCGGCCTCGGCATCTCGCTCGGCCCGACCCTCGGCGGCATCATCACGCAGCACCTCGGCTGGCGCTGGATCTTCTACGTCAACGTGCCCCTCGGCGTGCTCGGCGTCCTCGCCTCGGTCTTTCTCCTCCCGCACCAGCGCGCGCCCCGCAAGGAGCGCGTCGACGTCCCCGGCGCCGTCCTCCTCGCCGTCGGCCTCGGCGCGCTGACCGCGGGGCTCTCGTTCGGGCCGGAGCTCGGCTGGACGTCGTGGCCGCTCCTCGCGTGCCTGGCGGCCGCGCTGGTCGGCCTCGTGGGCCTCGTCCTTCGCGTGCTGCGCGCGACCGACCCGCTCATCGACCGGAAGCTCTTCACGAACCGCGTCTTCACGTCCGCGTCGGTGAGCCTCCTGCTCGCGTTCATCGCGACCTTCGCCGTCGCGTTCCTCCTGCCGTTCTACCTCGAGCAGCTCCGCGGCATGCCCGCGCAGAAGGCCGGGCTGCTCCTCACGCCGCTGCCGCTCACGATCGCGCTCGTCTCGCCCGCGACGGGCTCCCTCGCCGACCGCATCGGCACGCAGAAGCTCGCCGCCGGCGGGATGTTCCTCGCGGCGGTCGGACTGGGTCTGCTCGCGACCATCGACGCCGGCACGTCGCTCCCGCGCCTCGTCGCGAACCTGGTCCTCCTCGGCGTCGGGCAGGCCGTCTTCCAGCCGCCGAACAACAGCGCGCTCATGGGCGCCGCGCCGCGCGAGCGGCAGGGGATCGCGGCGGGCGTGCTCGCCACGGGGCGCGTGCTCGGGCAGTCGCTCAGCGTGGCCCTCGCCGGGGCGCTCTTCGGCATCTTCGGCGGCGCCGAGGCGGCCCACGCGCTGCGGCACGGCGCGGTCGCGGGCCCCGCCGCGGGCGCCTTCGTCCACGGGATGCACGCGGCGCTCGCGGGGTGCTCCGTCGTGGCCCTCGCCTCGTCCGCGATCGCGCTCGTGCGCGGCCGCGACCGCCGCGGGTGACGCTTCTTCTGCTATAGGCTGCGGCCGATGCGGGACCGGCGGCTGCCCCTCGTCGCGCTCGGGATCGCCCTCGCCGTGCTGACGGCGTGCAAGGTGGCCTGCGTCCTGGCCGGGCCCGACGTCGACACCGACGCGTACGCGCACCACATGATCGCGCGCGCCATCCTCGCCGACCCGCACGACCTCTCGGTCCACTGGGTGTGGCTCCCGCTCTTCCACTACGCGCAGGTCCCGCTGGTCGCGCTCGGCGGCACGATGCAGGACGTCCGCTGGCTCGACGTCCTCCTCTCGGGCGCGCTCCCCGTCGCCGTCTTCGCGTACGTGCGGCGCACCGCGCGCACTGCGGGCTCGCTCCTCTCGGCCGACGCCGTCGCGCTCGTGGCAGCCCTCGTCGCGGCGGCGAGCCCCATCGTCCTCCAGATGGGGACGACCGCGCAGCCCGAGCCGCTCTTCGCGCTCGTCGTCTTCGGCGTCGCCGTGACGTTCCAGGAGCGCCGCTACGGGTGGGCGGCGGTCCTCCTCGCGGCGGCGGTGATGCTCCGGTACGAGGCGTGGGCGTCGCTCGCGACCGTCGCGGTGGTGGTCGTCGTCGAGCCCTCGTGGCGCCGCCGCCGCGCGCTCCCCCTCGAGCCCCACCCGTGGCAGGCGTGGATCACGATCGCGCTCCCCGTCGTCCTCATCCTCGCGTGGGCCGCGCTCCGGCGCCCCGTCGACGGCACATGGTTCGGCTTTCTCTCGCAGACGAAGGAGTTCGCCAACGACGCGACGCATGCGCGCTTCGGCCTCGCGCGCGACGCCTTCTACTATCCCGTCGCCGTCGCCCTGCGCGTCCTCGGCACGGTGATGATCCTCGTCCCGTTCGGCGTCGTGCGCGCCGTCCGCCAGCAGGGGGCGCGCTTCGTCCTCGTGCTCCTCGCGTGCCTCGGCATGGTGTCGCTCTCGTGGATCACGCGGTCGTCGCTGGGGCTCGACCGGCACTTCGTCTGCATCGTGCCGCTCTACGCGATCTTCGCGGCGCAGGGCATGGCGGCGGTCGCCGACTTCGTGGCGGCCCTCGTGGCGGCGCGCACGAGCCGCGCGCGGGCTGCGACCGCCGGCCGGGCCGTCGCGGCGGCCCTCGCCGTCGTCGCGCTCGGGGGCCTCTTCGTCGAGGACGACGTCTGGATCGGCTTCTGGCGCGCCTCGATCGCGCGCGGCTGGCCCGACCGCGCCGCGCTCGCCGCGTACGTCCGCGGCATCCCGGGCTCGCCCACCGTCTTCTGCGACGACGCCACCTTCGAGATGCTCACGGGGCTCGATCGCCGCCGCTTCGACCGCCACTGGATCGACGATCCGCACACGTGGGACGTCATCGACGCCGAGGCGCGGGCCCACGGCCCCGTGTACGTGGCCACGTGGCGCCGCAAGCTCGTGGGGCACGAGGACGAGGGGCCGATCGTCTTCGTGGGCGGGCAGGATCCGGCGAACCCGGCGGGCACGGGGGTCGCGGTGATGCGAGTGCAGCGCTAGCCGACCTTCGGGAGGCTGTGCGACATGAGCCATGTCGCCTAGTCTGGGATCCAAAGCTTCTTATCCGATGGCCAACGACGTCCGACCGTCCAGCCTCCCACGACACGCGCTCCGTCGACTGACGGCCCTCCGGCACCTCCTCGACAGCAAACGCGCGCCCATCGAGTTCCAGATCCTCGGCAGGACGCTCCTGCACGCCGCGCTGGTCGGCGCCGCGGCCGGCTTGATGGGGTCCCTCTTCTTCGCGGGCGTGGAGGCCGTGCAGCGCGTCTGCCTCGAGGGCTGGACGGGCTACGTCCCGCTCCGGGCGGGCGGCGAGCGGCTCCTCGGCGAGATGGAGAAGCCCCCTCCGTTTCGCGCGTGGCTCCTCGTCGTGGTCCCTGCGGTCGGCGCGCTCCTCGGAGGCATCATCTCGGCGTTCGTCGCGCCCGAGACGCGCGGCGGCGGCAGCGACGCCGTCATCGACGCGTTCCACAACAAGAACGGCGTCGTTCGCAAGCGCGTGGCCTTCGTGAAGGCGGTCGTGTCGGCGCTCACGCTGGGCAGCGGCGGCTCCGGCGGACGCGAGGGACCCACGATGCAGATGGGCGGCGCCCTCGGGTCGCTCGTCGGGCAGCTCCTCCGCGTCACCGAACGCGAGCGGCGCCTGCTCCTGGTCGCCGGGACGGCCGCCGGCATGGCCGCCGTCTTCCGCACGCCGCTCGGCGCCGCGCTCCTGGCCGTCGAGGTCCTCCACCGCGACGACTTCGAGGCGGACGCGCTCGTCCCGAGCGTCCTCGCGAGCGTCGTCTCGTACTCGGTGTTCATCGCGTTCTTCGGCGAGCAGACGCTCTTCACGCACGCGCCGAGCTACCCGTTCCACCCGGGGCACCTGCCGCTCTACGCGCTGCTCGCGGTCCTCGTGTCGATCGTCGCGAGCACGTTCCTCTCGACGCTCCGCTACGTGCAGAACGTCACCAAGCGCCTCCGCCTCCCGGAGTGGTGCAAGCCGGGCCTCGGGGGGCTCGCGCTCGGCATCTTCGCGACGCCGATCATCATGGTCATCGGCCCGCACCTCGGGCAGCCGGGCCAGGGGCTCGGCATCCTCGGCGGCGGGTACGGCGCGGCGCAGCTGGCCATCAGCGGCGCGGACTGGTTCCCGCTCGGGTGGCGCGGGGTCGAGCTCCTCGGCGTCCTCTGCGCCGTGAAGATCATCGCGACGTGCCTCACCGTCGGCAGCGGCGGCAGCGCCGGCGACTTCGGCCCGAGCCTCGTCATCGGGGGCATCTTCGGGGGCGCGTTCGGGCGCGCCGCGCAGGTCCTCATGCACGACCCGTCCATCGACCCCGGCGCGTTCGCCCTCGTGGGCATGGCCACGTTCTACGGGGGCCTCGCGCACGTGCCCATCGCCTCGCTCGTCATGACGTGCGAGCTCGCCGGATCGTACGACCTGCTCGTGCCGCTCATGATGGCCGAGATGATCGCGTTCGTGGCGCTCCGGAACCGGACCCTCTACCACGCGCAGGTCCCGACCAAGCGCGACTCGCCCGCGCACCGCGAGGACCTCATCTTCGACGTGCTGACCGGGGTGTGCGTCGGCGACGTCCTCGTGCGCGACCGCCCCTACGCGACGCTCGAGACGAAGACGCCCGCGCGCGACGTCATCCAGAAGGCCGCCTCGCAGGCGTGGCAGGACGTCTTCCCGGTGCTCGACGAGAACGGCAAGGTCGTCGGGATGGTCATCTCGGAGATCCTGCGCACGATGGCGGCGAACCCCGACCTCGGCGAGTTCGCCATCGCGCACGACCTCATGGTGCCGCCGGTCACCGTCGAGGACTCCGCGAGCCTGCAGCGCGCCCTCGAGACCATCCTCGAGCACGGCCTCCGCGAGATCATGGTGGTGGGCGAGGACGGCAAGATCGTGGGCTTCCTCGACGAGGCCGAGATCACGCGCGTGTACGCCGAGACGACCGCGAGCCGGAAGCCCGACTGACGGGGGAGACGAGAGGACGAACACGGGAACAAGGGAACGGGAACGGGAATGCGGAATGGGGGATGACGGGGGTGCTCGGGTGGGTGGGGGTGGCATCCGGGAGGCGCTCGGGTGCGTCCGGGCGGTCCGCGGAGGCAGCCGAGCAGCGCTCGGGTGCACCCGAGCGCCCCGCGGAGCCACCCGAGCAGCGCTCGGGGGCACCCGAGCGCCCCCCGGAGGCACCCGAGCAGCGCTCAGGTGCACCCGAGCGCCCCCCGGAGGCACCCGAGCAGCGCTCAGGCCCACCTGAGCGCCCTCCGGACCCACCCGGGCAGCCCCCGGAAGCACCCGGGCGGTCACCGACCCACCCAGGCGCCCCCTCCAGCCCCCCCGCCTCTCCCCATTCCGCATTCCCATTCCCGTCCCCTTGTTCCCGTGTTCGTCCTCTCCTCTCCCGACCCCATCCGTCCCGCCTCGCACCTCCCCGGACTCCGTCGACAAATCGTCGTTTTGTCCTGACGGTCCGTTCCGATAGTCTCGATCCCCCACGGTGCGCGTCTCCGCGTCCTCGTGGTGCCGCAGGAGTCCGCCATGCAACAGCCTCCGCCTCGCAAGGTGGGGTCCGGGCAGCATTCCGGCGCCTTCACGTTCGAGGCGAAGCTCGAAAACGAGGAACGGATCCTCGACGCGCTCGTCGCGTCGATGGCCCGTGGTCCATTGCCCGACGGGGTGTGGGAGAAGCTGCACGCGGCCGCCCAGCGCGACGAGCGCCTCAGCGAGCTCGCGTTCGGCTTCGAGACCGCCTCGCAGGGCAAGCGCATCAAGGTCGCGCCGCCGGCCGTCCAGGCCGAGTTCCTCTACCAGGCGGCCAGGTTCTTCGGCGACGTCTTCGGCGACGAGCTCGGCGCGGTCACCTACCTGGAGCGGGCGCTCGCCGCCGTCCCCGGCCACGCGGGCGCGTTCGCCAAGATCGAGGCCCTCCTCACGAAGGCCGGCCACGTCCGCAAGCTCGCCGACGTGTACGCCGCCGCGGCGCAGCACCGCCCGCGCGCCGAGCAGGCGCCGCTCCTGCGCAAGGCCGCCGAGATGCTCGCCGGCCAGCAGGGCACCGACGACAAGATCATCGAGCTGACGCAGCAGGTGCTCAAGCTCGAGCCGGGCGACGAGGACGCGCGCGCGAAGCTCGAGGCGCTCTACGTGAAGGCCAACCGCCTGCGCGACGTCGTCCGCCTGAACGAGCAGGCGCTCGCGGCCGACCCGCCGCCCGAGGAGTGGACGAAGAAGAAGCTCCTCGCGCGCATCGTCGAGCTCTACGAGGGCAAGCTCCACGAGCCCGAGCGCGCGATGCCGCACGTCGAGGCGCTCCTGGCGATCGACCCGGGCAACGAGGAGGCGCGGCGCGTGGCGCAGAAGCTCCTCGTCATCAAGGGGCTCGCGGCGCGGGCGGCCGCGGCGCTGTCGACGGCGTTCGAGCAGGTGGGCACGCCGCCGGAGATCGCGCGCTTCCTCGCGATCGAGCTCGAGTCGACGCGCGGCCCCAGGCGCGCCCAGCTCCTCACGCGCCTCGGCAAGCTCAAGGCCGAGCGCATGGGCGACGACAAGGGCGCGATGGAGGCCTTCGAGCAGGCGCTCGCCATCGACGGGACGGACGACGATCTCCGCGGGCGGTTCGTGGCGCTCGCGAGCAAGCAGGGGCGCTTCGTCGACGCGGCCAAGGCGCTCCAGCGCGTGCTCGCCACGGCGAAGGACGCGGCGGCCAAGGCGCGGACGAGCGCGCAGCTCGGCGAGATGCTCCTGCGGGGCGGCGAGGCGCGGCGCGCGAAGGCTACGCTCGCGGGCGTGCTCGCGTCGGCGGAGGCGCCGCCGGACGCGGTGCTCGCCGCGGCGTACCTCCTTCGCGAGATCCACGGCGCCGAGAAGGACGGGCGCGCGCTGTCGGACGTGCTCGAGCGCATCGCGACGCTGGAGCCGGACGCCGGCAAGCGGCAGGGGGTCGACGAGGAGCTCGCGGAGCTCGCGACGCAGCTCAAGGACAACACGCGCGCCATCGCGGCCTACGAGCGGCTGCTCTCGACGCCGGCGCGGGGCAAGGCGCTCGCCGTGCTGGCGCCGCTCTACGAGGCCAGCGGCGACCCGCAGAAGCAGGCGCGCCTGCTCGAGGAGCAGGCGAAGGACGAGCCGGACGAGCGCAAGGCGCGCGCCGGGATGATGAAGGCAGCCGAGGTGCGGGCGACGGCGACGAAGGACGCGGCCGCGGCGATCGCGACGTGCCGGGCCGTGGTGCAGCGCTTCGGGCCCGCGCCGGACGTGCTGGGCATCCTCGTGCCGCTGCTCGAGGCGCAGAAGCAGTGGCCGGAGCTCGCCGAGGCGCTCGCGCAGAGCGCCGCCCTCAGCGCGGGGCCCGAGCACGCCGCCACGATGGCGCGCCTCGGCCTCCTCAAGATGCAGCGCCTGCGCGACGTCCCCGGCGCCGTCGAGGCGTTCGACGAGGCGCTCGCGTTCGACGCGCAGGACAAGACGGCGCGCGCGACGCTCGAGAAGCTCGCGGCGCTGGGGGATCACCGCCTCGAGGCCGCGCGCGTGCTCGAGCCGGTCTACCGCCGCGAGAACGCGACGCCGGCGCTCCTCAAGCTCCTCGAGCTCCGCGGGCAGATGGCCGACTCGGTCGACGAGCGGCTCGCCGCGCTCCGCGAGGCGGCCGATCTCGCGGCGGGCGCGGGCGCGGCCGAGTCGACGCGCGCGCTCGACGTCGCGGGCAAGGGCCTCGGCGAGGCGGTGGCGGGCGAGCGGCCGCTCCGCGAGTGGCTCGATCGCGTCGAGAAGGCGGCGGGCGCAGGGGCCGACCCGAAGCGGCGCGCGTCGATCTTCGCGCGCGCGATGGGCGAGCGCGAGGTCGCGACCGAGGAGCTCTCGCAGCTCGCGAAGAAGACGGCGGAGGCGCAGGCGGCGAGCGGGGACGTGCCGTCGGCCATCGCGCTCTACCGGCGGGCGCTCGCGTTCGAGCCGCACTCGGCGGATCTCCTCGGGCGCATCGACGATCTCCTGCGCGACCAGGGCTCGCCCAAGGAGCGCGTCGCGCTCTACCGCGCGGCGATCGAGGCGGCGGGCAAGGAGCGGCGACGGGAGCTCCTGCACCGCATCGGCGTCATCGAGCGGCACGACCTCGGCGACGTGGCGGCGGCCATCGCGACGTACCGGACGGCGCTCGAGGACGATCCGGACGACGCGGACGCGCACGGCGCGCTCGTGGAGCTCTACGGCGACGCGAAGGAGTGGGGCGCGATGAGCGCACTCCTCGAAGCGCGCCTCGAGCGCGTCGAGGGCGACGCCGCGCGCGCGACGCGGGCGAAGCTCGCCGAGGTGGCGTCGGAGCACGGCGACGAGCCGCGGGCGCTGGCGCAGTGCGCGCGGCTCCTGGAGGACCCGAACCTCGCGCCGGAGCACCTCGACGCGGTCGAGCGGGCGGCCGAGCGCCTCGGGGACGTGAACCTCGCGCGGGCCGTCCTCCACCGGCGCGCCGAGATGACGCAGGACCCGCGCGAGCAGGTCGCGTGGCTCGACAAGCTGGGCGAGCTCGACGAGGGGCGCCGCGGGGACCTCGACGCGGCCGCCTCGGCGTGGAAGCGGGCGGGCGCGCTGGCCGAGTCGACGGGCGACGAGGAGACGGCGCGGCGGCTCTACGCGCGCGCACGCAAGGCGTCGCCCGAGGACGACGAGGTCACGGCGCGCCTCGCGTCGCTGAGCGAGCGGGCGGAGCTCTGGACCGAGCTGCCGAAGCTCTACGCGGCCCTCGCAATGCGCGCGGCGGACGACGCGGAGCGCGTGGAGCTCTGGATGAAGACGGCGAACGTGCTGGCCGACAGGCTGGGCGACGTCGAGGCGGCGGCGCGGCGGGTGGCGCTCGCGTTCGAGGCGATGCCGGCGCGCGCGGACGTGCTGGCGACGTTCGAGCGGCTGAGCATCGCCGCGGGGACGGTGGACGCGTTCGAGCACGCGATCGACGAGGTGCTCGCGCGGCCCGAGGGCGGGGCGCCCATGGAGGCCGACGTGCGGGCGACCTTGCTCGTCGCGCGTGCGCGAGCCCTCGCGGGCGACCCGTCGCGGGCGGACGACGCGTCGCGGGCGTACCGGGCGGTCCTCGCGGACGCGCGCGTGGGGCGGCAGCACCAGGCGGAAGCGCTGGCGGCGTTCGAGTCGCTCGTGCAGGCGGGCGGCGAGCACCCGCGCCGGCGGGCGGACCACCGCTGGCTCGTGGAGTGGCGCGCGGAGCATGCCCCGGAGGAGGAGCGCGTGGCCCGGCTGCTCGACTGGGCGCGCGAGGAGGAGACGACGTTCGCCGATCCGGTGCACGCGCTCGCGCTCCACCGCCGGGTCCTCGGGCTCGAGCCCGACTCGGACGAGGCGTCGGCCGCGGTGGCGCGCCTCGCGCTCGCGACGGGCGACACCGAGGAGGCGCTCGCGGCGCTGCGCGGGATGCGCGACCGCGCGGAGGGCCCGGCGCGCATCGCGATCGAGCTCGAGATCGCCCAGGTGCTCCTCTCGCGGACGACGCGCTGGAAGGAGGCGCTCGACTCGCTCCGGGCGGTGCTCGCGGACGCGCCGAGCGACGCGACTGCGCGCGGGCTGGCGGCGCAGCTCCTCGCGCACAGGGCGACGCGCAGCGACGCGATCACGATGCTCGAGCAGGCGTGCGACGCGAGCGACGACGTCGAGGCGCGGGCGCAGATCCTCACGCGCCTCCTCGACGCGCCGGCGGACGCGGACGACGCGAACGCGCGACGCGGCTGGTTCGAGCGCCTGGCGGACCTCCTGCGCGAGCAGGGCAATGCCGAGGGCGCGCTGGCGACGGCCGTGCGGGCCGCGCGCGAGATGCCCGACGTGACGCCGCTCTGGGACCGGGCCGAGGAGCTCGCGCGATCGCTCGGCCGCCCGAACGAGGTGGCGGGCCTCTACGAGGAGGTCCTCGCCCGCGCGCTCACGCGCGACCAGGCGCTCGCGATCGGCGAGCGCGCCGTGCAGTTCTACGAGGAGTGGTTCGAGGACCCGGCGAGGGTCGTGCGCATCCTCGAGCGCGTGCTCGAGCTCGACCCGGCGGCCGACTGGGCGTTCGACCGCCTGAAGCTCCTGCTCGACTCGGCGGAGCGCTGGGACGACCTCTTCGCGCTCTACGACCGCGCCCTCGACTCGGCGACGGGCAAGAAGCGCGCGACGCTCCTCGAGGACGCCGCGCAGACCGCGAAGGACTTCGCCGACCGCCCCGACCGCGCCATCCAGTACCTCGAGGAGCTCCACGAGCTGCGCCCGCAGGACGGCAAGCTCGCGAGCGCCCTCGAGCGCCTCTACGAGCGGCAGGGCCGGCACCGCGAGCTCGTGAAGCTCCTCTCGGAGCGCATCCCGTCGCTCAAGCGCGAGGAGGCGCGGCGTACGAGGGCGCGCGTCGCGGCGCTCTGGCTCGACGAGCTGGGCGACCCGGGGGCCGCGCTCGAGGCGATCGAGCCGATGCTGCAGCGCCCCGAGGAGGGCGCGAACGGGAGCTCGGAGGAGGCGTTCGCGCTGCTCGAGCGCGTGCTCGCCGTGGCGCCGGTGGCGCAGGACGCGCGGAAATCGACGATGCCGCCGCCCGCGTCGACGGACGCGCCGCGGTCGCGCCGGTCGCGCAAGAGCCTCCCCCCGCCGTCGGCCAAGGGGAGCGTGCGGCAGCGCGCGGCGGGCTGGCTCCGCGAGCACTACGAGCAGACGGGCCGCCTCGCGGACCTCGCGCGCGTGCTCCTCGTCGAGCTCGAGGGCGTCAACTCCTCGAAGGAGCGCGTGAAGCGGCACCTGCGCATCGCGGAGCTCCACGAGAAGCTGGGGGACCCGGCGAACGCGCTCGAACAGGTGGGCCTCGCCGTGGTGCTCGACCCGACCGACGAGGACAAGCGCGCGCGCCTCGCGGAGCTCGCGCAGAAGACGGGACGGCTCGAGCGCCTCGCGGATCTGCTCGCGGCGGCGGCGGACGTGTGCGACGTGGAGGCGCTCCGCGTGTCGCTGATGATGCAGGCGGCGGGCGTGCGCGCCGACAGCATCGGCGACGCGGCGGGGGCGATGGGCCTCCTCTCGACGGTGCTCGCGATGCGCGAGGTGCCGGACGACGACGTGCTGGCGGCGGCGCGCAAGCTCGAGCCGCTGCTCGAGGCGGCGGGGCGCGACGAGGAGCGCCTCGACGTCGTGGAGCGGATCGCGTCCGTCGAGAAGGCGGAGGAGCCGCGGCGCGAGGCGCTCGGGGCGGCGGCAAAGCTGGCGGCGCGCCTCGGGCAGCCGCAGCGGGCGGTGGGCCTGTGGGAGCAGCGCGTGGCGCACGACGCGCGCGACGCCGAGGCGCTCGACGGCCTCGTGCAGCTGCTCGACGAGGGGGGCAACCCCGAGGAGCTCGCGCGGGTGCTCGGCCTGCGGGCGGACGCGGCGCAGAACCCGGAGCGGCGGCGCGCGGACCAGGTGCGCGTGGCGAAGCTCCTCGGCGAGACGCTGGGGCGACCGGACGAGGCGATCGCCGCGTGGGCGGCCGTCGAGCGCGAGTTCGGCGAGGCGGACGACGCGGCGCTGGCGCTGGCGACGCTGCTGCGGGCGACCGGGCGGTGGAAGGAGCTGGCGGACCTCCTCGAGCGGGGCGCGAGGCGCACGACGGACGACGCGACGCGCGCCGAGCTCCTGCGGCAGCTCGGGGACGTGCACCGCGAGCAGCTCGGCGCGCCGGAGGCGGCCGTGTCGACCTACGCGCTCGCCCTCGAGGCGGACGCGCGCAACGCGGGCGCGCGATCGGGCCTGCTCGGCCTCGCGGCGGACGAGGTGCAGCGGCCGCGCGCGGTGGAGATCCTCCTGTCGGCGCTCCGGCGGTGCGACGACTGGCAGGCGATCCTCGAGCTCACGTCGCATCGCCTCCTCGCGGCGCGGACGACGGCGGGCAAGCGCGACGTGCTCCTCGAGTCCTCCGAGATCGCCGAGACGCGCGCGAGCGACATGGGGCTCGCCTTCGAGGCGATGCGGCGCGCGTACGAGCTCGTGCCGAGCGACGAGCACGTGGCCGCCGAGATCGAGCGGCTGGCCGCGGGGGCGAACGCGTGGGCGCCGCTCGTGGCGGCGCACAGGGACGCGATCGAGGGCGCGGCGCGGGGCGACGGCGCGCTCGTGGCGCGGATCCGCGCGAAGGTCGGCGCGGTGCTCGAGACGCGGCTCGACGATCTGCGCGGCGCGCTCGGCGAGTACCTGCGGGTCGTGAGCGACGCGTCGGACATCGAGGGGGGCGTCGCGGCCGTGCGCGTGGCGGGCAAGCTCGCCGAGTGGGACGTCGCGGCGAACGTCGTGGCGGACCTCGCGCGCGCCTGGGGCGAGGCGAGCCCGGCGCTCCTCGCGGCGTACGAGGCGGCCGCCGAGGCGTCGGGATCGTGGGACGAACCCGCGCGGGCGATGGGCGACGCGTCGTCGGCCCGCGGGCTCGAGGGCCCGGCCGCGCGCGACGTCGAGGCGCGCCTCGCGGAGTGGCACCGCGACCGCCGGAGCGACCCGGACGCGGCGCAGAAGGCCTACGAGCGCGCGCTCGGGCACGACGCGGCGAACGCGAAGCTCCTGGCGGCGCTCGCGCAGCTCCAGCGGCGGACGCGGGGGCGGCCGCTGGTCGACTCGCTCCTGCGGCTGTCGCGCGCGACGGGCGGCGATCTGGCGCTGCTGCGCGAGGCGGCCGAGGTGGCGCGTGACTCGATCGGGGATCGCGCGCTCGCCCGGTCGGTGCTCGAGGACCTCCTCGGGCTGGCGCGCGCGCGCTGGACGGGGACGGAGCCGGCGGCGGCGCCGACGGTCGAGGGCGGCGAGGGGCTCGCGTCGTACGCCGAGTGGGCGGTCGAGGGCCTCGCGCGCCTCTTCGACGCGGAGGGCGACGGGCGCGGGATGATCGACGTCCTGGCGGCGGGCGAAGCGCTGCCCTTCGACCCGGCGACCCGGCGCGACATGCGGCGGCGCGCGGCGCGCGTGGCGCTCGACCGCCTCGACGATCCGGAGCGGGCGATCGATCTCTACCGCGGCATCTTCGACGAGGACCCGCGCGACGAGGAGGCGGTGACGCGGCTGGTGGCGACGTACGCGTCGCTCGGTCGCAAGCGCGACTTGCTCGCGATGCGCGAGCGGCAGGTCCTCGCTGCGCAGGGCGACGACGAGCGCGTGGGCTTCCGGCGCGAGGCGGCGCGGCTGCTCGTGGAGCTCGGGGACGGGGCGCGGGCCGTCGAGCTCCTGCGGTCGAACCTGCGAGAGATCCCGCGCGACGAGGCGAGCGTCGAGGCGCTGGCCGCGGCGCTCGACGCCGAGGTCCGCACGCGTGAGCTGCGCGACCTGCTGGCCGACCAGGCGGGTCTCGGCGAGGAGGCCGGCGACGCGCGGCGGGCGGCGGAGCTCTGGGCGCGCGCCGCGGGCATCGCTGAGGAGCGGCTGCGCGACCTCGACGCCGCCGAGAAGTACCACGCGCGCGTGGTGGCGCTCGAGCCGAGGCCGGCGTCGCTCGACGCGCTGGCACGGCTGGCGTCGACGCGGCGCGATCCGGCCGCGGCCGCGCAGTGGCTCGAGAAGCTGCTGGAGGTGGTGAGCACGGAGGGTCGCCCGGCGACGGAGCTCCGCCTGGCCGAAGCGCTGGTGGCGTCGGGGCAGGGTGGGCGCGCGGCCGAGCGCCTCGAGCAGGCGATCGCCGTGACGCCCGACGCGACCGCGCTGCGCGAGAAGCTCGCTTCGCTCTACCACGAGCAGGGCCAGTGGCCGCAGCTCGCGCACCTGGTCGCCGGGTCCGCGGCGCACGCGCCCGACAAGCCGACCCGGATGGCGCGCCTCCTCGAGGCCGCACACCTCTACACCGAGCGCTGCGATCAGCCGGAGCAGGCGATCCCGCTCCTCGAGCAGGCGAGCGACCTCGCGCCCGAGGATCCGTCCGTGCGCCTCGCCCTCGCCGACGCGCTCGCGAGCGCGAAGCGCTTCGACGACGCACGGGCCATCCTCCAGGCGATGGTCGACGCCTTCGGCGGCCGCCGCCCGAAGGAGCGCGCCCCGGTGCACTACCAGATCGCGCGCCTCGAGCTCGCGATGGGCAACCGCGCGCGCGCGCTCGTGGAGCTCGACACCGCGACGCGGGTCGACCCGCAGAACCCGGAGATCCTGCGTACGCTGGCCGAGCTCGCGCGCGACGACGGGCAGCTCGATCGCGCCGAGAAGAGCTACCGCGCGCTCCTCGTCGTGCTCCGGCGGCGCGAGGACGCCGGCGAGTCGCAGAGCATCGCGCGGAGCGAGGTGCTGCTCGAGCTCGCGGCCATCGCGAGCAAGCAGGGCGAGGACGAGCGCGCGCGCGAGGTGCTCGAGAGCGCGCTCGAGGCGGCGACCAAGAGCGACTTCGAGCAGGAGCGGCTCGAGCGGACGCTCCGGGCGCGTGGCGACGACGCGACGCTCGTGCGGGTGCTCGAGACGAAGCTCGCGCGCCTCGGGGACACGCCCGCGGCGAGCCGCGCGCTCGGCGAGCTGGCGGAGGTCCTGGCCGACCGGCTGGGCAAGCCGGAGCAGGCCCTCCCCGTGCGCCTCCGCGCCATCGCGATCGATCCGCGGTCGACGCCCGCGCACGACGCGGCCCTCGCCCTCGCGCGCGCCGTGGGCGGCGTGGAGCGCTACGTCGACGGCGCGACGGCCCTCGCCGAGAGCGCGCTCGCGTCGGGCGACTCGGCCCTCGCGTGCTCGCTCCTCGTCCGGCTCGGCGGCGTCGCCGAGCAGGACCTGCGCGACGGCCGGCGGTCGGCGGCCCTCTACGAGCGCGCCGTCGACCTCGGCCTGCGCTCCGCCGAGGTGCTGCGCGCGCTCGACCGCGTCTACGAGCACCTCGAGGACCGCGCGGCGCAGGGTCGCGTCCTCGCGATGCGCGTCGAGGTCGAGGCCATGGAGGGCGGGCCGAAGGCCGCGAGCGACGCGATCTACCGACTGGCAGCGCTGCGCCTCTCGTCGGAAGGCTCGCTCGACGAGGGCGTCGCGATGCTCGAGAACGCGCTCGACCTCGATCCGCATCTCGAGCGCGCCGAGGAGATCCTCCGTCGCGCCGTGGAGCACGGGCCGGCGCACGCGCGCCTGCTCGGCCTCTACGAGCACGTCGGCCGCCAGCCCGGGCACGAGCGCGCCCTCTTCCATGCGCTCCAGCTCCGCTCGGCGCTGCCGGGGAGCGACGTGGAGACCGTGCGCGAGGCCGTGGAGATCGCCGTCCGGATCGGGGACCCCGCGCTGGCGGAGTCGCTTCTCTCGCGGTTCGTCGAGGGGGAGCAGACGGCGTCGCAGAACGTCGCGAACATGGCGTGGGCGCTCGGCGCGCTGGCGAGCCTGCGCGAGGCGGCAGGCGACATCCCGCGCGCGGTGGAGCTGAAGCGCGGCGCCGCACGGGTCGCCGAGCCGGACGTGGCGCGCAAGCTGTGGTTCGAGGTGGCGCGGCTCGCGGCGGACAAGCTCGGAGACCTCGCGCTTTCGGCCGAGACGTACGAGTCGCTGCACGAGACGGACCCGGCGGACCGCGAGGTGTGGGAGCCGCTGGCGGCGGTCTACCGGCGGATGAACGATCCGCGCAAGCTCGCCGACCTCCTCGGCCGCGTCGCGGAGTTCGTGGACGACACGCGCGAGCGGGGCCGCCTGCGCCTCGAGCGGGTGCGCACCATGATGGAGGGCCTGTCGCTCGCGCCTGCCGAGGCGGTGCCGCTCCTGCGCGAGATCGTCGACGACGACCCGACGCAGGTCGAGGCGGCGCTCATGCTCGCGGCCATCCTCGAGAAGACGGGCGATCGCGAGCAGCTCGCGGAGCTCCTGGCCTCGCAGATCGAGGCAGCGAAGGACCGGGCGGACGCGCCCTCGATCGCGTCGCTCGCGCAGCGCCTCGGCGGCCTGCTGACCGCGACCGACCCGATGCAGGCGCGCAACGTCTACTACACGGGCCTCGACTGGGAGCCGAAGAACCGCGACCTCCTCGACGCGCTGGTGAAGCTCCTCGACGGCGAGGGGGACGCAGGGGAGAGGGCCGATCTCCAGGAGCGGCGGCTGGCGGTGGAGCAGGGTCCGGCGGCGGAGGCGATGGCGCTGTCGCTCGCAGCGGCACGGACCGAGCAGGGCGACGCCGGCGCGGCCGAACGGGCGATCGAGCTCGGGTACCGCGCGCACCCGGCGAGCCGGGTCCTGCGCGAGAAGCTCGAAGGGGCGTACCGCGAGCGCAGCGACTGGCGCAAGCTGGCGGAGCTCTGCGTGCTCGACGCGAGCGCGCGGGTGGACGTGGGCGAGCGCGTCGAGCGACTGCGCGAGGCGGCGACGCTCTGGAAGACGGAGCTCGGAGACGCGGGGCAGGCAGCGGCGGCGCTGCGGCTGGCGCGCGAGGCCGCGCCGGAGGACGCGTCGGTGCTGCGCGACCTGGTCGAGATGCTCGTCGAGGCAGGGGACGCCGCAGGGGCGATTGCGGAGCTCGGCGCGGCGGTCGACGCGATGGCGCCCGAGTCGCCGGCGCGGGCGGGGTTGCTGGCGGCGCGCGCGAACGTGCGGGCGGCGAACGGCGATACCCCCGGCGCGCTCGAGGACCTCGAGGCGGCGTTCACGGCGGATCGTCCGGCGCACGGAGCGGCGCTCGCCGAGCAGCTCGAGAGAGCGCGCGTGGCGGCGGCGGGGTCGGGCGACGCGGCGACCGTGCGCTCCATCCGCCTGCGCCAGGCGCAGGTGCTCCCGTACGCGGGCGACGCGGACGGCGCGCGGGCCATCCTGAGCGACCTGACGAAGCAGGACCCGAAGGACCGCGAGGCGCTCCGCACGCTGGCGGGCCTCGAGGCGGCGCTCGAGCGATGGGAGGCCGCGAGCGCGGCGCTCCGGCGCCTGGTGGGGCTCGAGGAAGGCGACGCGGTGGTGGACACGGCGCTGCGCCTCGCCGACGCGTGCGAGCACGCCGGGCGGCCGGGCGACGCACGCGGAGCGCTCGAGCGGGCGCGCAAGGTCGCGCCGCAGGACCGGCAGGTGCGCGAGCGGCTGGAGCACGTCTACGAGCAGACGGGCGCGTGGCACGAGCTGGCGGACCTGGCGCTCGAGGACGCGCGGGCGAGCGGCGACGTGGCCGAGCGGTTCACGCAGCTCCTGCGCGCCGGAACGCTCTTGCTCGAGCGGGCGGGCGACCCCGGGGCGGCGATCCCGCCTCTCGAGGAGGCGCGCGCGCTCCGCCCGTCGGACGCGGACTGCGCGGGGCAGCTCGCCGACGCGATGACCCTCTCGGGGCGCGCGCAGGATGCACTCGGCCTCCTCGAGCAGCTCCTCACGCCCTACAAGGGCAAGCGCGCGAAGGAGCTCGCGCCGATCTACTGGCGGCTCGCCCGCGTCGGGCGCTACCTCGGCGACGGCGCCGCCGAGGTGCGGTCCCTCGTCCTCGCGCTCGAGTGCGATGCCCAGAATGGCCAGGTGTGCTCCGACGTCGCGTTCCGTGCGCTCGAGCTCGACCAGCTCGATCTCGCGAACCGCGCCCTGCGGTCGATCACGCTCCTCAAGACCCCCGGCCCGATGAGCAAGGCGCTCGCGTACCAGTACATGGGCGAGATCGCGCGCAAGCAGGGCGACGCGAAGCGTGCCGTGATGCTCCTCAAGCGCGCGCTGACGGAGGACCCTTCGCTCGACGGCGCCCGCGCCCTCATCGACGCGATCGAGCGGGGGTTCTAGCGTTCGGCCCGGGCGTTCGCGGCCCGGCGAATCGCCGTCGCGCCACCGTCAGTCGTCCCAGCCCGAGTCGACGTCCTTCGGCGGCAGGCTCGACGTCGGCGAGGGCGCCGCCGGAGGCTGCGCCGCGGGCAGGACGTCGTGGAGATCGGGCTGCGCCTCGTGCACGGCCGGGCGCGCTCCGCGAGCGGCCGGCGACGCCGCCGCGATCACCGGAAGCGAGGGCTCGTCGCGCTCGGGCTGCGTGGCGCCGGTGGGAGCCGGCGGCGGGACGCGGACGAAGAGGTTCTCGGGCGCGATCGCGACGGGCGCCGGCGGGATGGAGGTGCGGCGCGTGAGCGCCGTCGCGCTGAGCAAGACGCGCTTCGGCGTGGAGCCTCGCACGGCGAGGGGCGCGACCATGTGGGGCACGCGTTCGATGGCGCGCGCGAACTCGACGAGCGGCGCGTGGAAGAGGAGCGGCGCGAAGGCCCGCTCGCGGAGCCCGCCGCCGAGGTCCGTCGTCACGTCCGCGCGCGTGGCGTTGCCCTCGGCCTGGAGATCGATCGTCAGGTCGCCGTCGAGCCAGTCGCAGGCGGTCGTCGCCATGCGCGCGAAGACGAGGAGCACCTTGGCGACGCCCGTGTCGGGCGCCGAGACGCGCGCGAGGTGCTCGAGGAGCGCCCGCGCCGAGTCACGCGACCCCACGGCGTCGACGACGTCTTGCGCCTGCAGATCGAGGCAGCGTGCGATGTGCGCGAGATCGCCGACCATGACGCGCCCTCACCAGGGTAGCCCTCACAGCGGCTCGAGCGCCAACGCCTCGTAGAGGATCTTCAGGCGCTCGGCGAGCTCCTCGTTCTCGGGCTCGCACTGGCACGCGCTCACCAGCTGGACGCGCGCGTCCTCGAGCTTGCCCACGGCAATCAAGCGGTCGGCCTTCACGGCGTGCTGCTTCGCGCGCGGCGTGCGCGCCACGGTCTCGAGCGTGCGCATCTGCGGCGGCGGAGGGACCGTCGAAGGTCGCGACGATTCGATGCGGAGCTTGCCGCGCGCCAGCGACTTGTCGTAGCGCTGCCGCATCGCGGGCCGGGAGACGCAGCGGTACGCCTCGACGCCGCGCTTGTAGATCTCCGTCGCGACCTCGCGCGCCCCTGCGTCGGACGACGCGTACCGGTCGGGGTGGTAGAGCAGCGAGAAGTCGTGGAAGGCGGCCTTCAGGGCGGCAGGGCTGGCGTCGCGCCCCACGCGGAGGATGTCGTAATAGCTCTTCCTCGCGAGCGAGTGCAGGAACACCTCGAGAGCCTCGCGCGACGCCATGAAGTCCGCTCAGCGGGCGGGGGCCGCCGCCGCGAGGGGGTGGGCGGCCTGCCGCGCCTGCATTGCCTCGAGGGCCTTTGCGTCGTTCTGCGCCCCGACGAGCTGGATGCGTGCGGCCGTGGCCTGCCCAGTCTTCACGTCGAGCGCGCGCACGTTGAGGATGCCGTCTGCGTCGATCTCGAAGGTCACCGCGATCTGCGCCTCGCCGCGCGCGCCCGCCGGGACGCCCGAGAGATGCACCTCGCCCAGGAAGGTGTTCTCGTCGAAGCGCTTGCTCTCGCCCTGCGCAACGCGAACCTGCACGCTCGTCTGCCCGGCGGCGGCCGTCGTGAACGATCGCGTCCGATCGCAGGGCACGGGCGTATTGGCCTCGATGAGGATGTCGCAGTAGCCGCCCACGGTCTCGACGCCGAGGCTGAGGGGCGTAACGTCGATGAGGAGCGGCGCGGGCCGCGGCGGAGGGGGAGGGTCCGACGCGAGGAGCCGGGCAGGCGGGGCCGGGGGCGGGGGCGCTGGGTTCTTCGCGACGCGGCTCGGCGAAGGGAGATCGGGCACCGCGCGCTTCGACTGCACGGGCGAAGCCGGGGGCGCTCCAGCGAGCCCGGGGACGTCGAAGACGAGGGTGGAGCCGGCGCGCCCCGGGAGAAACTCCGTCTTCGGAGGCGCCGCGGCGGGCGCGGGCGACGGAGCGAGCGCGGGGACGCGCGCGGGCGCAAGGGGAGGCGCATGCGCGGGAGCGGGTGGATCGCGGCGCGAGGCGGTGAGCGCCGCAGCCGGGGAGGCAGGTGACGGCGCGGACGCAGCAAGCGCCTGCGCGTGCGGGCCCGCCGGCAAGGAGGGACCGCCGACGAGGGGCAGACCGAAGGCGTCGGAGCTCGAGGGGCCGTCCTCGCCGGGCATCTCGCGGACGACCGAGTCCTCGGCGATGGTCGGATGCTGCATCGGCTCCGCCGCGCGCTGCTTCGTGCGATCGAGGAGCGCCGCCTGGATGGCCGCGCCGAGCGCGACCACCTCGTCCGGATTGATGCGAACGACTGGAGGCCGCCCGAAGAACTGCTCGGTCTTGCGCGCGACCATCGGCATGCGGGTCGCTCCGCCGACGAGGATGATGCGGTCGAGGTCCTTCTGGCCGACGCCCGCGGCGTCGAGCGCGCGCTGGCAGACCTGGAACGTCCGCTCGACGAGCCCCAGCGACGCCCATTCGAGCTCCGGCCGCGTCATGCGGAACGTCCACGGCGTGTAGGCGCCCCCGGGCGCCGGCACGAGGTCCGTGACGGTCTGCGTGTGCTCGATCTCCGACGACAGCGCGCGCTTCATCTCCTCGGCGAGGATGCGCAGCCTTCCGTACGCGAGCGGCTGCTCGCGCGCGTCGAACCGGTGCTTCTTGAGCACGTCGTCGGCCATCCGCTCGGCAACGACGACGTCGATGTCGTCGCCGCCGAGGGCCGTGTCACCTGCCGTCGCGAGCACCTCGAACACGTTCCCCGCCAGATCGAGCAGCGTCACGTCGAACGTCCCGCCGCCCAGGTCGTAGACCGCGATGCGCTCCTGCGCCTTGCCCTGCGGCCCGTACGCGAGCGCGGCCGCCGTCGGCTCGTTGAGGATGCGCAGGACCTCGAGGCCGGCGAGACGTCCCGCCGTCTTGGTCGCCGCGCGCTGAAGATCGTTGAAGTTTGCCGGCACCGTGATGACCGCGCGCTCCACCGGCTCGCCGAGAGCCGCCTCCGCCACGGCCTTCGCTTGCCTCAGCACGAACGCGCTAATCTCGGGCAGAGCGTACGTCTCGTTGCGCGCCGTCACGGTGGTCGAGCCTCCCGGCCCTTCCTTCAGCGCGAACGGCAATTTGCTGCGTGCCGCCTGCACTTCGGGCGAGCTCCAGGGCCGCCCGATGAGGCGCTTTACCGACGAGACGGTGTTCGCACCGTCCATCAGCCGTCGCTCGAGCGCGCCGTAGCCGACGAGCACCGACCCCGAGGGGTGAAACGAGACCGCGGACGGGATGAGGCGCGACCCGTTCGCGTCCGTCACCGTGGCCACCACCCCGTTCTTGACCGCGCCAACGACGGTGTTCGTGGTGCCGAGATCGACGCCGACCGCGAACGCCATCGCCCTCACGTTACACGAGACCGAAAGGTCGGTTGCGATCAGGATGGATCGTTTTCCCCTCGGTTTCTACCGATGGATCGTCTAGGCTCCCCGAAATCGAAGTAGTTACGCGGAGCACACCGTGGCATGCGCCGTGCTCCTGGTCCGAGGGTCACGACGACGAGCGGCGCGGCACCAAGACGCCAAGGACTTCACCGCGGTTCGGCGGGGAGAAAACCCGAACCTGTTTTTGGCGTCTTGGTGCTGCGACGTCTCCTCGCATTCCGGGGAGCCTCGTCTTCCGAGGTCTCTTGGCCGCACACGGCCGCCCTTGCCGGACTCACGCGGCACGTGGTCTCGTCGAGGCGTGAGGATCGCGGTCTTCGCGTTCACGGGCGTCGCCGCCAGCGCACTCGCGCTGGCTCCTCAGAGTGCCCAGGCGCAGCCTACGGGCGTCACCTCTTCCGTGGACGCGGGAACGGGTTCCGGAGGGGCCCCGTCGCTCGCGTCGCTCGAGGCGGAGCTCGACGCAGACTACGCGCAGGCGATGGCGAGCGATTGCGCGCTCGCGTGCAAGGCGCTCGGCTCGATGCGCCGCGCGACGGAGACCCTATGCGCACTGGAGCCGGGCGATCGCTGCGCGAAGGCGCGTGATCGGCTCTCTGCGGCAATCGCACACGTGAAGAGCGTCTGCCCCGAGTGCGCCGAGCCGCTGGGTACGGGCGAGAAGGACGTGACGCCGCGTTCCGAGTCGGCGCCCCTCGCCCCGGCTCCTCCGCAAGAGGAGACCGTCTCCGCAGAATCCGTCTCGAAGCGCGGCGGCTGCGCCGGCTGCACCACGACCGGGCCTGGTTCGGGTGCGCCAGCGCCCCTTGCTCTCGGGCTCCTCGCCCTCGTCGGACTGCGGCGTCGTTGTGTCCGCACGCGCCGTGGTTAGGTTGAACCGACGATGAGCGCGACGCGCATGCCGGTGGTCTTCTTCCCCCACGGCGGGGGCCCGTGGCCCTTCGTCGACATCGGCGTCGGCGACCGGGCCGAACTCGATGCGCTGGCGACCTACCTCCGCTCGGTGCGGTCGCTCCCGAAGGAGCCTCCCGAGGCCGTCCTCTGCATATCCGCGCACTGGGAAGAGCCGGCGCCGACGGTCATGGCGTCGCCCGCGCCGCCCATGCTCTACGACTACTACGGCTTCCCGCCCGCCTCGTACTCGATCACCTGGCCCGCGCCGGGCAGCCCTGCGGTCGCCGATCGCGTGTGCGAGCTCCTCGGCGCAGCAAGCATCCCGGCAGCGCGCGACGAGAAACGCGGCTTCGACCACGGCACCTTCGTCCCGCTCAAGCTCGCATATCCCGACGCCGACGTGCCGACGGTCCAGCTCTCGCTGAAGAAAGGGCTCGACCCGAAGGAGCACCTCGCGCTGGGCCGCGCCCTCGCGCCGCTCCGCGACGAGGGTGTCTTCATCGTGGGTAGCGGCATGACGTACCACAACCTGCGCGCCTTCCATCCTCGCGCCCGCGGCGTCGCGGCCGAGTTCGACGCGTGGCTCCGCGACGTGGGCGTCCGGGCTCCGGCCGAGCGCGACGCGGCGCTCGCGCACTGGGCCGAGGCACCCTCGGCGCGGCAGGCGCACCCGCGCGAGGAGCACCTCATCCCGATGATGGTCGCCGCCGGCGCGGCGGGCGACGATCGCGGCGTCGTCGGCTACCAGGGGACGATCCTGGGTCTGCAGCTTTCGGCCTACCACTTCGGCGTCTGAGGCGTCTGTGCCCGCCCGAGGGCCGTCGTGGGCGGGGGCGCGCAGCGAACGTCAGTCGTCGTAGAACGTGACCACGCCCGTCTCGAGATCGTAGACCGACGCGACGATCTTGACCCGACCCTCGGCCGAGAGCTTCTCGAGGAAGGGGCTCGAGGCACGCAGCGCGCGCGCCGACGCAACCGCGTTCGCGCGCACGGCCACCCCGTACATCGTCGAGGGAGCATCCGGCCCGTCGAAGAGGTGCTGCACGTTGGGCGCGATGCGCTCGACGATCGAACGCAGGTTGCTCGACGCGGGGGGACCGCCCTGCTCGAGCGCCGTCATCGTCGCGCCGACCGCCCCGCAGTGCGTGTGCCCCATCACGACGACGAGCCGCGTGCCGAACTTGCTTGCCGCGAACTCCGCCGACCCGACGAGCGACGGCGCGACGATGTTCCCCGCGACGCGGATGACGAACAGATCCCCGAGCCCCTGGTCGAAGACGTACTCCGCCGGAGCGCGCGAGTCGGCGCACCCGAGAACGACCGCGAAGGGCGCTTGTCCGTCGGCGAGACCGGGGTGCCACGTCCGGAGCGCGCTCCCCTCCCCGCGCACGAAGCGCCGGTTGCCCTCCCGCAGCCGTTCCAGGGACTCTTCGGGCGAGAGCGCTTCGGGGGCGAGCGTGGGGGCCATCGATCAGGGCTTCTACCATCGGCCGCGCAGGACGTTCACCTACCGCTCGCCGTTCGCCTTCGCAATACGGCCTCGTTGCGAGAATGAATGACGGTTCAGCCAGTGCGCATCCCCGCCGACATCGACGCCCTCTGAAACTCCCCGCTTTTCGGGTGGATCCTCGACGACCAGGCGGTCGGCATCCGGCGTGCTTGGACGCGCGTCATGTCGAAGCACCGCTCGTCCCTCGCGCACGTCCTCGCCATCGCCGCCATGACCATATCCGCCTCGGTGCTTTCACTCGCCTGTGCGCCCGCGAAGAGCACGGTACCGCCCGGCGCACGGGTCGAGATCCTCCAGACGCAGCGGTTGGTCCTCCACGGGACCGCAGCGGCCCACCCGGAGAGCGCCACGTGCGCGTCGAGTCATGACGGCTCGACGCCGCAGTACCTCCAGCTCAACGAGGATATGACGGGCAACATCGCCCTTCGCCCCGTGGGCGGCGTCGCCGTCCTCCACCTGCAGGAGCTCGCCACGAACCGCACCTGGTGCGTGATGACGCACGACGACGGCACCGGCGCGGCCATTCCCGGCGACTTCCCCGGCGGCGTCTACGCCATAACCGTCGAGGGCTCGCACGCGGTCGCCGAAACGCCGTACGCCGTCGTCGTCGAGAAGCTCTAGCCGCGACGGCCCTGGGCAGTCCCGAACGAGGGCGGCCCCCGGCGACCGAAGAAAGGTCGACAGACCTGTCGATCGCGTCGCGGCCCGTTCGACGTAGAGTCGGAAAGCGAGGTTCGCGATGCAATACCTGCTGCTCATCTATTCGGAAGAGAAGAAGATCGCCTCGATGTCGCAGAACGAGCTCGGGCAGATGATGAACGAGTTCAACGCGTTCACGAAGTCGATCAAGGAGGGCGGCAACCTGCGGGCGGGCGAGCGCCTCCAGCCGACGTCCACCGCGACGAGCGTCCGCGTCCGCGAGGGCAAGACGCTGACGACGCACGGCCCGTTCGCGGAGACGCGCGAACAGCTCGGCGGCTATTACGTGGTCGAGGCAAAGGATCTCGACGAGGCGACCGCCATTGCCGCGCGCATCCCCGGCGCACGCCACGGCACGATCGAGGTCCGGCCCATCCACCCGATGTGATCCGGGTCGGCGGTGGCCGCGCCCCTCGCGTGCGCCGCCGGACCGGGTACGCTCACGCCCGTGAGCGCCCCTCCGGCGGCCATCGAGCGCGTCCTCCGCGGCGAGGGAGCGCGCGTTCTCGCGACGCTCATCCGCGTCCTGCGCGACTTCGACGTGGCCGAGGAGGCCGCGCAGGATGCCTTCGCCGCCGCTCTCGAGCAGTGGCCCGGCGAGGGCCTCCCGGCGAACGCGCACGCGTGGCTCGTGCGCGCTGGCCGCAACAAGGCCATCGACCGAATCCGACGACGCCGCCGGTTCGCCGAGAAGCAGCCGGAGATCGAGGCGCTCGCCGCGCTGCAGGCGGCGCCGTTCGAACCGCCGGACGAAGGCGACGACACGGAGCTCTTCGAGGACGACCTCCTCCGCCTCGTCTTCACGTGCTGCCACCCCGCCCTCCCGCTCGATTCGCAGGTTGCGCTCACCCTTCGCACGATCGCGGGCCTCTCCACCGAGGAGATCGCCGCCGCGTTCCTCGTCCCCGTCCCCACGATGGCCCAGCGCCTCGTGCGCGCGAAGACGAAGATCCGCGCCGCCGGGATCCCCTACCGCGTCCCGTCGGAGGCCGAGCTCCCCGATCGCCTCGACGCGGTCCTCGCGGTCGTCTACCTCGTCTTCACGGAGGGGTACGCGGCGACGTCCGGCGACCGCCTCGTCCGCCGCGATCTATGCGCGCAGTCGATCCGCCTGGCGCGACTCGTCGTGAGCCTCCTGCCCGATCGCACCGAGGCGCTCGGCCTGCTCGCGCTCCTCTTGCTGCAGGACTCGCGGCACGACGCCCGCGTCGACGCGAACGGGGACGTCGTACTCCTCGAGGACCAGGACCGAGCGCGATGGGATCGCCCCGCCATCGACGAAGGGCTGGCGCTCGTCCCGCGGGCGCTCCAGGGGCGGCCGGGACCGTACGCGCTCCAGGCATCCATCGCCGCCGTGCACGCGCAAGCGAAAGACAGCGGCGCGACGGACTGGCCTCAGATCGCGGCGCTCTACGGCGTGCTCGCGCGCGTCGCGCCGTCCCAGGTGGTCGAGCTCAATCGCGCGGTGGCGGTGGCGATGGCGGAGGGGCCGGCCGAAGGGATGCGGGCGCTCGACGCGCTCGGCACCGACGGAGGCCTCGAAGAGGTCCACCTGTTTCACGCCGCCCGGGCAGACCTGCTGGCGAAACTCGGCAAGACCGCCGAGGCCCGCGACGCGTACGACCGCGCGCTCGGGCTCGTGAAGAACGAGCCGGAGCGGCGCCTCCTCGCGCGCAAGCGGGACGCGCTCGGCGCGTAGTCTCCCGGGGCGCGCTGGCCGGCCGCGTCAGCGGCGCACGATCGCGAGGACCGTGAGCGCGATCATCGCGAGGACCGTCATCGAGAGGCCGACCGTGAAGAGGGTCGGGTGTCGGTCGAGCCAGCGCATCGCCGACCGCATCACGCTCTTCGTAAACGTGACGTGGCACTCGATGGGAATGATCCCCTCCTCGCGTGCGTCGAGGCGGTCAATCATCTCGCCGACGCTCTGGTACCGCCGCGACGGGTGCTTCGCCATGCCCTTGCGGACGAACCAGGAGAGGTCCGCGGGGGCAGGCGTCTGGTGTCGGTTGGCGATGAACGTCGGCGGGATGGCATGGGCGTTGTGCACGCCGTGGAGGACGGCCTCGACGGACTTGCAGTCCTCGAGGTAGTGCCGCAGGCCAAGGAACTCGTGGAAGAGCACGCAGAGCGAGTAGATGTCCGACCGGGCGTCCACTTGCTCGCCCTCCGCCTGCTCGGGCGACATGTACATTGGTGTGCCGAGGATGGCGCCCACGTGCGTGGCGGTGACGCGCTCGCCCGTCGTGGCGGTACCAGGAGACGTCCCGAGCGGGAGATCCGGCGCGCCGATCGGCTTGGCGATGCCCCAGTCCATGAGGAAGACCTCGCCCCACGGGCCGACCATGACGTTGGCGGGCTTGATGTCGCGGTGGACGTAGCCGCGCCCGTGCGCGAACGCGACGGCGTCGAGGAGCTGGCGGAAGACGTGCGCGCGCCGTTCGTAGGTCCAGTGGGCGTGCGCGAGCGGGTCGCCGGCCTGGAGCTTCTCGATGATGCTCTCGATGGTCTCCCCCTGGACGCACCGCATGACGAAGTAGAGCGACCCGTCGTCGGCCACGCCGACGTCGTGGATGGGGACGATGTTCGGGTGCTCGAGCGCGCCGACCGTGCGGATCTCGTCGACGAAGCGCGCGACGGCGCCGGGGCCCGTGACGTCGGTGCGGAGGCGCTTGATGGCGACCTCTCGGCCGATGTCCTGATCGACCGCCGCGAGGACCTCGCCGAGACCGCCCTGACCGAGGGCGCGCCGGTGCTCGAAACGGGGACGCGCCGAGCTCACGAGTGTCGCGCCATCGTCCGTCCGCTCGACGCGCGGAAGGACCGTGGATCGGGAGGTCGATCGCCCCGGACTCGAGATGGGAACCTGGATCGACGGCGTGGACGAGTCCACCGTCGCGTCGAAGGCCACCCCGGCGTTCACGAGCGTCTCCGCCTCGCTGGACCGATTCATTGCTCTCCCTCCGTCACTGCCTTCGTCTCTCGAGGGTACCGGACCGTTACACGCTCATTCGGAACGTTCGCCGCGCCCGCGGAACGCCGACAGCGCCGACTCGACCATCCGTTCGGGTGCCGGCTCCGCTGGGATTTCTCCCGCGAGCTTCACGGTCTCGTCGAACTGGCGGTTGCACGCCCGACAGTGTGGGCAGATGGCGACGTGGAGGCGGTGCCAGAGGCGCAGCCAGCCCGAGAGCGCACCCTCGCGCATCTCGGTCATGTGCTCGCTCGCGTCTCGGCAGGTGTACATCAGCGTCCCGTCCCGGCGTGGTAGCGCTCGAGCGCCGCCCGGAGTCGCTGGCGGCCACGGTGCAGGAGCACCCTCTGGTTGGTCTCGGTGAGCCCGAGAACGTTACAGACCTCCTCGGAGGTCCACCCCTCGAGGTCGCGGAGGGTCACGACGGTGCGCTGGGTCTCCGGCAGCGTCTGGATCTCGGCCTCGATGGCCCCGCGAGCCTCCTTGCGGAGCACGAGCTCCTCGGGGGCGTCGTCCCAGCGCGCGGGCGGAGTCTTCCAGAACCCGGCCGCGCTGAAGCGCTCGGGCTCGACCGGGTCCGTCTCCTCTCTCGCCAGGGCGGAGAACGGGACCGAGCGCTTGTCGCGGATGCCGCGCGTGCGCGCCCGGTTGACGAGGATGGTGCCGATCCAGGTCCGGAGGCTGCTCCTGCCCTCGAAGCGGTCGAGCTGCCCGACGACGGCGAGCCACGTCTCCTGTACCACCTCCTCGGCCGCGGCCTCGGACCCGACGCAGGCCATGGCGACGCGCATCAGGCCACGGTGCATGGCCCCGACGAGCTTGCGGAAGGCCGCCTCGTCGCCGGCCCGGAGGCCCGCGAGGAGCGCGGCGTCGTCGTTCCCCTGCCCCTGCGTCACTGGACCAGCGTAACGGATCCGGCGCTGCCGAGACGTACGGCGCAAGGGAGACTTCCGATGACCAACCTCGCCTCGCAGCCCGCCTTCGTCGCCTATGCCGTGTCGCTCATCCTACTGAGCCTGAACCTCCTCTTCTTGTGGGGCTACAGTGGCGGCGTCCGCTCGAAGACCAAGACGACGCCGAACGAAGAGGACGCCTCGACCATCTCGAAGGGCGCGAAGCTCGTCGAGGGCGACCCGCCCGCTGTGGCGCGCGTCCTTCGCGCCCACCGCAACGCGATGGCGAACATCGTGCCGTTCGCGATCCTCGGCCTCGTCTACGTGCTCGCGGGCGGGTCGGCGGCGGTCGCCGAGTGGGTCTTCGGCGTCTTCACGGTGGCGCGCCTCGGGCACACGTTCGCGTACCTCGGCGAGAGGCAGCCGTGGCGCTCACTGTTCTTCGGCCTCGGCGGCGCGACGACGCTCGTCCTCGTCGGGTTCCTCGTCCGCACGCTCGTCGCCGCGAACGGGTGATGGGCAGGAACGGCGGCCGGGGGGGGCCGTGAGTGCGTCCCGTCAGCCGTTGGCGGCGCGTGCGAGCGTGGGCGTCCTGCGGAGGTAGGCGTCGACCCCCGACGCAACGCGACGACCGTCGGCGATGGCCCACACGACGAGCGACTGTCCCCGCGCGGCGTCGCCCCCCGCAAAGACGCCCGGAACGCTCGTCGCACCGCTGGCGTCCGTCCGGACGTTGCCGCGCCCGTCGAGCGCCAGAGCCAGCTGCTCAACGACCCCTTGGCGCTCGGGCCCCACGAAACCCATCGCGAGCAGGACGAGGTCGCAAGGCATCGAGAGCTCGGTTCCGGGGAGGTACTTGATCCTCCCCGCCTCGAGTACGGCACGCTGCGCCTCGATGCTCACGACGTGCCCCGCCTCGCCACGGAATGCGCGTGTCGCGATCGACCAGTCGCGGTCCGCCCCTTCCTCCTGCGACGTGGAGGTGCGAAGCACGAGCGGCCACTCGGGCCACGGGTTACCTGGGAGCCGCGCGAGCGCGGGCTTGGGCATGAGCTCGAGTTGCGCAACGCTCGCCGCCCCCTGGCGGACGGCCGTGCCGACGCAGTCGGACCCGGTATCGCCGCCTCCGATGACGACGACCTGCTTTCCCGTGGCCACGACGGCGCGACCGGCGTCGACCTCGTCGCCGGCAACGCGACGGTTCTGCTGGACGAGGTACTCCATCGCGAAGACGACGCCCTTGAGCTCGCGGCCCGGGATGGGGAGATCGCGAGGCACGCGCGCGCCGGTCGTGAGGACCACTGCATGGAACTCGTGCAGGAGCTGCTCGCCGCGGAGGTCCTGCCCGACGGCGACGCCGACGCGGAAGGCGACGCCCTCGGCGCGAAGCTGCGCGACGCGCGCGTCGAGGATGGCCTTCTCCATCTTGAAGTCGGGGATGCCGTAGCGGAGCAGACCCCCGAGTCGATCGTCGCGCTCGAACACGACGACGTCGTGCCCCGTGCGGGCGAGCTGTTGCGCTGCCGCGAGCCCGGCGGGGCCGGCGCCGACGACGGCCACGCGCCGCCCCGTGCGGACCCGCGCCGGTTGCGGAACGTAAGCACCCTGAGCAAGGACGTGGTCGGCGATGGTCCGCTCGATCGTCTTGATGGTGACTGGCTCGTCGCGGATGTTGAGGACGCACGACGACTCGCACGGCGCCGGGCACACTCGGCCCGTGACCTCGGGGAAGTTGTTGGTCGCGTGGAGCCGGCGCGCCGCCTCGTCGAGGCGACCGTGATGGACGAGGTCATTCCATTCGGGGACGAGGTTCCCGAGCGGGCAACCCTGATGGCAGAAGGGGATGCCGCAGTCCATGCAGCGCGAGGCCTGGTCGCGCACCGCCGCGTCGCTCGCAGGAACGCCGACCTCGCGCCAGTCGGCGATGCGCTCGGCAACTGGGCGCTCGCCCTCCTCGACGCGCGGCAAGCGGAGGAAACCCTTCGGGTCGCTCATCGGTCAGCCGACCTTCCGGAGCTCGAGGACGCGCCGCCACTCGTGGGGCATCGCCTTGACGAAGCGGCGCTTGCCCCACGCGGCGAGCAGGGCCTTTCCGCGCGCGCTTCGCGTGTGGGCCACGTGCTCCTCGACGAGGAGGCGGAGGAGCTCGTCGTCCTCGGCGGCGAGAGTCTCGAGGTCGACGGTTGCCTTGCTCACGCGCCCAGCGAGGACGCGGTCGTCGTCGAGGACGTACGCGATGCCACCGCTCATCCCCGCGGCGAAGTTGCGCCCGGTAGCACCCAGGACGACGACCGTCCCGCCGGTCATGTACTCGCAGGCGTGGTCGCCCACGCCCTCGACCACCGCCACGGCGCCGCTGTTGCGGACAGCGAAGCGCTCGCCGGCGCGGCCGGCGAAGAACGCCTTACCGCTCGTCGCGCCGTAGAGGCACGTGTTGCCCACGATGACGTTTTCGTGTGCCTTGTAGCGTGCGCGCGCCGGAGGTCGGATGGCAAGCACACCGCCAGACAGACCCTTGCCCGCGTAGTCGTTCGCGTCCCCCTCGAGGACGAGGAGCATCCCGCGCGTCGCGAAGGCTCCGAAGCTCTGGCCCGCTGTGCCCGTGGCCTCGACGGCGACGGTCGCGTCGGGAAGCCCGCCGGCGCCGTGCTTGCGCGCGAGCTCCCCCGCGAGGCGCGCGCCGAACGCGCGGTCGGCGTTCGTGAGCGCGACCTGCATGGTCGACGGCGCTCCGTACTTGACGCTGTGGTGTGCGGCCTCGAGGAGCGCCTCCTCGGTCGACGAGGTGAACGGCGACGCGGTGTCCGCTGCGGCGTTCGACTCCACCTGGACCGCACGGACCAGCACGTCCGTGAAATCGAGCGTAGCCGCCTTCGGGTGGACCATCGTGCGGGGAGCGATGCGATCCGTGTGACCGACCATCGCGTCAATCGTCCTGAAGCCGAGGCGCGCCATGATGGCGCGGAGCTCCTCGGCCACGAAGAAGAAGAAATTGATGACGTGTTCCGGCGTGCCGGCGAAGCGCGCACGCAGGACGGGATCCTGCGTGGCGACCCCGACGGGACACGTGTTGAGGTGGCACTTGCGCATCATGACGCAGCCGCTCGCGACGAGCGGCGCGGTCGCGAACCCGAACTCGTCGGCGCCGAGGAGCGCGGCGAACGCGACGTCCCTGCCCGTCTTGAGCTGTCCGTCGACCTGAACCCGCACGCGGTCGCGCAGACCGTTGAGGCAGAGGACCTGGTGGGTCTCGGCGAGCCCGAGCTCCCATGACGTTCCGGCGTGGTGGATCGACGAGAGGGGCGAGGCGCCGGTCCCGCCGTCGTGACCGGCGATGTGGACGGCGTCGGCGTGAGCCTTGGCGACGCCCGCGGCGATCGTGCCGACGCCTGTCTCGCTGACGAGCTTCACGCTCACGCGGGCGCGCGGGTTGACGCTCTTGAGATCGTAAACGAGCTGCGCGAGGTCCTCGATCGAGTAGATGTCGTGGTGCGGTGGGGGCGAGATGAGCGTGACGCCGGGCACCGAGTGGCGGACGCGCGCGATCGCCTCGTCTACCTTGTGGCCCGGGAGCTGGCCGCCCTCGCCCGGCTTGGCGCCCTGGGCGATCTTGATCTGGAGCTCGTCGGCGTTGACGAGGTAGTGCGCCGTGACGCCGAAGCGGGCGCTCGCGACTTGCTTGATTGCGCTGCGGCGCGAGTCGCCGTTCTCGAGAGGGAGGAAGCGCGCCGCGTCCTCGCCGCCCTCGCCGCTGTTCGACTTGCCCCCGATGCGGTTCATCGCGACGGCGAGGTTCTCGTGGGCCTCCTTGCTGATGCTCCCGAAGCTCATCGCCCCGGTGGCGAAGCGCCGGACGATCTTCGCCGCCGGCTCGACCTCCTCGAGCGGGACAGGGTCGCCGCCCGCGAGATCCCAGCAGCCGCGGAGCGTGAAGGGCGCGGTGCCCTGGTCGTTGATGGCGCGCGCGTAGACCTCGTACGAGGACGCGTCCTCCAGGCGCACAGCCTTCTGCAGGCTCGCAACGGTCTTCGGGCTCCAGAGGTGGCGCTCGCCTCCGACGCGCCACGCGTACACGCCGCCGACGTCGAGGGCGTCCTCGTCGCTCGATTCGCCGCCTGACGTCGTTCCGGGGACCTCGACCTCGAACGCGGCGGCGTGGCGGAGGAGCGTCTCGCACGCGATCTCGCGCAGGCCCACGCCCCCGATGCGGGACGCCGTGCCGGGCATCCAGCGGTCGACGACCACTTTGCCCACGCCGACTGCCTCGAAGATCTGAGCGCCCTGGTAGCTCGATAGGCATGAAATGCCCATCTTGCTCATCACCTTGAGCAGGCCCTTGCCGAGCGCGTGGACGTAGTGCGCCGGCCGTTCGCCTCGTGGCGTGCCGACGTCGAGCGCGTCGATGGCCTCGAACGCGAGGTACGGGTTCACCGCGCCCGCGCCGTACCCGACCAGGAGGGCGAGGTCGGCGACCTCGCGCACCTCGCTGGTCTCGACGACGAGGCCGACCCGCATGCGCTTTCCGGACCGTGCGAGCGCGTGGTGGACGGCGCTCGTCGCAAGGAGGCTCGGGATGCCGGCGTGCTCCCGGTCGATTCCGCGGTCGCTGAGGACGAGGATGCTCGCGCCCGCGTCGACCGCCCCTTCGGCGGCGGAGCAGAGTGCCTCGAGGGCCGGCTCGAGCGCCTCGACGCGCGGCGCGAAGAGCGCGGGCAGGACCCGCACGGAGAAGTCGGCGAGGGCGCCACCGACGAGCTTCGCCAGGTCCTCGTTCGTGAGCACCGGCTGCGCGAGCTCGAGGAGGCGACACTGGTCCGGCGTCTCGGCGAGGAGGTTCCCCTCGCCCCCCACGCAGCTCGCGAGCGTCATCACGAGCTTCTCGCGGATCGGATCGATGGGCGGGTTGGTGACCTGCGCGAACTGCTGCTTGAAGTAGCGAAAGAAGAGCTGCGGCCGCTCGCTGAGGACGGCGAGTGGCGCGTCGTTGCCCATGCTGCCTGTCGGCTCTTCGCCGTTCGTGGCCATGGGCGCGAGGAGCACCCTGAGGTCCTCGCGCGAATAGCCGGCCGCGCGCATTCGACGTCGCCGGTCGGCAGGGGTCATCGAGGCCGGCAGGGCGGGGACCGGCAACGACGCGAGATCGAGCTTGTTGCCCTCGAGCCACGCGGCGTACGGCTCGTGGGCGGCGACCTCACTCTTGATCTCCTCGTCGCCCACCACGCGCCCGCGCGCCATGTCGACCAGCAGCATGCGGCCCGGCTGGAGGCGCCCCTTCTCGAGGACGTCCTCCGCGTCGAAGTCGAGGACCCCGAGCTCGCTCGCCGCGACGACGAAGCCGCTCTCGGTCACCACGTATTTCATCGGGCGGAGGCCGTTGCGGTCGAGGGTCGCGCCCACGTACGTGCCGTCCGTGAAGAGGATCGCGGCCGGCCCGTCCCAGGGCTCGACGAGCGACGCGTGATACTCGTAGAAGGCGCGGCGGCCGACGGGCATCTCGGAGTTGCCCTCCCACGCCTCGGGCACGAGCATCATCATGACGTGCGGGAGGCTGCGGCCGCCGGCGACGAGGAAGTCGACGACGTTGTCGAGCGACGCCGAGTCGCTGCCGCCTGGGCGGATGATCGGCTTGAAATCGGCGAGGTGCTCGCCGAACGCGGCGCTCGCGAGGAGTGGCTCCCGCGCGCGCATCCACGTCTGGTTGCCGCGCAACGTATTGATCTCGCCGTTGTGCGCGATGCGCCGGTAGGGGTGCGCTCGCTCCCACGTGGGGAACGTGTTCGTGCTGAAGCGCGAGTGCACGAGCGCGATTCGGCTGCGCGTCTCCTCCTCCCGGAGATCGAGGTAGAAGTCGGCGAGATGCTCGGGCAGCGAGAGGCCCTTGTAGACGACGGTCTTCGACGAGAGGCTCGCAACGTAGAAGCCCGGGAGCCCAGCGTCGCTCGCGCGGCGCCCGGCGCGCTTGCGGATCATGAAGAGGGTGCGCTCGAACACCGCGGCCGGGCACATGCGGCCGACGAAGAGCTGGCGGAACGCAGGCATCGACTCGCGCGCGACCGGACCGAGGGCGCGCTCGTCGACGGGAACGTCGCGCCAGCCGATGACCTTCTGGTTGTGGTGCCGGACGGCCTCCTCGAGCGCGCGCATCTCGGCCGCCGCTTGCGCGGCGTCGCGAGAGAGGAAGCACTGCGCAACGCCGTAATCGCCCTCGAGGGGGAGCTCGATGCCGGTGTGCGCCAGCGTCCGCTCGAAGCGGGCGTGCGGGACGTGGATGAGGATGCCTGCGCCGTCGCTCGAGCGCGGATCGCAGCCCGCCGCGCCGCGATGCGCCAGCCGGCGGAGGATCTCGATTCCCATGTCGACGACCTCGTGCGTCGGAGGTCGGCGAAGGTCGGCCACGAATCCCAGGCCGCATGCATCGTGCTCAAGCGCGGGGTCGTAGAGTCCGCACGGGGACGGCAGCGGCATCCCCCGGATTATGCTGGTGGATGACGCGCCGCGCCAGTGCCATTCTCCTGGGCTCTCGCTGGTCTAAGCTGCGCCTCCCGTGTCGCGAAGAACGCTGGTGTACCTGGGCATTGCGGTGACAGTCGTGGTTGCCGGAGGGCTCGTTTCCCGGAGCTCGACTTCGTCGGGCGGGTCGGAACCCTCGCCCGCGGCCCCTGCAAGTGCGTCGCCGTCGAGCTCGATCGACCTCGCGACGCCGTTTCCGGTGCCGGAAGCTCCTCCGCGGAAGCCCCTCGATCGTCCTGCCGCCGCGATCGCCGAGTACGGCGTTCTAACGGACCGAAGCGAGACGGACCTCGCGCGCTTCGGCGAGCCGTCGGCGCTCGCCGACCCGGCGGGCCTCGCGGCGCTGGTGACCCCGGACCTCTGCGGAGACACCGCTGCGTGCGAGGCCGTTCGCGGTGTCGTGCGCGACGGGGCGAGGACTTCGGTGCACGTGCTTGCGTCCAGCGTGTGGAACGTCGAGCGGATGAACGTCGACGCGAGCGGACGCGCACTCTCGCCCGCGGAGAGGCGCGAGGTGGCCAGGGCGCCGCGCGTAGTCGCGGTGCGCGTCTCGGGCCCCATCACTCCGCAGCAGCTCCCGCTGCGATCGGCCATCGCACTCGCGGCAGCGATCGGTCGGGCAACTGGCGGCATGGTGTGGGACCAGCTGCTCGATCGCCTCGAGAAGCCCGCGGATTTCGCGAAGCATGCCGTGACTACCCCGCTCGAACGACCGTGCTTCCGCAGCGACCGGGTCGGGGTGCTCTTCGAGCCCGAGGGCGAAGGCGTGGTGCGCGTGCTCACGGCGGGCCTTGCACGCTGGGGCGCGCCCGACGTGGAGGCGAGCCGCGTACCGACTCCGGCCACCGCCGCGATGGGCGACCTAGTCCTCGCCGTCGCGCGGGCGATCGCGAACGGCGCGAGCGCGGGGCCCCTGGCGCTCACGAGGGACGACCTCGCGATCGCGCGGGGCAAGGCGTACCCGCGGGACGCGGGGCTGCCGGAACAGGAGACCGTCCCCGTGGAAGTCGTCGGGGTGCACCCGGAGGACGGTGACCCCAACGACTTCGTCGCGCGGATCGTACCGGCCGGAGGCGAGGGACCCATCGGGTACGTGGACCTCGCGGAGCGCTTCTTCGGGCCGCTGCTGGCGGCGTCCCCGACGCAAGACGTACTCGACGCGCGCCGGCACGCAGCGCAGGAGAAGCTCTCCGCATCGGTCGGCCGGTGGGAGGCAGCGCGGGCCGCCGGCGCCAAGCTCCTGGTCCTCGTGCCGTTCCCGATCCCGGGAGACGCGGGGACGGAATCGATGTGGCTCGAGGTGACGGGCGCCGACGCGAAGTCGGTGACGGGCACTGTGATGGACGACCCGCTCGGCGCGACGGAGGTGAAACGCGGCGACGTGGTGACGCGCCCGCGCACGGAAGTCGAGGACGTGGAGCTGCGCGGGGTGCGCCCATGAACAGGGCGGGCTCCGTCGCGCTCCTCGGGGCTGCGATTGCCGCGAGCCTCGGCGCGTACTGGCTCTTCGGCGAGGAGGCGCGCCCACGCCCGCTGCCTCCGGTCCCCCAGGACGACCTGGAGCTCGTCGCGGCGCTCTTCGATGCGTCCCCGGCCGAGGCCCCCCGCGACCAGCTGGTCGCCACGCCGGAGGCCGTCTACCTCGCGCGCGCTGCCGATCGGGCGGTCACCGTCATGACGGTCACCCAGCCGGCGACCGACGACGCCGGCCTGCCCCGCATCATCGCGCACCTGGACGCGCCGGCGCGCGGGATGGCCTACGCCTCCGGGGCGCTCTGGATCTCCACGACGCGTTCCGTCCTTCGCGTTCCGGTCGGGGGCGGCGAGGTGCGCCCCATCGCCGTGCTCGGACGCCCGCGGAGCATCGCCTGCGACGGCACCTCGGTCTTCGTCGTCGACGTCGACCCGACGCCGACGGGTCTCACACACGCCAACACGGTCGTACACATACCGGCTGCTGGCGGTGAACGCGTCATCCTCGGGCGGTCGGACGGCGAGATCACGAACGTCGCGCTCGACGACGCGAGCGTCTACTGGGCCGATCGCCTCGAGGGGACCATCGTCGCCGCGCCGAAGGGCGGGGGAACACCCCGCGTGCTCGCGTCGGACCGCGGTCTACCGGGCCCGATCGCGCTCCACGGGGGCGCACTGACCTGGGTAGAGAAGCGCAGCGAATCGCTCTGGACGATGCCTACGGCGGGCGGCACGCCGACCCGCCTGACGCAGGACTTCGCGGGTTTCGCGGAGCTGGTGGTAGACGCGCGCGGTGCGAGCTGGGTCCCCGAGGAGGCGGTCGAAGGCGTCTTCCACGTCCTTTCGCTCGGTGACGCGGGCGAGGCCGCCGCCATCAGCCCGGCCGCGCGCTCGATCGACGCCATCGCGAGCGACGGGACGCACCTCTACTGGGCGCACGACGGGCAAGTCGGACGCCTGCCGTGAGTCGGGATCAGCCGACCACTACGACCGTCACGCCCCCGGCATGGACGACGAGCGTCCAGGCCCCATGATCGATCGAGAGCTCACCACAGCCGACCGCCAGGACGACGGCGACCAGGACCCCGTACAGTGCGCGCGTCATCTCGGCCCTTAAACACCGCGGGCGAAGAAAAGTTCTCCTCGAGCCGGGACGTTCAGCGCTCGAATTCCGCCGCCTCCGGGAAGGCCACCCCGTCCGTCCGGTACATGACCAGCCGGTCTCCCACTCGCTTGAAGACCGCCTCCTGGTCCGGCGTGTAGGTGAAGAGCCCGTAACACCTCGGCATGTCGACCCCGATGGCCTTCGCGTCCATCTTGCGGAAGCCGACGATGCTCGCGTCCTGTAGCGTCCCGTGGAACGTCTGCTCGATGCCGAGGTCGAGGGTGCTGCCCCCGCAGGCGGCCCTGCGGCGGCCCGTGAAGTACACGTGGCGGCGGAGCTGGTGGGTGACGTTCGCCCCACCGTCGGTCCCGATGGCGACGACGAGGGTCTCGTCGGTGTCCATGTCGGCGTCCACTCCGCGCCCGAAGTCGTGCGCGGTGCGAGGTTCGGTGCGGTGCCACGTGCCCGAGAAGGCCGAAGCGGGCGTCGTCTGCACGAGGCCGAGGCCGGCCGGGCGGCCGTCCCTGTCGAAGAGCTTGAGGCGGAGGCGCCCGCCGTCGGTCGCGAGCCAGACATCGACGAGGTAGTCGATGCCGTCGAACCGCACCGACGCGCGGTAGATGTGGCGCTCGGGATCGACGTTCTCGACCTTTCCGACGGAAACGCCGCGCTCCTTGCCCTCCCAGCGCAGCGCCATCGCCGTCATGTCCCAGACGAGCGGACGGAACGCGAGCGCGGAACAGCGGCCGCTCGTCACGTCGGCGAGGGCGTCCGAGTCGCCGCCGGGCTTCGCGAGCGAACCGAAGAATTGCTTGAGGCTCTCTTCGCGGAGCTCGCAGTCGGCCAGCGCCTTGCGCGTGCTTCGATCGGTGTACGTCTCGAGGGGGCGACCCGGCAGGCGCGCCAAGACGAGGCCGAGCATCGCTTGCCCGGAGAGCTTGGTCTTCGGGTCGCGCGACGTGTCGTCCTCGAGGCGGCGGATGGCCGTCAACATCTCGGTCGTGCGCGGGAGGTCCGACGCGCTCACGAACTCGTCCTCGCGCGCCTCCCAACGCTTGTCGATCGGCAGGAGCAGGTACTCGCTCTGGATGCGCGTGAGGAGTGCCTTCACGTCCTCGGGCGTCGGCTCCTTCGCGTGACCCGCCGGCTCGACCTTGGCGAGGAGCGCGCGGACCGCGGCGACGCTGACGGCGCCGTTCTGCGCTCGGTGCACCGTGTCCTTCGTCACGTTGACGCCGACGACCTCACCGCGTTCGTTGCACGTGGGGCCGCCGCTGAAGCCGGGCTCGATCTCGGACGAGACGAGGAGCCCGTCCACGGCGTCGCTGCGGAGAATCTCGCCGGTCCGACGGTCGACGACCGAGAACTTCACGAGGCTCAACACCTTGCCGGGCTTGGACACCATGCCGGACCGCGCGGCGAGGCTGCTCGCCGGAAAGCCATACGAGAGGATGGCCTCGTCGGAGACGGGCTGCGAGGCGAGCGGCAGGGACGCGAAGTGATCGGCGCGGACGCCGACGAGACGGATGACGGCGAGATCCGCGTCCGGATCGAAGGCGACGACCTCGGTGTCGGGGTAGGCCTCCGTCCAGTGGCTGCCGTTCGGGCCGTCGACGGTGCGCTCGACGAGGATCCGCTCTCCGTTGTCGACGACGTGCTGGGCGGTGACGACGTACGCTTGGGAGTCGGGGCCGGCGACGAAGAAGCCCGTCCCCGTCTGGCTCGCGAGGACGACGCGGACCACCGATCGCGCGGCAGCGCCCGCGTGGGCTGCTCCGCGGCGCGCGACGAGCAGGACGACCGAGACGAGGACGACCGTCCCGACGACCGCCGCCACGAGCGAGACCCACAGCATCGCGCGCGACCGGGGTGGCGGCTGCGGAGGCGGCATGGAGGACAGCGGCATCGGGGGAGGCTGCACCGACGGGGGCGGCAGCGAGGCGGGAGGCTGGGACGGAAAGTTCACGTCAGGTCCCGAAGTGCATGCCGCCGAGCGCGTAGAGGCCGAAGGCCGCGCCAGGCACGGACACGATGCGCGCGTCGCCGCCGATGAAGAAGCTCGAGTTGGGGACGCTCCAGAGGACGGTGACGCCGGGCCACACGACGAACCTGGAGCCCGACGCGCTCGCGCTGATACCCGCGGCGGATGACGACCCCGTCCACGAGAAGAGGCCGAGGCCCACGTACGGGCGGAGCACGACGGGGCGCAGATCGAAGTCGTAGCCCCCCTCGGGCCCGACGTAGAAACCCGAGCTCGACGCCGAGTAGTTGATTCCGTTGACCGTGCCGCCGGTCGACTCGCCGAACTGATAGATGAACGTACCGCCGATGTAGATATGGTTCTCGAGCGTCTTGCCGGCGCGCAGGCCGATGCCGAGGTTCAGGTCTTGGCTGAGGTACCCGAGCATGGGCGCGAGGAAGAAGCGCGTGTCGAACGAGCTGTTCATCGAGCTCGACGACGAGACGCCCGTGTCTGCGGACGATGACGACGAGGAGGCCGAGGTCGACACCGTCGCGGAAGCCACCGGCGCGGGCTGCGTGGCCGCGTGCGAAAGGCGATGCGCGGGCGGCCCGGCTGCGCCCGGCGGAGCTGCCGTGAGGGGAGGTGGCGGCGGAGGCGGAAGCGACGGCGGTGCGCCCGTCTCGATCGCGAACGCCGCGGTCGCGCTCAGCGTTGCCACGCCGAGTGCTGCGATGAAAAGCCCGCCCCGGATCACGTCGCCTGCCTGTAGTCGCATCTACGCCTCGGTCAAGTCCTGCGTGGTCCGCGCTCTGCCCGCCAGGGCCTGCAGGAGTACGCTCGCCAGGACGAAACCTCCCCCGACAATCGCCATCGGCCCGGGCCGCTCGCCTGTGCCCAGGGCCACCCAGACCGGGTTGAGGATCGGCTCGAGCGTCGGCACGAGCGACCCCTCGAGGGCCGTGAGATGCGGCACGGCCAGGGCGTAGAGCGCGTAGGGCAGGCCGATCTGGCCGAGACCGAGCGCCGCGAGGAGGACGAGCGAGTGCGCGTCCGGCGGCGCTGCGAGCATCGCGGGGGCGCACACGACCACGGCGACGACGTCCCCCAGCGCGATGGCAATGGCGGGTGCGACCGCAGCGGCGGCGAGACCGTGGCCGCCGGCGGCGCCCGTGAGCGAGCGCTGGTCGGCACGGAGGGCGAGGGGGAGCCCCGCGGCGCCGAAGCTCGAGACCACGGCGACCAGGTTCCCGGCGCGTGCGTCCGCGGAGAGCCCCTCGCGGAAGAAGAGCACCATCCCGGCGAGGACTCCTGCGCAGGCGAGGGCGTTGATCCAGGTGACGCGCTCGCGCAGGAGCGGCCACGAGAGGAGCGCGACGTACACGGGCGACGTGTACTGGATGAAGATGGCGTTGGCCGCGGTCGTGAGCCGCGTCGCCACGACGAAGCATATGACCATGACGGCGTAGCTGGCCGCACCGACCCACGCCCACGGGGAGCGGAGGGGAACGGCGAGTGAAGCTGCGCCCACGCGACGCGCGCGGACGACGACCATCCCGGCCAGGACGGGGAGCGCGAAGAGGCCTCGCCACCCCGCGATGGAGAGCGGAGCCCCGGCCACGGACTTGATGCCGATGCCGCCGGTGCTCCAGAGGACGGCCGCCATGAGGACCAGCGCGACGCCGACCGCCCTCGACCTGCGCTGCTCCCGCGTCATCGCTCGCGGGCAGTATCACAGGATCCCGTCGCCAGCCGGGGGGGCGCTGGACGATACTCGCGCGACCGCATGGCCCCACCCCTGCAGCCGGCGTCCAGGGTGACCGTCCTCGGCGCTCCGCGCGCGAGCCTTCGCGATTTCTACCACCTGTTCCTGCGCGCTTCCTGGTCGGCCGCCCTCGGCGCGATCGTGCTCTCGTACCTGGCGCTGAACGCGCTCTTCGCGGTCGCGTACGCGTGGGTCGGCGGGGTGACGGCGGCGCGAGCGCACTCGTTCTGGGACGCCTTCTGCTTCAGCGTGCAGACGATGGGCACCATCGGCTACGGCGCGATGTACCCGACGTCGGTCGCCGCGAACGTCGTGATGATCGTCGAGTCGGTGACGAGCCTCGTCGTGACGGCGGTCGCGACGGGCCTCGTCTTCGCGAAGTTCTCGCGCTCGACCGCGCGCATCGTCTTCTCGAAGAACGCCGTCATCGGTCCGATGGATGGCGTGCCGACGCTCATGGTGCGCGTGGGCAACGAGCGGGGGAACTCGATCCTCGAGGCGACGGTGCGCGTCGTCCTCACGCGGACCGAGAAGCTCAAGGAGGGGAGCACCTTTTACCGCCTCGTCGACCTCCGCCTGACGCGCGACCGTTCGCCGGCGATGGCCCGGTCGTGGACGGTGCTCCACCCGATCGACGAGCAGAGCCCCCTCTTCGGAGCGACCCCCGAGTCGATGAAGCGCGACGAGATCGAGATCACGGTCAACATCGTCGGGACGGACGACACCTCGCTCCAGCCGGTGCACGCGCGGCGGCAGTACCTCGATGGCGAGATCCTCTGGGGGGCGCGCCACGCGGACGTCCTCAGCGAGGACGAGGCGGGCAACGTGGTCCTCGACGTGCGCCGTTTCCACGACGTCGTGCCGACGGTGCCGACGCCGACGTTCCCCTATCCACGCGAAGCGCGCGAGGGCTGAGCGCGCATGCAGAACGCCTTCGCGGCGTGCCTCGCGGCGGCGCTCCTGCTCGCGGCCCGCACCGCGAGCGCACAGGCCACGTACGACTCTGCACCCATCGGGGGCCGCTCGGCGCTCATGGGCGGGACGGGGGTCGCGCTCGGCCGCGACGGCGCTGCGCCGTTCCTCAACCCGGCGACCGTCGCGGCCATCGACGACTCCGGCACGTTCAGCATGAACGTCTACTCGTACCAGTCGTCGCAGCTGAACGGCTTCCACCAACCGGGGCCCGTCGACGGGGGGCCGCTCGCCGGCCTCTCGCTCCCGAACGCGTCGCTCTCGAGCTCCCGCGTCGACGCGTTGCCGTCCACGTTCTGCGTCTTCCTGACGGTGGGCGGGCCCGCGGACGACGACAAGGAGGCGCGCGTACACCCGAAGGGGCGGCAGAAGGGCTCCCTCTGCGTCACGAGCCCCGAACGGCTCCAGCTCGGCGCGACGGCGGACGCGTACACCGGCGGCGCGGGCCCGTACTCGGTGACGCAGACGACGTCGTTCGCGCAGTTCTGGAACCGCCTCTACGTGGGGCCTTCGTACGGCATCTACGTGACCGACCGGCTCGCGCTCGGCGCGTCCATCCTCGGGGCTGGGACCGTGGCCAATTCGACGTGGAGCGTCGACTCGCTCGTGACGGGGCCCGGCGGGGGCTTCGCGTCGAGCTACGCGACCGGGGCGTCGGCCTGGTCGATGGACGTCACGGCGCTCCTCGGGCTCACGTGGCGCATCGACGATCGGCAGGTGCTCGGCGTCGGGATCATGACGCCGTCGGTCCACGTGATCGGGAAGTACCAGGGGACGACGGGACTCCAGACGCAGGACGGCGGGAGCGTCGCGACGACGACGACCTCGAAGGGCAGCTACCGGGCGACGACGCCCCTGCGCATCGGCGCGGGCCTCGGCGCGAACCTGACGAACCTCCACGTCGAGGCCGACCTCACCGCGTACGTGCCCGTGACGGACCTCGCGCACGCCGAGATCCAGACGACGAAGACGACGCTCGCCGCCGGGGCGGCGACGACCACGGCGGCGGCGCAGACGCTCTCGGTCGCAGGGAAGCCGGTGGTCGACGCCGCGGTCGGCGGGGAGCTCTTCCTCTCGAAGGGCTTCAGCCTCGTGGGCGGACTGAACACCGACTTCTCCGCCATCGCGCCGCTCGCGCAGTCGCCGCCCATCGGCACGCTCGCCGAGGCGCGCACGCACCACGCGGGGCTCTCGATCGGCTTCGGCTCGTACGGGGAAGGGAGCGAGATGCTGCTCGGGACGCAGCTCACCTACGGATGGGGCAAGAACGTCGCGGTCGATCCGTACGACTCGCCCGCGCAGCTCGCCCTCGTCGACCAGCGAACGTTCGGCGCGATGCTCGTCATCGCCGGGAGCGTCAGCCTGACGGCGTTCCGCAGGACGCTCCAGAACCTCGAGACCGTGGTGAAGATCCCGCGCTGAGCCGCGGGTCAGGCGACGACGGGTGGGGGAGCCGCGGGGGCGTCGGCGGGGGCGTGCGGCTCGGGCTGGCGCGCGAGACGCTCGCGCAGCGTGCGGCCGAAGCGCGCGATCTGGGTCGCATGCAGCCGCGCGAGGAACATGATCGACGCGAACCAGACGGCCAGGAGCGGGAGGAGCCCGAGCGACGTGACGTAGAGGACGCCCACGGTGAGGGGGCGATCGCTCGTGACGAGCTCGCGCCGCACCGAGACGCTGCGCTCGTAGGCCGGCAGCGGCAGCGCCACCGGCGCGACGCCCTGCACGATGCCCCCCGCGAGCACGCTGCGGGCGTTCATCTGACCGAGCTCCTGGTACGACTGCGCGACGGCGCCGCGCAGCTGACCGCCCCAGCCTCCCCGGTCCTTCTCTCCGCTCTTCTCGAGGTCGTCGGCGACGCCGTTCGCGGCGGGCGTGTCGACGGTGGTCGAGTGGTCGACGGCGGCCTCTTGCTGCGGAAGCGCGGTGACCACGCCGTCCGACGTCTTCGAGCGCATCGACATCGACCCGAGCCCGACGACGAGCGCCGCCACGCCGAGGGCCGCCCACGCAACGTAGCGCGGGCCGCGCGGGAGCAGCCGCGCCGTCGCCCACCCGACGACGGCGACCGAGCCGCCGATCGCGAGGGTCACCCACAGGGCCGGCGCCGCGAACCAGAGCCCGGCGAACGCCACCGCCCCGAGACCGCGCCGGAGCCTGCCGCGGAAGAGGAGCAGCGCGACGACGACGGCGGCGACGAGCGCGAAGAGATCCCACCCGCAGAAGGCGATCCACGGGTGGTCGCCACCCGTCACGGCGAGCGGATGGATGGTCGCGGGAAGGCCGAGGGTGACCGTCGCGCGGCTCGTCGCGAGGGCGAGCTTCGGCGTCGGCACGCTGAGCCACCCGGCGAGCGAACGGATTGAAGCGTTCGACATCGACTGGAGGTGCACTTCGTGGCTCCCGACGCGCAGCGGGACGAGCACGTCCCCTTCTCCCTCGGCGGCGCGCATCACACGCTCCGCCTTGCCGTCGGTGGCGAGGAACACCGCGCGCCCGGTCGGCGGCCACGCGAGCCAGTCGACGCCGTCGTTCTCGTACGAGAGCACGTCGTCCGCCACGAGGTCGCCGCGCGCCGTGAGGACGAGAGTGCGGTCGTGCCCCCGGACCACCGCGGCGAGCGCCTCGGTCGCGACGAGCGGCTGCGCGGCGACGTCGATGTGCTGGCCGCGGCCGACGAGGAAGAGGCGCGCGCTCGGCTGCGTCCGCGCGATGGGTGACTCCGAGGCGTCGACCTGCCGCGCATCGCCGCCGACCGTGAGTCGGTGCTCCGCGTCGGACTCGACGAGCACCCACTCGTAGGCCGATCGAGCGTCGGGCTCGAGGCGCCCCGCCGAGGCGAGCGTCCCGGTGATCGTGATCTGCGCCGACCGGCCCGCCGTCGGCAGCGTCAGGTCCGCGCCCTGCATGGCCCAGTTGGCCGAGCCCTGGACGTCGAGGACCTTCTCGCCGTGGCCGAGCGGCAGGCGCACGACCCCGAGGTCGCGGCCCGAGCGCAGGACGAGGCGGTACTCGAAGGTGGTCTCGCGGGCGACGCGCACGGCGCGCGAGAGCTGGAAGACGGGCGGCTCCTCCGCCGGCGACGCTGCCGTGTCACGGTCGAAGTGGACGGTGGTCGCGAGGAGACCGCCGAGGTGTGCGCCCTCGACGACGCGACCGGACGTGAGGTCCGCGTCGAGCGCGTCGAGCGGCCCCGGCACGGTGAGCGCGAGGTCGCCGTCGAGGCGAAGCGTGCCCTCGATGGTGAACCGCGGGGAGGCCGTGAGCGCGAACCAGTGGTCGCCCTCGAACCCGATCGCGGCGGGCTTTCCGTTCTCGGTGACGTGGTCGATGCGCGCCTGGGTGGGTGTCCCGAACAGCGGCACGGCGACGGCCTGACCGGCGAGCACCGCACCCTCCATCGCGAAGTGCATCTCGCCGCCAGCGGCCCCCGCGAGGTGGAGGCGCGTCAGGACGAAGCAGTGGACCGTGCAGCCGGCCGAGGGGTTGCGCTGGGCGAGCCACTCCGCCACGGACGCGAGCTGGGCGCCCCAGCTCGGCGGGGGCGCCGCCGCCGGAACGGCCTGTGCCCGCGCAGGGGGCGGGGCAGAGAAGACCACGAGGGCGAGCGCCGCCAGGGCGAGCAGCGTTCGCCGGAAGGACCGGGGCATGAGGGACACCTCAGGCCGTACCTACGGACGAGGCGCCGGGAGGATCTCCGGAAGTCGCCGGCGGGCGATCCGTGGCCGCTCAGCGACCCAGCGACTCGGACCGGTTCACGATGTGGGGCGTGATGAAGATGAGGAGCTCGCCCCGTGCGTCGGCCGCGCGGCGCCGCTGGAAGAGGACGCCGATGATCGGGATGTCGCCGAAGAAGGGGATCTGGTCGAGGTTGCGGCCGGTGTTCCGCGTGTAGATGCCGCCGATGACCGCGGTATGGCCGTCCATGACGAGGAGGTCGGTCTCGGCCTCGCGTTTCAGGATGGTCGGGTCGCCGCGGGGGCTGGTCTGCGTGAAGTCCGGTTCGTCGCGGTTGAGCTTCACGTGCATCGACACGCCGCCGTCGGCGGTCACGTGCGGCTTCACGAGGAGCTGCAGCTTCGCCTCCTGGAACGTCGTCTGGACGCCGAGGGCGCTCACCTGCGCGAAGGGAATGAGGGTGCCCTGGTTGATCCTGGCCTCGCGGTTGTCGAGGACCATGACCTTCGGCGAGCTCACGATGCGAACGAGGCCGCTCGACTCGAGCGCCGAGAGGCGCAGGCCGAGGTTGAGCGTGTTGTCGATCGACCCGAGCGTGACGCCGAGGGCACCGCCGGCCCCGGTGCCGACGGCGGCGGGGAGGTTGACGGCGAAGTTCGGGGTCGTGACGTTGCGCGTGAACGGCGAGAGACCCGCCGTGGGCGTGTTGTTGTCGTAGTTGCCGCCCGCGATGCCGACGCTCGACGGGAAGGCGACGCCCGTCGGGTTGCCGGTGGCGGCGCTGAAGGTGCTGTCGCCGCCCCACTGGATGCCGACGTCGCGCTGGTACTTGCTCGTCGCCTCGACGATGCGCGCCTCGATGAGGACCTCGGCGGTCTGCGTGTCGAGCGAGCGGATGAGCTCCTCGATGTAGTTGAGGTTCGACGCGATGTCGCGCGCGATGAGGACGTTGGTGCGCTCGTCGACCGCGATCGAGCCGCGCGGCGAGAGCAGCTCCTTCGCGCGCTGCTGGAGCTCGTCGGCCTGTGCATAGCTGATCGGGATGAGGCGTGTCTCGAGCGGCGTGAGCTCGTATTCCTGCTTCTGCTGGGCGAGCTTGAGCTCGCGCTCCTTCTGGAGCTGGTCGAGCTTCGCCACGCGGATGAGGTTCCCCTGCCGCACCATCCCGAGGCCCTTGGCCTGGAGGACGACGTCGAGGACCTGATCCCACGGGACGTTGACCATCCGGATGGTGATCGTCCCGCCGACGTCGTCGGCCGTGACGACGTTCACGTGGCCCGTGTCGGCCAGGAGGCGCAGGACGTTGTGGATGTCCGCGTCCTTGAGGTCGATGTTGATGCGCCGGCCGTTGTAACGCGCCTGCGCGAGGACGCTGCCGCCCGCCGTCGAGCTGAAGCCCGCCGCCTCGCCGCCCGCCGTCTCGACCTGCGGGTCCTCGTCGTGAATCGACGTCTCGATGCGCGGGAGGTCCTTGATCTCGGGCTCGCGCGCCACGGTCACGACACGCCGGATCGCGCCGCCGTCCTTGCCGACCGCGCGGCCGTCGATGTGGAGCTGCGCGATGGGCGAGCGCTGCGAGAGCGCCTTCGGGACGGGGAACGACCAGACGAGCAGGCCGCCCTCGACCGAGATGGTCCCGGGGACGTCGCTCAGCCGGTCGAGCTCGAGCGCCGTGGCGCCGGACTTCTCGTCGTGCGAGGCCGTGATCGTCTTGAGCGCACCCTGGAAGGCGCTGACGTCGAGCGTGCGTGCGAGCGTCTCGGGAAGGGCCGTCGCTCGGAGCTCGAGGCGGGGCTTTCCGCCGGCCGACATCGAGAGCGAGTACGCGGGCATGCTCCCGAGCTCGACGACGACGCGGTCACATCCGTAGGGCGCGCAGCCCGAGACCGTCCCCGGGGCACGCTCGAAGCGGACGTCGCGCACCAGGGCCGACTGAACCTGCGCGGGGGGCTTCGCAGACGCGGGCTGCGCGGGAAGCGCGGGCCCGTTGCCCGCGAGCAGGATGCGGAGGCTGTTCCCCTGGGGGACGACGCGGTAGCTCGCCGGCTTGGCGAGGCTCACCGAGAGGCGCGTCATGTGCCCCGTGTCGGTGTCGAACCCCTGCGTGAGGACGCCACCGACCAGCCCGATCGGCGTCGTGATGGCCGCCGGGGCCCCCGCGACGTCCGTGTTCGACAGGTCGATCAACAGCCGGCGGCCGCCGTCGGCGACCCGCACGTTGTACGTGGGCGCCCCCGTGCCCACGATCTCGATCTCCGCTCCCCCGCCCTCGGATGCGTGCACCCGCACGTCGCGCACGTGATTGGTCGCCGGATCGGCCGCAGCCGCAGGCGCGCAGAGGAGGATGCACGTCGTGCTCCCCGTCGCGGCCAGCGCGGCCATCCCCCTTCGAAGGAGGGCGGCGTACACAAGCGATTTCGCCCCACGCATGGTTGGCTCCTCGCGCCCCGCGGACGGCCCGGAGGGGATCGCGACGCCAACGGTAGAACGCGCGATCCGAAACGGACCAATTTGTGGCGACTCGGTATGCTCGGTGCCCGTGGAGCTGCCCGACGTCGGTCGACTCCTCGCGATCGACGAGCGAGCGGTGCAGTCGCTCGCGGAGAGGCTGCGAGCCGCGGGCCTCGGGCCGGCGTTCGCCGCGAAGCTCGCGCGCGTGGGAGAGCGACTCGACGACGCGCTGCGGGCTCCGATGCGAACGTGGCACGCCCGCCGGGTGACCGGCGCAGCCGGCGCGCTCGGGCGCCTTTTTCTCCTTCACGATCCCGTCGCCGTCGCCGAAGCGCAGGAAGCGCTCGGCGACCTCGCCCCGCTCGTCGAGGCGGGCCTCCTCGAGGAGGGGACCGCAGGAGTCACCTCTCCCGTTCACCTCGCACTCGTCAGCGACGCCTTCTGCTTCGGGGACGTCCCGGGCCTGGGCGGCGACGCCGTCATGCCCGTGTGCGGCGGCACCCTCGAGCTCGTCCGGGCCGCGCTGCCGGCGGCGCCCGTCGGGAGCGCGCTCGACCTCGGATGCGGCGCGGGTCCCGTCGCGATCCTCCTCGCCCGCGCGGCCGCGCGCGTCGTCGCGTCGGACGTCAGCCCGCGCGCCCTCGCGTTCGCGCGGTTCAACCTCGCGCTGAACGGCGTGACGAACGTCGAGCTCCGCGAGGGGGACCTCTACGAGACCGTCCGGAGCGAACGCTTCGACCGCATCGCGGCGCATCCCCCCTTCGTCGCGCGGCCCGCGGGAGCGCCTGCGTCCACGTTCGTCCACGGCGGAGTGCGCGGGGACGAGCTCCCGCTCCGCGTCCTCGCCGGCGCCCCCGAGCACCTCACCGCCACGGGACGGGCGATCGTCCTCGGGGACTGGCCCCTCGTCGACGGCGACCCGCTCGACGCCCGCGTTCGCGCGGCGGTGGGCGCGGACCCGACAGACGTACTCGTGCTCCAGTCGCCGCCGAAGAACCTCGACGAGTACTGCACCCTCCTCGCCGCCGTGGAGCATCGCACGCTCGGCGAGCCGTTCGCGCGCGCGGCCGTCGCGCACCGGGACCACCTCGATCGGCTCGGCCTGCGGGGGCTGGCCCTCGCGTGCGTCGTCGTCGCGCGCGCATCGGGAGCGCCGGGCTGGACGGCGCTCGTGCCCGTTCGCCATGCGACCGACGCGCCGCTCGCAGGAGACGCGGTCGAACGCATCCTGGCGGCCCATGCGCTCGCGAACGCGCCCGCCTCGACGCTCGCCGAGGCGCGCCTTCGCTTCCCCGCGGGGTCGCGACGCGTGGAGCAGCCGATGCCTGGCGGCGCTCCACCTTCCCTCGTCGTTCAGCCCGCGCCCGGTTCACCGCAGGGGCCCGCCGTCTTCGACGCCCGGGTCGCGGCCCTGCTCGCGCGCATCGCCGAGGCGGCGTGCGTCGGCGACGCCGGGGACGGCGCGCTCGACGCGGCCCGCGACGCTCTTCGCAAGGGCGCGCTCGCCGTCACCTGACCGACTGCGGCGAGGTGGAGACGCCTGCGTGCGCGTCGCCGAGGCCTCAGCGCGCGCCGATGCCGCGGAGCGACCGCCAGCCGCGCCCGCGGTGCATGCGCGCCGACTCGCTCCACGCCTGGGCCAGCTCGTCGTGGCCATCGCGGTCGATCGCGAGGACCGTGGGCAGGACCCCCCGCGCGTCCTCGCTGAGACCGGCGAGGTAGCCCACGTCGAGCTGCGCGCCCGCCGCGGCCCGGGCGACGTTGCGCCGCGCGATGCGCGCGTCGGCGTTCGTGGAGCCGGCGAGGACCGCGAAGGCGACCCCCGACCAGACGAGCGCCGTGCCCCAGCCGCTCCACGAGCGCGCCAGGCAGCGCGCGGCGGTCATGACGAGCAAGCCGGCCACGCCGAGCTGGAGGAACCAGACGCCGAGCCGCAGGTACGTCGCGCCGTACGCCTCCTCGTAGAGGGCCAGGCGGTGCGCGCACGAGGCCAGCGTGACTCCGACGAGCGCGAGGAGCGTCAGCTCGACGCCGACGAGAACCTTCCCGCCGACGACTCGGCGGTTCCCGGCGCGCGGGCGCAGCATGAGATGCCCGACGACGACGCACGCGACCGCGAGGAGCGTGGCGACCGAGACCTGCGAGAACCCTTCGTGCAGGTACTCGGCGTACGTCACCGTGCCGCGCGCCCGGAGGTGGTCGTGGCCCGCGAAGAGCGTGCCCGCGTTGGCGCCGACGTAGACGCCGAAGACGGCGACGACGTGGGCGAGGACGACGCCCCAGGTGAGTGCGCGGACGCGCGGCCCGGCGGGAGCGGCGAGGAGGGGGGGCGAGCCGTCCCCCTCGGCGCGGTAGGGGATGGGCACCCAGGGCGGCAGCGAGTGGTTCGCTCGCGGCTGACGCACGCGCGCGAGCACGGCGTAGGCGACGAGCAGGCCCGAGGTGGTCGCGGCGGTCCAGACGGCGAGATCGACACCGTCACCGCTGCGCTCGAACATGCGCCCGAGCGCGCGGCGGAAGCTGGCGTCGGCCGAGAGGAGGAGCGCGAACAGCCCGGCGAGGGGCACGCCGAAGAGCGCCCCCCGCAGGACTCCGAAGAGGTGCGAGCGGCCCGCGGCGCCGACCGCGCGGACCGGCGTGCGCGCCGCGTCGGCGATGCCGCCGGGGAGCGCCCGCAGCGCGTCGAGCGAGGCACCGCCCAGGTCCGCGACGTTCTGCGCGCCGAGACCGCGGGCGCGCACGAGCGCCAGCATGGCGAGCGTCGCCAGGCTCGCGGGCAGCGCCGTGACCAGGACCCAGTCGCTCGCGTACCAGGCCGTGGCGCCGGCCAGCCAGAGGGACACGCCCGCGAGGAGCACCTCCGGCACGCGCGGCCGGGCGCGACCGACCCCGCCGAGCACCGCGCCGGCGAGGACGGCGTCGGCGATCACCCACCCGAGCCCCGCGTCGGCCACCCGCCACGTGAGCAGGGCCACCGCCAGGCCGATCGCGGCGACGGCGGCGAGGGTGCGACCCGCGGCGCGCGTGTCGGCGGCCGGCGCGGGCGTGGGCGTGTGCATCGGGACGAGCGCGGCGGCTTCCATTCGATCGACCTCCTCGACTGGCTCGGGCGTAACGTCGAAAGCGCGAACGACATTCCGCACGCCCGCGTATCGCGCGCTCTATCCTCCGGCGCGTGACGGAGGCGCCCGCGAAGATGGCCCGTGCCCGGCGCGGGATGACGCTGCTGCCGCTCGTCGGCGCGCTTTACTTCATGGTCTCCGGCGGCCCGTACGGCCTCGAGGAGCTGGCGCAGAAGGTGGGCTTCGGCGCCTCGCTCTTCGTCCTCGCGGTCACGCCGGTCGTCTGGAGCCTACCCACCGCGCTCATGGTCGGAGAGCTCGCGGCGGCCCTCCCCGAGGAGGGCGGCTACTACGCGTGGGTGCGCCGCGCGCTCGGTCCCTTCTGGGGCTTCCAGGAGGCGTGGCTCTCGCTCGCGGCGAGCGTCTTCGACATGGGCATCTACCCGACGCTCTTCGTCCTCTACCTCCAGCGGCTCGCCCCCGGCCTGGTCCCCTCGCCGATCCTCGTCGGCGCCCTGGTCGTCGCGGCCGGAGCCGCCTTCAACCTCGCCGGTGCGCGCGCGGTCGGCGAGGGCTCGATCGCGATGACCGTGCTCCTGCTCGCGCCGTTCGTCGTCCTCGTCGCCCTCGGCTTCGCTGCGCACGTCCCGCCGGAGGCGCGCCCCGCGGCCCCCGCGGAGTCGCCCGATCTCGCTGGCGCGGTGCTGGTCGCGATGTGGAACTACATGGGGTGGGACAACGCCTCGACCGTCGCGCGCGACGTCGAGCGCCCGCAGAGGACCTACCCCCGCGCCGTCCTCGCCGCCGTCGTGCTCGTCGCGCTCACCTACGTCATCCCCTTCGCGGCCATGTGGGCCGCGGGCGTCGACCCGAAGGACTGGGACACCGGCGCGTTCGTCGAAGTCGCCCGCACCTTCGGCGGGCTCCCCCTCGGCGTCGCCGTCGTCGTCGGCGGGATGATCAGCGCCTTCGGCATGTTCAACGCGCTCTGCCTCTCGTACTCGCGCCTGCCCGCCGCCCTCGCGGACGACGGCTACCTCCCGCCCGTCTTCGGCCGGACGCTCGCGCACGGCGCGCCGTGGGCGTCGATCCTCGCGTGCGCGGCGGCGTGGATGCTTTCGCTCGGCCTCTCGTTCGACCGCCTCGTCTCGCTCGACATCCTCCTCTACGGCACGAGCCTCGTCCTCGAGTTCGTCGCGCTCGTCGTCCTGCGCGTCCGCGAGCCAGGGCTCGCGCGGCCCTTCCGCATCCCCGGCGGGGTTCCCGGCGCGGTCCTCGTCGGCGTCGGTCCGGTGCTCCTCCTCGGCTTCGCGCTGGTGAAGAACCTCGACGAGCACGTCGCCGGCATGAACGCGCTCGTCTTCGGCGCGTGCGTGGCACTCCTGGGGGTGCCGGCGTACCTCGTGTCGCGGCGGTACCGGGCGTCGCGCGCGAAGGCTGCGTGAACGCAGCTGGCGCGTCGATGCCCCGGGGCGGATGTCCGCGCGAGGCCCATGGAGCGCACAAAAGGGAGAAGGCCGGAAAGCTCCGCCATCCTCTGGGCGGTGCCCTCCGGCCTCTCGGTCGGTGCGCGCCGGGAAACCCCGGCTTCACCACGAAGCGGCGCCCGCCGGAAGGCGGACGACGCCAGCTGTCCACGTCACGGCCCCGTCAGCCCTGCGGCGTCGGATTCGGCGTGGTCGTCGCGCTCGCGGCCTTGCCGGCCGTCGCGCTCGTACCACTGGATCCGCCGCTCACAGTGCTCCCGGTTCCGCCGGCCCCCGCGGGCTCCGCAGGCGCCCCTGCCACCACCGGCGTGATCGTCACTCCCGTGACGTTGCCTTTGATGGACTGGATCGCCTTCGGGCCCTTGGTCCCCCGCGCCGCGCGAGTCGCCTCGCGCTTCGCCACCGCAGCCGCCGCCTTTGCGGTGGTCTGCGGGGTCCGCGCCTTCGTCGGCTTGAGGCCGAAGTCGGCGAGGACGTCAGGCTGGCTGCCGAACATGCCCCTCACGATCCTCACGAAGGCGCGTATGAACGCCTTCATGGCTATCGCCTGGGCTGCTTCGACGGCAACCTTCGCCTGGAGGGCCGCACGGGCGGTCTCGACGTCACCGCGCAGCGCAGCGAAGCCGGTCAGCTTCGTCGCGATGTCGGTGAGCGAGATCAGGGCACCGTCGACCGTCAGCGAGCTGCCGGCCGCCATGTGCTTCTGAGCCCCCGCCGCCAACTGCTCGGCGAGGTCCGCCAGGGAACCTTTCGAATTGCTTCCTGTGCTCGTACCCATAGCTAGAAATCTCCTTTCTGGGACTGTTCAGGATCCCACCCCGAAGGAGGTCGAGCCGGGCGCATCCCGGTGTTGTTCTCTGCCTTCCTCGCCCAGATGACGGAGGAGGGGACGAAAACTGGCGGTTTATTTTCGGGGGGGGCGTCGATTCCTGCGCACGCTCGCAACCGCGCGAGACCACACGACGGCCATCGGCCAAGACGCCCGCACCGGCCGCTCGAAAGCCTCGTCCTCCCGTCGCGGAGGCCCGCGCTTCTCGTCGAGCCTCCGCTGCGTCCCGCTGAGGACCCACCGCGCTCGCGCAGCGCGTCGGCGCCTCACGCTCACCGGGTCGGCTCGCTCGCTGGCGCGGTCACGCGCTTCGTTGAATCCCCCCTGCGCCTCGCCGTGCGACCCGCGCCTCGGACCGGCGCGGAGCCCCCTCTCGCTGGCGCGCCGCCGCCCCTCGTACGGTCGCCCGCCCCTCACGCTCGTACCCGGGCGCGCCACGCAGAGGCGCCCACCCTTCTCGCAGACGCGCGACCGCCCCTGCATGGAGGGCGAGCCGCTCTCGCAGAAGCGCGACTCCCTCTGCATGGCGCGCGACCTCTTCTGCCAGAGGCCCTCGTCCCTCTCGCCGAATCGCTCGCCCCTCGGCGAGAAGCCCTCGCCGCTCTCGCTCATGACCGCCGGCCTCTGGGTGAGCGCCCTGTCCCTCTCGCAGAGGCCCTCGCCCCTCACCCTGCGTCCCCCATCTCTCTCGCGAAGCGCGTTCCCGCTCTCGCCGACGCGCGCGCCCCTCCGCGAGACGCGCTCGCGCGCCCCGTCGAAGCCGGGGTGCATTGCGCTGGCGGCATCGCCCCTGTAGGAAGGCGGCGTGTCGAGCAGGGGGACCGGGTCGATCCTCGTCGCCGCGGTGGCGGCCGCGCTCCTTCTCGTCTGCGCCTGCGGTTCGTCGCACGGGCCCGCATCGGGCGCCGCCTCCGGCGACGCCTCCACCGACGCGGGCACGGCCCCGGACGCAGCGGTGGACTCGGTGGCGACCGACGCGCCGGCAGCCGACGCCGCGACCTCCGACGCTGGGGCGGACGCCGACGGGGCGGCGGACGCGGCGTTCCAGCCCGCGGCGCACCGCAGCTTCCCCGCGCTGGCGAAGAACAGCGGACGGGTCCTCCAGCCGTTGAAGCTCGTGACGATCGTCGCGTCGAACGACTCGCTGGCGGCGCCCCTCTTCGCCTTCTCCGACGCGCTCGCCGCGAGCAGCTGGCTGCCGGCGGTGGGCGCGGCCTACGGAGTGACCACCGCCACGAGCGCGCACGCGACCGGCCCCGCGATCACGACGAACCCGACGCAGGCGGACATGATCGCGTACATCGGGGCGCTGGTCACGGCGGGCACCGCCCCCGCGCCCGACGGGAACACCTGCTATCTCCTCTACCTGCCCGACGGCGTGAGCGTCGCGACCGGCGGGAGCACGCCGCCCTTCGCGGCGTACCACGCGCCGTATCCCGCGGAGGGGCAAGGCCTCGGCGACGGCTGGGCCGTCGTCTCGCGCACGACGCCCTACGGAGGGGGCGAGACGAAGCTCGGCGCGCTGACGCGGCTGTCGAGCCACGAGGTGCTCGAGGCGGCGAGCGATCCCGGGTGGGACAGCTGGTCGCTCGCCGCGCCCGGGGCGCCCGTGTGGCAGGGCTCCGTGTGGTCGGTCTTCCAGGTGCCCGGCCCCATCGAGTCGGGCGATCTCTGCGAGGGGACGCGCTGGTTCGAGCCCGACGGGGGAAGCGAGTACCAGCGGGTCCTCGCGCCTTCTCCGCCCGCGAACGGTGATCCGTGCGTCCCGGCGCCGGCGGGAGCCTACTTCGACGTGAGCGCGCCCGCCGACTGGTACGCGCTCGGCGCGGACGGCGGCACGACGAGCATCCCGCTCACCGGCTGGTCGTCGGCGCCGGCGAGCGACTGGCTCGTGATCGCCACCGTCGGGCAGGCGACCGCCGGGTTCTCGTCGCTCGCAGGCTCGCTCCTCGCCGTCGACAGCCCGAAGGCCGGTATCTCCCCGTGCCTCGGCGCGGGGATGAACGACGACGTCACGGCGACGATGTCGGTCGCCGCGCCGCCGGGAGCCGCGTCCGGGGACTGGGCCGTCGTCGTCGTCGAGAGCTTCCGCGTCGACCCGTCGACCTGCTACCCGTACGCGACCGGCGACCAGTTCCACATGTGGCTCACCGGCGTCTACGTGCAATAGCTCCGCGAACACGATCCTCCTCCCGCGCTCCGCCATGGCCGACTCGCCGAATCCTCCCTCCGCCGCACCCGCCTCGCCCTCCGGCGCGACGGGCGCGCCCGCGAACGACTCACCCTCCACGGTCCCCGTGACGCGCGAGCTCGTCGACGCGTTCCTCGCGAAGAAGGCCACGTACACCCGCGTCCTCCAGGTTGTGAAGGCCCGCGCCGCCTCCGGAGAGCAGCGCGTCGTCGTGGAGGACATCGCGCACAACACGCTCACCCGGGGCCTCACGACGGAGGCGCTCCCGAAGACCGTGGAAGGGATGTGGGGGTGGATCGCGCAGGTCTCCGTGAACCAGGTGAAGGACCACTACCGGGAGGAGGCGAAGCACGAGCGGTGGCTGAACCGCGAGGCCGACGTCGACGAGGTCCCGGGCGGCCCGCCGATGGACGACGAGGCCGAGGTCCCCGCCGACGATCCGACCGCGCCGCCGCGGCCCGTGCGCAAGGTGAACGAGGAGGCGCTCCGGAGCTACCTCCGCAAGAGCACGAGGTCCGCCGCGGATCAGCTGACGCTCGAGATGATCGAGACGAGGGCGGCGAGGAAGCTCACGAACGCGCAGCTCGCCGCCGAGTTCGGGATGACCGAGGCCGCCTACGACAAGCGCCTCCAGCGGTTCCGCACGAAGTGGGTCCCGCGCTGGGAGCGGAGCGAGGATCGCAAGGAGCGCATCGTGACCGTGGTCGTGATCGCCGCGATCGTGATCTTCGTCGTCGTCTCCATCGTGATGGGTTTGCGCAGCGCCGCGGTGGAGCCCATCGGCCCCACGGTAGTGCCCACGCTCGCGCCTGCCCCGAGCGCGTCGGCTGCGCCCGTCGAGGCGCCTTTCAATCAGTCCGTGCCCCCGCAGCCGTCGACGCCGCCGCGGCTCGGGCCCAAGTGATCACCCCGGGACGTTCTGCGCTTCCTTGTCGGCCTCGGGGTGCAGCGGGATGACGCGCGTCGCCGGCGGGATGGCCGGCTGCGCCGGATCCTCGCGGATGAGCACCACGTCGCCGTCGCGGATGCGGTCGACGCGCCAGTTGAGCTGGTACTCGGGGCCGTTGCTCCCGCCGAGGTGCACGACCTCCGCGCGGCAGAGGAACGTCCCCTTGTAGACGACCGTCCCCTTCCCCGTCGGGTCGAGGAACATCGCGCGCGCCTTGTCCGAGCCGTGGACGATCGCGATGAGCTTCAGCTCGTCGATCGAGTACTGCGCGAGCTCCACCTTGCGCTGGTTGAGCGCCTCGTGGTTCGCGGGCTGCGCCTGGACGAGGAAGCTGCGGAACGGGTCCCGGTTCCGGTCGCTCTCGACGAAGTCGTTCTCGGTGTACTCCGGGCCCTTGAGCTCCGGCGGCAGGGAGGGCGCGGACGCGGAGGCGACGGGCGGCGTCCGCGACGGGGGTGGCGGCGGGGTCGACGAGGAGGTGGTCACGGGTGTCCCGCACGCGACGGCGGCGGGGAGCCCCGCGAGGGCGGCGAGGAGGGCGAGGCGCTTCACGGCTTGCCTCCGGCGGCGGGGGCCGCGGGAGCGCCGGGAGCCGGCGCGCCGCGCGCGGGCTTGGGCTTCACGGCGTGGAACGCCGTCGCGAGGCAGTGGGCGTGGAGGATCACCTCGTCGCCGACGACCTTGGGGTCGGTGAGGTCGATGTTCTCGACGTTGATGATGCGGTCGGACTTCCCGAGCTCGTAGGCGAACTTCGCGATCTGGTGGAACCGGCCCGACATCTCGAGCTTCATCGGGACCTTCGCGTAGAAGTTCTGCGCCACCTCCTCCTCCGGGGTGTAGCCCTTGAGGTCGATGCCCGCGGCGTTCGACGCGAGCTGCACCGCGGAGAGGAACGCGTCCTCCTCGGGATCGGGCGGGAGCACCTTGTTGAGCTCCCGCGCCCGCTGCTCGCGTACGGCCAGCTCGTCGCGGTCGGCGAAGTAGCTCGCCTGCGCCTGCTGCTGCTGGGCGAACTCGTCCTTGAGCGCGATCTTCTGCCGGTTGGCGGCGTCGATTTTCGCCGAGACGTCCGAGTAGAAGAAGAACCAGTAGACGCCGGCCGTGAGCAGCGCCGCGACGAAGCCCGTGAGGAACTTGCCCCAGAGCGGGATGCGCGCGAGGAGCGATTGCTGGGCGGGGGGAGCCATCAGTATTTCACCTTGGCGGAGAGCTCCCACTTGAAGAGCTCCTGGTGCGTCTGTCCGTCGACGATCTTCTGTCCGGGCAGGAGCTTCACCTCGCTGAAGTAGTCCGAGAGCTTGAGGCGGCGCTCGAACTCGCTCACGTCCTCGCCGTCGCGCGCGAGGCCGCTGAACTTCACGACGCGGTCGGTCTCCTGGTAGCCCGTGAGCCAGAGGCGGCGCGGGTCCCAGTTCTGGTTGTAGGCCTCGGACGGGTTGTCGCGCTTCAGCTGCTCGAGCTTGTCGCGGTCCGTCGTCGGGCCGCGGCCCTCGGTGAGCACGTGCGCGAGCTCGAGGAGGGTGGAGGTCGGGCCGGTGCGCGCGGCCTGGAGCTTCTGGATGGCCTCCTCGCGGTCACGCAGCTCCTTGAGGCGCGCCTTGATCTCCTCGTGGTTGGAGATCTGCTTCTTGATGGCGTCGATCTGCCCCTGGGTCGCCTGGTTGTCGCGCAGGATGGCCGTGTAATCGTCCTGCTTCATCTTCTGGATGAAGAGGCAGACGACGATGGTCGCGACCACCGCGCCGAAGACGCCGAGGATCCACAGCTGCGACGCGTCGGCGCCCGCTCCGGCGCGGCGGGACGCCTGCTTCCTGTCCGGAAGGAGGTTTATGCGGACCATTGCCGGCGCTCCTTGTCGGTGCGGAGGGCGAGGCCCAGCGCGACGACCATCTGCGCGGACATCGCCCGCGCGCTCGCCTCGTTGACCGTACGCGTGTCGACGGCGAGGTTCACCATGGGGTCGAAGAGCTGCACGGGCACGCGCGACCGCTTCTCGATGGCCTGCACGAGCGGGGCGAGGTACGCGCTGCCGCCCGAGACGAAGATGCGCCCGATCTCCTGCTCGCCGCTCGTGGCGAGGTAGAAGTCGAGCGAGCGCTGGATCTCGCCCGCCAGGCCCTGGCAGGCCTGGTTGATGAGCTGCGTGACCTCCTGGGGGACGATCTGCGTCGGGCCGCCGCCCATCTTGTAGGCCTCGGCTTGCTCGTACGAGCAGTTGAGCGCCTTGCGGATCTCCTCCGTGATCGTGTTGCCGGCGTTCGTTATTTCGCGCGTGAAGGCGCTGACGCCCTTGGCCACGATGTTGAGCGACGAGACGGCGGCGCCGACGTTGAGGAGAGCGATCGTCCCCTCGGGCGGCAGGCCGTACTGGTGCTCGAAGATGTTCTGGATGGTGAAGGCATTGATGTCGACGACCACCGGCCGGAGGCGCGCCTCGCGCAGGATGGCGGCGTAGTCGTTGATCTCGTCCTTCTTGGCCGCGACGAGCAAGAGGTCCATCTGCCCCGCCTCGGGCCTGCGGCGCAGGACCTCGTAGTCGATGGACATGAGCTTGATGTCGAAGGGGATGTGCTGCTCGGCCTCCCAGTGGATCTGCTCGTCGAGCTCCGCGGGAGTCATCATGGGCACGGTGATCTTGCGGACGATGACGCTCTGCCCGTAGACGCCGATGGCCACGTCGCGCGTGGGGATCTTCGCGTCCGAGAAGACGCGCGCGAGGGTCTCGGTCACCGCCCCGGCATTCATCACGTGGCCGTCGATGATGGTCTGCGGCGGCAGCGGAGCGAAGCCCCACTTGACGACCTGGAGCTTCTTCCGGGCCTCCTTGAGCTGCACCACCTTGATGGAGCTCGCGCCGATGTCGACGCCGACGAGGTTTTTTCCTTCGGCCATAACGCGCGGGTCTCCGTCACCGAGCAGACGCCCGGGAAAACGAACCCTCGAAGTGTGGCACCCCGCTCCTTCCCACGTCAAAAAAGCGCGGGACGCGGAGGGCTCCGCCTCCCCGGCTCGACCGGTTTGGGGTATGGAAGCGCTCCCGATGCGCCCCGCCGTCCTCTCCGCGCGCCCCGCGATCGCCGCGCTGGCGTTCACGCTCGCCACGCTGGCCTCCGCCGCGCCCGCGCGCGCCGACGTGACGCACGTCGTCCAGCGGGGGCACACGATCGAGGCGATCGCCCACCGCTACCACGTGAGCGTGAAGTCGATCCTCGAGGCCAACCACCTCGCCGACGCCAAGCACCTCAGGCCCGGGCAGACGCTCGTCATCCCCGGGGTCGACGGCCCCAGGAAGAAGGGCGAGAAGGTCGACAAGGAGAAGCTCGAGCGCGAAAAGCTCGAGCGGGCCGAGAAGGGGCCGAAGGCGGAGCACGGCGAGCACGCGGAGCACGCCGAAAAGGGCGAGAAACCCCGGCACGCCGAGAAGGGCGAGCCCCGGCGCGCCGCGACGGCTGCGCTCGAGCCGCCGCCCGCACCGCGCGGGCACGGCGACGGGGACTCGATCCACGCGCTCCGGCTCGGCGAGGAGTTCCGCATCCGCGTCAAGGACGGGCACGGCCACATCCCGCCGAGCGCTCTGAAGGCGTTCGAGCGGATGATGCGGCAGGGAAACGCGACCCACCCCATCGACCCGCGCCTGGTCGCGCTCGTCAGCATCGTGTCGGCCCATTTCGGGAGCAAGCCGCTCGAGGTCGTGAGCGGCTACCGCGCCTACACGCCCACCCAGTACACCCCCCACTCGAACCACAACCTCGGCAAGGCGCTCGACTTCCGCATCCGCGGCGTGACCAACGAAGCGCTGCGCGACTTCTGCCGCACCCTGCGGAGCGCGGGCTGCGGCTACTACCCGAACAGCACCTTCGTGCACCTCGACGTGCGGGACACGAAGGCCTTCTGGGTCGACTGGTCGCACCCCGGTGAGCCGCCCAAGTACGACAAGCCCGGGGTCGACGCAGACGAGGGGACGAGCGACGTGCCGAGCGAGAACCCGCCGCCGGCCGCGGCCGAGCCGCCGAGCGAGCCTGCGCCCGAGACGGCGCCGGAATCGCCCGAGAAGACCCCCTAAAGAAACGGCCCCTGGTGGCCGTGGTCGCGGTGACCCTGGAGGGGTCATTGCTGACAACACACGCAAGTATGCGGGATTGCGACGCATGCGCTCTTGCGCGCCGGTCGCACGAGGTCGTGGGCGACCCGGGCGTCGCGCGCGACGGGCGTAAGGCGCTGAAATCATTCGTCGAAGTGCCTTGGCACGGGCTGCGCAATAGGCCCATCCGCGAGCAGCGCGGGAGCCAGACATGAAGACGACGAAGAGCACGACGGTCGCGATTGCAGGGACGCCGAGCCGCCAGGACATCACGGACTTCATGCCGCTGGTCCACCAGGTCGTCGCCCGCATGCTGCGGCGCCTGCCGCCGAACGTCCTGCGCGATGACCTCGTCGCCGCCGGGTCCTACGGCCTCATCGACGCGCTTCGTAAGAGCCCCGACCGTGGCCCGGCCTTCGAGTGGTACGCGCGCATCCGGATCCGCGGCGCCGTGGTCGACGAGCTCCGCTCGCAGGACTGGCTCACGCGCCGCGCGCGCACCCGCGCGACGAAGGCGCAGACCGAGGGCACGGGGCCGGGCGCCGCGGTGGTGGGGTTCGACGATCTCCCGGATTCGCAGGCGCAGGGCCTGGTCGACGAGTCGGAGCTGAACCCGCACGAGCAGGTGGAGCGCAAGCACGCCCGCCGCGCGCTCGAGAAGGCGGTCGCGCTGCTCCCGGAGCGCGAGGCGAACATCGTCGGCTGGCACTACTTCGAGGGCGTCCCGTTCAAGGTCATCGCCGTGCGCCTCGGCGTCAGCGAGCCGCGCATCTCGCAGCTCCACTCGCGGGCGATGGGCATGCTCAAGACGGCGCTGTCCCAGCTCGAGGGCGCAGAAGCTGCGGCGTGAGCGGGTCGGCGGGGGTCCGTCTCTTCGTGGACGTGGCGAGGATCAGTGCTTCGGGACGTAGGGGGATGAGGCTTCGAAGCGGAAGCCGCGCGGCCTGAGGGACGCGGACACCGCGAAGAGGACGGTCTCGTCGTAGCGGCCACGCGGGGGAGAGGGACCTCCGGCGCGGTCGAGGAACGCGGTCGCGTCGGCGCCGCGGTCGAGCGCGACGGCGCGCGTGCACCCGACGCGCGTGAGGGCCTCGGCGAGGGGGGTGCTCCCGGAGAAGGTTCCGCGCGCGAGGACGACGCGGCCGGCTGGCGTGATCCCGAGCGCGGCGCGCGAGGTAGCAGCAGGACCGCCGGGGTCGGTAGACGCGGGCTGCGCGGCGCCGTCCCAGACGAGCAGCGGGAGCTCGAGGAGATCTCCGTGGTCGCCGGCGGACGTCGGCGCGTCGGACGCGCGCAGGATCGAGAGATGCCCGTCGCCGCCGACGACGAGGACGCCCGATTGCGAGTCGCCATGGACGGGGACGGCGAAGCGACCGTCGGTGGCGATGCCGCGAGGACTCCGGTCGGCGGCGATGCCCGCGCCGACCGCGAAGAGCACGTGGTGCGCCTCCTCGCCCGTGAGCTCGCGCACCGGCGATGCCGCGGGCGACTCCTTGGCCCCCGCGCGGATTCGCCACGTCGCGCGTCCGGGCTCGACGTCGAGGAGCTCGACGCTGCCCTGCGGCCCGTCGGCGTGCGCAGACCAGATCCCCGCCATCCAGTGGGGGGGCGGCTGCGTCCCGCCGTCCGGTGCCCACGGCGTACCCCCGTCGACGCTCGGCGGCGTGGGGTCGTGCACCATGACGTAGAAGAAGTCCTTGGGCGAGTACTGGATGTACCGGTCCGTCGGGATCGACATCGACGGAGTGAGGAGCTGCGACTTGTACTTCTTGCCCGCGAGGTCGTCGATCGCCGTGAAGAGGAAGCCCGTGTGGTACGGGTTCATGTCGAGGTGCATCGCGTAGTCGCATCCGGCCATCTTCATCGCCTTGGCGAGCATCGTCGCGCTCACGTCGTCGCCCCACGAGTAAAGGAGGTGGCCGCTCGTAGTGACGCACAGACCCGAACGCTCGGTCTGCGCTCCCTTGCCGGGCAGCGTGAAGCCCCACAGGTTGCGGCCCGTCGGGTTGACCTGGCCCCGGTCGAGCAGCGGATCGAGGTTCTGCCGGAAGGACACGATCGTGTCGTCGGAGATGCCGGCGATGCCGCCGACCTTGCGGTCCATCCCCCAGGTGCCGAAGCCGACCCGCCCGTCGTCGAGGACCGCGACGGTGGCGGAGCCGGGCACCGGCGGCAGGAGCACGCGCTTGTGCACCATCATCCCGTAGTGCCCGTGCTCGGTCTTGAAAGCCCCGTTGAACGCGGCGGCGATCTTCCGGTAGACGGCAGGGTCGCGCGGGACGCGCCCCGTGCCGTGCGGGCCCGTGAGCGGCTCGGGGTCCTCGACGCCGGCCTCCATGTCGAGGTCGAGCTGCCGGAGGTCCATCGCGACCAGGAGGACCTTCACGTAGGGGCGCTCCTCGTCTGGCCGGACGAAGGTGCGGTAGAAGGCGGACGGCGCGTCGCCTGCCACGCCGGGCATGGTGCGTAGCCAGGGAACGTCGGGGACCGTCCAGGCGCCCTCGCCTTCCTCGGCCTCCTTCCAGATGGTGGGGATGCTCGGCGGCGGCCAGTGCGCCTCCTCGACGGAGGCCTGCGACGTGTCGAGCGGCGGAGGCGGCGGGTCGGCGGTCGCGACGACGTCGGTCGCCTCGCCGTTCGCGTGGAAGGTGAGGCGTCGGTAGTCGTCGCGCATCGAGAGCGCGTGGTCCTCGAGCCACGCGATCGGCGCGGGCCCGATCCACGGCACGGCGCGCAGCGTGTCGACGGTCCAGTGCGAGAATCGCTTGGGGAGGTGCATCGATGCGTCGGCGCGCATCCCCGGTGCCGGGTGGGATAGCTCCCCGGTGCGGAGGTCGAGCGACGCCGACCGCGTGGGCGCCGCCAGGGGGCCCCGGTCGTAGAGAGCGAGGGTGAGCGCGGACTCGCCGAGCGCGAGGCCGACGGCGGCCGTCGGCGACTCGAGCGTGACGTCGAAGCGGCCTACGCCGGCGACCGCGCCGGTCTGCTGTGCGTTGGTGATGGCACTCATGACGCGATCGGCGAACGTGTCGGCCTTGTTCTGGGCGCCTTCGCCCGCGAGATCGAGGGCGCTGACGCTCTGCTCCTGTCCGTACGCGCGCGTCGCGTACGCCGCTCGCTGATCGGAGACGACCAGAGCGTGATCGTCCCCGAGGGGGGTGTTCGTCAGGTCGTACGCGTCCCCGACGTCGAGCACCGTACCCTCGGGGGTGACGCGAACGCGGGCCCGCCAGAGGTCGCGTGCGTCCTCGCCGGCGCGCCGCGCGAGGAAGAGAACGCGGCGGCCGAGGACCACGTCGGAGATCGCGCCACCGGAGGGCTCCCAGCGGACGTCCGCCCCGTCGACCGATGCGCCCGATGCCGTCGCGAGAGCGCGGGCGAGCCCGTCCAGGCCTGCGTCGGGGGCGCAGCCGCGACCGGCTCCCACGAGCGACGCGACGGCGACGCACGCCGCCACGAGGGGAGCGCGCGGGCGCATCCAGCGTCGCGCCTGCGTCGCGGAGATCACGCACCGGATGAAGCATCCGGCCCGGCGCAGGTCAAGCTAGAGAACGACGCGCAAGAGGTCGAGCCGGGAGTCCGCGCCGAGCTTCTGCAGCACGTTCGCCTGGTGGAACTTCACCGTGCGCGGCGCAATCTCGAGCATGGTGGCGATGTCCTCGACGCCGCGCCCGCGCAGAAGGAGCCGCAGCACCTGGCGCTCGCGATCGGAGAGGCCGTTCGTCTCCGCGACACGCGCGACCTTGGCGTCGACCAGGTCCGGGAGCAGGTGGGCCTCCAGGCAGCGGACCGTGACCCGAACGCAGGCACCCTCGGCGGGCGCCACGGTGATCACGCGAAAGACCCCGCCGTCCGGGAGAAAGGCCTGCACGACCTCCGGGCTCGCCTTCTCGAGCGCGGTGCGGATCGTGTCCTCGGCCGCGCCGCAGCCGATCGCGTGGAGGATCTCGCTCACGGGACGACCGACGTACCTCTTGGCGTCGTGGGACGGCTCGAGGAAGCGCGCCGCCTTCACGAGACCGGCGTGCTTGTCGACACACGCTACGTCGAAGGAGCAATCGCACGCGCCCGCTTCATGCGCGATGTGCCCGACGATCGGTTCCGAGTCCATGTTGAGCTGACGTCGGCGCGTGTCGACGACACAAGTCGAAGAGCACGCGATCTGCTCTTGATCCAGGTCAGCCGAAACATCGGGCACCATAGGCTTTCGAGCCGATCCGCTGAAACTGGCCAGGAGGGCAGGCAGCGAGCGCGCACGACGTGCTCTGCTACGTCGCGTCGGTCGGTGCTTGCTCGGATGCTTCGAGCAGCCCGGCCATGTCCTTCGGCAGAGGCACGCTCACGTCGAAGGCGGCGACGCTCGGGCCACCCGCGAACGCGACGCTCGCGGCGTGAAGCGCATGTCGACCGAGCGCACGGATGACGGGACCGCCGTACAGCTCGTCCCCCGCGAGCGGATGGCCAATCGCGGCGAAGTGCGCCCGGATCTGGTGGCGGAGCGCCTTGCCGACGCGCGCCTCGACGAGGGCCCAGTTTCCCGCGCGGTGCACCACGCGGTAGGCCGTCACCGCGGGCCGCGGGTCGTACCGCATCACGTCGCGCGGATGGGTGCACGCGTAGACCCGCCGCTGATCCTTGGGGTGGTTCGTCAGGGGAAACTCGATGGTTCCCTCCTCCGGCAGGCCCTCGGAAGCGCAAACCAGCAGGTAGCGCTTGTCGAGCTGCTCGTCCTTGAGCGCGCCCTTGAGAGTCGCGAACGCCTCGGCCGTACGCGCGACCACGACCGCACCGCTCGTCTCGGTGTCGAGTCGATGCACGATGCCGGGGTCGCGCGCCGAATGGCCGACGTACGTCTCGGCGTCGGCCGGGACGAGCTCGGGGTACTTGCCGAGGAGCGCGTTGACTAGGGTACCGACCTCACCCGGTCGGATTGGAGCGGTCGGCTGCCCGGCGGGCTTGTCGACGATGGCGACAGCGTCCGTCTCGTAGACGACCTTCAGCGGGGCATCGGGCGTCGCGGCCGCAGGAGCGTCGATCACCTGTGCGAGGTCGATGCGAACGACGTCGCCCTTCGCGACCGCGGCGCCCTTGGGGACGCGCTTGCCGTTGACGCGAACGGCGCCGAGCTCGATCGCACGCTTCACCCGCGCGCGGCTGAGCTCGGGCACGAGCTCGGTGACGGCCTTGTCGAGCCGCGCCCCATCGAGCGAGTCCGGCACGTGGACTTCGCGGCGCGCCGAGCTGGGCGAAGCCGAGGGCGAGGGCGAAGCAGCTGCGCCCTCCGTCGCGGGCGCGGGCGCGGGCGCGGGCGCTTGCGCGTCGATGTCGCCGGTTCGGTTCACGAGTGGCCTCGGTGCCATCGAAGCCTCGATGGGGGCCCCATTGTTACCACGCCGGCGCGTGCTGCGCTCCTGACGCTCGCATGGTATCCGTGCCCGATCGTGGAACGTCGCCCGTCCCGAAGCCCGGCGCCGAAGCGCTCTCCGGCAGAGCCGCCGCAGGGGCGCATTCTGCTCGCGACCGCGCTCGAGATGGGCCGGCTCGTCAACGAGGCGCTCGGCCGCGCCGGCCTCGGGGAGGGCGCCGTCGTCGGGGACGCTCGCCGGGGCGTCGAGCTCGTGCGGGATCTGGCGATGCTGCTGCGATCGCCCGTCGAGGCGGCGGCCGTCGCAGCGGCGCTCGGCAAGATCGCAGCGTGCAGCAGCGTCGAGATCGTGGACGCGTCGGCGGTCCGTGCTCGGTTCGAGGGCGGAGGGCCCGCGCTGATTCGCATCGTACCGCCGGCGGGGTGGGTCGAGGCCTTGCTGCGCGGTACCGGGAGTGCCGCACACGTCCGGTGGCTCTCCACGGCGGCGGCGGGGCAAGGAGGCCTCGGCGCGGTCTGCAAGGCATCCCGTACCGAGGACGCGGTCTATGCCGCGCTCGGCCTGCCCTACGCTCCGCCGGAGCTACGTGAAGGTCCGACACGGCGGGTGCCCGAGCTCGTGGAATCGGTCACGGGCGTCTTTCACGTTCACACGACGTGGAGCGACGGCGCTGCGACGATCGCAGACATGGCGCAGGCCGCGAAGGACGCCGGCTTCGCCTACGTCGGGATCACGGAGCACTCGAAGGCGGCCTCCTACGCCGGGGGCCTCGACGCCGGGAAGCTTCGCCAGCAGGCGCGCGCGGTGGCTCAGGCGGGGAAGGCGGTGGCCGGCGTCACGCTTCTCCACGGCGTCGAGGTCGACGTCATGCTGGACGGTACGCTCGACCTCGACGACGCTACGCTCGCGTCGCTCGACTTCGTGATCGCGAGCGTGCACGTGGGGCTCGAGATGAGCGCGCGGGACATGACCTCGCGCCTGCTGCGCGCCGTCCGCCACCCCCTCGTCACGATCCTCGGTCACCCCACGGGCCGCCTCCTCCTCGGCCGCAAGGCGTCGCCGTTCGACGTCGAGGCGGTGGCCGCCGCCGCGGCACGAAACGACACGTTCCTCGAGATCAACGCGAACCCGCAGCGGCTCGACCTCGGCGAAGACCTCGTGCGCCGCGCGGCAGCGGAGGGGGCCCGCTTCGCGATCGACCCCGACGCACACTCGACGCGGGGGCTTCGCGACACGGGCCTCGGGATCTCGGTGGCGCGCCGGGCAGGCCTGGCGCCGTCCCAGGTCCTGAACGCGCGCGACACGGCCGACGTGGTGAGCTACCTCGCCACCCGCCGGCGCAAGGCGAAACGCACACTCGCGATTGCCTGAACGCCGGGCGACAATGCGTCCAGGATGACGACCCCGCTCGTCCTCTGCGCGCAGTGCAAGGCCCCTCTCGGCGCCGACGAGCGCGTGTGCCCGCGGTGTCGGACCCTCCAGCCCACGCGCGGCAGCTTCGTACCGGGCGTTCAGCTCGACCGGGGAGACGCTCGGCTCGTGCTCGACGCCCCCATCGGCGAGGGCGGCATGGGCGTCGTCTGGCGGGCGTGGCTTTTCCGTGCGCCGGGCACGCCGGGTGCGGGCGAAGGAGAGCCCGTGGCGCTAAAGGTGCTCCGCGCGCAGCTCGCAGCGCGCATGGACGCGCGCGATCTGTTCCTGCGCGAGGCCGAGGCGCTCCGCCGCCTCTCCCACCCGAACGTCGTCGCGTACAACGACCTCTTCGAGCACGAGGGGAGCCTCGTGCTGTCGATCGAGTACGTCGTGGGCGATACGCTCGGTGCCATCGTCGCGCGCCACGTCGCGCGAGCGCACCTCTCGGGCGGGCATGGGCTGCCCTGCATGCCGTTCCTCCGTGCCTGGTACTACTTCCAGCAGCTCCTCGGCGCGCTCGCGGCCATCCACGCCATGGGGATCGTCCACCGCGACGTGAAGCCGTCGAACGTGCTCGTGCGCAGCGACGGGCTCGTGAAGCTCGGCGATTTCGGGATCGCGCGTCTCGCGGACCTCCCGGTCACCGCGGCGACCCGCGAAGTCGCGCCCGGCACGGGAGCGTACATGGCGCCCGAACAGGTGCTCTCGCGGCCGCTCGACGGGCGCACCGATCTCTACGCGGCCGCGATTGTTCTTTACGAGATGCTCGCCGGGCAGCCCCCGTTCGCGCCCGACCGCGGCGAGTTCCTGGTCCGGAAGGACCAGGTCGACGCGCCCGTTCCGCCGATTCGCGCATTCATCCCGCAAGCGCCACCCGTCCTCGACGCCCTCTTCGCGCGCGCCCTCGCGAAGGATCCTGCCCACCGGTTCGACAACGCGATCGAGATGGGTGACGCGTTCCGCGGGGCGCTGAGCCTTCCGGACACGCCGGAGTGGCGCGCGCAGGCGGACATCGCAGTCGCGGCGCGCGCGATCGCGCAGACCCGAGGGCCGGAGGCCGGAGCGACCGATGCGAACAACAAGCTCGCGACGCTGCGCGAGTTCGTCGCCCACGGCTACAAGACCATGAAGCTCGCGTCGATGTGACGCGCGCGCATTCGCTCGCGCGGGAGTCGCGCTGGCGAGCTATCTCTTGGTCGGGTGGTCCGGTTCCTTTCCAGCCTGTCCTGGTGGTGGTTCGCCGCGGCGTACGCCGGGCTGTGGTTCCTCGTGGCGTGGCTCGTCCGGACGATCCTGGCTCGCTCGCTCGGGCGGGTCGCCGCGCTCCGTCGCGACGAGCTGAGCGAGGTCCTCGCAAAGAGCTTGCCGCGGCCGGCGGGCATCGCCGTGATGCTGGTGGCTCTGGGTGCGGGGATCCGCTTCCTGCCGATCCCCGACCGCAGGATGGGCGAGGCGCACCGGTTCGTCGCGCTCGCTCTCGCGGTCCTCGGCGTCGCCGTCCTCATGCGCGTGGCGCTGCGCGCGATCGACGCGTTCGGCCGGTCGCGACCCGAGCTGAAGTCCTCGTCCGGCATCGGCAAGGCGGCGACGTGGGTCATCGGCATGGGGCTCGTCGCCGTGCTCGTGTGCGACGCGCTGGGGATCTCCCTGGCACCGGCCTTGACCGCGCTGGGCGTCGGCTCGCTCGCTGTGGCCCTCGCGGTCCAGGACACGCTGTCGAACTTCTTTTCGGGGCTCTACTTGGTCGTAGACAAGCCCGTGCGGCCCGGGGACTTCATCAAGGTCGACCCGTCGTACGAGGGCTACGTCGAGTCGATAGGCTGGCGCTCGACCCACCTGCGGACGCTCTCGAACAACCTCGTCATCATCCCCAACGCGACTCTGTCCAAGGCGATCATCACGAACTACACGCTGCCTACACCGCACGTCGCGTCCAGCGTTCGCATCGACGTCCCGTTCGACGCGGATCTGGATCGCGTCGAGGACGCGCTCGTCGACGAGGCAAAACGATCCATCGACGTGCCCGGGATAGCCGACGCTCCGGCCCCGAGCGTCGCGATGGCGCCGGGGTTCGTGGACGGCGGCGTGGGCTTTACCGTGTCGTTCCACGTGCGGTCCTTCGGAGACCAAGGCCCGGTGCAGCACACGCTCCGCCGGCGAATCGCGGCCCGCCTCAAGAAGGAGGGCATCGGCCTGAGCGCCGTACGCACCGCAGTGCTCAAGCGCGAGTGAGGCCGGCGCTTGTGCGCGGGCACCCCCGACCCTAGCTTCGGCTCATGGCGCACGCGAAGGACGCCCGACCCCATGTCCTCATCGTGGGGGGCGGTTTCGGGGGCCTCACCGCAGCGCAAGCGCTCGCAGGCGCCCCCGTCCGGATCACGCTCGTCGATCGCACCAACCACCACACCTTCCAGCCGCTGCTCTACCAGGTGGCCATGGCGGGGCTGTCGCCCGCCGAGATCGCGCAACCCATCCGCTCGATCGTGAAGGACCAGCACGACGTGACGGTCTTGATGGCGGAGGTCGTCGGAATCGATGCCGGCGCGCGGCGCGTCCAGCTGTCGGACGGCACGTTTCTGGACTGGGACTTTCTCGTGGTGGCGTGCGGGGCGGAGACGTCGTACTTCGGCCGGAGCGACTGGGAGCGGGCGGCGCCGGGGCTGAAGTCGATCGAGGACGCGATCGAGATCCGGCAGCGGGTTCTCGTCTCTTTCGAGGTTGCGGAACGAACCGAGGACGCCGCGGAACGCGAACGGCTGCTCACGTTCGTCGTGATCGGCGGTGGGCCCACCGGGGTCGAGCTGGCTGGAGCGCTCTCGGAGCTGTCCAAGTTCGTGCTCGACCACGACTTCCGCCACATCGATCCCTCGGAGGCCAAGGTGATGCTCCTCGAGGCGGGCACGCGCGTGCTGCCGTCCTTCCCCGAAGATCTCGCCGAGAGTGCCACCGAGCAGCTCCACGAGCTGGGGGTCGAGGTCCGAACCGGCGCGCGTGTGACGGCGATCGAGCCGGGTTCGGTGGAGCTCGGGGACGAGAGGATCCCCTGTGCAGTCGTCCTCTGGGCGGCGGGCGTCAAGGCGAACCCGCTGACGGCCGCGCTGGGGGCGCCCCTCGACCGCTCGGGACGCGTGATGGTCGAACCCGACCTCACCGTGCCCGGGCAACCGCGCGTCTTCGTCATAGGCGACGCGGCACGTCTCGACGGCAAGGACGGAGCTCCCCTGCCTGGCGTCAGCCCCGTGGCGATGCAGCAGGCGCGGACGGTTGCGAAGTCGATCCGCCGCGCTTTGCTCGGGCGCGAGCTCGTGACGTTTCGCTACTTCGACAAGGGATCGATGGCGACGATCGGGCGTCGCCGGGCGGTGGCGATGGTCGATCGGATGCACCTGGCCGGTCTCCTCGCGTGGCTCGCGTGGCTGCTGGTGCACATCTGGTACCTCATCGGCTTTCGCAGCCGACTCGTCGTCATGATCACGTGGGCGTGGTCCTACTTCACCTACAAGAGGGGCGCGCGACTCATCACTGGATATGCGCTTGCTCGCGCGCTCCCCGTCGCGCGAGCAAGCGCGGGGTCGACCGCCCACCGTCCCCAGGAGCGGATCGCAGTCGGCGCTCCTCCCGCCTGACCGCACGCTCGATCGTCCTGGAGCCTTGGTCGGATCAGGGCAACGATTGGTCGGATCCGGGCAGCGTCGCGCGCCCGATGCGCGAGTTCCCCAGCGATTTCGCGGCGAGCTCGCCTCGCACGAACCGTGCTCCTCCCCGCCAAGCGGCTGCGCGAATCGCGGCCGCCAACGAGGAGGACTGTCCATGACCCTGCACGCCACGCTCGACCCTCACTCCCAGCTCCGCGCGCTGTACCAGGCGCTGCTCTCCGATCAGGAGTGCTTCGACGAGTTCAAGCGGTTGCTCCAGCTCTACGAGTTCACTCCCGAGGAGGCCGAGGACGAGGAGCCCGTGGACGCGACGGAGATCCGCGACCGTCTCAACGAGAGGATCCGAACGTGGGTGGGCGGCGCGTTCGACGGGCTGAGCGCGCGACAGACCCTTCAGTGGCGCGCAATCATCGTCGAAGAGAGGTTCAACGTCTCCCTCTCACCCTGGAAGGAAGCGAACGGATACTGAGCACGGCCCATGAACGTTTCAGACCTCGTGGACGACTTGTACGAGGCATTCGTCGATGGTCTCGGGGACCCGCTGGCCGCGTACGCCAGGGACCTGCCGCGCGCACTGGGACTCGCTCCGCGAGCGAACTGCCCCTGGAGCGACGTCTTCTCGCACGACGTGACGTTGGGAGCGCCCGCGCTTCTCTCCGAGCGAATGAAGCTCCCGCCCGAGGTAGTCCGCGATGCCGTGCTCGCGCATGCCCTCGCGGTCATCGACGCCTTCGGGACCGATCGCGTGGAAGACCTGCAGGTACCCGGGTCTCCCGAGCTACTGGCAGTACTCGGCCGCGCGCGGCGGCAGCGAGACAGGGCCATCCGGCGAATCCTTGGCGGTCCACCGCCGCCCGACTGCGATTTCGCGCACGCCGACGCGCTCACCACGAAAGCGCTCCGCAAGGAACGCGAGGTCCTGCTCGCGTCCGTGCCAGTCGACCTCGACACGTACGAGCGGCAGTCTCTCGAAAAGCAGTCGGCGGGAATCGTCGCGAGCGTCGCGCTCGCTCGCGTCGCGGGCTGGGACCAGCGTCTGCGCCGCGCCGTGCGTGCGACGCTCGAGTCCGTCGCCCTCGGGCTGCAAGCATACGATGACGTGGTGGACTGGGAGGACGACCTCTCGCGCGGCGGCTCCTGGACCGTCTGCCTCATGAAGGGCCGGCGGGCCGCGGAAACGGCCGACCGCCAGACCGAGGGCGCGAGGCTACGCGCGCAGGTCCTGCGGTCCGGCGTGCTCCTCGGTTTGCTCGATCGCGCCGTCCACCACATGAGCGCTGCCCGGAGGCGCGCCTCGGCTCTCGGAGCAGAGAGCCTCGCCGCATGGGCGGCTTCGCGCCGTGAGCGCTTCGAGACTCTACGAAATGCGGAATCGGCGAGCGCGGGATACGCCGTCCGCGCGCACGCGCTCTCGGCATGGGCTGGCGAGGTCCTGGCGTGAAGCGCAAGCGCGAGGCATGGGACTTCGAGTACGAGCCGGTGGTGACTCCACCGAGCCACGCGCGGCAAGACCTCGACGTCGTCCTGGCGACGACGTCGAGCGTGCCCCCGGGGAGAATCGCCGCGGCCCTGGACACGCTCGACGACGTCTGCGTCGAGGTCCTCGTGGACGAGGAAGAGGGCGGCCCTCTCCACTGGTTTCACGTCCACGCCTGTTCCACGGCCTCGCGTTCGGACGTGGCTAACCTGGTGACGAGCGCTGACATAGGGGTCCGCTACGTCGCGCCGGCGCGTTCCGAAGACTTGTCGCTGGCGCCCCGTCTGCGACGCGCGCCCCGCCCGAGGGGAGAGCCTGCCGCGTGGCGCGCACGCCCTGAGACGGCGACGGCGGAACTGCAGGACGACGAAGGCCGCTGGTTCCTGGGCCCGGAGGGGGTCCGCGCCGACCGGCGGGTCTGTGGGACCGGAGCGGGCGTTCGCCTCGCGGTGATCGACGACGACACGGCGGATGCGAACCGGCTCGATCTGGACGCACTCGTTCCGGTGGGCGTGTCCGAGCTCTCCGCCGCGAGCGGCCATGGCGCGCTGATGGTGGGGTGGGCCGTGGGAACGAAGTCGGACGAGCGCGTCGGGTTCCGCGGCGTCGCGCCCGATGCGAGCCCGCGCCTCTATTGCATTCCGAAGGCTGGAACGGATGTCTTTTCGTTCCCCCTCGCACTCGTCCGCGCCGTTCGAGACGGCGCGGACGTCCTCGTGTGCGCGACGTACTTGGAGGCCACGACGAGCCCCATGCTCGACGACGCGCTCGACGTGGCGGTCCGCGAAGGACGACGCGGACGCGGCACGGTGGTGCTCTTACCGACGGGGCGCGAGACCTCCAGCCCAGGTGCGTCTCTTCACGCCAGCCTCTCGCTGGCGCTCGGCGACCCTGCGAGCGACCCCCGCGTCCACTGCGTGGCGCCATCGGGCCGCGCGGGCGGCTGGTTTCTCTGGCGTGACGCTCGAGGCAAGATACGGCCGTTCGCGAACCGAGGGCCCGCGGTCCGCTGGGTCGCACCCGGCGACGATCTCGGATACCCGCTCGCCGGGGGCCAGCGGATGTTCCACGCGGAGTCGAGCGGGGCGTCTGCCGTAGCAGCTGGCGTGATTGCGCTCGTGCTCGCGCGGAACCCCTGTCTGACGCTCCCCGAGCTCCACGCCTTGCTGCGGCAGACGACGACCCCACCCGAGCCGCTTTCGGTCGAGCCGGACTCCCTTGCCGACCCGGCGGATGTGCTGCCCGCTGGTCGCGACCGCGATGGGCACGACGCCAAATGCGGCTACGGACGGCTCGACGCCAGGAGGGCATGCGCGGCCGCGCAGGACCCCGTGGCGCAGGCCCTGGTTGCGATCGGCGAGGACGCGGCCGCATTCGCGTGGCTTGAGTCCGCAGATCGCCCCTACTCCGCACCCTTCGCCCGCTGGGCGGCGCGCACACTTCTGCGCCGTTCCGACCTCGACCATTCGGTCCGCGTGGTCCTTCGGCATGCCCGCCTGGTCGCGACTCACCCGGTCCGAGCACGAACCCACGCGCCGGGCGCGCTCGCTCGTCAGCTGGGCCTCTTGATGCGGGGGTTGAGCTCCTTACGGCCGCGGCCCGTCGGCGTCGTCTCCGCCGAGATTGACCACCTCGTGCGCAGTCTCGTACGCGCGAGCGCCGGATCGGCGGCGACGACACTGGAGCGAGAGGTGCTCCGGAGGCTCGCACTGCTCTGGCCAGTCGGCGTGCCGCTCTCTTCGGTCGCAGTCGCGGCCCCTACGGAATAGCCTTCGAGGACGACCCTCCCGGTCGTCTCGATGTCCGGCCCTCCGTCACGTCCGCCCTTCGCCCTCTGGCTCGGAGCCGCGTTGACGGCGCTCGTCGTGTCGGTCGCGACGAGCCATGCGGTGCAGTGGTACGGGCACCCTTTCCCGGGGGTCCTCGTGACGGCCGACGGGTGCGTGTCCAGCATCGGCATGCCGGACTGGAGTGGCCTCGAGCAGGGTCTCCGGTTTCCCGACCGTGTCCAGACGATCGACGGCATCTCCGTCGGGGGCCGCGCCGAATTCCCCGCCAGGGCCTGGGATCGCGAAGTGGACGCGGCGTTCGCGGCCGGTCTCGCGTCGGTCCACGTGCGCGTGCTGGCTCACGGCGGGGAGCGCGAGCTGGATCTGCGCCTCTCGCGCCTCGACGCTGCAAGCTGGTGGCTCTACGCCGGCGTTCCCCTCTTCATGGCTGCGCTCTACGCGCTGAGCGCGTTCATCGCGCTAGGCACACGCCCACGCGGGAAGCTCGCCCGCGCGTTCGCGAAGTTCTCGCTCTTCGCGGCCGCGTTCTTCGCGACGATCTTCGACATCCACACCACCCGGACGATGGTGCCGCTGTTCCACGCGGTCTTCGCGTGGGGTCCTTTCGTCCTCGTCGGGTTCGCGCTTCGGCTTCCCGACGACGTGTCTGCGCCCGACCGGACGACCTGGATCCTGCGAGGCCTCGACGCGTGCGGAATCGGCTTGGCAGCCGTGGCCGTGGTGCGCGATGAGCTCGGGATCCCGGGAAGCGACCTCCAGAGTCTGTGCACCGTGGTGTGCGGTGCCGCGATGATCGCATTCGTCGTCATACTTGGTGCTCGGTACGCCCGCGCGCGCGGGACGCGGCGGGACACGTTGCGCGTCCTATTTCGCGCAATGGCCACGCCCTACGCGCTCGTCGGGGTCGGCCTTCTGGCGACGATGCTCAGCTCGCGCGGCTCGACCGCAGCCTTCTTCGCGATCCCGGCACTCGCGCTGGCCCCCGTCGCGACGGCCGTGGCCTTCGTCCGGCACGACGTCCTCGGCAGCCGCACCCTCCTGTCCCGCATGCTCACGCGATCGCTCGCCAGCGCGGTGGCGTGCACCGTCGCCATAGGGCTGGGGGCCGCGTTCGCGAGCTCGCTCGGCGTAGACTTCCGGGGAGCGCTCGTGGCGGCGGGTGCCGGCGCCGTCGCCTCGGTCGCTCTGGTCCTGTCGGTATCGCGCGTCGTGGAGCGCCGTTTCTTTCCCGCGGTGGCGCAGTACAAGCCGACCGTCGAACAGCTCAGCGACGAACTGACCTCAATCACCGATCCACGCGAAGTGGGTGTCGCCGTGGAGCGAACGGTGCGGCGATGGCTTCCGTGCGAGCGCGTCGAGTTCCGCATGAGTGGTGACCCGGCCCCCACACCGGCGGACGACGAGCGTGCGATCCCGGCTGCCTTCGGAGGGAACAACCTCGGCTGGTTGGTCGTCGGCAACAAGCGAGGCGGCGCTCTCTTCACGACCGACGACGTAGATTTGCTGCACACGATCGCCAACCAGGCGGGGCTCGCGCTGGCGCACGCCCTCAGCTACGCCGAACTGGAACAGCGCCGACAGCAGCAAGCCGCAGCCTGGCAGGCAGAACGCATCGCGCTCGTCGAGACTGTAGCGGCCGAGATCGCCCACGAGGTGCGCTATCCGATCAACTTCTTCCGCGCCGTGTTCCGGCGAGACAAGAAAGGCGCCAAGCTCGACGAAGAAGAGATCGACATCGGCTGCGAAGAGGTCGAGAGGCTTGAACGGCTGGTCTCCGGGCTGCGGAAGATCGTGGGGCACCGGATCGAGCGCCGCGCCGTGGCTGTCGCGGACCTGGCGGCTCGCGTGGAGATGCTTCTCCGCGACTCGCTCGCTGGACAATCCCTGGACGTCCGCGTACCCGCGCGGACGATGGTCCGGTGTGATCCCGACCAGGCCACACAGGTCCTGGTCAACCTGGTCGCCAACGCAATCGACGCCACCGGCGGCCGCGGGCACATCGGTGTGGAGTGGGAGCAGGATGGCGGAGATGCGGAGCTCGTCGTCTGGGACGACGGCCCTGGATTCGACGCGGATGCGTCGCAGCTCTTCGCGCCGTGGTTCACCACGAAGCCGCGCGGTACTGGTCTGGGGTTGGCCATCACGCACCGCATCGTCCGGGCGCACGGCTGGAGCATCGACGCGTCGCGCGCCGACGGGAGGACCCGTTTCGTCGTATTGATACCACGATCGGACGTCACGGCCTCGCAGGGGGACGACTCACAATGAAGATCCTCATCGTCGACGATCAGCGGAGTGGGCGGCGCGTCCTTCGTCAGATGCTCTCCACGATTCCAGACGCGTCGATCGACGAGGCAGCCAACGTGACGGAGGCTCTCGCGGCGGTCGAGCGGATGGGGCCGGATCTCTTGCTTCTCGACATCCGGCTGTCCGACGACGCGCGCGACCGGGGGGGCCTCGAGGTGCTCCGGAGGCTGCGCGCGACGGGAGCGTCCGTCCCGGCCGTGATGGTGACTTCGCTCGTGGAGATCGCGGAGATCCGGGAGGCCATGCGCTGCGGGGCGCAAGACTACGTTCTCAAGGACGAGCTTTGTCCCGAGATGCTGCTGCCGATCGTGGAGAGCTTTCGGGAGCGCCTGGTGCTCCGAGGTGAAGTCACGCGGCTGCGCGAGCGCGTCGAGCACTCGTGGGGAGTGAGCGCCGTCATCGGTTCCTCGAGACCGGTTGACCAGATGCGACGGCTGGTTCTGCGCGTGGCTGACGCGGAGGCGACGGTTCTCATCCGCGGCGAAACCGGTAGCGGAAAGGAACTGGTGGCGCGAGCGCTGCACGAGGCGAGCCGACGGAGAAACGAACCTTTCATCGCGGTCAACTGCTCGGCCTTGCCGGGAACGCTGATCGAATCGCTCGTCTTCGGCCACGAGAAGGGCGCTTTCACGGGCGCGGAGCGTCGCACGCGGGGTCAGTTGGAGCTCGCCGGGTCGGGGACGATCTTGCTCGACGAAATCGCGGAGATGCCGGGAGAACTTCAGGCAAAGCTCCTGCGCGTGCTCGAGGATCGGAAGTTTCGGCCGCTCGGTGCGGAGGAAGAGCGGCCGCTCCATGCGCGGGTCGTCGCCGCGACGCACGTCGACCTCGAACGTCGCATCGCCGAGGGTCGCTTCCGGGAGGACCTCTTCTATCGCCTCAACGTCGTCACCATCCACGTTCCACCGCTCGCAGAGCGGATCGAGGACGTTCCGGAGCTCGTGACACGTTTCGTCACGGACCAGCCGCGCAAGCTCCGTTTCACCGAACCCGCGATGGCATGGCTCGCGCGCCGGCCCTGGGCCGGAAATGTCCGCGAGCTACGGAACGTGATCCAGCGCATCGCGCTCCTTGCGGAGCACGACCTGGTCGACGTCGCGACGCTCGAAGAGCTCGCGGGCCCGGCGGTGGGCGACACACGCATCGAAGTGGACCGGATGGCCCGGTCCCTCCTGGCTTTGCCCGAACGTCTCGGTTCGAAACTGGATGTCATCGAACGGGCGGTCCTTCACCACGCGATCGAGTCGTGTGGGGGAAACAAGAGCGCTGCCGCCCGGCTGATCGGCGTCGACCGGAAGGCTCTGGAGAGACGGTGGGAACGATTGAGCGATGCGCCGGATGAGGAGCCAGAGTGACCTGAGGCAGCGTAAGGCGTCAGTCATTCCCCGTGAGAGCACATCTACGAGGCAACCTATCGCGCCATTTCGGGGGTCTACGTGTTTCGCGGCCGGACGGGGCGCCGGAGTGTGACCAGTCAGGCGGTGACGGACTCGCGGCCCTCGGAGTCTCGGGCCTGGACCGCCAGGGCCAGTGCGCCGGCGATTGAGGCGAGAGGCGCGACCGCGAGAGGCGCCACGCCGAACCCGATCGCGAGCAGAGCGACGACGGCCGGACCGGCGCCGAGCGCAATGGCGCGACGGACCCGCTCGCGAGCGGAGCTCGGGAGTGCAAGCGCCATTGCGGCGTCGCGGATGTCGTCGCTCGCAAGCGAGATCGCCCATTCGCCCGGGGTCGATCCTGCCGCATTCATCGCAACGGATACGTCGGCGGCGCCGAGCGCGGCGTCGTCTCCCGCCGCGTGGCCGATCACGGCGACGACGCTTCCAGCGTCGGACAGTGCACGGACCTCCGGCCCGCGGTCTGCCGGCAGGATCTCCGGCCGAACGTGTTCGATGTCGAGCGCTCGCCCGAGAGTGCTGCAGGTGTCGCGCGCCTCGCCGCTCATGAGGACTGGCTCCATGCCCGCGTCCAGAAGCTTCTGGACGGCGGCTCGGGCACCTGGCCGGAGCCCATCTTGCATGGCCAGCAACCCGAGCAACCGGTCACCGAGCGCGACCAGCAGCACGCTGCGGCCCTGTGCTTCGAGCTCGGAGGCGCGTGTGTCGGTGGCGGCGATACCGATCTTCTGTTCGAGCATGATCCCGCGGCCGCCGACGACCAGACGCTCTCCGGTGGATGCGAGCGCGGTGACGCCCAGGCCATCGTGGACGGTCGCGTTGCGCACGTGGTCTGCGGTGATGCCGCGCGTACGAGCCGCGCGGAGGATCGCCGCCGCGAACGGGTGCGTCGAGGCGCCTTCTGCTCCCGCGGCGAGAGCCAGCATTCGCTCGGCATCCCCACCACCGATGGGTTCGATCGCGACGATCTCGGGTTCACCGAGCAACACGGTTCCCCGCGCGCTGAGCACGGCTACGCGCGCCGACGCGGCACGCTCGAAGGCGACCGCATCCTTGTAGATGATCCCACTCGAAAGCGCTTCGAGTTGTGCGCGTGCCATGTGCAGGCCCACGACCGAGACCAGGCTCTTGGCTCCAAATGCCACCGCACCTGCCGACATTGCCGCGACGATTTCCACGGGCGTGGCGTTTGCGGCGAAGGCGCCGAGGCCCACGAGGGCGGCCGCAACGGGAGTGCCGCGTTCCACGAGCAGTCGCAGCGTGTGCGCAGTCGGAGAGCTGACGTCGACACGCGATGCGGGCGTTGCGAGCAGTCGCACCCAGGCGCGTTCCCGACCGGACCACGTGGTCATCATCTTCAAGCGGCTCGTCAGGACGCGCGCCCCCGCCACGATGGGGTCGCCCTCGCGCTTGATGACCTCGACGCGGGCGCCGAGCCACGGCACGACCCGCGCCTCGCCTGCGATGACCATTGCGTCGACGCCAACGGTCTCGCCCGCGTCGACCAGGAACTTCTCGCCGGGCCGCACCTCGATCGAGGGCACGTCTACCGTGTCCTCGCCGCGCAACGCGCGCACGCGAAGATCGAGCGCATGCTCGATCTCCGCCCTCGCTGCGCTCAGGCGCTGATGGGCGCGGCTCACGATGGCCTCCACCGCGAGAGAGGCTGCGCATGCGAGGCCAGAAAGGGCGGCGATCGAGGGCGCCCGCGGATTGTGGGTCGCCGAGGCCCAGAGGAGAGCTGCGAGCGCCCCGAAAGGGGGAGCAATCACGACCAGCAGATGCGGATCCGACGCGTCGCGCCTGCTCAAGATGACTCGGAGGAGAAGGGCCAGCCACGCGGCCACCGCAAGCGGGGACCGCGCTGTTTCGGCGACGGTACCGAGCAGGCCCACCGTGGGCACGGCCAGGCCGCACACGACGCCGAATACGTCGAGCGCGGGCACCAGCCGATCGACGTAGCCACCGGCCGACGCAGACTCGGAAAGCGACCGCGTGACGCGCGCTGGCGAGACGAGCCAGTGTGACCCGGGCCGCTTCGACCCGGCAGGAGCGATCGCGGGAGACGGCAGCGTCGCGCGCTCGACCGGCAGTGCCGCCCCGACCCCATCATCGGTGGGCGGTCGTCCGGCAGCCACACGGCCGATCGCCGGAGGGTTCGACAGCTGTGGGCCGCTTGCTGCACTCCGCCGCGGCCCGGATTGGACTGCGGGGGGCTGCGCGGTGGCGACGTCCTCCTCGAGCGGGCGTCCGTTCGCGCGCAGGAACTCCTGCTTGCATGAAGCATCGCAGAAGTAGCGGAAACCCGACTCGAGTACGGCTACATGGCCCGCTCGCAAAGGGTCCACAGGTTCTCCACACCCCGGGCAGATGGAATGGCCCGACCTCGCGTCCGACGCGGGCTCGACCCCGGCATCGACATCGTCAGGCGGACTGGAAAGCTGCGCGTTCCCCATGCGCTACGAGGGTCCAATAGCTCGCCGCGCTCGCGTCGCATGTCAAGGCGCACGCTGCGCGAGGCCTGAGTGGACGTTCAGCCCGTGCTCTTGAGGCGAAGCGAGGAGAGGGCGTGGCGCACGACTTTGGTCCCTTGCTCGAGTTCGGCAACCGTCACGACCAGTGGAGGGGAGAATCGAAGTACTCGCTCCCCCGCCGCGGTGAGCAGGACTCCGGCGTCCTGGAGGATCGGCAAGACGTCGCGGGCGACCAAGCCGGGCTTGAGGACCAGGCCCCAGAGAAGCCCCTCCCCTCTTGCCTGCTCGCACGTTTCCGGAAGGTCGTGAACGAGCTGCCCGAGGAGGATACCCAGTGCCATCCCCTTCTCGTGTGCCCCTTCGACGAGACGTTCCTCGTCGAGGATCTGGAGGACCGTGAGAGCGGCCGCTGACGCCAGCGGGTTGCCTCCGAACGTCGAGCCGTGCGTACCGGGCGGCAGTGCTCCGGCCAGAGCCTCGGTCGTGAGCATGGCGCCCACCGGGAATCCACCGCCGAGGCCCTTCGCGAGCGCGACGGCATCGGGCTTGGCGTCGGATCCGTCGCTGCCGAGAAACCTGCCGAGGCGACCGACGCCTGTCTGCACCTCGTCGCACAGGAGGAGGGCGCCGTGAGCGGTCGCGGTCCGGCGAAGCTGGGCGAGGAAACCAGCGGGCGGAGGGAGGACGCCCCCCTCGCCCTGCAGCGGCTCGACGATGATGGCGCAAACGTCGGGGCCCATCGCCCTCTCGACTGCATCGAGATCGCCGTAGGGCACGTGCGTCACCGGACCCAGCTGGCCGAACCCCTCGCGGTACTTGGGAGTTCCGGTCATCGAGAGGGCACCCAGGGAGCGACCGTGGAACGCGTTGTGGAACGCGACGATGCGCAGGCGGTCCTTCTGTCCGGCGAGGAAGAAGTGATGGCGCGCGAGCTTGAGGAGCGCCTCGTTGGCTTCAGTCCCCGAGTTGCAGAAGAACGAGCGCGCGAAGCCGGTCCGCCGACATAGTTCGTCCGCGAGGCGGATGTTCGGCTCGTTGTAGAAGTAATTGGAGACGTGCATCACGGTCGCCGCTTGATCGGCGATGGCCCGCGCTAGGACGGGATGGGAGTGCCCCACCGCGCACACGGCAACTCCCGCGGAGAGATCGAGCCAGCGTCGCCCATCTGCGTCGAACAGTTCACAGCCCTTGCCGCGCACCGCCACGACGGGTGCCTGCTTGTAGTTCGGGTAGAGGCGCTGGCGAGCGAGCGCGACGAGGTCGGCGTTGGAGGTAGCCATTCACTCGCAGGCGTAGCACAGCGAGGCGCCCATTCACCTGCGGGACAGGATTGCTCGAGCGACCTCGGCGAAGCCGAGCCCCATCGGGTGATTGGCCACATACCGAGGAGGACGGCTCAACCGGGGCACGGCCGCCCGCACGTTCGCTACGCCGAAGGTCGTCCAGAACGCGGCGAAACAGGCCGCGTCGTTCCCACTGTCGCCGACGAAGCCGTACCTCCAGGGGACTGCACCTGGATCCTCTGCGAGGTGCCTCACGAGGAAGCGTACTCCCCCGGTAGCCTTGTCGTCGGAGTCGAAGGTCGCATGAAGGTGAACGCTCGAACGCAGCCACCGCGCGCCCGCTCGATCGACCACGTCGATGATCGACGCTATTTGATCGTCGGGAAGCGTAGACCGTTCGCCGATGTCCCACGTCACGTCACTCACGCGGCCCTCGACGTCGTCCGTCAGGCGCGCCTCGGGGACCGCAGCGCGTACGTCGTCCACGAGCCGCGTGAGGCGCAGCCGCCGCGCGCGTCGCTCGGTTTCCGCACAGAGGTCCAGGCGCGACACTCCCGATCCGTCCTTCACGACGTGGATCGCACCGTTCTCGGTCACGCAGCCCGCCAGGGGCCACTGGCGCGCGAGAACTGTCCCCCAGGCGCTCGGACGACCCGTGACGGCGACGAGCGTCAGTCCCGCTTCGCGAAGCTCCCACAGAGACCCGAAAGCATCGCGCGTGAGCAGACCGTGCGTGAGCAGCGTGTCGTCGAGATCGAAGAGCAGCCCGCGCAGGCGCAGGGCCTCCTCCGCGGTCAGCTCGGAGAGCGGCTTCACTTCACGGCGTCCGAGAACTCCTTCCAGTCGATCTTCTTGTCGCCGTTCTGATCGAGAGCCCCGACTACGCCGCGAACCCAGGCTCCCCTCGTGAGGCCGTTGCCGATGTCGGCGTCCTTGAGCAAGCGCTCGAGCTCTTCGGGGCTGATCTTCTGATCTTTGTCGCGGTCGTACTCGTCGAAGAGCTTGCGCATGCTCTCGAGGCCCGCGTCGCCGTACTTCCTGTTCAGGAGGCTCTGAATCTTCTCCACCAGCTCCTCTTGCTCCTTGGACGCCATGGCGCTTCCTCCTCCGGAAGCTAGGCTATCGTGCTTCGACGCGCGCGATGAGGGACTTCAAGTAGACGCCCTCCCCGAAGGCTGCCGGGACGGGGTGGTCCGCCCCCTGGAACCAGCGCTCGAGCACGGTTACGTCGACGTTGGCGCGTGTGGCCCCCTGGGCGAGAGCTCGGGTGAGCGCGTGGAGGTCGATCGCGGCGGAGCACGAGCAGAAGACGACGAGACCTCCGGGCCGAGTGGCGCGACAGGCGTTCTCGGCGAGCTTTGCGTACGCGATGAGGGCCTGATCGCGCGAGCCGCGATTCGGCGCGAGGCGTGGCGGGTCGGCAACGACAAGATCGAACGAACCGCGTGCGTCCGCGAGCGCGCGTCGAGCATCTTCCTTCACGAACTGGATCCGATCGCCGAGACCGTTGGCGGCCGCACACTGGGCCCCGACCTCGACGGCGATGGCACTCTCGTCGACAGCCACGACCTCGCTCGCCCCGCCACGGGCAGCGGCCATGGCGAAGGCGCCCACGAAGCAATACGCGTCGAGCACTCTCCGGCCGTGGGCGAGTTGCTCGACGCGAGCGCGGAGGAGCCGCTGATCGAAGTAGAAGCCGGTCTTCTGACCGAGCTCGGTGGGGAGCCGGAAGCGCAATCCGCGCTCGATTACTTCCAGCGAGGTCACGGCGTTTCCTCGCACGACCCCTGCCGACGGCTCGAACCCCTCGGTCTTCGCGGTGGCGCGGCTCGTTCTGTCCAGGATCGCGCGCGGACGTGCGGCGACCCAGAGAGCCTCGTGAACGAGGGCTTCCCGGAGCTTCATGCCGATCGTCCCCAACTGGACGGCCAAGCAGTCGCCGAAGCGGTCGACCACCAGACCGGGCAATCCGTCACCCTCAGCATGGACCACCCGGAAGCCGTCCGTTTCGGGATTGGGTAGCCCCAGAGATGCGCGCAACGCCAGCGCCCGCTCGATGCGGGCGCGAAAGAACGCGGCGTCGAGGCGCGTCTTCTCGTCGCGAACGAGGAGCCGGACCGGGATCGCCGATCCCGGCGAATAGAAGCCTCGGCCGAGGAGGTTCCCGCGGGGGTCGACCACGCTCACCTCGTCTCCGGCAGTCGCACCCCCCTCGATCCGGTCTACCGCCTGGGCGTACACCCATGGGTGGCCCATCCACACGGGCTGCACGTGTCCGGGTTTCAGACGCACGATCGCCATGGGAGCCGGACCGTAGTTTGACGAGGGGGACCGCGTCGACGGTTACGTGGGTGGCCGTGAACGGTTGGCGACGGTACGTCTCCGGGGACGTTGATTTTCGCCCCCGCGAGAGCCACGCTTCGTGGCACCTCGGTTGCACCTCCGCAGCCCGGCCTCCCTCCCTCGCCGGCCCCGGCGCGCCAATCTGGACCTCCGAAAAGGAAACCTCGCGTCATGACGAAGTACGTCGTCTCCTCGTCGGTCGTAGCCCTCGTGCTCGCGGTCCCCGCCGTCGCCGCGGCGCAAGCCGCGCCGAGTGCGCCGTGCCCGCCCGGAAGCTGGTTCTGCGGGACGGAGTCAGAGGTCCCCCCTCCGCCGCCCTCCAGCCATCTTCAGACACTCCCTGACCCCGATCAGACCCCACCGCCGCCCCCGCGGTACGCTCCACCGCCTCGTCCGCCTGTCGTCGTATACCAGCCGCCCCCGCCGACGATGATCGTACGGCCCGAGACGCCGGCGCCGTACGAGTACTTCCCGCCGCGCCGCGCCGCCATCTCGCCCGCGCACGAGTGGGGTCTGAACCTGCACCTCGAAGGGGCGTCGATCGGGTCAGGCTACGAGCACAACGCGGGGATGGGCGGCGGCGGGGCAGGCCTACGCTTCAAACCGAACCGCTACTTCGGCATCGAGACGGACCTCGATTTCGTGGGTGGGCACGGGTATGTCGGGGACGTCCGTCACGAGACCGCGCTTTCGTTCAACGCGCTGTTCTTCGTGAACCCGCGCTCGCGCGCGCAGCTCTACTTCCTCACGGGGCTCGGATGGTCATGGGCGCATAGTGAGAATGACCCGAACGACCCCAGCGCATCTTCGTACAGCAACGACTACTCCTACTTCGGCGGACAAGCGGGGATCGGGCTCGAGCTCCGCCTCAGCCGGGTCTTGGCTCTGAACATCGACGTTCGCGGGTTCGTGCGGACACGTACCGACCAGGGCGCGCAGTATCAGCCCGAATTTACCAACTCGCAGGGGCAGACCACGAATACCTCCGGTGGGGGCCTCTTCACCGGCGGCATGACGCTCTACTTCTGATCCATGCACGCTCAATCGAGCGTGTCGTCCCCTTCCACCAGCGACGAGTCGGGCGGCGGCGCGATCTGAGACGAGGGCGCCGTCGACGTCGGCTCGGGAGAGACGAGCTTGCGAACCAGATCGGCGCGATTGTTCACCCCGAGCTTCGCGTAGAGGCGGCGGACATAGGTCCGCACGGTGTTCTCGCTGAGCCCCGAGATCGCCGCGACGTTGACGCCGCTGTAGCCAGCCACGAGGAGCCGCGCGATCTCGCGCTCGCGCTTGCTGAGACCCTCGATCGCGGCGGGACGCTGTGGCGCCTCGACTCGCACCGCCGCGCAGCGAGCGCCTCCGAAGACCGGATCCTCGTCGAGGCGCGCCACTGCGACCACGGACCCCGTCGGGAGGCGCGGCGGTGTCGGCAGCGCATCGCCACGAGCGCGCGCCGCGAGGGACGTTTCCACTGCATCGACCAGCTGGTCCTCGAGCGGTTCGACGTCCACTTCCCAATCGATGCCGTGCTCGCGATCCGCCGCCCACACCACGCGCTTCTTGTCGCGGTCGACGACGTACACGATGCCGCTCACCCTCCCGAGCGAGCGAAGCGCCGCGGCTTCGCGAGATAGTTCGTCGTACTGAAGCTGGGCCCGAGCACCCGCGACGATGAAGGGCGCAACCCCCTCGAACGCACGCTTGTCCTCCTCCGTGAACTCACCCTCCCCGCTACGCCGCTCGAGGCCTGCAAGCCCGAACAGCACGCCGCCCTCATGGAGAAAGAGGAGCATCGCATGCACGAATCCGTCGGCGATGGGGCCGTCGGCGAAGTACGGAAGCCGCGTTTTCTCCGCATCGGGCCACAGCTCGGTTCCAAAGTACGCGCGTCGAGGCGCTGCGACGACGCTCTTCGGATCGAACCCGAACGCTGCCGACAGCTTGGTGCCGTCGCCGTGCACCGCACGCGTCGCGCCGTCCACGATGCGCGTCGCGTCGCCGTAGGCGCGACCGTCCTCCTTGCCGAAGAAGCAGAAGGCCCCGGACGCGGGGACGAGCTCTCGCAGTGCGTCGATCACGCGCCGCCGGAAGCTCGCGCGCGTGCCAGGAAGAACCACCAAGAGCTGGGCCGACTGGAGCTTGTCCACGCGCCTTGTCCTATACTCCAGGAATGCCCCCGTTTGTTCCAGGGAGTGACCCTTCCGGGGTGCCTCCTCCCCCCCCCCAGGAAGCCGACCGAGCCGGGGAGTTCATCTTCGACTGGAACGAGGTCAATCGGAAAGGCCGTCTGGTTCCGCAGAGTTTCACGCTATTCGACGAGACCCTTCGCGACGGTCTCCAGAACCCGAGCGTGGAGGATCCCGGGATCGAGGACAAGCTTCGGATCCTCCACCTGATGGAGGACCTGGGGATCGACGAGGCGGACATCGGACTGCCGGGCAGTAGCAAGCGCGCCTTCGAGGACGTACTGCGCCTCTGCCGCGAAGTGGTCGACTGCAAGATGAAGATTCGCATGGCGGCGGCGGGCCGCACGGTCGTCGGAGACATCACTCCGATGATCGAGGTGAGCCAGCGCGCGGGACTGCCGATCGAGGTCTACGCATTCATCGGGTCGAGCCCCATCCGTCAGTACGTCGAGCAGTGGGACGTCTCGCTCATCGCCAAGCGCAGCGCGGAGGCGATCGACGTGGCCGTGAAGGCCGGGCTTCCGGTGGCCTACGTGACGGAGGACACGACGCGCTCGCGGCCCGAGGTTCTCACAGCGCTTTTCCGAACGGCGATCGACCATGGTGCGACGCGCCTCTGTCTCTCCGACACCGTCGGCCACGCCACTCCGGACGGCGTCCGCAACCTCGTGCAGTTCACCCGCAGCGTCATCGCAGGGAGCGGCGCCTCGGTCGGCATCGACTGGCACGGGCACAACGATCGCGGGTTCGCGCTCGAGAACGCGATCTGGGCGCTGGAGTTCGGGGCGGATCGCGTTCACGCCACGGCCCTCGGAATCGGTGAGCGCGTGGGGAACGCGGCGATGGAGCTGCTCCTGATGAACCTGAGGTTGCTCGGACAGCTCGGGTCGGACAGGGAGCTCACGAAGCTGGTGGAGTATTGCGAGACGGTCGCGCGGGCGGTTCGGTGGCAAGTTCCGCTCAACTATCCCCTCGTCGGCAGGGACGCTTTCCGTACGGCAACCGGCGTCCACGCGGCCGCGATCGTGAAGGCCATGCAGAAGGGCGATTCCTGGCTCGCCGACCGGGTCTACAGCGGAGTGCCGGCCGGAATGTTCGGGCGTCACCAGGAGATTGGCATCGGCTTCATGAGTGGTGCGTCGAACGTGGGTTTCTGGCTCCGCCAGCGAAGCATCGAACCGAGCGAGGCCCTCGTGGCGGCCATTCTCCAGGCGGCCAAGGGCACCACCCACATCCTCACCGACGAGGAAGTCATGGCAGTCGTCTCCCGCGTGCGAGGCTGACCGCGCGATGACGGCGGGGGGTCTGCTCCTCGGCATCGACGTCGGCACGACCGGAGTGCGCGCCGCAGCGTTCGATCCGGCCGGACGCCTCGTCGCGGACGCGACGGAGAACTGCCCGTATGACGCGCCGGCGACGGGGCGCGCGGAGGCCGACCCCGAGGCGTGGTGGCGCGCGGTCGTGGCGGCGTGTCGCCGTCTCGGGGAAGTGAGCGCGCGGGTCGAGGCGGTCGGTGTCGTCGGGCAAGCCCCGACCGTGGTCCTCGTCGACGACGACGCGCGCGCCGTGCGGCCGGCCATCCTATGGCTGGACGTGCGTGCCGCCGGGGAGGCAGCGGCGATCGCCGCGGTGCTCGGGCCGGGCCGCGCCGAGGCGATCGGCGGCAACCGGGTCCACGCGTACCATCTCGGGCCGAAGCTCGCGTGGCTGCGCGCGTTCGAGCCGGCGTCGCTCGAGCGTGCGTCGCGCGTCCTCCAGTCGCATGCGTTCGTGGCGCTGCGCCTCACGGGCCTTGCGGCCTGCGATCCGTCGACGGCGATGCTCTGCGCACCGCTCTTCGACGCGCGCGCCGGCGTGTGGTCCGACGAGGGGGCACACGCGGTGGGAATCTCGACTGCGAAGCTGCCTCGCATCGAACGGGCGCACGACGTGCTGGGACCACTCACGCGGGAGGCGGCGGCAGCGACCGGCGTACGCGAAGGCGTTCCGGTAGTCGTCGGCGGCGGGGATTTCGCCGCGAGCGCACTGGGCGCGGGGGTCGTCGAGGAAGGACAAGCGTGCCTCATGCTGGGTACGGCGGGGAACCTCCTCATGCCGATGCGCCACCCACGCTTCGACGATCGCCTGATCAACAGCCATCATGTGGGCTGCGATCGCTGGCTCGCGCTCGGCGGGACGCTGTGCGGTGCCACGCTGGAATGGTTCCGACGCGTGTTCGCGCCGGGCGAGGCATGGGAGCGACTCGAGACCGAGGCAGAAGGGGTGGAAGCGCCCGCGGGCCTCCTGGTCGTGCCGTACCTTCAAGGAGAGCGCACGCCGGTGTGGGACGAGGCTGCGCGCGGCATGTTCTTCGGGCTCGACTTGACGCACCGGCGGGCACACCTCTACCGGGCGGTGCTCGAAGGGATCGCGCTCGGCTTCCGCGATTGCCTCGAGGCGGCGCGCGACGCCGGCGTCGCCTTCGCCGAGGTCGTTGCTGCGAATGGGGCCGGCAGGAGCGCGCTCCTCCGGCAGACGTTGGCGGACGCGCTCGGCGTGCCGGTAACGTGGGTGAGCAGTGGACGCGGAACCGTGGCGGGGGCGGCGCTCCTGGCCGGCCTCGGGACGGGCGTTATCGCACATGCCGGCGCGTGGGCGCCCAGCGGCGGGGTCCGACACGAGCCAGATGCGAGGGCTTTCAGCCGCCTCAGCCAGACCCTGGAGCGGCGGCGCGCCCTGTACGAGGCGGTACGGAGCGTTCGGTGGGGCCGGCAGGGGAATTGACGCCAGGGGGCGGCACCAGCGTCTACAATGGGATCGGGCATGGTGCGGGCGCGAGGTCGTTCGATGCGGCGGGTCGTCTGGGCCGTGCTTTGGGTCACCGCAGCGGCAGCGCCTGCGAGCTGCGCCAAGATCTGGGGCATCGACGACGGCCTACCCTACCCGGATGCGTCGAGCGACGTCGCCACGCCGCAGGACGGGACGCTCGGCGACGATGCCACGCAGGACTCGACGAGCGAGGCTGACGCAGATGTCACGCCCGACGTAGACGACGCGGGCGCCGATACCGGGCCGGCCAGCGATGCCGGTGACACAGCCGACGCGCCCGCGGACGCGTCCTGCGACGTCGACAACAACTGGTGCGTCGCCCACTGTGGGCTCGGACTGGACAACTGCGGCATCTCCACGGGCTGCGGCAACACCTGCGGAATCGGCGACGGTATCTTCTGCGACGCGTCCACGAGCCAGTGCGACTGCACGTCCGATCCGAGCTGGTGCAACAACCGATGTGGCGAGACGACCGACAACTGCGGCCGGCCGGTGAACTGCACCACGGGCTGCGGTCCGGACGCGTGCGTGCCCGAGGCAGGGCCGTGCGACGGAGTGTCGTGCGGTACGACCAAGGACTCCTGCGGCAACACCGTCAACTGCGGAACCGGCGGCACGATCTACTGCCCGAACAGCGGGGTCTGCGATGCCGGGCAGTGCTGCCAGATCATCAGCAACCCGTGCACCGGCTATTGCAAGCAGGCGCCGAACGGCTGCGGCGGCACGATCAGCTGCTCGCAGAACTGCTCGAACGGCGAGACGTGCAACGGGTCGACGAATACGTGCACCTGCCCGACACCGACCTGCCCCGCGAACTCTTGCGACGTCATCACGAACTCGTGTGGCGTGTCGTCGGTCAACTGCGGGAGCTGCGGGCCGAACCAGAACTGCATCGCCAACCAGTGCTGCAACCTTCCGAGTTGCGGGAACTCCTGCAACACGACGGCAATGAACGGCTGCGGGTCCGTTGGGTGCACGTGCACGGCGCCGGCGACGTGCGTCGGAGGCCAGTGCTGCACGCCCGGCATCTGCAGCGCGCAAAACTGCCTCGACACGTGTGGCAACTTCACGCCGGCGTGCTGCCACGACGCCAGCAGCTGCAACGGGTTGGGGCTCTCGTGCCCTTGCTGCCCGGGCCAGAACCTCCAGTGCAACGGGGCCACCTGCTGCTCTGGGCCGGGCGGCTTTTGCGGCTCGACGCCGGATTGCTGTGCCGGGAGCGGTCTGCAATGCGTGGGGAGCACGTGTTCCCTCGTGTCGGACTCCGGCGGACCGGAGGCTGGCGAACCGGACGGCGGCGTCAGTCCCGACGGAGGGGCTTGCCTGCAACAGGACGCTGGCTGCGTCCGCATCACGGGCGAGCCTTGCTGCGCGCCCTACAATTGCATGCCTTTCGTCCAAGACGGAGGATCGGTGAGCTTTTGCCAATGACCAGCGGGCCCGCCTCTACCGCCCACGCGTCGATGCCGTTCCCGCCCGGGACGGTGCTGGCAGGTAAGTACCGCATCGAGCGGCTGCTGGGTGAGGGGGGCATGGGCTGGGTGGTCGTGGCTACCCACCTCCAGCTGGAGCAGCGCGTCGCGCTCAAGTTCATGCGAGAGGCGCACGCGGCCGAAGCGCCCGATGCGGTCGCGCGCTTCCTTCGCGAGGCTCGCGCGGCAGCGCGTATTCAGAGCGAGCACGTCGCGCGGGTCTCCGACGTCGGTACCCTCGAGAGTGGCGTGCCGTACCTCGTGATGGAGTACCTGGAAGGGCACGACCTCGAGTCGCTCCTCCAGTCGAAGCGTGCGTTGCCGCTGCCAACGGCGATCGACTACGCGATGCAGGCGTGCGAGGGCCTGGCGGAAGCGCACGCCGCAGGAATCGTGCATCGCGACCTGAAGCCCGCCAACTTGTTCCTCGCCCGCCGAACCGACGGATCGGTGCGCGTGAAGCTCCTCGACTTCGGGATCTCGAAGCTCACGCAGTCTCCGGGAATGCCCGACGCCGGGATGACGAGCACCCAGGCCCTCATGGGGTCTCCGCTCTACATGTCCCCCGAGCAGCTGCGCTCGTCGAAGAACGTGGATCGTCGGGCCGACATCTGGTCGATGGGCGTCATCCTCTACGAGATGTTCGGTGGGCGGTCGCCCTTCGAGGCCGAAACACTGCCCGAGGTCTGTTCGCGCATCATGGCAGTGCCTCCGGACACGCTCGGCAGCATCAAGCCGGAGCTACCCCCGGCTCTCGACGGCGTGGTCATGCGCTGCCTCGAGAAGGAGCCCCAGCACCGCTTCCCGGATGTGGCGTCCCTCGCGCACGCGCTGGCCCCCTTCGGGCCACCCGAAGCGCGGACGACTGCCGAGCGCATCGCCCGGCTCGGACGCAGCTCGTACAGACAGGAGGACATTGCCAACGCCGCGGGGAGCGTTGGCGCTTTTCGCCCAGCGCCGATGGCTCCCGGTGCGGCACAGACCAATGCCTCCTTCGGTACCGTCGGGCCGGCATTTCCGGGTCGAGCATCGACGGCGCGCGTCGCCCTGGCCGCGGGCGCAGGGCTCGTAGCTGCGGCTCTCGTGGCAGTCGGGGTACTGGCCGTGCGAGGACGCGACGCCTCCCCTTCGAACGCGGGTTCCGTGTCAGCTCCTGCTGCGCCGCCGCCCACCGCAACCTCGTTGGCGCCCGCGATCGCTCCGGTGACCACGGCGACGCCCATCGAACCAGAGCCGACTCCCTCAGAGACGCCTTCACCGCCGGTCCCACCAATGGTGCCCATCACCCAGGCCACCGCCGCGCCGCGCGTTCCGACCACGATGGTTGCGCCGCGACCGTCTGCACGCCCACGCTCGACGGCAACCACCGCCACCCCGGCGGCGAGGCCCGCGAGCACCAGCGGCTTCGGAGGCCGCAACTGATGCGTCGCGTCTTGCTCTCGGCCCTGACTTCGGGGCTGCTGATGATGCCGGCCGTGGCGCACGCGCAGTCCAAGGACGACGTGGCCCGAGCGGACGCGCTCTTCAACGCTGCGAAGGCACTCACGGACGCCGGGCAATACACCGACGCCTGCGCCAAGTATGCCGAGAGCAAACGCTTGGCGCCCGGGATCGGCGTGACCTTGTACCTGGCTGATTGCTATGAGCACATTGGACGGACGGCTAGCGCGTGGACCGAGTTCCGGAGCGCCGAGGGGCTCGCGCGCGAGAAGGGCGACAAGCGCGCCGACGTGGCGCGCGACCACGCGCAGGCCCTGGAGTCCAAGCTCGTTCGGCTGACGATCGTCGTCGCCCCGACGGTGCCGCAGTCCGGGCTGCAGATACTTCGTGACGGATTGCCGGTCACGCAAGAGGAGCTGGGTCTGGCCGTTCCGGTCGATCCAGGCGACCACGCGGTCGTGGTCAGCGCCCCCGGGCACGCGAGCAAGACGCTGACCACCCACGTCGACCCCGAAAATCCCAGCGCCACCGTGCGTATCGACTCGCTGGAGGAGCTTCCCGCAGCGGCCGTACCCGGGCCTGCGACCGCTCCACCAGGTCCTCCGTCACCTCCTCCGGCGACCTTGCCGAACGAGCCAGCGCCGCCGGTCGCGGTCGACCGGGGGAGGACCAGGCGGTACGTCGGCCTCGGGATCGGGGGCGCCGGCGCGGTGGGTCTGGTGGTGGGGTCCGTCTTCGGGGTCCTCGCCAAGGTGAAGTTCGATCAATCGAACAGCGTCCAGTGCAACGCGTCGACCGACCGCTGCTACTCGCCCGGCTTCCCCATGCGAAAGGACGCGGAGCACGCGGCCACGACCAGCGACGTGGGCTTCGCCCTGGGCGGCGTGCTGTTGGCCGCTGGCGCCACGGTCTATTTCACCGCACCCAAGGCCGTTCCCGCGGTGGGCATCACCGTCGCGCCGGCCGTCGTGGCGAGCGGTGGGGGCGCGCTCCTGCAGGCGACGTTCTAGCGCGGGCTGGCGAGACTCCGGGCTGGACTGGCCGTGAGCCTCAGAGGCCGAGCCAGGGCCCCGGTGCCACGGTCTGCGAGCCGTGGCGCACCTCGAAGTACAGCATCGCGCCCTGCCCGTCGTCGCCGACGGTGCCGAGCCGCTCGCCGACGGCGAGCTCCTGGCCGATCTTCACGTCCACCTCGTCGAGGTCTCCGCTCACCGTGTAGTAGTGGTCGCCGTGGTCGACGATGACGATCCTTCCGTACGGTCCGTAGCGGTCCGCGAACGCGACGCGACCGGCAAACACCGTGCGCACCACGGTGCCGACGGGCGCGTGGATCTCGAGCCCCGGCCCATCGGTTCCCTCACGGTGGGCCGCGCGAACCTCGGCTCGCCCGGCCACGGGGAACAGCAACCTGCCGCGCGCAGCGGCGAAGCCCGCGTTCGAGGTGTCGGAGGCCATACCGGTCCCTCCGTAGACTGCGACGTAGTCGGCGCCCGTCGAACTCTCGAACGCCTTGTCGAACGCCGCCTGGCGCCGCTTCTCGTCGTCCATCGCGATGCGCGCCGCGTCCATGGCGGTTCGCTGACTCGCGAGGGAGACGCGATCGCGGGCCACGCGTTCGAGCTCGCGCGCAAGCTCTCCTCCACGCGTGCGTAGACGTGCTTCCTCCTCGACGTCGCCGACCAAGACGCGACGCGCACGCTCCACGTGCATCGCGTGCGTCACGAGCGCGCCGAACCCTCCGCCGACGGGCAGCAGTCCCGCGCGGGTCATACGGTAGAAGGCGGCGCCTCGCAAGAGCACTCGCGCATGGCTTGTCGTCAGCTGTCCGCTCACACGCGTGAGTTCCTGCTTGTCTGACTGCTCCTCGGCGTCCAGGTCGGCAATCTTCCGATCGAGTGCCGCGAGGGCCAGCGCGGGCTCCACAGGGGTGAGCGCACCTGCAACCGGGGCAGCCGCGTGTGCGTGCGGTCCCAGGGCGAGGGCACCCGCGACGAAGACACCCAGGAACGCGCGTCTCACACCGCCACCATCTTGCGGAGGCTCGCTAGCGCTGCGGCGGCTCCGAGCAACGCTCCGAGCGCGACCATGCCGAGCGCGACGTGCCACGGCAAGAAGGTTGGCTCGACGCCGACCAGAGACGCGAGCTCGCCGTCGAGGCGCCCGCGAACGAGAAAGAACAGCGCGGCGAGGAGCGCGACTGCACCGGCGGCGCCCATCGCGCCTTGCAGGCTCCCTTCGACCACGAACGGCTTCTTGACGAAGCCGTCGGTTGCGCCGACCAGCTTCAGCACCTCGACCTCGGTGCGCCTGCGCTGGAGTGCCATGCGCATGGTCGAGCCTACGACGGCGAGCACCGCGCTGAGCACGACGATGGCGAGGAGTGCCGACGCGGCGACGCCGCCACGCACGAGGCGCGCCAGCCGCTCCGTCCACGATTGGTACGTCTCGACGTCGTCGACGGAAGGCAGAGCGCGCATCTTGCCGACCATGTCCGTGAGGTCCGCGTCGGGCATCTCCGGAGCCACGTCCAGCTCGATCGACGCGGGGAACGCCTCCGCGGGGAGCGCCGCCAGCGCCGCGCTCGTCCCCAGCTCGCGCTGCCCGAACTCGGCCCGCGCATCGCCGCTGGACACGTAGTGCACCCCCGTGACGCCGGGTACCCGCGCGAGGGCAGCCCGCAGCGCGTCGACCTCGTCCTGTGTCGCACCCTCCTTGAGGTACACGGAGGCACGCCCCGCATGGGCCCAGCGCTGCTCGACGGCGCGCAAATTGGTGACGACGAGGAGGGCTGCACCCAGGCACACGAACGCGACGGCGAGCGAAAAGACGCTGAGCGCATGCAGGCGCCACTCGCGCACCATTCCCCGGCGTGCGCGGCGTGTCGTCGAGACCGAGATCATGTGTCTTCTCCCTAGAGCGGCAGCTGGTTGTCGTATTCCTCGGTCGCGACGCCGTTCGGGACGTCGATCGCCTTGCCTTCGTCGAGCACGACGACGCGGCGAGGGCGCACCTCGAGGAGTGTTCGGTCGTGCGTCGCGAAGACGACGGTCGTCCCGTTCTCGTGGATTTCCTCGAACAATCCGAGAATGTCGATCGCGAGCTGGGGGTCCAGGTTTCCGGTGGGCTCGTCGGCGAGGATGAGCGCGGGCTCCCCCACGATGGCGCGCGCGATCGCGACGCGCTGTTGCTCCCCTCCCGAGAGCACGCCGGCCGGGTCCTCCCCGCGACCTGCGAGCCCGACTCGCTCGAGCGCCTCGCCCACCCGAACGCGTATGAGACGCTGGGGGAGCCCGATGACTTCCAGCGCGACGGCAACGTTCTCGTAGACGCTCCAGGAAGCGACCAGCTTGAAGTCCTGGAACACGATGCCGAGGTTCCTCCGCAGAAACGGCACGGCGTCCTCGCGGAGCCGGGCCACGTCGCGACCGAGGAACAGGATGCGACCATCGTCCACGGTCTCGGCCCGGTAGAGGAGGCGGAGGAGCGTCGACTTGCCCGACCCACTCGGCCCGGTCACGAAGACGAACTCGCCCCGCTCGATGACGAGGTTCATCCCGCGAAGTACGGGAGCCCCTTCGCGATACGACTTGTAGACGTCCTCGAAGACGAGGATGGGGCGCTGGGCTGCCTCGCGCGAAAATCGCGCGCCGCCCGCGCGCAAGAGTGGCCGAAAGCGCTCCGGTTGCTCCATGCGGGGCATGGTCTCCCGGTACCAGGAGGGCCGCGAGAGCACCAAGTTTTCGGCGCGTGGACCCCTCAGCGCGGAAGCGCGCGGAAGCCTGCCGGCTGGGACAGCGGTCCCGCCGTCGAGCACGCGAGGGCCGCCGCTTCGGCGAGCGCGACGGCCCGAGCGCCGTCGACCGCCAGGGCGATCTCGCGAGGCGTGCCGCCATCGAGCGCGTCGGCGAGCGCCGTCGCCTGCGCGACCAGCGGCTCGTCGATGGGTAGCGGGACCTCCGTGCGTGCGCCCAACTCGCGACACATCCGCACGAGGCGGTGCGTGAGGAGGTCGCCCTCGTAGATCCACCGCGGGGTGGCGACCACGATCGTGCGGCTTCGCTCCGGCACGGTACGATCGACGTGCACGTGGCCGATGCCGCCCGACGCGAGCGAGAGGAGGACGTGGGCCGCGTCCTCCCCGGAGGCGCGGACCGAGGCGCGGCCTACCGAACCGCGCACGGTCGCGCTCCCTCCGCCAAGGTACGCGGCGAGGTCGAGGTCGTGCACCGCCAGGTTCAGGAGCACGCCGCAATCGGTGGGCCGCGACGGTCCGACGCGGGACAAGTCGATCGCGACGACTCCCTCGGTTCGCACCAGCCGCGCGATCACTCGTACGACCGGATTGAAGCGCTCCGAGTGCCCCACGAAGAGGTGCGACGAACCCGCGGACGCGGCGGCCACGAGCGCCTCCGCGTCGCGCGCGCGCGCGCAGAGCGGCTTCTCGACGAGGACGTGGCGGCCGCGTTCGAGGGCGTGCACCACGGTCGGTGCATGTGCATGGTTCGGCGTGGCGACGACGACCAGGTCCGCCCGGTCGATCGCCTCCTCCTCGCTCGCGAGAACGGGGGCCGCCGCGGCCCGCACGCCCGCCCGCACGTCGAACGTCCCCACCAGCGCGAACCGCTCCTCGAGCGCGGCGAGCACGCGCGCGTGCCGCTGGCCCATGGGCCCGAGCCCCACCACGACGGCCCTATGTCGTCTCGCGAGGCTCCTCGACACCGGCGCATCTACATGCCAGCTCGCGCCCGCCCTCGCAAGCACCTCGGAATGACTGCGATCCAGGCGGTCTCCTGGCTATCCTGGCTCTGGCTGGCGAGGTTGGCCGACGAATAGATGCGGTGGCGAGCCGTCGAACACGGAGGACGCATGGATTGGCAGCGACTGGGGGCGGCCGGCGGCTTGATGGTGCTCCTGGGGGCCTGCGTCGTGGAGACGCGGCCACCGCCCCCGCCGCCGCTTCGTTACTACTACTACCCGGTCCGTCCGCCCCTTCCGCCGCCACCTCCTGCGGCGCGGTACGCTCCGCCGCCCCCGCCGGAGCGCCCCGCGCCTCCCATTTTCGGGCAGACCCCTCCGCCGCCGCCATCGCCACACCCGCGCTTCCCGACCCGAATCGTGCATCCGGCGCCGCTCGAGGACTCGGGAGTCCAGTTCCTCGATGTCCAGGGGCTCCAGGCGATGGTCATGCGCCTGCGTCCCGACCGGAAGTGCGGTCCCCGGCAGCTCGACGGGGGCCACTGGATCCACCTCGACTGCAACGTGCACGCACCGGTGAAGTCGGCGAAGGCGTTCACCCCCGACAAGCTCAACCTCCTGCTCCAGGGGCTCCTCAACCTCGACAACCCCTTCCTTCCAGGCGGGGGGGCCTCGAGCGCGCCACCTTCGACGCCGGCGCCTTCGCCTGCGCCGGGGACCTTGAAGCAGAAGCTCGCGACGAGCCTGCCCGACGCGGTCGACCACAGAAAGGACGGCACCGAAGGCCCCATCAAGGACCAGGGGCAGGTCGGGTGCTGCACCGCGTTCTCGCTCTCGACCGCGATGGACAACGCCATTCGCAGGCAGAACAGCTCCGACACTTCGTCCACGATGCACGTCTGGTCCCACTACGCGAACCCGATCGTGCAGGACGCCGGGGACAAGAACCTCAGGAAGCCGATCGCCCTCTGGGCGACGTGGCCCTACGACGAGCGTGTGGCCTGCGAGCTCGACACGAGCAACGACCACGACTGCGGCCCCTACAACCCGCCGGTCACGCAGGGGAGCGGCGCCCACGATCCGACGCTGCAGGGGAAGGTCAAGGACGCCGACGCCCGCGGCGTCTGGGAGATTGCCGAGTACGACACCATCCCCCGAGACCTCGACACGATCGCGGCCTTCCTGGCCACGGGGGCCGACGTGTGGGCCTCGATGGACATCGGGACGACGTGGCTGCACGTGCAGGGCGACACCATCGCAGACTGGACGGCGCTGAACGTGGACGGAGGCCACGCCTTCGTCATCGCCGGCTACCGGCACGTGAACGGGCAGCGCCAGTTCCTGGTGCACAACAGCTGGGGCTCGACCTGGGGCGATCGCGGTTACGCCTACGTCTCGGAAGCGATGCTCAAGAGCTTCCTCAAGACGGCCTACAAGGTCGTCGTCACGGGCAAGGGTACCGCCGCACCCGTATCGACCCCCGGCAATGCGCTCACGGACGACGACTGCGGCGGCGACCAGCTCGTCGACTCCGTCACCCGCAAGTGCGCGAAGATGTGCCCCGACGACTCGCGCCCCGCCAACGGCAAGTGCGGCAAGCACTGAATCGGCGGGCGCCACGAAGCGCCATTGGAGCACGCCGCGCCGCGGTCACTCCCTCGCGCGGAGCGCGTTTCGAAGCGTGTCGGCTGCGCGCAGCCATGTCTCCTCGTTGAGCGTCGCGTCGAGCAGCATGTGCGTCGTCCCCGCCAGGGGCATGAACTCGAAGGGTCGGCCACCGCGCTCGAGGGCATCGGCGAGCTTGAGCCCGTTGAGGAACCACACGTTGTCGTCGGCCGTGCCGTGCACGAGGAGCAGGCGGCGCGCAGCGTCAGGGCTGGGCGCGGGCCTACGCGCGAGCGGGAGCAGCGACGCCGCGTCGTACGCTGCCGCGTCCTCGTCGGGCAACCCCAGATACCGCTCGGTGTAGGCGGTGTCGTAGTCGCGCCAGTCGGCGGGGGGCGCACCCGCCACCGCCACGAGGTAGACGTCAGGCCGCTCGAGCACGGCGCGCGCCGCGAAGTAGCCGCCGAAGGACCATCCGTAGACGCCGACGCGCGAGAGGTCCATCTCGGGGTACTTCGCACCGAGCGCCTGCAGCGCTGCGACGTGGCCCGCGACCGGCACCGAACCGAGTCGCTTGAAGATGGCGCGCTCCCAGTCACGCCCGCGGCGGGGCGTCCCGCGCGCGTCGATCGCCACCACGATCGCGCCCGTGGCGTCCGCCATCCACTGCGCCCTCACGTACGCCGACTCGCTCTGCTCGACGACCTGCGCGTGCGGCCCGCCGTACGCCGCGTCGATGACGGCGTACCTGCGATCCGGACGGAACCTCCGCGGCCGCACGATGGCCACGCGGACCCGGTCGGACCCGACCTCGGCCAGCTCGACGGTCGGCGGCCGGAGCGGCGCCTCGCTCGTCGACGGGATGGCTCGCTCCGTCTTGCCGTCGAGCGAGCGCACGACCCAGCGCCACATGGTCGCGGTCGTGGCCTCCGACGAGACGAACGTGGAGTGGGACGCGTCGAAGTGCGCATGCGCCTCTCCGGCTGCCCCCGCGAGGCGCCGCGGGGCCACGGTCCCGTCGAGCGAGACGAGCCACTCCGCCGTCTCCGTTGGATCCGCGCTCCCCAGCACGACCGCCGTGCGCGCCTTCTCGTCGACGTCCGCCACTTCGGCGTAACCGAACCCCTTCGGCAGGAGCTCGCCCAGGAGACGCCCTGCCGGATCACGCAGCTCGAGCTGCCACTCGCCGCTCCGCTCCGTCGACCAGAGGAACCCCTTCCCGTCGGCGAGCCACCGCGGCACCGTGGGATCCGCGTTCAGCCACGCTGCGTCTTGCTCCGTCACGAGGCTCGTCGCCTTGCCCGTCGCCGGGTCGATCGCGAAGAGCGACCCCTCGTTCTGGAGGCGGTCGAGCGCATAGAGGAGCGGCGGGCCGCCCTTGGGCCACGACGCGTGCGCGACGTAGGGCAGCTTCGCGAAAGCGACCTGCGCCCACGTGGTCGGGCCGCCCTTCGCCGACACGACGCCGAAGCGCACCTGCGCGTTGGGACGACCGGGGCGCGGATACGCGATGCGCTGCGGAGCGTTCTCCGGATGGAAGGGATCCGCGATGGAGAGGACGTCGACGTGCGAGGTGTCCGCCTCCTCGTAGAGGAGGCGCGTGCCGTCCGGCGACCACCAGAAGCCGCGGTCCCTGTCGAGCTCCTCTTCCGCGACGAACTCGGCCAGGCCGTGCGTCAGCTTCTCCGACCCGCGCTGCGTCACCTGCACCTCGCGTCCGCCGGCGACCGGCACGACGCGAAGCTCCTCGTCGCGCACGTACGCGACGCGCGTCCCGTCGGGGGAGAAGTGGGGGTCGATGGCAGCGCCCTCGCCGGTCGCGAGGGCGTGCGTCTTCCCCGTCGCGCGGTCGAGGACGAAGAGGCGTCCCGAGAGGACCAGGAGCACGAGCGCGCCGTCCTCGCTCAGGTCGATCGAGGTGAACCCCGTCCCCGTGATGCGCATGCGCTCGCGGCGGACGCGCTCCTCGGGGGAGAGCGACTCCGGCCCCGTGAGCAACGACTCGGGCGTCACGAGCTCGCGCGTCGCGCCCGAGTCGACGTCCGTCTCGAAGAGAGACTGCCTCGGATCGCGAGGCCCCGAGCGGAGGAAGAGCACGTGCTTGCCGTCCGGCGTCAGCGACACGTTTCGGGGAGCCCCGTTCCGGAAGGAGCGCGTCTGCGCGATCTGCCGGAGCGCCTCGCGCTCCTGCTGGAGGTCGACCTGCGGGTCGTAGGGGCTCGGGTGGAGCGACTCGGCGTGCACCGGCTCGGGCGGAGGGGCGACCGGCGCGGGCGCCGCGCCTGGGGGGAGCGGAGCCGGAGCGCACGCCCCGAGAAGAGCCAGCGGCACGAGGCGGACGAACGGGAGCATCGCCCGCGGTCGTAGCGCACGTCGGGGCGCACTTCGAGGCGATCGATTCAGCGCCCGATGCCGAAGGAGAACGGGAAGGTCGCCTGCGAGTTGCCGTCGCTCGATGGGAAGTGCCAGCTGCGGACCTGCCGGAGCACGCAGCCCTCGACGCGCTGGTTGTGGATGGTCGACCCGGCGAGGCCGGCGCTCGTGACGGCTCCACTGGGGTCGATCGTCCACGACACCGTGACTCCGCCCTTCAGCGTCGGGTCCTTCTGCGCTTCGATCTCGTAGCAGGCCTGCAGTGCGCCGCGGTGCGCAATGACGACACGGCGAATCTGCTCCGGGTTGAGGCCACCGTGCGCAGCTCCGCCGCCGCCCGCCCCTGCGATGCCGTGCTCTCCGGGCCCGTTGCCCGACCCGTTCCCCGAGCCGTTGCCGCCGCCCGTTCCCCCTCCGGTCCCGCCGTTCCCGAAGCCGCCGGTGCCTCGGCCCCCCGGGCCGCCGGTCCCCGAGCCGAACCCTCCGCCATTGCCGGGCCCCCAGCCCGTGTTCATGGTGCCCGAACCGAACATCACGCCCGCGCCGGTGCCGCCTCCGCCCGAGCCGGCCCCCTTCAGGCCCGTCCCGGGGCCGCTCCCGAGCACGACGTTGTTCGAGTTGAGCCCGCCCAGCGCCTCGGTCACCGTCTGGATCTCGCTCAGGGTCTTCTTGATGTCCGTCCCGGTGTCGGCGAGCGCCTCGCTCAGGCCCCCGTAGTTCGTAACGGGCTTGATCTCGCCCGGCAGCTCGCTGTGGTCTTCCTTGCCGTTGAGGCCAGCCTTGCCTTCCTTGCCGACGATCTTCTGCCCGCCGCCCTGCTTCTTCGGGTCCTTGGCGCCCGGGTCCTTCACTCCGCTGCCGCCTCCCCCCTTGTCGTCCTTCGCCTGCGCGGGCGGCTCCATCTCGGGCAGGACACGCTGCAGGCCGAAGCGCGCCGCGTAGTCCTCGGGGCTCACGAGCTCGGGCGGCAGCTGGTACTCGGGCGGCGTCCAGTTGATGATCAGCAGGCCGATGAGGCCGAGGTGGAAGACGATGCTCGAGAAGACGGAGAGCCCGACGAGCGGCTCGAAGCCGACGGGGCTCTTCAGCGGACGCGCCGCGGTCGTGTACTGGAAGAAGATCGAGAAGAGGCCGTACTGCACCAGCCCGTAATCGCCCGGCAGGACCGCGACGGGGGCGCCCGTGCGGGCGATCTGGACGAGGTTCTCCTCGCGCCCGCGGAGCATGAGGACGCCCGCCATGGCGCCGCGCGCGTCGAGCTCCCAGCCGCCCCCCGCCGCGCGAAGCGGTGTCTCGGGCGCCTGCAGGCCGTCGGGCATCACGGCGAGCGCGCCCGCCTGCTCGCCGAGCGAGCAGCTCTGGCCTCTCTCGAGCATCCGGACGCCGACGATCGTGGTCCCCCACGCGGCGGCCACACGCAGGATCGGGGCGGACGCGGCTCCCAGGCTCGGTGCGGCAGCGACCATCAGAAGCTCGACTCCTTTCTCGTCTCGGACATCTCGCGCATGAAGGTGCGGTGCCCGAGGTCCCCGGCGGAGAACTCGGCGCGCACGCGGCGGAGGAAGTAGACGAGCTGGGGGCTCTTCAATCGGCCCTCGATGTCGAGCTCACTGAACTTGAAGACCTTCGTCCCGCCGTCGAGGGTCTTGGACTCGATGACGCTCGCGCCCGCGTCGCTCGGGAGGGTCGCTCCCGCGGTCGGCGCCACGCCGGGAGCGGCGGTCAGCCCAGGAGCGGCGACGCTCGTCGACGCCCCCGCGTCCGCCGCCGAGGAGGTCCCCTTCTTCCCCGCACCGTGCGGCGCGGGCCGACCCCGCCCTGCCGGGTGCGGCTGCGCCAGCGCGCCCTGGGCGGCGAGCCCGACGAACGCCGGGACCGCGACGACCATGGCGAGGAGCCTGAGGCGGCGCGTAGCCCGGCGCTCTCCCATCGCCTTCAAGGATAGCCCCCGGGACCGCAGGCCCGGCAAGCGCTCCGTCGAGGGGGCCGATGTGCGCTCACTTCTTTTTGGGAGGCGGCGGCGCGGGCGGCGCGGGAGCCGCGGGCGGCGGGGTGGGTGCGACGGCGGCGGCGGCGGAGATGTACTTCTCGGCCTCCGGGCGCAGCGGGTTGTCGCCCGAGGCGTCCGAGAGGAACCGCTTGAAGAGCGGCGCGCCGTCGGCCGGGCGCTTGAGGAAGTCCGCGTAGAGGACCCCCAGGTTGAACTCCGCGCTCGTGTCGTGCGGGCTCGTGGCGAGGGCCTTCTCGAGAAGGCCCCGCGCCTCCTCGAGCTTCTGCGGGTGCTGCGCGTCGGCCTCGCCGCGGACGGCCGCCGCCAGCCCCACCTGGGCCTCGAGGTCGTCGGGCGACACCTTGAGGATCTCCCGGTACTGCTCCTCGGCCTTCACGTACGCGCCCGCCTTGAGGAGCACCACGCCCATGTTCACGCGCGACGTCGTGTCGTGCGGGTCGGCCTGCGCGGCCTTGCGGAACTCGGCGAAGGCCTCGGCGTCGTCGCCGTTGGAGAGGTCGATGAGGCCCGTGGCCCTGTGCGCGACCGCGCTGGTGGGGTTCGAGTCGAGCGCCTGCTTGGCGAGGAGCGCCGCCGCTTCCTTGTCGCCCTTCGACAGGTGAGCCAGCGCGAGCTCGGCGAGCGCGTTGGCGTCCGCAGGCTTCCGGACGAGGACCTCCTTCGCCTCGGCGATCGCCTTGTCGATCTGCCCGCTCTCGCGCAGCGCCGCGACGTAGAACGTCCGCGCCTCGACCGCGTTCGGGTGATCGTGCACGAAGTCCGCGAGCCCCTCGGCGGCCTGCTTGTGCTCCCCGCGCCGCCGCCGCACCTCGGCGAGCGCGCTCGCGACCTCCTGCGAGTCCGGCGCGAGACGCGCGGCGGCGGCGAGCTGCTCCTCGGCCCCCCCGAGGTCGCCCGAACCCGCGAGCACGACGCCCAGGTCGAACCGCGCCTCCCACAGGTTCCCGTCGATCGAGATCGCCTCGCGCAGGTCCGTCACCGCGATCTCGCGCTGGTTGCCCTTGGCGGCCTGCACCCCCTGCACCATCTTCGCGACCGCAGCCGGGTTGGCCGGCGGCAGCGCCACCGTCTGCGCCCCCTTCGCCCCCGCCGCCCTGTGCCCGCCGCACGCCGAGAGAGAGAGGAACAGGAAGATCAGAAGATCAGAAGGATGAATGGGCAGATCCCTCCCCCCTTTTGATCTTCTGATCTTCCTGTTTCTCATCTCTCGGGGCATCACTTCTTCGCGAGGGGTGGGGGGGCGGCGCCGACGGCGCGGTTGGGGGCGTCGATGAGGGCGGGGAGCGGCATGGGGCCCTGCGAGCGGACCTCGAAGCCGGTCTCCTTGAAGGGCGCGTAGAGCTCCCCGTTCAGGCGGCCGAGCGCGTCGCGCATCTTCGCCGTCCACTGGTTGTAGATGCCGAGCTCGAGCGCCTTCTTCCAGCCGTTCTCGTACGCGTCGAGGCTCCGCTCCTCCATGGGAACCGCGAACTCCTCGATCTGCGACTGGTACTCGGCCTTCTGGTCGTCGGTCTTCACCTCCGGCGGCGGCGGCGAGTCGCGGAGCGACTTGCCGAACGCCTCGTACATGTGGCCGATCTGGTAGAGCGCCGCGGTCGTCCACTCGGCGACGCCCATCGACACGCAGTCGAGGAACACCTTCGCGGCGTCCTTGAGGAGCTCCGTCTTCTGCTTGAGGCGTGCCTTGAGCTGCTTCACGTCGCCCGCGATCTGGATCTGCTCGAACTTCGCGAGGATGCGCTCGCCCTGCATGTACCGCGCGTGCGCCGCCGCGTACTTGCCGTCCGGCCCGAGCTCGCGCGCCCGGTGCTTGCCCAGGGTCACCGCCTCGTCGAGAGACGACTGCGCGCCCCGCTCGTCGCCGATCTTCACGTCGGCCGACGCCAGCAGGACGAGCCCCTCGGCCCGGTGGTCGAGGTTCTTCGCCCGCGCGAGGTAGCGCCGGTAGAGCTCCGCCGCGTCCTTCGCCCGCCCCGCGTTCTGGTGCGCGCGGCCCATCTGGAACACGACCTCGTCGGCCTCGGGGGTCGACCCGTACGCCGCGAGGAACTTGTTCCCGTCGATGACGGCGCGGTCGTTCTCCCCCGTCGCCTCGCGCAGGATGACCGCGTTGTACGCCGCGTCCTTCTCGTGCTCGTGCTTCGCGTAGTTCGGGTGCTCGCGATCCCCGAGGCTCGCCATCTGCTCGGCGATGTCCGCCGCCTCGCCGAAGAGCCCCATCGCCTGGAGCGTCGTCGTCGCGATCCACGCTCCCTGCGGCGACTCGGGCCGGTCGCGATACGCCGGCCCCATCGCGAGCTGCGCACCTTCCTCGAGCGTCTTCGCGTCGCCCGCGAGCTTCGCCTCCTGCTCGGCGTTCACGCACGCCTGCGCCGCCCTCGGGTCGCGCGGGAACTCCTTGGCCGCGCGCAGGTACGCCGCCGCCGCCGCCGCGTGATCCCCCGCCGTCGCCTTCTGCTCTCCCTGCTTGAACACGGCCTGCACGATGAGCGCGTCGAGGCGCTCCTGCTGCTTGGCCGCGCCGAACGCGGGGAGCGCCTTGAGGCGCCTCGCCCACGTCTCGATGTTCTCGTAGTTCTTCGCGCGGCTGAACGACTCGAGGATGCTGTCGCCCGCGTCGGTGGACTCCTTCGAGTTCGGGAACTTCTCGAGGAGCATCCCCCAGATCTTCACCGCGGAGTCGTAGTTGGCGTTGTCGAAGTAGTACTTGCCCTGCCGGTAGAACATCGCCGGGAGCTGCGGGTCGTTCGGGTAGAACTGCGCGTAGATGTCGAGCGCCTCGGCGTACTTCTTGTCCGCCTCGGACTCGGCCTTGCGATCGCGCTTCACGTCCATCTCGCGCGAGAGCGCGACGAGGGCGTTGTAGAGCGCGTCGTGCCGCATGTTCGCGAGCTCCCCGGTCGTCTCCGTCTTCGGGATCCCCTTGGCCGCCGCGAGGTAGTGCGTCGCCGCCTCGAGGTTGTGCTCGAGGCGGAAGAAGTCGATCTCCCCGACGTAGAACTGCACCTCGTACGCCTTCGGCTCGTTCGCGAACTTCGACAGGTACGTGTCGTAGAGCGCCGCCGCGCCCTCGAACTCCGCGCGGCTCACCTTGTCCTTCTGCGCCTTGGCGTGGAGCGACGTCGCGTCCTCGCGCAGCGCCTTCTCGATGGCCGCCCCGGTCGCCGCCACGTTCGCCGCGTCTCCCTGGGTGCGCGACCACGGGCCGCCCGGCGTGTACTCCGTCAGGGCGCGGTCGAACGTCTTCTTCAGCCGGCCCCAGTCCTCGATGGCCGCGTAGCCGGCGGCCACCTGGAGGAGCCACTGACCCGCGTCGCGGCTCGTGGGCTCGAGCTTGATGAGGAGCTCGTACGCCTCGATGCCGCGCTCGTAGTGGGCCTGGTCGTAGTACTGCTCGGCCAGCTTGCGCACGATCCGGCCGCTGAACCGCTCGCCGCCGATCTTCGTGAGGAACGTGTAGAGGTCCTGCGCCGTGTTCTTCTCGTCCTCGGTGAAGACCTCGACGACGTACTTGAGCGCCTCCTCCTGGAGCTCGTCGAGCTGCTTGCGCTGGGCCGCGTTCACGTTCTTGCCGCCGCCCGCGTCGGTCGCCTCGAAGACGCCGACGAAGCGCTTGGCCGCCTCGTCGTTGTTGCCGAGCCTCCAGTAGCACCACGCGCTCTTGAAGAGCGCGAGCCCGTAGAGCGCCGGGTCGATCGTTGCCTTGTACGAGAGGACCTTCTCGTACTCGGAGAGCGCGGTCTGGTAGTCGAAGTGCCCGTTGAAGATGGCCTCGGCCTTGGCCATGTGCGCGTCGGGCGTGAAGCGCGAGTGCGGGTAGTCCCGCAGGATCTTCTCGAAGCGCTCGCGCGCCTCGTCCTCCTTGCCCTGCTCGTACGCGAGGAAGCCGTCGACGTAGAGCGCCAGGTCGTACTGGTCGAACCAGGGGTAGTCCTTGAGCACGCGCCCGAGCAGATCCCGCGCGACGCGGTAGTCGAGCTCCGGCGCGGCCCCGCGCTCGTTCACGGGCTTCTTGTCCCACGCCTCGAACCGCGTCACGAACGCCTCGCGCTCGTTCTCCCACTGGAGCTCGGCCAGGCGAACGAGCGCCTCCGGCATCTCCGCGGCCTCGCGCGGCGTCTCCGCGACGAACTTCTGGAGGAGCGCGATCCCCTCGGTGCGGAGCGCCTTCTCCTGCTGGAGGTCGGCCGTGATGCGCGCATCGAGCCTCGCCTGGAGCTGCTTGCGGAGCGCCTCGGGGATCTTCGGCCCGCGGATGGCGGGCTCGCCGCTCGAGCCCCCGTTCGAGACGACGCCGCGCCCCGTCCCGACGGGCTTGCCCACGGGCCCCGCGTTGATGCTCCGCTCCGCCGCCGGCTTGATGTCGCCCGCCGCGCCGCCCGACGAGGTGCTCGCGCTCGGCGTGGGGGTCACCGCGCCGGCCCGTGCCGTCACGAGCGCGAGACCGAGCGCCACCCCGGCGAGCGTCCGCGCCCTCACTTGATCTCGCTCCCGACGTACTCGTCCGGCCAGTCGTCGCCCTCGAAGGGCCAGTACTCCTCGTTGTCCTCGAGGTAGCGCGCGGCATCGAGCGAGTCGACGGCGTCCTGCGGCAGGTACCCGAGGCGAATCGCTTCCACCTCCACCTCGAGGGCGCGCTTTCGCCCGAGCACGCTCTCGATGCGCCCGAGGCGGGCGCGCCGCAGGAGCCGCGAGAGCCGGAGATCGAGCCGGTGGAGCGCGTCCTTCGCGAGCGCCGTCTCGGCGTCCCCGAGCTCGCGTCGCGCCGTCGCGATCCGCGCTTGCAGCTCCGTGCCCTTCGACGCGTCCGCCCGCAAGAGGTCGGGGAGGTCGGCCCCCGTGGGCGTCTCGCTGCCCGCCGCGGGCGACGCGCTGCCCGCCTGCGCGAGGCGCGCCTTGAGCTCGGAGAGCTGCTGCCGCAGCGGCGTCACCTCCGACGCCGGCGCGCGTGCCGCCTCGAGGTCCGCGAGCTGATGCTCCACCCCGTCGATGGCGTCGCGCGCCTCCCGCGCCTTGTGGACGTCGTCCGAGCCGAGATCCGCCGACGGACGCACGCCGCCGTTGGTCGCGAGCGTCCGCTGCATGTCCCCGATGGCGCCGACGGAGAAGACGAGACCCGAGGCCTCGCGCTCGAGCACCGCGCGCTTTCGCTGCACGCGGTCGTAGGCCGTGTCGATTCGCACGAGGGCCGCGATCGTCCGCATGACCTCGGGGCTCGTACCGCCGATCTCCGCGCCCCCCGCGTCGGAGCCCGACCGCACCGCCGCAAGGAGCCGCTGCATCGCGCCGTCGTCCGTCGCGATGCGGCGGGCGGCGTCCCGCACGGGCTCGTAGCGCGCGAGGAACGTCACGAGCTTCTTGTCGGCGTCGGCGAAGCGGCACCGCGCGAGGTCGACCCACGCGTCGAGCACCCAGGCCTCGTCCTGGTAGCGGTGGTGGACGCCCAGCCCCGCGAGCTCGTCGAGGAGCTCGCGCGCGCCGTCGTAGTCCTTCTTCTCGTAGCGCGTCGTCGCGGCCTCGTAGAGCGCCTCGGCGAGGCGGTCGGAGTCGCGCGGCACGAGGTAGTAGTAGTACCGCGCGTCGTCGTGGCGCCCCTGCTCGTGCGCGATGCGCCCGAGGCCCAGGCGCGCGAGGTCGCGTACGGCGAAGAACTTCTCGTCCGCGAAGACCGGCGTCGTGTTCGCGCTGCGCTTGGGGTCGGCCACCTTGCAGAGCAGCACCTCGCCCTCGTGGTAGTTCCCGTGCTCGACGTCGATGAGCGCCGCCAGGTACGTCGCCTGGGCCCAGAAGCGGCACTCCTGCGGCACCGAGAGGTACGCCGAGAGCGCCGCGTTGGGGTCGTGCGCCGCCTCGTACGCGCGCCCGGTCATGTACGCGATCTCCCCGCGCACCTGCGGCGGCGCCGTGGCCGGCACGCCCGCGAGATCCTGCGCGGTCTGCGAGAACTCGTCGCTCTCGAGCGCCGTGTCGACCATCCGGCGCACGGCGCGGCGCGCCCAGACGGCGGACCCGTCCCACGCGCCGCGGGCCTCGATGGAGCGCCGCAGGTACCCGCGCGCCACGGTGTAGATCCCCGCCGTCGCGAGCGCGTCGCCGAGGCGGAAGACCGCAGCTCGCCCGTCGTCGGAGTCGGCGTAGAGGTCGAACTGCGGGTGCTCGACGAGCTCCGCGAGGCGCGCGATGGCCTCGTCGACGCGGCCGGCCGCCATGAGCTGCTCGCCCTCCGCGACGCGCGCGGCCACGTCCTCCTTGCGGAGGTCCGTCTGCCCGAGGTGCCGCGCCTGGAGCGCGTTGTGGTACGCGCGAAGGGCGTCGGAGAAGAGCTTGTCGCCGGGGCCGGGAGGGGAGCCGGGGACGGGCGCGGGGGCGGGCGCGAGCGCGGACGCGGGCGCGGATCCGGGCGCGGCTCCGGGCGCGGGCGCGGACGCGGGCGCAGGCGCGGGCGCGGACCCGGGCGCGGACGCAGGCGCGGGGGCCGAGCCGCGGCCAGGCACGCCCCTCTGCGCCGACGCGGCCCCCGCCCACGCGAGGACGGCGGCGACCGCGAACGCACCCGCCGCGCGCCTCACGCGTCCCCCGGCACGACGACGACCTTGCCCTGCACCCTGCGGCCCTCCACCTCGCGGAGCGCGTCGAGCGCGCGCGCCAGGGGGTAGGTCGCGTGCACGTGCGGCGTGATGGTCCCCTCCTGCACCCAGCCGAGGACCTCCTCGATCTGGCCGACGAGGCGCGCGCGGTCGCGCAGGAGCGCCTGCCCCCAGAAGACGCCCACGAGCGCGCAGCCCTTCAGCAGCACCAGGTTGGTCGGCACCTTCGGGATCTCGCCCGCGGTGAACCCGACGACGAGGAAGCGCCCGTTCCACGCGGTCGCGCGGAGCGCCGCCTCGGTGTACGGCCCGCCCACCGGATCGTAGACCACGTCCGCGCCGGCGCCGTCGGTGAGCGCCTTCACGCGCTCCTTCAGGTCGTCCTTCGCGTAGTTCACGAGCAGGTCCGCCCCGTTCGCGCGGCACGTCTCGAGCTTCTCCGGCGTGGACGCCGCCGCGATGACGCGCGCGCCCATGCGCTTTCCCACCTGCACGGCTGCGAGGCCCACGCCGCCCGCCGCGCCGAGGACGAGCAGCGTCTCGCCCTTCTTCAGGTCCGCGCGGTCGCGCAGCGCGTGCACCGTCGTCCCGTAGGCGGTCGCCACGCACGACGCCCGCACGAAGTCGACGCCGTCGGGGATCTTCACCACCTGCCCGGCGTCGGCCGCCATCTTCTGCGCGAGCCCGCCCCAGATGCCCATCGCGACCACACGATCGCCGACGCGAAACCCCTCGACGCCCGCGCCCACGGCCTCGACGACGCCCGCCACCTCGCCCCCCGGCGCGAACGGGGGCGGCGGCTTGAACTGGTACTTGCCCTGCACGACCAGCAAGTCCGGGAAGTTCACCCCGCACGCCTTCACGGCGACGACGACCTGCCCCGCGAGCGCCTTCGGATCGGGCAGCTCGCCCACCGCGAGCGCGTCGAGGGGCCCGTACGCGCGGCAGACGAGGGCCTTCATCGCCGACCTACCGACCCATGGGCTGCGCCTTGGCGCGCATCCGGACCTTGAGCTCGTAGGTGCCCTTCTTGTCGGACGGGAAGTCGCCTCCCATGTTCGAGTCGTCCCAGAGCTTCACCTCGACGCCGAGGCGCTCGTCGGCCGGCACGTCGACGACGAAGCGCGACCGCTGCGTCGTGCGGAAGGCGTCGTTCCGGTCGTCGCGCCGCTCGACCTCGACGCCGACGGCGTGGTGGCCCGGAGCGACGGCGTGGTCGTAGACGACCGTCGCGTCCTCGGCGCGGAACTGCGGCGGCGACGTCCAGACGACGCCGTCGTCGAGCGACACCGTCATCGACGCGATGCGCCCGTGGTCGCCGCTCGTCTCGAGCGAGACCGCGATGCGCGAGTGGAAGAGCGTGTCGCTCACCGCCGAGACGCGCGCCCGGAGCGCGCCGATGTCGGCGAGGAGCTTGTCGTAGTCGACCGTCATCGCGGGCGGGCCCGCGTCCGAGAACTCGTTCGCCGCCGGGTTGAGCGGCGAGAGCTTCCCGCCGTCGGCCGACTCCTGCGACGCGGGCGGCGGCACCGGGCCCGCGTCGGACGGGGGAGGACCCACGGGCGCGGCAGCCGCCGAGCCCGACGCCGCGGGCGCCGACCCCGCCTTGTCTTCGTACGGGTTCTCGCCGGCGTCCGCCTTGGGCTTCGGCGAACGCGTCGGCGGGTGCCACCGGGGCTGCGCGAGGGCCACCGTTGCGACGGCGACCGCCGCTGCGAGCGTCCCTCCTGCGAGAAAGCGCCGTCGCATCAGTGCAACCGTATCACCCACCGAAGGGGAAGAACACGCTCGCACCGAGCGTCACGAGCACGTCGTTCACGAGGTGCTGATCTCCCACGAGCACCTCCCGCAGCACGTGATCACGCACGTCCCACCGGAGGGCGAACCACTTGCCGAAGTAGAGCTTCGCCCCGATGCCGGCGCTCGCCGTGGCGCCGCGGGCCGTGGAGTCGTCCGTCACGCCGCCGCCGAAGGCCAGGTTGAAGTCGAAGCGGCTCGTCCCGTCCCCCAGCCAGCGAAGCTTGCCGTAGGCGAAGGACCAGACGAGGTGCCCGAAGTAGAGCCGGCCCGCGCGGTCGGGGCTCTCGAGGACCTGGATCTCCGGGTAGCGCCGCTCGTAGCTGTCGGTGACGGCGCTCCGGAAGCGCGTCGCCATGAAGCTGGCCTCGAGCCCGAGGTCCTCGCTGAAGTGGAACGTGTAGGCGCCCCCGGCGAGCCAGCTCGAGGAGTAGAGGTCGGCCGCGTAGACGCCGCCCATCCCCGAGAGCTCGTGGCGGAACGCCTTCGTGAAGAGGCGCTCCTCGACGCCGCGGTAGTGGCGCCCCCCGACGAGCTCCTGCTTCAGCTCCTCGTCCACGCACTGCGCGCGGGCCTCCCGCGCGACGACGCACGCGGTGAGCCCGAGGGCAGCGGCGAGGAGCAAACGCCGCCAACGCGACAGGACGCGCACGCGCATCTCTCAAGGGGGTAGCAGCGCTCGCTTCGCACTGTCAATCACGCTATCCCTCGCACTCGCATGCGACCGGGGCACACGCACGCGCGACCGGGCTGTGCACTCGCCGTCGGCGGGCTCGATCCAGGCGGCGGAGCAGGCCTCGCCGCGGATCTCCGCGCCTTCGCGGCCGCAGGTGCGTTCGGGTGCGCTGCGGTGGCGCTCGTCACCGTGCAATCGGCCTCGGGCCTCCGGTCGGCGCGCGCCGTCCCCGCGCGCGAGCTCCGGGCGCAGGTGCTCGAGGTGATGGCCCACCAGCGCGTGCGCGCCGTGAAGGTGGGCGCGCTCGGGAGCCGCGAGAACGTCCTCGCCGTCGCCGCGCTCCTCGCCGAGAGCGCAGGGGTCCCCGTCGTCGTCGACACGCCGATGATCGCGACGCGCACGCTCGCTCGCGAGGGGGCTGCACGTGCGAACGGGGGCGGCGCGCGTGCGACCGGGGGCGGCGCACGAACGACCGAGGGCGCCTCGCGCGCGAGCGGGGGGGCGCGGCTGCTCGACGCGGGGGCCCTGGCGGCGCTGCGCGACCGGCTCCTCCCCCGCGCGACGCTCGTCACCGTCAACGCCGACGAGGCGGAGGCCCTCGTGGGGGGCCCGGTCCGCACGGTGGGGGAGGCCCACGACGCGGCTCGCGCGCTCGTGAAGAAGGGCGCACGGGCCGCCCTCGTGAAGGGGGGGCACCTCGCCGGCGCGAGCGCGGTCGACGTCCTCGCTGTCGGGGGCGAGGTCTTCGAGCTACGGGCCAAGCGTCTCGCAGGGGGGCCCGTCCACGGGACGGGGTGCACGTTCGCTTCGCTCGTCGCGGGCCGCCTCGCGACTCGCAGGGCCGCCGGTGAGCCAGGGGCGGAGGCCATCGTCGCTGCCGTGCGATGGGCCAAGCGCGTGCACCACGCCGCCCTCGCGGGGGCGGTCGACGTAGGCGGCGAGATGCGCGCCATCGTGTTCTAGGGGCGGGCCCCTCGAGCCGAGAGGCGAGCCTCCCTCGCCGGGGAGCGCGGCCGTCTCGCATGCAGGGCGGGTCGTCTCGCTGGCAGGCGAGCGTGCGAGGCTCGCAGACGCGTCCGTCAGCCTCGCAGGCGCGTCCCCCCGCCTCGCAGGTGCCTCCGTCAGCAATGCAGGCGAGCCCCCCTGCCAAGCACGTGCCTCTGTCAGCCTCGCACGCGAGCTCCCCTGCCAGGCACGCGCCTCCGTCCGCCTCGCAGACGAGTCCCCCCACCTCGCAGGCGCCTCCGTCAGCCTCGCACGCGAGTCCCCCCACGCTGCACGCGCGTCCGTCAGCGCTGCAGGCGAGTCCCCCTCGCATGCCCGCACCTCCCCCCGCCCCGCAAGCTCCCCCCCGTACGCGACTCCGCACCGCACCCCGTTCACGTCCTCGTCCACGTCCTCGTGCCCGTCCTCGACCGGACGTGCTCGTCCTCGTGCCACGTGCCCGTGCCACCTACTCGAACCCGGTGCTCGATCCCTCCCGTCCCTCCCTGCCCCATCTCCCCGCCCCCCACCCCTCGTCTCCCCGCCTCGCATCTACGCGCTTCTCCTCGTGATTCGCCTCTTCCCCGTTCGCGCCTCCCCCGCCCTGTCGATTTTCGAAAAATAGTCCGCCCAAACGCGCCCCCCCTGCGTCATCGGCCCGAGGACGCGGTGACTCCCCCCGGGAATGGATCCCGGAACGCGCCCCGGGAAGGAGGTGAAAAGGCACATGGCAAAGAGAGGAAAGGAAGTGAATGCGGCCCAGGCGACGAAGTTGATCGCAGGGGTCGAGAAGCACCTGGCGAGCGGGCAGTCGACGTTCGCCGGGGGCTCCTTCACGGCCGCGCAGATCGTCGCTCAGCTCCAGCTGATCGTCGCGCTGCGCCAGGCCGTGGAGGCTGCACAGGCGGCGACCGCATCGAAGGTCGACGCCGAGGAGGTCCAGCTGCCTGCGCTCGTCGCGTTCATGAACGCGCTGGTGCAGTTCGTCCGGGCCGCCTTCGGTACGCAGGTGGATGTCCTCGCCGACTTCGGGCTCGAACAGACGAAGACGAGGACGCCGCTCACGACCGTGCAGCAGGCAGCGGCCGTCGCCAAGCGGGATGCAACCCGCGCGGCGAGGGGCACGAAGAGCACGAAGGCCAAGAAGGGAATCACGGGCGCCGTCACGGGCGTCGTCGTGAGCCCCGTCGTGGCCGGACCGCCCGTCGTGCAGCCGTCCGCTCCCGCCGCAGCGCCCAGCACGGGCACCGCGGCGACGGGCACGACGGCGCCACGCAGCGGCTCCTAGCGCCGAAGCACTAGGGCCGTGACAATCAGGGATGGGGCCCTCGCCTGCGACCAGGCGGGCGGGGCCCCTGTCCCGCTATCTCGTCCGGGCGGCTCAGAGCTGCGTCCCGCTCGCCGTGCACGCCATGAGGTGGTTGGTCGGCGCCGCGGTGTCGTCGCAGACGAGGAGCTGCATCGGGGACTTGTTGCTCGCCGAGATGTTGTGCACGCCCACGCTGAAGAGCGAGTAGACGTGCCCGCCGGTCGTGCTCGTGCCGGATGCGTCGAGGAGGTCGAGAAGGCCGGTGTGCTCGCGGACGCCGAGGTCGGCGTTGGTCAGCGCGTCGTGGGGGAGGTAGCCGTTCGCGTCGACGCCGTTGCCCGTCGGGGCGATGCCGCCGAAGGGCACATCGGAGAAGAGGACGGTCGGGTTGATCGAGCCGCCGAGGTAGAGGTCCTGCGCCCCGGTCGTGGGGGTCCCCGTGCCGCCGAGGACCGAGGCGTCGACGAAGCGGAGGAGCGTGCCGGTGGTGCCGTTGACGCCGCGCTCGTCGAGGAAGGCCGTCGCGTGCGGCGTGGCCTGCCCGACCGCGAAGAGCGAGACGAAGTACGCGTCGTCGGCGGTCGCGGGCGTGAACGAGACGTCGGCGACGGACGTCGTGCAGTCGGTGGCGTTCGACGCGACGAAGCGCACCGTGGTCTGCGCGACGGGCACGGGCAGGTACTCGGTGACCTCCTCGTACGCGAGGCGCGCGGCGATGCCGAAGCCCGACATGACGGGCCCGTTCCACGCGCCGCCCGCCGACTGCCAGCAGAAGTCGTTCGCTCCCGGGTTGGGCATGAGCTCCCCCGCGCGGAAGTGCGCGACCGGCGAGGACCCGTCGGGCCCCCCGCCCGCGTCGGACGCGTCGCCACCCGCGCCGCCGTCGCCCGCGTCGCCGGAGCCGCTCCCGCCGTCGCCGCCGTCGCCGGCCCCCGCTTCGCTGCCCGCCTCGCCGCCGCCGCCGTCGCCTCCCGCTTCGAGGCCGCCGCCGTCGTCGCCGCCCTCGCTGCCCCCGCCTTCGGTGACGCCGCCCTCCCCGCCGGAGCTCCCGGCCTCGCCGCTGGAGCTCCCCGCGTCGTTCACCGTTCCGTCGAGGCCGCCGCCGTCGCTGCCCCCGCCGCTCGACGAGGTCGCGCCGTCGTGCCCCGAGGAGCCGTCCTTGCCCGTGCCGCCGCCGTCCCCGTTGCCTCCGCTGCTCGACGCGGCGCCGTCGCCCCCGCCGTCCTGCGGGTTGCCGACGGAGACGTCGCCGCTCCCGCCGCATGCGTACAAAGTTGCGAGCCCCGCAAGAAGGGAACACCAAGCAAGTCGGTTCATCGCCGTCCTCCCGTGGAAAAGCTGCCCCGGGGGCTGCGCGAAGCATCACGCGTGCCCGTCGCGCCCCTCCCCGGGGTCACGCCGTGGCGAGCGTGAGCGAGCGCCTGGGCGCCGCGCCTTCGAGCCGGGAGAACGCGCGCTCGTACGCGCGGAAGGAGCCCCCCGCGTCGACGGCAGCGACGACGGCCTCGCCCTCGGCGTCGCCGCCCTGTGCGAGGACGTACTCCACCCACGCCCAGCGGGCGCTCGTCGCGCGGACGTCGACGCGGCCCTTGAGGCCGCGGCGGAGGCGATCGAGGCGCGCGTCGACGACGTCGATGCCCGCGAAGGGCTGGCGGTCGAGCGGGGTGTTTCGCTTGGCGCAGAAGGGCGCGATGCCGAGAGCGAGGGGCACGATGCGCGAGAGCTCCGTGGCGAAGGCGACGCACTCGTCGACGTCGGCGTCGGTCTCGCCGGGCACGCCGATCATCAAGTAGAGCTTCATGCGATCCATGCCGTGCTTCTTCGCGAGCTCGGCGCACCTGAGGAGGTGCTGCGGGCGCGCGCGTCGATCGAGCGTCTCCCGCACGCGTTCGCTCGTGCCGTCCATCGCGGTGGTGAGCGTGCGGTAGCCGACGCGGGCGAGGGCGGCGACGAAGTCCTCGCCGCGCGCGAGCTTGTCGGGGCGGAGCGACGAGAGGCCGACCTCGCAGCCGCGATCGGCGAGCGTGTTGACGATGTCGACGATGCGCGGGTGGTCGCTCACGGCGGCGCCCACGAGGCCGACGCGGCGCTCGCCTTCGGGGATGGTCGCGAGGATCGTCTCGGCGGGGACGATGCGCATGCCGCCGTTGGTGGAGCGGCGCATGACGCAGTAGGTGCACCCGCGCGAGCACCCGCGCGAGGTCTCGACGAGGAACATGCTCGCGAGCTCGGTGTGGGGAGTGCGAATGGCCGAGTGGGCGGGCAGGGTCGCGTCGTCCTCGGCGCCGACGGGAGGGAGCACCGCGTGGTGGGCGGGGACGAAGACGTGAGGGACCGCGGCGAGCGCGGCGAGCTGCGCGTCGCGCGTGGGGGCGGCCTCGATGGCGCGCATGACGTCGACCGTGCGGGCGTCGGCCTCGCCGACGACGATGGCGTCGACCAGGGCCGCGAGCGGGCGCGGGTTGGAGAAGGTGAGGGGGCCGCCGGCGACGACGAGGGGATGGTGCTCGCCGCGGTCGCGCCGGAGGGGTGGGATGCCGGCGGCCTGGAGGATGCGCACGAGGCCGGCGATCTCGAGCTCGTAGGCGACGCTGAACGCGAGGACGGGGAGCTCGTCGATGGTGCGGAGCGACTCGTAGGTGACGGGCGGCTCGGGCTTGCGCGCGGCGTCCTTCTCGCACTCGTCGTCGAGGAACACACGCTCGCACGCCAGCCCCGGCGCCTCCATGAGGGCGCGGTAGATGCGCTGGTAGCCCAGGGAGCTCATCCCGACGCGGTAGGGCGACGGGTAGCAGAGCCCCACCGTGAACGGCGCCTGCTTGGCGATGCGCCCGGTCTCGTCGGCGAGGCGGCGCCGGATGCGTTCGCGGAGCTGGGGTGTGGGCAAGCCGCGCTACCCATGACGGCTTTTCCGGCGGGGCGCAAGCTCGTGGGGGGAACAAAGCAGGAGCGTGGAGCGTCCCTCCCTCGATGGGCGCCCTCGCCGCGATCCCGCCGTCGCCCGCGCGGCGCCTCCTCGCGAGGCGCTTGCTGGCGTCCGCGTCGATGGCCGCGTCGGCGGTGCTCGTGGGCCTCGAGGCGCGGTGGGACCGGGCGATCCTCGTCTTCGCGGCCCTCCTGGCGGCCGGCGCGGTCGGCGTCGGGCGGCGGGGAGTGATGTCCCAGGTGTTCGGGCGCGGCGTCGCGTGGCTCACGCTCCTGCCGATCGCGGCGGGGATGGCGGCGACGGTGCTGCGCGGCGGGGTGCCCGACGGCCGGGCCATGGCGCTCGGGGCGGCCACGTCGGCGGCGCTCCTGCTCGCGCGGCCGGCCCTGCACACGCCCGAGGCGAAGGCCGCGTTCGCGCCGGACCGCTACCGCCGCATCTTCCTCGCGGGCGCCGTCGCCGCGGTCGTCGTCGGCGCGGTCTTCGCGCTCTTCGCCGTCGTGCCCATCGTCGACGGCGACATGTCGCGCCCTCCGATGGTCGCCGTGAGCGCGATGGCCCTGGCGAACCTCGCGGCCGCGGTGGGCGTCGTGCGGATGCGCGCGTGGGGGGTCCTCCTGGCGATGCTCGCGTCGGCGGCGTCGCTCGGGGTGGGTCTCGTCTCGGGCAACGCCTGGGAAGCGTTCGGGCTCGCGCTGGCCGCGATCCCGGGCGCGGTCCTCGGCGCGCCGCTCCTCGCCGCGAGGCTCGGCGACCGGCGCGAGAGGCGGAGCGCCCCCGCCGTGGGTGCGCGTCTGCCGTCGGACCACGAGGTGCGCGTGCGCGTGGCCGCATACGACGCGGAGGCGGACGAGGCGCCGGCGGGCGAGCGGCTCGACGGGTCAGGAGCCGGGTCCAAGGCGCGTTCGCACGCTGCCGCCGCCGAGGGCCCGCTCGCTCCGGCCCACGCCGTCGCCGAGGAGTGACGGAGGGGCGAGAGCCGCAGCGCGAGGAGGAGACGCCGCGGTGAAGACCGCGCGGCGGGAATCTGCTCTCCTTCGCTTCATGGGGGTCCGCGCGCTCGTCGTCGTCCTGGTGCTCGCGCTGGCCACCGCGCTGGGGCTGGCCGGGACGGCGCCGCCCGCGCCGGTCCCCGCGTCCGCGCCGGCGACGGAGTTCTCGAGCGCGCGCGCCATGGAGGTGCTCGCTGCCATCGCAACGCGGCCTCACCCGACGGGGACGCCCGCGGACGACGAGGTGCGCGCGTACCTCGTCGCGCGGCTCGAGGCGCTGGGGTTCTCCGTGGACGTGCAGGACGCGACGTCGCTGACGGACGTCTACGCGAAGAGGTACGGCCTGCCGGTCGTGGCGGCGCACGTGGAGAACGTGGTGGCCCGCCGCAAGGGGACGCAGCCGGGGCCCGCGGTGCTCCTGACGGCGCACTACGACTCGCGCGAGCTCGCGCCGGGCGCGTCGGACGACGGCTACGGCACGGCGGCGCTGCTCGAGACGGCGCGCGCGCTCTCCGCGTCCCCGCCGCTCCGGCACGACGTGGTGCTCGTCCTGACCGAGGGCGAGGAGGAGGGCCTGCTCGGCGCGAAGGCGTTCGTCGAGGAGAGCCCGGTCGCGCGCGAGGCCGGCGTGGTGCTCAACTTCGAGGCGCGCGGGGACGCGGGGCCCGTGTCGATGTTCCAGTCGAGCGAGGGGGCGGCGGGGCTCGTCGACGTCCTCGCGGCGGCGGCGCCGCACCTCGCGGCGAGCTCGCTCTCGCAGGAGGTCTACCGCCGGATGCCGAACGACACGGACCTCACCGTGTGGCTCCGCGCCGGGTACCCGGGGCTGAACTTCGCCAACGTCGGCGGGTTCGGGCGCTACCACCAGCCGACGGACACGGTGGCGAACGTCGACCCGGGCACGCTCCAGCAGCACGGCGCGTACGCGCTCGCCCTGGCGCGCGCCTTCGCGAGCCGCGACGTCGTCCCGCCGCGCGGCGGTGACGAGGTGTACTTCTCGATCGGGCCCCTCTTCGTGCACTACGACGTGCGCGAGGGAGCCACGCTCGCATGGTTCGCGTGCGGCCTGCTCGCCGTCGCGGTGGGCGTCGGCGTGTGGAGGAAGCGGCTGCGTCCGGGGCGCATCGCGCTGGGCGCGGGGGTGGTCCTCGCGGCGGTCGTCCTGGGGGCGCTCGCGGGCGAGGGCGCGTGGTGGGTGGCCGACCGGGCGAGCGGGGGGGCGCTCGCGATGCCCACGGCCCGCGAGGCGCTGCGGACGGCGTGCGCGGCGGGGGCGATCGCGGTCGGGGCGGGCCTGGCGTGGGCCGTGATGGGAGCGGCGGTGCGGCGAGGCGCGAGCGAGGACGTGGGGCTCGGGGCGATGGTGCCGTGGGCGCTCATGGCCGTGGCGGCGGCGAGGTGGCTGCCGGGCGGGTCGTACGTGGTCGCGTGGCCGCTCGCGGCGGCGGCGGCCGCGGGGTGCGCGCGCGTCGCGCTCCGGAGGGTGGGCTCGACGCACCCCGCGGCGATCGCGATGCACCTCGTCGCGCCCGCGCTCGCGGCGCTCATCGGCGTGCCGCTGGCCCTGCAGCTCGGGGTCGCGTTCGGCCCGGCGGCGGCGCCGGCGCTCGCGGGGCTCGGCGCGCTCGTCGTGACGACGGCCGTCCCGCAGGTGGCGACGCTCGCGCGCGTGCGCGGATGGGCGGCCCCCGTGGGCCTCTTCGGGGGCGGGCTCGCGTGGCTGCTGGCCGCGGCGGCGGCGCCCCCCTTCGACGCCCAGTACCCGCGGCCCGACTCGCTCGTCTACGGCCTCGACGCCGACCACGACGCGGCCATGTGGCTCTCGACGGACCCGGCGCCCGACGGGTGGAACGCGCGCCCCTTGACGGACGCCTCGCGTCGCTCGCTCGCGAGCTTCTTCCCGCCGTGGACCACCCTGGCGCTCGAGGCGCCCGCGCCCCACCTCGCGCTCGACACGCCTCGCATCGGCATCCTCGAGGACACGCGCGAGGGAGACGCGCGCACGCTGCGCCTGCGCGTGACGTTGCCGCCGGGGACGGAGATCGCCGGCTTCGCGATCGGGCCGGAAGCGCACGTGCTCTCGGCGAGCGTGCAGGGCAAGGCGTTCGACCCGCTGCCCCGCTCGGGCTGGCTCGACCTCGCCTTCTTCGGGCCTCCCCCGGCGGGCCTCGCGCTCGATCTCCGCGTCTCGTCGCAGGGGACGGTCACGCTCTACACGGTCGCGAAGACGCGCGGCCTTCCCCCTTCGGCGGCGGCGACCGTAGGCCCGCGGCCGCCCGACCGCATGCCGGCGGTCGTGCAGTTCAACCCGATGCTCGCGAGCGACACGACGCTCGTGGCGTCGTCGTTCCAGCTGTGAGCGTCAGCGCGCGGCGCGCAGCTTCGAGTGCTTGCGGCCGTAGAAGTAGTAGATGACCAGGCCCAGGGCCATCCACCCGAAGAGGCGGATGATGGTCGCCGTCGTCGCCGTGTACATGAGCAGCCCCGAGGTGGCCGCCCCCAGGATGGGGACGACGTAGGGGCCCCCCGGCGCCTTGAAGGCGCGCGGCAGCTCGGGGCGCTTGATGCGCAGGATCATGACGCCGAGGCTGACGAGGACGAACGCGAAGAGCGTCCCGATGCTCGTGAGCTCGCCGAGGACCTCGATGGGGAGGAGGCCGCCGGCGATCGCGCAGACGATGCCGGTGATGATGGTCGTGATGTAGGGCGTCCCGTAGCGGGGATGGATCTTCGCCGCGACCTTGGGGAAGAGGCCGTCGTGCGCCATGGAGAAGAAGATGCGTGGCTGCGCGAGGAGCATGACGAGCATGACCGACGACAGGCCCGCGATGGCCCCGATCTCGACGGCCGTCTCGAGCCAGCGCTGCCCGGTGGCCTCGACGCCGACCGCGATGGGGTGCGGCACGCTGAGCTTCGTGTACGAGACCAGGCCCGTGAGGATGAGCGACACTGCGATGTAGAGCACCGTGCAGACGGCGAGCGAGCCGAGGATGCCGATGGGCAGGTCCTTCTGCGGGTTGCGCGTCTCCTGCGCGGCGGTCGAGACGGCGTCGAAGCCGATGTACGCGAAGAAGACCATCGTCGCGCCCTGGAGGACGCCCGACGCGCCGAACTTGCCGAAGGGGCCCTCGTTCGGCGGGACGAACGGGTGCCAGTTCTCGGTGTGGACGAAGCGCGCGGAGAACGCGATGAAGAGGAGGACGACGACGACCTTGATGAAGACGATGGCCGAGTTGAAGCGCGCAGACTCCTTGATGCCGCGCACGAGGAGGAGCGTGACGGCGAGGACGATGAGGACGGCCGGGATGTTGAGGATGGCGCCGGTCATCTCGAACGAGTGCCCGTTCCAGATGAGGGGCGCGCTGACCCACGCCTTGGGGAGATCGACCCCGAAGGTGTCGTGGAGGAACGCGACGACGTACCCGGACCAGCCGACGCTCACGGTGGCGGCCCCGACGAGGTACTCGAGGATGAGGTCCCAGCCGATGATCCACGCGACGAGCTCGCCCATCGTCGCGTACGAGTAGGTGTACGCGCTGCCGGAGATGGGGATCATCGACGCCATCTCCGCGTAGCAGAGTCCCGCGAACGTCGAGGCGATGCCGGCTGTGATGAAGGAGAGGGCGACGGCGGGGCCGGCGTTGGCCGCGGCGGCGCGCCCGGTGAGGACGAAGATGCCCGTGCCGATGATGGCGCCGATGCCGAGCAGCACGAGGTCGAGCGCCGTCAGCGTGCGCTTCATCCCGGTCTCGGTCTCGGCGTGAGCGCGCAGGTCGTCGATCGACTTCGTGGCGAAGAGGGGCGAGGCGCTCATCGGTCGTCTCTGTCTATCCCAGCCGTGCCCGCTCGAATACACGGACGAACTCGCGGGGCGGCTTTCCGGGGCGCGGGCGCCGGAGGCAGCGCGTCCGGGCGTCCATGAAGGCGACCGTGAACGCGCGCCGGGGGCGGGCGGTCGCGTTGGTGCCCGAGCGGTGCCAGAGGTGGTTGTGGATGAGGAGAACTTCGCCCGCGGATGCGGGCAGGGCGAGGGTCCGCTGGTCGGCGCCGGCGCGGGCGACGACGTCGGCGGGGATGGTGCCTCCGAGGGGGGTCGCGAGGCCGCCGCGGTGGCTTCCGTCGACGACCTCGACGCACCCGGCCTCGACGGGCGCGTCGTCGAGCGCCGTCCACACCTGGAGCTCGGGATCGCGGTCGAGGCCCCAGAAGCTCCCGCCGTCCTGGTGCCACGGGAGCACCGTGCCGCCGGACGCGCGCTTGCCGAAGAGGGTGGCCCGGTAGAGGGCGACCGCGTCGCCGACGACGGCGCGCACGATGCGCTCGAAGACGGGGTTCTCGATCCACGCGCGAAAGACGGGGTCGCGTTCGAGCTTCTCCACCTTGCGGTATCCGTCGCTCGGCCCCACCCACCCGCGGCCGAACTCGAGGTCCTCGTAGCGCCCCGTCGCCGCGTCGTGCTGGAAGAAGAGCCCCGCGTGGACGACGCGCCCGTGGACGACGTCGTCGGCGCGCGCGCGGAGGGCGTCGAGCTCGGCGTCCGAGGCGACGCGGCCGACGCGCGCCCAGCCGTGCTCCTTCCAGTGGGCGATCGCCTCGTCGAGGTGCATGGCTCAGCGCACGTAGTTCGTGTCGGTGCCGCTCCACGTGCGCGACAGCTCGTCGATGCGGGCGAGGGCGTCCGCCGAGGGAGCCTTCTCCAGGGCGTCGAAGGCGTCGTCGAGCTGCTGGACGGTCGCCGGGCCGACGAGGATCGAGTCGACCTCGGGCCGCGACGCAACCCAGGCGTACGCGAGCTGCAGGAGCGTCATGCCCTCGCGCTCGGCGACGGTGCGGAGCTCGGCGACGCGATCGAACATGGCGCGCGTCCAGTAGCGCCGCCGGTAGAGCGCGTTGCCGTCGAAGCGGGACCCCTTGGGCGGCGCGTCGTCGAAGTGGTGCGTCCCCGCGAGGAGGCCTCCGGCGAGCGGGTTGAAGACGGTCGTGTGGATGGGGTGGCGGCGGGTGAAGGCGAAGTAGTCGACGTCCAGCTGGCGGTGGAGGGTGTTGTAGAGGACCTGCGACACGACGGGCCGGGCGAGCGACCGCGCGTCGGCGAGCTGGTTCATCTCGAGGATCTGCCACGCGGCGAAGTTGGAGACGCCCCACGCGCGCGCGCGGCCGGCGTCGACGAGGCCCTTCATCGCGTCGAGGGTGCGCTCGATGGGCGTGTGGTGGTCGGGCACGTGGAGGTAGTAGACGTCGACGTGGTCGGTGCCGAGGCGCTCGAGGGAACCGGCGATGGCGCGCTCGAGGACCTCGGGGGCGAGGCCCTCCGGTTTGCCGGCGGGGCGCCCGAACCCGACCTTGGTGGCCACGACGACGCGGCCGAGGTCCGCGCCGAGGGCACGGCCGAGGATGCGCTCGGACTCCCCGTCGTTGTATGCGTTGGCCGTGTCGAAGACGCGGATGCCTCGCTCGAGCGCGCGCCGGACGATTCGCGCGCTCTCGTCCGCGGGCGTGCGCTTGCCGAAGTTCATCGTGCCGAGGGCGAGGGCGGGCGGCTGGCCCGCCGTCCTCTTGGGCATCGGGTGGGTCGTCATGGGGGTGCTCTTTCTGCCACGGCTCGGGCGCGCGCACACCCTGGGCCTCAGCACGGCCGAGTTCGACGTGGCCGCGAGCGGCCGCGTCGCCGCGAAGCTGACGTTCGCGACCGCCGAGCCGCTGGGGTCCGCGAGGCCCGACAGCGAGGCCGATCTGCGGTCGTTCGTGCTCGACGGCGTGGACGTGACGGCCGATGGGGCGCGGTGCGAGCCGCACTACGAGGGCGCGGGCGTCACCGAGGTGGACGGGCTGGTGCTCGAGGCGACCTACGCCTGCCCGCGGGGCGCCGGCGAGATCGCCGTCACGCTCTATTACCTGAGCGCCCTCCGCCCGGGGCACCGGGAGGTCGCGCGGATCTCGGGTCCGCCCGGGAGCAACGCCACGGTCGAGGGGGTGCTCACCGGCGACCGCCGGCAGCTCGTGCTCGACCTCCCCGCGGCGCCGGGTCGACAGGCGGACGCGAGGCGCGAGGCGCTCGGCCGGCGTGTGGAGATCCTCACGGTGACGTTCGCCGTCGTGATGCTGTCGCTCTTCGTGTGGCGACTGCGGGCCGTGCGGCAGGCTCGGCGCGCTCCGCCCGGGTCGTGAAGGCGAGCGCCGGGGGCCGTCACTTCTTGAAGAGGCGCCCGAAGAGGCCACCCTTCGGCCCGTCCTCGCCCTTCGGCCCGCCCGGGGTCGCCCGCGGGGGGGGCGGCGTGCTGCCGCGCGCCCCTCGCATCGTGTGGAGGCGCACCTCGCGGGCCGCGTCGATGTTTCGCGGGTTGAGATCCATCGCGCGCCTGAAGTCTTTCGCAGCGAGGTCCGCCTTCCCGAGACGCTTGTAGAGGAGGCCCCGCCAGTAGAACGCGCGCTCGCAGCGCGCGCTCAACGACACGGCCTTGTCGAGCATCCGGATGCTCTCCATGGTCTTGTCGCGCGCCTGGTTCTCCGGCTTCGAGGCCACGAGCCACGCGAGCATTGCGAGGTAGTCCGGCTGCGTGGGGTCACCCTCCCACGCGAGGCGGCAGTGCGACTCCGCCTGGGCGTGGTCGCTCCTCTTGAGGAACACCTCGGCCTTCTGGAAGTTCTGCGCGGCCTCGATGACCTTGGCGACCGCGTCCTGCGTCTCGGGCGAGCCGCTGCCCTCCGAGAGCAGCTTCATGTAGCGCGCGCGCTGCTCCTCATCGCCGAGGGTCGACCGAGCCTCGCTCATGCGAGCGAAGACGCGGGAGCATGCGTCCCGCACGGGCGCGAGCTCGGCAGGCAACCGATCCGGATGCCAGCGCTTGGCGAGGGCGAAGAAGGCGTCCTCCACGTCCTCGTGCGTCGCGTCGCGCGCCAGGTCGAGCATCATGAAGTAGTCGGCGCGGTCGATCGTCGCGGCGCGCTCGACGATCTCCTTCCAGCGCTGCGTCAGCTCCGGAGAGAGGCCCCTGGGCGGGGGTGGGAGGGCGCTCGCACGCGGCGGGGGCGCGGCCGACGCAGCGCCTGCGGGCCGCGCTGGCGGCGGAGACATCGCCGGCGGCGACGACACACGCGCTGCGGGCGGCATCGAGCCGGCGACGGCCCCGGGGCCTGCGACCACGTCGACTTGTCTGGTGACCAGCAGCAGGTACGCGAGCCGCTGCCCAGTGCGTTCGTCGAGCTTCGCCGCCTTCGCGAGCTCGCCCGTGGAAAGAGGCCGCGAACGAAGCGCTTGCGCGGCGGCCGCCTCGTCCTTCCCCAGCCGCAGCCGGGCCAGCACCGCGCCCTCAGCGAGACGCAGCGTCGCCTTGCTCGTCCGCGCCAGGGTCGCATCCACGTGCTCCGCCGACGCGTGCTCACGGACCATCCCCCACATGAAGGGGACCGCGTCGACCGGCGCGGAGTCGTCACCCCCCCAGCTCCGTAGGACGTCGAACCCGTCGTAGTAGGCATACGCCGTCTCTCCGGGCATCCCGGCGACGTGGTGGAGCTTGCGCCCGATCTGCTCGGCCAGCCCCTCGTGGAGCTTGGCCAGGTCGATGGCTTTCCGCTCGAGCAGGAGCGCGCCGTGAAGCGTGTGGCCGGCCTGCTTGCGCTTCGCCAGCTCCGCGAGCGACCGGCTGAGCTCCTGCTCGTCGAGGAGCTGCAGCTCGTGGAGGACCTGACCGAGGTACGCCACCGGCTCGCTCGTGCGCACCTTCACCGGCTCGCCCCCGCTGAACAGGATGACGGCGCTGCGCTTGTCCGGCGCGAAGAGCTCCATGGTCCCGCCGAGCTTCTTGTCGCGCGCGTAGACGAGGAGGTGGACGAACGGCGTCTTCGCGAGGGTGCCGTTCGCGGTGGGCGGTGGTCGGCTGTTCGTGTGGTCGCCCATGACGGCCGGCGGGACGATGAGTGTAAACTAGAAGTGCCTTTCCGGCTCGCGATGTCCAAGTCCTCGCCCTCGCCTCCGCCGCCGAAGGAGATCGCGCAGTTCGAGATCGTGCGGCGCCTGGGCGCGGGCGGCATGGCCGAGGTGTTCCTGGCGAAGAAGCGAGGGGCCGAGGGCACCTTCAAGGTGCTCGTCCTCAAGCGCATCTTGCCGACCCACGGGGGCTCGCGGCGGTTCCGGGCGATGTTCATCGAGGAGGCGCACCTCGCGACCCGCCTGAACCACCCCAACGTCGTGCAGGTCTACGAGTTCCAGGACTTCGGGGACGAGGGGCTCCTCCTCGCGATGGAACACGTCGACGGCTGCGATCTCGGCCGCTTGATGACGAGCGCGCGTGCCAAGGGGACGCGCATCCCGCCGTGGATCGGGGCGTGGATCATCGCCGAGGCCGCGAAGGGCCTCCACTACGCGCACGAGAAGAAGGACGAGGCCGGGCAGCCGCTCGAGATCGTCCACCGCGACGTGAGCCCGCAGAACATCCTCCTGTCGTTCGAGGGCGCCGTGAAGATCGCCGACTTCGGCATCGCGAGCGCCCGACTGTTCGCCGAGGAGCAGGGCGTCCTCAAGGGGAAGTTCGGGTACATGTCGCCGGAGCAGGCGCGCGGGGAGAGCGTCGACCGCCGGGGCGACCTGTACGCGCTCGGCGTCATCCTCTGGGAGATCCTCGCGGGGCGACCGCTCCACGGTGGGCTCGGCGGCGAAGCGCTGCTCGACATCGTGCGCTCGGGGATCGTCGAGCCGCCGACGATGTACGCGAAAGACGTCCCCCCGGAGCTCGAGGAGGTGGCCCTTCGGTCCCTCTCGCTCGCGCGTGACGAGCGCTATCCGACGGGCCGCGAGCTCGCGGCCACGCTCGGGCGCGCGATCCTGAAGCAGGGAGAGCTCATCGACGCGTCCGCGCTCGAGACGACCATCACGCAGCTCGTCGCGCGCGACGCCCGGGGGGCGGGGAGCGAGCCTCCTTCGTCCGAGGATGCCGGCGGGCGGTCGCTCCGGTCCGACGACGCGCGCACGCAGGCGGCCGTACCGCTGGCGAGGAGTATGTCCGAGGCGCGATCCAGCGGCCGCATCGAGGCCGTTCCGCCCATGGCGGCGGAGGTGGAGGTCGTCGCCGCTTCCGCCGAGACGCCGCTGCCGCGGCGCGCGCCGCCGGTCGACGGGCCACGCGAGGTGCGGCACGTCGCCGTGGTGACGCTCGACCTGCACGGCCTCGCCGACGCGGAGCTCCCGCGGCGCACCGTGGACCAGCTGCGCGCCATGCTCGACGACCTCGCGTTCAAGCGGGGGATGCGCTGGGTGTGGTCGGGCGACGGTGTGGCTCGTGCCATCGCGGGCCTCACGGCGAACCCATCGCGGGCCGCCATCGAGGCGTCGCAGCTCGCCCTCGACGTGCACGAGACCATCGCCGGCTTCAAGGACGACCTGCCGAAGCCGGTGGCGGCGTCGATCGGCATCCTCCGCGGAATCGCTAGCGGCACGCGCGACCCGCAGGGTCACCTCGTGCGGTACGTGCTGCACGACCCCGCGACGTACATCGCGGACGTCCTGGGGCGCGCGACGCCCATGGGGAGGACGTGGGTCGGCGGCGGCGTGTACCGGCTCGTGCGGCGCGACTTCCGCTGGGGGGACGCGCCCGCCCTGCAGCTCGACGTGACCGCGGCGATCGACGTGCCGCCCACGATGCGCGTCTATGCGCTCGAGCGCAGCCTCTCGCGCGAGGAGCGCCTCGCCGACGTGCAGAGCACGTCGAGCGATCTGGTGGGCCGGGACGCGGAGAAGGCCGACCTCCACGCGGCGTACCACGAGGCGGTGAGCGGTGGCGGGGGTGTCGGGCAGCTGGTCTCTCGCGCGATGGTCGGGGAGATGGGCATCGGCAAGACGGCGCTCGTCGCGACGTTCCTCTCGGAGCTGCCTCCGAACGCGCGCCTCGTACACCTCGAGTGCACGCCGGTGCAGATGGAGGTTCCGTACGCGGCGATCGCCGAACTGGTACGCGCCGCGATCGGGACGACGGGGGAAGAACCCTACGAGCAGGTGGCGGCGCTCATCGCGAGCGCTGGCGGCGGTGCGGCGGCAGGTGCGGACTCGAGCAGTCCCATGGTCGCACGCCTCGCCGAGCTGGCCACGAACCGCCAGACGGGCGGCGGCGACGAAGACGCGCACGCACGCCGCAAGAGCATCCTCGCAGGGGTCCGGAACCTGCTCGGCGCGATAGCCATCTCGCAGCCCACGGTCCTGGTCATCGAGGGGATGCACTGGGGAGACCGCGCGAGCCTCGACGTGCTGAGCGACGTCGTCCACACGAACGATCCGTTGCCCATCTTCGTCCTCCTCGTCACGCGGCCCGACGACCGCGTGCTGCACGTCCTCGAAGGCGTGATGCGTACCGAGCTCCGAGGGCTGACCCCGGTGGAGCAGGTGCGCCTGGTCGAGACCCGCCTCGGCGTACGGGACGGGGCACGGCAGGTGTGCGCGGACCTCCTGCCGCGCGTGGGCGGGAACCCCTTCTTCCTGCTCGAGATGGTGGACGCGCTCCTCGAGCGCGGGGCGCTCGAGATCCGCGAGACCGAGGTGGAGGGGGGCGAAAAGCAGGCGGTGCTGGCCCGGACCGATCGCGCGGACGCGGGGTTCGACACGCTCCCGTCGACGCTCGAACAGCTCCTCGGCGATCGCATTCGCGAGCTCCCGGCCGAAGAGCATGCGGTCGTCGACTGGCTCGCGATCGCCGGCGGTCCCCTCTCGCTGGCGGACGTGCTCAAGCTGACCGGCAAGGAGGAGGACGAAGCGGTCGTCCGCCTCTGCGCGCGGGGTCTCTGCGATCGAAAGGGGGAGCTCGTCGACTTCCGCCACCCGCTCACCCGCGACGTCGCCTACGTGGAGCTCGACCCCGAGGAACGCGTCCGCATGCACCGGCAGCTGGGCGAGCACCTCGCCGGGACGTCGCTCGCGCGCGGCGTGTCCGCGGCCATCGTCGCGCGCCACCTCGCCCGCGGCGAGGCCTACGACCGGGCAGCGGACTTCTACTTCGAGGCAGCGAGTGCCGCGCGCACGAGCCACCAGACGCAGCTGGCCATCCGGTACTACCAGCGCGCCCTCTCGTACCTGGGGCCCGAGGATCGCCGCCGGGTGACTGGCCACGAAGCGCTGGAGAGCGCGTACCGCATGCTCGGGCGTCGCCGGGAGCGGCTGTGGCACCTGGAAGCTCTCCGCCGCATCGTGCGCCTCGTCGGGTCCGCTCGTGTCGTCTGCCTCGGGCTCCTTCGCAGCGCGCGATACGACTTCGACGAGGGGCACCTGGCGCGAGGTTCGGGGGTGGCGCGGCGCGCCGCCGAGGTCGCGCACGCGTCCCACGTGCCGGCGTACGAGGTGGAGGCCGAGGCGCTCGTGAGCGACTTCCTGCGCGAGCTCGGCGACGTCCAGGGCGCACTGGCCGCGTGCGATCGCGCGCTGTCGGCGTTCGGAGTGCACGCCCACGGCTCGAACGTCCCGCCCCGCCTTCGCGGGGAGGTACTTCGCTCGCGCGGCATCCTCCTCCGCCGGGTCGGTCGCGTGCGCGAAGCCGTCGACGCCTACGTGGACGCCATCGCGATCTTCCGCAAGTGCGGAGCGCGACGCGTCGAGGCGCGCGTGAAGAACGCCCTCGCCTTCGCGATGTTCGTCCAGGGCCGGTACGAAGACGCGATCGCCCTCGCCCTCGAGTCGATCCAGATCGACCTCTCCATCGGGGGCCGCTTCCAGATTGCCAAGACCCTCACGAACATCGGGCACTCGTACTTCCGGCTGGGCGACGTTGCCCGCGCGCTGGCCTACCTGAAGAGGGCGCGCGAGGCGCACGACCGCTACGGCGACCAGGACGGCTGGGCAGACACCCTCACCGTGAGCGCGCTCGTGACCATCGAGCTCGGCGACCTCGACGCGGCCGAGGCCTTCCTCCGCGACGCGGGCGCGCTGAACGCGGCGACGGAGAACGCTTACGACCGTACACACGAGGCCGTGGTACGGGCGCTCCTCCATCGAGCGCGGCGCGAGCCGCACGCGGCGGTGGAGCACGCGGTCGCGGCCCGACAGGCCGCCGAGAAGATGGCGCTCGTCGCGTTTCACTTCTTCGCGATGGCCATCGAGGCCGCGGCGCGGGTCGACCTCGGAGAGATGCACTCGGCGACCCTCCTCGCGACGACGGCGCTCGGCGCCGTGGAGCACCTCCAGGGCTGCGAGTTCGGCCTCGAGATCCGCGCCATGTGCGCGGATGCTCTCAAGCTCGCGGGTTCGCCGCAGGCACCCAACGCACATCAGCGCGCAGCGGATCACGCGCGTGCCCTCCAGAACACCGTGCGCGACGCGCGCATGAAGCGGCTCTTCGACCAACGACCCATGAACGCAGCGCTGTTCGAGACCACTCCCGTCCCCCCGGCGCCCGGTGCCTCGCCGGTCCGCCCCTCGACGCCGCCGAACGCGGCCAGCCCAGGAGCGCCCGAACGAGCATGACGACGACGACGGCCGGGAGGAACGGCAAGCGCCGAGTGGCGGTGATCCTTTCAGGAGGCGGAGCACGCGGGGCGTACGAGGTGGGCGTGCTCTGGTACGTGTTCGACGATTTGACGCGCATCCTGGGCGCGCCGCCGAAGATCGACATCCTGTGCGGGACGAGCGTTGGCGCGATCAACGCGTGCTTCCTCGCCGCACACCTCGGAGACCCCGTGCTCGGCATGCGGCGGCTCGTCGAGCTCTGGACGGAGCTCGAGCTTTCGCGCGTCCTCGGGTTCGGGGTTCGCCAGGTGGTCTCGCTGCCACGCATCCTGCTGGGCGGGGGAGAGGGCCACGGTCTGTTCGACGTGCGGCCCATGGCGGAGCTGGTCCAGCGCGAGATCAGCTGGCGCGCGGTGTCCCGGTGCTTGCGCAAGCACATGCTGCGCGCCCTCACCGTTTCGTGCACCGAGGTCTCGACGGGGAGGACGGTCGTCTTCATGCAGACGGCGCCGGACCTGACGATCCCCAGCGCGGCTCCCCCGCGGACCCTCTTCCGCGCCGACCGGATCGGGCCGCCGCACGCGCTCGCGAGCGCCGCCATCCCGCTCCTCTTTCCGCCCGTACGCATCGAAGGGGAGCTCTACCTCGACGGGGGCCTGCGCCAGAACACGCCCATCGCCCCAGCGCTCCGTCTCGGCGCGACCCACATCCTCGCCATCGGGAGCTCGCGCGAGATCGAGGGCCGCGTCGTCCGCGAAGCGGGTCACCACGAAGCCGCGCGCGCCCCCGGCGCCGCCTTCCTCCTGGGCAAGGTGCTCAACGCGTTCCTGCTGGACCACGTCGACGTCGACATCGAGCTCCTCACCCGAATCAACAGCGTCATCGTCGACGGCACGCGCGCCTACGGCCCGTCGTTCGTCGATGCGCTCAGCGGCGAGGCGCGCAAGCGCGGCGCACAGGAGTACCGCTACGTGAACTGCATGCGGGTGCGTCCGAGCGAGGACATCGGGCGCCTGGCGAACGATCACCTGAAGCGCGGGCGGCTCCGGGGCGACCCGATCCTGGCGAAGCGCCTCTTCAACGTGCTCGACCTCGGCGTCCACAGCGAGGCGGACCTCGCGAGCTACCTGCTCTTCGACGGGCCGTTCTGCCGTCGGATCATCGAGATGGGCCGCTCGGACGCCCAGGCGCGGCGCGACGAGCTCGTGCACTTCTTCCGCGATGCGCTCGACCACGGCGGCGGCGCCGAGGAGGACGCGCCCGACGAGACCGGCCGGTTCGACCGGGACTCGCTGCACCTCGGGACCTGACTGGACTCCGTCCTAGAACACGCTGGGTGGGAATGCCGGTCCAGGCTTCGCGAAGAGATAGCCCTGGAGAAGGTCGCACCCGGCCCACACGAGCGCGTCGCGCTCCTCGGCCGTCTCGATGCCTTCGGCCACGACCTGGATGCCGAGCTCGCGGCACATCGAGATCATCGTTCGCACGAGGGTGAGCTTCGTCGGCTGCTTGTGAACGTCGCGAACCAGCGCCATGTCGAGCTTCGCCACTTCCGGCTCGAGCTGCGAGAAGCTGTTGAGTCCTGCGTACCCCGCGCCCAGGTCGTCAATCGCGAGGCGGAAGCCCATCTCGCGGAGTGCGGCGACGCGTTTCTGGACGTCGCGGATCGCGTGGAGGCTCGCGCGCTCGGTGATCTCGAGCACCACGCGGTTCGCGACGCGCGAGAGCGGCTGATGCGGGTCGAACAGCGCGGGGTCGAGAAGGTCGCGCGTGTGGAGGTTGACGAAGAGCATCACGCCCTCGGGCATCGATGCGACCGGTTCGCACGCGCGCAGGCGGATGGCGCCGCCGAGGTCGTGGAGGCGGTCGAGCCGCTCAGCCGCGTCGAGGACGGCGCCGGGGTGGGGAAGCGACGGCTCGCGCGAGCGGAGGAGGGCCTCGTAGCCGAAGACCTCCCGACGGGACCACGAGACGATCGGCTGGTAGGCCATCCACAGCGAGTCGAGCGCACGGCCGAAGCTCGCGACGAGGCCGGCCCGGTCGCCGACCAGCTTGTCGTCGTCGCCGGTCAGGTCGAGGGCGCGGCGCTTGGCGCGCGCGAGCCGGTGGAGTCGCACGGCGTCCGCCGTGATGGAGAGCATGCGGTCGAGCGCCAGCGGCTTGGGGACGTACCGGAGCGCCCCCTGCTCGATGGCCGCCATCGCGGTCTCGAGGCTGGGGTTGCCCGTCACGAGGATGACCGGCACGTCGAGGTCGTGCTCGCGGATGCGCGCGAGGAGGGTGAGGCCACCCATGCGGGGCATGTCGATGTCGCTGATGATCACGTCGAAGCCCCCGGCGCGGAGAGCGCTGGAGGCCTCCTCGCCATCGACGCAGGTCGTGACCTCGTAGCCGCGCGCGTCGAATGCCCGGGCGTACGACCGCAGGAGGACGTCGTCGTCGTCGACGAGGAGCACCCGCGGCTTCGGGCGAGGTGAGGAATCGGGCACGGGGTACGAGGGCGCGCTGCTCATCTCGGAAGCCTCCAGCCCTTACGAACGGCTCGGGCGAGCACCCGAGTTAAGCGCCTTCACCCCCGAGGGGCGGTCAGCGAAACTCGTCGACGGCGCCGGCTCCCTCGCGCACGATTTCCGGTGGAGTCTTCGTGAGATCCACGACGGTCGTGGGAATCAGGCCGCCGGCTCCGCCGTCGAGCACGAGAGAGAGGCCGCGGAACGCCGCGTCGATCTCGTGTGGGTCCACGTAGGGCTCCTCCCCCGGCCGGGCTGCCGTGCTCGAGACGATCGGCCGGCCGAGCTCCCTGGCGAGCGCACGGGTCGCCTCGCACGCCGGGACGCGGATGCCGACGTACTTGCGTCGCATCTGGACGAGCTTGGGCACGTCGCGCGTCGCCTCCAGGATGAACGTGTACGGGCCCGGAAGAAAGCGCCGGAGCACGCGGTAGACCTGGTTGTCGACGATGGCGTACTTCGCGATGTTCGACAGATCGGGGCAGACGAACGCAAGCGGGTGCGACCGCTCCATTCCCTTGATCGCGTACAGCCGCTCGACCGCGTGCTTGCTCGTAAGATCGCACCCCAGCCCGTACACGGTGTCGGTCGGGTACGCGATGACGCCGCCGTCGTTCAGCGCCTGCACGGCGCGCTGGACCTTGCGCGGCTCGGGGAAGGCGGGGTTGATGGAGAGCAACATCGCGGAGCGCGCCCGCCGAGGTACCCCGGTTTCCCGGAGGAGTCACGCGCGATTGCACGCGGCTGCTAGGCTCCGACCGTCCCGATGACGCTCTCCGAGATCGACGCCTCGCCGGCCCTGCTGCGCGCGTTCGCGTTCGCCTGGGGCGCGGTGTGGGGCTCGTTTCTCAACGTCGTCATCCATCGCGTGCCGCGCGACATGAGCGTCGTGCGCCCGGGCTCGCACTGCCCGGCGTGCGGAAAGCCGCTCGGGGCGCTCGACAACGTCCCGATCCTCTCGTGGCTGGTGCTCCGCGGGCGCGCGCGGTGCTGCGGTGTGCGCATCTCGCCGCGGTACGTCGTCGTCGAGGCGCTCGGCGGGGCGATCGCCCTCGCTGTCTACGAGGTCATCGTCCGCGCGATGCCGGGCGACACCCCCCTCGTGCACGCCGGTTCGATCTTCCTCGCCGACTTCGGCCTCGCCATGGCGCTCGTGGCCGCGGCCTTCATCGACGCGGAGCACATGTACCTGCCCGACCCGATCACCCTGGGAGGCACGGTGTTCGGTCTGCTGACGCCGTCGCTTCGCGGTCTCGGGTGGACCGACGCGCTCCTCGGCGCGGCGATCGGCTTCGTGGGCGTGTGGCTGCCTCTCATCGTGGGCTACAAGGCGCTGCGCGGACGCCCGGGGATGGGCCTCGGCGACGCAAAGCTCATGATGCTGGCGGGCGCCTGGTTCGGCTGGCCCGGGGTCGCGTTCACGCTCTTCGCGGGCGCGATGCAGGCGACCGTCGCCGCCGGCATCCTCTACCTGGCGCACGGAAAGATCGAGGAGCCCGCCGGCGTGCGCGAGGAGCGCGCCGAGCTGCACAAGGCCGCCGCCGAAGGGGACGAGGAGGCCAAGCAGCTCATCGAGGAGGACCCTCTCGCGCTCGAGCCGGGCGAAGGGATCCTCGCCGCGCGCCTCCCGTTCGGCCCGTTCCTCTGCCTGGCGATCATCGAGTGGATGCTGGCGGGCGCGTGGCTCCGCGACCGCTGGCTGCCGTACCTCTCCCCCTGACCCTCTAGCCCCCGAGCGTCAGGAGCGCTTCTCGATCGGGACGTAGTCGTGCACCGTGGGCCCCGTGTAGATCTGCCGCGGCCGCGCGATCTTCGTCGTCGGGTCCTCCATCATCTCCTTCCAGTGGGAGATCCACCCGGGGAGGCGCCCGAGCGCGAAGAGCACCGTGAACATGTTCGTCGGGAAGCCCATCGCTCGGTAGATGATGCCCGAGTAGAAGTCGACGTTCGGGTAGAGCTTCCGCTCGACGAAGTAGCTGTCCTTCAGCGCGGCGTCCTCGAGACGCTTCGCGATCTCGAGCAGCGGGTCGGGCTTGCCGAGGCGCGCGAGCACCTTGTCGGCCGCGGCCTTGATGATCTTCGCCCGCGGATCGAAGTTCTTGTACACGCGGTGCCCGAAGCCCATCAGCTTGAAGCTGCTGTTCTTGTCCTTCGCGAGCTTCACGTACTTGTCGACGTCGCCGCCGTCCTTGTGGATGGCCGTCAGCATCTCGAGCACTTCCTGGTTGGCGCCGCCGTGCAGCGGGCCCCAGAGCGCGCAGATGCCTGCGCTGATGGACGCGAAGAGGTTCGCCCGGCTCGAGCCGACGACGCGCACCGTGCTCGTCGAGCAGTTCTGCTCGTGGTCTGCGTGGAGGATGAGCAGGAGGTTCATCACCTTCACGAGCTCGGGATCGATGTCGTAGTCCTCGGCGGGGACCGAGAACATCATGTTGAGGAAGTTGGCGCAGTAGGTCAGCGAGTTCTTGGGATAGACGAACGGCTGCCCGATCGACTTCTTGTAGGCGAACGCCGCGATCGTGCGGACCTTCGAGACGAGGCGTGCGATCGTGATGTCGCGGACGTCGACGTTGTCGACGTCGAGCGCATCCGGGTAGTAGCTCGAGAGCGCCGTCACCATCGCGCTGAGGATGGCCATCGGGTGCGCGGTGGCGGGGAAGCCCTCGAAGAAGTGCTTCATGTCCTCGTGGAGCAGCGAGTGGCGCGTGAGCTTGTTGCTCCAATCCTTGAGCTGCGCTTCGTTCGGCAGGTTCCCGTAGATGAGCAGGTACGCGGTCTCGACGAAGGTCGACTTCTCCGCGAGCTGCTCGATGGGGATGCCGCGGTAGCGCAGGATGCCCTTGTCGCCGTCGATGAACGTGACGGCGCTCTTGGTCGACGCCGTGTTCATGAACGCCGGGTCGAGGGTCACGAACCCCGTCTTGCCGCGGAGCTGGGCGATGTCGATGGCGCGCTCACCCTCGGTGCCGACGATCTCCGGCACCTCGAGCTTGGTCTCCCCCACAGAGATGGTGGCCTTGTCCGTCACGGGAACCTCCGCGCTCGTGGGCGATGTGAACCACATCGCACGCCTTCCGATGGTTGGCTTGCGCCCGGGCACTATAGGGCAAAAGTTCGCCTGGCGCAGTGCGCAAACGGCCAGTGATCGTGGGCGTTTTGCCTGGGTCCGTCCTTCGTTCGGGACAGCCTACGGTCTCCCGAAGGTCGCCTAGTTGCCGCGCCACTTGAGGCGGCGTTCGTCGGCCTGCGCGAGCCCCAGCCGGCGCTGCTCCTGGACGAGCGCCGCGTACGTGCGCGGGACCCGCATGTCCCGCCCGAGCGCGAGCAAGACCCGCAGAGCGGCCTCGGCGTCGTCGCTCGCCCGGTGCGCGTTCTCGAGCGCGATGCCGAGGCGCGCCGCGACCTCGCCGAGCGCGCGCGACCGCTCGCCCTGCTGGATCTCGCGCGCCCAGACGAGCGGGTCAATCCACTCGAGGTCGCGCCGGAGGGTGTGCCCGGCCCGCGCCATCTCGCCCGACAGGAACGCCTTGTCGAAGGCGGCGTTGTAAGCGGCCGGGACCGCTCCCGCGAGCATCGCGAGGATCTCGGCCGCGACCGCTTCGAACGAAGGCGCATCCTTCACGTCTTCGTCCGTGATCTTGTGGACGTCGCTCGCCTCCTTCGGGATGGGACGCCCTGGGTTCACGAGCCAGTTCCGGCGCTCGACGATCTCGCCACCGCGCGCCAGCGCGATGCCCACCTCGACGACGCGGTCGACCGAGGCGTCGCGGCCCGTGGTCTCGACGTCGACGAGCGCGATCGGGATCTCCGCCCACGGCGCGTCGGCCGCCAGCTCCTCGAGCAGGCCCCGCGTCACGGCGCGCAGCAGGTGCGCAATCCCGGCGTAGTGCCGCCCGGTGGGGAAGCACCCGCATCCGTCCAGCGCGACCGCCCTCACCGCCGACGACCGTTACAACGCTTACTTGCGCGCCGCAATCTCCTGGTCGAGCCAGTCGCCGAGATCGGCCTTGAAGTCGTACTCGCGTCCGTCGATGAAGATCGTGGGCGTGCCGTGGACCTTGAGGTCGTCGGCGAGCTTGCGATCGTCGGCGATCCGCTTGGTCGCGGCCTCGGACTGCATGTCCGCCCGGAAGCGATCCACGTCGAGGCCGATGGCGGTCGCGTACTTCTCGAGGTCCGGCGGCTCGTGGTGCTCGGGGTTCGCGAAGAGCAGGTGGTGCATTTCCCAGAACTTCCCCTGCATCTGGGCCGCGATGGCGGCACGTGCCACGGCCTCGCCGCGCGGGTGCATCGACAGCGGCATGTACTTGTAGACGAAGCGGACCGCGTCCTTGCGCTTCTCCCACGTCGCGTCGAGCTGCGGCGCCACCTTCTGGCAGAAGGGACACTCGAAGTCGGCGAACTCGACCAGGACGACGTGCGCGTTCTCGGGCCCCCGCGACGGCGAGCCGGCGAGCGGGATCCCGCTCGACGACGACGCATCGAAGCGCCGCTTGTACATGTCGTCGACCTGGTCGCGCGAGTACCCCTCGCGCACCGCCGTGGCGACGGCGGCGGCCGCCGGGGTGCACGCCTCGCACGCCCGCTTCTCGAGCACGCACTGCGCGAGGGGGACCGCGACCTCCTTGCACGGCGCGGGCAGCGCCTTCACGTAGTCGGAGAACTCGTGCCGTTCCCGCGGCGTGAACTGGCTCGTGTCGACGCCCGGGAGGTCGACGTCCTGCGCGGTGGCCGTGCCTGGGCCGGGCGCCGCGCTGCCGCACCCGAGCAGCGTGACGAGGAGGAGCGCGCGAAGCCGCATGGCGTCCCCTCAGTGGGCGCTGGAGCTCGGCGCCGGAGAAGGCACGGGCGGCGGCGTGGACGGCGCGGCGGGGGACGACCCGGACGCCGATGCCGGCGGGACGGGAGGCACGCCGAGCTCACCCGCGACCCGATCCTCGAGGAGCTCGTCGTTCTCGAGATCGAGCTCGCGCCCGTTCACGTAGATCGTCGGCGTCCCCTTGAGCTTGAGGTCGTCTTCGAGGCGCTGATCCTCGGCCAGGCGGTCCTTGGCGGCCTGCGAGTCCATGTCGGACTTCCACTTTGCAACGTCGAGCTTGAGCATCTTCGCGTAGCGCTCGAGGTCACCCTGCTCGAGGTGCTCCTGGCGCTCGAAGAGGAGATGCTCCATCTCCCAGAACTTGCCCTGCTGGCCGGCGGCCCACGCGGCACGCGACGCGGCCTCCGCGTGCACGTGCATCGACAGCTCGACGAACTTGTAGACGAGGCGCACCTTCCCCGCGTGCGCCGCCATGACCGCGTCGACCATGGGCACGGCCATGCGGCAGTGGGGGCATTCGAAGTCCGCGAACTCGACGACCGTGACCTTCGCGTCCTCGGGGCCGCGCGACGGCGAGCCCGCGACCGGGATGGCCTTCACGGCCGTCGGGTCGTACCTCTCCTTGAACGCGGCCTGGATCTGCGACTCGCCGGCGCCCTCGCGGACCGCGCGCGCGATCCACCTGGCCGCCTGCGCGCAGGGCGCGCACGGGCGCTTCTCCTCCACGCACTGCGCGATCGAGACCGGCACGTTGGGGCACGGCGCCAGCAGGTCCGTCACGAGCGAGCTGAACTCGCGCCGCTCGCGCGGCGTCATCGCGCTCGTGTCCACCCCGGGGAGCGTCACGTCCTTGACCTCGGCCTGCGATGCCGAGCCGGAGCTCGCCGGCTCGGGGGCGACGGCGCTCGAATCCTTGCAGCTGGACCAGCCGCCGGCGGCGACGGCGAGCGCGAGCAAGCTGGCGAGCTGGAGGGCGATCCGCAAGGCGCTCGACGTTTAGCCGTTTTTCGTCGCGCCTTCCACTACGGCACCACGGGCGTAGCGACGACCCCACAGGGCGCCGATCGCGCCGCCGAGCAGCGCACCCGCCGCGACGTCGCCCGGGAAGTGGGCTCCCAGGTACACGCGCGAGAAGGCGATGAGCGCCGCGAGCGCGAGCACCCCGCCCGCGACCGCACGCGCCCCGCGCGGCGCGTGCCGCCATGCCACCGGGAGCGCGACCGCGAGGAACGCCGCGACGCAGAAGCTCCCCGCCGCGTGGCCGCTCGGGAACGACGGGTCGTGCGGCGCGCCCGGCGGCGCAGGCAGTCCGAACGCGATCCAGGGCCGGACGCGGCCGACGACGGCCTTCAGCGCCCACACGGCGGTCGCCTGCGACGCGACCGCGAGCGTGAGGAGCGTCGCGAACCGTCGGGTGCGTCGCCACGCGAGGAGCGGCAGGAGGGCGAGCGCGGTCCAGCCCGCACCGACCACGGTGGCCGCCACCATCGGGAGAGCCCACGCTCCATGCGAGCCCCCGTAAACGGCGAGCAGGACGCGCCCGTCCAGATCCGCCAGCAGCCCAGGGTCCACGGCCATCGCGCCGACGCGAGCTTTACGTGGCGCCGTTCCCCGCGCAAGCTCTCGCCCCCCGTGCCCAGGCGACCCCTCACCGAAGCCGTCCGCGACCCCGGGTTCACGCCCGGCGCGCGCGACCTCGACCCGCTCGTGGACATGCTGGCCGACGACGAGCTCGAGAAGCTCGCCGAGCGCGCGGTGGTCCGTCTCGGCGCGGCGGCGGCGGCGCGCCTCATCGGCCGCCTCGGTGCAGCGCGCCCACCGCTGCGCGGGCGGATCGTGCGCGTGCTCGGCCGGCTCACGGGGGAGGCCGTCGTGCGCGACGCGCTCGTCGGCGCGCTGAAGGACGGCGACGCGAAGACGCGGCGCAACGCGGCCATCGCGCTCGGGCACGCGCAGGGCGAGGGCGTCGAGGAGGCGCTCGTCGCGGCGTGGCGCGACGATCCCCGGCCCGAGATGCGGCGGTCGATCGCGGCCTCCCTCGGCAAGACGGGGAGCGCGCGGTCGAGGGCGCTCCTCGACGAGGCGGCCCGGGCGGAGGACGCCGAGCTCGCGCGCATCGCGCAGCGCGCCCGCATGATGATCGACCGGACCGCCTCGCGCGGCGAGAGGACGCCCCTCGACGCCGCGCGAGCGGCGGCCGCGCCGGTACCCGTCGTCGTGCTCGCGCGCCCCGGGCTCGAAGACGTCCTCGCCGAGGAGCTCGCGGGGATCGCCGCGCTGAAGGACGTGCGCGACGGGGGACCGGGGCGCGTGCGGGCGACGCTCGCCGGACCGATGAAGGCGCTCTTCGGGGCGCGCACGATGCTCGGGTTCCGCTTCCCGGTGCCCGGCGAGTCGATCGGCGACGGCGAGGCCGAGACGGACGCGATCGCGCGCGCGGTGACGGGCGACGTGGCGCGCGCCGTGCTCGGGGCGTGGACGCCGGGCCAGGTGCGCTACCGTATCGCCTGGGCCGAGGGCGGTCACAAGCGCGCGGCGACGTGGGGGGTCGCGTCCGCCGTTGCCCTGCGACGACCGGAGCTCGTGAACGACCCGACCGCGTCCTCGTGGGAGGTGCTCGTCGAGCGCAACCGCAGCGTCGTGGAGGTGTCGCTCGTCCCTCGCGCCGTCGTGGACCCCCGCTTCGCGTGGCGGAAGCGCGACGTGCCCGCCGCCTCGCACCCCACCGTCGCGGCGGCCCTCGCGCGCGTCGCGGGCGTGCGCGACGACGACGTCGTCTGGGACCCGTTCGTGGGCTCGGCCGGAGAGCTCGTGGAGCGCGCGCTCCTCGGCCCGTACCGCGCGTTGCACGGCAGCGACGTCGACGCCCGTGCGCTCGACGCCGCTCGCGAGAACCTCGCCGCCGCAGGCCTCGTCGCAGACCTCGTGCGCGGCGACGCCCTCACCGTCGCCCCCCCGGGCGTCACGCTGGTCGTCACGAACCCGCCGATGGGCCGCCGCGCCGTCCGCGAGCACGGTCTGGCCGACGCGCTCGACCGCTTCGTGGCGCACGCCGCCTCGGTCCTCGTGAAGGGCGGGCGGCTCGTTTGGATCGCGCCCTGGCCAGCGCGCGCGCGGACGGCGGCGACGATCGCCCGCCTTTCGCTCGCGTGGGCGCGCACCGTCGACATGGGCGGCTTCGACGCCGAGCTCCAGCGCTGGACGAAACTAGAGTAAGTGCGCGTGGACGATCGCGCGGAGAGCCGCGCGGTCGAGCGGCTTCTCGAGCCGCGTGTTCGTGACGCCCTCGAGGAACGCCTCGGCGCGCGCCGTGTACGCGCCCCCCGTCATGAAGACCATGCGCCGCGCCTGCTGCGCGTCGATCGCGACCACCTCCTCGTGCACGTCCATGCCCGTCAGCGTGGGCATCATCAGGTCGCAGAGGATGAGGTCGAACCGCGCGCCCGCGCGGAGCCGCTCCACCGCCGCCACGGGGTCCGTCATCGCCTCGACGTCGTGCGCTCCGGCGAGGAGGCGCTGCACGGCGCGCCCCATCATCGGCTCGTCGTCGATGACCAGGACCTTCGCGCGCCGATCCGCGAGCGCCGCACCGCGCCTACTCGACGGCGGAGGCTTCGCGTCCTCCTCGACGACGCGCTTCAGGTTCACGCGGAACGTCGTGCCGCTCGCCGGCGCGCTCTCGAACGCGATCGTCCCGCCCATGGCCACGACGATCGCCTGGCAGATGCTCAGGCCGAGCCCCACCCCCCCGCCCGCCTTGGTCGTGAAGAACGGATCGAACACCCTGCGGTGGTGCTCGGGCGGTATGCCGCAGCCCGCGTCGGACACCTCGATGACGCAGCGGTCGGCCCCCTCGTCGCGGAGCACCACCCGGATCTCGTGGTGCTCCGGATCGCCTTCCGGCGTCGCCTCGGCGGCGTTGAGGAGCAGGTTCAGCACGACCTGCCCGAGCCGCGCCTCGTTCCCCTCGACCCGCGGCGACCCCTGGTAGTCCTTCACGATCCGCGCGCGCAGGCGGATCGCGCTGAACGCCATGTTGATCGACGCCTCGACCACGCGCCGCACGTCGAGCGGGCCACGACGCTCCTCGTCGGCGCCCGCGAAGGTCTTGAGGTCGCGAACGAGGAGGCGCACCCGGTCGCCGCCCTGCCGTGCCTCCTGCAGCGCAGCCGCCACCGCCTTGACCGAAGTCCGCGCACGCGCCAGCCGCGACGCGAGCTCGGCTTCGCCCTCGCCGTCCACGGGAGCGAGCTGCCCGTCGAGCCTCTGGAGCTCCTCGAGCGCGAACCCGACGTTCGCCAGCGTGTAGCCCAGCGGGTTGTTCACCTCGTGGGCGATGCCCGCCGCGAGCGTGCCCATCGACGCGACGCGGTCGGCCGGAGCCTGCTCCGTGAATGCGCGCAGCGCGCGGCGCGCCTCGTGGAGCTCGCCCTCGAGCTGCGACACGCGCGCCTGGGAGGCGGCTGGGACGCCCGCGCCGGGCGCCTTGTCTTCGGGGTGACTCGACACGGCTGCCCGCATGATAACGCGCGCCCCCTGTACCTGCGACGAGTCGTCGTGGGACACTGGGGCCATGGCGAGCTGCACCAAGTGCGGTGGGAATCTCATCGCCCAGGCGCGTTTCTGCGCGTCGTGCGGGAGCCCGGTGGGATCGTCCTCCGTCCTACCGCCGCCTCTCTCCGGCAAGGGAACCGCCGCGCCGGCGCCCGACCCCTTCGCTCGCACCATCCTCAGCGACCACGGGTCGCCCGTGCCCGACGCGCTCAAGCCCGCGGGCGTCTCGCCGATGGCCGCGAGCGTCATGAAGCCGCAGTCGCAGCCCCCGGCCCCGCGCCCGCCCGTTTCCCCGTCGACCGCCCCGCCGCCCCAGCCGCAAGGCCACGCCCAGCCAGCCCCCCAGCAGCCTTTCCAGCCCGCCGCGCCTGCGGGGCCCGCGCAGTACGCCGCCCCGGCGGCCCAGCAGTCGCACCCGTTCGCGCCGGGCACGCTCGTCCTCGTGTACTGGGCCGACGGCAATCGCTATCCCGGCACGGTGCTCCAGATCGCGCAGCACCACGTGTTCGTCGCCTTCCCCAACGGGACGCAGCAGTGGGTCGACGCGCGCTACGTGCAGGCCGGCGCCTGAGGAACGACGTGGATCCCGACGCGCTACGGCAGGTGATGGAGGAGCTCATCCCGTTCAACCGGGTGCTGGGCGTGAAGGTCATCGAGATCGACCGCGGGCACGTCCGCATGGAGATCCCCTTCCGCGAGGAGCTCATCGGGGACCCGCTGCGGCGGGCGATGCACGGCGGCGTCATCTCGGCGCTCGCCGACACGGCGGGCGGGTGCGCCGTCTGGAGCTCGCTCGAGGAGCCGCGGGCGCGCGTCTCGACGATCGACATGCGCATCGACTACCTGCGCCCGGGCCGCAACGAGACGCTCGTGGCCGAGGCGACGGTCGTGCGCGTCGGGCGCCGCGTGGGCGTGACCGACATGCGCGTCTTCCACCCGAGCGCGCCCCTCGACGCCATCGCGACCGGCAAGGGCGTCTACAACGTCGTCGTCCCCAAGAACGCCTGACGCGCGCGACGCCTCACGGCGGCTACTCGATCGAGGGCGGTGGGCTCACGCGGCGGGGGGGACGCTCGCGGGGGTGGTCTTGTGGCGGGCGAGGAAGTCGATGAGGTCGATCTTCGTGACGATGCCGACGATCTCGTCGCGGTCCTCGACGATGGCCACCTTCGCGTCGGCGAGGACGCTCTGGAGGAGCTCGATCTTCGTGTTCGGAGTGACGGTCGCGTAGTCGTCCTCGACCACCTCGCCGACGGGCGTGTCGAGCGTCTTGCCTCCCGCGACGAGCGCGCGCAGGAGGTCCACCTCGGCGACGATGCCGCGCATCTTTCCGCGGTCCACCACGGGGAGCTGGCTGATGCTCAGGCTCTTCATCTGGTCGATGACGTCGCGCATCCGCGCGTCGGGCTTCGCCGTCACGATCGGCTTCTTGCCCTGGAGGATGTCCTTCACCGTGCCGATGCCCGGCGCGTCGTCGAGGAAGCCGTTCTCGCGCATCCAGTCGTCGTTGAAGATCTTCGAGAGGTACTTGTGCCCGCCGTCGGCCAGGAAGACGAGGATGCGCGCGGGCCGCCCGCCGGCCCCCCCGCCGAGGGACGGAATGACGGCCTTCCCCTTCTCGACCATCGTCTTGGCGTACTTCACCGCGCCCGCCACCGCGGCGCCGCCGGAGCCGCCGACGAAGAGCCCCTCGAGGCGCGTGAGGTCGCGCGTCATGAGGAAGCACTCCTTGTCGTCGACGCGCACGATGTCGTCGAGGATCTTCAGGTTCATCGTCGTCGGGAAGAAGTCCTCCCCGATGCCCTCGACCTTGTACGAGAAGCTCTTCGTGACCCGGCCCTGCTTGACGAAGTCGTAGTAGAGCGACCCGACCGGGTCGACGCCCACGATCGTCAGCTCCTTCATCTTCTCGCGCAGGTACTTGCCCGTGCCGCTCAGCGTTCCGCCCGTGCCCATGCCCGCGCAGAAGACGTCGAACTCCCCGCCCGTCTGCTGCCAGATCTCGGGGCCGGTCGAGAGGTAGTGGGCCTCGGGGTTGGCGGGGTTGTGGTACTGGTTCGCGTAGAACGTGTTCGGCGCCTCCTTCGCGAGGCGCAGCGCGACCTGGTAGTAGCTCCGCGGGTCGTCGGCCTCGACCGCCGTGGGGCAGACCACGACCCGCGCGCCGAACGCCCGCAGGTGGCTGATCTTCTCCTGGCTCATCTTGTCGGGCATCACGAAGACGCACTTGTACCCGCGCAGCGCCGCGAGCAGCGCCAGCGACGCGCCCGTGTTCCCGCTCGTCGCCTCGACGATCGTCCCGCCCGGCTTGAGCCCCTCTTCCTCGGCGTGGCGCAGCATGTTCGCCGCCAGGCGGTCCTTGTGGCTGCCGCCCGGGTTCAGGTACTCGCACTTGACGTAGATCTCGACCGGCAGGCCGCCCGTCACCTTGTGCAGCTGCACGATGGGCGTGTTTCCGACGGCCTTGCTGATGTCCTCGAGCGCTCCGCGCATCATGGCGCCTGGAGATACGGGGCGCGCGTCACGCTGGCAAGGGGAGGCGCGTCATGCGCCGCGCGGAGCGACCGCCGCGAGCATGCGCCCGCTGTTGGCGCCGTCCCGCCGGTACGAGTGGAACCGCTCCGGCTCGTGCTTCGTGCAGCCCGCGACGTCCTCGATGCGCGCGTCCGCGAGCCCGAGCGCCCGGAGCTGCGCCCGCACGGCGGCCCGGAGATCCACGTACGCCTTGGCGCCCTCGGCGTGCACCACGAAGCCGATCCGCTCGCCCACGTCGCGGCCCACCTCGAAGCAGCACGCGCCGATGCACGGCCCGATCGCCGCGAGCATCGCCCGGCCGCCGAGGAGCTCCACGCCCGCCCGCACCACGCCGCCCACGACGCCGCGCCACCCGGCGTGGATCGCCGCCGCGCCGCCGCTCGCCTCGTCGACCACGAGCACCGGGACGCAGTCGGCCACGCGCACGCCCACCGCCTCGCCCCCGACCCGCGCGACGAGCGCGTCGGCCTCGGCACCCGCCGCGTCCGCCGCGAGCACCGCGCGCGCTCCGTGCACCTGCTTCACCTGGACGATGCGCGGAGCGCCCATCGCCGCCAGGAGCTCCGCGTCGGCCGCGTCCCGCGTGGGGAACGCGTGGAGGAACCCGGCCTTCGCGAGCCGTTCCGACCGGAGGAGCGCCATCGGGCCGGATGATGCCGCGACGCGACTCGTGATACCACTTTCCCTCGACCGCCCATGCGCCCGCAGGACCCGTTCATCGGACGCGACATCCTGAACGGCCAGTTCCAGATCCTGCAGAAGATCGGCTCTGGCGGCATGGGCGCCGTGTACAAGGCGCTCCAGCCGGAGATGAACCGGATGGTGGGGGTGAAGATCCTCCACCCCAAGCTCGCGAACCGGAAGGACCTCGTGTCGCGCTTCCGCCGCGAGGCGCGCGCCATGAGCCAGCTCACGCACCCGAACACCGTGAAGGTGTTCATGTTCGGCGAGCTCGAGGACGGGTCGCTCTACATCATCATGGAGTTCCTCGAGGGCAAGAACCTGAACCAGACGGTGCGGAGCGAGGGCCCGTTCCCGATGGAGCGGGCGCTCCCCGTCCTCATCGCCGTCTGCGGCGCGCTGGACGAGGCGCACAAGGCCGGGATCATCCACCGGGACCTCAAGCCCGAGAACATCTTCCTCGTGCAGTCGTCGGTGCAGCGCGACTACCCCAAGGTGCTCGACTTCGGCCTCGCGAAGGTCGGCGAGCGGCAGATGCGCCCGGGCTCGGTCATCCTCACGCAGGAGGGGATGGTCTTCGGGACGCCCGAGTTCATGAGCCCCGAGCAAGCGCAGGGCAAGCAGCTGACGCCGGCGAGCGACACGTACTCGCTCGCGGTCATCCTCTACGAGGTGCTGACGGGCAAGCTCCCCTTCGATGCGAAGTCGGCGATGGACTACATCCAGCTCCACGTCACGGGGAAGCCGGCGCCGCTCAGCCAGCGCGTGCCCGGCCGCACGTTCCCGCCGCTCCTCGACCAGGTGATGGACCGCGCGCTCGCCAAGCGCGCCGAGGACCGCTTCCCGAGCGCGGCGGACTTCGCGGCGGCGATGCAGATCGTCCTCCAGGGCGGCACGATGCTCCCGCCGCACCTCGCGGGCGCGCGCGGCGTGGAGATGCCGACGACGCCGTTCGCGCCGATGTCCGTCGACGCGGCCGTCATGGCGCAGCGGGGCCACGCGCCGCAGGGCCCGCACGGGCACCACGCGCAGCAGCCGAACACCCCGCACCCGCGGCCGGTGGCGGGCGCGATGCAGCCGTCGCCCCACGGCGCGCCGATGCCCCGGACGCCGCTCCCGGCGGGCGTTCCGCGCACGAACGTGGGCCTCCTCGTCGGCGTGGCCCTCGGGTTTCTCCTCCTGGGCGTCGGCATCGCCGTCGCGCTCATGAAGTTCGTCGTGCGGTAGGACTCACAGGTCCGCGCCGCCCTCGGGGTCGTCGGGGGAGAAGTCGATCGGGTAGACGACCGTGAGGGCGCCGTCCTCCGGGGGGGCGTCGAAGCTGACGCTCATCATCGACTCGCGCACGCAGTCCTGCATCGCCGCGTCGTCGAGCGTCGTGTCGCCGAGGATCTTCACCTCGTCGACCACGCCGCCCACCTTCCGGTCGCCGATCACCTTGAAGTAGACCGCGAGCTTGCCCGCGAGCTTCGGGTTCTTCTCGAGCGCCGTGGCGTAGCAGTCCTTCGCGAGCGGGAAGAGGTCCTCGCGGACGCGCTTGCGGATGTAGTCGGGGTCCACCTTCGTGCCGCCGCCGTCGAGGTCGGGGATCTGCGGCATCGTCGGGAAGGGCAGCGCGAACGACGCCGACGGCGCGGCGCTGGCGCTGGGCCGCGCGGCGCTCGGCGCGGCCGCCCCGGCCTCCGCCACGGCCTGCGCGAGGAGCGCGCGGATCCGGGCGCGCATCGCGTCGGCCTTCGCGCGATCGAGCGGCGGCGCCGCGGGCTCCCCACCGCCGCCTCCCGCCGACAGCGTCCCGCCCGGGTCGCCCTCCGACCCCGGCTCCGCAGGCACGTCGACCCCCGCCGCGCGCCGGGCCACCTTCTCGCTCGCCATCGACCACCAGCGCCACAGCAGCAGCACCCCCCCGAGCGCCAGGACCACCATCACCGCGCGCCGCCACGTCTGCATGGGCACACTCTAGGGCCCCGAGAGAGAGAAACAGGAAGTTCAGAAGATCAGAAGGGGGATGGGGTTGGGCGTCCGGTGGTGGGAGGGCCGCACCGGCGAACGGGGCTCATGAATCTTCTGACCCTCCTGTTTCTCGACTCTCGGTCTACGGGTCGCCGGGGGGGCCGAAGTCGTGGGACGCGTCGTGCCAGCAGCCCTGGTCGGCGAACACGACGCGCTTCGCCTCGTCCGGGCCGAGCGACTTCGCCAGGTCGCTCACGATGTTCTGCGACTCGCTCGCCATCGCCAGCTCCGCCGCGACGAGCGGGTCCACCTGCGCACCCGGCGCCGGCGCCGGGCGCATCCCGGCCATGATCTCGGCCACCTCGCGCAGGTCCGCGTCGTACGCGTGAGGGCCCGTCGCCTGCGTGAGGTCCTGCAGGATGGAGAGGCACGCGCTCTGGCCGATCTTGCTCACGTCGACGCCGCCGAGGGCCTGGCTGCAGAGCGGCTGGATGACGCCCCAGGTGCGCGTGTTCGACGCCTGGTAGGCCTGCTGGACGAGCGCGCCGTCCTGGGGCGCGAGCCCGAGCTTGTTCAGCGACCCCGCCGACAGGCTGAAGTCGCCGTTCGGCCCGCCGCACGGCACCCGCGTGCGAAGCTCGCCCTCCTTGGCCAGATCCTTCCAGTCCTGCGGCGAGAGGTCGAACTGGCTCTTCCACACGACCCCCCCGTCGGTCGACGCCCCGGCCGCCCCGAGCTTCTTCTGCGCCGTGTCGAGCTGCTTCTCGAGCTGCTTCTTCTCTCCCTCGAGCGACTCGAGCCGCCGCCGGTAGCGCTGCACGTCGCTCGCGAGGTTCGCGTTCGCCTCGCTGAGCGCCTTCTCGCCCTCGCTCCCCGTCGCCGCGGCCGCCCCCGCCGGCGCGCCTTCCTCGCCGCCGCCTCCGACGCGCGCGACCCCGTCCGGGCCCGCCTTCGCCTGCTGCCCCGCGACGAGGTCCACGCTCTGGCCCGCGTGCGACACCGCCACCTTGCCCTCGTACACGCCCACGAACGCCGTCGCCGCCAGCACCGCGCCGATCGCGCCCGACCTCACGTCTCGCCCGTTCATCGCGACCTCGTCTCCGTCCACCTGCACGCGGAAGCACGTCCCCTTGACCGTCACGTCGGCCGCCGGCGTGTGCACGACGAAGCGCGCGCCCGGCTCGACCCTCCAGAACACGTCGCCCCCCGACTGCGCGATCGCGTCGTCGTTCCACGACACGTGCGCGCCCGGCTCGAGGACGGCGATCGCCCGCCCGCCGACGCGCACCTCCTCGCGCGCCTTCGCCGTCACGTCGCCGTGCGCGTGCGCGTCCTTCAGGTGCATCGTCATCGCGACCGCCGCCGCCATCGACGCGACGAGCAGGAGGCCCGCCCCGATCCGCGCGCCGCGCCCCTTGCTCGACGCGCGCCGTTCCGCCATCGCCTCGCCGACGACCTTCTCCGCGAAATCGCGCGGAGGCTCCTCTGCGCCCCACGAGCTCCAGTCCTGCGGGTCCATCGGTCAGACCTCCTCCTTCGTGCCGGGCTTCTCGAGATCGCGCCGGTCTCGCGGGTCCGCCGGGGCGCCCTCCCGGAGGTCGGCCAGCGCGTCTCGCATGTGCTGCTTCGCGCGGAAGACGCGCGTCTTGGCCGTGTTCTCGGGGATGCCGAGCGCCTCGGCCACCTCGGCCATCGTGAAGCCGTGGAGCTCCGCCAGGAGGAACGCCGCGCGCATGTCGTCGCTCAGCGCCTCGGCCGCCTGCGCGAGGTGCCTCCCGAGCTCGCGCCGCGACGCCTCCTTCTCGGGCGTCGACCCGTCGGGCACGCCGTCGGTCGCCTCCGGCTCGGCGAGCGGGAGCTTCTTCTTCTTGCGCGCGTCGAGCGCCAGGCGCGTCGCGATGGTGAGGAGCCACGTCGAGGCGCGCGCGCGGCCGTCCGGCTCGAACGCCGGGAGCGCCCGGAACGCGCGGAGGAACGTCTCCTGCGCGAGGTCCTCGACGTGCGGGCCCTGCCCGAGCATCCGCGAGAGGAGCGCGAAGACCGGCCGCTCGTAGCGCACGACGAACGCCCGCAGCGCCATCGGATCGCGCGACCGCGCCCGCTCGAGCGTCGGCCGATCGAGCTCCGCGGAGGCCCGGGGCGCGTCCGGGGGCACCGGCGGGGGGTCCTTTCCCGGGAACGCGGGCATCGCCACGGCCATCATGTCACCCGCGTTGCACGACGCAGGGACCGAAAGGTTCCCTCGCGAGAGCGCGGACACGAGAACAGCGAACGGGAACGGGAACGCGGAACGGGATGCGAGCGCCGGCCGGAGCCGGACAGCCCGCATTCCCGTTCCCGTTCCCCCTTCCCTCGACCGCTAGGACTTCGTCGCGGTCGCCGGCGGGGTGCTCCCGCCTTCGGGCGCCGTCGCCGCAGCCGGGGTCGCCGGCTGCGCTTCGAGCGCCTTCTTTGCTGCCTTCTTCTGGACGGTGCCCTTCGTCCCGAGCGCCTTGCGGGTCGCCTGGGCCTTCTGGGCGGCTGCCGCCTTGACCGCCGCGGACTTCTGCGGCGTCTTGACGGGGTCGAGGCCGAGCGCCTCGAGATCGGCGCTGTCCTTGCCGAGCCGCTGCCGGAGCAGGGGCTCGAGGACGTCGTCGATCATCGCGACCGCGGCCTCCCTGGCCACGCCTTCCGCCGCGACCGCCTTGGTGTAGGCGGTCTTGGCCTGGGTCGTGGCCTCGGGAAGCGGCACGTACGCCGTGAGCGGGGCGAGGAGCTCCGCGCGCGTGTACGTGACGCCGTTGCACGTGACTGTGTCGATGCCCGGCATCGCGGTCAGGCCCTTGATGAGGGCGTTGCACGTGACGACGAGCGACTGCTTGGTGGTGTGGGCGTTATCCAAGATGGGTTTTCCTTTCGACGAACGTGACGAGGGGGCCGGCGAATTCCGGTCCCCTCACCCCGGACGTGGGGAAACGAGCCGTTTGCGTCTCCGGAAATCGACGTGCCCCGTGTCGATTTCGTAAGTGCCCGACATCAGGCCATGATCAGGCGCTCCTGCGGCGCTCGGGTGGCTCCGGGGGCCGCTCGGGTGCCTCCGCAGACTCCTCGGGTGCCTCCGCAGGCTCCTCGGGTGCCCCCGCAGACTCCTCGGGTGCCTCCGCAGGCTCCTCGGGTGCCTCCGCAGGCCCCTCGGGCGCCTCCGCGGGCTCCTCGGGTGCCCCCGCGCGCCCCTCGGGTGCCTCCGCAGGCTCCTCGGGTGCCCCCGCGGGACGCTCGGGTGCCTCCTGGCATCGCCCGGGTCCACACCGGCGCTCGCCGGGCCTTCTCGGTGGCCGCCGGACCCGGTCCGCGCGCTCCCCGAGAGAGGAGAAACAGGAAGATCAGAAGATCAGAAGGTGGGGTGGGTTGGGTGTCCGGATGCGGCGGGGCTGCGCGAGGTGAACGGTGCTCATGAAAGGGTGCCCTGTCCCCTTTCATGAGCTCCAGTCACCCGGCGCCGCCCCGACCTAACCCGACGCCCGATCCCCCACCCCCTTCTGATCTTCTGATCTTCCTGTTTCTCCCCTCTCGCCCGGGCCTACTCGGTGCCCGGGCGCGGGTTGAAGACGATGGGCACCACGATCTTGCCTCGCCCCGCGGGCGGGGCCGCGAACGGCGCGTCGCGCAGGACCTCCGCCGCGCAGCCGAGGAGCTCGTGGCCGCCTTTCCACTGGTCGACGCCCACGTGAACGCCCTTGCCCTTCGCGTCGACGTCGACCGTCATGATCGCGCTCGCGAAGAGGTTCGCGTGCGCGTACTTCGCGGTCTCCTCGCAGTGGTGCAGGCGGGGGCGCATGCTCTCGACGGCCACGTACGCGCTCGCCGCGTAGCCGTCGTTGGGCTCGCGCTGCTTCTCGGCGCCGCTCGTGAACACCGCCGGCACCGTGACCGTGGCCGACCCGCCGACCGGCGGCCGCAGCTTCACGTGCTTCGCCTCGTCGCGCATGCAGACGATCGCCTCGGGCGACAGATCGCACGCGCCCCACGTCTCGACGCTGGCGACGTGGCCCGACCGGTCGACGCGAAGGACGACCGCGACGTGGCCGTCCTGCGTCGGGTCGAAGAGGAGGCCGTGGTGGTAGCAGCGCCGGAACGCCGCGCGCGTCTGGTTCTCGGCGGCGTCGGTCAGGACGCCGATGGCCGCGGGGGCCATCGGGTCCTCGCCGGGCTGCGCGGCGCCCGCCCCGAGGTCGCCGGTCGTTGCTTCGACCGCGCTCTCGGGGACCGCCGCCGACGCGCTCGCGGAGGGCGCGTGCCACTCGGGAATGGGCGGCACCCAGTCCTGCCCGATGTCGCCGGCGGGCGGGCAGTGCTGGAACCGGTCGATGTCGTCGTCGCGCACCTCGAACGTGTTGAGCGCGACGGCGGTGACGCCGCCCTTCGACGTGGGCACGCGGGGCGGCTCGCTGCACGCCCCCACCAGCACGAGGAGCGCGGGCACCCCGAGGACGAGCCCTCGCCGCATGCGGCAACCATAGTCGTCGCCCTGTTTCGCGCTAGGTTGGCGCGCATGGCGACCCGGTCCCGACGCGGCGCGGCCCCCGACCCGGGCGCCACCCTCTTCGGCGCGGCCGCGCGCAAGGCCCACGGGCAGAGCGCGCCGCTGGCCGATCGCATGCGGCCCGACGCGCTGACCGGCGTCGTCGGGCAGGCGCACCTGCTCGAGCCCGACTCGCTCCTCACGCAGGCCATCGCGGGCGACAAGGTGCGGTCGATGGTCCTCTGGGGGCCGCCCGGGAGCGGCAAGACGACGCTCGCGAAGGTCATCGCCGCGGCGACGAAGTCCTTCTTCGTGCCGTTCAGCGCCGTGCTCGGGAACGTGGCCGAGCTCCGCGAGGTCGTCGCGGCCGCGCGCGACCGGCTCGCCTTCCAGGGGCAGCGCACCATCGTGTTCGTCGACGAGATTCATCGGTTCAACAAGGCCCAGCAGGACGCCTTCCTCCCGCACGTGGAGGACGGGACGATCGTGCTCGTCGGCGCGACGACGGAGAACCCGAGCTTCGCCGTCAACGCGGCGCTCCTGTCGCGCTGCAAGGTGTTTCGCCTGGAGCCGCTCGCCACGGAGGACCTCCTCCTTCTGTTGCGCCGCGCCGTCCACGATTCGGAGCATGGCCTCGGGGCCAGGGATCTGTCGGCCGACGACGACGCGCTCCGGGCGATCGCCGAGATGGGCCGGGGGGACGCGCGCCGCGCGCTCTCGACGCTCGAGGTGGTGGCCGACTACCTCGAGTCGCGCGGCGAGCGGCACGTGACGCTCGAGGCGGTGGCCGCGGCCGAGAGCCACCGGCCGCTCCTCTACGACAAGGGCGGCGAGGAGCACTACAACGTCGTCTCGGCGTTCATCAAGTCGATGCGCGGGAGCGATCCGGACGCGGCGATCTACTGGATGATGCGGATGCTCGAGGCCGGGGAGGACCCGCTCTTCGTGTCGCGTCGCATGCTCGTCTTCGCGAGCGAGGACGTGGGCAACGCGGACGCGCGCGCGATGCTCGTCGCGCAGGCGGCCGACGCGACGCTGCGCCGCATCGGGATGCCCGAGGGCATGTACCCGCTGGCGCAGGCGTGCCTGTACCTGGCGACCGCACCGAAGTCGAACGCGTGCAACGCGGCCTGGCACAAGGCCAAGGAGCTCGTCGAGAAGCACGGCGCGCTCGCCGTCCCGAAGAAGCTCCGCAACGCCGTCACGCCGCTCATGAAGGAGGAGGGCTACGGCGCGGGCTACAAGTACGCCCACAGCTTCGAGGGCGCCGTCGTCCCGGGCGAGACGTACCTCCCCGAGGAGCTCGAGGGCGAAGTCCTCTACGAACCGACCGACCGCGGCGAAGAGGTGCGCATCAAGGAGCGCCTGGCGCTCCTCCGCCGAAGGTGAACCCACCCGGCCTACTGCGCGCCCGAGAGTGAGAAACAGGAAGATCAGAAGATCAGAAGGGGGAGGTGGGGTGGGCGTCGGGTGACGTCGGGGTCGCGCCGGGTGACTGGAGCTCATGAAAGGGGACGATGCGCCCTTTCAGAGGCCCCATTCATCCTGCGCCGCCTCCACGCGTCCGGACGCCCACCCCACCTCCCCCTTCTGATCTTCTGATCTTCCTGTTTCTCCCCTCTCTCAGCCGAGCGCGGCGAGGGCCGCCTCGAGCTCGCCGAGGGCGTGGGCGTCGCCCTTGGTGCGCGCGGCGTCGATGCCCGCCTTCAGCCACTCCTTCGCGAGGTCCAGCTTGCCGGTCTTCTCGAGCATCTGTCCGCACATGAGGTACGCGGGGACGTAGTCGGGCCACCTGGCGCGGAGCTCGCCGAAGGCGGCGAGCGACTCGTCGTGGAGCTCGAGGGAGCGGAGCTCCATCGCGAGGCCGTAGAAGGCGAACGCGTCCGCGGCGCCCGAGGCGGTGTGCTTCCGGAGGAACTCGAGGCGCTTGCTCGTCGCGGGCATCGCCGTGCGCATTAGCACGGGGCGCGGCTGCGGTATGATCGGGCGCATGGCGACGTGCGCGACCTGCGGGGCGACCGACATCGCTCCGGACCGCGGGTGCCCGCGCTGCGGGACCATGCCGGCGCCCGATCTCGAGCTCGACGTGCGCGCGCGCCCGCCGCCCAAGCCGCCGAAGCCCAAGGGGCCGCCGAAGGTGGAGCAGGCGATCGAGCTCGACGTCGATCCGCGCGCGCTGGTGCAGGAGCGCGCGGCCGCCTCGCAGGCCATGGGGCCCTCGTTCCCCGGTCCCACGTCCTCGCCGATGGACCGGGGCGCGCCGCACGCCCACACGCCGCTCCTCGGCGTTCCCGCCGCGGCGTCGGCGCCCATCCTGCGCGGCGTGGCCACGGGCGCGCCCCTCGCGAGCGCCGACCCGCTCGACGTGTCGACCGATGCGCGCATCCTCGCGGCCTTCGGGGAGACGCCGCGGAGCCTCTTTCTCACGCCCACCTACGCCTGGCGCGTCCTGCGCCGGCAGCGCGAGCTCAAGACCGCCCTCGCGGGCCGCGAGGCCGAGGCGGAGCACGCCGCGGCCGAGGTCGAGGACGCGCTCGTCGCGGTCACCGAGCGCCTGCGCCCGGCCGCCGAGAAGGTCCCCGCGTACGCGCACGCGCTCGAGGATCTCTCGCGCGCCGAGGACATGCTGCGCTCGCGCGACAACGTGCTCGCGGCCGAGCAGGACGCGCAGCGGGCGCGCATCGGGCAGGTCGAGGCGCGCATCGCGAAGATGGAGGAGGACCTCATCCAGGCGCAGACCAACGAGCGGCTCGCCGCGCAGGAGCTCGCGGGGACGCAGTCGGCCCTGGCGCGCGAGGAGGCGAAGCTGAAGCGCGCCGAGATCGAGCTGAAGGGCGCCCTCCAGCGCACGGCGGGCGGCGGGCACGGCTGATCGATGAACCAGGGCGCCGTGGTCGAGGAGGATCCGCAGGTCACGCGGGCGCGCGCGCGCATCGGGATGGTGCTGCAGGACAAGTGGACCGTGCAGGAGCTCCTCGGCGTCGGCGGGATGGCGGCCGTCTACGCGGCGACGCACCGGAACGGCAAGCGCGTGGCCGTGAAGATGCTGCACTCCGAGATGAGCCACGACCCGGACGTGAAGCAGCGCTTCCTCCAGGAGGGCTACGCCGCGAACACGATCCAGCACGAGGGCGCGGTCAGCGTGATGGACGACGACGTCGCGCCGGACGGCTCGGCGTTCATCGTGATGGAGCTCCTCGAGGGCGAGACGGTGGAGCAGCGCTGGGCGCGCAAGGGCGAGCGACTCGACGTGCGCGAGGTGCTCGCCATCGTCGAGCAGCTCCTCGACGTGCTGGCGGCGGCGCACGCGAAGAGCGTCGTCCACCGCGACGTGAAGCCCGAGAACCTCTTCGTCACGAAGGCCGGGCAGCTCAAGGTGCTCGACTTCGGCATCGCGAAGGTGTTCGAGGCGCAGCGCGCGAAGGGCACGGCGACGAAGGTCGGCGTCGTCATGGGCACGCCGGCCTTCATGGCGCCCGAGCAGGCGCGCGCGCGGTGGGACGAGGTCGACGGGCGGACCGACCTCTGGGCCGTCGGCGCGACGATGTTCACGCTCCTGACGGGGCGCCACGTGCACGAGGGCGTGAGCGGCAACGAGCAGCTCATCCTGAGCGCGACGACGCAGGCGCCGTCGATCTCGCAGGTGGACGCGAACGTGCCGCCCGCGGTGGCGGCCATCGTGGACCGCGCGCTCGCGTTCGAGCGCGGCACGCGCTGGCCGGACGCGGCGCAGATGCACGCGGCGGTGAGCGCGGCGCTCGTCGCGCTCGACGGGGCGGACCCGGTGGCCCCCTCGCAGCGGCGGCCGGCGACGTCGACGCTCCTCACGGGGGGCGGGGTGGCGCCGCCGCTGGTCACGACGGGCGGCGCCGCGACGATGATCGACACGACGGGGACGACGTCGGCGATCGCGGCGTGGACGAAGGAGCGCGAGGTCCGCGTCGCGGAGACGGCGAAGCTCAAGGGGAGCATCGGGGAGCTCCAGCAGCGCTTCGCGGACGCGAAGAAGGTCGTGGCCGAGGCGCAGCAGCGGCTCGAGGCGGGTCGCGGCGAGCGGGTGTCGCTCGAGCACCTGTTCAAGCAGCAGGTGGGGACGCGCACGGCGGCCGTCGAGGAGGCGCGCAGGGTCGTCCGCGGCAAGATGACGGCGATCGCGCGGCAAGCGCTCGCCGACAGGGGGGCGTTCGGCGCGGAGATGGACCCCGCACGCGAACAGATCGTGAAGCTCGACCGCGCGGCGGAGTTCGCCCACCGCGACGTGCGCGTCCACGAGGCCGCGATCGAGAGCTACGACCGCCGGTCGCTCGGCCGGGGCGTGCTCCTGCTGGGCGCGGCCGTCGCGCTCCTGCTGGCCCTCGTCGTCGTCCCCATCGTGTGGAAGGCGACGCGCGTCGTCGACGCCCCGCCGCTCCACCACTCCGGCGCGCTCCCCGCTCCATCCCACTGACCCGCGCCTGACCCGCCAGTCCCAGGAGAGGGGGAAACAGGAAGATCAGAAGATCAGAAGCAGTGCGTTGGGCTTTCACCGGGTGGGGCCGGGCAAGAATCGGCCCCACCCGGTGAACACCCCCCTCTCGCCTTCTGATCTTCTGAACTTCCTGTTTCTCCTCTCGCCTGCGAGCCCCACCGCCAGCGATCTTGCCGGGAGCGCGCGTCAGGTGCCGCCTGCCTCGGCGGCCACCTGTTCGTCGATGAAGCCCTGCTCGAGGAGGCGCGCGACGGACATCTGGAACGTGCGCATCCCGTAGGGGTGCGTGCCCTTCTCCATCAGCGCCTTGAGCGGCGGGTTGTTCTCGGGGCGGCGGATGCTCTCCTTGACCGACGTCGACGCGACGAGCACCTCGCTCGCCATGACGACGCCGCTCCCGTCGGCCTTCGGCAGGAGTCGCTGGGCGATGATCCCCTGCAGGCAGCTCGCGATGCGGACGCGGTTCTCGTTCGCGTCGCCGCGCATGAGGGCCAGCATGCGGTTCACCGTGCGCACCGCGTCGCTCGTGTGGAGCGTCGCCATGACGAGGTGCCCCGTCTCGGCGGCCTTGAGGGCGATCTCCATCGTCTCCTCGTCGCGGATCTCGCCGACGAAGATGACGTCGGGGTCCTGCCGGAGGGCCGCGCGCAGCGCCGCCGCGAAGCTCGCCGTGTCGAGGCCCACCTCGCGCTGCGAGATGCTCGACATCTTGTCCTGGTGGAGGAACTCGATGGGGTCCTCGACCGTCACGATGTGGAGCGCCTGCGTCGCGTTGAGGTGCCCCACCATGCTGGCGATCGACGTGCTCTTGCCGTTGCCCGCGGCGCCGACGACGAGGACCATCCCGTTCGGGCGCTCGGCCAGCTCGCGCGTCACGGGCATGGGGAGCCCGAGCGAATCCATCGGCGGGATGTCGCTCGGGATGAAGCGCATGACGACCGCGAGCGTCCCGCGCTGCCGGTACACGTTCACGCGGAAGCGGCCGATCCCGGGCGCCGCGTACGACGTGTCGTACTCCTTCAGCTCGTCGAGCCTGGCCCGCACGTCGGGGTCGCCGATGACGAGCGCCGCCACGGCCGCGCCGTCCTCGGGCGAGATGCGCTCCGTGCGGAAGTAGATCATCTCGCCGCGGATCCGCGCGCCCGGCGGCTGGCCCACCTTGATGTGGACGTCGCTCGCCTTGCCGGCGACCGCCTTGGAGAGCAGCGTGTGGAAGAACTTCTCGTCGCTGAACGGGCTCGGCAAGGCGTTCTCAGCGTACCACGTGCGCTCGGGGCCCTGCCCGCGGGGCCGGGCTGCGCGCCGACGACCGCGCTCGGCGCGCTACGAGCGCTCGACGACGCCGATGTACGGCAGGTTCCGGTAGCGCTCGGCGAAGTCGAGCCCGTAGCCCACGACGAAGCGGTCCTCGATGGTGAAGCCGAGGTAGTCCACGCTGATCTTCACCTTCGCCCGCGCCGGCTTGTGCAGGAGCGAACACACCTTGATGCTCGCAGGCGCGCGCGTCCGGAGAAGATCCATGAGGTGCGCGATCGTCAAGCCCGTGTCGACGATGTCCTCGACGATGAGGACGTCCTCGTGCTCGATGGGGCGCGAGAGGTCCTGCGTGATCTGCACGACGCCGCTCGACTCGGTGCCCTCGCCGTAGGAGCGCACGCCGAGGAAGTCGACGCGCAGCGGCAGGTCGATCGTCCGCGCGAGGTCGGCCGCGAAGACGAAGCTCCCCTTGAGGACGCAGACGAGCACGAGGTTCCTGCCCTCGTAGTCCTTCGTGATCTGCGCGCCGAGCTCGCGCACGCGCGCGGCGATCTCCTCCTGCGTGAGCATCGTGACGAGGCGTTCGGTCATGGGGGGGCATCAGATAGGAGAGGACCGCCCGGGCCGTCAACGCTCGCGGCCGCCGGCCGCGGTGACGTCGAGCGAGCGGCCGTCGGTGGTCACGGTGACGGCGCCGTCGTGGTCCGTGCGCCACACGCGGACGCCCGCGGCGGCGAGCGTGGCGAGCGTCGTGGGGTGCGGGTGCCCGAAGCGGTTGCGGCAGCCGGCCGAGACGACGGCGTGGACGGGCGACACCGCGGCGAGGAACGCGGGCGTCGTCGACGTGCGGCTCCCGTGGTGACCCACCTTGAGGACGTCGGCGCGGAGGCGCGTGCGGTCGCCGGCGAGGAGCGTCCCCTCCTCCTCGTGCTCGGTGTCGCCGACGAGCAGCACCGCGCGCTCGCCGAACGAGACGCGCAGTACGAACGAGTTGTCGTTCGGGCCGCGATCGGGATCGAACCCGGGGCACGGGGCGAGCACCTCGACGCGCGCTCCGCCCATCACGCGCTCGCCGCAGAGCTCCGCCGGCCGCAGGACGGGCACGCCACGCGCGCGAAGCCCCGCGAGGAGGCCTGCGTACGTGCTCCCGGCGCCCTGCGCCTCGCCCTGGCCCGTGTCCCAGAAGGCCCCGACGCGCACGGCGTCGAGCCCCGTGGCGAGGCCCATGAAGTGGTCCGGGTGGGGATGCGTGAGCACGACCGCTGCGACCTCCCGCCGGCGGCGCGCGCGGAGCTCCGGCGCGAGGACGCGCATGCCGAGGTCGATGGGGCTGCCGACGAGACCCCCGCCGTCGACGACCATCGCCTCGCCGTCGGGCAGATCGACGATGGACGAGTCCCCCTGCCCCACGTCGAGGAACGTCACCCGGAGAACGCCGTGCGGCGCGCCCGCCCGGTGCGCTCCGAGCTCGAGGAGGAGGAGCAGCGCGGTCGCCACGCCCGCCGTGACACGGCGGCGAGCACCGAGGACGAGCGCCGCGAGGCCCACGGCGAGGACGGCGAGCTGCCACGCGGTGGGCGCCGGGACCTCGGTCGTGAGCGCCGGTACGGCGAAGCCGCGCGCGACGGCCCGGACGAGGACGAGGGCGCCCGTCGCGACGGCCGCGCAGCCGCGCTCCGCCGCGGGCCACCAGGGGAGCGCCGCCTGGACGAGGCACAGCGGAAGCGCGACGGTCTCCCCCACGGGCACCGCCAGCAGGTTCGCGAGCACGCCGCCGATCGGCACGCTCGGGGCGAAGCGCGCGAGGACCGGAGCGCACGGCAGCGACGCGGCGAGCGTCGTCCCCGCGGCCCGGGCGACCGGCGCGAGGCGCGACGGGGCCCACGCCTCGAGGCGGACCGCGAAGGGGCGCGCGAACGCGAGCAGGCCCGCCGTCGCCGCCCCCGAGAGGAGGAACGAGAGGTCGAAGACGACGAGCGGGTCGAGGATCGCCATCGCGAGGAGCGACAGCCCGAACGCGCGCGTGGCGTCCGTGCGGCGACCCATGGCCCGCGCGAGGAGCGCGGCCGTCGCCATCCAGGCGGCGCGGATCGTCGAGCCGCCGGCCCCCGCGAGCTCCGCGTAGAGCCACGCCGCGGGGACGCCGATCGCGGCGGCCACGCGCCCCGCGTCCACCCGCGCCGCGACGGCCTCGACCCGGACCAGCAGCGTCTCGAGCAGGCGGACGACGATCGCCAGGACGAGGACCAGGTGCATGCCCGACACCGCGAGCAGGTGCGAGAGCCCGCTCGCCCGGAACGCGCGGTCGTCGTCCGGCGCGAGATCGCTCTCGCCGAGGACGAGGGCCCGCGCCATGGGGCCCACGTCGGGCGCGAAGGTCGCGTCGATCCGCGCGCGCACGCCGGCTCGCACGCGGTCGATCCACGCGAGGAGGCCCGACCCGCGCCGGACGACGGCGACGTCGAGCGTCCCGCCCGATCGCAGGACCCCGCGGTGCGCCTCCGACGGCCGCGGATCGCCGGTCGACGCGTTCCACAAACGCTGCGGCGCACCGAGCGTGGCCACGACGTCCGCCTCGTCGCCGCGCGCCAGGTCCGCCGGCCCGCCGTAGAGCGTCGCGCGCCCGCGCCAGGCCACCGCCGCGCCGTCGCAGACGAGCCCGTCGAGGTCCGCGTCCCACTTCATCGCGTCGTGCGCGCGGACGGGCGACGACGCGACCCTCGCCCTCGCGGCGCACAGCTTCGGGAGCCCCATCGCCCGCTCGGCCGCGGCGCGCGCCTGCTCGTGCACGGCCACCGCCCGCGCCGACCGCGCGAGCCCCGCCCCCATCGCCGCGATCGCGACCAGCGTGAGCGCGTTGGCCCTGGGCCGGCGGGCCGTCCCGCGCGCAGACCGGGCGACGAGGAGCGCGAGCACGCCCGCCGCCGCGGCGGACGTCTCGAGCGGCGCCACGAGGAGAAGCGGCCCCGCGACGAGCGCCGCGCCCGCCACGAGCACGAGGTCGACCGTCCGGTTCGGCTGCACGTCCGGCCCCGAGAGCAGCGCGCGTGCCCGGGCCGGGCGTGCGCGTTTCCCCGGCAAACGGCGCGGTGGCGCCTGTCCTGGACAGTTCGCACCCTGTCCGTGGACAGCCCACGTCGCATCCTGCGTTGCCGCGCAATGGCGGGACGCCTACTCTCGGTCGAAGGTGCCTTCTTCGCCTGATCGCGCGCGGGGCCCGGGATGAGCCAGCGGTTCATCCGGTGCCCGCACTGCGGGATGCCGCACGACGGCGTGCAGGTGATCTGCCCGACGACCGGCAAGTCGATCCGGCGCGACAAGAGCGAGCGGCACATCCCCGTGGCGGCGCCGCACCCGCCGTCGCAGCCTCCGCCCGCGCGCAACCAGCCGTCGTCGATGCCGCCGAAGGGCCCGTCGCGGGACCTCTTCGGCAAGACGATCGGCGGCAAGTACGTGGTGCGCGCCGTCCTCGGCGAAGGCGGCATGGGCACGGTGTTCGAGGCGGAGCACCTGACGATCGGGCGCTCGGTGGCGGTGAAGGTGCTGCACCCGCAGCAGGCGCGGAAGAAGGACGCGGTCCGGCGCTTCCACCAGGAGGCGCGCGCCGCAGGCGCGATCGGCCACCCGAACATCTGCGAGGTCTACGACCTCGGCACGCTCGACGACGGGAGCCCCTACCTCGTCATGGAGAAGCTCATGGGCGAGACGCTCGCCGACCGGATCGCGGTCGAGGGCGGGCTCCCGTTCGACGAGGCGATCGACATCCTCGTGCAGGTACTCTCGGGCCTCGTGGCCGCGCACGAGAAGGGCATCGTCCACCGCGACATCAAGCCGGAGAACGTCTTTCTCACGAAGCGCGTCGGCTGCCCGCCGCTCTGCAAGCTGCTCGACTTCGGCGTCTCGAAGATGATCGCCCCGCTGCTCGGCGGCCGCGAGGACGACCTCGACCTCACGCGCACGGGGATGGTCATGGGGACGCCCTACTACATGTCGCCCGAGCAGGCGCGCGGCGACCGCAACCTCGACGTGCGCGTCGACCTCTACGCGTGCGGCGTCATCCTCTACGAGGCGCTCACGGGGCGCCGCCCCTTCAGCGCGCCGAACTACAACGCGCTCCTCCTCCAGATCCTCAGCGCGAAGCCCAAGCCGGCGCGCGACCTCCGCCCCGCGCTCCCCGGCGGGTTCGACGCCGTCCTCGACAAGGCGATGGCGCGCAACCGGGACGACCGCTACCGCTCCGCCGCGGAGTTCCAGCGCGACCTCCAGACGCTGCGCGATCGCCACAACGCGGGGCTGCCGGTCCTCGTGGGCGAGCCCGCGCGACGCGGCCCCGGCGATCCGGCGGCGCAGCCCGCAGCCGCCCACCGCGTCGCGCGAGCCGACCCGCGCCCGCCGCCGCGCCCGCGCGAGCCCACGCCCAGCTCGGTGGAGATCCCGATCACGTTCTCGAACGACACGCCGCTGTCGGGCGAGAACCTGCCCGTCGACGCCACCGAGCTCGAGAGCCGGCCGGCGCACGCGCACGCGCCGGCGAGCGACGCGGCGGAGTTCGAGGAGTACCCGACGCAGGTGCACGTGAGCCCGTTCGACGAGCCGCGCTCCGAGGACGCCCAGACGACGCAGAAGCGAGGGCCCGAGTTCTCGGCGCAGCTGGCGCACGCGCGCGGCGGCGTGCGCGACACGGACGTGACCGGTCGCCCGGCCGTCGGCGACGCGGATCCCGCGGGCAAGGCGCCGGCCGCGCGCACGAGCAGGCGCCCCGCGGTCGAGCTGCGCGACGATCAGGAGACGATCATCAAGTCGCGGAGCTCGTTCTCGCTGCCGAAGCGCAAGCCGTCGCGCAAGGCGGCCGCGAGCCCGGACGACACCATCAAGGTGGACACGGATCTGCCGTCGATGGAAGGCGAGCCGACGCAGCTGATGGCCTCGCGTGCCCCGAAGGCGCCCCGCCGGTAGCCTCGTCCACTCGGCCTCCGCAGCCTTCCGGGCGCGTCCCCTCGGGTTCACATGGCCTGGGTCTTCCGGGCGGGAGGCTTTATAGTGCGGGCGATGCACGACGACTCGAACCGCAACGCGGCCCGCGGGGCCGAGGCCGCCGCCCGCGACGGAGAGGGGGAGGCCGGCGACCCGACCGAAGCGCTCCCCGAGCCCAGCGCTCCGCAGGCGTCCGACGACCCGCTGACCGCCGCGCAGAACGAAGCGTCGCGGATGAAGGACCAGTGGCTCCGCACCGCGGCCGACTTCGACAACTTCCGCAAGCGAATGCGCAAAGAGCTCGAGGACGCGCGGCGCACGGGCCGCGAGGACCTTCTGCGCGCCGTCCTGCCCGTCTTCGACAACCTCGAGCGCGCCATCCAGAGCGCGCAGCGCTCGACCGACGTGAAGGCCGTGGCCGACGGGCTGTCGCTGGTGCAGCGCCAGTTCACCGAGTCGCTCGGCCGCGAGGGCATCGCGCGCGTGCCGACGGTGGGGCACCCGTTCGACCCCTCCGTGCACGAGGCCATCCAGCAGGTGGAGACGGCCGATCACGCGCCGGGGACGGTGCTCGCCGAGGTCCAGCCCGGGTACGTGCAGGGGGAGCGTCTGGTGCGGGCCGCGATGGTCGTCGTCGCGAAGGCCAAGGGCTCCGACGGCGAGCCCGGGTCCGGGCGGGCGGCGAGCTAGGCGCGCGAGGGGCGCATGGGCAAGATCATCGGGATCGACCTAGGGACGACGAACTCGTGCGTCGCCGTCGCCGAGACGAGCGCGACGGGGAAACTCGACGTGCGGATCATCCCGAACTCCGAGGGCGCGCGGACGACGCCGTCGATCGTGGGGTTCACGTCGGGCGGCGAGCGCGTCGTGGGCCAGGCGGCGAAGCGCCAGGCGGTCACCAACGCGACGAACACCGTCTACGCGGTCAAGCGCCTGATGGGGCAGAAGTTCTCGAGCCCCGAGGTGACGCGGCAAGCCCAGGCGGTCGCGTACAAGATCTTCGAGGCCCCGAACGGGGACGCGTGGGTCCGCGTCGGGGAGCGCGACATGTCGCCGCCCGAGGTGAGCGCGGTCGTCCTGGCGAAGATGCGCGAGATCGCGCAGGCGTTCCTGAGCGAGGACGTGACCGAGGCGGTGGTCACCGTGCCGGCGTACTTCGACGACGCCCAGAGGCAGGCGACGAAGGACGCGGGGAAGATCGCGGGGCTGGACGTCAAGCGCATCATCAACGAGCCGACGGCGGCGGCGCTGGCGTACGGCCTCGACAAGAAGGACGCCGAGCGCGTCGCGATCTACGACCTGGGCGGCGGCACGTTCGACATCTCGATCCTCGAGATCCGGGACGGCGTCTTCAGCGTGAAGTCCACCAACGGGGACACTCACCTCGGCGGCGAGGACTTCGATCGCTGCATCATCGAGAGCCTGGCCGACCAGTTCAAGAACGAGCACGCGATCGACCTGTGGACGGACAAGCTCGCCCTCCAGCGCCTCAAGGAGGCCGCCGAGAAGGCGAAGCACGAGCTCTCGTCGTCGATCGAAACCGAGATCAACCTGCCCTTCCTCGCGCAGAGCACGGCCGGCGAGCCGCTCCACATCGTGAAGACGCTGACGCGCACCGAGCTCGAGATGCTCACGGGCGACCTGGTCGAGAAGACGCTCGAGCCGTGCCGCAAGGCGCTCGCCGACGCGAAGCTCACGCCGACGGACATCCACAACGTCATCCTCGTCGGCGGCATGACGCGCATGCCGGCCGTGCAGAAGGCGGTGAAGCAGTTCTTCGGGAAGGAGCCGCACAAGGGCGTCAACCCGGACGAGGTGGTCGCGGCGGGCGCGGCACTCCAGGGGGCCGCGCTCGGCGACGAGAAGGTCGAGGTGCTGCTGCTCGACGTGACGCCGCTGTCGCTGGGCGTCGAGACGGGCGGCGGCGTCTTCACGGTGCTCATCCCGCGCAACACGACGATCCCGACCGAGAAGGGCGAGATCTTCACGACGAGCGTCGACAACCAGAACTTCGTGCCGGTCCACGTCCTGCAGGGCGAGCGCAAGATGTCGGCGGACAACCGGAGCCTCGCGCGCTTCGAGCTGACGGGCATCCCGCCGGCGCCGCGCGGCGTGCCCAAGATCCAGGTCGCCTTCCGCATCGACGCCAACGGCATCGTGAGCGTCGAGGCGAAGGACCTCGGCACCGGCAAGGCGCAGACGGTGAAGGTCAAGCCGACGAGCGGCCTCTCGCAGGACGCGGTCGACAAGCTGGTCGGCGACGCGGAGCGCTTCAAGTACGCCGACGAGCTGCGCCGGGAGCTCGCCGAGGTGCGCAACCAGGCCGAGACGCTGCTCTACACGACGGAGGCGGCGCTCGAGGGCTACGCGGATCTCGTCGAGGCGACGATGCTCGACGACGCGCGCACTCTGCTCGGCGAGCTGCGCGAAGTCCTGGCGGGGCAGTCGGACCTGGCGGCGATCCGCGAGGCGTACCAGAAGCTCGAGGCGGTCACGTTCGCCATCGCCGAGAAGATGTACGGCGGCGGAGGCGAGTCGCCGCCGGCGCAGACCTGAGTCGTGCGCCCGCCGAGCCGCGTCGAGCGCTGGATGTACCGCCTCGCGGACCGGGCGGAGCACGACCCGCGCGCGCGGCGGGTCCTCGTCGGCGCGACGCGGGCCCTCTTCGCGGCGATCGCGGTCGAGCGCCGCCGGGGCGGGCGGCGACTGCTCGCGACGGCCCGTGCGGCCGCCGTGCGGTGGGGACGCTGGCGCGCGGGCATGCTGCGGGAGCGTCTGGGCATCGACGCCACCGACATGGGGGACATGGCGCGCGTGCAGGACTGGGAGGACCGGGTCTTCGGCGTGACCGGGCACTGGACGGAGCGAGGGCGGGAGCGCGCCGTGAAGTGCGAGACCGCGTGCCCCTTCGCCGAGGTGGCGTCGCGGGCGCCCGAGGTGTGCACCGAGGTCGTTCACGCGCTCGAGGAGGCGACCTTCCGCGAGCTCAACCCCCGCTACCGGCTCCTACCGCTCGAGCGACTGCTCTCGAAGGGCGCGCCGGCGTGCGAGTTCGTTCACGTGCTCGGGGAGCCCACGGGGGTCTGAGTACGACACCGGCGTGCTACGCGCGTCACCTGCCGGTTACTTGGGCTGCCGAAGGACCAGGATGTGTCGCTCGACCAGCTCGCACACTGTGCGGAGCGCGGTCCCGCGCTCCAGACAGGAATCTCCGATCACCCGTGACAGTGGAGTCGTGCCGTCCACCTGCGCGAGGACCAGAGCGGCACGGTGGTCGAGAGGAAGCTCGTCCAGGACGTCGAGCGACACCGTCAACGCCGGGACACGACGCCCGTCCAGGAGGAGCTCGGCCGCGGCAATCGCCCCCACCTCGTCGCCGACGGTGAAGCGGTAGAGGATCTCGTGGACGGCAGGCTCGGGCTCGCGCGAATCCCAGAGGGGACGCGAAAGGAGAGCCTCCTCGAGCGGATCGAGCGTCGACACCACGGGGGCCTTGCGGCGCAGCCCGGATGGGCGCCGCGCGGGCGGAGGGACCGTGGGCCGCTGATCGACGCGGAGGTCGTCCTCGAACGCGTGATGGCCGAAGGCGTGATGAGCACTCATGGCAGGCGCTCCCTCAGCAGGATCGATGCCGCACGGACGAGGCGCGATTTCCGCGCGATCGCGCGCTCCGGCCGCCGGCGGGTGTCGACAAACTGACGCAGGGGCGTGTCGCGCCCTCTTCGCCCGAAGCGCGCGGGGACGTGGGAATATGCGGTCGCGCGGAACCGTATGACGAGGGTTCGCACGTACGCCTTCTGCCTGCTGGCCGGTGCGATCCTCGCGACGGCCTCTCCGCCGTTCGACGTCTTCCCGGCTCTCTGGCTCGGAATGGCGGCGCTCGCGTGGCGCCTCTACGACGATCCCGCGTGGCCACTGTTCGCGTCGCGCACGCGCGTGGCCCTCACCGGCGCGCGGCGCGGTCTCGCGTTCGGCGTCGGCGCCAACCTCGTTGCGCTGCGCTTCGTCCCCGGCGTGGTCGCCGGGTTCACGCCGCTGCCCTGGGCGGTGGGTGCGCTCGGGCTCCTGCTGCTCGCGGCGTTCGAGGGCTCGCGCTGGATGCTCGCCGCGGTCGCGAGCGAGACCCTGGCGCGGGCGCGGGTGCCGCGGCCGGTGGCGTTCGCGGCGGGGGTGTACGCGGGGACCTTCGTGCCGACGATGATGCCGTGGACGCCGGCAGGCGGCGTCTCGCCATGGCCGGCGATGGTGCAGCTCGCCGACGTCGTGGGCGAGCGCGGCGTGACGGCGATCATGGCGCTCGCGGCAGGGCTCCTGGCCGCCGGCGTGAACGCTGCGCGCGAGCGAGAGTCACGGAGACGGGGCGCGCTCCTCGTGGGAGGGGCCGTCGTCGTCGTCGCGGCGCAGGCAGTGTTCGGGCGCGCGCGCATGGCGAGCGTCGAGCGGGTGCGCCTGGCGGCGCCCCACGTGGAGATTGGCCTCGTGCAGCCGTCGGTCGGCGCGAGCACGCGCTGGGACCCGGCGCGCGCGCCCGTCATCCTCGACGAGCTCCGGACGCTCACGAAGCGCGCGGAGGCGCGCGGTGCCGACGTCGTCGTCTGGCACGAGGCGGCCTACCCGTTCCCCGTCCCCCACGGCGCACGCTCGCTCGGCGACGCGGCCCGCGAGGTCGTCGGCGACGGAGTGCGCGGGCCGGTCATCACGGGCCTCCTGACGACCGGGGCCGCGGACGGCGCGTCCTACAACTCCGCGGCGGTCGTGCGGCCCGACGGCTCGGTCTCCCCGACGTACGACAAGCGGCATCTCCTCTGGTTCGGCGAGACGGTGCCGCTCGCCGACCGCATCCCGTGGCTCCGCAGCGTCTTCGCGCGCGGGCTCGGGCTCGCGGCGGGCGACCGCGAGGTGGCGCTCACCGCGGGCCCGGTGCATGCGGCGGTCCTCGTCTGCTACGAGGACATGCTGCCCGAGGCGGGACGCGAGGCGATGGACGTCGCCCCGAACCTGCTCGTCAACGTCACCAACGACGCGTGGTTTCGCGGGAGCAGCGAGAGCGAGCTTCACCTGCGCGTGGCGACCTTGCGCGCCGTCGAGCTGCGCCGCGACATGGTGCGCGCGGTGAACTTCGGGCCCACGTCGTGGGTCGATGCGGCCGGCCGCGTGCGCGCCCGCGCCCTTCCCGACGTGCCCTCGGTCCTGATCGCCGACCCGGCGCTCCTCGACGGCGCGCCGTCGCTCTACGCGCGCTGGGGTGACGCCCCGTGGGCCCTGCTCGCGCTCGTCCTGGCCAACGTCGCCGTCTGGCGGAGGGCTCGCCACGCCTGAAATGCGCGACGGGCGCCGCACCGCTCGTCGCGGCAGGGCGCCCGCCTGGGCCAGTCCGGGGACCGGACCGCTTACTGGATGAGGTCCTTCAGGGCCTTGAGCGCCGTCGCACGGACCTTCTTCTGGGCCGGCTTGCCCTTGATCGTGATCGGCTGCTTGGTGAACGGGTTGATTCCGGGACGGTCCTTCGTCGCGGCCTTCTTGATCGAGCGGAGCTTGAGCAAGCCCGGGATCACGAACTCGCCGTTCGGCTTGCGCAGCTCCTTCTTGATGAGCTCCGTGAGGCCGTCAAAAACACGACCCACGCTCTTCTTATCGAGCTCCGAAGACTCCGCGATCTCGGCAATCACCTGCGCCTTGGTCAAACGCTTGGCTGACATCTGGCATCCTCCTGTCGACTTTTCGCCGACGAAACGTTCCTGGTTTGCCTCGCCACTTTGCCGCCCGACTCGTCGCGGGCGGGGCCTCGACGCCCCCCAGGCGGCTTCGACGCGAAAACGAGTAGCATTCCGATTTCTCGCTCCGCAAGGGAAAAACAGCCGCTTTCGTGAATTCCTTCCACGATCGCCCGGCACATCCCGCGCCGCCGGCGCGCTTGACACACCCTCGAGGCCGACGCTAGCGCGTGCGTCGGGGCGTCCGCCGCGCCAGCGAATCGCCATTGGCGCGGCGCGCGGTCCTTCCTTTGAGACGTGGCCCCGCCGCACCGCGGGACGAGGCCGCCGCGTCCGCCGCGGCGCAGAGCCTGACGGTCTCGCGGCGCATCCGCCGATCCTTGGCCGGCGTGTCGTGGTCCCAGCCCAGCAGGTGAAGCAGGCCGTGCGCGAGCAGCATCGTGAGCTCCGAGCCGACGTCCTTGCCCGCCGCGACGGCCTGGCGGCGCGTCGTCGGGATGCTGACGACGACGTCCCCGAGGAGGCGGCCCGCCCTCTCGCCGTGCTCTCCTTCTCGCTGCGCAAAGGCGAGGACGTCGGTCGGCTGATTCTTCGCCCGATAGATGCGATTGAGTTTCTTGATTTGATCGTCGCCCGTGAGAAGGATCGAGAGCTCCGCGTCCGGCAATTGAACGGCTGCGAGCATCGCCCGCGCGCGCCGCACGACGTCGGCGCGCGAGACGCCGGGCCAGGGTCCGTCTTCGACCACGAGGCGAACGGCCACGGGTCATCCCTTCCGGACGAGGTCGGCGCGACGAGCGAGAACGTGCATCGCGGTAGCGTGCGAGCGTACGCGGGGACGAGCGGGCGGTGGTAAGGAAACGTCGTGATGAGCGCCTGCGCCGTCGTGCCCGCACTCGACGCCGCCGAGACCGTGGGGGAGGTGGTGGCGGCCCTCCTGCGGGTGCTCTCGGTGCCGGTGCTCGTCGTCGACGACGGTTCGAGCGACGCGACCGCCGAGGTCGCGCGGGCCGCCGGCGCCGACGTCGTCCGGCACGGCAGGAACCTCGGCAAGGGGGCCGCCATCCTCGCGGGGCTGCGCGACGCCGCGCGCCGTGGCCACGACGTCGCCGTCACCGTCGACGCCGACGGACAGCACCCGGCCACCTCGGCGCGCGCCGTCCTCGAGGGAAGCGATGAGCGCGGCGCGCTCGTCCTCGGGGTGCGCGACCTCGTGCGCGACGGCGCCCCCAAGAACAACCGCTTCGGCAACGGCGTCTCGAACTTCTTCCTCTCGCGCTTCGCGGGCCGCCCGCTCCTCGACACGCAGTGCGGCCTGCGCCGCTACCCGGTGGCGGCCACCCTCGACCTCGGATGCCGCGCGCGCGGCTTCGCGTTCGAGGCCGAGGTCGTTCTCCGCGCGATCGGCGGCTCGGTCCCCGTCGTCGAGGTTCCGGTCGCCGTCGTGTACCCGCCCGAGGAGGCGCGGCGCACGCACTTCCACTCCGTGCGGGACCCGGCGCGGATCGTCGGGGCCGTGGTGCGGACGGTCGTCGATCTGCGCCTGCGGGGGCGCTGACGGCCGATGGGTGCGCGCTGGAGGCGGCACCGCCGCAAGCTCGCGGTCGCGATCGCCGTCCTTGGGGCGCTCCCGGTGGCGCACGTGGCCGTCGTCGCCACGACCTCCATCGAGCCGCCGCACGTGGCCGTCCCTCCCCAGGAGGCGGCGCGCGCGTGGAGCCGCACGCGCGCAGGCCTGCACGAGGTCTACCTCGAGGGAACGCCGGAGCAGATCGGGGCGACGAACGCGCGGCTGCTGCGCGCCCCGATGATCGCGAGCGAGACCGCGCTGTGGGGCGACTTCGAGCGCGTCGTCCCGTGGTGGATCGCGCGGACGGGGATCGAAGACTACAGCCGCCTTCGTTACCGCCACGTCGACGCGGGCGTCCCCGACGCGCGCCGCCGGGAGCTCGCGGCGCAGGCGCTCGCCTTCGCCCCCGATCCGTTCGCGGCGCGGATGCCCACGTACCAGCGCATGCTCTTCCTCTCGGCGCTCTACGACATCGCCCTGCCGCTCGAGCACTCGCCGGTCATCGGCTGCACGAGCTTCGCGATCCCGGGCGAGGGGGGCCACGAGCTCGTCGCCCGCGCGTTCGACTTCGAGGGCGGCGACGAGTTCGACCGCGACAAGGTCGTCTACCTCGTGCGGGAGGACGGCGCGATCCCGTTCGCGAGCGTCGCGTGGCCCGGCTTCGTCGGCGTCGTCACGGGGATGAACGCCGACGGCGTCGTCGCCGTGGTCCACGGAGCGCGCGCGGGGGAGCCCGACGCCGCGGGCATCCCCGTGGCCTTCTCGCTGCGGGAAGCGCTCGCTCACGGGCACACCGCCGCCGAGGCCGCGGCGATCCTGCGCGGCCAGTCGGTCATGGTCTCGCACATCGTCTTCGTCGCGGACGGAACGGGCGACGTCGCGATCGTGGAGCGCGCGCCGGGCGTCGCCGCGACGGTGCGCACGAGCCACGGGGCCGGCTGGGTCACGAACGCGTTCGAGGGCCCCCTCGCGTCCGATCCGAAGAACCTGCGCGTGAAGGCGACGACGACGAGCGACGACCGTGCGGCGCGCATCGAGGAGCTCCTCCGGGACGCGCCTCCGGACGCCGGCCCCGCGCAGGCGCTCGCCATGCTCCGCGACCATGCCTGCGCGCGCGACGCCTCGTGCGCCCTCGGCGACCGCCGGTCCATCGACGGGCTCATCGCGACGCACGGGATCGTGGCCGACGCCACGGCGCACGTCCTCTGGGTGAGCGTGGGGCCGCACCTCTCGGGCGCGTTCGTCGCCGTGTCCCTCGACGACGTCTTCCGGCCAGGCCACGATCCTGACGCCGAGCCGCCTCCGCGCACGCTGCCGGAGGACCCGGTCTTGCACGACGGCCGCTACCAGGCCGCCATGGCGACGCGCGCACACTCGGACGGAGGACCCCGCTAGATGCTCGGCCGTCGCGCGCTCCTCGTGGCGTCGCTCCTCGCCGCCGGCCTCCCGCGGCGGGCGTGGGCCGCCGATCCCCTCGACGATCTCCTCGCGCGCGTCGCCCGCGCCCGCGCGTCGCTCCGCACGATGCAGGGCCCCTTCGTCCAGACGCGCACCCTCGGGCTCCTCGCGACCGACGTGCGCTCGACCGGGACGCTCGTGCTCGTCCGCCCCGACCGCCTGCGCTGGGAGCTCGCGCCGCCCGACGCGATCGTCTTCTTCGTCGGCCCCGAAGGGCTCGCCTACCGGGGCCCGCACGGGGAGGCGCGCATGCCCGGCGGCAACGCGCGGCTGGCCGCCGGCCTCGACGACCTGCGCACGCTCCTCGCCGGCGACCTCACGAGGCTCCGCGCGCGATGGGACCTGCACCTCGTGCGCGACGACGACACGGGGGCCGAGATCGAGGCGACCGCGCGACCGGAGGCCGCCACGCAGCTGAAGAGCATCCGCTTCGCGCTCGCGCGCGACCTCGTCCGGCCCACGCGGGCGGTCCTCGTCGAGGGCCCGCACGACCGCACGGTCATCGAGTTCGGCGCGCTCGTCCTCGATGCGCCCGTCGATCCGGCGCGCGTCCGACCCTGACCGCGCCGCTCAGGGAAGGCGGCCCGTCGCCGCCAGCATGTCGAGCCGCGCCTGCCGGGCTCCGTCCTCGGCCACGGCCACGGCCGTCTCGGCGTCGCGCGCGGTGCGCTCGGCGTCGATCACCTCGATGTTGGTGTACGCGCCCGCACGGTACGCGATGTTCGCGAGCTCGAGCGCGCTCTCCGCGAGCTTCGCCGCCTCGCGCGACGACGCGAGCGCCGCGTCCGCGCGCCGGAGCTCCTCGAACGCGGTCCGCACGTCGCTGCGCGCCTGGCGGAGGACGCCGTCGAGCTGCGCCTTCGCCTCGTCGCGGTTGGCTGCGCGCTCGTGCTCCTGGCCGTAGCGCAGGCCCCCGTCGTAGAGCGGGATGGTCAGGACGAGCTGCGCCTGCCACCCCGTCGTCGGGTACGTGACCGTCGCGGGCGTCTGGTAGAACGGCACGAAGGAGCCGACGAGGTACGGCGAGTAGTCCGTCCAGTCGTCGTGCACCGTGTGCTGCGCCTGCTTCACGCGCGCGTTCGCGGCGCGCACGTCGCTCCTGCGCTCTGCCTCCGCGAGCGCCTCCTGTGCGCTCGCGGGCGTGGCGAGCGCCGTCTCCTCGGCGTCGACCGCGCCGCCCACGCCGACCAGCACTCCGAGCGCCTCTCGATCGCGCGCGAGGTTCGCGTACTGCTGCTGGACGGTCGCCTCGTCGCTCTGGAGCTGCTGGTGCGCGCGCACCTCGTCGATGCGGTTGCCGACGCCCCCGACGAACCGCTGGTGGGCGTAGTCGTAGTGCGCACGGTCGGTGTCCCGCGCGCGCGCCACCGCGTCGATGACACGCTTTTGCGCGATCACGGTGAGGTACGCGCGCGCCACCGCCACGGCCACGACGCGCCGCGTGTCCTCCGCGGACGACTTCGCCACGTCGACCTGGTCCTTCGACTGCGACCACTGCGCCCACGGCTTGGGCACGACGAGCGGCACGGTGAGGGCGGCGTTCGCCTGAAAGCCCGTCTGCGGCAGGCTGACGACGCCCGCGAAGGTGCGGGGCCCGTCGAGCTGCGTCAGGGTTCCGTACGCGAAGAGGGTGGGCAGCGCGCTCGAGCGCGTCTGCTCGACGAGCGCACGCGCTCGCTCGATCTCGGCGTAGGCCGTGATCGCGGTGGGGTTGCGCGCCAGGGCCATCGCGATCGCGCTCGTGAGCGTCACCGTCGGAGGCGCATCTCCCTCGAGCTGCACGTGCGGGAGCTCGGGCTGTGGCGGAGCAGGATCGGGCCGCGCGGGAGCGGGCGCGTCCTGCGCGAGCGCCGGGGAAGCGACGAGGAGGGGGACGGCAAGAACCGGGAGGAGCCGCATGCGCGCTGACGGTTAGTCTCCGATGCGCGGTGGGTCCAGCCGTTGCGGGGCCCGTCACGCCTCGGGCGAGTCGCCCTTCCTGCGGCCCCCGCCGGTCCGGCGGCCCTCGGGCCGCGGCGGGAGCTCGCGCCGGTCGCCGCCCGCGCGGCGAGGCGGGGTGCGGCGGCGCTCGGGCTGCTTCTTCCGGGGCATCGAGCGCGAGAATGGCGCCGCGCCGGCGCGCCGGGCAACTTTCCCCGCCCCTCGGGGCGAGGTCACCCGGCCCTCAGGGCGAGGTCACGAGCAGGTGCGCCTTGAGGCCCGCGCCGAACCCCGTCGTCGAGCCGTCGTAGGCCGTGATGAGCGCGGGGCCGCTGCTGCAGTCCCACTGGTTCCACGTCCAGCCGAGGTAGCTCACGCCGTTCGTGTCGGCCCAGGGCATGAAGGTGTCGATGAAGCCGTGCGCGCAGTCGTTCTCGCCCATCTCGCCGGTGACGACCGGGTGCTGCTTCGCGATGGTCCCCGCGTTCTGGTCCCAGCAGCCCGAGGTGATGCACGTGTTGAAGTTGTAGAGGTGGAAGCTCGCAGCGATCTGGTCGAGCGGATCGGTCGGCAGGTTCGCGAGCCACCCGGAGAGATCGTCGGCGTACGCGAGCCCGCCGAGCATGAGCGGGTTCGTCGCGCCCGCGCTGCGCACCGCGGTGACGAGGTCCTGCATGCCTGCGCTCTGCCAGTTGCCCGAGATGGACCCGTTCGAGCTCGTGATGGTGCACCCGCTCTTCCAGCACGCCCACGGGTCGGTCGTCTGCGCGTTCGACGTGCTCACGTACGGCTCGTTGTAGAGGTCGAACACGGTCATGCCGTCGCCCTTGAAGGCGGTCGCTACCGACGACCAGAAGTCGACCGCGTGGTCCTTGTCGGCCATCGGCTCCTGGTTCTGCGCCTCGAACGTGCCCGGCGCGTTCCAGTGGAGATCGACGATCGTGAAGAGGCCGTGCGCGTGAAGCGTCGTGGCGTACTGGACGATGGCGTTCTGGTACGTGGTGCCCGCGTACTGGGCCTCCACACCGTTGATGCCGAGCCAGCAGTCCTCGTTGAGCGGCAGGCGAACGGCGTTGACGTGGCCCCACGTGAGCATCGCCGTCGCGAGGGTGTCCGGGTCGGGCCCCTCGTAGATGCCGTTGCCCTGGACGCACGTGTACTCCGTGCCCGAGTGGTCGACGCCGAGGAGACGCGTCGTCTTGCCCTGGTAGACGAAGTGGTTGCCCTCGATGTGCAGGCCCGTGAGCGCCGCACCGCCCTCGCTCGCGCCGCCCTCGCCGCCCGAAGAGCTGCCCCCGCCTTCGGTGCCTCCGACCGAGCCCTCCGGGTGGCCCGGAGCGTCGGCTCCGCCGGCGTCGTGGAAGGACGCCCCGTCGGTGCCTCCGCTCGCGTCGGTCGCGGGCGACTCGGACGGGCCGCCCGGCGAGCCGCCGCACGCGGCCGCCGCGAAGAGAAGCGGCAGAAGATGAGGTCGCATGACGTCAATACTAGAGCCTGCGTTATGATCGTGCACATGGCCGTCGACCCGCCGAAGCAGCGGCTCTTCCGTCTCCTGCGCAGGACCGCGAAAGGCGCCCGGACGATGGGGGAGCGTTCCACGGCCGACGAGAGCGCGCTCTGGAGCGCGCACGAGCGCGCGCTGGTACGCGCGAGGGACGCCGGAGCCGCAGCCCAGCGCATCGCCTCGAGCGCCGCACGGCAGCGCTCGTCGATCGATACCGTGGCCGACCGGGCGCGCGGGCTCTCGTCGCGCGCAGCCGAGGTACAGGGCACCTTCGCGCGCGTCGTCGACGCCTTCGAACGGCTCTCGCTGGTCGCGCTCAACGCGGGGCTCGAGAGCGCGCGGCTCGGCGAGACCGAGGGCCGCCAGCTCGCGCTCGTGAGCGACGAGGTGCGCTCGCACGCGACGCGAGGCGCCGAGACGACGCGCGAGCTCGCGGGCGTGCTGACGCAGCTCTCGGGGGAGCTCTCGCACCTCGAGGGGCAGGTGGCGCAAGCGCAGGCGGTCGTGGCCGAGGTGACGCAGGACTCGGCGCGCGCGGCGGGCGCGGCGAGCGACGCCGAGGCCGCCCTCCTCGACATCGGCGAGCGCGTGAAGAAGGCCACCGGGAGCGACCCGGAGACCGTGCGTGCCGTGGCCGAGGCGAGCGAGCGGGCGCGCGCGCTCGTGACGTCGCTGAGCGCCTTGAGCGGCAAGGTCCCCCGCACGCTCCTGATCGCCGCGCTCGGGCCGGTGCTCGCGCCGCTCGCGCGCGTGCTCGGCGACGACGAGCCCGACGAGGAAGAGCGGAGCGAGCCGAGGTAGATGTCCTCCACGTCGAGCGATCCAGAGCTCCTGCGGCTCCTGCTGCTCGAGCTGGAGCGTCACCTCGTGGCGCTCGAGGCGGAGCCGCGCGATCTGGTCCTGGTCCAGCGGGCCGTCCACGCGCTCAAGGGCAGCGCGGGCCTCGCGGGCGAGCGAGAGCTCGCGGCCGCGCTCGAGCGGCTCCACCGTCGCGTGAAGGAGGGCGAGGCAGGTGCCGCGGGCGAGGCGGCAGTCGTCGTGCGAACGGCCGTCCAGCGCCTCGCGGCCGGCGAGACCGCGATCGCCGCGCGCTGGCCCATCCCGCCCGACGACCTCGTCGCGCGCCCGCTCGACCCGCTCGTCCTCGCGCAGTACTCCGTCGAGGTCGGAGACCGCCTCGCTCGCATCGACGACGCCCTCTCGACCGGCGGCGACCAGGTCGAAGCGATACGCAACGTCTACCGCCACCTCCACACGATGAAGGGCGCCGCGAGCGCGGTCGGCGACGAGCCGATGGGCTGGTTCTGCCACGGGCTCGAGGAGCGCGTGAAAGGCGCCGACTCCACCGAGACCGCGCGGGCGGCGCTCCAGGAGGTCGCCCGCTGGCGCGTCGTCCTCGGCGCCCTCCTCGACGAGCCCGACACCGCGCTCGCGACCCTGCGCGCGCGCGGACGCCCCTCGAACGTCCCCCGGAGCTCCATCCCCAGCCGTCCCTCCATCCGCTCCTTCGACTCGGACCCGCCGCGGTCCACCGCCTTCGACGAGGTGACCGCCACCATCCGCGTCCAGGCCGTCGACGTGGACCGCCTCCTCGAGAAGTTCGACGCGATCGACCTCGTACGCGAGGGCGTCGCGGCGCGCGCCGTACGCGCCCGCGACACGGCCGAGGACGTGCGCGGTCTCCGCGCCTCGCTCGTGGAGGCGCTCCGGCTCATCGGCCCGCCGCGGCCGTGGGGCGCGCCCGCCGCGGCCCTCAGCCGCATCGAACACGTGGCCGGCGTGCTCGGCGCGCTCGGCGAGGAGCTCGACGGCGCGTCCGTGCGCCTCCAGACGAGCGACCACGCCCTGCGCGACGAGGTGGCCGACGCGAAGAAACAGCTCTCGACGATGCGCCAGACGACCGTCGGCCGGGTCTTCGCGCGCCTCACGACCGCCGTCGAGTCCGAGGCCCGTCGCAGCGGGCGCGCCGTGATCGTGCGGACGCGCGGCGCCGACGAGACCATCGACCGCCGCATCGCCGAGCAGCTCATCGAGCCGTGCCTGCAGCTCGTCCGGAACGCCGTCGCCCACGGCATCGAGCCGCCCGAGATTCGCACGGCCCTCGGCAAGCCCCCGAGCGGCACCGTGGCCCTCGCCGCCCGCAAGCTCGGCAACCGCCTCGCGCTCACCATCGAGGACGACGGGGCCGGCGTCGACGTCGGCGACGTGCGCGCCCGCGCCCTCGAGGCGGGCCTCGTCACGCAGGCCATCGGCGAGGCGGCCGACGACGACACGCTGCTCTCGCTCCTCTTCGTGCCGGGCTTCTCGACCCGCGAGTCGAGCGATCTGCTCGCCGGCCGCGGCATCGGCCTCGAGATCGCGCGCACCGTCGTCCAGCGCATGGGCGGCGGCATCCGCCTCTCGAGCCGCGCCGGCGAGGGCTTCAGCGCGCGCATCGACGTCCCCATCGAGAGCGGCCTCGTGACCGTCCTCTGGGTCACCGCCGGCCCCGAGGAGCTCGCGATCCCCGCGCTCAACGTGCGCCGCATCCGCCTCGCCGGCGACGACGGCGCCGACCCCGCGCGCGTGCCGCACCTCCTCTCCTGCCTCGACGCCTCCGCCTCCGCGGTCGGGCCCTACGTCGTCGACCTCGAGCTCCAGGACGACGACGCGCCGGCCCCGCCCGTCGCCGTGGGCGTCGACTCCATCGGCCGCACCGAGGAGCTGCTCGTCCGGCCCCTCGGTCCTCTCCTCGCGGGCCTCGGTCCCTACGGCGGCGCGATCGTCCGCGGCGACGGCTCGCTGCGCCTCGCCATCGACGCCTGGGCCATCGCCCCCCGCGCGCGCGCCTTCTCGGCGGCGCGCCCCGGCGGCAGCGGTCATCCGCCCCCGAGCCGCCGCTGATCTGTCATCCTGTGCGGGCCCATGGGTGCCCCCGTCCGCGTCGACGCCATGCGCGAGGACGACGTCCCGGCCGTCGCCGCGATGGAGGGCCCGACTCGGATGAACGAGGGGCACGTCCGCGACGAGCTGGCACGCCCGTGGTCGCGCCTGTGGGTGGCCCGGGAAGAAGGGGCCGGCGTCGTGGCGTTCGTCGTGGCGTGGCACGTCGCCGACGAGCTCCACGTCCTCAACGTCGCGACGCGCGAGGACCGCCGCCGGCAGGGCGTCGCGCGCAGGCTGCTGAGCGAGGTCGTCGCCTACGCGCGCGCCAACCGGATGAAGCACGTCCTGCTCGAGGTCCGCCGCTCCAACGTCGCCGCGATGGCGCTCTACCGGGGCGCGGGCTTCTTCGCGATGGGCGTCCGCGCCCGCTACTACCCGGACGACGAGGACGCGGTCGAGATGGTCCTGCTCCTCGACCCCGAGACGGGCGCCGTGGTCGCGCACGAGGACGAGGTGCGCCTCGACGGTTGACGCCCCCGCTGCCGCGCGAGGCAGCAAGAGCGCTCCGCCCCCAAGGCGCGCGGCCGGGGCGGGTGTTACACCAAGAGACCCGATGAAGCGCGCGCTCTTCCTCCTCCCGCTGCTCGCGTTCGCCCTGTCCTCGCAGCGCGCGGACGCGCAGCCCGCGCGGCCCGCACCGCCCACGCCTGCGGCCACGCCGCTCGACCAGGCCCGCCAGGCGCTCGACGAGGGGCGCTTCGCCGACGCCGAGCGGCTCGCCAGGCAGGCGTCCGCCGGCGGCGGCCCGCAGAAGCTCGTCGCGCTCGCCTTCGAGGCGAAGGTCCTCGCCGCGCAGGGCAAGGTCGAGCCGGCGATCGCGATGCTCGAGCCGCAGAAGGCCGCGCAGGGACTCGGCGGGCGGCGCGTGCGCATCGAGCTCGGCGAGCTCCTCGTCCAGGCGGGGCGGCGGGCGGACGCCGAGCCGGTGCTCATGGAGTTCGCGAACGAGTACGGGAGCGACGCGATCAACGCGCAGGACGCCGAGGGCCTCGCGATGGTCGGCCGCGCGATGCACCTCCTGCGGCACGCGAAGGACGCCAACCAGGCCTACAAGGAGAGCGTCCACGCCGACGCGAGCCGCGCCGAGACGCACCTCTGGTGGGCCGCGCTCTTCCAGGACTACTTCGACCCGGGCGACAGCGAGGCCGAGCTCAAGGAGGCGCTGAAGCTCGCGCCGCGCAGCGCGGACGCGATGGTCGCCCTGGCGCGCCTCAAGCTCGACGAGGCGTTCGACTTCGACGCCGCGGAGAAGCTCGTCGCCGACGCGCTCGCGATCGACCCGAAGCACACCGGCGCCCTCGCCGTCCGCGCGGGCGTGGCGCTGCGCGACGGGGACCTCGACAAGGCCAACGCCGCCATCGACGCGGGGCTCGCCATCGACCCGGCCGACCTCGAGCTCCTCTCGCTCCGCGCGACGGCGCACTACCTCGCCGACGACCCCGCGGGCTTCGACGCCGCGAAGAAGGCCATCTTCGCGCACGACAAGGAGTTCAGCCGCGCGTACGGCATCATCGGCGAGTACGCCGAGTGGGAGCACCGCTACGACGACGTCATCGCGATGATGAAGGACGCCGTCGCGCTCGACCCGAAGGACGGCAAGGCCTGGGCGCAGCTCGGCATGTGGCAGACGCGCGCCGGGCAGGAGCAGGAGGGCGTGAAGTCGCTCGAGGAGTGGTGGAGGCACGACCACTTCGACGTGCGCGCCTTCAACACGCTCGAAAAGCTCTACAAGCAGTGGATCCCCCAGGACTACGAGTCGAAGACCGAGGGCATCTTCGACATCCGCTACCCCAAGGGCGAGCGCGCCGTCCTCGAGCGCTACGCGCCCGACCTCCTCGGCGAGGCGTGGGGGCGCATGAAGATCCACTACATGTTCACGCCGACGGTCCCCGTGCACGTCGAGATGTACGAGAGCCGCGACCACTTCAGCGTCCGGACGAGCGGCCTTCCGAACATCGGCATCCAGGGCGTCTGCTTCGGGCACGTCGTGGCCGCGATGAGCCCCGCGAGCGAGCCGTTCAACTGGGGCAACGTCCTCTGGCACGAGCTCGGGCACGTCTTCGCCATCCAGCTCTCGAAGAACCACGTGCCGCGCTGGTTCACCGAGGGCCTCAGCGAGTACGAGACGATGATCCGCCGGCCCGAGTGGCGGCGCAGCCTCGACCCGGAGCTCTACACGGCGCTGAAGAAGAACGCCCTCCCGAGCGCGGTCGACATGAACCGGGTCTTCACGCACGCCGACAGCGCGCTCGACGTCACGGTCGCCTACTACGCCGCCAGCCAGATGGTGGCCTTCACGGCCGAGCAGTTCGGCTTCGACAAGATCTCGCGCGCGCTCGCGCTCTGGGGCCAGGGCAAGCGCACGCCCGCCGTGCTGCGCGAGGCGTTCGGCGTCGCGCCAGAGGAGTACGACGCGCGCTACCGGGCGTGGGAGTCGGCGCGCCTCGCGCGGTACGACCGGCAGTACATGTTCACGCTCAAGCCGAAGCCGCTCGACGAGGCGAAGGCCGCGGCGGCCGCCGCCCCGAAGAGCGCGGCCGCGCACGACGCGTACGCGCTGGCGCTCCTTCACGCGCACAAGGCCGACGACGCGGGGCAGGAGCTCGCGGCGGCGCTCGCCACGGACCCGAACGACCAGGACGCGCACTACCTCTCGGCGCTGGTCGCGGCCAAGACGCACGACGCCGCGGGGCAGGAGAAGCACCTGCGCGCCATCCAGGCCGCGGGCGGCGACGGCTACGTCGTCGAGATGGGTCTCGCCGAGGTGGCCGAGAACGCGAAGGACCGGGCGCGCGAGCACAACGCGCTGGTCGCGGCGCACCGGTTCGACCCGACGCAGCCCGATCCGGTGCGCGGCCTCTTCGACGTCGCGACCGAGGAGAAGCGCGACGCCGACGCGCTCGAGGCCCTCCGCATCCTCGCCCCGCTCGACCAGCACGACCGGCGCACGTGGCACCTGCTCCTCGCGAAGCTCGTCGAGGGCAAGCAGTGGAACGAGGCCCGCCGCGTGGGCGAGGCGGCGATGTTCGTCGACGTCGAGAGCGCCGACACGCACGTGAACTACGCGCGCGCGCTCGCCGAGACGGGCGACCACGCGAAGGCCGCGTTCGAGCTCGAGAGCGCGCTCCTCTGCGAGTCCAAGCCGCCGGAGAAGGCGGAGGCGCACGCGCTGCTCGCCCGCGAGAAGCTCGCCCTCGGCGACGCGCCGGGCGCGAAGGCCGAGCGGGACGAGGCGCTGAAGCTCGACCCGAGCAACGCGACGGCGAAGGGGCTGAAGCTGTAGGAGGCCAAGCGCGGGCGCAAGCGCGGGCGCGGGCGCGGGCGCGGGCGCGGGCGCGGGCGCGGGCGCGGGCGCGGGCGCGGGAAGGAGCGGAGTGCGCGCGCCGCGCAGGGTCAAGGACGAACGCGCGTCGTCGGGTCGCGGGGCCGAGGGTCCCGCGTTCACGGACGGTTCGACGTGAAGGCCGCGCGATCGCGCCTGGCATCCCTCGTGAATGGGCCGCGGCCCGTGCGAGCCCTCCTGCCCGTCGTCGCGATCGTCCTGCTCGGAGTCCCGGCGTGCTTCGAGGTCGACAACGCGCGCGACCCAGCCCTCGCGCGCGGGGCGCGAGATCTCGCGTGCCGCGCGTCGGAGCTCGAGGTGGTGCGTCGCGACGACCTCGGGGCCGACGTCATGGAGGTCCGCGGCTGCGGCCACGTCGTCCTCTACGCGTGCCCCCGCGACGCGCGCTTCGCCTGCTCGCCCGCGGGAGCGCCCGCCTCCTGAGTGGGCGCCTACGCCCTCATCGAGAGGATGCGCCCCCTCGAAGTGGGAGCCTCTTCCCTCGTCGAGAGAACCCTCCCCCTCGAAGTGGGAGCCTTCCCCCTCGTCGAGAGAACCCTCCCCCTCGAAGCGGGACCCTCCCCCCTCGTCGAGAGACCCCCCCCTCTCGAAGCGGGACCCTCCCCCGCCGTCGAGAGAGCCCTCCCCCTCGAAGCGGGAACCTCTCCTCTCGTCGAGAGAGCCCTCCCTCTCGAAGCGGGACCCTCTCCCCTCGTCGAGAGAGCCCTCCCTCTCGAAGCGGGACCCTCCCCCGCCGTCGAGAGAGCCCTCCCCCTCATCGCAGGAGCGAGCCCCGCGAAAAATAGTTCTCCAATCCTGTCGCCGGGTTGCGCGGAGTCATGTCGATTTCCGCCTCCGGACACGGCGAAAGCCCGAACCCGCGGGACTGTGTTCATAGGAGGGAAAGAAAATCCCAGGCACGACGCCCGGAGCGCGGTTGCTCCGGACGGGCCGCGCGTCGGCGGCGGTGCGCCCTCCCAGAAAGGAGAGAAGTACCATGTCTAGTACCACGTCCAAGGCACCCCAGGCGGTCACCTTGGCGCAGCTGCAGGCGCTCATCGCGGGCCTGCAGTCGCAGCTCCCCAGCGGGTCGTTCCTGCTGGGGGGGCAGACGTACACGTCGGCGGCGCTCGTTTCGGCCTTTCAAGGCACGATCGCAGCGCTGGCGGCGCTGACGGCTGCCCATGCGGGCGTCACGGTGGCGTTGGCGGCGTTCCAGGCGGCGCTTGCGAAGACGGGTCCGTTGTCCAGGGCCCTGAAGCGCACGCTCCAGGAGCAGTACGCCAACGCACCCGATACGCTGGCGCTGTTCGGTCTGAAACCCCGCAAGGTTCCAGCACCGCGCACGGCAGCGGAGATCGCGGCCGCCGCGGCCAAGGCGAAGGCCACGCGCGAAGCGCGTGGGACGACGAGCAAGAAACAGAAGCTCGCCGTCACGGGGAACGTGACCGGTGTGACCATCATGCCGACCACGACCCCGGCTCCTTCGCCGGAGCCGTCCGCACAGCAGGCGCCTGCCACTCCGTCCGCGACCCCCCCGGTCGCGGGCAAGTGACGGCGCTGCGCTAGCCGCGCGATCGAACCACGGAGGCCTGTGCAATCCCTCCGCGGTCCGACGCGCGGTCACCGAAGGGCCCGGGAAGCGCCGAACAGGAAGCGGCGCCTCTCGGGCCCTTTTTTTTGGTCGATGAAGCGGAGCTAGAGCCCGAGGCCGAGCCCTCCCTCGCGACGGGGCTCGGCGCCCGCCTCCCAGAACGCGCCCGCGCGGCCGATGGCCGGCGCGTCGGCGAGGTGCTCGGTCTCCTTGGTCTCGTGGCCCATGGCGTGGAGCGCGGCGACGACGTCGTCGGGAAGACCGTGCGGCTCGAGCATGAGGACGTCGGGCGAGTCCTGCTGGTGGAAGCGCGGCGCGCGCACGGCGTCGGCCGCGCCCATCCCGAAGTCGACGACGTTCGAGAGCTCCTGCCACACGGCCGTGATGATGCGCGAGCCGCCCGCGCCGCCGAGCGCGAAGTCGACCGCGCCGCGCGAGTCGAGGACGAGGGTGGGCGACATCGACGAGAGCATGCGCTTGCCCGGCGCGATGGCGTTGGGCTCGCCCTGCTTGAGGCCGAACATGTTCGCGGTGCCGGGGACGGACGCGAAGTCGTCCATCTCGTCGTTGAGGACGAAGCCCATGCCGGGCACCGTGACGCCGCTCCCGTACCAGGCGTTCAGCGTCGTCGTGAGGGCGACCGCGTTGCCGTCGCCGTCGACGACCGAGAAGTTCGTCGTGTGCGGGCCGGCCTTCTCCTCGCCGAGGCCGGGGAAGAGCGCGCTCGTCGGCGTCGCGCGATCGAGGTCGACGGTGGCCCTCTGCTGCTTCGCCCACGCGTCCGAGAGCAGCTCCTCGACGGGGTTCTTCACGAAGTCGGGGTCGCCGAGCTTCGCGTTGCGCGCGGCGAACGCGCGGCGCATCGCCTCGGCCGTGAGGTGCACCTCGCGCGGCGAGTGCCAGCCCATGTGCGCGAGGTCCCACCCCTCGAGGAGGTGCGCGATCATCGCCATCGTGAGCCCGCCCGACGACGGCGGCGGCATCCCGACGACGTCGCGCCCGCGGTAGCGGTACGTGATGGGCTCGCGCCACTTCGCGCGGTACGCGGCGAGGTCCTCCTTGGTGACGAGCCCCCCGTTCTGCTTCATCCCGGCGTCGATCGCGCCGGCCACGGGGCCCTGGTAGAAGCCGGCCGCGCCCTCGGCGGCGATGCGCCGGAGCACGTTCGCGAGGTCGGGGTCGCGCCAGGTCGAGCCCGTGATGGGCGGCTCGCCGTTCGGCAGGAAGAGCGCCGCCGACGCGGGGAACTTCGCGAGGCGCGTCTTCAGGTAGCCGATGCCCTTGAGGAACGCGGCGTCGACGACGAACCCCTGGTCGGCGAGGCGGATGGCGGGGGCGAGGAGCTCGGCCCACGTCTTCTTCTTCGAGCCGAGCGTGTGCCACGCCTCCCAGAGGCCGGCGACGCTCCCGGGGACGCCGACCGAGCGCCAGCCCTCGCGCGAGTCGTGCGTCGCCTTGCCGTCGGGCCCGAGGTACATGTCGCGCGTCGCCGCGGCCGGGGCGGTCTCGCGGAAGTCGAGCGCGTAGTTGCGCCCGGCCACGCGCGCGACGAGGAAGCCGCCGCCGCCCAGGTTGCCGGCGGTCGGAAACGAGACGGCGAGCGCGAAGGCGGTGGCGACGGCGGCATCGACGGCGTTGCCGCCGCTCGCGAGCACGTCGACGCCGACGCGCGTGCCGATCGCGTTGTCGGTGACGACCATGCCGTGCGCGGCGTGCGGCGCGGCCTCGCCGGCGTGGAAGGCCCACGCGGGCGGGAACGACGCGGGAGGGGGAGGCGGCGGCGGGGGCGGCACGGGAGCCGTGACGGCCGCGGGCGTGCCCTGCGCGGACGTCGCGCCGTGCGTCGCGCCGCCGCACGCGGCGAGGAGGAGTGCCAGACCGGCGCCGCGTGCCCGCGAGAGAGGGTGCATGGGCCCGCGATCTAGCGCGTGCGACGCCGGAAGGACACGAGGGCGGCGAGCGAGCCCCCCGGGCGCATCGAACTCGTCGGCGGCGCGAGGCTCGACGATGGTACGGTAGTCGTCGACGATGAGCGGCGCGTCTCTGAGTGTTCCCGGCGTTCTCTACGTGGGTCCCAGCGAGGAGGCGCTCGCCGTCTTGCACGTGGGCCCGAGCGCCGGCTGGGTGGCGCTCAAGGGCATCCGCACCTGGAGCCGCGAGATCCTCGTCGTGCAGAAGGCGGACGTCACCGAGGCCCTGCGCAAGGAGCTCGGCGTCACCCTGCCCGAGGCGCACCCCCAGGCGGCGTCCCTGGCGAACGCGCGGCGCGCCGCGCAGGCGAGCCCCCTCGTGGCGGTCGAGTCCGCGATCGCGGAGAAGCTCGCGGCGAAGGGTGTGCGCGTCCACACGATCGGGTCCGACCGCATCACGGGCGGCTTCTACTACTTCGCGGAGGGCGGCTCGCGGCCGCCGGTGCGCGTGCAGGGGAACCTCGTGGACATGGTGGCCCCGGCGCTCGACGCGTCGGCCGACAACGCAGCGGTCGAGGCGTCGCTCGACGGCGTGATCGATCGCGCGCTCGTCGAGCTGTCGGACGGGGTGCTGCACGAGGCGCAGATCGAGCTCGCGGCGGCGTTGCCCGCGCTGGGCGAAGACGCGGGCGAGGCGGCGGTGAAGCTGCAAACGCTCGAGGGGTTCGTCGCGCTCGCGGCGAACCGCGCCTCGAAGTACGAGGAGCGCGCGCGCGCCGTGGTCGAGGCCCTCGGCCGCGTGAAGGGGGGCGGCGAGGGGGCGGTCGTGGTGCCGCTCTTCGGCGATGCGCACCGCGCGCCCCAGCCGGAGATCGAGGTGGAGTACGCCGAGGGCGCGTCGGGCGAGCCTCGCAAGCGCAAGCTCCCGGCACGCAACCGGTGGCTCGTGGCGGGGCTCCAGTCCGAGACGATGCCGCCGCCGGCGGTCGCGAAGGTCGACGACGGCAAGGCTGCCGCCGAGAGGGCCGCGGCGGAGAAGGCGGCGCGCGAGAAGGCCGCTGCCGAGAAGGCCGCTGCCGAGAAGGCCGCCGCCGAGAAGGCCGCTGCCGAGAAGGCCGCTGCCGAGAAGGCCGCCGCCGAGAAGGCTGCCGCCGAGAAGGCCGCCGCCGAGAAGGCTGCCGCCGAGAAGGCTGCCGCCGAGAAGGCCGCCGCCGAGAAGGCCGCCGCCGAGAAGGCCGCGGCCCAGAAGAAGAAGGCCGACGAGGAGAAGGCTGCGGCAGAGAAGAAGGCCGCGGAGCAGAAGAAGGCGGACGACGAGAAGGCCGCTGCCGCGAAGAAGGCCGCCACCGAGAAGAAGGACGGCGACAAGAAGGCGGCCCAGCCGAAAGGCAAGGGCGGGGCAAAGAAGGGCGAGGAGAAGGCGAAGCCCGCCGAGAAGGCCGCCGCCAAGCCCGCCGCGGCGAGCGCCGCGAGCAAGACCGCGGCGGCCCGCGGCACCGCGGCGGCGTCGAAGGGCACACCCGCAAAAACGGACGAGCCGCGCCGCCCGGCCTGGGTGTGGCTCTTGCTCCTCCTGGTCGCGGTCGGCGCGGTCTACTACGTGACCTTCGTGCGCCACCACCACTGACGAGCGCGTCGAGGAGCGCGACCGGGCATTGACCGGGCGCGCGCGGTCAGAACGCGAAGCCGCCGGGGACGAGGCGGAGCCGTGCGCGAGGGGCGGACGCGGTCGCGGGCGCGGTCGCAGCACCGACGGGGACGAGCTCCGTCGTGCCGGTGCGCAGGAGGAAGAGCGCGCTCACGCCGAGCACGGCGCCGCCGGCGAGGAAGCCGATGCCGACGTCGCCGAACGTGTTCGCACGCCCCTGGAGCTGGCTGCGCGCGCTCGCCGAGCCGCTTCCGACGGCGTTCGCCGCCTCGTGCTCGGCGACGTCGAGCAGGAGCAGCAAGACGCCCGCGAAGCCGCTCACGGCGCCGGTGGCGCCCAGAGCGACGCCGGTCGTGCGCGGACGGTGCTCGGCGGCGAGAACCCGCAGGGCGACGCGCCCCGACCCGGGTGCGAGGTTGAAGTCGATGGAGGGCACGATGCGGTCGCCCAGGACGCGGTACGTGCGGCGCGGGTCGACGCGCTCGTTGCAGGGTGCGCTGCAGACGAGGGCCCAGGTGTCGAACGCCTCGTCGCCGACGACGGCCTTGCGAGCCTCGCGCGCGTAGAGCGCGACCCCGGGAACGTCGGTGACGAGGGAGAGGTCGACCCAGTCGGTGGTGGGGGAGGGGGAAGGGGCGAGGGCGGGGGCGGGGGCGGGCGTGAGCGCGGGGGCGGGCGCGGGGGCGGGCGCGGGCGCGGGCGCGGGCGCGGGCGGGGGCGCGGGGGCGGGCGCGGGCGCGGGCGTGGGCGTGGGCGTGGGCGTGGGCGCGGGCGTGAGCGCGGGCGTGGGCGTGGGATCCTGGGCGTGGGCGGGGCGCGGGGACGACGTCAGGGCGGCGCTTGCGAGGAGCGCTGCGGCGGGGAGGGAGAGACCACGCCTCACGCTACGCAGTCTAGCCGACCGGTGGGCGGCGACGTCCGAAGCGAACGTGCGACGCGCCGCCGTGACGGACATCTACTCTCTCGGCCATGGCGCACTTCTACGAGCTGCGGGAGTTGCAGGAGCAGGCGGAGCAACCTGGGCGCTACCTTCCGACGGACGCGACGGTCGGGCCGTGGGACCCGGGGCTCCAGCACGGGGGCCCGGGGGCGGCGCTCCTCGGTTCGATCCTCGAAGCACACGAGGCGAAGCCCGGCACACGCATCGCGGCCTTCTCCCTCGACTTCCTCGGCCCGATCCCGCTCGCGCCGATGCAGGTCGACGTGCGCGGCGTCCGGCTGGGCAAGAAGATCGAGCTCACGGAGGCCGTCGCGAGCGTCGGCGGCCGGACCGTCCTGCGCGCCAGCGCGTGGCGCCTCTCCGTCGCCGACGACCGCAGCCCCGAGGCAAACCTCTCCGTGCCCGTTCCGCCGATGCCCGCGACCGCAGCGACGAGCCTCTTTCCGTCCGTCCCCGAGTTCGGCTACGGGCGAGCCGTCGAGTGGCGCTTCGCGCGCGGTGGCTTCGACGTCATGGGGCCCGCGACCGTCTGGGCGCGCCTCCGCGTCGAGGTCGTGAAGGGCCGCCCCGTCACGCCGCTCGCGCGCGTCCTGGCGATGGTCGACTCGGCGAACGGCGTGAGCCGCGAGGCAGACATGAAGGACTACCTCTTCGTGCCGGTGAACCTCACCGTGTCGCTGACGCGAGCGCCGGCGGGCGAGTGGACGGCGATGGCCGCGGAGACGTCGCTCGCTCGCGAGGGGACGGGCACGACGCGCGCGGACCTGTTCGACGAGCGCGGCCCCATCGGCTTCGCTCTCCAGACGCTCTTCGTCGAGCGGCGCAACTGATCGCTCACTCCGCCGCGTCGCGGTCGCGCTCGACCCAGACGGGCGTCCCGCTGAACGCCGCGTTGCCGCTCAGCGCGTCGACGCGCGCGTCGTCGGTCACGTCGTTGATGCTCGCGCCGGCCCGCTCGCGCGCGACACGCAGCTCGACGCCGTCGAGGCCGTGACCCCACCCGTGGGGGAGGCTCACGACGCCCGGCGCGATCTCGTCGCTCACCTCGAGCGGGACCACGACCTCGCCGACGCGGGACCGGAGCCGCACGCGCGCGCCCCCCGTGAGCCCGCGCGCCTCGGCGTCCTGGGGGTGCATGAGGAGCGTGCACGCCTCGCGGCCCTTCACGAGGCGCCGGCTGTTGTGCATCCACGAGTTGTTGCTCCGGAGGTGCCGGCGACCGACGAGGAGGAGCTCGCCCTCGACCCTCGTCACGTCGAGGAGCCTGCGCAGGCGCGCCACGTCGGCGACGAAGCGCGCGGGCGCGAGGTTCACGTTCCCGTCCGGAGTGTGGAGCGCGGCGGGGAGGCGCGGCTCGAGCGGCCCGAGGTCGAGGCCGTGCGGGTGCTTCGCGACGGCGGCGACCGAGAGGTGTCGCTTGCTCGCGCGCATGCCCAGGTCGAAGATGCGGCGCGGGCCGAGGGCGCGGGCGGCGCGGACGGCGGCCGAGGCGACGCGATCGGAGAGGCGCGTGGCCACCGCGCTGGCCAGGTCCGCGGAGATGGCCCAGTCGTCGCGCACGCCGGGCGGCGGCTCGAAGACGGGCGCGCACCAGCGCGTGACGTTGCGTACGGCGACGGCCTGGAGAAGGAGGTCGAAGTGCTCGCGCTCGAGCCCGAACGTCGTCGGGAGCAGGACGTGGGCGTGGCGCGTCGTCTCGTTCCGGTAGATGTCGAGCGAGACCATCGCGTCGAGCGAGCCGAGCGCGCGGGCGAGGCGTGCGCCGTTGGGCGTGGAGGCGACCGGGTTGCCCGCGAGCGTCACGAGGCCGCGAATGTTGCCCGCCTCGATCTCCTCGGCGAGGCACGCGACCGGAAGCTCGCCGCCGAACTCCGGCAACCCGCGCACCTTGCTCCTGTACGTGTCGAAGCTCCCGCGCTGCCCGAGCAGCGTCCCGAGGCGCACGAGGTCGATGGCCGGCGTCGTGAACATCGCCCCGCCGGGGCGATCGAGGTTCCCGGTGAGCGCGTTCAGTGCGACGACGAGCCACGCGCAGACCGCGCCGAACTCCTGCTGGCACACGCCGATGCGCCCGTAGACGACGCCCTCGGTCGCCGCGAGCTCGCGCGCGAGGCGGCGCGTGACCTCGGCCGCGACGCCCGTGTGCGGCGCGACGCGCTCGGGCGTGAAGCCCTCGGACGCGCGAGCGAGGGCCTCGCGCCCTCCGAGCAGCGGCGCGAGACGGCCGGGCCGGACGAGCCCCTCCTCGAAGAGCGTGCGCACCATCCCCATCAGCAGGAGCGCGTCGGTCCCCGGGCGGACGAAGTGGTGCTCGTCGGCGATGCGCGCGGTCTCGGTGCGGCGCGGGTCGACGACGACGAGGCGGCCGCCGCGGGCACGCAGGTCCTTCAGGCGCCGCTCGATGCCGGGCGCGGTCATGAGGCTCCCGTTCGAGACGACCGGGTTCGCGCCGATGCAGAGAAAGAAGCGCGCGCGGTCGACGTCGGGGACCGGCAGGAGCGCCTGGTGCCCGAACATCTCGAGCGACGCGAGCATGTGCGGCAGCTGGTCTGCGCTGGTCGCCGAGAAGCGCGACTTCGTGCGGAGGACGCCGAGGAGCATCCCCGCGCCGACGAGCGCGTGCCCGTTGTGCGCCATGGGGTTGCCCAGGTAGACGGCCACCGCGTCGCGGCCGTGGGCCTTCACGACGCCCGCGAGGCGGTCGGCGGCCTCGCCGATGGCGCGGTCCCAGGAGACGGCCCTCCAGCCGCTCCCGTCCCGTGTTTCGCCCGCGTGGCCGGCGTCGCCTGCGGGGCGTGGCTCGCGGGTTTCTCGCACTGCGGGCTCGCGCACGCGGTCGGGGTCGAGGCGGATGTCCTCGAGCGCCAACGCCTTGGGGCAGACGTGGCCGCGCGACAGCGGGTCGTCCCGGTCCCCCTCGACGCGTGTGGCGCGGCCGTCCTCGACCGTGACCGCCAGGCCGCACATGGCCTCGCAGAGCATGCAGGTCGCGTGTTTCGTGACGCTCGTGCCCATGGTTTGCCGGCGGCCCCTCGCGCGCGATTGTGGCACCCGTGGTATCTTTCGTCATGCCCCTCGGTCCCACCCCGAAGACGATCCCCCTCGAGCTCATCGAGAAGCTCCCCAAGACCGACCTCCACGTGCACCTCGACGGGTCGCTGCGCCTGTCGACGATCCTGGAGCTCGGCGACAAGTACAAGGTCGACCTCCCCGCTCGCGACGCCGACGGCCTGCGCGCGGAGATGCACCTCGGGCAGAACTGCGGCACGCTCGTCGAGTACCTCAAGGCGTTCGACGTCACGCTCCGCGTGATGCAGACCGAGGAGTCGCTCCGGCGCATCGCCTACGAGCTCGCCGAGGACGCCGCCCACGAGAACGTCCGCTACATGGAGGTCCGCTACGCGCCGATGCTCCACACGCGGCGCGGTCTCAAGCTCACCGCCGTCGTCGAGAGCGTCCTCGAAGGGCTCCGCGAGGCGCAGGACAAGCTCGGCATCGAGTCGAACGTCATCATCTGCGGCATCCGCAACGTGTCGCCCGAGAGCTCGCTCGAGATGGCGGAGCTCGCGGTGGCGTACAAGGGCCGCGGCGTCGTCGGCTTCGACCTCGCGGGCGCCGAGTACGACCACCCCGCCAAGCACCACAAGGCCGCCTTCCAGCTCGTTCGCGACAACAACATCAACGTCACCATCCACGCCGGCGAGGCCTACGGCCCCGAGTCGATCGCCCAGGCCATCCACGTCTGCGGGGCGCACCGCATCGGCCACGGGTGCCGCCTGCGCGAGAACGGCGACCTCCTCCATTACGTGAACGACCACCGCATCCCGCTCGAGTGCTGCCCGTCGTCGAACGTGCAGACGGGCGCCATCCGCGACCTCCAGAGCCACCCGCTGAAGCTCTACAAGAACCTGGGCCTCCGCGTGACGGTGAACACGGACAACCGCCTCGTGACGGACACCACGGTGAGCAAGGAGCTGTGGCTCTGCCACACGCAGATGGGCCTGGGCCTCAAGGACATCAAGCAGATCATCCTCTCGGGCTTCAAGAGCGCGTTCCTCCCCTTCCACGTGAAGCAGCAGTACCTGCGCAAGGTGAGCGAGGAGCTCGCCGCCTTCGCCGACGAAGAGCCGGCGAGCACGCACCAGCCGACGTCGTCGCCCGTCCAGGCGATGAGCTGAGGCGCGCGCTCGACCGGCCGCCGCGCCGAGTCCCTGCTGCGACCTACCCGCCGTTCGCGGTGGCGAGGCTCGTCACGGTGGTCGGGACGTCCTTCGGCTGGATGGCGACGATCTTCATCGTGCGCGGGTCGATGACGACCGACGTCGGGAACCCGTTGCCCGCCGACGATGCGCCGCCCCAGAGCTTCGTCGTCCACGTAGGGTCGGCGCAGACGGCGCCCGTCGTGAGCGCGTACTCGTTGCGCCACGAGAGCGCGGTCGCAAGCGTCGCCGGGTTCTCCTCCGTGTCCTGCGCGAGGAGCGTCACCACGTGCACGCCCTGGCTCTTCCACGTCGAGCCGATGTCGGGCCCGATGGTCACCTCCTGCGAGGCGCAGTCCGAGCACCACTGCGCGGCCTCGTCGACGAGGAGCGCGTCGACGCCCTTCGACCCGTCGCAGTCGTAGTAGTCCGTGATGGCGACCGTCGTCGCGGTCGTCCCGTCGTCGCGGTAGCCCTGCCAGGAGAGCGTGGGGTCGACGACCGCGCCGACGGTCGTGCCGTAGGGCCCTTTCGGGTACGCGCAGGCGCCGCTGCCTTCGCCTCCGCTGCGGCCGGCGGCGCCGTCTCCCGCCGAGCATCCCCCCAGGCTGCATGCTAAGAGCGCAGCCCCCATGGCCGACCCGACGCACCAGGCTGCGGTCGACCGCGTCTTCGATGCGCTCGAGGCGGCCGCGCTCGCCGCGGAGGGGCACGGGGCCGCCGACGGGGCCGAGGGGGCTGGCGCACGCGGGGGCGCCGCCCTGGTGCAGACCGTATCCATGGACGACTTCCGCGCCGCCGCGAAGCTCGACGCGCGGGCGTTGCGGTTGCGGCTGGACCGGGTGGTCATGGGCGATGATCCGGAGCGTGGTCTCGACGAGTTACTCGGGTCGGGCGCGCTCTCGGCCCTCTTCCCCGAGGTGCACGCGATGGTGGGCTTCGGCGACGGCGAGTGGCGCCACAAGGACGTCTGGAAGCACACGAAGCAAGTGGTGCGCCAGTCGGTCCCCCGCATCGAGGTCCGCTGGGCGTCGCTCTTCCACGACATCGGCAAGGTGAAGACTCGCTCGATCACGGCGGACGGAAAGGTTCACTTCCTCGGTCACGCCGAGGTCGGGACGCGCATGTTCGACAAGCTCGACAAGCGCGTGCCGCTCTTCGCGCACGAGCCCGCGCTGAAGGACACCGTGCGCTTCCTCGTGCTCCACCACCTGCGGGCCAACCAGTACTCGCCCGACTGGACCGACAGCGCCGTGCGCCGCTTCGCGCGCGAGCTCGGCGAGCACCTCGAGGACCTCCTGTGCCTCGCGCGGGCCGACATCACCACCAAGCGCCCCGAGAAGAAGCGCAAGGGCCTCCAGCAGATCGAGGAGCTCCAGCAGCGCATCTCGATGCTCGCCGAGGAGGACGCGCGCGTTCCGCCGCTGCCGAGCGGCATCGGCGACGAGATCATGCGCGCGTTCGGCCTGCCGCCCTCGCGCAAGATCGGCGACATCAAGAAGGCCCTCGAGGACGCCGTCGCGGCGGGCACCCTCGAGCCTCGCCTGCCCGCCGAGGCCTACGTCGAGCACGTCCGCGCCAACCGCCAGCGCTACGGCATCTGAGCCGCGTTACTGCCGGGCGGCGCGCTCGGTGACCTGCTGCTTGGCGTCCTCGAGCAGGTGGTCGTGGTGCATGCAGGGGTAGCAGTCGGACCGACCGAGGAAGCCGCAGCCGCGCGCGGCCTCGTACGGCTGGAGGAGCGAGAGAACGCGCGCGTCGGCCTTGTCGCGCACCGCCTCGAGCATCGTGTGCTTCTGCTCGCAGGTCTTGGCGTCCTTGAACTGGAGGAGCACCGCCAGCGGCGCGCTCGCGCGCTTGCGGACCTCGGACGTCTCGAGCGACCTGCGGGCGCGCGCGGCGGCCTGCGGGTACATGCGGCCCGAGCCGAGGTACGCGATGTCGTAGAGGATGTCGATCCCGCGCGTCCCCATCTTGGTCTCGAGGAGCGCGAACGCCTCGTCCTGCGCGTCCTTCATCAGCGCCGCGTTGCGGATGTCCTCCTGCAGGTGGATGTCCGCGACGGAGTTCGGGTCCGACGAGAGCCAGAAGTCGGCCTCCTTCATGGCGCCCTGCGCGTTGCGCACGCCCGTGTATGCGCGCTCGAGGAGCATGTGGACGTCCGCGCGGTCGGGCGCCTTCGCCTCGACGACCGTGAGCTCGTCGATGGCGGTCGCGAAGTCACCCTTGTCGATCTTGAGCTGCGCCTCGCTCACGACCTCGTCGGTCTTCGGGTCGGGCGGCTTGGGCGGCGCCGGTGGTGGCCCCGGGCTCGTCGACGCGGTCGTCGCGGGCGCGTCGGACCCGCCGTGCATCGACGACGCCACGATGACCCCGACCAGCACGAGGAGCACCGCACCCAGCGCCGACGCCGCGATGGCCAGCACCTTGCGCGACATCCAGGGCGGCGCCCCCTTGAGGACGTTCCCCACCGACGCACCGACGAGCGACGCGATGCCCGGCTGCGACGTCCCCTGCCCCGGGCCCGTCACCTTCGGCGCGGACGCGAGCGCCGCCCGTGGACCGCTCGCATCGGCCCCCGCGAGGCTCGGCCGCGGGCCGCCGATGCGCGACGTCGGCGCGAGCTCCGAGATGCGCCCGCGCGCGACGAGCTGCATCGCCACGTCGTCGAGCGCGTCGATGAGCTCCCGCGCGTCCGCGTGGCGGGCGGTCGCCTCCTTGGCGAGGAGCTTCATCACGATCGCGTCGACCTCGGCCGGGACGTTCGCGTCCGGCGCGCGGTCGGCCATGCGCGGGATGGGCGCCGTCACGTGCATCCCGAGGAGCGTCACCTTGCTCTCGTGGTCGAACGGGCGCGCGCCGGTGATCATCTCGAACGCCATCGCGCCGAGGGCGTAGAGGTCGGCCCGCGCGTCGACGGGCTGGCCGAGCGCCTGCTCGGGGGCCATGTACTCGGGCGTCCCGTAGACCATGCCGAGCTGCGTGAGCACCTGGCCGCCCTGGCCCGACTGCACCTTGTGCTCGCCGACGAGCGCGCCGACGGGGACCTTCGCGATGCCGAAGTCGAGCACCTTCACGAAGTCGTGGTCCTCTTCGCGCGTGATGAGCATCACGTTCTCGGGCTTGAGGTCGCGGTGCACGATGCCGAGGCCGTGCGCGCGCCCGAGGGCGCTGGCGATCTGGCGCGTGACGTGGAGCGCGCGGCCGAGCTCGAGGCGGCCCTCGTTGAGCGCGTCGCGGAGGCTTTTCCCCTCGACGTACTCGAGCACGAGGAAGAACGACCCGTCGTCGAGCTTGCCGAAGTCGGTCGCGGCGGCGACGTTCGGGTGCTCGATGTGCGCGGCCGCCATCGCCTCGCGCTCGAAGCGCGCCACCACCTCGCTGAGGCGGCTCATCTCCGGGTGCAGCACCTTCACCGCCAGGCGCTTGCGCATGTGCGTGTGCTCGGCCTGGTAGACCGCGCCCATGCCGCCCTCGCCGATGAGCCGCTCGATGAAGTACCGCCCCGAGAGGATCTTGCCGACCAGCGACTCCGCCCCGCCCGGGCGCAGGCTCGGCCGCTCGCTCTTCCCCTCCGCCTCTCCGCGCGGCGCATTGGCCGGTGTACCGCGGGGCCCCTCGGCCTTCGTCGCGGTCCCGTCAGTGCGGTTGGAGGGGGTGCTCATCGACACGCCGAGCATGCGGCCACGGGGACCGCCACGCTAGTCTTCCCAGCTTAGCCCCACCGTCAGCGCCAAGGCGACCGCGTCGTGCCCGAGATACGGTCCGGCGGCGGTTCCAGCGGAAGCGGCCGCGGTCGTCGTCGCGGGCTCGGTCGCCGCGGCGCGGTCGTACATCCGGCCGTAGAAGCCGAAGCCCAGGCGCGCCCCGAGCTCGCCGAAGAGCATCCAGTGGCGGCCGAGCTTCGTGCCCAGGCCGACGCCGACCGGGACGTCGAAGAGCTGACCGGATGTGTGGGGGGCGCCGCCGCCGCCCGGGTCCTCCCCGAGCGCGAAGCCGAAGCCGGCGTAGAGCCACGTGCGCCAGCCGATGGGCAGGAGCGGCGGGGCGAAGCGCGCGTGCAGGCCCCCGGCGGTGAACGAGCGCACGCGGCCGGGCAGAGGGGAGAGATCCTCGGCCGCGTAGAGCCCGACGCGAATCATGGGAAGGAGCGCGACGTGCGCCTGCGCCTCCGCGAGGGGGCCGAGCTCCGGCGTCGGCGCCCCTGCCGCGCGGCCCGTCGTGAGCCGCTGGCTGACGCCCGCCGAGAGGCCGGCGTCCCAGCGAAGAGGTTGCGCCTGCGCGGCGGCGGGCGTCGACGTGGCCGTGCCCGCCGCCACCGCGCAGAAGACCAGGAGGGAAGCGGCGAGGCGCACCGGTCGCCGTGCTCGTTAGCACGGCGACGTGCAGACGCCTCGGCAAGGCAGCAGCCGCCAAGCCACGTTCACGTTCCACGCTCACGTTGCCGCGGCAGGCCGCGATCAGAAGAAGAAGCTGTACCCGACGCTCAGGCCCAGGCCGAACTCGCCCTTCTCGCCGTTCTCCGTGCCGAGGAGGTTGAAGTACATGAACTGCGCACGGATATCGATCGGCAGGTCCGGGCTGATGACGTAGCCCGCGCCGATGTTGAAGCCCTCGCGCGTCTCGCCCTGGCTCGCAGAGACGCCGCCCTCGGAGACGTGCGCCGTCAGCGCGTTGATCCCGATCTCGGCTGCGCCGTAGAGGCCCGCCGGGGGCTCCATGAAGTAGTAGCGGGCGCCCACCCAGATGGGGATGTCGCTGATGCTCGTGCTCACGTTGCCGAGCGGACCCGCCGACTGCGACTTGCTGAGACCCGCGAGGTACCCGACACGCGCCGTGATCTCGAGGGGAGGAATGACACGGTAGCCGCCGCGCACGACCGCGCCGATGAGCGGGCCGGACACGTTGGAGAAGTCGCTGTTGAGCGGCAGAACGAACTGCACGTCCGCGCCGACGTCGATCTTCTTGTCGTCCATCCCGTCTGCGCGCGCGGTCCCCGCGGTCGCCGCCAGGAACCCACCCACCGCAACCAGTGCCGCACCAAAGACGATTCGTCGCATCGATCCCTCCTGTTCGCCCATCGGACGAGCTTGGGAGCGAAGGTATTCATGCGCTTGCCTCGTGGGGCAAGAAAACGCCTTGATAGTTTCGGACACGGGCGCGAAGGGAATGACGCACGCGACGCACCCGTAGCACGGGCGCACGTCCGCCCTATCGTGCTCCAGGGTCGTCGCGAAGCGACGAGGGGGGGCGCAGCCCCCGCGAGATATCTAGTTCAAGACGCTCTGCTTCGCGCGGAGCTCGTCGAGGCGCTCGCGGATGCTCTTCGCGTCGGGCACCTGGGGCACGAGCTCGAGGAGGCGCGCGAGGTCCGCGCGCGCGCCCTCGACCGACCCGAGCTTCGCCGCGAGCATGCCGCGCTCGCGCAAGGCGGGCACCGAGTCCGGCTGCAGCGAGATGATGCGGTCGAGCGCGAGGAGCGCCCGCGCGAAGTCGCCGCGCGTCGCGTAGATCCACTTCAGGTTGATGAGCATCCGCACGAGCATCGCGCGCGGCATCGCCGCCGCGAGGTGCTCGGGGATCGACAGCGCCTGCGACTTGGTCGACGCCCCCCGCTCGAGGAGCTTCTTCAGGCCCGCCTCGTCGAGGCGGCGCCCGCCGAAGAACGGATCGACGATGACGGGCATCGAGCTCGGGTCCGCCGCGTCCGCGTCTGCGGGACCGTCGACGCGGACGAGGAAGTGGCCCGGGAAGCTCACGCCGCGCGCGCGCACGCCGAGGCGACGCGCCACCGCGCAGTAGACGAGGGCCAGCGTGATGGGGATGCCGAGCTTGCGATCGAGCACGTCGGGCAGGAGGCTGTTCTTCGGGTCGTAGTAGTCCTGCTCGTTGCCGCGGAAGCCGAGGGTGCCGAAGACGTGCGCCGTGACCGCGTCGGCCTGCGCGTCGAGAGGCAGCGACGCGAAGTCGCGGCCCTCGAGCGGCGCCGCGAGATCGTCGAGCCGCGCGATCAGGCGCTTGACGTCCAGCGTGCCGTACGCGTCGCGCGCGATGAGCGCCGCGCCCGTGGGGACGTCGATGCACTCGTCGGGCAGCTTCGCGAGCTGCTCGAAGGTCGCGGGGCGCGGCTGCAAGGCCAGCACGGTGGGCGCGGTCGACGCGCTCGACGCCGTCGACGCGGTCGACGCGTTCAGCGCATCGGGGTCTGACGGGACTCCGCCGGGGACTGGGACGGGGAGAGCGACGATCGGCGGGGAGTTCGTCATCGGCCATGGAATGCACCGTTTCCGGGCCATCTGCAAGCCGCGCTTGACTCCTGCCGCGAGGACGGGTGATCCGTGGCGCCCCCATGCCGACGAGCCCGAGCAGACCCAGGAGCGCATCCTCAAGCACGCCGAGCCCCACCGCGAGCAACGCGGCCGTGCGCAGCACCTCGCGCAGCACGCGCGCCCGCTTCGACCACGCGCGCGACGTGATGCCTCGCGCCATCACCGGCAAGGAGACGCCGCACGCCATCCTGACCGAGCGCTTCCCCGCGTACGTCGGCCGGCAGGAGCGCACCGCCTACGAGCTCATGCGACGCAGCGTCGAGCAGGACTGCGCGATCTTCCTCACGTTCAGCGGCGCGATGACGCCGGCCGGGCTCCACCAGTCGTGCCTCATCCCCCTGCTCGACCGGGGCCTCGTCGACTGCATCACGACGACGGGCGCGAACCTCTACCACGACGCGCACCGCATCATCGGCCACCGCATCCGCGAGATCGACCCGACCGCGGGCGACCTCCAGTACCGCCTCGCGCGCATCATCCGCATCTACGACCTCGGCTTCTGGGAGGAGACGCTCCTCGAGACCGACCGCCTCTTCTCGGCGATCCTCCGCGGCCGCGAGTTCCAGAAGAAGATGACGACGCCCGAGCTCCACTACCTCCTCGGAAAGCGGATCTTCGAGATCGAGAAGGCGCTCGGGGTGAAGGAGCCCTCGCTCCTCTCGACCGCCTACAGGTACGCCGTCCCCATCTTCGTCGGCGCCGTGCAGGACGGCTCCATCTTCCTCAACGTCGTGAAGCTCAAGCGCCTCCTCGGCGACGAGTTCACGCTCGAAGTCGACGTCAACGACGACGTCTTCGAGATGGGCGCGATGCAGCACCACTGCTTCTCGACGCTGAAGAAGCCGATGGCCGTCTGGATCCTCGGCGGCGGCGTACCGAAGAACTACACGCTCCAGGGCGAGCCGCTCCTCGACCAGATCCTCGGCGTCCCGACGCACGGCTTCGACATCGACGTGCAGGTCTGCGTCGACCCGGTCGACAACGGCGCCCTCAGCTCGTGCCCCGCCGGCGAGGGCCACACCTGGGGCAAGGTCAGCGCCGAGAGCGTCGCGACCGGCAGCATGTACGTCCACGCCGACGTGACGGCGGTCTTCCCGTGGCTCACGTACGCTCTCCTCAGCGACCCGAAGATGAAGCGCAGGCACCGCCGCATCTACGACGACCGCGCCGCCGCCGTCGCCACCCTCCAGCGCGAGGTCGACAAGCGAAGAAAGACCCTCGCCGGCACGATCGACTACCCCCTCGCGGCGAGGGCCACTCGTACGCCGGCTCGAAAGCCTGCGCGGGCTACTCGAACCCGAGCGTGACGATCAGCTCGTAGAGCGCGAAGACGGCCTCGTGGGCGTCCGGGCGGTGCTCGAAGGCGAGGCCCACGCGGCCCTGCGCGTCGCGGCTCACCCACGCGACGCGCGCGCGAAGGACGAGCGGGTCCCAGAGCGACGGCGCCGTGAAGGACAGGGTCACCGCGTCGCCGGCGGCCAGCGGAAGCCCCGTGACCGCCCCGTCCCCGACGGCGATGCGGGTGCCCGCGCCGCCGAGTCCCAGGTTGTCGATGGGGACGTAGCGCTGCCAGCCCGCCTGGACGTGCGTGAGGAGCGCCCGGAGCCGGACGTTGCGGCGCGCGTGCGCCCGGAACGGGCCGGACGCGCGGCCCGAGCCGGCGCGCTTCGAGCCGGACCCCATCGCGGACACCGAAGGCACGATGGCCTCGAACTCTACCACGCCCTTCGTTGGCCTTTTCGCGCGCTTGCGGGTTACGATGCCAGATGCGCTTCGGGGCCCAGGAGACCTGCCGGCGATGAACCAGGACACCCGCAAGGATCGTCGCGTCAAGATCGTCAGCCTGAACGTCCGCTACAAGAGCGCGACGGTCGACGAGTTCATCGAGAACCACGCGCACGACGTCAGCCGCGGCGGCATCTACATCAAGACCGCCAACCCGTTCCCGCCCGGCACGCTGCTCAAGTTCGAGATCCGCCTCGCGAGCGACCAGGCGGTCATCGCCGGGGTCGGGCGCGTCGTCTGGAAGCGCGACGCGGGCACGTCGAACGGCGAGCGCCCGGCCGGCATGGGCGTGAAGTTCATCAAGATCGACGAGCCGTCCAAGACGGTCATCGACAAGCTGGTGAACACGCGGGCCGACGCCGGCAAGGCGTACGAGAGCGAAGCGGAGATGCCCACGGGGGGCCTCGACGCGGGCCCGGCGGCGAAGGTCGTGGCGCCGGCGGCGACGGCCACGGCGAAGGTCACGCCTCCTCCTCCCGGCACCGCAGGCGTCGGCGTTCCGCTCGCCGCGCGCAAGGCCACGATGATGGGCCTCGGCATCCAGTCCTCGCCGCCGCCCGCCACGGACGACGCGCCGACGGTCGCCGCGCCCAAGACCACGGCCGCCGCCGCGGCAGCGTCCGCGTCGGCACACGCCTCTCCGCGTCCGGCCGCAGGCTCGAGCAGCACCGGCGCCCCGCGGACGAGCAGCGGGGGCATGTTCCCCGCGACGAAGTCCGAAGAGGAGATGCCGCCGAAGCAGGAGCAGACGGTCATGAAGCAGGCCGCCGAGCTCCTCGAGGAGGCGCTCCGCGAGGCGGGCGGCTCGATGGAGGAGATCGGGACCAACCCGCTCTTCTCCGGCTCCGAGGGTGGGGTCACGGCCAAGGGCGAGGGCACGTCCAAGGGCGAGCACGGCCCGTCCTCGCAGCGTCCGACGGCGACGGGGGCCGCGCCCGAGGTGAAGGGCCCGTCGACGGCGGAGACGAAGAAGTCGGCGCCCCCGGTCGAGGTGAAGACGCCGTCGGTCGACACGAGCGCCAAGGCGCGCGAAGCCGACGACGCCGCGAAGGCGCGCGCGATGGTGGCCGGGATGTCGCCGGCACCGAAGCGCGTCCAGTCGACGCCGCCGCCCGCGACGTCGCGCGAGTCACCGTCGGCGAAGGGCACGTCGGCGTCCTCGGCGCCGCAGCCCGCGAAGAAGGGCGGGGGCGGGGCGTTCATCCTGCTCTTCGTCGTGGTCGCCGCAGCGGCGGGGGCCGCGGTGCTCTACAAGGACCAGCTCTTCGGCGGCGGGCAGACGAACGTCGCGCCCACCGCGTCGGTCCCGGTCACTCCGCCCGCGACGACGAGCGCGCCGCCAGCGACCGAGTCGGCCTCCGCGGCCGCCGCCTCTGCGAGCGCCGAGCCCGCGGGCTCCGCCGGCGCCGCGCCTTCCGCGAGTGCCGCCGCGTCGGCGGCTCCGTCGGCCACTGCGGCCGCCACCGCGACCGCTACCGCCACGGCCGCCATCGCGACCGCGACGGCCGCGCCGCGTCCCACGGCCACGGCGACGCACGTCCCCACCGCGACCGCGCAGCCGACTGCGACGGCCACCGCCGCTCCGACCGCGACGGCCACGGCCGCCCCGAAGCCGAAGCCCACCGCGAAGCCCTCGGACGACAACCCCTACTGACGCGGCGCCTGCGCGGGCGCGTTCCCGAGCTCGCGCAGGATGGTGACCAAGCCGCGGACGATGGCCGCGGTCGCGCCCCAGACGAGCTCCCCGTCGACCGTCCAGCCGCGGTAGGGGAGCACGCCCTCGGGCTCCTCGAAGAAGGCGCGGAGGGGCGCCGCGAAGACGCGCGCGACCTCCGACGGGTTGCCGCGGGGCTCGGCGTCGGGCGCGACCCAGCCGACCCACGGCGAGATGGTGAACCCGGTGATGGTGAAGACGTCGTCGAGCGCGCCGAGCACGTCGACCTGGCTCCGCTCGATGCCGAGCTCCTCGTGCGTCTCGCGGAGGGCCGTCTCGAGCAGCGACCCGTCGTCGCGCTCGCTCTTGCCGCCGGGGAACGCCACCTGCCCGGCGTGGCTACGCATCGTCTGCGGCCGGCGCGCGAGCCAGAGGTGCGCCTCGCCGTCGCGCTCGAAGAGCGGCACGAGGACCGCCGCGGCCGTGCCCCCCGTGGGCAAGCGGCGCGGTGCGCGCGCCTCGAGCAAGCGGCGGAGCGGCTCGCGGAGCGACGCCTCGTCGAGCGGCGGAATCATTTGTGGACGACGACGGTCGTGCCCTGCGGCGACTCGACGCCCGCCTCGACGCCGTGCCACCCCGGCGGAACCGGCGGGTCGGTGAAGCCGAAGAGCCAGTGCGCGTCGATGGGCGCGAGGTTCACGCACCCGTGGCTCCGCGCGATGCCGAAGACGTCGTGCCAGTACGCGGTGTGGAGCGCGAAGCCCGCCGCGAAGTACTGCACCCACGGCACGTCGCGCAGCTCGAACGTCCCCTGCCCGCGCCGCACCGTCTTGCCGTAGTTCTCCTCGTGATCGCGCTCCGGCTCCGCCGGCGCAGGCGACGCACCCGGCGCGGGGCCGCCGCCCTCGGCGCTCCGCCCGTTCGAGTCCATCGTCGTCGTCACGTGCTTGTCCCGGATGCGGAACGTCCCCCGGATGGTCGACTTGGTCGTCATCGGGTCGCCCATCCCGTCCTGCCCCGTCGACACGAGCGTCGCGTAGAGCGGCGTCTTGCCCTGCCAGGCGACGAGCACCTGGTTCTCGATCGAGATGTCGATCCACTTCTCGCCGTCCGTGGCGGCCTTCGGCCAGTCCGTCGGCACGAGCGCGGCGCCGGCCTCGGTGCTCTTCAGCCAGCGGCCGTCGGTCGTCTCGCGGTACGTCACGTCGCCCACGCGGCGCGCCTTCCCCGAGAGCTTGTGGATCGTCCGGCGCGCGAGCGTCTGGTCGGTCTTCTCGGGCTTGTCGCCGTCGAAGCGATAGACGTGCGCCTCCTTCGAGCGGACCCACGCGAACGGCAGGTCGTCGGTCGACTTGATGACGACGCCGTGGAACGGCGACGCCGAGTCGGGCTTCACCTTCGTGGTCGGCACGATGCGCAGGTCGGTCGTCACCGCGAAGCGCCGGTCGAACGAGTCGTCCCCCGTGGGGAAGCTCCCGAGGAACGCGAGACCCGTGTGCCGCCGCACGCGGTCGGCGAAGACGGCGTACGACGGGACCTTGAAGCCGCTCACGTTGGGGATCTGCCGCCCGCCCGCGAGCCAGAAGGGCACAGGGTCCTTGTCGCTCGTGCCGCCGAAGAGCTCCCCCTGCGAGAGCGCCGTCGACGGACGGAAGCCCGCGGGGGGCGGCGCGCCGTCGAGCGCCGCGCCCGACGCGTCGAGCACGACGTCGTTCGCGCCCGGCTCGACGCCGTTGCTCGCCAGCCCCTCCTTGTCCCACCACGCGAGGTGCTTCTCGAGCGCGAACTCGCTCGCGAGCTGCTCCTCCTTGTTCGGGATCTTGAGGTACTGGGGCGCGACCGCGCGCACGAAGCCGTAGTGGTACGGGAGCGGCTTCGTGAGGTCGGGCCGGACGCTCGCGGCGCGCACGAGCGGGGCGGTGGGGTCGAGCGACGCCTCGTCGCCGACGCACACGTAGCCGTGCGGGTGCACCGGGTACCAGCCGCCGGGGCAACCGTCGGTGCCGGCCGCCTTCGCGCCGCGCGCGACCGTCGCCCCGAGGCGGAGGTAGCCGAGCTTGCGCGACGAGGAGCTCGCCGACTCGTGCACCCACACCTGCATCGCGGTGATGCCGAGGCGAGGCCCGTCCGGGGGAGGGGGCGGCGGGTCGTCGGACGACGCGGCGGCGGCCTGGAGATCGCTGCCTCCGTCGGCGTCCGTGCGGGCGCCTTCGTGGTGGCAGGCGGCCACCGCGGAGAGGGCCGCCAGGGCGGCGAGGATGCCGAGCGCGCGCGAACGACGGCTCACGGCCCCCGTCTTTGCCAAAAACCGGCCCGGAGCGCCAGCTTCCCGTCACTCGGGGCGGGCGACGTACCCCGCGAGCTCGTGGGGCCGCAGCGCGCGGGGCGCGGGCTCGTCGTCGTTGGCATCGACGTCGACGTCGCCGTCGACCGGCACGAGCGCGTAGACCGGCGCCACCGCAGAGGCGAGCGGCGCGCGCGCAACCACCGCCGACTCCGCGTGCGGCGTGTCCTCGCCGTTCCCCAGCTCGCGGAGCGCATCGCGCAGCGGCGCGCCACGCAGCGCCTGCGGCGACCGGCTGGACGGGGCGGCGATCTCCATCACCCGGAGCACTCCACATCCCTACGATAAGGCTCCCGGCGGCCGATGCCACCCGCATGGCGTACACTCGCCCGATGAGCGCGATGGCCCCGCGCGCCGCCCTGCTCCTGACGAGCGCGCTGCTCGCCGGCTCGTGGTCGCTCGTGGCTGCTTGCTCGCTCGTGGCCCCGCTCGACGGTCTCGCGGGGGGCTCCGGCGGCGGGGATGCAGCGTCCGAACGCTCGGGCTTGGACGCAGGTTCAGGGGGCGACGCAGCGTCGGACGCGGCGAACGACGCACCGCGTGACGCGACCGCCGACACGAAGGGCCCGGCGGACGCAGCCTCCGACGGGACCGCGGGAAAGGACGCCCCGGCCGACGGCGCAAAGGACGGGACCGCCGACGCGACCGACGCGACCGGCGTGAAGGACGGACCCCCGCAGCCCGAGACGGGCGCCGACACCGGGCCCGACGCGCCCTCGAGCGTCTACCGCGCCGCCGTCCTCGCCGACGATCCGCTCGCCTACTGGCGGCTCGACGAGACCTCGGGCACCGTCGCGCACGACGAGACGGGCCACGGCCACGACGGCACCTACGTGGGCACCTTCACGCTCGGGCAGCCCGGCGCCCTCGCGGGCGATCCCGACACCGCGGTGGGCCTCGACGGCGTGTCGGGCCACGTCGACGTGGGCCTCGCCTTCGACTTCTCGCCGTCCCTGCCGTTCACGCTCGAGGGCTGGGTGAACCTCACGACGATCGACGCGACCTACCGCCACGTCGTCACGAACATGCAGTACGGCAACGGCGGGATGCCCTTCACCGGCACGTACATCGTGTACGTGCAGGGCTCCGAGAAGCTCGGCCTCGAGCGGTGGTCCTCCGGAACGACCGAGCTCGCGGTCGAGAGCACCACGTTCACCGCGACGGACGTCTGGGCCTACGTCGTCGGCACCTTCGACGGCACGACGGGAACGCTCTACGTGAACGGCGTGTCGCAGGCGGCCGCCACCTCGCTCGCCGGCACCACCGCGAGCGGCGTCGACATGGTGTGGGGCGACCTCCTCGCGGGCACGCTCGACGAGATCGCCGTCTACGACCACGCGCTACCGCAGGCGAGGGTCACCGCGCACTACGCGGCGGCGCAGTAGGGGGGGACGCGCGGACGACGGGAAGGGCCGACCTCGGAACCTCGCGTCGCGACCTCCCGCCTCTCCCGATTCGTCGCCTCGCGACCAGCCCGCCGGGCTGGGCGCAGCCGCTCGAATCCCGTCTCCTCCGCCGCTGTCGAGCGCAGCGAGGCAGCTGGCGGAGGAGAAGGGATTCGAACCCCTGGTACCCTTGCGAGTACGGCGGTTTTCAAAACCGCTGCCTTCGACCGCTCGGCCACTCCTCCGGTGAGGCACGCGAAGCGTAGCGCAGCGGGCGCGTGCTCGCGCTCCTTTGCTTCCCCCGCGTCAGTTCATCCCCGCCTTCCCCGTGCCCGGCGTGGCGCCCTCGATGTCGGCGACGAACGTGCGCGACCCGGTGGCGCCGTCGAGGTCGCGCGTCTGCCGGAACGCGCTGACGCCGCGGAAGTGACGGAGGGTCTCCATCGCCTCGGCGAGGCCGACCGCATCGTCGTCTCTCGAGCCGAGAATGGAGACCCGCAGGCGCGTGCGATCTCGCGGGACGGGCGCCGCGAAGAGCAGGCGGCGGCCGGCGATCATGACCCATCCCGACGTGAGCTCCTCGACGCCGACCGGCGGGGACCAGCCGGCGGGTAGCTTCTCGGGGAGGAGCGGACGCACGAGCGCGCGCAACGGGGATTCGGGCAGCGCCGGAGGCTCCGTCGGCGCGGGCAGGTCCTTGAGCGTGGTCATCGTCTTCGTGGGGAGGGCGACCCAGCAGCGAATGCCCGGGTGCAGCTCCTCGAGGTTCGGCCAGGGGGCGTCCGCCTCCATGAACTCGGAGATGCCGCGGAACCGCTCGAGGATGGCGGACGCGCGCGCATCGTCGACCGGCGCCTCCGACTCGGCATGCGCGATGGCCACGTGGAGCGACTCGAGCGCCGCATCTTCGCGCACCCAGGCGAGAATCAGCGCGTCGCCCACGCGAGAACGCCAGGTGGCCATTCCGCGAGCGCTCGTCCAGGCGCTCCAACCCGCCGGGATCGGAGACGGCAAGTATTCGCGCGTCATCTTCAGGCGACGCGCACGCGACACGTGGACCACCTCGAGGGTGTCGCCTCCCTCGCTCACCTCGCGGGAGACGCGGCCCCAGCGCCAGAGCGCCATCGTCCCCGAGAGGACGAAGATGACCGCGCAGGCGGCCGCCCAGATGAGCGATTCGCGCCCTTGCAGGCGAACATCTCCGCGGGCAGCCAGGGCTGCGCCCGTGAGGCCGTCGAGCATCGCGGTCGCGGAGGCCGCCGCGATGACCAGCCATGCCACGAGTGGAACCAGGTCGAGCGACGCGCGCTCCTTCGACGTCATGGAAGCGTCGTATCAGCTCGGGAGCCGGCCGGCTGCGTCGACACGACCCAGGCGGGAAATGGGGAACTGCTTGAGCACCCGGAGCGGCTGCGCTTCCCCGGGCCAGAGAACCACGACGTAGCGATCATCACCGGCCGCGCCCGTCGCCGAGAGTGAATCGAGGCCTTCGAACAGCGCGCGGACGCGGTACGTGCCCGGCGCCAGATGCAGATCCAGCGCCGCCCCGCCCGTGCACTCGTGGACTTGAAGGTGACCGGTGGGAAGCTCGAGACTGCACTCCACGACGTGATCCCAGCCGGCGATGTCGCAGCCTGGGTCTCCGTCGTGAACCTCCAGACGCACCGAGACGAACACGTCGCTCGCCGGCTGGACGACGACCACGTTCGGCGCGACCTTCACCATCCGGATGACGTCGTCGTCCCTGTAGTCCTCGGGCGCCCGCGGCCCGACGCCAGCGTCCCAGACGTAGAACTGGTTGTAGTCCGCCACGAGACGGAGGTCGTGCGCGAGCACGGCATCGAGGATGGCGCCGAGCGGCGCGGCCCCTCAGTTCATCTGCCGCTTCTGCCTGGCCTCCGTGACGGCGTCGACCGCGGCGACAATCGCGCGCTCCCTCGACACCGAGACCCAGCTTCGAAGGCCCGGATGCTGCGCGGCCAGTCGCGGCGGAGGCTCGTCGACCTCCATGAACCCGGAGACACCGGGGAAGCGGTCGAGGATGGCGGAGGCGCACGCCTCGTCGACCGGCGCGCCGGACTCGGCGTGCGCCAGCGCGACGTAGAACGGCTCGTACGACTCGTCGGCGCTCACCCACACGAACACGTCGACGTCGCGCGCGCGGGAGCGCCAGACGACCGACTCGCGCGGGCTCGTCCATCCGCTCGATCCTTCCGGGACAGGGGAAGGCAGGTGGTCGACGGCGCGGCGAAGGCGCGCAGCCCGCGACGGACTGGTCGTCGCGGGGACCTCCTCTTCTTCAGCGCTCAACTGGCGCGACACCAGGCGCCAGCGCCAGAGCGCCGCGCCGCCGGAGAGCACGAAGATGGGGGCGACGAAGCACGCCAGGAACAGCGACTCGCGCGGAGTCACGCTGAACTCCTGGATGCTGCTCAACGCTGCGTTTTCGAGCTCTTTGCAGAGCAACGCCCCCGCCATCGTTGCGAAGATCAGCCAGCCCACGAAGGGCGCCAGGTCCGGCGACGCGCGTTCCTCCGACGACATGAAAGCGTCCTACCACTTCGCGCGGGAGCTGCCTGCGCTCGCCGCGGGTGGAAAACCGAGGGCGGCCCGACCACTGCCGCCCCCGGCGCTCCCTCACCGCATGATGAGCGACGTGGGCGCGCTCCAGTCGCCCTGGCCTCCCTTCGGGGTGATCGGGCGGTACCGGAACTCGACCGACGTGCCGGCGGCGAGGCCGGTGATCGTGGTCTTGCCCTGGGTGGTCGCCGGTGCGTCGACCCAGGTCTTGCCGCCGTCGACGCTGTACTGCCACTCGTAGGAAGAGCGCACTCCGGCGGTGGCGGCGGTGACGACCGCCGCGCCGGAGACGGCGCCCTGCTTGACGGCGAACGCGCGCTTGCCGCGCGGGTTGGCCTTGCGTACCGAGAAGCCGGCGCTCTCGATGATGGCCGCGCCGTTTTCCGGCGTGGCGTCTGCGATGCTCTGGACGTACCCGCCGACCTGCTGGAGCAGGCCCACGAGGACGGCGCGCTTGGCGTTGCGCACCGTGGCGGCACCCTTCGCACGCGAGAGAGCCGCCGTCTCCGCGTTGTGGAAGTCAGTGGCCGCCGCCTCGATGACGGCGACCGTCGGTATGGGATTCGGGAAGTCCACGTTCCCCGTCAGCTTCTGGACCACGTTGGTCGCGTAGAGGACGAGATCGGCGTTCTTCGCCGGGATGTTGAGGATGACGAGCGCACGGTGAATCGATTGGTTGGTGGTACCCATTTTGGTGATTTTCTCTCTTCTCTTTGGTTGGGGTTCGACGTTCGTTGCATTCGTGAAAAGGGAAGCGAAGGAGGCTCGGTTTCTCGTCGCGACTCGAAAAAGAACCGTGATTGCCCGGTCACGAGCCACGACTGGGCAATCAGGAGCCATCTGGAAGCAGTCGTGGCTCACGATGAGTGAATCGCGAACCATCTCGAAGGAATCACGGTTCACGAGGAGCGAATCGTGAGCCACGACCGGCTGAATTTGTGTCGCGACTGGCCAGTCGCGAGCCGCGACTCCTTCATCGTGGGCCGCGATGAGCAAGGAACTTCTCATCTGGAACTCATCGCGAGCCGCGACTCGGCAATCGCTGCTCTTTTTCTTCCATTCGCGAGCCACGATGAGCTCCGGATGTCTCGCGACTCCCTGGTAATTGCTCTTTTCCAGGCAATCGTGGTTCACGATTTCCCGGTCGTGACTCGTGAACGGGCAATCGTGGCTCGTGACCAGGCCATCACGAACATCTCGCGGCCCGTCGCGATCGAAGCTCGCGGGATCCCGGCCGGGGGAAGGCTTCTCGCCGCCCGCGCTTCTTTCGCGAAGAGCAGCGAGAAGCCCGTTTCGTCCCCTCTACCCCTATTAATCGACAACCCCCCGATTTCCTCTCGCCTCGACGCGACGATTGGTGGGAGAGGGTGCGCTCACCCGGCTTCCATCTCGAGGCGCGCGTGCTCGCCGCGGCTGTTCGCCGGCTGCGCATGGGGGAAGCCCGGGGCCACCACCACGAGCACGGCGAGGAGCCCGAGGTCGGCGATGCGCCGGTAGAAGGTGTCGCGCATTCGCTGGAGGCGCGTCCGCACCTGCCCGTCGGTGAGGCCCGTCTCCTCGGCGATCTCGTCGTACGAGAGCTCCTCGGCGACGCCCCAGAGGATCTCGCCGCCCATCTCCGGCATCCGCCCCGTGTCGAAGAGCTCCTTCAGCACGGTGAGGTACCGCTTCGTGTCGACCGGATCGCGCCCGCCCTCGTGCTCGATCGGGCCGTAGCTGTCGGGCTCCTCGCAGAGGCCCGTGTCGTACTTCTGCCGCGCCTTGGCCTTCTTCTTCTCGTCGAGCGCGTACCGCTCGGCGATGGTCGCCGCCAGCGCCTTCCACTGGCCGGCGTCCTTCGGCATCGGGCCCCGCCGCGCGGCCTCGAGAGCTCTCGTCTGCACCTCGGGGACGTCGTCCTCGAAGCGGCTCTTGCGCCCGTGGCGCGCGAGCGTGCCCTTGATGGCGGCGACCACTTCGGGGGTCACGACGAGGCGCGTCGTGTCCGCGCTCCCTGCTCTTCCTCCTTCCTCGCGGCCCTCGCGGCCATTGTCGTTGGCCTCGGTGACGCCAGCGGTGACGCTGGAGGGGACTGCGTTCGTATCCGGGTTGGTGTGAATGGGGTCCATGGTCCTGGTCGATCTCCGGGCGGTGCTTCGGATGGACCGCGGGCGGCGCGCGGCGGCCCCGGATGGGTCGCGGCGTGATGCTGCGGGAGTCGGCAGCCTCCCCGGGGCGTCGCCGCCGGGGCTCTCTCTGCCTTCTCACCCCCTAAGTCGTTTGACGCGGGCGATTGTCCCGAAAATCAGCAGGGGGCCATGTCGATTTTTCGGAGCGGCCCGAGGGCCCCGTCTCCGGCAGACGACCGGCAGCACCGCAACCGCCGAGAATGTCGCGCGTTTCCGGCGACAACCAAACCAAGGCGCGGCCGCGACGGCCCGCCGGGGGGTCATCGAGCCGCCGAATCTTTCCGAGGAGGAGCCCGCAGCCAGGCGGCCACGGACCCCGGCCACGGACCCGGACCCGGACGAGCCTGGAGTGTGCCCCCGCGCTCGACCGCTTCACCCCATCTCGCGCTGGACCGCCGCCCTGGCGGCCATGACCTCTTCCCCGAGGTTGCAGATGGCCTCTGCGACGAAGGGGAGGCCCGCGGCGAGGAGCTCGTCCACGAGGCTCTGGTCGAAGAGCGCGGGGGCCTTGCCCTCGAGCTCCGTGAGCAGGAGCGTGCGCACGCAGCGGGACTTCTGGGCGCGGCGGATGTTTCGGAGAGCCCCGTGGATCGTGGTCATGACGACGATACGGCCCCCCCGCCGGGGACCCTTAGCGAGCTCGTGGCGTTTTCTCGTCCGGCGGCGGCGCGGGTTGCCCCGGCACGGGCGAAGACGCGGGTGCCGGCTGCGAGGCTGAGCCCACGGCCCAGCCAAATCCGCGGACATACGCCCGGAGCGCCGGGTCTGCGGTCGAGACGGGGCCGATGTAGACGCCGACCGGGTCGCGCTCCCACCAGGTGCCGCCGCTCCGGCTCGCGCTGAAGCGGTACTCCCAGAGGCGGGCGCGGATCCACCGCGGCGGGGCGTCGGGGAAGGGATCGCGCGCGAGGAGCGACCGCGGCGAAGGGTCGCCCTCGAGGAGCTGCCAGACGAGGTGCACGAGCCAGGGCTCGTCCTCGATCGTCTCGCCGCGCGCGGCGTCGTTGCCGACGAACCACATCTGCCAGTCGAGCCGGTAGTGGTACGGCGTGACGATGCAGGGGCGGCGGCGGACGTCGCCGGGCTGGCAGGGGAGCTCGTACTCCTCCCAGTGCGCGTCGTGCGTGGCGTCGCCGGGGGACTCGTCGCGCGTGCCTTCGAGGATGACCTCGAAGCGGCGGCGGTCGACCGACCCGAACGCGCCGTACGTGTTGACGACGTCGAGCGGATCGAAGTGCGAGTTCATCGCCTGGTCGCTCGCGAAGAGGTTGAGCACGGGCGTCACGCTGAGGACGGCGACGACGACGCCGTAGACCGCGACCGCACGCCCGTGCGCCTTGCCCTGCGGCCGGGCGGCGAAGCGCGCGAGCAGCGCCTCGCGCCGCGCCCTCGGGAGGAGGCGCGCGAAGAGCCGGTCGTCGAAGCACGCGAGCGCCGGCACGATGGTGAGCCAGTTGAGGAAGGAGAGGTTCCCGCTGAGGATGAGCGTGACCTGGAAGAGGACGAGGACGGCGCCCGCGGCGTGCCGCCAGCGGCGGAACGAGAAGATGAACCAGGGCGCGAGACCCTCGGCGAGGTGGTTGAAGACGACGCCCGCGACGTGCACGGAGTGCGGCGCGTGGTGGAGGTACCAGGCGAGCGGGTTGGGGTTCGGCTGGGTCTCGAAGTGGAAGTCGAGGCAGGTGAGGTCGCGCCAGCAGGAGTCGTTGCGGATCTTGATGAGGAACGCGCCGACCATGACGCGGAAGACGAGCCACCTGAGGAGCCAGACGACGAGGCGCGGGGCGCGCGTCGGCGGGAAGGGGCGCAGGGTCGCCGCGGGGCAGAGAAAGACGGCGAGGAGGCCCGTCTCGAGGAGCTGAATCTCCCAGCCGTAGCCGTAGAAGATCTGCCCCGCGTGGACGAAGGACATGTAGATGCCCCAGAGGGCGAGCTGGAGGATCGCGTTGGTGGCGCCGAGGAGCGCGGCCGCCGAGAGGGCGATGCCGGCCCAGCAGAGCAGGTGCATGAATCCGTCGGAGCTGCCGAGCCAGAGGAGCGTCGGCATCTTCCAGTAGGCGGACGCGCCGAAGTGCCGGTGCGCGAAGACCAGATAGTCGCCGATGGGGAGGAGGCCGTGCGAACCGAGGAGCGGGTCCATCTGGAAGGCGAGGATGAGAAACGCGACGAGGTAGACGAGCGCGAGCAGGCGCAGGACCGCGAAGCGCGTGAGCTCGTAGCTCGCCGGCTCGTTCCAGAGGCGGAACCACCACGCGTCGCGGAAGCCGGGGTGCACGCTCGCGTCGACGTCGTCGCCGCCGCCTGCCGCGCCTGCCGCGCTCGCGTCGTCCGGCTCTGCCTCGGACATGACGCGGATGGTACAGTGCACGCCGTGATCCGCCCCCTCCGTCGCTCCTACGCCGCGCGCGCCGGGGTGCCCGTCGTCGACCGCGTCGACACCGCGATCTTCCACCGGACGTACTTCATGAGCTGCATGCAGTGCAGCTACTGCTTCGACTCGTGCTGCGCCTACGGCGTGGACGTGGACGAGCCGACCGTGAAGCGCATGGATGCGGTCGCGCCCGAGCTCGCCGCGTTCACGGGCGTGCCGCGCGAGGACTGGTTCACCGGCGAGTGGACGGAGGACCCGGAGCAGCCCGGCGGGCGCCACACGCGCACGAAGGTGAAGGACGGGCTCTGCGTCTTCAAGAGCCGCGCGGGGCGAGGCTGCACCATCCACTCGTTCGCGCTCGCGAGCGGCCGCGACTACCACGACCTCAAGCCGATGGTGGCCATCCTCTTCCCGGTGACGTTCGACTACGGCCTCCTCCACCCGTCGAACGAGATCGAGGACGGGTCGCTCCAGTGCTACGGCGACGGGCCGACGCTCTACCAGGGGGTCCGCGACGAGATCGCGTACTACTTCGGGGAGGCGCTCGTCGGGGAGCTCGACGCCATGGAGCGCGCGGGCCTCGCGGAGGAGCCGAGAAAGCCCGGGGAATCCGGCGGGCTTGCCGAGTCGGCCTCCTCAAAGTAGGCTCCGCCGCCCTCTTCCAAAGGACAACCATGGCCCGCGTCACCGTCGAAGACTGCCTGGAGCGTGAGGACAACCGTTTTGCGCTCGTCGTCCTGGCCTCCCAGCGCGCCCGCCAGCTCATGAAGGGCGCCGGCCCCCTCGTCCAGTCGAAGAACAAGGCCGCGGTCACGGCGCTCCGCGAGATCGCGGCGGCCAAGGTGCACTTCGACCGCCCCAGCCACGGCGCCGTCGAGGAGTACATCGAGGCGCTGAACAAGCGCGAATTCGGCGAGTAAGTCGGTGTGAAGCGTCGCGACCGGGAGCTCGAGGCGGGCTCCCTCGCGCACTACGAGGACGCGGCGTACTACACGGCGACGTACGCGCGGCGGCTCGAGGACGCGGCGTTCTACGTCGACCTCGCCGTCCGGAGCGGCGGGCCGGTGCTCGAGTACGGCGTCGGCAACGGGCGCATCGCGCTGCCCATCGCGCGCCACGGCGTGGAGGTCGTGGGCGTCGACCATTCGCGGCCCATGCTGGCCGACCTGAAGGCGCGCCTCGCGGGGGAGCCGGCCGAGGTGCGCGCGCGCGTGAAGGCGGTGCGGGGGGACATGCGGCGGGTCGAGCTCGGGAAGCGCTTTCCGCTCGTCGTCTGCACGTTCAACACGGCGCTCCACCTCTACACGCGCGCCGACGTCGAGGGGTTCCTCGCGCGCGTCCGCCGGCACCTCGCGCCGCGCGGCCGGTTCGTCGTCGACCTCTCCATGCCCCGCCTCGAGGACCTCGGGCGCGATCCATCGGACCCCTTCCACGCGCCGCGCTTCAAGCACCCGACCGCCGGCGTCGTCGTCAAGAACACGGAGCGCTTCGACTACGACGCCGCCCGGCAGGTGCTCTTCGTGTCGATGGAGTTCGAGCCCGTCTCGGGCCGCGGCGAGGGCTGGGCCACGCCGCTGGCGCACAGGCAGTTCTTCCCGCAGGAGTGGGAGGCGCTGCTCCACTACAACGGGTTCGTGGTCGAGCGCGTCGAGGGCGACTTCCAGGGCGGCCCGCTCGCGAAGGAGAGCGACGTGATGGTGTTCCACGCGAGGGCGCGCTGACGTGACGGCCGGCGGCACCATCGCCGGGCGACTCGCAGAGGTACGCGCGCGCATCGACGCCGCGGCGCGCGCCGCCGGGAGGGACCCGGCCGCGGTGAGGCTCGTCGCGGTGTCGAAGACGAAGAGCGCCGAGGCCGTTCGCGAGGCGTACGCGGCGGGGCAGCGGGCGTTCGGCGAGAACTACGCGCAGGAGCTCGCAGCGAAGGCGGAGGCGCTCGCGGACCTGCCGGGCATCGAGTGGCACTTCATCGGGCACCTGCAGACGAACAAGGCGAAGGTCGCGGCGACGTACGCGGCGTGGGTGCACACGGTGGACTCGGCGGCCCTCGCGCGCGAGCTCGGCAAGCGCGTGACGCGCGCGGGGCGCGGGGAGCCGATGCCGGTCCTCGTCGAGGTGAACGTCGGCGGCGAGGCGCAGAAGGCGGGCGCCGCGCCGAGCGAGATCGAGGAGGTGATGCGCGAGGTGCAGGCGCACGCGAGCCTGGCCTTGCGCGGCCTGATGACGGTCCCGCCGGCAGAGGACCTCGCGCAGGCGCGGAGCGTGTTCGCGACGCTCGTGTCGCTGCGGAACCTCCACGGCGGCGCCTCGGTCCTTCCGGAGCTCTCCATGGGCATGACCGCCGACCTCGACGTGGCCATCGCCTGCGGCGCGACGATTGTGCGCGTCGGCACGGCCATCTTCGGGGAACGCATTCGGCGTGGTTGACCCTCCGAGAGGGGGAAACAGGAAGATCAGAAGATCAGAAGCAGTGAGGGGGCTTTCACCCAAACCTTCCCGGCTTCCTGTTCTCTCCCCCAGGTGCCGCCGTGCCGTGCCCCGTGCCGTCGGGTGAAACCCCGTCACCCCTTCTGATCTTCTGAACTTCCTGTTTCCCCTCTCCCGGTGAGCCGCGCCCAGGCGCGCTCCAGGCGGGTGAACACGCTGGCGGGCTTCGCGGCGCGGGCGCGTTCGAGGACGGCGGCGGCGCGCGCGGAGTCGCCCTCGACGGCGAGGACGCGCTTCGCGTGCTCCTCTGCGCCGGCGCGATCGCCGAGCTGGAGGAGCGCCTCCGCGAGCTCGACGTGCGCGGCGGTCGCGCCGGGCGCCAGCTGCAGGGCCACCTCGAGCGCGTGCTTCGCGGTCGTCCACCGCCCGAGGCGGCGGTCGGCCACCGCGGCTGCCACCCACGCCGGCCAGGACTCCTGGAGCGTGGCCACGCGGCGTGCTCGTGACGCGACCTCGGCGAGGTCGTCGAGCGCTGCCGACTGCGCGGCGCGAAGGACGCTCTGCACCTCCCGCTCGCCCTCGGGGTGCTCGATCGCGAAGCGCGCGGCCATCGCCTCCGCGGCGGCGGCCGACCCGGGCGCGCCCTTCTCGATCGCGGCGAGGCGCACGCGTGCCCCCGCCACGTCGCCGAGCGCCTGCTCGGACTTGGCCAGCGCGAGCGACGCCCAGGGCTCGTCCGGGATCATCTCGAGGAGGCGCGTGCAGAGGCGGGCGACGCGCGACGCCCGGGCGATGCCCTCGGCCTCGCTCGCGATGGCGAGCTGGATGGCCCGGCGCAGGACGTCCGGGTGGGCGCGGACCGACGCGAGCGCGGCGTCGACGAGCTGCTGCGCGGTCGCGGCGTCCTGCGTCCGGAGCGCCAGGAGCGCCAAATTCGTGAAGGCCGCCGGCTGCACGGGGTCACGCGTCATCGCCTCGCGCCACGCGACCGCCGCGCCGCCGACGTTCCCGCGCGACGCGAGGATGACGCCGCGTTCGGCCGACAGCACCGGGTCCCCGCCCGAGGCGGCCTGCCCGGCCTGCACCACACCGAGCGCACCGTCGATCTGCCCCTGCGCACGGAGCGACTGCGCCAGCAGCACGTAGAGGCGCGCGCGCGACGGAAACGCGGCGATCGCCTCCTCGAGGCGCCGCTCCGCCTCGCGCGCCTTGCCGGCGCGGAGCTCGAGGGCCGCGAGCGCCTCGACGAGCTCCACGTGCCTCGGCCATCCGCCGTCCTCGCCGCGTGCGTCGTCCACCGCGCGGGTGAGCGCGCGTACGGCGGCCCCGCCGAGCTTCGGATCGAGCCCCGCGAAGGACGCCGCCTCGAGCGCGATCGAGGCGAGACGCCCGGCGGCGTAGCGCCCCGACGGCGCGTCGCCGATGGCGCGCCCGAGGTGCAGCATCGCGGCGAGCCGGTCGTGGGGGCCGCCGCGCAGGGGATCGTGAAGCGCGCAGCGCTCGGCCCGGAGGACGCTCTCGAGGGCGTCCCACTCGAGCTCGCGCAGCGCGCCGAGGGCGCCCATCTCCCCGCCGAGCCGCTCGCCGAGGAGCTCGAACGCCCCCGCGAGCGACGCTCCCGCGTGAAGCCCGTCGAGCTGCGCCTCCACGCTCGCGCGCTCGGTCCCGTCCTTCGCGTCGAACGCGAGGAGGCGAATGGCGCCGTGCCCGTCGACCGGCGGCTCGAACGCGCCCGTCAGGACGATCTGCACCCCGGGCGGCGCGTCCCCCCGCCCGGCGATGTCCTTCCACGCGGCGGGCGGGACGAACGCCTCGACCGGGACGGGCGCCTCCGTCTTCGGCTCGTCCTTCCGGCGCGCGTGGAGCTGCGCGACGGCGAGCCCTCCGCCGTCGACCTGCACGCAGGTGTGCAGCAGCGCCGCCAGCCCGAGCCCGAGGCCGCGCCCCTCGTCGGGGACCCCGAACGGGATGACGACTGCGCGCGGGGCCGCCATGGTCACGCGGACCATAGCCCCGGTCGCGCCCGCCGACGACCGGGACCCTGGCCGCCGTCCTCCCTCCTGCTGGGTGGTCCCGCCCTCGTGCCCCATGGCGGCGATGTCGGGGTCGGCACACGCCGCGAACACGGAGGTGCGTAATTTGCCGCGTTCTCGCCTGGTCCCGACGTTGCTCCTGGGATGCGCGGACGGGAGGACGGGGCAATGCGCTCGATCATGTGGGTAGCCCTCGCAGCGGGGGTCGCGGTGGCGTGCGGCGGGCAGACGTTCACGAGCAACGGGGGCGACGGCGGCACGGGCTCGAGCAGCGGCGGGGCGTCGAGCTCCGGCAGCAGCGGCGGCTCGGGCAGCGGCTCCGGCGGGAGCTCCTCGGGCGGCAGCGGCAGCGGCTCCGGCAGCAGCGGCGCGAGCTCGAGCAGCGGAGGCAGCGGCTCGGGGAGCGGCTCGGGCGGGGGAAGCTCCGGGGGGACGAGCAGCAGCTCCGGCAGCGGATCGGGCGGGAGCTCCAGCGGCGGAGGCGGGAGCAGCTCCGGGAGCGGCGGTAGCCCGTGCCCCTCGTCGGCGGACCCCGGCGGGGCGTGCGCGCCCGAAGGCCTCGAGTGCGAGTACGGGACCAACCCCGACCCGAGCTGCAACGAGATCGAGACCTGCGATGGAGGTCACTGGAGCTACCCGACGCCCGGCGTCGCATGCCCGGCGGGCCAGTGCCCGGCGACCTACCCGGACTCGAACGGTAGCGTCTCGTGCACGCCCGACGGCTTCGACTGCGCGTACTCGCAGGGGCAGTGCAACTGCAGCGTCGGGGCGCTCACCGGCAACCCCGGCGATACGCGCTGGTGGTGCAGCCCGGCGACGCCCGGGTGCCCCGAGCCGCGCGCGCCGCTCGGAACGACGTGCACGCAGGAGGGCCTGGAGTGCGACTATGGTTCGTGCACCGGCGGCATCGCCGAGCAGTGCACGAACGGCATCTGGGTCGAGGCGTTCACGGCGTGCCCGGAGACGGCCGGGGCGCAGTAGGTTCGAGGGCAGCGGCGGCGAGCCGCGGGCGGACACCGGCGGAGCGGAAGGGAGACGCGCGATGCGAACGGCGGCATGGCTCGGAGTGATGGCGACGCTCGGCGTCGCGTGCGGCGGGCAGACCGGAGGCGTCGGCTCCGGCGGCGACGGCGGGACGGGCAGCAGCAGCGGGACGGCGAGCAGCAGCGGCGGAGGCTCGAGCGGGTCGGGCAGCGGCTCGTCGAGCGGCGGCGGGTCGTCGAGCGGCAGCGGCTCGTCGAGCGGAGGAGGAAGCAGCTCGGGTTCCTCGGGCACCGGCCCAGGGAGCCCCTGCCCCACGTCGCCCGACCCCGGCGGCGCGTGCTCGCCCGACGGCCTGCAGTGCGAGTACGGCACGAACCCCAATCCCGAGTGCAACCAGGACGAGACCTGCATGAACGGCGCGTGGAGCTTCCCGACGCCGGGAGTCGCGTGCCCGACCGGCACGTGCCCCGCGACGTACCCGGGCGGCGGCGCGCGCGTGTCGTGCTCCACGCCGGGCGTCGACTGCGCGTACTCGCAGGGCCAGTGCAACTGCGACCTCGCGCCGCTCGAGAACCCGAGCGACGGAACGAGCTGGCAATGCTTCGCGCCGGGCGCTGGCTGCCCCGAGCCGCGCGGGCCGCTCGGCTCGACGTGCACGCAAGAGGGCCTGACATGCGACTACGGAAGCTGCACGGGAGGAATCTCCGAGGAGTGCTCCGGCGGCATCTGGGTCGAGGCCGCGACGGCGTGCCCGGGCTGAGCGAACGAACGCGGACGGAGGCAGAAATGCGCTGGGTTCTTCTGGTGGGTGTCGTGGTGTCGACGGCGTGGGCGTGCGGCGGGCAGACGTCGCCGGGCGGTGCGGGGGCCGACGGCGGGACGAGCTCGAGCAGCGGCTCGTCATCGGGCAGCTCGGGGAGCTCGGGGAGCGGGTCCTCGGGGAGCTCGAGCAGCGGTTCGAGCAGCGGGGCGTCGAGCAGCTCGTCGGGCTCGTCGAGCTCCTCGGGCAGCAGCTCCGGCGGCAGCTCCTCGAGCGGATCGTCGAGCGGGTCCTCCAGCGGCTCGAGCAGCGGCAACCCCTCGAGCGGCGTCTGCCCGCCCAGCCAGCCTTCCCTCGGCTCGTCGTGCGGGCACCTCGACGCGCAGTGCGAGTACGGGTCGAACCCCGACCCCAGCTGCAACGTCGTCGTGACCTGCGTCAACGGCGAGTGGAGCGAACCGGGTGGCACCGGCGCCTGCCCGCCGCAGGGCGGGTGTCCGTCGACGTTCCCGGGCGGTACCTCGCAGTCGGTCCCGTGCACGACGACGGGCCTGCAGTGTGCGTACGCGCAGGGGCAGTGCGAGTGCAACGACGGGCCGCTCCCCCCGCAGCCGGGCAACCCCGTGTTCTGGAGCTGCTCGTCGCCGCTCGACTGCCCCGAGCCGCGCCCGCGCATCGGCGACGCGTGCACGGACCCGGGCGTGACGTGCGACTACGGCGCGTGCTTCGGCGCGCCGCTCCTCGAGTGCCAGGGCGGCATCTGGATCGAGCAGGACGTGGCCTGCGGCGGGGCCTCGGGCTGACGGACGAAGCGCTCCTGACGAGACGACGCGGGGAAGCGTTTCAGCGAAAGCGGTCGGTGGCGAGGACGAGCTCGTGCGCGATGCCGGGCTCGCCCGCCGAGTGCCCCGCGTCCTGCACGAGACGGAAGTCGGCCTCGGGCCACGCCTGGTGGAGCGCCCACGCGGTCTCCATCGGGCAGACGACGTCGTAGCGGCCCTGCACGATGACCGCCGGGACGTGGCGAACCTTGCCCACGTTGCGGAGGAGGTCGCGCTCGGCGTCGATGAACGCGTGGTTGACGAAGTAGTGGCACTCGATGCGGGCGAAGGCGATCGAGAACGCGTCGCCGGCGGTCTTCTCGATGAGGCCGGGGTTCGGGTGGAGGCAGCTCGTCGAGCCCTCCCAGACGCTCCAGGCCTTCGCGGCGCGCGCGCGCTCGGCGGGATCGTCGCCCGTGAGGCGCCGGTGGAATGCGCGAAGGAGGTCGCCGCGCTCGGCCTCGGGGATGGGCTCGACGTACTTCTCCCACGCGTCGGCGTAGAGGGCGCTCGCGCCGCGCTGGTAGAACCAGTCGATCTCGCTCGTGCGGACGAGGAAGATCCCGCGGAGGACCATCGCGGTGACGCGCTCGGGGTGGGTCTCCGCGTACGCGAGGGCGAGCGTGCTCCCCCACGAGCCGCCGAAGACGAGCCACCGGTCGATGCCGAGGTGCGCGCGGAGCTTCTCGATGTCCGAGACGAGGTCCCAGGTCGTGTTGTCGACGAGCGACGCGTGGGGCGTGCTCTTGCCGCAGCCCCGCTGGTCGAAGAGGACGATGCGGTAGGCGGCCGGGTCGAAGAAGCGCCGGTGGCTGCCGTCGATGCCGAAGCCGGGGCCGCCGTGGAGGAAGAGCGCGGGCTTTCCGCTGGGGTTCCCGCACTCCTCGAAGTGGAGCTCGTGCACGTCCGAGACGCGCAAGCGGCCCGTCCGGTACGGCTCGATGGCGGGGTACACGGTACGGCGCTCGGTGGGCTCGGGCATCGGACCCGAGCCTACTCAGGAGAGGAGAGGGGGAAACAGGAAGATCAGAAGATCAGAAGGAGGGAGGGCGCGGGCGCGGGAGGCGCGGGCGCGGGCGCGGGCGCGGGCGCGGGCGCGGGCGCGGGCGCGGGCGCGGGCGCGGGCGCGGGCGCGGAAGAAGATGAATGCACGAATACGGAATGGGAATGTGGAATGGGGGAGGCGCTGGGCGACGCCGGGCGGCTTTCGGCCGGTCCTCGCGGCTTCATCGGCCGTCCACGCCCTTGGATCGCCGGTCCTCGCGGCTTCATCGGCCATCCACGCGCGTGGACCGTCGGTCCTCGCACCTTCATCGGCCGTCCACGCGCATGGATCGCCCATCGATCCGCCTCGATGGCCCATCCACGCGTCTTCCCCGCCCATCGGCCCGCCCGGCCACCTGTTCCACGCCAGCCCCACCCCCACGTCCCCACCCCGCCTCCCCCAACCCCTTCCCGATCTTCCTGACCTTCCCGTCTCTCCTCTCCCCGGTGCACGCTCGCCCCCCACCCGTGCACCCGGCGCAAGCCCCCTCTCCTCTTCTGATCTTCTGACCTTCCTGTTTCCCCCTCTCCCTCTCCCGGGTCAGGCGCTCCCCGCCGGGTCAGGTGGGCGCAGGCTTGCGCGGCGTGCGCGGGACGTTCCTCGCGCGGCGGCCCTCGTTGAGCGCCGCCTCGATCTTCGGCCGCGACAGCACGCCCATCGAGAAGCGGGCGCTCGTGGCGGACTGCTCGGCGGCCTTCACGCGGTCGCGCGTCATCTCGATGAAGCGCGCCTGCGAGCGTACGGCCGGTGCGCCCGGCTTGGGCTGGACGCGCTCGTACTTGCCGTCGGGGCGCAGGCTCCACGCCTTCACGTTGTCCTGCAGCTGCACCTGGAGGATCTCGACGAGGCGCGCCTTGAGCGTCGCGTCCTCGATGGGGATCATCGCCTCGACCCGCCGGTGGAAGTTGCGCGGCATCCAGTCGGCGCTGCCGATGTAGACCTCGTCCTTGCCGCCGTTGACGAAGTGAAAGACGCGCCCGTGCTCGAGGAAGCGGTCGATGACCGCGCGGACCTCGACCGTCTCGCTCACCTTGGCCTTGCCGGGACGCAGGCAGCAGACGCCGCGGATGAGGAGCTGGATGGGGACGCCTGCCTGGCTGGCCTTGTAGAGGCCCTCGATGACGTCGGGATCGACCAGCGCGTTCATCTTGGCGACGATGCGCGCCGGGCGGCCGGCCCTGGCGTGCTCGGCCTCGCGCGCGATGAGCCCGAGGACGCTCTCGTGCAGGCCGAGCGGCGCGACGATCAGCTTGTTCCACCGCGGCGGCGCCGAGTAGCCGGTGAGCAGGTTGAAGAGGCTCGAGACGTCCTCGCAGATGTCCGGCCGTGACGTGAGAAACGAGATGTCCGCGTAGAGCCGCGCGGTGACCGGGTTGTAGTTGCCCGTCGCCACGTGCACGTACCGGCGCAGCTTGCCCTTCTCGCGGCGCACGATGAGCAGGCACTTGGCGTGCGTCTTCAGGCCGATGAGGCCGTAGACGACGTGCGCGCCCGACTGCTCGAGCATGCGCGCCCAGACGATGTTGCTCTCCTCGTCGAAGCGCGCCTTGAGCTCGACGATGGCCGTGACCTGCTTGCCGCTCTCGGCGGCGCGCACGAGCGCCTTCACGATCGGCGAGTCGCCGCCGGCGCGGTAGAGCGTCTGCTTGATGGCGAGGACGTCCGGGTCGTCGGCGGCGCGCGCGATGAGGTCGGCGACGCTCTCGAACGACTCGTACGGGTGGTGCAGGAGCACGTCCTGGTCGCGGATGACGGCGAAGAGGTCGTCCGCCTCGCGAAGCGGCGGGACGACGTGGGGCTGGAAGGGCTCGTCGCGGAGCGCGCGGTCGTCCGCCCGCGTGATGCTCATGAGGTCCGCGGCGTTGAGCATCCCGCGTACGGTGTAGACGTCCTTGTCGGGGTCGAGCTTGAACGCGCGCACGAGCTTCGCGAGCGAGCCCGCGGGCGCGTCGCCGGAGACCTCGAGGCGGACGGCGTTGCCGCGCTCGCGGCGACGGAGCTCCTGCTGGATGCTCTGGAGGAGGTCGTCGGCCTCCTCCTCGTCGACCTCGATGTCGAAGTTGCGCGTGACGCGGAAGACGTAGAGCCCCTCGATGGTCGCGCCGGGGAAGATGGTCCCCACGTGGCGCGCGAGGAGATCCTCGAGGAGCACGAACGCGCGCACCGCCGGCTGCCCGTCGGGGCGGTTCACGCCCGACACGGGGAAGAGGCGCGGGAGCATCTGCGGGACCTGCACGACGCCGAACCCGTGATCGATCGAGCCGTCGCGGCGGAACATGACGCCGAGGTTGAGGCTCTTGTTGCGCACCTGCGGGAACGGGTGCCCCGGGTCGATCGCGATGGGCGTGAGGATCGGGAAGACCTCGTTGTGGAAGCGGGCGTCGAGCTCCGCCTGCGCCTGCGTCGGGAGGTCGCCCGGCTTGACGAAGACGATGCCGGCGTCGGCGAGCTTGGGGAGGAGCGCGGCGAGCCCCTCGGACTGCGCCGCCACGAGCTCGTGGACGCGCGACGCGATGGCCGTGAGCTGCTCGCCCACGGTCATCTTGTCGGGCCCCATCTCGTCGACCTCGCCCGTCAGCTGCTGCTTCAGGCCGGCGACGCGGACCATGAAGAACTCGTCGAGGTTGCTGGCGACGATGGCGTGGAACTTCAGCCGCTCGAGGAGGGGGACCGTGTCGGAGTCGGCCTCGGCGAGGACGCGGGCGTTGAACTCGAGCCAGGAGAGCTCGCGGTTGACGTAGAGCGAGGGCGCCCGGAGGTCCGGCGGCTCTGCCGTGGCCGCCCCGTTCACCGACGCGGGGGGCGGCGTGATCGAGAGCGCCGCGGAGGCGGTCGGCGCCGCGTAGCCGAGGGGCGAGAGGCTCGTCGATGCGTCGGGGTTGTCCATGGGCCGCCCGGGGACGCAGAGCCTAGCTCAATGCTCCTTCCCCGGGGCCGTGAGGTCGGGCGGGGCGGTCGAGCCCGGAATGCGATCATCACGGAACCACACGTGATTGTGTCCGAACCGTGCGACCTCCCGGTAGTGCTCGGCGACCCAGGCCGCGGCGCTCGGGCAGTGCTCTTCGAAGTCCTCGGCGGCGTCGCTCCGGGTCATGAGCGGCGCGCCGTCGAGGAAGACGAACGCCGCGGGAGGGCGTGCCACGAGGCGGGCGAGGAGGTCGGCCTCGTGCGCGTCGCGCATGGCGCGGATGCGGTCGGCCTGGGCGTCGTCGGGGCGCCCCCCGGTCCAGCCGCCGAGCGCCGCGTCGGCGTCGAGGTCGTAGGCGTAAATGTAGGGCGTCGCGGAGAGCCGACCCGCGAGGAAGAGGACGTACGGGTCCATGCCGTAGGTCTGCACGCGGTCGTCGGGCGCCGTGTGCGCACGCAGGTAGTCCGCCGTCTGGCGAAGCTCGTAGGGAAAGAAGTCCGGCTCGGGGAAGTGGGAGAAGTACTCGGCCGTCGTCCGCTCCTCGGCGGTGCGGCCGCCCCAGAGGAGCCAGGTCGCGCGGATGTGCGGCGAGTCCTCCATCGACGCGGCGACGTGGAGCGCGACGACGGCGCCGAACGCGACGGGGAGCAGGCGGAGGAGCGCGAGACGACGCTGCGCGACGCGGGTGCGTTCGGTGAGCCACGCCGCGAGGACGAGCCACTGGAGCGAGACGCCCGCCGTGACGGGGTGGAAGTGATAGGGGAAGCCCTTCGCCTGCGTCACGACGGACACGAGCGCGGCGACCGGCAGGAGCGCGACGCCGAGGACGCGCGCAGGCATCTCGCGGAGGAGGACGAGCGAGAGCATCACCACGCCGCCGCAGAGCGCGAGGATGGCCTGCTGCGCGTCCCACGGGATCGAGAAGATGTCGCCGGGCGCGCGCGGCCAGATGAAGCGGTACATGGTCGGCACGTCGTGGAGCTGGATGCGCGCGTACGCGACGACGTCGCCCGTGGCGAAGAGGAAGGCGAGCTGCGAGGCGGCGCCGAGCGCCCCGCCGAGGGCGAACGCGCGGAACGCGGCGCGGCGGCCGCCGGGGACGTCGACGTCGGCGGCGATGGTGAGGAGCTGCACCGCCGTGAAGACGGCGTACGTGGGCTTGCCGAACCAGGGGATGACGCTGAGCGCGCCCACGAGGGCGAGCAGGCGCCGGTTGCGGGGCCGCGCGTGCGCGACGAGCTGGAGGGCGACGGCGGGCAGGAGGAACCAGTCGAAGAAGCTCTCGCGCTGGGCGAGGTCCCAGAAGCCGTAGAGGAGGTACTGGCCGCTGAGGACCACCCAGGCGGCGAGGCCCCACGCGACGCGGTCGTGGAGCTCCGGCCGGCGGCGCGAGCGGAGGCCCGGGAGGCACGCGCCGGCGAGGAAGAACGTGGCGCCGGTGACGACGAGGTCGAGCACGCGAAAGCGGTGCTCGTCGGCGCCTCCGAGCGCGAGGAAGACGCGGTGTACGAGGTGGGTCAGCGGCCCGTTGACGTCGCGGACGTCGCGGTAGTCGCGCGCGCCGCGCGCCAGTGCCCACGCGATGTACTGGAAGATGCCCTGGTCGCGGCCGAGCGTCTCGTACGAGGCGCGCCGCGTGGCCTCGGCGACCCAGAAGAGGGGCGGCAGGGCGACGACGAGCGGAACCAGGAGCGAGCGGAGCAGGCGCGCTGACGCGAGCCGTCGAGCATGCATCGCGGGGCGGGACGCTACCATCTTTCCCCGGCGTTTCGCGCGGCTGGGCCCGTTGGCATCGTCCGTGCGTGACGGGGTGAAGGTGCGAGACGAGCCCGCCTGGGCTGCGCCACGTCCTGGATTTGTCGATGAAACCGTGTCCACAATTCCCCCCACGATGACCGAACCGGTCCGCAGGCTCTCGCCCGCGAACGTTCCCACAGGAGAGCCGCGAGCGCGCGCCTTCGCCGAAACTCTGGCGTCTGCGCGCGGCAAGCACGTGCTCATCGCGCTCCGCGGCCACCCCGACCCCGACGGCATCGCGTCCGCCATCACGCAGGCCCACATCGCGCAGCGCCTCGGCGTCGCGCAGACGACGGTGGGCTACTGCCAGGAGGTCAGCCACCGCGAGAACCGCGCGCTGGTGAAGCTGCTCGGCCTCGAGCTGAAGAAGATCAAGACGGTCGCAGAGGTCGGCAAGGTAGACTTTCTCTCCCTGGTCGACGCCCACGAGGTCGATCCCGAGCTGACGGACGCCGGCGACTACGAGGTGCTCACCGTGGTCGACCATCACCGCGCCGTCTCGCCGCCGCGGGCCCGCTTCGTCGATCTCCGCTTCGACGTCGGCGCGACCGCCACGATCTTCGCCGAGTACCTGCACGAGCTCGAGACGCTCGACGCGGACGTCGAGGAGGACCGCCGCATCGCCACCGCGCTGATGCACGGCCTCGCGACCGACACCGACGACTTCATGCTCGCGCGCGCGGCGGACTTCCGCGCCGCCAGCCAGATCGCCGAGGTCTGCGACCGCGACCTCCTCGAGGACCTCTCGCGCCGCCTCATCGCGCCCACGGCGATGGACGTCATCGCGCGCGCGCTCCAGGCGCTCGTCGTCCGGCGCAACTTCGCCATGGCGGGCGTCGGCTTCGTGAGCGAGTCCGAGCGCGACACGATCGCCCAGGCCGCCGACTTCCTCGTCCGGCGCGAGGACATCGACACCTGCGTCGTCTACGGCGTCGTCGGCGACAAGTACATCGAGGGCTCGCTCCGCACGCACTCGCCGAGCGTCGACCCTGCCGTGTGGCTGGAGCAGGCGTTCGGCGCCGACGACAAGGGCCGGCCCTACGGCGGCGGGCGGCGCGACAAGGGGGGGTTCCGCATCCCCATCGGGTTCCTCGGACGCGTGACCGATCGCCCGCAGCTCTGGCAGCTCTGCGAGCACGCGGTCCGCACGGCGCTCCTCCGCCAGTCGGGCGAGGACGCGACGCCCGGCGTGATCGTCCCGCCCGTCGTCCCGTCCTGAGGCGCTGGCAAGGCGTTTCATCGGCTCGCGGGGATCGCCGGGGTGCGCATCGCGTTCTTCGGGCTCCCGCTGGCGGCGGTCCTCCTCGCGCGCGACGGGCACGAGCTCGTCTACGCGGGTCTCGTCCGCGGGCCAGGGTTCCGTCGCGTGACGACGCGCATCGCGCCGGGACGGGCCCACCGGTTCCCCGACCTGACGGACGCGCGGGTCGTCGCTCGCGTGAAGGCCGCGCGGCCGGAGCTCGTCGCGAGCTGGTTCTGGACGAAGCCCGTCCCGCCCGCCGTCCTCGCGCTCGCGCCGGCGGTGGGCGTGCACCCGTCGCTCCTTCCGCGCCACCGGGGGCCGGACCCGTACTTCTGGGCAATCGCCGAGGGCGACGAGGTCACGGGAGTGACGGCGCACCGGCTCGACGAGGCGTACGACACCGGCGCGGTGCTCGGGCAGCGCACGCTCCGCGTCGACCCGTCGTGGAACGCATGGAAGCTCGCGAAGGCGCTCGACCGGCCGAGCCTCGCGCTGCTCCGCGAGGTCGTGCGCGGGCATGCGGAAGGGCGCCCTCCGGTGGAAGTGCCGCAGGACGACGCCCGAGCGACGGCCGCACCGAAACCCGAGGAGGGGGACCTGGCGCTGCAGTGGTCGTGGCCCGCCGCGAAGCTGGAGCGGCGGATCCGGGCCGCATCGCCGTGGCCGGGCGCGTGGACGGAGATCGGCGAGACGGTCGTCGTCGTCGTGCGCGCCCGCGCGACGAAGGACTTCCCTCGCGTGCTCGCTCCGGGTGAGGCCGCCGTGCGACCGGACGGCGTGGCGGTGGTGCGTGCCGCGGACGACGCCGTGGAGCTCCTCGAGGGCCGCTCCGAGGACGAAGAGACCGAGCTGTCGAGCGCGGACCTCGCAGAAATCGTGTCCCGCGCGAAGTCGTAGAGCAGTGTGCTTGCCTGTGGAGCCTCCCCCGGGGGTACCATCGCGATCGAGAGGAGATCGCTCGCCTTGGCTGATTTCGTAACGCTCGCGCGAACGGCGCGGGAGTCGCTCGCGCAGGGGTTGAACGCACTCCAGGCCGATCCGCGCCTTCCGCCGCACCTGGTCGACCTCGCCGCGCCGATCGCGCAGGCGATGGGCGCTCTCCACCGCATCGAGGCCTCTGGCGGGACGCAGCTTGCGGGCAACGCGACCGCCGCGCTCGCGAACATCCAGAGCGCGCTCGCCTCGCTCCAGGCCCAGCCGCCCACGGTGCCGGCGGTGGCGGCGGCGATGGAAGCGGTGGCAGGCGCCCTGGGCAGCGTCCACGCTCTCGCGCGCGAGAGCCAGCAGATGGCGGCGGCGCCGGCAGCCGCACCCTCCGCGCAGCCGCCTGCGTCGATGCAGCAGGCGCCGTCGCAGCAGGCCCCGCGGTCCGTCGCACAGCAGCAGCCCTTCCAGCCGCAGTACGCGCCGGTGCCCGCGCCGCAACCGCAGGCCCAACCGCAGCCCCAGTACGCGCAGCAGCAGGCGCAGGCGTACGCGCCGCCGCAGCAGGCGTACCCGCAGGCAGCGCAGGCTGCTCCCCAGTACGCGCAGGCACCGCAGCAGGCGGCGCAGGCGCGCGGCGGATATCCGGCGCAGGCCGCTCCCCAGGGTGGTGGCTTCGAGGTCGTCGCCGCCGAGCTCGGGGCCCACAGCCCGAGCAACTTCTACAAGGGGCTCTCCGGGAACGACATCGTCGACCACGGTGGTCTCTTCGTCTCGACCTACAAGCTGCCCAAGCTGGGCGCGCCGGTGCGCGTGCGCGTGTCCCTCCCCGGCGGATACGAGTTCGAGGCGAACGCCGTGGTGCGCTGGCGTCGCGAGCCCAGCGACGGCGGGAGCGACGCGCCGCCCGGCTTCGGCGCGCAGTTCACCGAGATCACGCCCGAGGCGCGGCAGCTGGTCTACCGGTACACGCGCAACCGCGAGCCGATGTTCCACGACGATCTGTAGAGCGCGCGGCTACACTGGGCGGCGCTTGTCGCCTCGCTTCGGGTTCCTCTTCGCGATCGTGGTGGTCGTCGCGCTCGCGTTGAGTGCGCGGCCGGCGTACGCGCGCAACGACCCGAAGCTTCTGTGGAAGACGATCAAGACGAGGCACTTCCACGTCAACTACTACTCGACCGAGGACGAGGTCGCGCAGCACGTCGCGACGCTCTGCGAGGACATCTACACGCGCCTCAAGCCGCACGTCGGGTGGGACCCGACGGAGGTCACGGAGATCGCGCTCACGGACCAGACGGACAGCGCGAACGGGTCGGCCATCGCCACGCCGTACAACGCCATCCAGCTCTACGTGACGGCGCCCGACGACATGTCGCCGCTCGGCGACGTCGACGACTGGTACCTCGAGCTCGTCACGCACGAGTACACGCACATCCTGCACACGGATCACATCACGGGGATCCCCGCGCTCATCAACCGCCTGATCGGCAAGACCATCGCGCCCAACCAGCTCCAGCCCCACTGGCTGCTCGAGGGGCTCGCCGTCTACGAGGAGAGCACCGAGACGAGCGGCGGGCGCCTCCGTTCGTCGATGTGGAACATGTGGATGCGCGCCGACGTGCTCGAGGGCAACGTCGCGACGCTCGACCAGTTCTCGAACGTGCCGCGTCGCTGGCCGCAGGGGAACATCTGGTACCTCTACGGGTCCTACTTCCTCCAGTGGATCGTCGAGACCTACGGCGAGCAGGCGATCCGCGCGTGGATCGACGACTACTCCGCGCAGATCATCCCGTACTCGATGAACCGCTCGATGCGGCGGGCGACGGGCAAGACGTTCGAGCAGCTCTACGTCGCCTGGGTGGACTCGATGAAGCGAAGCTACGCCGCGGAGGCCGACGCGATCCGCGCGCGCGGCGTGCGCGAGGGCGTCCGCGTCACGCACACCGGGAACACGTACGAGCACCCGCGCTGGATCCCGGCGAACGCGTGGCCCGAGCACGCGGGCGACCTGATGTACTACGTCGACGACGGGCACACGACCGCCGGGCAGTGGGCGCTCCCGCTGCGGCGCGACGAGCACGGGCGGGTCATGGGGTCGCGCGAGGCCGATCGCGAGCTCGTGCTCCGGCAGAACGGCGTCGGGGGGACGTCGTTCATGCCCGACGGCACGGTGGTCTTCAGCTCGACCGACGTCCTCGCGAACCTGCTCTTCTTCGACGACCTCTTCGAGCTCCCGGCGCACGAGAAGAGCCCGCGCGGCCTCGAGGGAAAGCGCATCCGCTGGACCGAGGGGTGGCGCGCGCTCGACCCGAGCGTCTCGCCCGACGGGCGACGCGTGGTCTTCACGACCAACCACCGCGGGACGACCTACCTCATGATGGCGGACGTCGTACCGGACCCGAAGGGAAGCGGCGGGCACGGGGTGACGAACGTGCGGCCGCTCGTGCGAAGCGCGCGGTTCGACCAGGCGTTCACGCCACGATGGGCGCCGGACGGGCGGCACGTGGCGTACAGCTCCTGGATGCGCGGCGGGTACCGCGACGTCCGCATCGTCGACACCGAGGACGGGTCGTTCGTCGAGGTGACGCACGATCGCGCGATCGACGGCGACCCCGTCTACTCGGCGGACGGCCGCTGGCTCTTCTTCCACTCGGACCGCACCGGCGTGATGAACGTCTACGCGTACGAGGTCGCGACGGCCCGCCTGAAGCAGGTGACGAACGTCGTCAACGGCGCGTACCAGCCGGAGCCTTCACCCGACGGCCGGTCGCTCGCGTACGTCGGGTACACCCACGAGGGCTACGACGTCTTCGTCATCCCGCTCGACGAGCACGACTGGCTCGACGCGCTCCCGTACCAGGACACGAGACCCGCCCCGCCCGCGGAGCCGCCGCCGCTCGCCGTCGTGGCGGGCGCCTACAACCCGCTCCTCACGCTCCAGCCGCGCGCATACTCGGTCAAGATCACGCCCGGGAACTTCGGCGAAGCCACGATCGTCACCGCGGAGGGGAGCGACATCGCAGGAATCCACTCCTTCACCGCGAGCATCACGACCGAGTGGGAGCACCCGGACCTGCAGACGAACCTCGGTTACTCCTACGGGCGGTTGCCGTTCGACGTCGGCATCAACGCGTTCCGTCAGGTCACGCCATCCACGAACTACTCGCTCGGCTCGAACACGGTCGAGTGGATCCAGGAGACCGTCGGCGCGACGACGGGCATCTCGTACGCGATGCCGCGCGCGTTCGACTCGCAGTCGGTCGACCTGAGCTACAGCATCGCGCGCGTCGCAGGGTCGCTGCCGCTGCCGGCCGACCAGCTCAATCCGTACGACATCCCGAACGTGCCGACGCGCGGGATGCTCGGCACGCTCCACCTCGGATGGGGCTACTCGAACACGGAGGGCTACCTCTGGAGCGTCGGCAACGAGAAGGGGTTCGGGACGAGCATCACGTTCGACATCGCCGACCCTGCCCTCGCGAGCGACTTCACGGGGTTCGCCACCAACTTCAACATCGCGGGCTACATCCAGAACCCCTGGCTGCGCCACCACGTTCTCGCACTCCACGCGGGCGGCGGCTTCTCGGGCGGCAACCACGGCGGCAACGGGCCGTTCTACGTGGGCGGGTACGTCGACTTGCCCGTCATCAACGTCGTGCAGAACTCCCTCATCCAGGGCGGCATCCAGCTGCGCGGCTACCCCGTCGTCGCGATGGTGGGAAACGACTATGCGCTCCTCAACGCCGAGTACCGGTTCCCCATCGTGAACGTGGACCACGGCCCGTCGACCTTGCCGATCTTCCTCAACCGCGTGAGCGGCAACCTCTTCGTGGACGTGGGCAGCGCGTTCGACGATCCGACGCAGGCCCAGTTCAAGACGGGGGTCGGCGCGGAGCTCTGGTTCGACATGTCGCTCGGCTACATCCTGGGCTTCACGTTCCGCGCCGGCTACGCGAAGGGCGTCTCGACCGGCGGAATCGACAAGACGTACTTCGTCGCGGCCGTCCCCTTCTGAGCGCCCATGAAGTTGGCCCGGGTGGCCCGGCCGTGTTTCGCCTCGTGCATGCTCCGGAAGCTCCTCCCCCTCGCTCCGTTCCTCGCATTGCCCGCCGCGCTCGCAGGCTGCCCGGCCCCCACGTCCGGACTCGCGCAGGCGCAGCAGAGCGCCCAGGAGTTCAACCTGAACGCGCGCTTCGGGCGCAACGAGATGATCTTGGAGCAGATCGCGCCGGCCGCGCGCGACGAGTACGCCCTGCACCACAAGCTCTGGGGGACGGAGATCCGGGTCGCCGACATCGAGGTCGCCGGCATGAAGAAGCACGGCGACAAGGACGTCGACGTCGTCGTGCACGTCACGTGGTACCGCCCCGAGCAGCAAGAGCTGCGGAGCACGACGCTCACCCAGGCGTGGCACGCCAAGGGGACGGACTGGGAGCTCGCGTCCGAGAAGCGAGCCGAGGGCGACATCGGGCTCCTGGGAGAGGCCGTGGTCATCGAGATGCCGGCCGCGCCGCGCGAGCCCGCCCAGTTCCCGACGGTCCGCCTGACGGGCGGCGACTCCACCCAGGATTGATCGCCGGACGACTACGCGGGCAGGGTGCCGCTCGGCGTGGTCGGAGGCATCGCCTCACCCGCCTCGGCGGAGGGAGCGGCAGGCGCCGACGGGGCGGCCTTGACGCTCTTCTTCGAGGCGGCCTTCTTCGGCGCGCCGGGGCTTGCCGCGGCCTTGCGCTCGACCTTCTGCCGCTTGAGGCGCGACTTCTTCTTCACCTGCGACTTGCGTCGCTTCATCTTCATCGAGTTACGACGATCGTGCTTTCCCACGGGGCGCACCATGCCCTCGCGGAGCGGGACTCGTCAACCCGTCAGTTGAGCTCGTGGCTCGAGCTCTCGCTCGAGCGCGCGGCCTGGGCTCAGCCGGTGCCTTCGGCGGCGGCCGTCTCGCGACTCCGGACCTCGAGCCGATAGCGGCTGTTGATGGTCTCGATGTAGAAGACTTCGCGCCCGGCCAGGCGCAGGACACGCTTCACCGGGGTGGTGACGTACTCGTGCATCCCGTCGGGGAACTCGATGACCACCACGCTGCCCTTGCGCGGAGCCCGTACGAGCCGGCCGGCCACGGCCCGCGCGCCCTTCCCGAGCTTACGCAACACCACGTCCACGAAATCAATGTAGCAGCCCGCGGCTCGCCGTCTACTGGCGCAGAATGTCGCTCGAAGTGGCCCTCCAAGGGCCCGTAACCTCAGCCGAAACTTGGCCACCTACATCGACGCAACGACGCATCGTGCGGGCGCCCAGCGGCATCGGTTCGCGTAGGCGGAAGCGCCGGGCTCGGCTAAGAGTGGCTCGGCAGCTCCCGCCATGCACGTTCCCCCCTCGCAGCACCGCACGGGATGGATCGAGGTCGTCTGCGGCTCGATGTTCAGCGGGAAGACCGAGGAGCTCCTTCGGCGGCTCAAGCGCGCCCGGCTCGCCCGACAGCCCGTCGCGCTCTTCAAGCCGCGTATCGACAACCGCTACGACGCCGTGAAGGTCGTCTCCCACGAGGGCCTCAACGCCGACGCCATCCCCGTCGGGAGCGCGGCGGAGCTCCTCGCGCGCCTCCCGGACCCGCTCCCCGAGCACCTCGTCGTCGGCATCGACGAGGCGCAGTTCTTCGACGAGGCCGTGGTCGACGCAGCGGAGCTACTCGCTTCGCGCGGCGCGCGCGTCATCGCGGCGGGGCTCGATCAGGACTGGCGTGGGCGCCCCTTCGGTTTCATGCCGGCGCTCCTCGCGGTCGCCGAGTACGTCACGAAGCTCCACGCCGTCTGCACTCGCTGCGGGGGCGCGGCCACGCGCTCGCAGCGCCTGGTCGCCGCCGAGGGGCAGCTCTTCGTCGGCGGCGCATCGGAGTACGAGGCGCGCTGCCGGGCGTGTTTCGTCCCCGAGGCTACGCCGCCCGACCGCTGACGAGGCGCGCGCGCCATCCGGCGAGCCGCCCCGAGCGGGACGGCTTCACGCGAGCGGAACTCCGCTCAGGGTTGGCCGCCCTTGGCGATGCACGCCAGGGCCCACTGCTGCGCTTCTTTCGGGTGACCGAGGGAGCGGTACTCGCGCGCCCGCACGCACTCGGGGCCGTTGTACTTCGCCGGACCCGGAGGCTGCGGCTGCCCGGGGTGACCCGGGTAACCCGGCACCGGCGGGTGCGTCGGGCCAGCGCTCAGCGGCGGGACGACGGTCGCCACCGTCGGGGGCGACATGGGCTCCGCGGTCGTCGTCGTGGTCGCGGCCGTCGCCGTGGGCGGCGGGTTCGCGGGCGTGTCGAACTTCACGGGCGAGCCTCCGCTGCTCCCGCGCAGCGCGAAGACGATCGCCACGACGCTCGCCACACCGATGAGCCCCGCGACGACGAGGAGCAGGGTGCGCCCCCCTCCTCCGCCGCTCGTGCGCGGCGGCGCTCCGGGGATGGCCGCCGAAGGAGTCGGATATGCGACGTTCCCGCCTGCGGGCGTGTACATGCCCGGGCCAGGAGGAGGCGCGAACGGGTTGCCCTGCGGCATCTGCACCGCGCTCCCCGGGGGAGGCGTCTGCAGGACGGGCGACGGCGCGCCGAACGGAGTCGACCCGTCCACCGGCTGCCCCATCTCGGTCCTCTGCCGTGCGGCCTCGCCCCCCGAGGGCACCGACGTCAGCTGCCCGCGCGACCCGTAGACCGCGCCACCGCCGAAGGCGTCGTTGAAGTCCTTCACGGTCTGGAATCGCGCGTCGGGAGACTTCTCGAGCGCACGGCGGATGGCGCCGCGCATGGTCTCGGGGACCCGCATCCCCTCGGGCAGCGATTCGATCGGGATGGGCGGCTGGGTCATGTGCTGCGTCGCCCATTCCCACGCGGTGTCGGCGTGGAACGGGAGCTTGCCGCTCAGCATCTCGTACGCCATCACGCCGAGCGAGTAGATGTCGCTCCGAACGTCGATCGGCCGCCCCGTGAACTGCTCGGGACTCATGTAGGGCGGCGTCCCGAGCACCATGCCCTGCTGCGTGAGCTTCTGCTCGTTCTTGTCCTCCTCCTTCGACCGCTTCGCGATGCCGAAGTCGAGGACCTTGACGAAGTCCTTCTTCCCCGCGCGGTCGACGAGCACGACGTTGTCGGGCTTGAGGTCGCGGTGGACGATGTTGCGCGCGTGCGCCTCCTCGAGCGAGCCGCAGACCTGGTCCATGATGTACCCGACGCGCTCGGGCATCATCGGGCCTTCCTTCTCGAGGTAGTCGGCGAGGCTCTTGCCGCTGAGGAACTCCATCACGATGTAGAGGATGCCCTCCTCGGTCGTGCCGAAGTCGTAGACCTGGATGGTGTTCGGGTGCTCGAGCTCGGCGATGGTGCCGACCTCGCGCTCGAAGCGGGCCTTGATCTTGGGGTCGCGCGAGAGGTGCGGGTGGAGGGTCTTCACGGCGACCTTGCGCTTCGCCGTGCCGAGCTGCTGCTCGCCTTCGTAGACGGCGCCCATACCGCCCTCGCCGAGCAGGCGAAGGACCTTGTACTTGCCGCCCATCGTCTGCCCGATCATCGGGTCGACGGCCTGGGCATCGCCTGCCTGCACGACCGTGCCGCAGCCAGAACAGAACCTCTGTCCGTCCGCGACTTCGCTCTGGCACGTGGGACATTGCATGGTGGGTCAGGGCGAATCGTCGCACACTTCGAGGCGCGGCGGCACGCCCTCGGGGTTAGACGGACGGCCCCCGGAAAGGATCAGTCGGCGCCCGCGTCCGGACGTGCGCCCGCCGAGCCGGAGGGGGCCGCCGCCGCTTCGCCCTGCGGGGGCCACGGCAGGGACCAGCGTCGGTTCGTCGCCCGATCCCAGAGCTCCAGGCGCGTCCCGCGCTTCGTCGCAGGGAAGACGACACCGATACGCGTGCGCAGCTTGCTGGACATCGAGGGGCCCCCCTCGGGATCGTCGGCGCCGAGGAGCGGGAAGTCGAAGCGAACGCGCTCGAGGAGCGTGGGACCCTCGAAGAGCTCGACCGCGAAGCGGCCCATCACCCGCGGGGTGGCCTGCGGGGCGGCGAGCTCGAGTGGGTGCACGCCGAGCAGCCAGAGCTCCCCCCGGTCCCAGCGCAGGTCGTAGACCCACTGCGACTTCTCGACGAGGGGCGGCGGGTCCGGAGGCGTCCTGGTGATTGCGATGTCGGGAAGGCCGCGCGCCACCGAGCCCGCGTCGAGCGCGCGGCTCACGTCGATCATGCGCTTCGGCTCGTCGGCGGACGCCACGACGACGGCGGCGAAGCACGCGAACGCGGCGGCGGTGATCAGGAGAGCTCGCACGACGAGGAACCCTCCCACGCCGCGCGGTCCCCGCCAAGGGCCGACCACAATTCGTGGAGCTCCGGCGGCAGCGGCGAGACGATGACGAGAGGCGCTCCGTCCGGCGCGGGCACCACGACGCGTGCGGCGTGGAGGGCGACCCGTCCCGGCTGGAGAACGCGACCCGACGGCAGCGTCACGCGAACCGCGCCGCCGTACGAGCGATCTCCGACGAGCGGGACCCCGGCATGGGCGGCATGCACGCGGATCTGGTGGGTCCTCCCGGTCACCGGGGCGACCGCGAGGAGCGCCGCGCCCCCCGGCGCGCAGGCCACGAGGGCGTAGCGCGTGCGAGCAGGCACCGGATCGCGGCCATTGGCGGCGCGAAGGCGCGGGTCGCGCGCGCGTCCGATGGGCGCGTCCCACGTGCCGCGATCGGGGGACGGTGCCTTCGAGGCGATGGCGACGTAGCGGCGTTCGTAGGCGCCGGCCGCGCGGGCCGCGGCGAGGCGCTCGCGCCCGGCGATCGTGAGCGCGAAGACGACGACGCCGCTGACGTCGCGATCGAGCCGCGACGTGGGGTGGAGACGCGCGGGGTCGACGTCGAGGACGCGCGCGACGGAGGCGAGGAGCGCGTGCGCGGAGCCGCCGTGGTCCGGGATGGTGGGGATCCCCGCAGGCTTGTCGGCGGCGACGAGGTCGTCGGTGCGTACCAGGATGGTGACCCCGGCCGCTCGTCCCGCGTCCGGTGCGGCCACGTTCACGACGTCCCCCGCGTGCACCTTCTCGTCTGCGCGCCGCACGCGCCGCGAGCCCACGAAGACGCGCCCCTCGTCGACGGCCCGCTCGTCGGCCCTCGCGAGAGAGAGGACCTCTCCGACGGTCCCGCCGTCGCCGGCCCCGACCACCCACTTCATCTACGAGCGCAGCCTCTCGACGACGCCGCGGTCTCCGTCGACGCGCAGACGGTCGCCCGTCCGGATGGCGCGCGTCGCGCCGACCACGTTGACCACGCTCGGGACCCCGAACTCGCGCGCGACGACCGCGGCGTGCGAAAGCGGCCCTCCGAGCTCCGTCACGACGCCCGCGGCGACGAGGAAGAGCGGCGTCCAGCCCACGTCCGTCGTGTGCACGACCAGGATCTCGCCCGGCTGGAGCGCGCCGATCTCGCCCTCGCGGAAGATGACGCGCGCGGCGCCCTCGACGATGCCCGCGGCGGCGGGGAGGCCGCGAAGGATGTCCCCTCCCAGCGGCGGCAGCACCACCGGCGGCGGCGAGCCGACGAACGTCGCGGGGGGATCGGGGCGCGCCCGGTCACGCGCGAGCTCGGCGCGGCGCGATCGAACGAGGGCCACGAGGTCGGCCCGCGGTGCACGAAGGGCGCCGACCAGCTCGTCGACGGTGAGGAAGAACACGCTGCGGACAGCGGCCAGCGGCGAGCCCGATTCGGCCAGGCGCCTCCAGTCGGCGTCGAGCTCCGGGTCGCGCCGGAGCAGTCGCCGGTCGGCGTCGAGCGCTGCCTCGCGAAGCATGCCGAGGACGCGCGTGACCCAGGCGCGCATCCGCTCGCGGAGGCGCGCCGAGCGCTGCGCACGGGCCACGAGGTGCCGGAGGATGGTCTGCTCGACGACGTTGAGCTTCGGCACGAGGCGGGCCATCTCGTCGTCGGCGTGCGCCTTGGCCCTCGCCAGCGTCCCCTCGACCTGGTGCGCCTCCGTACGCAGCGCCGCGCGAAGCATGCGCAGCACCGGTCTCGCGTCCTCGCGCCATCGCGGCGTCGAGAGCTCCGCCTCGCGGACGGCGCGGTCCCCGTAGAGCTCGAGGAAGCTCTGGAGCGCGCGCCGCGTGGGCCCCTCGGGGAGGGCGTCGAGCCCCACCGTCGACTCGCGCTCGATCGCGGCCGCGGCCTCGGGTTCCCGCTTCGCGAGCTCCGCCACGTGCATGATGCCGATGCCAGGTCGCGCGCTCTCGACGTCGCGGATCCCGCTCGTGAGCGACTGCGAGAGGCGCTCGGCGTCGAGCGGCGCGACCCGGTCGAGCATCATCTTGAGCGCGAGGTGCGACCCCAGCGTGCTCGAGGCCGACGTCAGCATCACGGTGCCCGTCCGCTCGAGGAGCGCCTGGATGTCGCGCAGACGGCGCGCCACCCCGTCGTCGGGCAAGATCGCCAGATCGAGAGCGCTCTGCGCGCGCCACTGCTTCTCGGCGAACGCCTCGAAGTCCTTCACCGCGTCGTCGAGCTTGAGGTGCTCCTTGAGGAGACGGGAGGCCGTCATCGGCAGGCGGGCGTAGAAACCTCGCCGCGAGACGTCCTCCACCTGCATCGCGAGCTCGTCCCCGCCCCAGCCGCCGCCCAGCTCCACGAGCGTCCGGGGGTCGAGGAACGGAACCTGCGCCGCGATGCGCATGAACTGGGTGAGGTTCAGATAGAAGCGCCCGTGGACGTTGCCGACGAGGCGCGCGTGCTTGGGCACGCGGCAACCGAGGGCCGCGAACGCGCTGCGGAACCCCGTCTCGCTGAAGGCGCCGGCGATGGACCACGTGAAGGGAGTCGCCACGCCGGGGAGGGCCTCTCCCACGTTCACGTTGCTCCACACGGTGTCGGCGTCGCCGCCCTCGGGGAAGCCGCGTCCCGTCGCGGGGCGCGCCTGGACGACCCACGTGCGCTCGTCGTCGCACGCGAACTCGACGTCCCAGGGCGACGGATCGAGCTTCTCGAGCTGCGCGGCGATCTCCGCCAGCTGGACGACGCGCTCCCGTGACAGCGCGGGGCGGTCGGGGTGCTCGACCGGGACCTCCTCCACGCCCTTTGCGCCGACCACCATCGCGTGCGCCTTGGTCGCGACGATCGACTCGACGAGCCGACCCCGCGCGTCGATGCGGAGCACGTCGGGCGTGGTGACGCCGTCGACGACCGGAGCGCCGAGCCCGAAGCCCGCGTTGACGATGCGCTCGTCGGCCGCGCCCCGCGAGCTCCGGTCCGGGGACCGCGTGAACATCACGCCCGCCGCCGACGCCTGCACCATGCGCTGGACGACGATGGCCATCCCGACGTCGCGGATGCCGTGGGCCGCCAGGTAGGCGAGCGCGCGCCCGCTGGCGATCGACGACCACACCTGCTTCACGGCCTCGCCCAGCTCGTCGCCCCCGCGGACGCCGAGCACGGTCTCGGCGAGCCCCGCCATCGACACGAGCGCGCCGTCCTCGCAGGTGGCGCTCGACCGCACCGCGAGGCCCCACGGCGAGCGGGACCCCACCTCCCGCCAGAACGTTCGAAGCTCGTCGGCGAGGCCGCGCGGGAGCGCCGCCTGCCGGATCTGTTCCCGCGCCTCCGCGGCCCGGACGAACCCCGCACGACCCGCGGCCGCCCGCAGGAGCGCGCGCGGCTCGCACCCCGGTGGGAGCTCCCGGATCGCGCTCGCGAACGCATCGGCCGGGAGGACGACGGCGTCCGGCACGTCGAACCCGTGCTTCACCAGCCACGCGAGGCGCGCCGCCTTCCCCCCGACGACGGCCGGATCGTCGCCCCCGCGCCGGTGCGCGAGCGCCTCGAGCGGCACCAGCCAGCTCGCGGTGCGCGGGGCGACGACGGAGGTCATCGCCCCGATGCTAGTTCACGGTTCGCGTGCGTTCGAGGACCGCGCACGGGGATTCGGCGCCGGCGCCGATCAATCGAGTGGCTTGTACGCGCGCCCGACGAGCGTCACCTTCGTGCGCGACTGCAGCGGGATGAGCGCCCCGGTGTTCTCGTCGATCGTCACGATGACCGCGCCGAGCTCCGCGGCCTTGTTCCGGAGATCGTTCTTCGCCGCCTCCTGCGCCTGGTCCGGGTCCTCGGCAGCGGCGACGCCCTTCACCGTTCCCATCAGCTTGTACGCGTCGGCGCTCGGGGTCTCGTAGGCGAACTCCACGTTCTCGGCCCCGGGCGTGAGGTCCACCTTCTCCGGGATCTGCGAGGCACACGCGAGGAGGCCGCCCACGAGCAAGAGGGCCAGGCGCTTCATGCCCTCATGGTAGCAAGCACGTTCCGGATGGCGGACTTCTCTGCGAAACGGCACCGCCGACCCCGGCGCTAGGTCGTCGCCGGGGGCAGCCGCGGCGTGCTCGTGCACGAGCCGGCCCACGTCGCGACGCGGTCGACGAGCTCCATCACGCCGCCGCGCGGCTGCCGCTTCGTCGCGACGCGGACGTGCGCCCCGACCCGGCGCATCCACTGGAGCTCGTCGTCGGTCATCGGACCGCGGGCGACCGCCGCGAGCGCGTGATCGAGCTCCGCGCCGTCGCGCGGGCCCGACAGGCAGACGTCGACGTGCGGGTTGCTGAGGGCGAAGCGGTAGCAGTCGCCGGCCGTGGGCACCGGCTCGGTCGCCGGCGTGAACGACGGGTTCAGGAGCGTCCCCCACCGGGTCGCGGTGAACGCCACGACGCCGGGGCGGCGCGGCGCGTTCGCGAGGGACGGGAACACCTCGCGCTCGGGGCCCGGGTGCGCCGGGTTGTAGCGGACCATCAGCGCGTCGTAGCGGCCGTCGTTCATCGCCGAGACGAAGACGGGCCGCTCGTGGCACGAGATCATGAGCGCGCGGACCTTGCCCGACGACTGGAGGGCCAGCGCCCGGTCGACGATGCGCGCCGGCGGCATCGAGTTCCACCACGCGAGGCAGAGGAGGTCCACGTAGTCGGTGCCGAGCGCCCGCAGCGCCGAATCGACCGACCACGGCATCGCCCAGGCGGCGCGCGCGTAGGTCTGGATGGCGATGGTCGCCCGCGTCCGGTCCTTCTTCGCGACCGCGCGCAGGCCCTTGCCGAAGCCGCCGCGGCGCCGCGAGCCCCAGAGGAAGAACGAGACCCCCTCGTCGAACGCGCGCTCGACGTCGGCGCCGCCCACCCCGTAGCTCGAACCCAGGCCCAGCGGGCCGACGCGCAGCCCCGTGCTCCCGAACGCGCGTTCGCCGAATGCGGTCATGGGCAGTCCGATGCCGCGCCCCGGCGGGCCGTTTCAGGCGCGCGCGAGGTTCCGGTCGTGCCAGAGGAGGAGCTCGATCGAGCCCGGTCCCCGGTTGAAGATGTAGTCGTGCGGCCCGGGGACGTCCGCGAAATCGTGCTCGATTCCGGCCTTCTTCCACGCCGCGCTCACCGCCACGATGGGGTCGTGGAAGTAGTCGTCGTGGCTGGTGAGGAGGCGCAGCTTCATCCCCGGCCGTCGCGCGCGGGCGGCCTGCGCGAGAGCGGTCCACTCCGCGTTCTGCCCGCCGTCGAACGCCGCCTGGATGCCCCCGACCGCGCCGAACGCGTCGGGGCTCGACAGCCCGATGCGCAGGGCCAGCATCCCGCCGAGCGAGACCCCGTCGATGCCGGTGGCCTCCGGCGACGCGAGCGCGGGGGTCTCCGCGCGGACCTTGGGCAGGAGATCGCCGAGCACGTAGCGCGCGAGCACCTGGATGTCGCCCGTCGACGCGGGGCGGACGTCGGGCAGCCACGGACAGACGACGATGACCCCGCCGAAGGGCCGCGCCGCGAGCGACGCGTTCGTCTCCGCGAGCCGCGCAGGCGTCACGAACCCCTCGTAGTCGGAGTCGCGCAGCGGCGGCGCGCGCAGCCGGTCGATGGCCCGCACCATCGCGTAGTCGCGAGGCCAGCCCATTGCGCCCTCGGCGGGCGTCTTCACGGACTCGCCGCGCCCGTGGAGGGCGACGACCACCGGGAACCGCGCGTCCGGAGCGCCCCACGCCGGGACGACGACCACCGCGCGCGCGTCGCCGAACGCCTTCGGCCCGAGGTCCCACGTGAGGACGTGCACGTTGGGCGACGCGATCGACGTGACGGGCGGAGGCTTGCCTGCGGCGCGCTCGCTCCGCGAGCAGGCGAGCGCCGCGGCCGCGGCGACGCCCGTCACGAGGGCACGGCGACCGACGACCCGGCGCACGTCACTCGTCGGACGGGAGGGAGGGGGTCGCGCCCGTCGCCGTTCGCACGAGGTCGAGCAGGGCAGGGTCGGTGGCCATGCGGTCGCGCAGGGCGGACTTGACCCGTTCGAGCTCGGCCGGAGGGAGCGCGGCGAGGTGCGCGGTCGCCTCGTTCACCTTCATGTCGACGTAGCCCTTCACGTCGATCTCCCCGGCGCGCAGTCGATCGAGCGCGGGTCGAGTCGCCTCGACCGGGCCGGCGCCTGCCGTGGGGGCGGCGCCGCCCACCGAGAAGGGGCGGCTCGCCTCCGCGGGACGCGCGGCGCCCGTCGCCTTGCCCGCTTCGGGCGGCGCGGGCGGGCCCTTCTTTCCGATGCTGTCGATTCCCATGAGGCTCTCCGGCAAAAGCGTACGAGCGCGGAGCGCTCCGGGCTACGGCTTCGTGACGCTTCGTGGATGGGGTGGAACACGGCTCTCTTCGGGGCGGGCGCTGCTGGGCTTCCGCCTCCTGCCCTCCCATCGGACGCGGGCGCGGAGAAGTTGCGTCATCGCGTCCAGGAAATCGCGGCGCGCCGCACCCGGTGGTCGGAGACGCTCGCACCCACGTCGTCGAAGAACACGGCGTCGGGGGTGAGCGCCGTCGAGACCTCGAAGGAACCGGGCGCGTCCAGGTCGAGCAGCGCCCACGGGGTGCCGGCCGTCCCGTCGGGGCGCAGGCTCACCGCGTCGAGCGTCACCTCGTCCTTCGCCGAGCGAACGACCACCGCGCGCGCGCCGTCGCCAGCCACGCCGAGCGAGACCCCCGTCGCCTTGCCCTTCGCGGCCACCGGAAGCGGCCCGGGGGCGCCCACCACGTGCCCGAGGCGGTCGAGGCGCGCGAGCATCGCCATCCCTCCGACGTCGAGGCCCGCCGGCGCGTCCTCGATCCACGCGACGAGCGCGCCGTCGCCCGCCGCCACGATCTCGGGCGACCGCGAGTGCGCGGCGGTCGCCAGGACGCGGACGTCCTCGCCCGTCTTCTTCGCGTCGCGGGCCCGCAGGGTCGTCGCGTAGACGTCCGCCGTCCCCTCGCGGGGGCTCTCGCGCGGATCGGCCCACGTCAGCCACGCCGTCTCGCCCTTCACCGCGATGGCGACGTCCCCCGCGTCCCCGGGCGCCTTCGTGATCCGCTGCTCGGGCCCCGTGCGATTGAGCTCGCGGTCCACCTTCGCGGCGTAGACCTCCCCGTTGCCGTCGCGGCCGTCCACCCAGCCGACGATCCAGCCGTCCCCTGCCCAGGCGACCGCCACCTCGCTCGCGTCGCCGCGCGCGCGGGTGAGCTGGACCTCGCCGAGCTTCTTCCCGAGGGCGTCCACGTGCGAGAGGTGCACCTGCGGATCGTCGGCGTCGCGCGCCACCCACGCGACGACGGCGCCGTCGTCGGGCTTGCCGCCCGCCGCGATCGCGACGCCGCCCACCGGCAGGCCGCGCGAGGTGAGCAGCGTCGGCTCGGCGAGCGGCCTCCCCTGCGCGTCGAACGCCCGCACGACGGCGAGGGCGCCGTGGCGGACCTTCGTCTGCCCCTTCGGGACGGTGTCGACCGTCGTCGTCAGCGTCGCGAGCAGCGTCGTGCGCTCGATGGTCGTCGCGTCGAGCTGGATGAACGGCTGCCCCGAGGCGACGGTCGTCACGCCGGTCACGTGGGCCGCGTCGGGCGGCGGCGGGAGCACCTCCGGCGACGCGAACGGCGACGCGCGCGGCGCGAGGTCCACCGTGTAGATGGGCGTCGGGCTCTCGCCGGTCGCGGCGAGCGCCACGCACGCGTCGCCGGCGCAGCGGAGGGCCCAGCCGAGCGCGGCCTCCTCGCGGGGGAGCGACACGTAGAGAGGCTCGGCCTGCACGGGCGTCAGGCGCGCGTCGAGCCGGACGTACGTGGGCATCGTCGGCCCGTCGCAGGCCCCCACCGTCACGCCGGTGACGCACGACCGCGCGGCGGCGAGCACCGCGAACCCGTGCTCGGTCGCCGCGAGCTCGGGGGCCACCTTCGACGCGACGTCGAGGGCCGTGATGGGCTGCGCCGCGGGGTCTCCCTGCGTCGTGACGAGCGCCAGGTGCGCCGTGCGCATCTCGCGCTCCCTGCCGCGCGGCTCGTGCCAGAGAAGCGCGGCCCCCGCCGGACCCGACGCGAGCGCCGCGAGCTCCGTCCCGCCGACCGCGTCCATCGCGCGGTGCGGACCGCGCACCTTGCCGGCCGCGTCCACCGTCGCGAGCATCACCTGCTCGTCCTCGCCGGTCCGGTCGGTCCACCCGAGAAGGGCTCCTCCCGGGATGGCGACCGCGTCGACGCCCGTGCTCACCGTTGCCCTGGGCGAGACGACCACGGCCGCGCCCGCGGGGCGCCCGTCCGCGTCGAGCCGCATCCACGAGAGCGACCCCGCGTCCGTCGTGTTCCCCGCGACGGGCACGACGAGCGCGACGCCGACGCCTTCGTCGGTCTTGACGGCCGCCCACCCCGTGACGGCGCGCGCCACGCGGACGGGCATGCCCCGCGGCTTGCCGTCCGAGTCCACCGGCGCGGCGAGGACGTTCGCCTCGCCCGTCGGGGTCTCCTCCGCCCAGACGACGAGCGCGCCCTTCGCGAGCGGGACGATGTCGGCCCACTTGATGTGGTCCGTCGTCCGCTGCACGTCGGCCGCCGCGTTGCGCGTCGAGCCGTCCGGCGCGATCCCGACGATGCTCAGGCTCTCGCCGCGGTCGAGAAGGGCGCTCCACGCGACCAGCCACCCGCCGCGCGTGCCCCCCGTCGGCCGGACGAAGAGCGCCGTCGCCTCGTGCGGGACCGGGTTGACGATGCGGGCGTCCGCCATCGCCGCGCCGTCGGGGCTCGTCGGCACGACGGTGAGCACCTGCCCGCCGCCGCGGTCCGCCGCCTCGATCCAGGCGACGAGCCCTCCCTGCGCGCCGTGCGCCTCGAACGGACCGATGGCCTTTCGTTCGATGGTCGCGACCCTGTGCGACTTCACGACGACCGCGGCGCGGGGCGCTCCGGCGTCTCCCGCGAGGACGGCGGACAGCGGTCGCACGTCGAGCCTCTCCTCGTTCGGCTGGATGAACATCGATCGCCGCGCGCCGCCGCACGCGCAGAGCGCGGCGAGCGCCAGGGGCAACGCGCGAACCATCTTCGCGAGGACGCGCCTCGGCGGGGTCGGGGCGTCGGCCGTTCGGGCGGAACCGCGGGTCATTCGCTCGCTCCTGCGTCGGTCGCGTCGGGAACCGAGACCGGCGAGCCCGTCGCGGGCTGCACGTAGTAGCCGGGGCAGCAGCGCACCTGCGCGAAGTCGAGCGCCTCGGTGAAGTCCGCGGGCGCCGTCGTGAACTCGACGTCGAGATCGCACTCGCCGTCGCCCGTCGCCTCGAACGCGTACTCGGTGCACCCGCTCGCGGCGGACGCGGCGCACGTCGCGACGGCCGTCGGGCACGCGCGGCCGGACAGCGTCACCGAGGCGACGTCCCCCGCGCGGTCCGGAGGGACGTCGACGAGCACCGTCGGGCTCGCGCAGTCGCACTCGGTCTGCGCGTCGCTGGTCCCGCAGCCGGCGAACCCCGTGGCGATCCCCGCCGCCGCGAACGCGACGTGCGCGGCCTGCGTCGCGGTCATCGCTGCACCCGCGTCGCCGTCATTGCTGCACGGAGACGTCGTTGAACGTCTGCCGGACGGTGATGACCCCCGCGTGGCTGCGGGGAAACGGCTGCCCGTGGAGGGCCGCCATCATGCAGTCGCGCGTCTCCGGCTCGAGCGGCTGCTTCTTCGGGTTCGGCGAGGTGATGCCGAGGAGGTTCCCCTCCTGGTCGATGCCCACGTCGACGACGAACGTCCTGTGCGGGTCGTTCTTCCTCGTGCGGTAGTCGGTCACGCACTTCCAGAGGACCTTGAGCTGCCCGTCGATGACGCCCTGGATGATCGACTGCGCCTCGAGCGGCGTGTTCGCGAAGGGGCGCTCCTTGGGGACGGGGGACGCGCCGGCCGCTGCGCCGCTTGCCGCGCTCGACCCGGCGGAGCTCCCACCGGACGCGGGACTCGCGGCGTTCGGCGTGCCCGCGCTCCCGCCGGAGACGGCGCCCGCGGCTCCACCGGCAGCGGCCCCGCCTTGCGACCCGGCCGGCACCGTCGCCGGGTCGCCGCCGCCCGCGGGAGAGCCGGCGGGTGACGACGCCGTACCGGGCGCCCCTGCGGGCGAACCGGCGGGCGGCTGATTTCCGGCGCATCCCATCGCGAGCGAGAAGAGAACAGCCAGCCCCCAGCGGATCGTCCCGGCGTTCATGGCGCGGGCAGCATACCTCCGCGGGGCGCCCGCGAGACCGGGGACGATGCCCGGCGCGAGGTACGCGGCTCCAGCGGCGCGGGAGCCTCGGGGCCGTGGGCCCGGGCGCGGGCTACGACCGCAGCAGACGGTCGACGTGCTTCTTCTCCCACTCGATCGAGCGGGTGAAGTACCGGTACTCCTTCTCGCGGGCGCGGAACTCCGGCGGGTGGAGGTTCGTGCGCCCCAGGCCGCGGCTGGCCGGGATCACGTGGTGGAGCATCTCGTGGTAGACGACGAAGGCCACGAAGTACCGGGGGACCCACTTCCGGTCGAGGCCGGGGTGGATGCGAATCATCCGCTCGAACCCCGCGTACGAGCCCATCTTGATCGAGCGGCGGTGCTTCGCCTTCGTCGTCGGGCCCTTGCCCCACGTGATGAGCGCGTTGACCGCCCCGTCGAAGTAGCGCTCGTTCAGCTTCTGGTAGAGCGCCAGGAGGTCGTGGTGCTTGCCCTTCGTGACGAGCGGGGCGTTGCGCTTTCGCTTCGCGAGACGAAACCCGTTGTCGTCGATGTACGCCCCGAGGAGGTTGCTCGCGTCCCGATCGTTGTGCGTGACGTAGCGGACGAGAGCGTCGACCACCGGACCGGGCGCGTCGAGGAACATGTGGTGGATGCGGGCGTGGAGGATCCCGCGCTGGATGCGGTGCGTGATGATCGAGTGCCGGTTGTCGGTGATCGACAGGATGACCGGCCCGGGGAACGCGCCGCGCAGCTTGCGCTCGAGCGACTGCCGGGCGCCCTCGTGGATGAAGATCGAGGGCGACGACGACGGGAAGACGAGGCGGAGCTGCCCCCCGGAACGGGCCGGCACCCGGATCGCCGCAGGGACGTACCCGCGGGCCATGCGCGCCGCGATCGACCGTCCTGCGAACAGAAGGGGGACGGCCGTCCGAGCGCTCATTCCAAGCTCCTACGAACGGCTTAGAGGGCGCGCCTGGGACCGTCAAGGAAAGGGCTTTTCGCGTGCAATGTCGGCCTATTGCACGAGAGGGGACGACCCCCCAGAGGCAGTCTCTGCGTGTAGGTTTCGAGCGCCATTCCGCGGCCTCGAAACGGCTTGACGAGGCGCCGGATCAGCCCCCCGCCGCGTCGGCGGTCTCGACCTTCTGCGTCCTCGGATCGAGCACGAAGCGGAGGGTCGGCTGGCCCCCCTGGTTGGGCACGTGCACTCCCACCACCATGGCCTTGTCGAACCCCCGACCGAAGCGACCCACGAGGCTCGCGACGAGCCCGGACAGGTCCGGCTCGTGCCCCACGACCATCACGCGCTTCTTCTCCTCCGAGGCGAGCGCGTGCACGAGGCGCGCAGCGTCCCCCCCGGGAGCGATGGCCCGCCGCACCTCGACGCCGCCGCCGCGCTTCCCGAGCCCGGTGACCATCGCGACGATCTCGGCGGTCTGCACCGCCCGCACGAGGGGGCTCGTCAGGATCGCGAGGGGCGCCTCCCCCGCCTCGGCGAGCGCCTCGGCGACGGCGCGCACCCTCTCGCGCCCCGTGACGGTCAACGCCCGGTCCGCGTCGACCCCGCTCTCCGAGTGATCCTCCGCCGGCCCGTGCCGCATCACGTAGAGCTTCACCCCCCCGAGAATAGGAGAGGGGGAAACAGGAAGGTCAGAAGATCAGAAGGGGCGTGGGGGGGAGCCTCCGGAGGCGCCGCGCCACTTGGGTTGGCCGGCGCGCCTCCAAGGGGGCAGTGCGCCCTTTGGGGCACTCCTCCACGCGGGGGTGGCCTCCACCTCTCCCGTGGCCCTCCCCCCCACCCCTTTTGATCTTCTGATCTTCCTGTTTCTCCCCTCTCGATCTCCGAGAGCGCGCCTCGCCGCCTAGTTGGCGGGCTTGGCGGCGACGTGGGCCTTCTTGGCCTTTTCGTCGGTGGGGGCGCCGTTCACCTGGGCGGCGGGCACAGCCTGGGGGCCGCGCTTGATGCCGTGCTTGGCGAGGATCATCGCCTCGACCTTCTCCATCACCTCGGGGTGCTGCTCGAGGTACGTCTTGGCGTTCTCGCGGCCCTGGCCGATGCGATCGGACCCGAAGGAAAACCAGGCGCCGCTCTTCTCGATGATGCCGAGGTCCGACGCGAGATCGACGAGGTCGCCCGAGCGGGAGATGCCCTGCCCGTAGAGGATGTCGAACTCGATCTCGCGGAAGGGGGGCGCGAGCTTGTTCTTCACGACCTTCACGCGCGTGCGGTTGCCCACCACCGCCGGATCCTTGGTCGACGTCGCCGCGGCCTCCTTGATGGCGCCGATGCGGCGGATGTCGAGCCGGACGCTCGAGTAGAACTTGAGCGCGTTGCCGCCCGTCGTCGTCTCGGGGGAGCCGAACATGACGCCGATCTTCATGCGGATCTGGTTGATGAAGACGAGCAGGCAGTTGCTGCGCGACACCGTGGAGGTGAGCTTGCGCAGCGCCTGGCTCATGAGGCGCGCCTGCAGGCCGACGTGGCTGTCGCCCATGTCGCCCTCGATCTCCGCCTTCGGGACGAGGGCGGCCACCGAGTCGATGACGATGATGTCGACCGCGTTGGAGCGCACCAGCATGTCGGCGATCTCGAGCGCCTGCTCGCCGTAGTCCGGCTGGCTGACGAGGAGCTCGTCGGTCTTCACGCCGAGCTTGCGCGCGTACGACGGATCGAGCGCGTGCTCGGCGTCGATGAACGCCGCGACGCCGCCGACCTTCTGCACCTCGGCGATGGCGTGCAGGGTGAGGGTCGTCTTGCCGCTCGACTCCGGGCCGTAGATCTCGATGATGCGGCCGCGCGGGTACCCTCCGATGCCGAGGGCGATGTCGAGGCCGATGCTGCCCGTCGACACGACCTGGATGCCCTCGCCGATCGATGCGCCGTCCTTCAGGCGCATGATGGCCCCCTTGCCGTACTCCTTCTCGATGCTGGCCAGCGCGAGGTCGACGGCCTTGCTCTTGTTCTTGGGGTCTTCCATGATCGGTCTCTCCTCTATACTGAACAGACACGCAGCAGGCAAGAAGCAGATGGCCTTTTCGCGGCTCGCCGTTTTCGTCAGGAAAGTCGCTGCGTTGGCTGCGGCCGCACTGGCGCTCGGGGGCTGCGACAGGGACGAGGCCCCCTCGAAGCCCGCGGAGCCTGCCCCGGTCGCCAGCATCGCCGCGTCGCTGGGGCTCGACGCAGGTGACCTCGAGCCGGCCGTCGATCCGCCCGCGCCCGCCGGTGACCTCAGGGCGGAGCTCGACGCGTTCACGACGGTGGACGCCTGCACCCAGCAGCGGGCCGGCCTCGACCCGGTCGTCGGCGACGCGCTCGAGGCCATCGGCTACGACACGCTCGTCCGCGACGCCTGCCGCCTCCTCGACGCCGCCAAGTCCCAGGACGGCAAGCGCTGCGCGGCCATCGACGCCTCGCCTCTCCGCGAGCGGTGCGTGGCCCTCGTCGCGGAGCTCGCCGGCGACGGCGACGCGTGCCCCTTCGAGATCGTCACCCGCCCCGAGCGCGGACGCCAGGCCGCCTGCCTCGCGCTGGCCTCCCGCGACGCGCGCCTCTGCGCCGGCGCCTTCGACGCGGCGACGCGCGCCACCTGCGAGGCGCTCGCCACGCACGACGCCGCGCCCTGCAAGCGCCTCGGCTTGCGCTCCGATCAGGCGCGGTGCGCCCGCGACGAGAAGCGCTTCGCCACGGCGCTCACGGCGGCGACCACGCCCCCGGGCACCGCGCACGCCGCGCAGGGCAAGGCGACCCTCGGCACGGACGCGATGCCCCTCGACCTCGCGCGGGGCGTCGTCCTGCTCGATCGCATCGACGGGACGCACGTGACGGTGGGCTCGATGAACGACGTGGGGCCGAGCTTCGTCGTGCCGTCGCCCGACGCGCCGGCCACGGTGGGCATCGAGCTCGTCGTGCCGGGCGACCTCAAGAAGGCGCGGCTCGAGCGCCTCGTCGTCGAGCGGCCGGGTTCGCCGGCGACGCGCGTCGAGGGCTCGCGCGCGGCCGCGATGCACGTGACGGTCGGGCGCCTCGAGAAGGCGCGCGGCGGCGCGTTCGAGGTGACGGTCGACGGCAAGGTCGACGACGCCACGAGCTTCCACGCCGAGGCCACGACGTTCGTGCGCGACGTCGTCAAGGCGCGCGCGCTGCTCGAGCTGCAAGGGCTGGGCGGCGGCCTCTCGGTAGGGGCGGGCGGCTTTCTCGGAGTCGGCGACGCCGGTTCGATGCGCTAGGGTGAACGCTGGATGCCGGACGACGCCCCCGCGAAACCGCTCGAAGGCGACTACGACGTCGTGATGGTCGCCGGCAAGACGGACGACGGCGACGGCGCGAAGGTGGTCCGCGCCCGCCCGGGCAAGGTCGAGGCGGGCGAGGTCCGCGCCATGAAGGACGGCCAGCCGCTCGTCGCCGGCGAGATCGTGCGCCTCGAGCCGAGGAAGGACGCCCCCCAGCTCTTCAACGTGCACGTCGAGCACACGGTGAAGCCCGCCGCCGCGAAGACGGCCCACAACGGCCCCGCGCAAGTGGCCACCGACGAGTACAGGGAGAGCTGGGAGCGCACCTTCGGGCCCCGCCGCTCCCAATTGAACTGAGAGATGGAGAAACAGGAAGGTCAGAAGATCAGAAGGGGGTTGGGTTCAGCGCCTCCGGTGGCGCCTCGACTGCAGGGGCCGAAGGCAACGCCCTCAAGGGCGCCCTTGAACGAGCTTCGATCGCCCACTGCGGTCGATGCCTCACCCGAGGCCCTGAACCCACTCCCCCTTCTGATCTTCTGACCTTCCTGTTTCTCTACTCTCGGCTCAGACGCCGATGAAGAGGCGGTGGGCGAAGTTGCGCTCGAGGCGCGCCCTCAAGACCTTGTCGGCGGCGAGCTCGATGTCGTACTCGATGCGCTTGAACTCGAAGCGCTTCTTGCCCGAGTCGTAGACCGTGTAGCTCGCGCGGTTGTCGAAGTCCCTCGGCTGGCCGACCGAGCCGACCGAGACGATGTACTTCTTGTCGGGCTCGAGCTCGAAGTCCATCGCCGGGAGCTCCTCGACGTTGTTCGGCGTGAGCGCGAACACCTTGCAGAGGTGCGAGTGCCCGATGAGCGTGATGTGCCCGATCTTGTCCCACATGGGCAGGCACTCGCGGGCCTGCTCGGGCGCGAAGATGTACTCGAACTCCTCGAGACGCACCGGCGACCCGTGGCAGAGAAGGACGTTCACCTCGTCGAGCATCTCCTGGTACGGCAAGGCCTTGAGCCACGCCATGTTCTCTTCGCTCAGCATCGCCGCGTGGGCGTCGAGCGCGTGGCGCGCGGCCTCGTAGTAGTACGAGTAGTCCATGCGCCCGCTCACGGCGGCGTCGTGGTTGCCGAGGATGGTCTTCTTCGCCGTCTCGCGAACGAGGTTCGCGCACTCGTTGGGGCTCCCGCCGTAGCCGACGGTGTCCCCCAGGCAGTAGAAGACGTCGATGCTCTCGGTCTTGTACGCCTCGAGCACGGCCGAGAGGGCCTCGAGGTTCGCGTGAATGTCGCTGAAGATCCCGATGCGCATCTTTGAACCAGCCTAGCTTGCGCTGGCGGGCCTTCCAGCATACGCCGCATCCGTCATGACGGATGAGAGGAAAGAGACGGACGACGTTTCGGGCGTTGCGGTTGCGGCCCTCGCCGGGCGGGCACCGGCCCTCGCCGGGCAGGCTGCCGCCACAGCCGGGGGGGCGGCCGGCGGTTCCGCTGGGGCGGGGCATGTTCACGCGGCAGAGGGCGCCGATCCGGATGCGACGCTCGACGCCACGGACGCGCTGGCGGATGCGGACGAAGGGACGCCGGACGCCACCGTGGAAATGGAGCCCCTCGAGGCGACGGCGCTCGCCGATCCGCCGCCGCAGGTGGCCGAGCTCGCGGCGGCGTGCGTCCGCTTCGTCGCGGCGCGCTACGGCATCCTCCTGGACGACCCTCGCCGGGGAGGCACGGTCCCCGGCCTGGAAGGCGACAGCGCCCCCGTCGGCGAGCCGTTCTCGCCCGACACGCTGAGCCTCGTCGACCAGTGGGTGAAGGACGCCCGGCTCGAGCTGAAGGACAACCCGTCGCTCGTCGACCTCGTCCAGGGCGCCGCGGGCGCCTACCTCGGCGAGGTGATCCGCCGCACCTTCGGCGCGACGTGGCGCGTCGACGGCGAGCACTCCGAGTGGCGCCTCATGATGGCCACCGTCTACTGCGCGTTCAACCCCATCGGCATGGTGCGCGAGGCGCTCCTCCTCGGCGAGGCCGACGGCTGGCACGCGCACTTCGAGCTCGACCTCGCCGACCGCGAGGAGATCGAAGCGCGCCTCGCCGCCCTCCCCGAAGAGCGCGAGGAGGACTTCTACGCGCCCAGCATGCGCTTCGACGTGGTCCACATCGTCGTCGAGGCGCTCCGCGAAAAGGCCCGCGCGAACGCCCTCGCCGACGTCCGCTTCGGCGCCGAGGACTACACCGGCGTTTGACTCGCGGCGGCCGGGGGCGCCGGAGAGTAGGAAACAGGAAGATCAGAAGATCAGAAGGCGAGAGGGGGGCTTTGACGCGCTTGCACGGGCTGGAAGGCACGCGGGCACCTCGCGAGGCGGGCTGGCGGGGAGCGGCGGTGCGGTGCAACCGGCCCTTCCCACCCGTGCACCCGGCGGAAAACCCCCTCTCGCCTTCTGATCTTCTGATCTTCCTGTTTCCTACTCTCGGGCGCGAATCGACCCCCGCGAGCCCCCAACGCGCGAAATGGCGGAAGGGAGGACGAAGGCTCTCCGCCCCCATCCTCCCTTCCTGGCTTCACGTCACGGCTCGTCTCGCGTCACGCGGGGCGCTCGCTTCACGTCGCGGGCGTCGCGCGTTTCTCTGCACCGGGCCCGCGCTACTTCGCGGGCGTCGCACCTCCTCCCGTGGGAGCCGGCGGCTGGCCCGCTGCCGCCGCCGGCGCGCTCGCCGCGGCCGCCGCCTTGGCCTTCACGGCCTTGGCTCCGCCCGCTGCGCGCGTCGCCTTCGAGGCGGCGACCGCCTGCGCCTTGCTCGCCACGGTCTTCGGACCGGGCGGCTTCGGCGCCTCGAAGCCGCAGTCCTCCAGCATCTGGACGGCCTGCGACCCGTAATTGCCCAAGATGTACGTCTTGAGCTGACCGCGCTGCGTTTGGGCTGCCTTGCGGGCCGCCTTCTGCGCAGCGCGTTTCTGCTTCACGTCGGCCTCCGCCGCGTCCAGCGCGTTCGTCGCGTCGATGTCGGCCTGGAAGATCCCGTTGATCTTCGGGGCCGTCGTCTCCGTTCCGGCGAGCAGGATGGTGGGGAGAGCGGTGAAGTACTTCGTGACGCCCGCGATGTTCTTCTGATCGAGGGCGACGTTCTCTGCATTGGTGCTGATCGAATGGGTAGGCATCTTCGTTCCTTCGGGGGGGCGCGGAATTGCGCCCTTTCCCTAAGGCCCCTCTGGGATCGAACTTCGTGACAGAAAATCGTCCGCGCCCATCATTTCGTTCGTAAGCCGCGGAAATCACGTGCGCCTTGCCGCCACGCGGAGAGGGGAGCCGCCAGGCCGCAACGCCACGGAGGCTGGGCGCGAGGGAGGGGGCGTCTTGCGCGCGAAGGAGGTCGTCTTCGCCCGCAAGATGGGCGCCTTGCTCCCGAAGGAGGCCGTCTTGGCCCGCGAGCCGGGCGCCTTGCCCCCGAAGGAGGCCGTCTTGGCCCGCGAGGCGGGCGCCTTTTCCCCGAAGGAGGCCGTCTTGACCCGCGAGGCGGGCGCCTTTTCCCCGAAGGAGGCCGTCTTGACCCGCAAGGCGGGCGCCTTTTCCCCGAAGACGGTCACCGGTTTCCCGAAGGAGGGCGTCTTGCTCGTCGCGGCGACCCCCTCGTTCGAGCGAACGCCCGGCGCTTTCGGCTGGACGGGCGCGCGCTTCGTGGCACCCTCGGCCGCCTTCGTCATGGCGACCGTACTGCGTCAGCATCCGAACGCCCGCCGCATCGCGTCGCCCGCCGTGCGCGCGAAGATGCGCGCCGTCATCGGCGATCAGCTCCAGAAGGCGGACGCGGACGACGTCGTCCAGAAGACCTACCTGCGCCTGCTCACGGCGATCGACCGCTTGCCCGAGGACGAGGACGGCCTTCTCGGCTTCGTGGTCGTCGTCACGGTGGGCGAGGTCAAGCGCCGGCACAAGCGCGCCGCCGTCGACCAGGCGCGGTTCACCGAGCGGCGCGAGCTCGAGGACGACGAGCGCGAGGACGGCGCGCTGTCGCCGCAGCTGCGCGAGGAGTTCCGCGAGATCCACGCGTGGGCGGTGAAGCAGCAGGCCGACGGGCGCGTGGACCCGGACTGCCTCCGGTGGGCGGAGCGCATCGCGCGCGGAGACACCTTCGAGGAGATCGCGGAGGACGAGGGCATCCCGGCGGCGACCGTCCGCAAGCGCATGGAGCGCTTCCGCAAGCACATGAAGGAGCACCGGCTCGCGTACGCGGGCGGCCTCTCCGTGCTGGTGCTCGCGCTCGTCTTCTTCCTGCGCCCCCCTTCGCGGCCCGACATCGTCGCCGAGCCGACGCCGCCCACCACGCCGTCGGCGGTGCCCACCGCGGTCGCGACCGAGACGCCCGACCAGATCGCGGCGCGCCTCCGCCACGAGGCGCAGCTCCTCTGCGACGCGAAGAAGTTCACCGAGTGCGAGGCAAAGCTCTACGAGGCGGGCAACTGGGACGCCGAGATCGGCGCAAAGCCCGACGTCATCCAGATGCAGCACGCCATCGAAGCGTGGAAGGCCGCCGAGGCGAAGAAACCCCACCCTCCGAAGTGATTCGCGCGCTGCGCACGGAGAGTAGGAAACAGGAAGATCAGAAGATCAGAAGGCGAGAGGGGGTTTTTACCTGCGTGCACGGGTAGGAAGGCACGCGGGCACCTGGTGAAGGGGGCATGGCAGGAGCCGCGGTGCGGTGAAACCGGCCCTTCCCACCCGTGCACCCGGCGTAAGCCCCCCTCTCGCCTTCTGATCTTCTGATCTTCCTGTTTCCTACTCTCCTCTCCAGGCGCGCCCCGCGGTCACCCCTTGACGCCGCCGGCGGTCAAGCCGGCGACGAGCTGGCGCTGGGCGACGTAGAAGAGGGCCATGACCGGGACGCTCACGAGGATCGCGCCGGCGGCGAACGGGCCCCACGCGGTGTCGTGCTCGCCGACGTAGCGCTGGAGGACGACGGGAAGCGTGAACGCCGACTCGCGCGAGAGGAGCGTCGCGGCGAGGATGAATTCGTTCCACGCGCTCATGAAGGCGAAGAGCGCCGTGACGGCGATCGCCGGGCGCACCGCGGGGAGCGCCACCTTCCAGAAGGCCTCCGCGCGCGTCGCCCCGTCGACCATCGCCGCCTCCTCGAGGTCCACCGGGACGGCCTCGAACGCGCCGCGCATCTGGAAGATGGCGAACGGCACCGCGGTGGAGGCGTAGACGAGGATGAGCCCCGTGCGCGAATCGAGCAGATGCAGCGTCTCGAGGAGGAGATAGAGCGGCACCGCCGAGGCGACGGCCGGGAACATCTGCGTGGCGAGGAGCGTGCGCATCCCGGGGCCCTTGCCGACGAAGTCGAAGCGCGCCAGCGCGTACGCCGCGGGCGTCGCCACGCCGACGGCGACCGCCGCGGTGAGCAAGGAGACCACCAGCGAGTTGGCGACCTGCCGCGCGAAGATCCCCGCGTGCCCGTCGCGCACCCCGAGCACCGCCGCGAACGAATCGAGCGACGCGTGCTCCGGCCAGGGCACCGCCCGCGCGTGATCGCTCATCGCCCCGGGCGAGAGCGCCACCGAGACCACCCAGAGCAGCGGGTAGAGCGCGAATGCGACGGCCAACACCGCCAGCACATGCGCCACGATGCCCTCGATGCGCCTCACGCTGCCTCCTCCTCAGCCCGGAGAGTAGGAAACAGGAAGATCAGAAGATCAGAAGGTGGATTGGGTTGGCGTCGGGCAGACAGCGGGGTTTCCAGCGGCGACCGGAACGCCACGAGAGACCACGTCCCCCCCGGAACGCACGGCCCCCCCGCCCCATCCGCCCACCCCAACTCTCCTTCTGATCTTCTGACCTTCCTGTTTCCTACTCTCGAGAGGTGAAGCGGCTCACGCATGTTCCACCTCGGCGCCGCCGGCGACGCGGGTGAGGAGCTTCGAGCCGCCGGCGAGGAGGAAGAAGATGAGGACGGCGTACGCCGCGGCGTAGCCGTACTGCGCGTCGCGCGTGAAGGCCCAGCGGTAGGCGTCGGAGACGAGGATGTCGGTCGAGCCGTCGGGCTCCCCGCCCGAGACGAGGAAGACGACGTTGAACATGTTGAACGTCCAGATCGCGCCGAGGACCACCGCCGGGAGCATCGTGGGGCGCAGGAGCGGCACGGTGACCTTCCAGAAGCGCTGCCAGCGTGTCGCGCCGTCCACCTCGGCCGCCTCGAGCACGTCCTTCGAGATCCCGGTGAGCGCGCCGATCGTGACGACCATCATGAAGGGGAAGCCGAGCCAGACGTTGGTCGCGACGTTCGCGGAGAAGGCCGTCGCGAAGTGCGAGAACCAGCTCACGGGCTGCGCGCCGACCGCCTCGAGGATCGCGTTCACCGCGCCGAACTGCCTGTGGAACATCCCCTTCCACGCGAGCGCCGTCACGTACGACGGGACCGCCCACGGAAGGACGAGGAGCACGCGGTACGCGCTCTTGAGGCGCATCGCCGGCCGCGAGAGGACCACACCGAGCGAGACGCCGATCGCGAGGTGGAGCGCGACGTTGCACACCGTCCAGAGCACGGTCACGAGCAGCGTGAGATAGAACGACTCGTGCCCGAGGAGCGGCCCTCCCCGCGCGGTGAGGATCGCCGCGTAGTTGCCGAGGCCCACGTACCTGGGGTCGGACTGCGTCCCCGCGAAGAAGGAGGTGAGCGCTCCGGCGGCGAGCGGCAGGACGACGAGGACGACGACGACCACCGCGGCGTGCGCGACGTACCGGTACGGCGTGCGGCTCGCCGCGAGGCGCGCGCGGAAGCCCGGCTCGCGCGTGCGGCGCACCGCGAAGAACGCGCCGGCGAGCGCGAGGAGCCCGCCGAAGACGACGAGCGGCATGGGCGACGGAGGAGGAGGAGGAGGCTTGAGCGCGTCCTCGAAGCGGCGCTCCCCCTCGGCGAGGGCCTCCTTCGGGTCCTCGCCGCGGAGCACCTTGCGCATCGCCTCCTGCATGGGGACCCACGCGGCGCGCATCCGGACGGACGTGGGCATCGGCTCGGCGTGGCGCGCGGCCTCGTGGAACGCGGCGAGGAGCGGATCGCTCGCGACGGCGGGGTCGTCCCACGCGGCGACCGTCGCGACGACCTGGTGGGCCTCCTCCGCGCGGAAGACGGCGGCCTCCTTCGAGCCGAGCCACCGCGCGAACGCGCGCGCCTCGGGCTTCGCCGCGCCGGAGGGAGACGCCATCACGGCCTCGACGGTCAGCGGCGGGCGCATGGGGCCCGCGTGCTCGCCTACGGCGCCGCTCGCGTCGTAGACGGGGGGCAGCGGCTCGACGTGGAAGTGCACCGCGGGCGGGACGTCGGCCGCGAGCCACGGACCGTCGATCGCCGTCGCCGCGCGACCGCTCGCGAAGAGCTGCTTGACGAGCGCGCCGCTCGGCTCGGCGGGGATCACGTGGTGCTCGGTGAGCTCGCGCACGTACGCGATGCTCATCTCGGCGGCGTGCCCGACGAACCCGTAGCGTTCGCCGCCCGGCGCATCGCGGCCGCCGCCCTTCGCGTCGCGCGGGCCGCCCTCGAGCAGGTGCCCGCCGAACCCCTCGAGGATCGCCGCGTGGTAGTACGGGTTCTCGGCCTCGTAGACGAGCGGGGTGTCGCCCGCCGGGAGCGACGGACCGAGCGACGCGATCTGCTGGAGGGACCTCGTGCGCCCGGCGGCGAGCGCGTCGTTCACGTAGAGGGCCACGCACTTCGAGGCGAGCGGCACCCCGTAGCGCGCGCCGCCGAGCGTGACCGCGTCGACCGCCGTGGGGTCGTACGCGCCGACGTCCGCGTCGGGAAAGGCGTCGCCCACCGGCGCGACGACGCCCTGCTTCACGTAGATCCCGAGCCGCTCGTGCGCGTCGACGAAGAGATCCGGCCCGTGCGCGCGCGGCACGGCCGCCGCGAGCTTCGCCGAGTACGCGTCGAACGGCACCGCGAGGAGCTCGACGTGCACCCCGGTGCGACCCTCGTACCGCGCCGCGAGCTCCACGAGCGCCGTCTCCTCCGCCCCCCGGTACGAGTGCCATACCGTCACCGTCGGCGGCGACGCGCACCCTCCCGAGAGGAACAGGAAGCCCGTGAGCAGGAAAAAAGTGGCCACCGTACGCAACATTTCGCGCGCTGCGCTCGATGGGAGAGTGTGAAACAGGAAGATCAAAAGATCAGAAGGTTTGGGGATGGGTCGGATGCCGTGATCGGGGCGCTGATCGACGTGCACAGGGCGCTCGGGCCCGGATTGCTCGAGTCCGCGTACGAGGCCTGCGTCTGCAGGGAGCTGGGGCTTCGGGAGATGAACTTCGAGAGGCAGGTCGAGGTTCCTCTCCACTACAAGGGAGTCCGGGTCGACTGCGGGTACCGCATGGACCTCGTGGTCGAGGGGCGATTCGTCATCGAGCTCAAGGCGGTCGAGGCCCTCACCAATGTTCACGCGGCCCAGATCCTCACGTACATGAAGCTCAGCGGCACGCGCGTGGGCCTCCTCGTGAACTTCAACGCCGCGTCTCTCCGCAACGGCCTGCGGCGCTACGAGCTCCCGTCCCGCAAGCCCGAACCCCCACCCGGATCTCCCCTTCTGATCTTCTGATCTTCCTGTTTCTCCACCTCTCGAAGCCCGCACGGTTCACCTCGCGTCGAGGGCGCGGCCCGTCGCTTTGTCGAAGAGGTGCACCTTGTCGGGCGCGACGCTCAGCGGGAGCGCCTGTCCGGCCTTCACCGTCTTTGCGTCGCTCGCGTCGAGCCGGGCGACGACGCGGGGGCCGCTCGCGCGGAGCCAGCCGTAGGCGAAGGCCTCGAAGCCGAGGGCCTCGACGAGCTCCACGTTGAGCGTGGCGGCCGCCTGCTCGGGAGCGCACGCCGTGAAGTCGTGCGGGCGGACGCCGACGTTCACCGTGCGGCCCTCGACGAGCGCGTCGCCGAAGCGCTCCTCGTCGACGGCGGCCTTCACGCCGCCGCCCTCGGCGATCCATCGCCCGGCCTCGCGCGCGAGGACGCCGTCGACGAGGTTCATCTGCGGAGAGCCGAGGAACGTCGCGACGAAGCGCGACACCGGTCGCTCGTAGACGTCGAGCGGCTTTCCCTTCTGCTCCACGAGGCCCTTGTTCATGACCCACAGCGTGTCGGCGAGGGTCATCGCCTCGACCTGATCGTGCGTCACGTAGAGCGTGGTGGCCCCGAGGCGGTCGTGGAGGCGCCGGATCTCGACGCGGACCTCCGCCCGCAAGGCGGCGTCGAGGTTCGAGAGGGGCTCGTCGAACAGATAGAGGTTCGCGCGGCGCACGATCGCGCGCCCCATGGCCACGCGCTGGCGCTGCCCGCCCGACAGCTGCTTCGGGAGGCGCTCCAGGAGCGAGTCGAGGCCCAGCATCGCGCTCGCTTCCTTGATGCGTTCCGCGATCTCGGCCGGCGCCGCCTTGCGGAGCTTCAGCCCGAAGGAGAGGTTCTCCCGCACGGTGAGGTGCGGGTAGAGCGCATACGACTGGAAGACCATCGCGACGTCGCGATCGCGCGGCGGCAGGAGCGTCACGTCCTTGCCCGCGAGCTCGATGCTCCCCGCGTCGGCCGCCTCGAGCCCCGCGACGAGCCGCAGCAGCGTGCTCTTGCCGCAGCCGCTCGGCCCCACGAGCACGGCGAACGCGCCCTCGTCGATGGCGACGTCCACGCCGCGCAGGATGGGGTTGCCGCCGAAGGCCTTGTGCATCCCCCGGACGGCGCACCGCACCGCCCGCGGGGCAGCGCGCTCGTGCTCGATGGGCGTGTCGACCGCACCCGGGGTGGCGCGCGTCGAGGCCGCCGCGATGGCCCCCGGGTTCGACATGGGTGCTCGGGCCTTTAACTCAGCGATGAGTGACTAGCACGCGGCAGCCGTGAAAAGCCAGGAGAGGAGAAACAGGAAGATCAGAAGTTCAGAAGGCGAGAGCGGGTCGAATCCACCAACCAACCCTTCTGATCTTCTGACCTTCCTGTTCCTCTCTCAGGCGGCCGCGAGGTTGGCGTGTTTCGAGGCGGCGGCCACGGAGACGTCGACGACGCGGTCGGCGGCCTGGTGGACGACCATGGCGCGCGCGTTGTGGCCCATGGGCTCGAAGAGGTGGTGCGCGCGCATCGCGGCGACGAGCGTTCCGACGTCGGTGGGGCGCGCGACGCAGCCGGCGTCGAAGCGCGTGACGAGGCGGGCGTTCACCGCTTCGTTGCCGGGGACGACGCCCGCGAGGACGAGGGGGCGGCCCGCCGTGAGGGTCTCGCTCACGGTGAGGCCGCCGGCCTTGCCGACGACGACGTGGGCCTCGGCGACGCGCGCGGGCATGTCCTCCTCGAAGCCGAGGACGCGCGCATGGATGCCGAGGCGCTCCGCCACGCGGGCGACGCGCCTCGCGAGGCGCGCGTCGCGGCCGCAGACGACGGTGAGCTCGACGTCTTCGATGCCGGCGAACGATCGCACGACCGCGGCGAACGGCCCGACGCCGAAGCCGCCGCCCGTCACGAGCACGCGCGTCGCCTCGCCCGGAGCGGGCTGCGTGACGTCGGGAACGGACTCGAACGCGCGCTTCACGGGGATGCCCGTCACGTGGAGCTTGCCCACCGCGAAGCGATGGCCGGCGGCTTCGCGCAGTCCGTCGGGCCCTGCGACGCAGAGCGCGTCGACGCCCTTCTCGGCCCAGACCGCGTGCGTCCCGTAGTCGGTCACCACGCCGACGAGGGGGCTCGCGAGCCAGCCCTTCCTGCGCGCCCGCCCGAGGACGACGAGCGGCAGGTGGTGCGTGGCGACCACGGCGCGCGGCGCGAGCTCCACCACGCGCGTGACGAGGCCCGCCCATGCGACGTGATCGACCGCCCGCCTCATCGGCTCGAGCGCGCCGCCGCGCGTGTTGGCCGCCTCGAACGCGGCGCCGTAGAGCTCCGGGAGCGCGCCGGTCCACGCGAGGTGCGCGCCGAGGTACGCGCGGCCGAGGACGCGCGGCGCGTACGCGAACGTGTCGAGCACCTCGACGGTGAGCCCTCGCGCGCGCGCCGCCTCGGCCACGGCCAGCGCGGCCGAGCGGTGCCCTCCTCCGACGGGCGAATGCACGACGACCAGATCGAGCGCCATGACGATGCTCCCAGCAGGAGCAACCTTCGCGCCGTGCGTCATTCCGGGGGTTTGCGCCTCCACGACCCACGCGAAGCCCATCCATCTCCGCGAACCCTACGCAACGCGCCTGCGCACGACGTTTCGCTCCCGCAGAACGCCCGCTGCCAACCGAGAGTGGAGAAACAGGAAGATCAGAAGATCAGAAGGGGGTGGGGCTCAGGGCCTCCGGTGGCGCCTCGACCGCGTGCGACGAGAGCAACGTCTGCAAGGTCCCTTGAACGAGCTCCGCTCTCCCACCGCGGTCGATGCCTCACCAGAGGCCCCGACCCCCAACCCCCTTCTGATCTCCTGATCTTCCTGTTTCCCAACTCTCGCTCAGGGCGCCCCGCGCGGCGCAGCGGGACGGGGATGCGCCGGAGCGTCTATGACGGCCGTCCCCTTCACCTCGTAGACGTGCTCGCTGGTGCCGCTGGCGGGGCAGACGAAGGTGGCTCTCCCCGTGAGCTGGGTGAACTGCACGGGTTGGCCGTCGCAGGTGATCGCCGGGTTCGTGACGTACTCCGTCGAGAGGGAGACCTCGTGCGGGAGCCCCGCTGTCTTCGCCGTCGGCGTGTAGTGGACGATCATGTCGCCGATGGCGGGGCGCTCGATCTTCACGAGGGTTCCGGCGGTCGCGCGCGGGAACATCCGCGTCATGACGTGCGTCGTCGTCGGCCTCTCGTTGCCCGCGTCGTCGTGGAACCCCCACGCCCCGAGCTCGGAGAACTCCCACGCCGTCGAGGAGGCGAGGTACGCGTCCTGGAGATCGAGCTCGTCGCTCATCCAGACGGGCCCCTCGGGCTGCGTCTGGTCGCACCCGAACTCGGTGACGAACATCGGCGTGTTCCAGGCGGCCCGTTCCTGGTCGGCGGCGGCCATGCTCGGCGCGAGGATGCCCGCGTCCTCGTTCTGCGCGGTCCACACGCCGGGCATCGAGAAGATCCCCGTGTAGACGTGGACCGCATACACGCCCGGACCGCTCGCCCACGGCGTCGGGGAGACGTACGCCGAGTCGATCTCGTTGCGCGTGGCGACGGGCTCGAACATCACCGGCGCGTCGGCGTCGATCGCGTGGACGCCGGCGGCGAACGCCTGGTGGAAGGCGTCGAGCTCGTCCTGCTTGAGGACGACCGGCTCGTTGAAGGCCTCGTACCCGAGGACCGCGGGGTCGCCCAGAACGTGCGTCACGAACTGCTGGACGGCGGTGACGTACGCCCCCTGCAAGTCGCGGCCGTCCGTCGCGCTGTCGTCGGCGAAGAAGCTGTACCCGGCGTTGAGCACCTGCGCGGTGAGGCGCCGCGAATCGTCGTAGGGGCCTTCGAGCAGCTGCGTCGGCGGCGGCACGATCGCCCAGAGCGGCTCTCCGTCCTCGCCGATCTCCTTGCTGTAGGCGTCCTGGTGCATGTCGAGGATCACGTAGAACGCGTGCTCGTGCGCCATGGCCAGCACCGAGTCGAGCTTGGCCATCCAGTCCTGCGCGTACGCCTGCGGCTGGGGCTCGAGGCCGCTCCAGCTGAGGGGAATGCGCAGCACGTTCCACCCGAGCTCCTCGACGCGCGCCGTCTCGGCCTCCGAAAGGTCCGGGAAGGTCTCCTCCGGCGTGCGCCCGTCCGCGAACGTCACGTCGAAGAGCGTCGTCACCTTCGCGTTGTACCCGCGGAAGAGGAGCTGCCGCCCCTGCCCGTCACGGAACACCGTCCCCTCGACGTGCACCGCGTCCGGATCCGTTCGAGGCGCCCCCACCGGCGTCGCGGCCTCCTGCTCGTCCCCGGCGTCCGCCCCCGCCGCCGAGGGCAGGTGCTCGCTGCACGACGCCGAGCCCGCCGCCGCGATCGCGAGCCCCATCGCGCCGAAGACGATGGCCGCCTGCGCCGGCACCGCGCGCTCCCCTTTGCGGCTTCGCGGCTTTGCGGCTCCCCCGCCTGAAACGCGTTTCATCGTCCCGACGGATGATACCGGGCAGGCGGCGTCCCCGCGCGGTCTCGCGCGCTATTTCAGGCAGAGATCGGACGGCGAGCAGCGCGCCGAGCGCGTGATCTGGTCGCCGGGCTGGGTGCACTCGTTCGACTGGAGCGAGGAGACGCAGTCCTCGAACGCGTGGCGCTCGATGCCGCGGGGGCACATCGACGGGTTGAGCGCCGGATCGAGCTTCGTGTGCATCGAGCCGATGCACTCCTCGCGCGACTTGAAGTAGGCGCCCGGGCCGATGGTGCCGCAGGACTGCTCGCGCTCGCACGTCGACTCCGCGAGGCGCTGCACGAGCCGCGCGTCGACCGTGGCGCCGTCGGGCCCCTGATCGGCACGGTCCGTCCCGGGAATGGGAGCCTTCGCTCCGGGGGGCTCCTCCGCGCACGCGGAGGCGAGAACGACGAGGAGGAGGACGGCGAGCGCTCGCTTCATGGGATCAGGCGCTCGACTCTACTCCACGACGACCTTCATGCAGAGCGAGTCGAGCTTGCAGTGCGAGGTGCGCGAGTAGTCCTGCCCCGGCATGTCGCACTGGCCGTTCTCGATCGACTTGATGCACTGCACGAAGCCCTTGGCGCCGATGCCGGCCGGGCACTTGGCGGCGTTGAGGTCCTTGCGGACGATGTCGCTCTGTTCGGCCATGCAGGCGTTCCGGTCGTGGTACTCGGCGCCCGGACCGACCCGATTGCACGACTGGCTCCGGTCGCAGCGGGCGGCCGCCATGCGGGTGACGACGTCGTCGTCCGAGATGGCCTGCTCTTCCGTGACGCCGACGACCGATTGTGTCCCGGCGACGACCGGCTGAGGCACGTTGGGAGGCGGGGGCGGGTTCTCGGCGCACGCGACGAGCACGCCCATGCCCGCCACGGCGATGGCGAAAACGCTGGCTTTCCGGTTCATGACCCAGCCTTCGTGCATGCGCCGTTCCGGCCCGTAGACGCGCCCGCTCGGCGCGCTTAGGTTCCCCAGTCGATCGATGGTGGACGCCGAGCTCAACGAACCTCAGGCGGCTGCGGTCGCGCACACGAACGGCCCTCTGCTCGTGTTCGCCGGCGCGGGCAGCGGAAAGACGCGCGTCATCACGTACCGCATCGCCAACCTCGTGGCGTGCGAGCGTGTGGCGCCCTGGCGCATCCTGGCCGTGACGTTCACGAACAAGGCCGCCGGAGAGATGCGCGAGCGTCTGAAGAAGCTCTGCGGCGAGGAGATGGCGCGGGCCCTCTGGGTCGGGACGTTCCACGCCACCTGCGCGAAGCTCCTCCGTATCCACGGCGAGGCCATCGGCATCAAGCCGAACTTCACCATCTACGACGCGTCGGACCAGAAGGCGATCGTGACGCGGGCCCTCCGGGAGCTCGACCTCGACGAGCGGCGCTTCCCGGCGCGCGCCATCCTCGGGCACATCCACAAGCACAAGCAGGAGGGGCGCGGCCCGGACGAGGCGGCGAGCCACTCGTACGTCGACGACGTCGCGCTCAAGATCTTCCGGACCTACGAGAAGCAGCTGCGGGCCTCGAACGCGGTCGACTTCGAGGACCTCATCCTCCTCGTGGCGCGCCTGCTCGAGAAGACGGAGGAGGGCGACAAGATCCGCCGCCGCTACGACTACGTGCTCGTCGACGAGTTCCAGGACACGAACGCCATCCAGTACCGGTTCCTCCGCGATCTGGTGCGCGACCACCGGAACCTCTGCGTGGTCGGCGACGACGACCAGAGCATCTACCGCTGGCGCGGGGCGGACGTCCGGAACATCCGCGGGTTCCGCAAGGACTACCCGGAGGCGAACGTCGTGAAGCTCGAGCAGAACTACCGCTCGAGCAAGCGCATCGTCTCGGGCGCGCTGGGCATCATCGCGCGGTCGTCGGAGCGCGAGCCCAAGGAGCTGTGGACCGCCAACGAGGACGGCCTGCCCATCCGCGTCGTCGCGGCGCGCGACGAGCGCGACGAGGCGGCCTTCGTCACGAGCGCGATCATGCGCGCCCGCGAGGAGGGGATCGATCTCCGGCAGGTGGCGGTCTTCTACCGGATCCACGCGCAGTCCCGCGTCCTCGAGGAGGCGCTCCGCGCGGTGAACGTGCCCTACCAGATCGTCGGCGGCACGAAGTTCTACGACCGCGCCGAGGTGAAGGACGCGCTCTCGTACCTGCGGGTGCTCGTGAACCCGGCGTCGGACGTGGACCTGGGGCGCATCGTCAACGTGCCGGCGCGCGGCATCGGCCAGACGACGATGGACCGTGTGATCGCGTGGGCCACGATGAACGACCGGTCGCTCTTCGAATCGCTCGCGCGGGCCGGCGAGATCGGCGATCTGGGCAACGCCGCGAAGAAGAAGCTCGCCGCGTTCCGGGAGCTGCTCGACGCGCTCCGGCTGCGGCTCACGACCGACACGCCGAGCGAGCTCCTCGTCGCGGTGCTGGCCAGCACGGGCTACCTCGAGTCCCTCAAGAACGAGGATTCGGCCGAGGCCGACGCGCGGGTCGAGAACCTCCAGGAGCTCGTGGGCTCTCTCCAGGACTACGAGGCCGAGGCCGAGGCGGCGGGGGAGAAGCCTTCGCTCCAGGGGTTCCTCGAGCGCGTGACGCTCGTCGCGGACGTCGACTCGATGAAGGACGTCGGCAAGGTGACGCTCATGACGGTGCACGGGGCCAAGGGCCTCGAGTTCGAGAAGGTCCTCCTCACCGGCATGGAGGAGGAGATGTTCCCGTACAAGGGCATCGACCCGGGGCAGCGCGAGGAGCTCGAGGAGGAGCGGCGCCTGGCGTACGTGGCGGTGACGCGCGCGCGCAAGGAGCTCGTCATGACGCACACGCAGATGCGCCAGATCTTCGGGCAGACCCGCTGGAACCGGCCGAGCCGCTTCCTCGGCGAGCTCCCGAAGGGGACCGCGGAGCACGTGGCGACCAAGGCGATGGCGAGCGAGGGGCGGGCGCCGCGGTACGTGGACCACGAGCCGGACGCGCCGGCCGTCGCGCGCCCGTGGCGGCATCCGCAGTCGGTCCCCGACGCTGCGCCCGACCCGGGGTCGCGCTACGTCGACCACGAGTTCTTCGACGACCGGAGCGACGACGTCACCGACATGAACCTGAGGCGCGGCGCGCGCGTGAAGCACGACCGCTTCGGCGAGGGGCAGGTCGTCCGCGTCGTCTCGGTGGGCGAGCCGGCCGTCGTCGCGTTCTTCCCCGGCTGGGGCGAGAAGAAGATCCTCGCCCGCTTCCTCAAGGCGCTGTGATCGCTCGGGGCGACGCCGGGTCAGACGTGCGGGAGCTGGGGTTCGCTCTCCCTGCGGATGCGTGCGACCTCGGGCCGTATCTCGGGATGCTCGGCGATGCGGTGGGCGATGAAGTCCTCGCCCCAGTGCGGGTTCCTGCAGTGGACAGGACTCGTCAGGACGCGTCGGCACAGCTCTATGGCTTCGTTCGTATCGGCTTCCATCGTGACCCCCTTTCCTGGGGGAGCAACGTGCTCCGTGTCTTCAACCTCCCGCTCCATCTCGGGACCGTCAACGCACGCCGTTGCCTCTAGAACGTCTCGACGTCGGCTCGAGTCCGCCACGCATGAAAAAGGGAGAACGCGAGCGTTCCCGGGGGTGCGACGCGCCAACGCGTGAGCTCGTCGCCGGCGCCAAGAGCCCGGTGGCCACGCCCGGCCGGGCCGCGGGAAGCACGCGGCCTCTGGCGGACTCGCCTCAGAAGGCCGCGCCGTACCCGACGAAGAAGTCGCCGTTCCCGCCGATGCCGAAGCGGATGCGGTCGATCTCGCGCGCCGCAGACCAGGTTCGCGGCGGCAGCACGTAGGGGAGGAGCGCGCCGCCGAAGCCGGCGACCCCGGCCGCGATGATGTGCCCCTCGCGCTCCGGCGTGGTCCAGCCGGCGGGGAGGCCGCCCTGGCACGCGGGCGGGCTGCAGCTGCCGATCGCGATCCCGTAGACGACCGGCGCGGTCACGCCGGCGAGCACCGCGAGCGACAGCGCCACCGGCCACGACGCGTGGATGTCCCCCTCGCGAGGCGGCGAGCCCACCCAGTGACCGCTGCACTTCGGCAGCGCGAGCCAGGCGCCGCCCACGGTCGCTCCCCAGGTGAGCCCGATCATCGAGGGCCCGGTGAAGCGGAGGAACATGCTCGAGTCGTACTTGACGGTGGCCGAGCTCCCCAGCCAGAAGCTCCCCGCGTCGAGGAGGGCGAGCCCGCCGAGGTAGAACCAGTCCGGGTGGCTGGCCTTCTCGCACAGGTCTTCCTCGTGCGAGCCACGTGGATAGATGTCGCCGGGCGCGTAGACGTAGGCCGTCGGCGAGGCCGCGACAGCCGGAGGCGGAGGAGGGGGAAGCGAGTCCAGGGCGCCGAATCTAGCAAGCGTCGGGACGCTTGCACCAGCCGCGCTCCGCGGGCCATGGTGGGGTGCCATGCAGGTCCCCACCCACGCGTTTCGCGAGTACGACATCCGTGGCGTAGCCGATCGCGACCTCACCGACGCCGTGGCCCGCGGCATCGGCCAGGGATTCGCGACGATCCTCGGCGCCGCCGCCAGGCCGGGGACGCGCATCGCCGTCGGCCGGGACTGCCGCCTCTCGAGCGATCGACTCTTCGCCGCGCTCGTCGACGGGCTCACCGCCGCCGGGGCCGCGGTGGTCGACGTCGGCGTCGGCCCCACCCCGATGCTCTACGCGTCCGTGCACGCGCTCGGGACGGACGGCGGCGTCATGATCACGGGCAGCCACAACCCGGGCGACGAGAACGGGTTCAAGATGATGCGCGGCAAGGCGAGCTTCTTCGGCGGAGACATCCAGGCGCTCCGCAAGCTGCTCGAGGACGACCGCGGCGCGACCGCGACGGCGCGTGGCACGATCGAGCGCCAGGACATGCAGGCGAAGTACGTCGACATGGTCACGAGCGGGATCCAGCTCGCGCGCAAGGATCTTCGCTTCGTCCTCGACGCGGGCAACGGCGCGGGTGGGCCGCTCGGCCTCGCGAGCATGAAGAAGCTCGGCCTGTCGCCCGAGGCGCTCTACTGCGAGATGGACGGGCGGTTCCCGAACCATCACCCGGACCCCACCGTACCGAAGAACCTCGACGCGCTCGTCGCGCGGGTGAAGGCCACGAACGCGCGCGTCGGCATCGCGTACGACGGCGACGCCGACCGCCTCGGCGCCGTCGACGCGAACGGCGACATCGTGTGGGGCGACCGGCTGATGATCCTCTTCTCGCGGGCGCTCCTCGCCGAGCGGCCGGGCGCGGCCATCCTCGGCGAAGTGAAGTGCTCGCAGACGCTCTACGACGACATCGCGAAGCACGGCGGGCGGCCCATCCTGTGGAAGACGGGCCACTCGCTCATCAAGACGAAGATGAAGGAGGAGGGGGCGCTGCTCGCCGGCGAGATGAGCGGGCACCTCTTCTTCGCGGACCGCTACCACGGGTACGACGACGCCATCTACGCGTCGCTGCGCCTGCTCGAGATCCTGTCGCGCGACGCGCGATCGCTCGGCGAGATGCTCGCCGACGTACCCAGGACGTTCTCCACGCCCGAGATCCGCGTCGAGTGCTCCGACGACGTGAAGTTCGACGTCGTGGCGGCCGTCCGCTCCCACTTCCGGGGCGAGGGGCTGCCGGTGGTGGACATCGACGGCGCGCGCGTGTCCTTCGGCTCCGAGTCGGACCCCGCGTGGGGGCTGGTGCGGGCTTCCAACACGGGGCCCGTGCTGGTCATGCGCTTCGAGGCGACCACGCAGGCGCGCCTCGAGGCCATTCGCTCGCAGGTGGAGCACGTCGTCGGCGAGGCGCGCGCGCGCTTCGGGGCGGGCTGAGTGGCGCAGCAAGCGACGGCGCTCTGGACGATCGAGTCGATGCTCGCCTGGGCGGTCGACGACTTCCGCGCGCGCGGGATCGAATCGCCACGCCTCGACGCGGAGCTCCTCCTCTCGAAGGCGCTCGGCGCGACGCGCATCCAGCTCATCGTCGACGCGAAGCGTCCTCTCGCGCCCGACGAGCTCGCGCGGATGCGGGAGCTCGTGAAGCGCCGCAGGAACCGCGAGCCGATCGCGTACATCCTCGGGGAGCGCGAGTTCTACGGAAGGACCTTCCGGGTCGACGCGCGCGTCCTGGTTCCGCGGCCCGACACCGAGACGCTCGTCGACGTCGCGCTCGCCCGCACGCGCAGGGTCGCCATGTCGATGCGCGCGCTCGATCTCTGCACCGGGAGCGGCTGCGTGGGCGTCACGCTCGCCCGCGAGCGTCCCACCGCGAGCGTCTTCGCGACCGACGTGAGCGGCGACGCCCTCGTGGTCGCTCGCGAGAACGCGCTCCGCCTGGGCGCATACAACGTCGCCTTCCGCCGGGGCGATCTGTACGCACCCCTCGAACCGGGTCGGCGCTTCGACGTCGTCGCGTCGAACCCGCCGTACATCGCGGCCGGCGAGCTCCCCTCGCTGATGCCCGACGTGCGCGATCACGAGCCGCGCCTCGCGCTCGAGGGAGGGCCGGACGGCCTCGCGATCCTGCGACGCGTGATCGATGGTGCGGGCGCTCACCTCGTTCCCGGCGGCGTCCTCGCCGTCGAGGTCGGCGCAGGCGAGGCGAGGGACGTGGCCGCCTCGTTCGAGGCAGGCGGCTTCGAGGCGGTCGAGGTCCAGCGCGACCACGGGCGCATCGAGCGGGTCGTGAGCGGCATGCTAAAAACCGGGTGAGCGTTCCCGCGGTCGATGTTCCACCTCGTCTCGATCCCGCTCTACGTCGGCCTCCTCGGGATCCTCTGGCTCTGGGCGACGCGCTCGTTCCCCGCGCTCGCACGGAGGAAGCGCTCGCTCGCCCTCGCGCTCGCCGCGCTCGTGCTGGCTCAGCAGGCCTCGCGGTTCGCGGTCGTAACGTGGCACGTGGGCGCCACGATCGAGACGGCGCTCATCGTGGTCCTCCTCACGCTGTGCTTCGCGGCCGTGCCGATCGGCGTCGTCCGCCTCGTGTCGTGGATCGCCGGGGTCGTCGCGCGCCGCGCGAGGCCGTCGGGGGCCTCCCCCTCGGCGGCGACGTCGATGACGCGCCGGCAGGTCATCGAGGCGACGAGCGGCGTGGCCCTCCTCGGCGCGACGGGGAGCGCGCTCGGGTGGGGGATGGTCCGCGGGAGGCACGCGTTCGAGGTCGACGAGATCTCGGTGCGCATCGCGGGGCTGCCGAAGGCCCTGGACGGGTACGTCATCGCCCAGATCAGCGACGTGCACACCGGCATCCACGTGGGAGAGCGCGAGATCGACGAGGGGCTCGAGCGCGTCCGCCGCGCGAAGCCCGACATGCTCGTCGTGACGGGCGACATGGTCGACTTCGACGCGGAGTGGGCGCCCCTCATAGCCTCCAAGCTCCGCGGCGTGGCCCCTCGCGACGGCGTCTTCGCCTGCCTCGGCAACCACGACTACTACGCCGGAGTCGACCGCGTCCTCGAGGTGATGCACGCGGCCGGCGTGCGGGTGCTGGCGAACGAGGGGCTCCTCGTACGGCCCGGCGACGGCGGAGGGTTCGCCCTCCTCGGCGTCGAGGACCGCTGGTCGAAGCGCTACCGGCGGCCCGGCGCACGGCTCGATCTCGCCACCGCGATGGTGCCGTCCTCGGCGCCGCGCATCCTGCTCTCGCACCAGCCGCCGACGGTCGACCGCTGGGCGGGGCAGGTGGCCCTCCAGCTCTCCGGGCACACCCACGGCGGGCAGATCAACCCCGGATTCCGTCCGGCGGACATCCTCTTCGAGTACGTGGCCGGCCCGTACCGGGTGAAGGACACCCTGCTCTACGTCAATCGCGGCTTCGGCACCGTGGGCCCCCCTTCGCGCGTGGGAGCACCTCCCGAGGTGACGCGAATCGTGCTCGTGTCGGCGTGATGCAGCGATACTCTGCCGCGCACCGGCCATGCGTCTCGCCGTGATCGCCCTGCTCACGACGGCGGCGTGCCTCCCTGCGGCGGGGCCGAGCGCGAGCACGGACGACGAGGGAGGTCCCCCCGTGCGCGGGACTCCGCAGCTCGACGCCGCGCGGGAGCTCGACCAGGAGGGAGTGCGCGCGTTCCGGGACGCACGCTTCGCCGACGCGATCCGGTACTTCCGCGCCGCGTACCGGCTCGGAGGCCCGTCGAGTGAGCTCTGGAACATCGCGCGGAGCCACGAGCGCATCGACGATCCGGAGTCCGCGGCGGGGACGATCGAGCTCTACCTCGCGCAGAAGGACCTCTCGCCGCAGGACCGCGCCGACGCGGAGCGCGAGCTGGGCGTCCTCCGGTCGCGGTCGAGCATCGTCACGGTGATCACCGCCCCCTCGGGTGCCACCGTGACCTTCGATGGGAGGGTCGCGTCGTCTCTCACGCCGCTGTCGTTCGAGGTCCGCCCCGGATCGCACGCCCTGTCGGTTCACCGCGAAGGGTACGTCGACGCCGCGCACCCCGTCGAGGCGCGCTACGGCCGTGGCGTCATCGTCTCGATCGATCTGGCCCGAAGCGCCGCGGGCGGGCGCTGAATCCTCTCCGAGGAGATCCTTCGTGCCGGCCGTCGTCCCCGTCGCCCTCGCCGTCGCCGCGCAGCTGGCGCTCGCCGGTCCCGGCGCCGACGCGTGGAAGCGAGCGGAGCTCGGCGGCATCCGCGGGCTGACGATCGGTCCCATCGAGAACGGGTACCACCCGGGCGTGGGCTACGGCTCCGCTGCGTACGACCGGACGCTCGACGAGTCGCGCGCCATGGGGGCGACCTGGGTGGCGCTGACGCCGTTCGGACGCGTGCAGGACCTCGACGGGACAGGGGTCGACCCCACGTTCGAGAGCCCGTACGACCGGAACCGGCAGGACGTGGCCCGCGCGATCGCGATGGCCCACGCGAAGCACCTCCGCGTCTTCCTCGTGCCGCACCTCTGGGTCGAGTCGGGGCAGTGGCGTGCGCTCATCGATCCGAAGACGGACGACGGGTGGACGCGCTGGGCCGAGAGCTACCGGCGCTACGTGCTCGGCTGGGCGGAGGTCGCGCAGGCGACCGGGGTCGACATGTTCTCCGTGGGAGTCGAGCTGCGCTCGTGGGCAACGTCGCCGCGCGCGCCGTCGCTCGAGCGCATCGTCGAGGACGTCCGGCACGTCTACGGCGGGATCCTGACGTACTCGGCGAACTGGGACGACGTCGACGACACGGTCGTCCTCGGCGCTGTGGACGTCATCGGCATCAACGCGTTCTATCCGCTCGCCGACGAGAAGGGCGCCTCGGACGCGGCGCTGCTCGAGGGTGGACGGCGCGTGCGCGCGAAGGTGCACGCGCTGGCCGAGCGATGGCAGCGCCCCGTCGTCTTCACCGAGATCGGGTACACGACGCGCGCCGATCCGGCGGTGAAACCCTGGGAGTGGCCCGACGCGATGAGCCACCCCGCCGTCGACGAGGGAGCACAGGCCGCCGCCTACCGGGGCCTCGTCGCCCCGCAGCTCGACGAGCCGGACTTCGCGGGGTTCTTCGTGTGGCGCCTCTACGCCGACCCCGACGACACGTCGCAGGAGGCGCCCTGGGGCTTCTCGCCGCGTGGCAAGCAGGCGGAGCTCGTCGTGCGCGACGCGTTCGCGGCCCCATGGGCGTGCGATCCCTGGTTTGCTCGCGGGTGGGGGCCCGGCGCCACCGTCGCGGGGGTCTACCCGTAACTTGGCCCGGGCGCGGGGCGGCCTCCTAGGATCGCCGCGCCTCCGATGTCGGCTTTCACGCGAGCGATGATCCCCGTCGTGGCGCTCGGCGCCGGCACGTGGCTGGGCATGGGCCGGCCCGACGCCCGGACGGCGTTCGCTGCCGGCGTGCGCGCGGTCGCTTCCGCCGCGGGAGCCGCCCATGACGCCGCGCCGGACCTCGTTCCCGCGCCACCGCTCGAGAAGGCGCCGCGGACCGTGGACGCCTCGGCCCTGCCCGACCCGCGGGCGCCGTTCCCGAACCTCGACCCGCAGGGGACCGTGGAGCGCGCGTGGATGGTCGCGGAGGGCCCGACCCACGCTCCGAACGACGGACGGCGCCTGGTCACGTTCACCTTCGACGACGGCCCGTTCCCCGAGACCGCGCCGACCGTCCTCAAGATCCTCGACCAGCACAAGATCCGCGCGACGTTCTTCTTCATCGGCGAGTACCTCGAGGGAGACGACAAGCACGCCGTCGAGACGCGCATGTGGGCCAAGCGCATCGCCGACGCGGGACACTTCGTCGGCAACCACACGCGCGACCACAAGCTCTTGACGTCGCTCACGCACGCGGCCGCCCTCGCCGAGATCGACGACGCGGCGGCGTCCATCGAGCGCGCGACGGGCCGGAGTCCCGTCCTCTTCCGCCCGCCGTACGGGGAGCTCGATCCGTGGCTCGAGGGCGTCGTCCGCGATCGCAAACTCGACCTTCTCCTCTGGAGCATCGACGTCGAGGACATGAAGAAGGACGACCCCGACGAGATGGTGAACGAGCTGAAGACACAGCTCGAATACAAGCAGGGCGGCGTCGTGCTCCTCCACGACATGCACTGGCCGTCTGTGAAGGCGTTCAACAGGCTGCTGCGCTGGCTGGAGAGCGAGCGCTGGGACCCGGCCCACCCGGACCACGCAGGCTGGGACATCGTCGACCTGGCCGAGTACCTGCGTGCGACCGCCGCCGAGCCACAACCGTTCGCCTCGCGCGAGGATCTCGAGCGGGCCCGCAAGGCAGCGCGCGGTTCGACGGCGCGACGGTAGCCACGCGCGAGCAGCGGCGAGCGCGGCGAGCAGGACGCCGACGAAGACGTCGCGACGTCAGGTGCCGGCCATCTCCTCGCAGATGCGCCCGGCCTTGCCCTCGAGGCTCTTGCCGTCGATGGAGACGGGGCAGTAGTCGCCCGTCCGCAGCGAGTCGATGAAGTTCACGACGAGCGGGTTCGTCCAGTCGCGCGAGCCGTCGAACCGCGCGCGGATGACGCCGTGCGGATCGATGAGCCACGTCTCGGGGAAGAGGTGCGTCCCGAACTTCTCGCGCACGATGCGCGCGTCGGGGTCGAAGAGCACCTCGAAGGGCGGGGGCCCGTGGAGGACCGTCTGCAGCGTCGGCCGCACGTCGTCCGGCCCGTCGTCGGTCGACACTGCGAGCATGACGACGTCGTGGCGGTCCTTGAGGATCTGCGCGAGCTCGGCGAGTGACGGCATCTCCTCGAGGCAGGGGCCGCACGTCTTCGTCCAGAAGTTGAGGAGCACGACCTTGCCGCGGAGGCTCTCGAGCGTGACCGTGTTCCCGCGCATGTCCTTCAGCGCGAAGTTCGGCGCCGTGCGGTTCGCCGCCAGGTAGTCCGGGTGCAGGTAGCAAGGTGCGCTGCACACCCGCCGGAGCTCGCCCTCCTTCGTCACGCCCACGAAGCCGTAGACGAGCAGCGCCGCGACGACGACGAAGCCGATCTGGGCGAGGATCGGGCCCAGTCGGGGCGGCGGCTGTTCGGCGGCGGGCGGCATCCCCTTCGTTCTAACGGGTCCCGGCGCCGGCGACCAGCCCGCTGCTAAGCTCGCGGCCCCGATGCAGCGCAAGTCCCGCCTCTTCGCGCTCACGGAGTACCTCCGCGGCAGGCGCACGGGCGTCACCGCCGAACAGCTCGCCGAGCGCTTCGGCGTGACGGTGCGGACCATCTACCGTGACCTCGACGCGTTGCGGGACGCGTCTCTGCCGCTGCAAGCCGAGCGCGGTCCGGGCGGGGGATACGCCCTCGACCGGGCCTACACGCTCCCGCCCGTCAACTTCACCCCGCGCGAGGCCGCTATCCTCGTCGTTCTCGGCAGGTTCGCGACCGAGACGCGCCTGGTCCCGTTCGTCGACACGCTGGAGAGCGCGCTCTCGAAGGTGCGCGGGGCTCTCACCGCGGGACAGCAGCGCGAGGCGCTGGGGCACGCCGAGAAGCTCACCTTCGCTGCGGTTCCTGCGCTGCCGACCCGACCCGCGGTCCGGAGGGCCATCGAGGAGGCCTGGTTCGAGCAGCGAACCGTCCGCCTCAGGTACCGGAGGGGAGACGGTTCGCCGAACGAGCGGACCGTGCGCATCGCGCGCGTCTTGATGGAGCGGACGATGACCGTGCTGGAGTGCGAGGACACCGAGACGCGCGAGACGCGCGGCGTGCGCCTGGACCGCATCGACTCGGTCGAGCTACTGGACCACCCGCGATGAAGCCCGCCGAACGGCACGCGCAGCTCGTCGAGGAGATCGACGCGCACAACTACCGCTACTACGTCCTCGACGATCCGACGGTCACCGACGCCGAGTTCGACCGCCTGCTCCGCGAGCTGCGCGCGCTCGAGGAGAAGCACCCGGAGACGGTCACGAAGAACTCGCCGACCCAGCGCGTGGGCGGAGAAGCCCGGACCAGCGTCACGCAGGTGAAGCACGAGGTCCGGATGATGTCCCTCGACAACGCGTATTCCGAGGAGGAGCTCGCGGAGTTCCGGCGCCGCATCTCCGACGGGCTGCCCGACGCCGAGGTGCCGCGCTTCTGCGTCGAGCCCAAGCTCGACGGCGCGAGCATCGAGGTCGTCTACCGCGGCGGCCATCTCGAGCAGGCGAGCACGCGCGGCGACGGCGAGACGGGCGAGGACATCACGAACAACGTGCAGGCCCTCCGCTACATGCCGCACCGCATCCCCTACGAGGGGAAGCTCACCCTGCGCGGCGAGGTGGTCATCTACCGGCGCGACTTCGAGGCCATCAACCAGCAGCGCGAGGCCGAAGGGCTCCCCGCGTTCGCCAACGCACGCAACGCCGCTTCGGGCTCGCTTCGCATGCTCGATCCGCGCGAGGTCCGGAACCGCCCGATGCGGGCGCTCTTCTACCAGGTCGTCGAGGGGCCGAAGCTCGCGCCGACGCAGAGCGAAGTGCTCGCGTGGCTCGCGGAGCAGTCGCTGCCCACGCACCGCCGCCACGAGGTCGTCGACTGGGACGGCGTCTGGCCCGCGATCCAGCGCATCGACGAGGCTCGCCCGAAATATCCCTTCGAGACCGACGGCGCGGTCATCAAGGTGGACTCGTTCCGGCAGCACGACATGCTGGGGATGACGTCGAAGTTCCCGAAGTGGGCGATCGCCTACAAGTTCGCGGCGGAGAAGGCGCGGACGAAGCTGCGCGCCATCGACGTGCAGGTGGGCAGGACGGGCGTCCTCACGCCGGTCGCCGTGCTCGATCCCGTGGAGCTCGCGGGGACGACCGTCTCGGCAGCCACGCTCCACAACGCGGACATGATCGAGCAGCTCGACGTGCGAATCGGCGACCACGTCTTCATCCAGAAGGCGGGGGAGGTCATCCCGCAGGTCATGGGCGTCGATGCGGCGTCGCGCACGGGCGACGAGACGAAGTTCCAGATGCCCGCGGCGTGCCCCATCTGCGGGACGCCCGTCGTCCGGATGCTGCGCGACCCGGAGAAACCGGAGCTCGGCCTGGGGGCGGCGACGAGATGCCCGAACCGGGCCTGCCCGGAGCAGGTGCGGCAGCGCATCTTCTACTTCTCGCGGCGCTTCGCGATGGATGTCGACCACCTGGGCACCTCGCTCATCGAGCAGCTCGTGAAATCCGGGATGGTCAAGGACGTGGGAGACCTCTACGCGCTGACGGCGGAGCAGCTCGAGTCGCTCGAGAGGATGGGGGAGAAGAGCGCCGCGAACGTGATCGCGTCCGTCGCGCGGTCGCGAGAGAGGCACCTGGACCGGCTCCTGTGCGGGCTGGGCATCCCTCAGGTGGGCCAGGTCGCGGCGAAGCAGCTCGCCGAGGAGGGCGGGACGCTCGAGCGCATTCTCGCGTGGACCGAGGAGGAGGCACGCGAGCACGTCGACGCCATCCGCGGCTTTGGCCCGAAGATGGCGGACAGCGTCGTGGCGTTCCTGAAGGACCCCGAGCAGCGCGCGCTCATGGAGAAGCTCGTGAAGCTCGGCGTGGGGACGCCGCAGCCGCGCGAGGCAGTCGCCGCGGAGGGGCCGCTGAAAGGCTCGACGTTCTGCGTGACGGGCGTCCTCTCGAGGAAGCGGGAGGACGTCCACGCCGACATTCGCGCGGCGGGCGGCGAGGTGCACGACTCGGTGAAGAAGAACACGACGTACCTCGTCGCCGGAGACAAGACCGGCAAGAGCAAGCTGGATCAGGCGAAGAAGTTCGGCACGAAGGTGCTGACCGAGAAGGGGCTCGAAGCGCTCATCGCAGGGGAGCTCCCCGCCGCGCCGGAGGCGTAGGCCCTTCAGCCGAAGAGATCGCGCAGCTTGCTCATGAACGTGCGGCGCTGCGGCTGCACGTCCTCGCCGAGCTCGCGGGCCAGCTCCGCGAGGAGGTCGCGCTGGCGGTCGGTGAGCTGCGTCGGCACCTCGATGGCCACCTCGACGCGCTGATCGCCCCGGCCCATGCCGCCGCGGTGCGGGATCCCCTTGCCCTTGATGCGCAGGACCGACCCCGGCTGCGTCCCGGAAGGCACGCGCAGCTTGCCTTTCCCGTCGAGCGTCGGCACCTCGACCTCCCCTCCCAGAGCCGCGTGGGTGAACGTCACGGGAACCGTGCAGAGCACGTCGTCCCCGTCACGGCGGAAGAAGGCGTGCGGTCGCACCTGGATCTGGACCTCGAGATCGCCCGCCGCTCTGTCCGGGCGGGGCTTGTTCCCTGCGCCCGTCACGAGCTTCGTCGCGCCCGCATCGACACCCGCGGGGATCGTGACCTTGAGCGACTCCTGCGCCGACACGAGCCCGCTCCCGCGGCACGTGCCGCACGCGGTCTTGACGGTTCGCCCCGTCCCCCTGCACCGCGAGCAGGTTCGCTCCACCGCGATGGGCAAGATGCCCTGCTGGAACCTCACCCGGCCGCGCCCGTTGCACGCGCCGCACGGTTCGGGCGACGTCCCGGGAGCCGCGCCCGTCGACCGGCAATCCGTGCACGCGACGACGCGGTCGTAGCGCATCGACTTCTCGCAGCCGAAGGCGGCCTCCTCGAAGGTGAGCTCGAGCTCGCGCTTGATGTCGCCCTTGTCGCCGCGACCGACCCCGAACACGCCGAGGAGGTCCCCGAGGATCCCGTCGATGGCGATGTCGCTGATGTCGACGAATCCACCCGGGAACGGACCGCCCGCGCCGAACGGCGAGCCGGGCTCCTCGGCCTTGTGGCCGAAGCGGTCGTACATGCCCCTGCGGTTGGCGTCCGAGAGCACCTGGTAGGCGAGGTTGATCTCCTTGAAACGCTCGTGCGCCGAGGGGTCGTCCTGGTTGCGGTCGGGGTGGGACCGAGCTGCCAACCGCTTGAAAGCCGACTTGATTTCCTCGGGGCTCGCGTCGCGCCGCACCCCGAGGACGTCGTAATGGTCCCGCTGCGACATGCTCGCATCGGCGACCTAGCACACCCGGCCGCCGCTTGCCTGGGCGCGCATCCGTCATCAGTGCACGAATCCAGCCTCTCTGTGACTTCGGACTTTGCAGCCACGGCCTTGCTGGAACCGCATCGGACCTCCTGCTACCTCGCGCAGGGTGAGTTTGCGTGCCGTCCGGCCGGAACCGGCCCATTCCGAGCAGCACGTCACGCTGCGGGAGATCCTCCGCCGCTGCCGTACCCCGTACCAGGGTCGGGCCCCCGTCGTCGTCTTCGACCTCGACGGGACCCTCCTCGACAATCGCCCGCGGACGCTCGCCATCCTGCGTGAATTCGCCGCCCGCAATCGTGACCGCGATCCCGATCTCGCGGCCCGCCTCGACCGCGCCTACGTCCACGACCTCGAGTACCTGCTGAGCGACTCCCTGCAGCGGCTCGCCGTTCACGGGAACGACCTCGCGGCCGAGATGCAGGCGTTCTGGCGGGAGCGCTTCTTCGGCGACTCGCACCTCTTCCACGACATCCCCCTGCCGGGCGCGATCGACTTCGCGAGGGCCTGCCACGACGCCGGGGCGACGCTCGTCTACCTGACGGGCCGCGACCTTCCCCTGATGGGTCTCGGCACATTTGCGAGCCTGCGCGATCTCGGCTTCCCCATCGGAATCCCGGCGACGGAGCTGGTGTTGAAACCCGACGCGAGCCTGCCGGACGAAGCGTTCAAGCGTCTGCTGGCCCCTCAGCTGACGCGGGTCGGCCACGTCGTCGCGGCGTTCGACAACGAGCCCGCGAACTGTAACGTGGTGCTCGCGCACCACCCCGATGCCCACGTCGTCTTCGTCGATACGCAGCACATGCCCGGCGCGCCGGAGCTCTCGCCCGGCGTGTCCACCATCCGCGATTTCCGCACGGAGTGACGCGGTCCGCTTCGCGGCGGCGTGCGTGCTCCTCGCAGCGTGCCGCACGGCGGCCGTCGATCCGCCGGACGCGGCGCCGAGCCCCCAGGCCAGCGCCGAGCCCGCGCCACTCGCCAACGTCACGACCGCTGCGACGGGGACGGGGACCGAGTCCGCGGCGGACGCGCGACCGCCGGCCGAGCCTCTTCGCGGCGACCGCAGCGTCGCGGCAGACACCCCGCGCGAGGTCCGCGAGCTCGGGGGCAAGGAGCCGCGCGCCGACTCCCGCGAGCTCGCGGGCTACTCGATGCAGGCGGTGCTCCACGCCGGCGACGGTCCGCCGGCTCCGAAGGGGCCCGAGGTGAACGTCCCCGCGATCGACGCCTCGAGGCGGAAGCTCGAGGCGCGCATCGCGATCGAGGCGTCGCAGACGCGGGCGCGGTTCGTCTTCTCCGGGGGGTTCGTCCTCCCGCAGGGGACGGAGCTGCGCTCGCGCGTCGACCGGTGGGGCGAGCTGCTGCTGCTGCCGGACCAGGGGACGTACCGCATCGCCGAGCAGGGCGCGCTCCGGGCGCTCCTCGGCGAGCGCCGCCTCGACGTGGCACCGCTCTCGCCCGCCGAGATCGAGACCCCCGGGGAGGGCGCGAGGCGCCTGAACCTCCGCACGCGACGCGTGGACGTCACGACGCGTGCGGCGAAGGCCACCCTGGAGCTCGCGGCCTTCGCGGGCGCGGGCGACGGCGGGGACCTCGTCTGCCGGTTCCTCCTCGATCTGGTGGACGCCGCGCCCTCGCCCGCCGTGTGCTCGACCGACGAGGTTCCCCTCCACGCCGAGCTCCACTGGACCACGCAGGGGGCTCTCTTCTTCGACGTCACGTCGATCACGAGGCGTCCGGATTTGCCCGTGGCGGACATGGCGGCGCCCCCGGCCACGGCCTCCTTCACCGCCGAGCCCTTGCCCGAGTCCAGCGGCGAGACCCTGCTCGCCCGCAACGAGCTCGCGTCGCTCCGGACCGCCGCCGTGGACGTTCCGCCGACGGGCCCCCGCGACGCGCAGCCCCCGGCCCCCGACGCGGGCATGACGCTCGTCAACGCCGGCGACGAGCTCCGCGTCGCGTGGATCGACGGCGTTCCGGCGGCGTGGGTGGCACCGGGCGCGCGCATCACGCTCCCCTCGCTGCTTCGCGGCCGCTACACGGTGCAGTGGCGGACGTTCCTCGGCGACGCCTGGGACGCGCCGCAGACGGTGACCGTCCCGGGCGAGAGCGTCACGGGCAAGGAAGCATCGGCCAAGTAGCAGGCCGCGCCGGGTTGGCGGCGACACGGGGGCTCGCGGGGGACGAGCGCGACGTCAGCCCCATCGGCCCGGGCGTGCCCCGGCCTGCACGCGAGCGTAGAGACCGGCCACGTCGAGCGGACGCGCGACCTCACCGCCGACGTGTACGAGCTCGGGATGCTCCCCGACGACGTCGAACGATCCCGTCTGCTCGACGTGCCCTCCGACGATCCCGAGGAGCTCACCCGCGTGCTGGCAGACGACCATCTCGCCACGCGCCGGACCCACCGCGACGACCGGAAGCACCACGCCCTCGTGGACGGCGATCCCCACGAGCTCCTGGGGTGCACCCGGCACCGGCGTGATCCGCGGCGCCGGAGTCACCCGGATCGCCTGCGTTGCAGCCAGGAAGCGGAGCTGGCCCTCGACGCGCACGACCACGCCGCCGCGCCGAACCGGCTCGCCCGTCATGCCGCGCGCCTCCGGACCAGCCGCGCCTCGATGAGCTGGTACAGGATCTTGCACGCATCGAAGCTCGACATGTGGCTCTGCTTGACGATCTCGCGCACCGTACGCTCACCGTCGATCATCTCGAGCATCCGCTGCTCCGATTTCGCGAGGCGGTCCACGCCGGCCGCGTCCACGGCGACCGGATCCTTCTGCAGCACGGCCTCGAAGTTCCCCACGCCCGCCTCGACGAGGCGCCACTCGTCGACGCGCCGGAACCCCTCCATGACGACGGAGGCGACGGGCAACCCGAGGCGAGCGCTCTCGGCGAGGGCCGGCAGCGGCTCGCGCCGGAACTCGAACCGCCCGCGCGGCCAGCGGAGCACCTCGTAGACGAGCTCACTCGACTGCCGCGCGAGCCCGTCGCGGAGCTGTTCGCGCGTGACTCTCCCCGAGTCGACCAGGATGTCGCCGAGCAGGCGCCGGGAAACGCTCACCTCGTCGCGAGGCGGCCGCGCGTCGGGCGCGGGGGGGCGCGGGGTGGGGGCGTTGTCGCGCAGGAGTCGATCGATGTCGTCGGGCGTCACCAGACCGTGCTCCACGAAGTAGCGGCCGAGGCGGAATTCGTTCCCGGCTCCGCGCGCCTGCACGAGGTCGATGAGCCCCATGCGCATCGAGACGGTGACCTCGGTCTTGCCGTCGGTCACCGCGAGCATCCCCGTCTGGCCCTCGATCTGGAGCAGCTGCAGCGCCGCCCCGATCGGGATGATGGCCATGTCGCCCGACAGACCGATGCGGCCTCCCCCCATGTCGAGCGCTCGCATCGACTCGGAGAGGTCGCGCACCTGCTCGCTCGTGAGCTGCCCGAGGAGCTCGATCGCGAGCTGCGACTCGTTGCCGGCCACCGTCGACGGCATCTTCCCGAGCACCGGGGCCAGGACGGACGAGATCTTCTTGAGCATCTCGACGGCGACGCGCGCGCGCTTCGACTCGTTCTCGCCGGTGGGCCGGAGCGACTCGGGCGCCTCGAAGTCGTCGGGGATGCCGGCCGCGAGCGCCTCGCCGCGAGCCCGCCACTGCTCGGAGCGGGCGATGGCGTTCTCGATGACGGCGATGAGCGCCTGCGCGTCGAACGGCTTCGTGATGGCATCCATCGCGCCCGTCTGCTGCACGAAGTGCTCGCGGATGCGGTCGGACTTGGCGCTCATCAGCACGACGGGGGTCGTCCGCAGGTCGTCGTTCTGCCGCAGCGCGCGGCAAAGCTGGAAGCCGTTCATCTTCGGCATCACGAAGTCGACCAGCACCAGGTCGATCTTCTCGGCCGCGCCCCCCTCCTCCTTCACGGCCTGCGCGCTCTGGATCAGCCGGTCGAGCGCAGCCTGGCCGTCGGACGCCTGCACCGCCTCGAAGCCGTGACGCTCGAGCACCGTGCTGACCACCTTGCGAATGGTGGGGCTGTCGTCGACGACGAGGATGCGTGTGGGCATGCGTTCCTGCGCCAGCGAGGCGACGACGATAGCACCGGCGGTCGCGGGGCTCGACCCTCCATGGGTCGTGGTAGGGATGGGCCGAGTGGATACGATCGTCCGTGGCGGAACGGTGGTCACCTGCGATCCGGGGGACCGTGTCCTCGAGGGAGACCTCCTCGTGCGCGACGGTCGGATCGCGGCGCTCGGGCGCGTGAAACCCGGGGGCCTCGCGCGGGTCCTCGACGCGCGAGGCTGCGCGGTCGTCCCCGGGCTCGTGCAGGCCCACGTGCACCTCTGCCAGGTTCTCCTGAGGGGCATGGCCGACGACCTCCCGCTCCTCGACTGGCTGCGCAAGCGCATCTGGCCTCTCGAGGCCGCGCACGACGAGGCCTCGCTCGCCGCGAGCGCCGAGCTGGGGCTCGCGGAGGCGATGCTCGGCGGCACGACGACGATCCTCGACATGGGGACCGTGCGCGCGCACGACGCGGTCATGGACGCGTGCCTGCGGGCCGGCATCCGCGCGATCTCGGGGAAGACGATGATGGACCGCGGCGACGGCGTACCCGCGGGCCTCCGCGAGTCGACGCGCGCGAGCCTCGACGAGAGCGAGCGCCTCGCGAACGCGTGGCGCGGCAAGGGCGGAGGGCGCATCGGGTACGGCTACGCGCCCCGCTTCATCCTCTCGTGCAGCGAGGCGCTCGTCCGCGGCGCCGTCGAGCGCGCGGCCCACCACGGCGACGTCGTCCACACGCACGCCGCGGAGCACCCGGGCGAGCGCGCGGCCGTCCGCGAGGCGATGGGGGACGACGACGTCGCCGTCCTGCGACGGTGGGGCGTCCACGGGCCCCGCACCGTCCTCGCCCACGGCGTCCAGCTCACCGACGACGAGGCCCGCCAGATCGCCGCGGACGGCACCCGCGTCGTCCACTGCCCGAGCGCCAACCTCAAGCTCGGCTCGGGGATCGCACGGGTCGCGGAGCTCGACGCCCTCGGCGTGCAGCTCGCCCTCGGGGCCGACGGCGCCCCGTGCAACAACAACCTCGACGCGTGGACGGAGCTCCGCCACGCGGCCCTCCTCGCCAAGGTCCGCACCGGGGTCACCGCGCTGCCGGCCCGGCGCGCGTTCCGCCTCGCCACGATCGACGGCGCGCGGGCGCTCGGCCTCGACGCCCTCGTCGGGTCCCTCGAGGTCGGCAAGCGCGCCGACCTCGCCGTCGTCCGCCTCGACGGCGTCCATGCCGAGCCCGGCGGCGACGTCTTCTCGCGCCTCGTCTACGCGTGCACCTCGTCGGACGTGCGGCACGTGATGGTCGACGGCGACCTCGTGGTGCGCGACCGCGAGCACCGGCGCCTCGACGTCGAGCGCGTGACCGCCCGCGCGCGCGAGCAGGCGAAGAAGCTCGTCGCCCGCGCCCGCCTCTGAGCCGGCCCGCTACGAGAGCGGACGACCTTCGGCTTCTTCGATCTGCGCGAGCGCCACCGCGAGGGCGTCCTTCGCCCGCTCGAGGGACTGCCGGTCCGCGTCCCACTTCGCGTGGGCCTTGTCCGCGCGCGACGACTCGCCCGCGAGCTTCTGCCGCGCCTCGCCCAGCTCGTGCCGGGCGGTCGCGAGCTCCGCCTCGAGAGCGACCACCTTGTCGCTCGCCGCGCCGTGCTTCTTCTCGAGGTCGTCGCGTGCCGACGTCGCATCCGCGAGCTTCGTCCCGAGATCCGCCGTCGTGTCGGTCAGCCGCTTCTGGAGGTCCGCGGCTGCGGCCTCGTGCGCTGCGTCCGCCGCCTCTTTCGACTCGCGCAGCGACGCGAGCTCGCCCCGCGCCGCCGAGAGGTCCATGTCCCCCTTCGCGAGCTTGTCGTTCGCCTCGGCGATCTCGCGGGTGGCACGCGCCTCGATGGCCGCGAGGCGCGCGTCGCGGTCGTTCTCCAGGGCGGACACCTTCTCGGCGTGCTCGCCGCGCATCGCCTCGAGCGCTTCCTCGCGAGCCTTCTCGGCCTCGTCGCGGGCGCGGGCCACGGCCTTCTGCTGCTCGTCGCGCGCCGCCGACGCTGCCGCCTCGAGCTGCGCCTCCGCGTCGCGGAGCGAGCGCTCCCCTTCGCCGCGCACCTTCTCCACCTCCTGCTGGTGGGCGCGGTGCAGCGCGGCCATCTTGCCTTCGTGCTCCTGCTTCAGCTGCGCGGCCTGGGACGAGAGCGCATCCTGCTTCTCGCGGTCGACCTGCTCGCGCGCCTCGACGACCGCCGCCTCGCGATCGCGCCTCGCCTGGTCGAGGTCCGCCTTCCGGCGCTCCTCGGCCTGGTCGAGCGCGCGCGCCTGCTCGGCCCTCTCGTTCGCGAGCGTCTGATCGAGGTCGGCCCGCAGCGCGGCGAGCTTCGCCTCGGTCGACGCCATGTCCTCGGCGTGCCGCTGGCGCGCCTCGGTCGCGTGCCGCTCCTTGCTCTCGAGCTCCGCGCGCGCCTTCTCGAGCCGCGACTTGAAGTCCTCGCTCGCCTTCTTCGCGAGGTCCTTGTCCGCGGCGAGGGCCTCGGACTTCTCCTTCGTCTCGGTGAGCTCGCGCTCCAGCGTGATCGCCTTGTCGTCGAGATCGGCCTTCGACCGCTCGAGGGCGAGCGTGCGGTCCTGCGCCTCGACGAGCTCCTTGTCCTTCCGCGAGGACTGCTCCTTGAGGGCGAGGATCTCCTTGTCCTTCTTGTTGAGCGCCTCGCGCAGATCGAGGAACTCCCGGCTCGAGATGCCCGCCGACTTGGGCGCGCCGCTCGCGAGCTTCGTCTTGAGCTCCTCGACCTCGCGCGCGAGCCGCTCGGACTCGGCGGCCTCGAGCCGCCACTTGTCGATCTCGTTCTTGACCTCGCCGAGCTCGCGCTCGATCTCGCCCGCGCGGGCGCGCGTCCTCACGAGGTCCTCGCGGATCTTCTCGTACTCGGCGATGTCGACGCCCGAGGGGGGCTTGACGCTCGCCTGGCGAACCGGGGGCGTCGTCGCGCGCCGCGGAGGCATCGACGCCGGCTCCGGCGCGCCGTTGTGGATGGGCTTCGCCTCGGCCTGCGCGACGCCGGCCCCCGGCGGCTCGGACTTGGTGAGGCGCCCGAAGGCGGCGTCGGCGAAGGCGTCGACGTCGGCGTCGACCGGCTCGACGTTGCGCTGCGTGGAGCTCGCCGCGAGAGGCATGCCCGAGGGGGGACGCGGCGCGATCTGCGTCCCGTCGTCGTCGGTCATGTAGTCGGTGCTGCCGATCTCGATGTCGTCGTCGATGACGATGGCCGAGTCCCCGTCGGGCGGGACCGACGCGCCGAGCCGCACGAACGGCTGGATGTGCCGCAGCAGCTCGCCGAACGCGATGGGCTTGTGGACGTAGTCCTCGGCGCGCGTGCGGAGCTTCTTGTGCTGCTCGAAGGTCTCGTCGGACGACTCGCTCGACATGATGATGAGCGGGACGTCCTTGAGGCTCTGGTCCTTCTTCAGCTTGTTGCACACCGAGAAGCCGTTCATGCGAGGCAGCTCGATGGACAGGAGGACGAGATCCGGCCGTTCGGACGCGGCTTGCTGCAAGCCGACGTTCCCGTCGTCGACGACGGTGGTGGCGCATCCGAGCTTGCCGAGCTCGTTCCGGAGCTCGCCCGCGAAAGCCGGGTCGCTCTCGAATACGAGGACTTTGGTGGGCATGGGAGGGTCGACCTTGGAAGGACGGTCACGCGCGGCGGAACGAGCGCGACCTCCGGGCGACGATATCACGCCTCGGGAGGCGTCTGCCCTGCCTTGCGAGCCGCCTTCTCCTCGTGGCCGCTCGTGCCGAGGCGGCGCGCGAGCTCGGCGAAGACGCGACGGAGCGAGAGGTTGCGCCAGCGCAGCCCGACCACGAGGTGATAGAGCACGTCCGCCGCCTCGCTGACGACGCGCTCGTCGCTCTCGCCGGCGAGCGCGTGCGCGAGCTCGCCCGCCTCCTCGCCGATCTTGGCGCCGATGGCGTGCCCGCCCGCGTCGTAGAGGCTCTTCGTGTAGCTCGCGGCGCCCGTCGACTTCTTGCGCGACTCGAGGACCGCCTCGAGCGTCGCGAGCAGCGTCTGCGGCTGGTCGCTCGCCTGCGTGAGCTTGCCCCCCTCGAGCACCTGGAAGAAGCAGCTCTGCGCTCCCGTGTGGCAGGACGCGCCCTTCGGCTCGCCGGAATAGACGACGCAGTCCGCGTCGCAGTCGACGAGGACCCGGCTGACGAGGATCTCGTTGCCGCTCGTGCGCCCCTTCTCCCAGAGCTCGCCGCGCGACCGGCTCCAGAAGGTCGCCCGCCCCGTGGACAGCGTCTTCGCCAGCGCCTCGGCCGTCGCGAACGCGAACATCCGGATCTCGCCGGTCAGGTGATCCTGCACGACGACGGGGACCAGGCCCTGAGCGTCGAGCTGCACGGGGAGCGCGCTTGCCATCGCGCGACTCTACCATCCGCTCGGGGCACATCCCGCGGGGCTCGCGTGCTATGGGCGAGATGGCCGTGAACCGTCCCGAGCTCGCCTTTGCCTCGCCGCGGAAGCTGCCGCGCGCGCGGGAGCTCAAGGGCCGCGTGGTCGTGCTCGACGTGGCCTTCGCGTCCGAGGCTGCGAGCGGCGGCTACGAGAAGATCACGCTCCCGTTCATGCAGGAGCTCGGGACGCGCCTCGCCGGCTGGGTCGACCACCACGACCACCGCATGCACGAGACGTTTCGCGGCGACCCGCGCTTCGTCCTCTCGACGAAGGCCGAGCACGGGGCCTGCCCCGAGATGGTCACGCCCGAGGTGGTCGCGCAGATCGGCCCGGTCGACACGATCGTCTGCCACACCGACTTCGACGGCCTGTGCAGCGCCGCGAAGTGGCTCCGCGGCGGGACGGAGCCGTACCCCGGCGCCGACGACGACGCCCGCGCCATCGACACCCGCATCGGTCAGCCCGGTCCCGTGGGCGCGCGCTTCGATCGCGCCCTTCGCGCCCGGCCGCGCGACACCGCCCTCTTCGGGCTCGTGGTCCGTCACCTCGCGTCCGGCCTGACGGACGCCTCGCTCTGGGAGGCCATCGATCGCGCCGGGTCCGAGCTGGCCGTCATCGAGGAGGTGACGCGCGCCATCGCCTCCGGCTACGCCATCTTCGACGTCCATGCCGGCGATCGCCTGCCCCCGGGCGTTCGCACCGTGGCCTTCGTCGAGGCGACCGCCCGCCACGGCAAGTACGACAAGACGCTCCTCCTCTTGTCCGGGCAGGAGCGCGCGAGCATCGCCATGGTGGTCGACATGGACACCGTGTCGTTCGCGGCCCCGTACGGAAGCGGCGTCAGCTTCCTCCAGCTCTTCGATCTCTCCGGGGGAATGCCCACGCTCGTTTCAATCCCGAAAAAGAGGCTCCCCGACGCCCTGGAAAAATTGGGCCTGGCGGACGCCGACCGCCGCCGCATCACCGGCTGACCCGCCTCACCCTCGAGAGTAGGAAACAGGAAGATCAGAAGATCAGAAGGTTTTTTGGGGTTTCGAGCGCTGCAATCGCTCGAACACCCCTGCCCCCTTTTGATCTTCTGACCTTCCTGTTTCCTACTCGCCGGCCCCAGGCGGGGGACACGAGGTCGAAGCGGGTACAGGCTGGGGAGATCGCGGGGGAAGCTTGTTTTGCCGGGTCGACACGTTCCGTTCACCTTTTCCGTTCTGCAATTCAGGCCAAGCCCTCGATTCGGCTCACCTTCGTGTTGACGGTCGGGTTGAGCGCGTGGTACTCGCGTTTCAACTTTGCAAGGTACTCACCGTCGGTCCGTCCCCTGAAGGTGGGGGCGCGAGTGGGAGGGGGTCGGAGCATGGCAGCGAAGGCGTTTGGCACTCAGCAGAAGGCAGTCGAGGAAGTCTTCTTCCAGAACGAGGCGGTGTCGCTCTGCCTCCTCATCAACCGGCGCGCAAAGACGATGCGCGTCGTGGACTTCCGCGCAGGGCCGACCAGCGCCAAGCGCCTCTTCGTCATCGCGCTCGCGCAGCGTGAGGGTGTGGAGAAGGTCTACACGCTCGTCGAGCGCGACGAGTGCGCCACCTGGGTGAAGCTCGGCTTCGCCAAGGAGGGCAACATCCCGGGCTTCTACAAGAGAAGCGACGCGTTCCTGCTGGGTTGCGTGGTGCCTCCGCCCGGCCGGGCCAAGGCCCTCGAGCGCAGCGTGCCCGACGACGTCCCCTCGCAGAGCGAGATCCGCCTCACGGTCGCCGAGCCCGTCGCCGGCCCCGCGCCGATGACCCCGGCGCAGGAGCGGATGGAGCGCACCATCCTGACCGCGAAGAAGCACCTCAAGGACTTCGACAAGGTCATCCCCCACGCCAAGGTCGCGCTCGTCTCCGAGGCCGACTCGCGCAAGGCCATCTCCGCGGCGATGCGAAGCGGGCGCGCGCTCACCGCGTTCGAGCCCTTCGGGCGCGACGCCCAGCGCCGCTACTTCGTGGCCACGGCCCGGGGCGGGTTCGAGCTCCACGCGTCCACCGAGTCGCAGGCCTGCTTCGGCAACGCCTACCTCGAGCTCCTCCAGTCGCCGAGGACGGAGGTCGAGAAGCTCGCCACCATCGGCGCGCTCAAGGCCTTCTGCGACAAGCTCCTCGCCGAGAGCGTCGTCAGCTGCTTCTCGCTCGCCCCGAGCGACGACCTCGCGATGGCGACCGCGTTCCTGCACAACGGCTTCCGGCGCACGGGCCTGCTCCTCGGGCACCTCGTGGTCGGCGGCGAGCGCAAGGACGCGATCCTCTGGTCGCGCAAGCTCTCGAACCCGAGCGACGAGTAGCGCCCGCGGGCGCTCCGCCGCCCTCACCCGATCGAAGACGACGGCGTCCCGCCCGCGGCGGCGAAGGCGACGCGCATGCGGTCCGCCATGGCCTCGTGGGCGCTGCGGCCGCTGCTCAGGACGCCGAGCGGGTCGACCGTCTTGCCGTCCTCGAGGACGATGACGGCCGCGTAGACCGTCCCGCCCTTGGCGCCGCGCTGCGACTTCACCTCGAAGCCGCGGATGTCCGCGAGCGGGATCGTCTGGCGCTTGCGCACCCAGCCCCACGTCCCCTTCTCGATGTGGAGCATCCCCTCCCGCCCGTCGAAGCGCAGCGTCGACCGGAGCCCGAGGAAGTACGCGAGCCCCAGCGCCATGACGCCCACCACCACGAGAGGCAGGACCTCCACGCTTCCGGTCGCGGAGTGCTTCACCCCCGTCGAGAGGATCCCCGCCGCGAAGACGACGAGCGCCGCGACGCCGACGACCACGCCGAACGGCCCGAAGGCCCGGTCGACCACGGTCGTGGACGGCGGCGCGGACGAGGGAGCCATGCGGTTCAGCGTACCCGAAGGCGCGCGGTAGAATGCGGGCGTGCCTGTCGCGCCCGGTGACGCGCCCGCCAGCAGCTTCGCCGTCCCCTGGGCGCTCACGGCGCTCGGCACGCTCGTCGATCCCGAGGCCGCCCGCCCGCGTGCCCGCTACCGCTGCCCGCAGTGCCAGGGACCCGTGGACCTCCACGCGGGCGAGCAGAAGCGCCGCCACTTCCACCACCGCGGGACGACGGGCTGTACGAGCGAGTCCGTGCTCCACACGACCGCCAAGCAGCTCCTCGTCGAAGCGGTGACGGCGTGGAAGACCGGGGGCGAGCCGCCGCGACTCGAGCGCCGCTGCGCGGTCGAGGGCTGCGAGAGCACGACGCGGCAGGCGCTGCCGGCGAAGGTGATGGAGGCAGCGTGCGAGCGCGCGGTCGGCGGGTACGTCGTCGACGTGGTCCTGCTCGGGCGCGGCGGCGTCCCCGTCGCGGCGATCGAGGTGTTCCACACGCACGCGGTCGGCGCGGAGAAGGCGCGCGCGCTCCTCCTGCCGTGGGTCGAGCTCGACGCGTCGCAGGTGTGCGCGACCGGCGGCCGCCTGCTCGTGCCCGTCCGCGACAAGCTGCTGCCGTGGCTCTGCGAGGAGCACGCCCCCGAGCGGAGGGAACGCGCGAAGCAGGGGAGGGAGGCGCCCCTCCGTCGGAACGCGCTCGTGCGACGGCTCGCGCTCCGGATGGAGGACTACCCGGGCTTCCGCATCGAGAAGGTGGTCGCCTGCCCGCGCGGGCACGACGCGCTCGTCTTCGCGTGGGACGGCGGCGACCCGCCGTGGCCGCGGCCTCCGCTCGTCGTGGCCCGCGGGAAGGACGCCGACTGGAAGTACGGCTCCGACGGCAAGGTGCGCAAGGTGCTCGCCTACAAGAGGAGCTACGCGAGCGTGTGCCCGGACTGCGGCGAGGTCGTGGAGTAGGGCAGCGAACGTTGCGCGCTCCACCTGCAGCGGTAACCTTTCGGACATGGCTCGTGGCGCCCCGGCGAGGATGACGGTCGCAGCACGGCGCGCGAGGTCTTTGCGCGAGGGACTGGCCGCCGTCTCCGAATGGGAGCAAGAGCACGGAGCCTTGTCGGACGCAGAGCTCGCAGCTGCGCGTGAACGTCTGGGCCTGGGTCTCTGCCCACGAGGACAAAACAGAAACGGGGAGACGCCTCACGAGTAGGAGGCGCTCCCCGTTCCCTTGTTTTCACTGCCCGATCGGGCCGCATGGATCCTGCGGCCCAGGCTCCCCGGAGGTCGCCTAGCTGCGGGGAGGCGTGGCGGTCGTGGCGCCCGCCGTGATGGCCGGTGCGCTCGTGCCGCTCGTCTCCACCGCCGCCGCAGGCTGCGCCGCAGTCACCGGTATGATCACGACGCCCGTGACGGACCCCGTGATACCGGCCTTCTGCTTCGCACCCTTCGTGCCCCGCGCCGCGCGAGTTGCCTTGCGCTTCGCGGCCGCCGCCGCCTGCTGCTCCACCGTGAGCGGAGCCCGCGCTTTCCTCGGCTTGAGGCCGAAGTCCGCGAGGATGTCAGGCGACTTCGCGAAGGTTGCCTGGACGAACTGCACGAACGCGCGCATGAACGCGACGAGTGCAGCCGCCTGGTCCTTCTCCGCCGCCAGCTTCGCCTCGAGGGCGGTTCTGGCGTCGTCCACACCGTTCCGGAGCGTGGCGAGCGTTTGAAGGCTCGTCTCGATCTGGGCCGGCGTGAAGGAAGCGCTCGCGAAGGCCAGTGGGCTGGCGGTCGTGAAGTGCTTCTGCGTCCCCGCGATCAACTGCTCCGCGAGGGCGGCGTCGGTGCTCTTTCCCTGTGTCCTCTTACTCGTACCCATAGATTTCTCCTTTCTGGACCGTGCGTGGTGCCTCCGGAGCGCGGGCGAGCCGGCCGAACGTGCCGGGTTTTCTCTCCGTCCTCGGCCCGATGACGCAGGCCATCGGCGTTTGGGCGGACTATTTTTCGAAAATCGACGCGGGGCCGAGGAGGTGTGCGCAAGGGCGCGGATCTCCAGGGAGAGTCGGGATCCCAGGGAGCGCAGGGACGGCGTCCGGATCGGATTCCGATTCCGGGATCAGCCTCGCGATCCGTCTTCCGACTCTGTCTCCGCCCTCTTCTCGTTGCTTCGCGCGCGACACACGTCGTGTCGCCCTCGTCCCTGCGTGTGACGCGCCCCACACTGCGTGTGTCGAGCGACCGTCGCGCTGCTTGGCCGGCCACACACCGTGTGTCGGGCGGTCCTCTGCGTGTGTCGCCCGGTCTTCTCGCTGCTTGGCCCGCGACACACGCTGTGTCGCCCGCCTCCCGGCGAGTGGCGCCCTCGACGCTGCGTGGGACGCCCGGTCCTCTCGCTGCTTCGCGCACGACACACCGTGGGGCGCGCGATCCTCTCCCTCGACGTCGAGGCCCTCCGCTTGACGCGCGGCCTCTTCCGTCGGATTCCTCGGGCCCTCAGGGGGAGCGCCGTGGCCGACGACGACAAGACCGGACCGCCGAAGCCCGTGGACGCGGCCGTCCCGCCGAAGGACCCGGCCACGAAGCCCGTGGACGCGCCCCTCCCGCCGAAGGACGCGCCCGTCCCGCCCGTGAAGCCGCCCATCCCGGTGACGCGCGAGCTCACGAACGCGTTTCTCGCGCTCAGGAGCACGCAGGACCGCATCGAGCAGGTCATCGCCGCGCGCTGCCAGGGGTGCGTCCAGGAGTCGGACAGGGACAACATCCTCCAGGACGCGAACGAGCGGGCCATCGGGACGAAGGCGCTGGCCGACAGCGTCGAGAACCTGCGCCCGTGGGTGAGCCGCATCGCGCAGAACATGGTGGTCGACTTCTTCCGGCGCCAGGCGGTGCAGGCCAAGTGGCTGGTGGCGGGCGTCGACGTCGAGGAGCTGCCGCCCGACCCGGTGAACGCGCCGGACGACGAGGTGAACGTGGCCGACGTGGCAGAGTTCGAGGCCGCGGCGAACGACGTGACGCCGCCGACCGACGAGCGCTGGACGATCGGCGCGTGGGTGGAGGCGGAGATCGCCAAGCGCAAGGAGCCGCACCGCACGCGCGACGGGCAGCTGCTCGAGGCGCTCCGCTACAAGGCCGCGCACCCGAAGACGACCGACGAGGCCGTGGCCGCCGTCTTCGGCATGACGCGCGACAAGTACAAGCACCGCCTCGCGACCTTCAAGGCGCACTACGTCCCCATCCGCAGGCGCTACGTCCAGCGGCGGTTCGCGATCTTCGCCTTCATCCTGCTGGGCATCGTCGCCCTCGTCGTGGCCATCCGCGCCTGGAAGCGCGGCCGGCCCGCCATCGGCGCGGACCCCGACGCGAAGCCGCTGGTCGCGACGCCGCCGTCCGCGTCCGCGCCGCCGCTGCCTCCGCCCGACCGCTTCAACCAGGCGGTGCCCACCCGGCCGTCGTCGCCCGAGCCGCCCGGCAAGTTCGGCCCGAAGTAGGGCGCGGCCGGGCCGCCCCCGTCCCTCGCCCGGACTGCGCGGTGCTATCCTCGCTTGCCCGCGCGGCGCGCGTTCGTCCCGCGCGCGGCCGCGATCTTCGCCCGCGTCTCGCCGCCCATGCCGCACCCCGCATCGCCCCCCACCCGCGCCGCCGGCTCCGTCCTCGCCTCGTCCGAGCTCGAGGTGCAGGACTCGCGTGTGCTCCTCGCCCTGGCCGGGCCGCGCAACGAGAGGCTCAAGGCGCTCGAGCGCGAGGCCGGGGTCTCGGTGAACCTGCGCGGGAGCACCATCCTGCTCGAGGGCGAGGCGGCGGCCGTCGCGCTGACCGAGCGCTTCCTCGCCGAGACGGCGGCGCTCCTGAAGGACGGCGTGCGCGTCGACCCCGCGGACGTCGGGCGCGCGCTCCGGGCGCTCCGCGACGAGCCCCACGTCAACCTGCGCGACATGTTCGACGACGAGGTGTCGCTCGGCACCGGGAGGAAGGGCATCGGCCCCCGCGGCCTCGCGCAGAAGCGCTACGTCGAGTCGATCCGGGCGCACGACCTCACCTTCGGCATCGGGCCGGCCGGCACCGGCAAGACGTACCTCGCGATGGCGTGCGCGGTCTCCGCGTACCTCTCGAAGCAGGTGAAGCGCATCGTCCTCACGCGGCCGGCCGTCGAGGCGGGCGAGAAGCTCGGGTTCCTCCCCGGCGACCTCGCCGAGAAGGTGAACCCGTACCTGCGCCCCCTCTACGACGCCCTCGACGACATGCTCGACGTCGACAAGGCGCAGGGCCTGGTCTCGCGCGGGCACATCGAGGTCGCGCCGCTCGCGTTCATGCGAGGAAGGACGCTGAACGACTGCTTCGTCATCCTCGACGAGGCCCAGAACACGACCACCGAGCAGATGCGCATGTTCCTCACGCGCCTGGGGTACCATTCGAAGGCCGTGGTGACGGGCGACGTGACCCAGGTCGATCTGCCCGACGGCCGCGCGAGCGGCCTGCGGGAGGCGCGCGAGCTGCTCGACGGCGTCGAGGGCATCGCCTTCTGCCACTTCACGGACGTCGACGTCGTGCGCCACCCGCTCGTGCAGAAGATCGTCGTGCGGTACGAGGAGCGCGACGCGAAGCTGCGGGCCGACCGCGAGCAGGCGCGCGTGGACCGCGAGAAGAAGCCGTGACCCTCGAGCGCGTCGGCTCGGGCGCCGAGCAGGAGATGACGACGTTCGAGCGGGGGGGCGCCGCCGCCGTGGCGACGATCGACCGCGCCGTCGACGTGCTCCAGCGCGACGCGCGGCTGACGGGCGACGAGGTGACCCGTCCGCACGCGCTCCTGGCCATGGTGTGGCGCACGGTGGCCGCTCCGAGCGGTCGCGCGCACGAGCGCATGTGCGTCGTCCTCGCGCCCGCGGTCGTCTGGGACAGGGAGCGGGAGCTCTTCGCGCCGTTCACGGCCCGCTTCGCCGATGGCGAGGCCCTCCTCGTCCTTCTCGGGCGCCCCCTCGACCGGACGCTGAACGAGGCGCTGAGCCGCGGCCTCGCGAGCGTCGTGGACGCGGCCCCGTCGGGCGAGGAGCTCTACGTCGCGGTGCATCGGGCGCTCGAGCTGCTCGAGACCAAGTCGCGGGCCGAGTCGCGCGGGCGGTGGCTGCGGAGGTACCGCTACGAGCTCGGGGAGCTCATTCACATCGCGCGCGCGATGACGACCGTGCGCGACGTCGACAAGCTCCTCGGCGTCATCCTCGAGAAGAGCCGCTTCGTCACGGGCGCCGACGCCGGGAGCATCTACATCGTCGAGCCGCACGCCACCGAGCAGGACAAGCGCGTGCTCCGCTTCAAGCTGACGCAGAACGACAGCCTGTCGTTCGACTCGCGCGAGTTCACGATGCCGCTCTCGGAGCGATCGATCGCCGGGGCGGCGGCGCTCGAGAAGCGGCCGCTCAACATCCCCGACGTGTACGACCTGCCGCAGGGGACGACGTTCCACTTCGACCCGACGTTCGACCGGCGCATCGGCTACCTCACGCGCTCGATGCTCACGCTCCCGCTCATCAGCCAGCGGGACGAGGTCATCGGCGTCATCCAGCTGATCAACAAGAAGCGCGACCCCGCGCAGAAGCTCCTCGTGAAGCGCGACGTGGACGCGCAGGTGGTGCCGTTCGACGAGCGGAGCGAGGAGCTGCTCGGGATGCTCGCGGCGCAGGCCGGGGTCTCGCTCGAGACGGCGATGCTCTACGGCGAGATCCAGAAGCTCTTCGCGGGCTTCGTGACGGCGAGCGTCGAGGCGATCGAGTCGCGCGACCCGACGACGAGCGGCCACTCGCGCAGGGTCGCCGACCTCACCGTCGGCCTCGCGAAGGTGGTCGACGGCCTCGCGAGCGGCCCCTACGCGGGCGCGAGCTTCTCGCAGGAGGACCTCCGCGAGCTCGAGTACGCGAGCCTCCTCCACGACTTCGGCAAGATCGGCGTGCGCGAGAAGGTGCTCGTCAAGGCCAAGAAGCTCTACGACGAGCGCCTCGACCTCGTGCGCCAGCGGTTCGACTACGTCGCGCGGAGCGTGGAGGCGGAGGTCCTGGCGAAGAAGGTGCGCCTGCTCGAGTCGGGCGCGAGCGCGGAGCACCTGGCGGCGCTCGACGCGGAGCTCCTCCAGCGGCGCGCGGTCGTCGACGAGGCGTGGGCCGCCGTGTGCAGCGCCAACGAGCCGACGGTGCTCTCGAGCGGCGACTTCGCGCGGATCGAGGCGCTCGCGAAGGAGACCTACGTCGATCTCCGTGGAGACGTGCGCTCGCTCCTCGAGGACGAGGAGGTGACGTGCCTCAAGGTGCAGCGCGGGTCGCTCACCAGCCAGGAGTTCGACGAGATCCGCTCGCACGTGTCGCACACGTTCCGGTTCCTCTCGCGCATCCCGTGGGGCAAGAGCCTGCACCGCGTGCCCATCATCGCGGGCGCGCACCACGAGCGGCTGAACGGCACGGGGTACCCGAACCGCCTCCGCGCCGAGGAGATCCCGGTCCAGTCGAAGATGATGAGCATCGCGGACATCTACGACGCGCTCACGGCGAGCGACCGGCCCTACAAGAAGGCCGTGCCGCTGGAGCGCGCGCTCGACATCCTCGACTACAGCGTGAAGGACGGGCACCTGGACGCGGACCTCGTTCGCATTTTCAAGGAAGCTCGCGTCTGGGAGCCGCCCCGGGCTCCCTGACGGAGGGCGCGCAGCGCACCGGCGAAGGCGCCGCGCGCACGGCGAAAGGCGCGCCTGCCACGAACGCGTCACGATCCCGCTCGGACGAAGTGTGTTAGAGCCGGCACTCGGCTCTCCGGTCGAGGGCCCACAACGCGGAGACCTCCGAATGGCTCGCCGACTTCGTACGACGACGCTCGCGGGCGCCACCTTGCTGGCCCTCGTCGCGACCTCCTTCTCCGCGCGCACCGCGCAGGCGCAGCCTGCTCCGCCCGCGCAGCCACGGCCCGCGCCGCCCGCGGCGCCGCCTGCTCCTCCCGTGGTCGCGCCCGCGCCGCCCGTCGCCGCGCCGCCGCCGCCCGATCTCCCGCCCCCGCCGCCGCCTCCCTGGACGGCCAACCCCAACGTCGTGGGCCAGGCCGAGCCGCCCCCGGCTCCCCCCTCGCCTCCCGCACCCGGGGCCGAGAGGCCCGCGCCGCCGCTCCTTCCGCCCGCCGGCGTCGGGCCCGTCGCGCCGTACCCGAACGACACCTGGCGGGATCACGAGCGCAGGCTCGCGGAGCTCGACCTCCTGCTCCGCCAGCACGAGGAGCGCGAGCGGCGCGAGCACGAGGACCGCGAGAAGTGGTGGGGGTGGACGAAGTCCGTGAAGTTCAGCGGCTACATCCAGCCGCAGCTCCTCTGGCAGTGGTACGACACGGCGCAGGGCTCGCCGAACGCGACCGGCGGCGTGCTCCCGGCGGGCGTGGGCCCGAACGACGTCATCGCGAAGGCCGACACGACGTTCGGCGCGGGCGCGCCCGGGCTCACGACCAACGGGAACTACTTCCGCCTTCGCCGCGCGCGCCTCAAGACCGAGCTCGAGCCGAACGACTGGACGCGGCTCGTGTTCGAGTTCGACCCGATCGCGGCCGGCGGCCCGGACAACGCGACCGGCACGATCGCGCGCAACGTCGAGGCCCAGGGCATCGCGCACTGGAGCCACGACGTCGTGACGACGTTCGGCATGGGCATCTTCAAGATCCCCTACGGCTGGGAGGTGCTCCAGAGCGACGCGGATCGCCCCTTCATCGAGCGCTCGTGGTGGGAGCAGAACGTGACGCCGGGCGAGTTCGACACGGGCATCAAGGCGTACACGACGGCCCTCCAGAACAAGCTCACGGTGCAGGTCGCGGTCATCAACGGCGCGACGCAGGGCGAGAAGACGTTCTCGCTCCTGCCGGACCTGAACAAGGGCAAGGACGCGGTCGGGCGCGTGAACTACAACTTCGGGCCGGTCGACGTCGGCGCGAGCGGCTACTACGGCCAGGGGCAGGAGGTCAGCCTCTCGCAGCTCGCGTTCAAGCAGTTCCCCCGGTACGCGTGGAACTTCGAGGCGGCGCTGCACCACCGCTTCCTCAAGCTCGGCGAGACGCGCCTGCTCGCGGAGTTCGACCGCGGCCAGAACATGGACCGCGGCACGAGGTACAACCCGACCATCGTCATGCCGGGCCTCCCGGCGGACATCGTCAACGGGCAGGTGGTGAACAAGGACGAGCTCGGGATGTGGGCTCGCGTCGAGCAGGACGTGACGCACTGGGTGACCGTCGCGGCGCGGCTCGAGGTCTACTCGCCCGACACGGCGCAGGGCCTCTTCATCGACGGCCGCACCACCGAGGCGTTCGTGGGCGTCTTCCACTTCACGAAGGCCCTGCAGACGATGCTCGAGTACGACCACTTCACCGACAACGTCCACATGCCCGGCTCCCCCCTCCCCTACGTCCAGGGCAACATGGCGAGCGGCGTCCTCCAGGCCCGCTTCCCGTGACCGAAGGGCGGAAGGGACCGAAGGTCGGGGAGCGAGACGGAGAGTAGGAAACAGGAAGGTCAGAAGATCAGAAGGGGGAGTGGGGATGGGCGTGCGGGATCGGCGGGGCTGCACGGGCGGAGGGGGCTTCTGAATGGGCGCACTGCCCCCTTTCATGAGCCCCGCTCGCCCGGCGCGACCCCGACGTCACCCGATGCCCGATCCCCCACCCCCTTTTGATCTTCTGATCTTCCTGTTTCCTACTCTCCGCTCGCTTCTCGCGCTTCCTCCCCTTCCTAGCCTCGCCGCCGGGCGCGGGTGATGACGTCGAGGAGGCTCGTGAGGGACTTCACGCCGTCGAGGGCGACGCCGCGGGCGCCGAGGGTGGCGTCGACGAGGGCGGGGAGGTCGTCGAGGGGCGCGGTGGCGGCGCGCGCTTCGAGGAGGGCGAGGGCGTCGCGCGACACGAGGAGGTCGCCGCCGACGCGGAAGGTGCCCGAGGCGTCGGGGCCCGCGCCGAGGGGGCCGATGGCTTCGTCGACGGTGGCGAGCCACGGAGGCTCGACGGTGACGGGTGCGGCGGCGAGTACGATGGGAGGAGCGTCAGGGGACCCGGGCCACGCGAGGTCCCCGGGAGGCGCGTCGCCCGCGTAGGCGTCGACGATGGCGCGGGCGATGCGCGCCTCGTCGACGGGCTTGCCGGCGAGCTCCTCGAGCGTCGCCGGGTGCTTGCCGAGGAAGCTCGCGCGGCCCGCGTCCGCGAACGGCGTGCGCACCGCGACGAAGGCCTCGACGAGGGTGCGGCGCGAGGCCGCGTCGTGCGCGAAGCCGACCCACCCGGCGGGGCGGTGCGCGACGGCGATCCAGTCGCGGCCCGTGAAGCTGGCGGTGTGGCCGCACCGCGTGAGCGCGCGGAGGATGGGGCGAACGTACCGGTTCACGATGCGCTTCTCGTCGCACGCGACGAGCGCGGACGGCGACGCGAGCGCGAGGGCCACGTGCACGGTGCCGGGGCCCACGCGCACGGCGGGGCCGCCCGAGCCGCGACGGAAGACGGAGGCGTCACCCGGCGCGCGTGCGTCGTCGGTCGAGGCGAGCCCGCCGACCGCGGTCGTGACGCGCTGGAACGCGCCGGCGAGGACCGCGTCGCCGGTGGCGATCGCCACGGTGAGCTCGGCGGGTGCGCGGAGCGCGCGGTCGAGCGCCGCGCACGAGAGCGCCGCGATCGCCGGCGCGTCGCGCGGCCCCGCGAGGCACGCGGCGAGTCGGCTGGGCGCGTCGGCCATGGATCACTATAGGATGCTCCCCATCATGGCCGTCCACCGCGAGGAAGGACGTTTCACCGTGCGGATCGAGCTCTCGGCGGAGTTCGGCGCCGACTACGAGGGGGACGACGACGGCTACGCCTGGCTCGAGGCGTGGCGCGCGCAGGTGCAGCCGCGCCTCGCGCGCGCCGTCTTCGACGTCCTGCGGGGCGAGCCGGGGTTCCGCGCCGTGCCCGCGCCGCGCGGGGCCGACCCCGGCGAGGCGCTCGACGTGGCGGTGACCTTCCATCCCGGCGGCGCGGCCGCGGCGCGGAGCTGAGCGGCCGTGCGGCGCATCCTCGTCGGCCTCGCGTGCGCGACGGCGGCGCTCACCGTCGCGTCGGCCGCCTCCGCAGCTCCTCCCTGGGTCGAGCGCCACCTCACCTTGCCCGGCGGCGACTTTGCGTTCGACTTCGGCCTCGGCATCGCGCACGGCCCGGCCCCGAGCGACACGTCGTCGGTCGGGATGAACGTCGAGGCCGCCGTGGGCCTCACGTCGCACCTCGAGCTCGGGATCCGGACGGGCCTGCGCTTCGGCGACGCCTTCGACCGGGGCCTGCACCCCGACGAGTACGCCCGCCTCTTCGACCGGCAGTACGTCGACGGCGCCGACGACGCGTTCGCGAACCCCGAGATCCGCCTGCGCGGCGCCCTGCTCGACGGCCCGGTCGTCGATCTCGGCCTCGAGGGCCGCCTCTTCGTGCCCGTCGAGGGCGACGCCTTCCCCGGCCGCCCCAACCAGGCCGCCGCGGAGTTCGGGATGCCGCTCGCCTTCCACCTGGGCGACTCCGTGCGCCTCGACACCGGCGTCTACGTCCCCCTCCTCTTCGGCTACGCGACGCCGTTCGGGCTATCGGTGCCCGTCGACGTGTGGTTCCAGGTGACGCACCGGCTCTGGCTCGGGCCGATGACGGGCCTCCAGATCGTGCGCGTGGGCGACGACCAGACGCTGACCTACGCGTCGATGGGCTTCGGCCTCGGCTACCAGGTGGCCCGGTTCGTCGACTTCAAGACGATGTTCCTCTTCCCCGAGCTGAACCAGGACAGCAGCGTCTTCGGTGTGGGGGCCGGCGTCCAGATCCGCATCGAGTGAGGCCGCGAGGGCGGCGCCCGGAGGCCCGCGGCGCCGACGCGCGCGCCCTCGGGCACGCGTGATGGGAGGCAGCCGCTGAAGGTAGAGGTACGCGTACCCGCGGGGCGAGCAAGCGGGCCAGCGGGCGAGCGGGCCGGCGGGCAGCCTGCTGCGCGGCCGAAAGAACGAAAAACGCCCCGGCCTTTACGCGGTGCCTCAAAGGACGATAGAACGGCTATCCTAGCAGCTCACGAGAGGCTCACGAGAGCGTCCGTTCACGAGGCGTCGAATGGTCAACCCGCAGATGGTGATGTACGAGGAGGAGTTCAATCAGATCCAGGTGGTCGTGGACCGCCTGGTTCGGGATGCGAACGCCAAGGTCGTCTTCATCGTCGACAAGAACGGGCAGCTCATCGCGGCCGCCGGCGACATCGACAACGTCGACACGACGAGCCTCGCCTCGCTGACGGCCGGCAACATCGCCGCCACGGGCGGCATGGCCAAGCTGCTGAAGGAGCAGGAGTTCGCGACCCAGTTCCACGAGGGCGAGAAGGCGAACATCCACATCCAGCTCGTCGGCAACCGCGTCATCCTGGTCGTCATCTTCGACTCGAAGTCGAGCCTGGGCCTCGTGCGCCTCCGCGTGAAGAAGGCGAGCGAGGAGCTCAACCACATCTTCGAGTCCCTCCTCAAGAAGGTGCAGGAGCCGGGCGCCGACTCTCCCTTCGCCGAGATCACCGACGAAGACATCGACAACCTCTTCAACGACTGAGCGGGTCGACCAGCGCCGATGAGCTTCATCAACTACATGGCCCGCGAGATCAACTGCAAGCTCGTCTATTACGGGCCCGGTCTCTGCGGGAAGACGACGAACCTCCAGTACATCTACGAGCGGACGAACCCCGAGCACAAAGGGAAGATGATCTCGCTCGCGACGGAGACGGAGCGGACGCTCTTCTTCGACTTCCTCCCGCTGGCGCTCGGCGAGATCCGCGGGTTCAAGACGCGCTTCCACCTCTACACGGTGCCGGGGCAGGTCTTCTACGACGCCTCCCGCAAGCTCATTCTCAAGGGCGTCGACGGCGTCATCTTCGTGGCCGACTCGCAGATCGAGCGCATGGAGGCCAACGAGGAGTCGATGGAGAACCTCCGCACGAACCTCGCGGAGCAGGGCTACTCGCTCGAGAAGCTGCCCTTCGTCATCCAGTACAACAAGCGCGATCTCCCGAACGTGGCGGCGACCGAGGAGCTCCGGCAGATGCTCAACAAGACGAGCATGCCGGACTTCGAGGCCGTCGCGCGCACGGGCGTGGGCGTCTTCGACACGCTGAAGATGGCGGCGAAGCTCGTCCTGACGGAGCTGAAGAAGGGCGGCGCGGGCTGAGGGTCACGTAGCGGCGTGCGGCGGTGCCGGCATCGCCTGCGCCCACCACGTCGTTCCCTGGAGCGCGAGGCCGCCCCCGCGAGCGTCGAACACGGGCGCGAGACGCGCGGTCGTGGTCGACCCGCCGCCGCCGAAGACGAGGAGGCCGCCGCCGGCGGAGCGACGACCGCCGGAGGAGGAGTCGCCATCGAGGGGGCCTGCTCGGGGAGCGCGACGTCGCGGCGCTGACCGTCGCCGAGCCCACGGCCACGGGCGCGCCTCCGGCCAACCACGGTACGGCGCCGAAGCATCCGGCGAAGCGGCCGAGCGACAGCGTCGAGTCGTCCGGCTTCTGAGCGCGCGCGCGGGCCCGGCCCGCTGGGCCCGGCCGTCGCGTCGTTGTCCGCGATCCCCGTGGGGCCGCGGACCGGGGCTCAGTTGCCCTTGCCGTTGTAGACGCGGTCGCGGCGACCCTTGTCCTTCGCCTTGAGCTTGGCGCGGAACCGGTTGGACTTGGCGCGATTGACCTTGCGCGGCTTCTTCGAAAGGGTGATGTACATGGCCTGCGACCCTCGTTTGCGGGGGAGGGCGGCTTTACCATGAAGGTCCGTCTCGTGCACGAGTTCCGGTTCGAGGCGGCCCACCGCCTCCCCAAGGTCCCGGCCGGGCACAAGTGCGCGCGCCTCCACGGGCACAGCTTCAAGGTGGAGCTGGCCGTGGTCGGCCCCGTGAACGAGGAGTCCGGCTGGTTCATCGACTACCAGCACCTCTTCGACGCCTGGGCGCCGCTCCAGGCCCAGCTCGATCACAACTACCTGAACGAGGTCCCCGGCCTCGAGAACCCGACCAGCGAGGTCCTCGCGGGCTGGATCTGGGACCGCGTGAAGCCGCGCCTCCCGCAGCTCGTGCGGGTCACCCTCTTCGAGACGTGCGACGCGCGCTGCGAGTACGAGGGCCCCGGCGGGCCCGCGCCGGACGCTCCTTGAGCAAGGCGCTCGCCTGCCGCTGCGAGGACGTGACGCTGCACGACCTCGAGGAAGCCATCGCGCGCGGGCACACGGACATCGAGTCGCTGAAGCGGTACACGGGCTTCGGGACGGGCTGGTGCCAGGGCAAGTGGTGCGTGGCGCTCTGCGCGCGCCTGCTCGTCGAGCGGGGTGGCTCGGCCGCGCTGCCCATCACGCCGCGGCCCCCGGTGCATCCGATCGAGCTCGGGCACCTCGCCGGCCTCGCGCGCGTGGCGGAGGAGGACGAGGCGAAGGGGCGTCCGCCCCGCTGAGAGAGCCGCGAAGGCGCGCGGCGGGGGCTGCGAAGAGGCGCGCGCAGGGGACGGTCGCGACGACGCTCAAGTGCCCGGAACGACGCGGAACGAGCGCTGGCGCAGCGGTTGCTCCCACGAAGGCGCGTGAACTGGAAAAAGGTGACCCAGCTCCTGCGCGCGGGCGTCGCGGGGATCGCGGCGACGGGGTCCGATCTCGCTGCGCTCACGCTCCTCGTCTCGGTGCTGCACGTCGATCCGCGGCTCGCCAACGTGCCCGCGCTCGTGGTCGGCGGCGTCGTCAACTTCCTCGGCAACCGGCACTACGCCTTCCGCGCGCGGGGAGGACACCTCGGCAAGCAGGCGATCGGCTACACGGCCGTCGAGCTCGTGGCGCTCGCGCTGAACGGCTTCCTCTACGACACGGTGCTGCGGACGGCGCCCGAGACCGCCCACGCCTACTGGCTCGTGCGCCTCGCGACCAGCCACCTCGTGTTCCTCGCCTGGAGCTACCCGATGTGGCGGCACGTCTTCCGCGCGCCACGCGAGGCCGCGTAGGCGCGCCCCGCGCGACGCCCCACCACACGATGCGCTGCGCGTTGCGCTCCGCGCATTGCGTGCTCAGGGCTGCGCCGGAGCGGCTTCCGGCGAAGCGTCCATCGCCTGCTCGGGCGCGAGCCCGAGCGCGGACGCCGCCGTGAGGACGACCGTGATCCAGACGCAGTCGGCGATGAGGAGGTGCACGAGCTGCATCCAGACGGGCGCGAGGAGCGCGATGTCGAGGAGGCCGGCCGCCACCTGCGCGACGACGAGGACGGACGCGACGCGCGACGTGACGCGCACGGCCCGCGAGGGCCGGAGCGCGCGCACGAGGCCCGCGACGATGACGACCGCGGCACCCGTGCAACCCGCGAGGACCGGGTGGAGCGCGCGAAGGCGAATGAACGTGTTCGCGCCGGGGGCGAGGTCCTGCGCGAGGCCCGCCGCGAGCGTTGCCGGCGGGAACAGCGTGTCTCCGAGCGCGGTCACGGCGCCGCTCGCGCCCACCACGACGAGCGCCCCGAGCACGCCGCCGAGGAGCCACGCGACCGCTCCCTGACCTCGCACGCGCACGGGGTCTCCTCCGGACCCCCACCACGCCGTCAACGCCGTCGACGCGAGCAGCAGGAACGTGTTTCCGAGGTGGAGGACGATGCTGAGAGCGCGCGCGAGCGACTCGTCGTGCTCCACGAGCCGGAAGAGGACGAGCCCCGCCCCGATGAGCGCCTCGCCGAACATGAGCACGGTGCTCACGGCCGCGCCGCGGCGGACGACGTGACCGCGCGGGAACGCGAGCAGCGCCCACGCGAGGAGCCCGACGGTGAGGACGAGCGCGAGGCCGCTGCTCGCGCGGTGCGAGAGCTCGACGAGCGTGGCCACGCGCGGCGCGCGGGGGATCACCTCGCCGTTGCAGAGGGGCCAGTGCTGCCCGCAGCCCGCCCCGGAGCCCGTCGCGCGCACGTAGGCCCCCCACACGACGACCGCGACGTCGTAGGCGAGGAGACCCCAGGCATACCGGGCAAACCCGGAGGCATTGCGCACGGGCGGGATGTAGCTGCGCGGGGCCGGAAGTCCAAGCCGCGAGGAGCCCTTCTCCCACATTTCCCTCCGGGTCGAGGGAGGGCTCGTGCAGGTGTACGCTAGGGGACGGTGGCCGCATCTTCTTCTGCCGACGCCCGCGGGGCTCCCGCGGCGGAACGGTTCCGTGTGCTGCGTGAGCTCGGCAGACGGGTGGTCCCCGCGCGCGCCGCGCTCGAAGCGCAGCCCGGCGGACGCGAGCGCCTCGTCGTCTTGGAGCGCGTCGCGCGCGGTGACGTGTACGGGGATCAGGACATCGCGGACTGGGTGCGCGACGCGCGGCGCCTCGCGACGCTCGAGCACCCGAACGTCGGACGCGTGCGCGACGTCGTCATCCACGGCGACGAGGTGCTCGTCGTCAGCGACTACGTCGACGGCGTCCGCTGGTCGGAGCTCAGCGCGATCAACCCGCGGCCGTCGGTCGAGATCGCGCTGCGCATCTTCGTCGACGTGCTCTCCGGCCTGAGCGCCGTGCACAACCTGCGCGACGCGAAGCGGGAACCGCTGAAGCTCGTGCACGGCGAGCTCACGCCCGAGTGCATCGTCATCGGGACCGACGGCGTGGCGCGCATCGTGAGCACGTGCCGCGTGAAGGCGGCCGCGGCACGGCCTGGCCGCGACGGGAGCGCCTACCTCGCGCCGGAGGTCTTGCTCGCGGACGAGTCCGCGGGTGCGCGCGCCGACGTCTACAGCGTGGGCGTCATGCTGTGGGAGGTCCTCACGGGGAGGCCTCTCTTCCCGAACACGCAACCCTCGGCCATCGTCACGCACGTTCTCAGCGGGCGCGTGGCGCGGCCCACGATCCCCGAGGGCACGCCGTGGGCGGCGCCTCTCGCGGACGTCGTGGTGGGTGCGCTCGCGGCAGATCCCGAGAAGCGTTTCGCGTCGGCCGCGGCCCTCGCGGCGGAGCTCCGGCGCATCGCCGCGACGAAGCTGGCGCCGCCCGTGCGCGTCGCGGCCCTCGTGCGGGGCACCTTCGGCGACCGGATCCGGACGCGACGCGAGGCCCTCGAGCGCGGCGAGGCGGGACCGGAGCGCGAGGTCTCCGGCGTCGAGCCGCAGCCCCTCAGCGTGCCCGGCAGCGAGGTGGAAGAGGTCAAGCCGATCCCGTCGACGGCTCCCACGCCGCTCCCACCGCCGATGGGAGGCGCGCCGGTGGAAGATCCTCTTCCCCCGGAGGCGATCAAGCCGCCCCCGCTGCCGGCATTTCGCCCGCGCCAGCCGACTCTCTCGGGGGTCGCCCCTCCCACGCGTGTCGAGCCGAAGCCCCAGCCGAAGGGCACGCGCGTCGTCGTCGCGCCGCCGACGCCCATGGTCGCCTTCGACGTGCCCGGGGCGGCGCTCCTCCCCGAATCGGAGTCGGCGCCTGCTGCATCGCCGCCACCGTTGCCCGTCGCCGCTCCCTTCGTCGCGATTCCTCCTCCTCTGCCGGTCATCGCGCCCGCGCCCCCTCCTACGCCGACCCCCGCGCCGGTGGTCGCTGCTCCTGCCTCCGCTCCCGCAACGCGCGGCCACGTCGCCGTCCTCGTGGACGAAATGCCGCGGCGCCGCCGCCCGAGCCGCGCCGTCCTCGGAGCGCTCCTCGCGGGTCCCCTCGCCTTCGCGGCGGCCATCGTCGTTTGGTGGGCGGCGTCGTCGTCCGGCACGGGGCCCACCCCTGCCACGAGTGCCTCCTCCGCCCTCCCGGAGTTGACCGCGACGACCACGGGTGCGGCGCCTGCCGCCACGACTTCCCCGACCGAGACGGCGGCCGTGCGCACGAATCCGCCCGCCGCGACGAACCCGCCCGTTCAGGGGAGCGCCGCGACCGCAGTCGCGCCTCCGTCCGTCGTCGTCCCGCCTCCTCCGGTCGTGCCCACGCGCCCGGCTCCCCAACCCGTGTTCGCGGCGCCCCCTCCTTCGCCACGACCCGTGCAGGCGTTCACGCCGCCGGCCGCGGCCACCAAGCCGAAGGGGAAGCGCTCCTACGACCCGGAGGGGATCTAGTTCATGCGTCCTTTCGCACTCGCCGCAGCCGTCGTGCTCGCGTCGCTGGCCGTCGCCGCGCCGTCCTTCGCCGACGGCGTTCTCCCGGCGGTCGCGACGCCCGTGCAGCGCGAGCAGGCGCAGGCTCGCTTCGCGCGCGGCAAGGAGTTCCTCGCGAAGAAGCAGTACGACATGGCGCTGACGGAGTTCCGCGCCTCCCACGAGATCGTGGCCAGCCCCAACACGCGCCTCGAGATCGCGCGGTGTCTGCGCGCCATGGGCCGGCAAGTCGCGGCCTATGCCGAGCTCGGACGTACCGCGGTGGAGGCGAAGGAGCTCGTCGTCCAGGACAACCGGTACCAGCGGGCGCTCGACTCGGCGAAGGCCGAGCGGGCGGAGATCGAGCCGCAGCTCGGGTTCGTGAGCCTGACGATCCAGAACGCGACGGACGACACGAAGGTGACCGTGGGCGGCGAGGAGATTCGCCGCGCGGCGTGGGCCGAACCCGCCCCGGTCGTCGCTGGATCGACCGACGTCGTGATCGCGACGCCGGGCCATGCGACCGTGACGCGCACAATCACGGTTCCGGCAGGCCAGAAGGCATCCGTCATCGTCGACGCGCTCTCCGCGGACACGCCGGCCGCCCCCGCGCCGGTGGCGGAGGCGCCCTCCTCCACGAGCCCCGGCTCGCCTCTTCGCACGTGGGCGTACGTGGCCGGAGGCGTTGGCGTCGCGGGGTTGCTGACGTTCACGATCGCCGGGGTCATGGCGCGCTCGACCTACGACGACCTGAACGGCGCCTGCCACGGCGGGCCTTGCTCCCCGGACAAGGACGGCGAGATCTCGTCGGGCAAGACGCAGCAGACCCTCGCGAACGTGGGGCTCGGCATCGGCATCGCGGGGGTAGCCGCCGGCGCGACCCTGTTCGTCCTGTCGATGCCGAAGGGCAACGGTCCCTCGAGCGCCGCGCTCGTCGTCGGACCGGGGAACCTCGGGGTCCGCGGCAGCTGGTGAACGCGGACGTCGCCCGCTTCGAGCTGCCCTACCCCGCTCGGCCGCGGATGAACGTCGACGCCCACAGGTAGAGCATCCAGTAGCCGCCCCACGGTCCATAGGCTCGGGCACGCTCGTCGAGGGTCGCGGCCTCGAAGGGGCGCCCGTAGACCTTCTCCGCCGCGGCGAGCAGCCTCGATGCGACCATCGCCGCGCCGTCGAAGCGGCCCAGCCCGCGGTAGAGGACGAAGCCGCTCGTGAACGGCCCGACGCCGGGGATGGCGCGGAGCCATGCCCGGACCGCCTCGATCGGCGCCTCGCGCAAGAATCCCTCGTCGATCGAAGTGAATGCCCGTGCGAGCGCGGCGACCGTCTTGCCGCGTCGCCCCGGAACGAGGCGGTCGAGGGCAGGCTCTCCGAGCGCGACCACCGCGGCCGCTTCGGGGAACGCGCGGTGCTCGACCCCGTCGACGACGAGAGACGGACCCGCACGGCGGACGAGCGCATCCTTCATTCGCCGGGCAACCGGGAGGTTGATGCGCTGGTTGATGGCGCCCCAGCACGCCGCCTCGAACGGGCTCGGGAAGCGCACGTGCCGCAGGCCCCGGTAGCGGCGTGTCAGCGGCTCGAAGGCGGGGTCGGTCGTCGCCACCTCGTAGAACACGGAGAGGTCGTCGTGCGCGCCGAACGACCCGACGACACGGTCGACGATCGCGGCGCGCGCCGACTCGGTGAGCGGCGCGGCCGTCGCGAGCTCGACGCGCAGCAAAGGGTGCTCGCGAACGCCGTCGGACGCGAGGCCGTAGACGACGGCCTTCCCGTCGACCGAGAGGGCCTTGGTGATGCGTCCGTCTTCGACGTGCTGCTCACCGGCCATCGGCGAGAACCCCTCCACGAAGGCGAGCGTGTGGGCGAACTCGAGCGGGGCGGGGCACCGGACGACGCTGGACGTGAACGGAGACTCGGGCGCGTAGGTCGTGGCAGAGGGTGTCGTGGTGGCCATCATGATCGAGCAAGGTGTGCGATTGCGATGTCAGCCGCGTGTCAGGATCCAGTGCGTCGCGATGCGGGCCCTTTACGATCGAGGGCACCTGCACTACTCCTGTCGGCTCCCCCACGCGCCCGTAGCTCAGCTGGATAGAGCGACGGCCTCCGGAGCCGTAGGTCGCAGGTTCGAATCCTGCCGGGCGCGCTCGATACGAGCAGCAACTTCCGTCACTTGCGATTGCTGCTCATCTGCCCCCCTCCGGGCACCAGTCACCGCCGGTGACTCTTGGCGGGGGCGAAGCAGGCGGAGCGCGAGGGATCCGTCGATCGTCGGAAGCGCGCCGACGGGGACCGTCTGCAGGACCTCGACCTCGCGCACGTACCCCATGTGCACCTTCGCGTCGGAGTGCGAGCTCAGGGCCATCGCCGACTGCATGTTCAGCCCCGCCTTCGCGAGGGCGCGGTCGTACGCGCGGCGGAAGCTGTGGAAGTTGACGTGCCGCGAGGCCGGCGTGTCGAAGTAGATGGGATCCGCGGGGTTCGGCACCGCCTTCCCCTTCGTGTCCTTCGTGGGAGGCAGCCGGACCACGCCGGCGCGGAACAGGTCGCGGCGGAGGCGCCCCGCGAACGAGGTACCGCGCTCCCTCTTCGCCTCCCCCTTGCGAGGGCCACGGCGGACGGGGAAGACCGGGCCGCTCACCGGTCGGCCGGCTCGGTCCCACCAGACGTGGAGGAACGGACGGAGCACCGCCGGGATCTCGAGCGTCTGGATGTCGCCGGTCTTCGCTCGGCGGATGCTGCACCGGTCGAAGGTCTCCGTGTCGATGAGGCTCCAATCCCACCGGAGGAGCTCCACCGAGCGGGCGCCCCCCTGGGTGCGCGCGACGAGCGCCGCCATCTTGGTCTCGAGGTCCTTCGCCTCGGGGGCCATGAGGTACTTCGTGATCTCGGCGTCCGTGAGGCTCGTGAAGGGCCGCTTGTCGCGCTTCAACCCCTCGGGGAGCTCCACGTCCTGCACCGGGCTGATGGAGATGAGCTTCTCGATGCGGGCGCGCTTGAAGTCCCGGGCCATGACGGCGCGGATCTTCCGGACCGTCTCCCAGTCGAGGCCCGCGTCGCGCGCGTCCTCGAGCACCTGGCGGACGTCGTCGTCGGTCACCTTCGCGACCGGCGTCTGGCCGATGGTCGGGTAGATGTACCGCGTGCGGTTGTTCTGCTCGTCACGGGCCATGACGATGCCGGCGGCCTTGCGCTTCTCGTGTCGGTCGAGCGTGAAGGACTGGTAGGTCTCGACGGCCACGGCCTTCTGCTCGGCTTCGGCCACGAGCTCGCCCGCCTCGATGGCCGCGACGAGCCGCGCGAGCTTGCGACGGGCGGTCGTGCGGTCCTTCGTCTGCAGGTTGATCCAACGGCGCGCTTCGGTGCCGTCCGGAAGCGTCACCCACACGCGGGCGAAGGCCCCCGAGGGCTTCATCACGATCGTGCCCTTGCGCTTGATGGCCATGGCTAGCTGTCCTTCCTGAGCGCCCGCACGCTCGTCATGAACTCGACGTCGAACGCGGCCTGCCCGCGCTCCGCACGTGCGACGTAGGACGGAGTCCGCCCCGACCGTCGAGCGACTTCGACGCGGGAGAGCCCCGCGCGACGGCGCGCGAGACCGAGCTCGCGCGCCACCGCGTCGCGGAGGAACGTCACCGCGGACGCGAGCAGGTCGTCGAGGCGTCGCTCGTCCGCCGGAGAGAGCTTCTCGCCGTCTCGCACCTGTGCGTCGCACTGGCGCAAGAGCTCGCGGCCGAAGGCATGCCCGCGGGCCCTGAACCCGCGGGGCGCGCGCGGCGCATGCATCGCGGCGCTGACCTCGATCACGTGGCTGGGACTCATAGCCCGCCCCTCTGGTCGAGCCGCCGACGACCAGCGATGCGCTTGGCTGCCGAGGCGAAGTCGATCACGGTCGCCCGCCTTGGCCGGCGCACCGCCTCAGCATGTCTCTCCTGCTCGTCGTGCGTCGCGATGCCGAGTTCCACCAGCGCGCGATCGAAGAGAGCGTCGGCCCGCGCCTCGTGCTCCTCCCAGGTGCGCTCGGTCCCATTGGGTTTGCGGGCAGCGGTGCACGCCAACATCATCTCGAAGTACGCGTTTCGCACGACCCTCGCGGTCCTTGCGCTCACGGCCGGGCGCCGACTGGCTGACCTCATCGTCCCACCGCCTTTTCGGCGAGCACGCGCACCCCGGAGCAGTCCGAGAGGACCGCGCCAAGGGTGGCGCGCACGTCGCCGAGCTTCGAGACGTCGTCGATATCGCGGCCCGCCGACACCTGGGCCACCAGCATCGTGATCGCGACGATCGCCTCGCCGAGCTGCCGCTCGATGCCGTCGAGCGCGACCCCGAGGCTCGGGGCGCCGGGCTCGACGGCGCGCTTCGACGGCACACCTCGCGTTCGTCGCTTCCAGCTGAAGTGGTTCGCGTTGCGTTGCTTGGAACGTGTCACTACGGTCTGCATGGTCATCGCCTCCCTCAAGGTGCTGACAGGCCCCCGCGCCGCTCGAACGGCGCGGGGGCGATTTACTTCTGGTCGGTCTCGACGCGGTTGCTCATCGGGCGTTGGCTCCTCGCCCCATCCACTCCTTCACCTTGGTGGCCTCGAACCGCCACGTGCGGCCGATACGCTTCGCAGGGAGCTCCCGCCTCGCGACTAGCCGCGACACCGACTTCGGGTGGAGCCCCAGCATCTTCGCGACCTGGGTGCGCGTCATCGTCTCGGTGGCCGCATGGACGGCCAGCGCTTCGCGCACCTTCTGCTCGATGAGGTCTCCGAGCTCCTTGACGGTCAGGGTGAAGGCGGGAGATGCGGGCGTCGACGTCGGGGTCATGATCGTGCCTTCCGTGTCTTCGACCGCTCCTTCGCGTCCCGGTTCTGCTTCGCGACCACGACCTTCGCGTGCGCCTTCCGGATGTACCGGCGGAGGAGCTCCGCGACGGTGCCCCCTTCGGCTTCCGCCAACTCGTGGGCCATCCTGAGCTCGTCGTCGGTCAACGGTACCCGGAGGCTGCGCTCCCGTGTGATCGGCATGAGCGCAAGATGGATCGGCGTGCCGACCGAGTCAAGGTTTGATCATAGTTCGTACGACAGATCGCGTGAAAACACCGCATAACGAGCACTGTCGCGACAGTGCGCCGATCGTCGTGATGACATGTCGCACCGCGCCAACGCGCTTCACAAACGATCCCGTAACCGCTTCGGTCCACGTGGGGAAGGTCCTCCTGCACCACAAACGGAAAAACGCCGCCGATTGCTCGGCGGCGCGACGACGAAAGCGTGGGCTTGCTGAGGGCTCAGCGCGAAGTCGACCTGCGCGGACGCTTCGTGGGCGACTGCGCGCCCAGGATGCGGGCGCGTTCCCGATCCATCAGATCTCGCCGGTCCCGCTTCTGCAGCGCGTGAGCGAAGCTCGTCGCCGGGGCGAGCCAGTCGGACTCGCGCCGCACGAGGAAGCGCAGCATCTGCGCGACGGGCATCTCGTAGTGCTCGGCGACGACCTCGAAGCGGGTCCACTCCTCGTCGCTGAGGCGCATGTTGAAGGTCTTCGTCTTCGCGGCCATGCGATGTGTATACAACGGCGTTACACACGCGCCAATCGCACGCGCGCAGCGTCCAGGCTGATCACGGTGGCCCCTGGGTCGGGTGGCACGTGGTCCGCCAGGCGGCGCAGCTCGTCTCGCTCGCTGTCGGTGAGGCCCAGGGCCGCGCCGTAGGCGTCGACGCAGTGCGCGCGCTGAGCCGTCGAGTGCCGTCGGGCGCGCACGAGGAGCTCGTCGACGATAGGCCGCGCGATCTGGTCGCCGCGGAGCAGCTCGTGCAGGACGACCAGTCGCCCGTCGAGCCAGTCGTCGTGCTTGGCGACCGTCGTCAGCCACTCCACGGCCGCCCGCATCGCCGGCCTCACGGGCAGCCCTCCACGACGGCGAGGAGCGCGGCGCGTGCCTCCTCGACGGTGCGCACGACGTGCACGACCACGCCGACGGCTCGGAGGGCCGCGTGGCAAGCGCGCTGCTCCTTCGTCGTCGTGGCCTTCCCGGTTTTGCACTCGATGCCGAGGAGCATGCCGCGCGCCACCACGAGGACGTCGGGGCCCCCCTCGCCCCCGGGGAATCCGTACGTGACCCGGTACGGCTTCCCGGACCTCGACACGTAGTGAGCGACGCCGCTCGGGTTCGCCGCGGCGACGACGCCGGGGAGCGCTCCGATCTCGGCGAGGATGTCGTGCACGAGGCGTGTGTGGGCCGCGCTCGATCCCTTGGCCGTCACGCCGCCTCCTCGGGCTTCGTCGTCGGTGGCCGCTTGTGCGAGCGCGCGAACATGCTCAGAGCAATCTTCGGCACGACGTGCGGCTTGTAGCGGCCGCACCGCAGGAGCCGGCCTTCGAGCGCGCTCAGCGCGGCCGCGTCGCGCTCCCAGAGCGGGCGCGCGTCGAGCCTGGAGAGCTCCTGGCGCTCCACTCGCGTCGCCCGACGCGGCAAGCCCGTCCCCCTCGTCGAAGCGCCGCAACGGGGGCACTGCGTCGGTCCGGAGTGGAAGAGGGCCAGGCAGGTGCGACACCGGGAGAGGGGAAGCAGACCTTCGGCGGTGCGGCGGACAGCGGCGCCCTCGAGAGACCAGATCCGCTCGTCCTCGGGGAGTCCGTGGAGGATCGCTGCGCCCGAGAGGTCGAGGACGAGGCAGCGGGCCTTCCCCGTCGCGGGCCACGGCCTCAGGCCGCGCCCAACGGCCTGGAGGTACGTCGAGCAGGTGCCGAGGGTGCGCGCGAGGATGACGGTCTCGATGGCCGGCAGGTCGAACCCCTCGAGGAGCGCCGAGCAGCCGACGATCGCGCGGAGCTCTCCGGCGGTGACGAGCTCGCGGACGCGCCGGCGGACGTCGCGCGGGGTCTCCCCGAGCACGGTCTGCACGGGCACGGGCATGCGGGACGCGACGTCCTCCGCCTCCGCGACGGTGCCGCAGAAGATCAGCGCGCGCGACCCGGGCGCGTGGGTGACGTACGCCTCCACCGGGTCCATCGCCAGGGCGCCATCGGTGGGGGTCGACGGTGAGAGGATCTCCGCCGGGACCAGGAAGCCGAGGCGAGTGAGCTCGGCGATCGACGGCCCGAAGACCATCCGCTCGAAAACGTCGCCGAGGGGCTGGCCATCGCCGCGCTCGGGCGTCGCCGTGAGGCCGAGAAGGCGCGCCAGCGGGTACGCCTCGAGCACCTCGCGGACGCTCGCCGCCGCGGCGTGATGACTTTCGTCAAGGATCAGTAGATCGGCCGGCGGGCGCTCGCCTCGTCGGTGCAGCGTCGCGAGGCTCGCCACCTGCACGGGCGCCGTGGGATTCGTCGGCCGATCCGCCTGCACGATGCCGTGCGGGATGCCGGCGGCCGTGAGGCGCTCGGACACGTCGTCGAGCAGCTCGCTCAGGTGCGCGGCGAAGATCGCGCGCCTCCCCCGCGCCACCGCCGAGCGAATGCACTCCGAGGCGGTGCGGGTCTTGCCACCCCCCGTCGGGATGGTGAGGATCACGGAGCGCGCGCCCTCTCGGTACGCCTGGCGGACGCCTTCGAGGGCGGCGATCTGGTAGGGCCGGAGCTGCATCGCTTCCTCTCGTCCGCGCGCGGTTGACGCGTCGCGTGGGTAAACCGCTGCCGCTTGGTATGCGGTGGTGCGATCGACGGCGTTGGCTTCGTCGCTGGCTCGTGAAGCGCGCGCTGGCGCAGCGGAGACCACGCCGCCAGGCTGCCCGCGCGGCTTCACTCTCTCGTCGACGCGGACGGATCCCCGTCCGCCCGGCCATGAGGCGGGAGGGATGGCTCTCTGGCGCCCCGCCGGGCTGATCGGCGTCGTCTTCCTCGGATGCGGCAGTCGCACCGAGCCGAGCTTCGGGGAGCAGGAGTTAGACGCCGGGGAGCGCCTTCTCGAGGCCGGGCCTGTGCTGGAGGCTCAGGCCGAGGCCGCCCCCTCGTTGTGCAGCTCGTACACATCGCTCATCGCCTGCATGGCGGACGACGGGTGTGAGGGTTGCCGATGCGGGCCATGCTTCGACGGGACGCCGGACGGCGGTCGGTGCGGGCCGGCGACGATCTTCGTGTGCCTCGGTCCCGGCGAGGACAAGGTCGGCGACTGCTGGGCCTATTGCCCTGACGGCTCGACCCCCTGAGCAAGCGATCGCGCGACCGGTAGCGGAGCCGGACCTCCTGCCCTCGCACGTCCGCGAGGAGCCGAAAGCCGTCGAGTTTCATTTCGTAGAGGTGCGCGTCGGAGACGAGGGGCGGCCGCCCCTTCGTCGGCCGCATCGGGTCCAGTCCCGCGCAGTCCACCTCACCTGGGACGGCGCCGAGGTCGCGCGCGATCTGCGGGAGCGACTTCGCCACATAGCAGGCTGTGCCACGACGTCGCCACGAGCGCGAGCGCTGCGAGGGGGTCAGGCGATGGCGTCGGGCTCGAGAACCGACCCTACCGCCGCCGTTCGCCCAGCACCTCGGTAACGACCGGGACGGTTCGCGCGTTCTCTGCCCCGGGGAACGGTTCCGCGTCGACTTCCTCCGTCATGTGGCAGCACGGTGGCTGGCGGATCTCGAAGTGCACCTTCAAGCCCTCGTGGAGATCGCCGAGGTAGCGGTCGATCGCCTCGACGGCCCCCGCCTCCGTCTTCAAGCCCGCCAGCCAGTCCGAGACCACCGCGCCGACGTAGCTCTCGACCTCCTCAGCGCGCCCGAGGACCCACGGGACGTCCGCGGACACGAGCTCGGGGTAGCTGAGAAGCCGGGCCAGACGCTCGGCGTGGTTCACAGCGCGCTGGAGCGCGTGCGGGTAGTGCGGGCCGTAGACGGACACGCATGGATCGAAGCAGAGGAACGAGGCGTGCGCGCGGCGGCCCGTCGGACGGGGGGAACCGATCGTCGGAAACGGGACCGGTGGCGCGGCCTACGGGGTCCGGGTCGAGATCGAAGTGCCGCCCGGCTCCGGGGAGGACGACAGGGGGGTGTCGTCGCAAGCCCGGTCCGGACGGCGGCGCTGATAGAAGCAGATGGGCGCGGTGGCGGGGGGCGGTCGGTCCGATGTGGAAGACGGCTCGTCGGAAACGAGCGATGCCCGCGGCAATGGCTCGGCGCCCAGCGGGCCGGCGGCGCGATGCCGATGGCGTTGGGGTGAGGATCAGAACGGGACGTCCTCGTCGGTCTGCAGCTCGCCGAAGTCGTCGTCGCCGCCGTCCCTTCGCGCGATCTCGTCCTTGATCTCCTCGAGGTGCCGCAGGTTGTCCTCGCGGTACCGATCCTTCGACGGGTCGTCCACGTTCTCGCCGATCGCCTTGAGGTACCAGGAGAGATCCTCGACCTGCGAAAGCTGCTTGCCCTTGTCACGACCAAACCGCACGACCGCGCTGGACGGCTCGCGACGAGGACGGTCGTCGCCATCGGGCCGCTGGTTTCCGCGCGTCGCCGGGCGGGCCCCAGTGGTAGCGGCGCCCGCCCCGTCCCTCGACGAGCAGCACGACGGGCACGGGATCCACATGGCCTGGCTGCAGTCCGCGTGTGGCCCCTCGAGCTTCTTGCAGGTCGGGCACACTTGCTCGCCGCCGTCGCAACGGGGGCAGCGCGAAGGCGTCGCCACGGGGCGCGCAGGGGTCGGCGAGGGCGCCGGGTCCTGTCCGACGAACGCCGCCGGCCCCGTGTCACGCCCGGGAGGCATGGTCGTCGGCGACACGAGCTCGCCCTCGAGCAGCTCGTCGTCCTCGTCGGCCGTGGTGCTCCCGACCGGAGGCGCCGGCACGTGGGCTGACACGCGCGCGGGCGCGGGGGAGCCGGCGGGCAGCCTCGGGGCGCGCGGCTCGCCGTAGAGTGACCGCGAGGAATCGAGGAACGCCGAGGCCCGCATCAGGGCGAACTCGCGACGGAGGGACGGATCTTCCGAATCCCCCGAAAATATGAGCCTCGCCGCGATGAAAGGTTTTCTCAGCTCGTCCTTTCCATAGCTGGTCCGGATGCCGAGCGATCGCACCGCCCGCAACCGAGCCGACGTCTCGCAGCGAGCCGCGAGCGACCCGCGTACCTCCCGGATCTGCGCCTCGGGTGACCGCGGCGCGTCGCCTTGGCGACCCCCGCGCTCCCAGGCGGCATGCTTCTCCCGGTACTTCGCCCACAGGCTCTCGACGGCCGGCGCCTTGTCGCGCCAGTCGAGCACCTTGGTCGCCTGGATCGTGATCGGCGTCCCGTCGTACTGACGCACGACCCCGACGGCGAGGAACTCGGCGTAGTGGGGGTCGCGGCCATCGTCGAGTCGGCGCGACTCCGTCCAGCTCACACCGAGGGCGAGGGCGATGCGGTCGAGCGCCGTTTTCCCCAGCCCCACGGCCGACGATCCGGGGATCGGGTACGTCTCGTGCGCGATGTCGACCATCACCGCGCTGAACGCGATGCTGGTCCCCTCCGGGACGCCCCCAGAGATCGAGGTCGAGGGCGCCACGAGGTGGCCCACGGCCTGCGCCTTCTCGATCGCGGCCGCGATGCTGCTCGGGTCGCGCGTGATGCGGTTGAAGGAGGCGATGGCTTCCTGGGTGGGCGTGCGCGCGAGCGCGGTGCTCGTCGGTGTGTTCGGCATGGTGGACGGTCTCCGATCAGATGTGGCGCCAGTGCTGGCGGGTGACTACGAACTGGATCGTCCGGGGCGAGACGCCGAACGACGTGGCGAGCCCCCGCACTGACTCGCCGTGCGCGTACAGATCGCGGATCTCGACGACTGCGCATTCCGTGAGCTTCGCCATGGGGTGAGCAGATCCGCGGAGAGCGTGTTCGGGGTGCCGACGAAGTGGGTGAGCGTCTCCCCGCAAGACCTGACGCTGTGCGATGCGGCGGCTAAGGTCGACGGTGGCGACGTCGCGATGGCTGCGACCGGTCGCGATGGCCCACGTGTGAGCAGGGGTGATTCCGAAATCGCGGGCGAGCGACGGCGCGCACTCTCCCAAGGCGAATCGTCTGCGGATCTCCATCACGGTCGTCGCCGAGATGCGGCGGGCGCGTGGCTGCTCGGCGCTCGCAAGGGGCTCGGTTTCGCGCGATGTCATCTGATGCCCTCGCTGGGCTGGTGGCGGCGATCGCGCTACTGTCGCGTCGTGCGCGGGTGCGTGATCGCGATGGTCGTGGCCGCCCTGGGCGGCTGCGGAGGGAAGGTGTCGATCGAAGGGTCCTGCGACCTTGATGCGGTCGTCGGCGACTCCGGCGACGAGATCGTGCACGAGTGGAACTGCACGAGCGGAAGCTCCGCCCAGACACTGACGTTGGCCTCGTGCCCCTCCGGCTTCGCGCCTGGCGCCGCGTGTGGGGGCAGCACGAGCGGCTTCACCGGGGTCGAGTCCGCGCCGGCGTCGGACTGCTTCACGTGCGGCTCCGACGGCGTCGGCACGGATTGGACGTGCGGCTCGGCAGAGTGGACCGCCGCCGGGCAATACACCTGTCGATGAACCGCCGGAGAGTCGCTCAGGCCTGGACGGCGGGCGGGTCGAGGAGCCCCAGCGCGCGTATCGGGACCAGGAGCGGCTCGACGGCGATGCGGCACGCGTCGAGCGTCTGAGCGAGCTGGCCGAGCATCTGCACGGATGTGGCGGCATCGGCCGGGCGTTGGTTCGCGGCGCTGGCGGCCGCGTCGATCATCATCTGCGCCGCTCGCGCGAGAGCGGACGCGCCCTCGCTGAACGCATCGAGGCTCGCGCGGGCGGTCGCCTCGAACTCCGCGACGCGCGGGTCGGTCGCGAGGACGGGCAGCATCAGGGCGCCTCCGCCGGCATCGCCCCGTCGGCTTTCGGCGCGGTCTCCACCTTGGGTGCGGTCTTGATGGTGACCTGTCCGCTCTTCACGGCCTCGTGGATCCTATCGAGGATGTCGTTCGTCCTCTTCTGCTGTTCCTTTAGATCCTCGAGGTGCTTGTTCTGCGCGTTGAGCTCGGCCTGCTCTTCCGGCTTGTAGACGTGGCCGTAGTGCATGTGGCCAGAGCCGACCCCGAGGTCGATGTAACCGGCCGACCTCTTGTACGCGTCGTGCTCCGCTTGCTTCTTGGCCAGCTCGTCGCTGATGTCGGCATCTTGCTTCTCCAGCTGCGCGACCCTGGAGCCCTCGATCTGTCCCCCATGCGCGGGTTCGAAGTTGCTCGTCTGCGTGTTGAGCATCAGCGGGAACTGGCCCTTCCGCGGCGGAAGGTTCAGCTGCGAGTCGAGGTTAGCCCCCATCGCTTTGGCGAACGCTTTGCGCGCGGCGTCGTCTCGGGCCTCGCGGTCGGCGTCCGGGTGGATGCCCATGAACCGAGTGATTGCAGTCACGAGTGACTCCGACAGCGACACGATCTCCGGCGCGAGCGCCTCGAGAGCGGGCAGCAGGACGCCCTGCAGCTGCTCCGCTACAGTGCCCAGCTGCTCGTTGAAGATCGTCGCCTTCGACTTCCCGAGCTCGAGGACCGCGTTCATCGCGCGCGTGACCTCGACCTCGCTCAGCTGCGCCTCGTGGAGTCGCTGGAACTCCTTCGTGACAGCGGCCATCCCCTCGTCTCCGCCGCCGGCCCTGTTGTAGGTCGTCTGCCATCCGGCCACGGCGCGGAACGCCATCTGGTTGGGGAAGAGCTGCGACATGACCGACTCGCTGGCCTTCCCCTTGCCCCCCTGGCCCGAGGAGGCGCGCAGGGCCATCTTCACGATCGTGAGCGGGTCGAGGAGCTCAGAGTGCGTGTCGTCAGTGAAGGCGCCGTTGGAGAAGCCGTGAGCTCGCCAGGCCTTGAGGTTGGAAGGCTTCGCGAGACCCGAGGCGAACCGCGCGACCGACGTCGCAGCCTGCACCGACGTGGCGGATCCGCCTTCGAGCTTCGACTCCTGCGCGAAGACCCCGAGGGTAGCGATGTTGGCGGCCGCGCCCCCCTTGAATTGGTTCGCCGTCGCAGCGACCTTCGCCATCTGCGTCGCGAGGTCTCGGATCTCGACCGCACCCAGCTTCCCCTGCCCAGCGACCTGCCGCATGACGTCGTACACGACCTTCCCCTTGTCGGGGATGTCGCCCACATGGTTGGCCACCTCGGCCGCCGCCTCGGCCATGTCCGCGAACTCGGTGCCCGTCGCCTTCGCCAGCTTCGCCATGTCGCCGAGCATCGATCGCCCGAGGTCGAGATCGCCCGTCTTCGCGACGAAGCCCTGGAGACCCGAGAGCAGATCCCCGCGGTCCGTCGCGGTACTGGTCGCGACGGAGCGCGTCTGATCGAGGATGTCGCCGCTGTGCACGAGACGCGTGCGGCCGGGGATGTAACCCGAGCTCGAGATCTTCTGCGCGAGTTCCTCCTCGTTGAAGTTCTTCGTCGCGATCGACCCGAGGTCCGTCTCGACTCCCGCGGCGCGCGCGAGGCCCAACGCGGCCCGACCGGCGAAGCTCGCGGCGCTCATCCCGAACCGCGCGACCCCGCTCACGGGGTCCATGTTCAGCGTGTCGACGTTCGGCTTCCTGACCGAGAGGTTGCCACCTGCAGCGGACCAGAAGCGGCTGCTGCGACGACCGCTCGACATCGAGGGCAGGCCGAGCGCCGCACGAGCCCTGTCGCGCTGCATCGCCGAGAGCGCGCGGGTCGCTTCGCGCTCCACGGCCCGGAGATCAGCCGGCATCCGTCGGATCTCGGCGGCGGCCTCCTTGAACTTCGCGCTGGTCTGCGCCCCCAGACTTCCGAGCCCGCGCAGCGCAGCGGCGGCCTTCTGTCCCGCCTGTTCCGCCACCTGGCCCGCCTGCTTGACGGGCGCCGCGGCGGCGCCGACGTGACTGGCCGTCTGCCGGGTCGCACGCGCCGCGGCCTCCCCGAAGTTCTTCTGGATCGCCTTGCCGGCGTGCTCGGCGGCCTTCTCGACCGACGTGAACGCGGTCTGGACGGAAGCGTCGACGGACGCCCCGATCTTGATTCGCAACATGGCCATGGGTCAGCTCAGCTCAATGGATGATGTCGCCGTCGGGGCCCGTGTACTGGCCGTTGGCGTTCTGGCCGACGGCGCCCGCGGGCGCGCCAGCAAACGGATCGGGCGTGTAGGTCACGACCGTTGCGCCGCCTTCCGTCGTCGTGCTCGCGGGGGCGACAACCCCCGTCGTCTTCGGTGCCGAGACGTCGCCGAAGACCAGATCGTTCGGCCGCATCAAGCGGATCTGCGTCTGCGTCTGCGGCGTGCGCGTACGCCGCACCGACTCGATGTAGAACGTCCCCTTGATGCCGAGCAGCTCGTCGTCGATGTCGATCGTGGTGTCCGAGGTGACGACGGCGCGATCGGTGCTCGAACCGGCGATCGGTAGCGTGTGCCCCGCGAACGTGTACTCGAGCCGCCACCCGTTGCGTCGCTCCTCCGCGAGCTTGCGCTTGGCGAAGTACGCGGCCTGAAGTGGCGTCTGCACGTACTCGTCGCGCAGCACTAGCGGCTTCGAGAGCCCGTAGCCCGGCGGCGAATCGGTCGGCTTGTTCAGGACCTCGAGGTCGACATACTCACCCTTGGCCTTCCGCCGTCCGCTCTTCCGGCCGCCCCCGCGGCCGTAGATGATCGCTGAGGAGTGGCGCGAGGTGACGTCGTCCGTGAGCTTCCACCCCAGGATGTTGGAGGAGAGGTTGGCGGACTGAATGTGTCGGTGCAGCTCGTAGGTCGGGGTCTGCCTCGGGTTCGGCGTCGCGAGAACGAATGAGCCATCGGCCGCAGCCCAGAGCATCAGGCCGGCGCGGTCGAGGAGGTGGCGGAGAAACTCCAGCCACGTCTGCTGCGCCCGCGCCTGGATGCTCACGGAGAAAGAGCCGAGCGTGGCGCCGATTGGGAGGTGCGTGAGTTCGTCCGACTGTTCTGGCCCGTCGGTCTGCTGGATCTGGACTCCGGCTTTGAGCTTCCGGTTGTTGGCGTTGTTCGGAACGAGCTCCGAGGGGTCCAGTCCCACTGCCTTGAGCGCCTCTTGGACGAGCTGGAAGTACGTCATCTCAGTCCCGAAGGAACGAGTGGCCGCGACGTACCCGTCGTGCAACGGAGCGAGGGCGTCGCGCCCCGTGACGCGGAGCACGCTGCCGCTCCCGTTCATTTCGAGCTCGCGGCTGTCAGTGACGCCCGTCATCTGCGGCGCGCCGTTGATGCTGAGGACGAACCGCGTGCCCGGGCGGGCCATCCCAAAGAGCGAGACAGCGCCGTCCTGCCAGCCCAACGACATTGCCCACCGCGCCGGTTGCGAGAGGACCGACTCCTCGACCGACCATCCCTGCGCGTAGAGCACCTTCTCGCCACCGAGCGTCAGGGTCACCGAATCCTGTCCGTTGCCGATCTCGTCGCTGATGAAGTCGCTGCTGGGCATGGGGCACACGTCTCCCGGGGCGCGCCATCCTGTGCGGCACCCTCACTCGTCTCGTCGTGCGATGAGCGGTCGGCTAGGGGCTTGGGGCCTCGACCGGCGCGCTCGAGGCGCCGGGCGCTGTCGCCGCTCCGCTGCTTTCGTCGTCAGGTTCGATGGCGGTCAGCAGGCGCGCCATGAAGAGCGCCACGCCGAGCTGCGTCGCGGGGGCGCACCGCATGTAGATCTCGTCGCCATTCGGGCCTGCGATGTCCCGCGCGAGGTTCACGAACTGGTCGGGGTTCTTCGCCGACCGGAGCGGCGACACCTCGTCCTCCCACCGCTGCTTAGCGCGAAAGAGGTAGGCAATGGAGTCGATCCCGAGCTTCTCGAGCACCTGCGCCGGACCTCCGTCGAAGAACGGCGCGCCGGGGTTCTCGGCGTCCAGGTACGCCGCGGCGACGGCATGCGCCCAGAGGGCTACGTCGTAGAGCTGCACCCCGCGCTCCGCCCGCACCGCTGCGTCGACGGCAGCCTTGGTGGCGAACGCGACGCCCTTCTGCTCTTCGTCGGAGGAGAGCTGCCGCACGAGGACACGCGTCGGCGTGGCGATCCCGGGCAGAGGAACGTCGAGGGCATGGGTGACCGGTTCGCGCTTGAGCGTCGAGAACTTCATTGTGCGTCCTCCGTTGCCGCGCTTGCGGCCAACAGCTTGGTGAGTAGGTGCGCCACGATGGTCCGCGCGGTGACCTGTTCGTCCTCGGAGAGGCGCGCCATCGCGCCGGGGCGACTGAGCAAGCGCCCCGCCTCGACGACCTCGGCGTCCGAGGCCTCGTGGGTGGCTGCGCTCGTCGTGACGTGGAGGAGCAGGAGCTCGTCCCACAGCAAGCGAACGCCTGACAGGGTCAAGGCGTCGCGCGCCGTCGGCTCGCCCCCGACGAAGTACGTGGCCGAAGTGTCGTTGCAATCGCACGTGACCCGCGCGATGCACTGCACCATCAGCTGCTCGTCGCGCGCGACGATTGCGGTCGCCTCGTCGTGAAACTGCCCGGTGTCGTGGTTCACGTGCCACTGCCTGGCCTGTTCGTTCGCAGCCGCGAGGGCTGCTTCGAACTCCGTGATCGTGAGCTGCCGCAGACCGACGCAGACCGGATCGAGCGGCTTTCCCGCCCAGGTGTCGGCGAAGGCGGTGAGGGGCAGCACGACGGTGCGCAACGGGGTTCGCGTCGAGGGCGAGACGCTCGAGAAGTTGGGCATGCTCGTGGTCCGTCAGTTCGTGGAGGTGGGCAGGTAGTAGAGGATGAGCGTCCCGGCGGAGATCGACATTGGGTCGGGGATCGACGAAGCGTTGAGCGCCATCAGATCCGTCTCCCGCGAGGTGTCCCCGTAGAAGCGGATCGCCAGGTCCTGGATCGTCATCGTCTTGGGGACGGTGAACTTGCCGAGGCTCTGGCTGGCCTGCTGCTGCTGGGTGGCGACCTGCGCGGCCGTCGCCCCGATGCTCCGGACGTTCACGAGGACCCCGACGGCGAGCGGCGACTGCATCGACGGCAGCGAGTCGGCCTGCATGCAGAGGCTCTGGAGCTCGAGCGCCTTGGCCTGCGCGTACTTCGAGTACATCCCTGCCGTGTCCGACAGGGCCTGCACGGCGTTGACCGTGGCCCGGATGGCGTCGAAGACGTTGAGGTCCTGCGTCGAGGGCTTGAGCTGGTCCTTGACGAGCGAGAGCGCGGCGGCGAGCTCCTGCTGCGTGACCGCCAGTGACGGCGGTCCCGGGGTCGGATCCGTCTGCGTCAGGAAGTTGGCGCGCTGGTCCTCGATGAACTCGATCTCCACGCGTTCGCCACCGCGAGACCGCGGGTTCCACTCCTGCTTCCAGCTCGAGATGAACGCGTCGAAGGTGCCCGTGCTCGGATGCTGGAAGGTCGCGGTCTGCTGCGTCTCGTAGAGGTTCCGGACCTGAGCCATCCCGGCCGGCCAGAGCTGCGGGTCGTACGTGGGCAGCCCGGCGTGGAACAGGGCCGCGACCGTGATGTACCAGATCCCGCGTCCGAGTTTCTCGGGGGCGGCTCCCGGCGAATGCGGGAACTCGTGCAGGTGTTGACGCCCCTGCGAGTGAAGCGCGATCCTCTCCGCGGGGAACTCGAGCCCCGCGAAGCTCGTGCGGGGGAGGCCATCGAAGCCGGTCGGCTTCGGGTACTGCAGCGGGTAGTTTTTCGCGCTCACGCATCACCTCTCGCGCTCTGCGGCGCGATCCAGTCGGTCCACTTCACGTCGGCGTGTCCCGTCTCCTCGTCGACGAGGACCGTGACGATCGGCGTGACGAAGACGCTCGCCGCCTCGCGGAATCGGCGTGCCGTGGCCGCCTCGAGCGCGGGCCTGCACGCGCGTCCGAAGGGCTGGGCCTCGAGCGCCGCGATCCGTGCGATCGCCTCGCGGTGCGGAAGGAGGTCGGCCGACCACCGCTCCCCCGCGACGTCGGCGACGCCCAGGAGCGCGAACTCCCTCGGCTCGGCGCCCGCCGCGAGGTGCAGCGAGAGGATGCCGACCACGTCGATGGAGCGGCAGACGTGGTCGGTCAGCTCTTCGTGCGTCACGCGAACGCCATCGAGGTGATCGTGTCGAACGTGAGCTGGAGCCCCGTGACGACCACCCCGCTGTCCGAGTTCAGCTGAGCGAGGTCGAGCTGGTACCGCTGCGCGATGCTGATGATGTTCGTCGTGCCGTCCAGCCCCGACGTGCCGTCGAAGTCGTACGAGATGGTCTGCGGTGCGCCGTTGGCCCAGTAGCTCGGCGTGCTCAGTCCGCCGAACGCAAGGACCCCCGCGCGGCCCATGCAGGTCCACACGGCGGATCCGTCGGCAATGGTGGACCCGTTGGTGACGGCGGTCGACCAGTTCGGCTCGGTCGCGCCGACCGCGCCGGTCGTCGTGCACTTGTAGTAGACGCCGCTCGCGTCGAGCGGGTTCGTCGGCATCTTCGCTGGCGTGCTCGGGATGACGTACTGCCCGAGAGACGGGGTCCATGGCTGGAACCAGGTCGTCAGGTTGACCAGGGCGGTCGGGTTCAGCTGCGATGCTGCCGGCGCTCCCGTGTCGTCCGCGGACAGGATCACGAAGCCGAGCGGCTGCGAAGGGAGCGCTGCGGGCTGCTTCGTCACCACGAACTCGATCGAGGCAGACGCCAGCCGTGCCCCCGCGTGCAGGTATCGGCCGCCGATCTCCACGTAGACGGTGACGAAGCTCGACGCGCCCGGCGGCGCCGCGATCCCCCACCCGTGGACGTCGTCGCGAACGACGTTGATGCCGCTGACGCCTGCAGTGCTGAGCAGGTCGATCACAGGGACCGTGATCGTCCGCGAGCGCGATGGGGACAGCTGCGGGAAGTCGCCGGCGCTCGCTGCGACGACCAGGCGCCCGCCCGTCGCCGTGCTCGCGCCGCCCTCGAGCAGCGTGCCCGATGCGCTCGACTGCAGACCCGCGCCCCCGATCACGATCGGCTGGCTGGGCGACCAGCTGCCCCCAGTGTCGCCGTTGACGGCGCGCGACTGGTGATCGTCGAAGCGCTGGTAGTCCAACGCGCCGGGGACCATCTCGTTGGTCCACTGGCCGCTGGGTCGGACGAAGTCGAACGAGCTCATTGCGGCCTCACGTCGGGGATCGCCGAGAACTTCGCGAGCGCCTCGAAGTAAATGTTGCCCCCCACCGCACCGGGGCCGGACTCGTCGATCACCTGCACGAGGTAGGCGTACTTGCTGGTGTCGATGACCTCGTACGCGGTGTCGATCGGGTACGCGCTGAACTGCGCGGCGCCGCCCGCGTAGTAGGCGGACTCCGACGCGCTCGACGTCGCGGTGAGCCACCCGGACCCCGCGTAGCCGATGACCGACGGATCGTCGCCGTTGTAGAGGGGCTGGCAGTTCCCCGCCATGTCGACGCGCACGACCCGCGCCAGCGGCACGGCCGCGGGCAGGTGGAGGCTGCTCACCTTGAGGTAGACATCGACCTCGGTGAGCGTCGCGCCGTTGTGCACGCGCAGCGGCATTGCGAACCGCGCTCCCCCCGCGAAGCTCGCACCGACGGGATTGACCTGCACGCCCTGGGACACGTCCTCGTAGAGGATCGTCGGCACCCCGAGACCGACCGACGAGTAGGTCGTCCACGTGACGCCGCCATCCGTCGTGCTCCCGCCGATGGTGGGGTTCCACGTCGGCGCCGAGCTGCCGCTGGTGCCGCCTGTCGCGCAGACGAAGACGAGTCCGTCGGGGACGAGCGGGACGACGAAGTTGCCCGTGGCGTACGCCGTGGAGGCGCCCCACGTCGACGTTCCCGCGGGCGCCTGGCCGGGTGTGCAACACCCGGTGTCCGCGGCGGCTCCGAAAGACGTTCGCAGCGATCGCGAGGCACCGGCGTGCCCGCTCCCGAGGCCGACCCAGTCGCTGTCGCCGTGAACGAGATCGAGGCCAGATGGGATCTCGACGGCCGGCGATGATCCGAGCGACCAGGGTCCGCACGCCCACACGCCGGCGCCCGCGATGACGATCGAGGCGCTCGGGTCCCACGTGCCGCCGCCCTGGCCGTTGATCGACTGCGAGAGTGCGAGGTCGAGGGCATCCCACCACGACCCAGGGATGGTGTTGCCGTTGACGTACGACGTGTCGGGGAGGAGACGAGGATTTCCGCTCACTGGAACACCTGCTCGGTGATGCCCGCGTAGCTGATCGCGGCGGCCTGGAAGACGTTGCCCTTGCCGAAGAATTCCGTCCCCTTGTTCACGGGCGTCGCGTCATCGTCGGGCCCGCGCGCGGTCCAGACGATCGGCGGCGTAGTGAGCGGGCCGGCCCAACTCGCCATCGTCGTCGCTGCCTGCCAGTACGAACCACCGTTCATCGTGCCCAGCTGCACGGGAACGATGACTCCCTGGGTGAAGTCGGTTGGAGCTGCGAAGTCCGGAGCTGGAGTCCAGTCGCCGGCAGAGCCGGAGCCCGTTGCCGCAATGTAGATCCCGGAGGCCGAGGCGCTGCCGACATCCTTGACGAGGACGCGGTCGCCGACGTTCACGGTGATCTCGTCGATGGCGTACCCCGCTCCGTGCGGATTGACGGCGAAGGTGCCCGGTGTCGTCGCGAGCCTCACCGGCTGCTTCACGATGAGCCCGAACGGGTATCCGGGCCACTGCGACCACTGCTCCTCGATGATCTCGAGGGCGTATGTGTAGTTCCCGATGTCGACGACGTTGTTCTGGTCGACGGGGACCGCCAGCGTCTGCTGTCCGGTCCACGATGCGGCGCTCGCCGGCTGCGGGACGTAAACGAAGCCCGAAGGATCGGCGCCCGACGCGATCGACGTCATGGGCTGAGGGATTCCAGAGCTCGGGAATCGAAGGAGCCGAACGCCAGGCATCTTCGTCGGTAGCGTCGCGTGCGGCGCGCCCACGCGAAGCGCGACGGTCAGCGACGTGATGGTAGCCGCATCTCGCACGCGCAGCGGCACCGCCCACCGCGCGACCTGCGGGCCCGCGCCGTCGGAGAAGTCCATCGTGGGCGCGACGGCCTGCACGCCGCAATCGGCGTGGCGAACGCGCCAGGTCCCATTGCGCGCAGGTCGACCGCCGACGAGCGCGTGCACGTCCGTTGCCGTGCGCCCCTGATGCCTAGGTCCGTACTGGGGGACGTTTCCGGCCGCCAGGACGATCCCGCCGGCGGCGGTCACGGTGAACGTGCCGCCTCGTGCGATCTTCAAGGGACCGGTGACGTGAAGTCCCGCGCCGCCGATCACGATCGCTGCGGTCGGCGCGTGGGTCGAGCCGTCGACGCCGTTGAGCGCTGCCTGTTGGTTCGCATCGAGCGCCGCGAGCTCGGATGCCAGGATGGCCGTCGTGTACTCGCACGTCCAGACGACGGATCCGTCGCTGACGGTGGCCCCGTGCGTCGTCGGCCAGGTGGGGGCCGACGCGTCCGAGGTGCCTGCCGTCGTGCACTTGTAGTAGTGCCCGTTCGCGGGGTTCGGGACGACGTACGCGCCGACCGCGTACGTGTGCGATCCGATCCACGTGAGCCACGAGCTCGGACCCACCCACTCGGAGCGGACCATGGTGATGTGGGCCATCGTCAGCCTCCGAGCTCGTCGGCCAGGAGCTGCGCGGCGAGTGCGATGCGGCGCAGATGGTCGCGGCTCAGCACGAACGAGTGCAGCGGCTTGCCGTCCAGCTCGACACGGAAGGGATGGCTCATGTTCGGTCCTCGTCGAAGAAGGGAAGGCCCGCAGCCTTGCGGCCCAGGAGGTAGGCCTGGGCGCGGGGCCGCGACCCGTGCTCCGTGAGCGCGACGGCCGCCTCGAACACCGAGGCCCCGCACACGCTCGCGATCTCGAGCAGGTCCTTGGCGCGCTCGGAGGACGCGACCTGCTGGGTGGTGGGGGGAGGGAGGTTGCTCACGCGACGCCCCCTCTGGTCATCCCCGCGCCGCGTGGGCTCGGCGCCCCGGTGAAGGAGATCGCGGCGAGGTACACCACGCGTTCTCCGCCTTCGAGGCCCACGACGAGCGCACAAGGAGGCTTCGCCTCCGGATCGTAGGACGCGAGGATCCCAGTGGCCGTGGCGTCGTCAGCCGACACGTCCACGAACGGCCACCCGTCCGGGCTGGCCGACTCGTGGGCCACGATCGCGAGCAGCGCGTCCTCGCGGGCGCCTTCGGCAAGGAGCTCCGCGCGCCGACGCATGATGTACGGGAGCGCGCGGTCGAGCGCTTCGGTGAGCGCGATCATCGGCGGCCCCCATCGCGTGGCCCAGGCAATCGCGGCCCGGGGGTGTACGGGTTGCGCTCGACGTACGCGCGCGCTTCGCGCTCGAAGCGTTCGCGTTCGCCGGGAAACATGCGCAGGACCGCCGGCGGCGGCGTGGGCGGCGCGTCCGCAGGCGGAGGCTCCGGTCGCACCTGCTCCTCGTCGCGATTCGGCCCGAGTCGGCCGCCGTAGCTGTTCGCGTTCCTCACGTCGTTGATCTCCTTGTTGCGTGCCGGAGCGCCGCGCCCACGGCGCGAAGCCCGTCGCCTAGACGGCGCAGTGGTTCTCGGAACTTCCGCACGAGCAGGTCCATGCCCATGGCGAGCTGCGCCTCGCGCACGCGAACGACCTCGTCGCGAACCCGCGCCCAGAGCTGAGGATCCACGACATCGAGCTCCCAGAGCTGACAGAGCGACGCGTACGCCTCGAGCTCCCGCGTTCGGAGCGTGACGAGCCATGGGGGCGCGCCATCGACGCACCCGTCCTCGACCCACCGAGGACGGTCGCTCACCTCCGACCCCGAGTGCGCGCCCGCGGGCGCAGCTGCAGCGACGCTTCGATCATCGCGTCGGCGAACGTCATGCGTTTGCCGTCCTTCTCGGCTGCGGCCTGGATCTCGAGCGCGCGCTCCTGCACCGTGGGCTTGACGGTCACCGCGCCGCCGCCCCCAGCGTCCTTGGCCGTGCGCAGGCCGTCGAGGCCCGTCAGGAACGGCTGGTTGGTGAGCGCGACGGACGTGAGGCGCGCGCCGATCTTGTCGCCCGTCCGCGAGTCACGGCAGCCGAAGCGCATCGCCGGCGAGAGGAAGGCGTACTCGCCGCGCTGGATCTGCCCGCGCGCCTGGTCGAGGAACTCGGTGAGACCCCAGAGGCCGCCAACGCCGCGGTTCTCGAGGCGGTGGACCCAGGCCGGAGCCGGTGAGCCCTTCTGCGGCACGCTGCCCTCGGTGGCCGGCTGCTCGCTCGCGTGCTCGTAGTCCCAGGGGATGGGAAGTTCACGCGCTTCGAAGTTCCGGACGACCTCGGAGAAGGTCGCGGGCGTCATCTCGAAGGGGCCGGCCGGGTGGCCCTTCCAGCTGCCGCACTCGGCGAGCTGGATCCACACGAGCTTGACGGGAGAGCCGTCCGACCAGAGCGCGGGACCGACGAGCGTCACGCCGGCCGTCTTGGGGTCGACCTCGTCGCCCCTGGTGATGCCGCGGACGATGCCCATCGAGCCGTCGGAGAACGAAGCGACGATCTCGCCGCTCACTTTCGTTGCACGCATCATCCGGATCGAGCCGCGCTCCGGCTCGGTTTCGGCGCGGGGCAGGCGGTCGGCCAGCCAGAGGCGAGTCTCGCGTGCCACGGACGGGCGGAAGCCCTGCACTCGGCGACCGAGCTCTCTCGCCTGCGCGGGCGCCATTCCGTGATCCTGACCCAGCCTGGTCGAGATCTCGTCCGCACTGAGCTCCTCGCGTGCGAGGGCGACGGCCGCCTCCTCCGCCGGCGTCGCCGTGATCGGCACGACGTCGGACAGGTCGAACCGCAACCTCGCGGCGGTCTGGACCAAGGCGAGCGCCTCAGTGAACCGGATTCGCGCCCGCGACGACAGCAACGTGGCCGCCTCGTGGTGTCCCGTTGGCATCCGCAGGGGTGCGAACTCGATCGATTGGCGCCGCTCCTCGATCGCCACGCTCACGAGCGCGCGACGCGCGAGCTCCAGGAGTTCCGCATGGTCGCGAACGGGGGCGGTCATCGGGCGCCTCCATTGCGACGCGCCAACCGGCGCTGGCCCTCGCGGATCTGCTCGTCCCGGGCGTCGCGCTCCCGCTGCTCCTTCTCGGCCGCCGCGGCTCTGTCGGCGTTCGCCGCGGCGCGTGCGCGGTCCTGGCGCTCGCGATCGTGCTTGAACAGCATGCCGGGACCGATGGGCGCAGGCTTCGGCGGATCCCACACCTTGCCGACACGACTCTCGCTGGGATCCGCGTCGGCCCGCTCCACGACCCCGGCGTCGACGGCGATGGCCGCGGACAGGTCGTCGAGGAACAGGACGTCGCCGATCTCGGCAAACTGCAACGTCGGCGCGGGGCCGCCGTCCGGCGTGACGGAAGGCAGGAGGATCCGGCCATGGATCACGCGGTATTCGCCCGCGAGCTTCCGCTCCGCCGGCGACGGCGGCGGCATCTCGTCCGCGCTGACGCCCATGAGAACGGCGCGCTCGCGGGGGCCGATCTTCTTCGCGATCGACGCCAGGCCGAGCCGCTTGCTCGTCGCGGGATCGCGGAGAAGCGCGAGCGAGCGCGCGCTGAGCTCCGCGAAGGACATGCTGTTGATGCTCTTGATCATGTGATCTCCGGTTGCCTTGGGGCTGCGGCGAAGCCGCGCCATGGTTCGAGAAGCGCGCTCGACCCCCCGCGGCCACCGCCAAGTAAGGCCGAGGGGGGGAGCGCCCGGGCACGAGCGCGAACTCGCGCCCAGCTCCGGCGCCGTGATGGGCGGCGCTGGGGAGTCGTGGTGGGCCAGTCAGGTGACGAAGTGGCCGGGTCTCGAGCCGTCGAGGCGCAGCTCCCAGATGTCGTCCTGCACCCAGACGCCGCCGCCGCGCGGGCGGCGCATGTCCGACAGCGCCGACGGCGCGGCCTCGCAGGCCAGCGTGAGTGCTGGCGCGAAGTCGCAGTGGCGACCGTCGGACGTTTTCGGGAGCTCGGGCTTGATCCCGTTCGCCAGAGCCTTCTTGCGGACGCCCTTCAGGTCCGTCGCGAGCACGGGATGGGGGGCGAGTTCGAGGCGAGACGTGGTGAGCAGCGTTCGCACCGCGTCGTAGCGGGCAAACTGCTCGGCCTGGGTAGACGACACCTCGCGCAGGGTGATGCCGTGCCTTCGCGCGAGGGCCTGCAGTGCGTCGGCGCCCCACGAGTCGCACCGCACCGACTTCACGCCGTACGTCGCCAGGATGCCGGCGATCTCCGCGATCGTTGCGTCGGGGTCGAGCGGCGACTTCTTCGACCCGGTCCACTGGCGAGCCAGTGCGATTCGCACGCGCGGAAGTTCAAGCAGTTGTCGCGGGCGCTCCTCGGCCGTAGAGCCGACGAGCTGTGGCTGCACATCCGCCGCCTCGGCTCGGGCGACGATCAGGGTCCAGGAGTTGCCGCGCGTGGCCGCGTCCCAGGCTGCAGCGTAGGCGGCACCCGGGACAGGCGCTTCCTCGAGGGGCGTCGCCCGCGTCGCCGCGTCGATCAGCGTCCCATCGAAGAACGCCGTGTCCGCGTCGATCCACTCGGCGTCGTACTCGCGTGCTGCCGCGTCGGGGTTCCGACGCCGGACGGCGTCGATCTTGGCCTGCGGGAAGCTCGGGTTGAGGGCCCGGGTCGGCGCGTGGACGACGAGGACCGCTCCGGGATTCCCGAAGTGCTCGCGCCAGAGGTCGTACAGCAGGCCGCTCGGGCCGAATGGGGAGGAGATGATCCAGCCCTGCGCACCAGGTACCAGGCGCGTCTCACCGGCGCGCAGGAGCTCCTCGGCGTTGATTGCCGCGCCCGTTGCCTCCGCCCCGAAGAGCGCGACCTCATCGAGCACGAATCCGACCAGCCAGCGCGAGCGGAGGGTCACCGCCCCCCGGTGGGCCGCGACGACGACGATCTCGACCACGTGACCGTCCGGCCGTCGCAGCAGGAGCGTGTCGTCGCTCGGGTCTTTCACCACCAGGCGCGATAGGACCGGCGAGGCCTGCACATGCCCCACGAGGAGGCGGAAGGTGGCCGTCGCGTTGTCGACGGTGGGGGCGACGATGGCGAAGCGAGGGACCTCGTGCTTTCGAAGCGCCGAGAGATCCCCGGTCATGCAGCCCTTTACGGCAGCGCAGGCCGCCAGCAGCGATTTGCCCCCGCGGACCCCAGCCACGATGACCACGAGCACGGGGGTCGAGAGCCCGATCTGCGAGCGCTCACAGCGGAAGTGCCGCTGGAGGGCCTCATCGTCGATGAGCTCCGGTCGAACGCGTAGCCCGTCGGCCGCGCGGCAGAGAGCGCGCTGCAACCGAGACGCCGTGCCGAGGTCGAACCCGGCGGGGCTCGTGAGCAGGTGCTCGAGCGATGTCCGGAGGGCCGCCATCACTGCGGCTCGACCACGTCGTCGACCACGTCGTCGTCGGGCGCGGGGCCGAGGAGGGCACCGACGTCCACGGGGGTCTCGCGCCGGGCCCTCGCATGGATGGATGCGAGGTCGTGCACCGTGACGAGCACCCGCTCGGCGCGCTGGGACTGACGGTCCGCGACGGCGAGCAGCGCGAGGCCCTGCTCGGTGTCGAGGCCCGACGCCTCGGCCTTCACGGTGTAGTAGGCGTGGAGCGCCTGGTGCCTCGCGTAGATGGCCAGGATGGCTCGGACGGGGGCTGCGTCAGAGGGGAGTGCGGCGAGGACCTGCCCAAACACCCGGCGGGCGTCACGGGCCACGATGAGCGCCTCCCCGCTCGCCGCCTTTGTCCCGAGGGCCTTCCGGATCGTGTGCGTGAAGCGGGCGGCGAGGGCGGACCGATTGCCCGCCGCGAAACGGCCATCCGGGGTGCGTCCTGCGGTCGGTTTCTCGGCCGTTTCGATAACCGGGCTCAGGTCACTCGCGCGCGGCAGCGTGGGGCGGACCTTCCCGTGCGACTGCTCGATGGGCATCGTGGTCCTCTCGTGAGAAGTGCCGTCGGGACCTGCCCGGCGGCGAAGTAGTGCGCCGCGCCCACCCCCCGGAGCGAGCTAGGCACGGGGGGTGGGGCGGTCGCGGGGCGCGGTCGTTAGGGCGCACCCCCTCGACCAGCGCGCGCGGAGCTCGGGCGCGCCGATCAGAGTCTGTTACAGGTCGAACCTGTCGAGCCCGGACGGACCGCGGACGAGGGTGGTCACCGGGCGCTCGCGTGGCGTGAGTGGGCCAGCTTCGGCGGATCCCAGACCCGACCGACATTGCTGGGTTTCGCGTCGAGCGGCTCGATCACCCCGGCGTCGAGCATGTTCGCGGCGTCCGTGTCCCCGAGCTCCACCTCGTCACCGACCTCGGCGCGGATGGTCATCGCGGGCGTGAGCGATGGGTCCTGCGCGATCTCCTCCGCCGGGCGCGGGAGCTCGATGCGTCCGTGGATCACACGATAGGTGCCGCCGAGCTTGCGCGAGGCCTGCGTCGGTCGCCCGGGCGGCTCGCCTAAGATGGCCCGGCGTTCCTGGGGGGTGAGTGCCTTGAGGAGCACGGGACCGGTCGGGGGGGCGCTGGTGGTGGTGTGGGGCGTGGCGATGGGCTTGGTTTTCACGGGGTGCCTTTCGTGGGAGGCGGGAGCCGGCGCGGACTGTGCGGGCGTGGGCGTCGCGGCGGTGAACGATGCTGGAGCACGGCGTTCGTGTGCGCTCGACAGAGCAGCCCGCGCAGCGTCGTCGAGTCCCGAGGCGGCGGCCCGTCGTAGAGGGCCAGGGCGGCCGCCAGCGTCGTTGCGAGTTCGTCGAAGGCTTGGGCCTGCCGGATGTGAGCCGCAGCGGCGCCGATGTGCTCGTCGCGCTTGGCGAAGTCGTGGCACGCTTCCGCGAGAGCGTTGTACGCGAGGTCACGAGCGTTGGCGGCCTCACCCCCGAGGGTAAGGAGAGCCATGCCTGCGTCGTTGCGAGTCTCGGGGCCCCAGGGGAGCATGGTCTGGCAAATGGGGACGGCCTCAGGCGGGAGCGGGCCACGCCAGACCATTCTTCCCTTCGTGACGGGGTCGCTGCTGTTGATCATCGGGTCTCCTCCTCGAGCGTCAGGGCGCCGCGCTGGCGCGCCGCCGGCGACACGGGCAGCGCGAGGCCGTTCTCGACCCTTTTTCACGGGGTGCCTTTCGTGAGCACGGCGCTCGTAGGCGTGATGGGGGGACGGGCGGCGGCGCCTTCGAGCAGCCGCCGGATCCGCGGGACCGTGTGCCGCTCGTGGGGCGGAGTGCCGTCGCACGTGGCCAACGCCTGTTCCAAGAGTCCGTGCAGCGAGGCGAACGCCAGGGCTCTGCTGCAGTGTGAGGCGGCGACGCCGAGAAACGGCTCGCACGCCTCCCCCCGCGCGAGCTCACAAGCCGCTGCAAGCGCTTCGCACGCGTCGAGGCACTCTTGCCCCTCCAGATTCCGCAGGGCGCGGAGGACCACGCCGGATTGGATGCGGTCGTCGTGGGTCATGTACTGCACGCGCCGCTCGTCGGTCGCCGGGGTTGCCGGCTCGCGGTTCTCGTCGCCGGCGCGGGTGACTGCGACCTGCCCGCTCTTGAGACGATCGTCGAGCCACTGGCGCGCGAGGGTCTCGGTCGCGCCGGCGATCTCGAAGACCTTCTCCAAGACTTCGAACTTGCGCTTCTGTCCTTGCAGCTCTTCGAGCTTCATCGGGCGTTCTCCTCGGGGGCGGCGTGGCAAACTTCATCGGAGGCCTGCGCCGGCGCTTCCTGCGCGGTCCCGCGCGTCGCGGCGCTCCAGGAGGCCGGGGGCGTTCCCGGCGGTCGGACGAGCGCCGCGTCGTCGCGCTCGCGCCGGCTTGGCGTCGGCGCGGCCGCCTCGCGGGCGACCCGCTTTCGCGCCAGCGTGGCCTGCTGGGGCGCAGCGGCGGCCTCGAGGCTCTCCCCCGCATCGACCCGCTCCGCCACGTCCGCTGCGCGATGAAGGATCGTCGCGAGGTAGCGCGCACCGCGGACACGCAGGGTCCCAAGGATCCGGCGCCGGAACCCGGACACGAGTGAATATTCGGCGCACAGGACCACGACGCCGATCGGCGGTTGTCCCGCGTGATGCACGTGCGCAGGTCCCGCAGATGACGAGGGAAGCGTGTCTGCCTACCGAGACGCGACCGAGCTCCTGCCCCGGCAGTTCGTCGCAGGGGGGCGGCGCGATGGCCGGCGTCGAGGGCGACGGTTCGTTCGTGGTATCGGGGGCGGGGTGGTCGGTCATGATGGGGTCCTTCTCGGCCTCGCTCAGATCGCGCGCGCGGCGCGCTCCTCGGCCACCTTCGCGTCGTGACAGCCGGGGCTCGAACAGCTCCCGGTCGACTCGACGACGACCGCGACGGCCGTGTGCACGACGCCGCAGGGGCAGGTCATCGGCGTGCCGATCTTCGTCGAGATGGGCGCCGGCCGGCCGCAGCCGGTGCACGTGATGGGGCCGAAGCCGGGGACGTTGGTCGTGGTCGTGTCCATGGGGTCTCTCCTGAGGGGGCGGCGCGGGGCCGCGGTGGTCACGCGGAGCTGCGGGACTCCGCAACGCGATCGACGAAGTCCCAGAGGGGCTCGGCCGGCTTCGCCGTGCAGTGGATGACGATCGCGAGCTGCCCCGTCGCGCGGAACCACTCGCCGTGCAGACGGTCAGCCGCGAACATGCCGTGCAGCGCCGCCTCCATGGGCTCGCCGCCCCGAATCGCGCCGAGGAGCGCCAGCGGCCGGAAGTGGGCCGTCTGCAGGGACTTGAGCCGCTGCGCGACGTCCTTTGCCTTGCCGATCTTGATCGGCCCGAAGGGGCCGGACTGGACGAAGTAGACCCATGCCCCGAGGTCGCGCCACTCCACGAAGTGGGGACAGACGGGATCGTGCTTGCGCCGTTCCTCGGGGCCGGGGTCGTACGGCAACCCGAAGGACGCCATGCGGTCGGCCCAGCGCTTCGCGCAGCCGCATGCCGGCTCGAGGGGCGCGTCCACCGCGCTGGGGAAGCAGTAGTGCGACACGTCCAACGAGCTCTCCTTCGGCGCGCGCCCGAAGGCCCGGCCGCGGCTGCGACGGAACGCACGCGGCTACCTGAGCCGGCGCGCGTGATGCGTAAGTGGTTGTCGTCGCTCGCGTTTCGCGGACGAGGAGTCACCAGCGATGGGTCACCGGCGGTGCCCGTCTCGGAATCGTTGAGCTTTTCAGCGACGTCGTCGCAGGCCTGATGCCGCCGCGATCTCGTCGATCTCGACGTCGTCGACGACGGGTTCGCGCCGGATGGATCGTGGTGCTGCAGGTCGACGGCCGCGCGTCTCGAGCCACGCTCGGAGCTCCGTCACGTCGAACCGTCGACGAGCTCCCACGCGATGGACGGGGGCGCCGGCGCGAACGAACCGGTCCAGCGTCGCGCGCGACACGTGGAGGGCGACCGCGGCTTCCCGCTTCTCGACGAGGCCCGTCGCGGGCCTCTGCGGCGCTGCCTGGGCCTCAAGCCGCGCCAGGACCATCTCGGTCACGCGTAGCGCCACGCGCTCGCAGAGAGCGTTCAAGAGCGGCGCGAGCGGGTCAGCGGGGGTCGTCGACACGTGGCGTCCTCGCGTGGGCCATCAAGCCGCAACTTCCGACGGTGGTGAAGGGGGTGCTGCACCAATCGCCGAGGGCTTGAAGGCGCCGCACCTCAAGCACACGCCGTCCTCGCCGACCGCGCGGAGCCCGCAGGCCGCGCACACGCAAGCCAGGAGGGCAATCCAGGCGGCCAGGTCGTCGTCGTCTCCGGCCTCGGCCGCCACCTCGTCTATTACGCGCACGCGCACGCAGGCGGGCGCGCAGGTGCGCGCGAGGTTCGCGGGCGCGCGCGCGAGGCCCGGGTTTTCCGGGCGCGCGTCCGAAAAGCCGCTCGGCTCGTCCTCGGGCCCCTTACTGGCCATCTCCGCACCGTCGCTCGTCGGCCGTTTCGTCCCCTTGCCCGTCGGGGCACGTAGCTCGCTCATTCTCACGATCGGCAACGTGCCCCGCGCTACGTGCCCCCTATAGGGGCGGGGCACGTAGGCACGTAGCGGGTCCCTAGTTGCCGGGCAACGTGCCGGGCACGCGGGCACGTTGAGGCACGTTGCACTCATTGGGCTGCGTCCTGCTCTCGCTGCTCGAGCACCCATCGGGGTCGATTCGAGGCGCCGCGGTTGACGATGCGGGCTCCGAGCCTGGCCACGGCGGCGTCGATACGTACGTTCCCCATCGCGGCGCCGCGAGCGCGCAGCTCGGCGCGTAGCCCCCGAACGCCAGCGACCTCCCCGGCCTCGACGAGCACCTTCTCGACGACCAGGACGTCCTCGTCCACCTGGTGGCTCGCTCGATCCTCGTGTTCTTCGTCGCCTTCGGTACGCGAGACCTCGCGCACGCGGGTCCGCGCGTCGATCTCGATCGTGAAGCCGTCCTTCCGGCCCCCGCGGTTCTTCGGGACGGACACGTCGACGAGCTCGCCCTCGAGCGAGCGCAGGACCAGCGCCGTCTGGGCGGCGTACTCGACCCCGCCCGATTCCTTGAACGATGCCAGGTCGTTGATGTGGTCAGCGTTGTTCCGCGACCGGTAGGCCCCGCGCGCGAGCTCCGAGGTCGCGAGCACGAGGAACGGGTGCGCCTTCACGACGCGCTTGAGCGCGGCGACGACGGCGTCGACTCGTTCGCGCGGGTTCGACGCGCTCTCGGTTCCTTCGGCAGCAACCGTCTGCGTCGAGTCGACGACGAGAACCGCCGGTCCCTTCGGGGCTCGTTTGGCGAGGCATGCGGCAGCCGACTCGAGCGTCCAGCCCTCGTCGCCGTCCACCACCGTCAGCGGCAGGGCCGCGAGCACCTGCTCGAAGCGCTCCCACTCGGCCTCGTCACCCTGCTCGAGCCGATCGACCGCGCAGCCCTCCTCGAGGGCGAGCCGCATCAGGATGTCGTCGGCCGCCTCATCGACGGCCAGGACCAGGACCTCGACGCCCTGGCGCGCCCAGAGGAGCGCCAGCCACACGACGAGCGCCGTCTTCCCGGCTCCGGGAGCTCCACCCACGACGACGAGTCGAGGGACGGCGAGCCCACCACGGCACGCGGCGTCGAAGGTGGGCAGGCCGGTCGCGAGCCGAACGACGGGGCCCCGCGCACGGATGGCGCGGGCTCGGTCGACGAGCGACACGGGCTTGCGCGCGTGGTCGTCCGTCTCCTCGGGGTCCTCCGGAGGCTTGTCCGCCAACGGTACGAGCTCGTCGAGCGTCCCGCCGGCGGCGAGGTGTTCGGTGATGTCCTTGCCGCGCGTGCATTCGACGACCCTGATGGATCGCGCGACTGGGCGGAGTCCGTCCGCCACCAAACGCCCGAAGTCGCGTCCCACGGCATCGGCGTCGCCGACGACGACGACGTCGCGGCCATGCAAAACGGTGCGCGCGTGCTCGGCGACGCCTTCGCGCCATGCCTTTTGACCGGGCTTTTCCGCTCCGCCTGGAGTGCAGGTCGCGAGGAAGCCGCGGCGGGTAAGCGTCTCGACGTCCTTCTCACCCTCGACGAAGTAGACGGTTCGGTCGGCGTCGTCGGCGACGAGATCCGTCAGCCGGTAGAGCGTGCGTCGCACGCCGTTGACCTTCCAGGTCCAGCCACCGCAGCCGTCGGGCTTACGCTGCAAGAAACGCTTCCCGGCTTTCCTTACGACCTCGAACAGAAGCGACCCCGCCTCGTCGGTGTACGGGTAGATCGCCTCGATCTCGTCACGGGTTCGGTTGTCGGCCCCGTGCTCGACGCCGCACTTGCATGGCCCGTGCAGCCGATGCGCATACGTGCCGGCGTCCTCCTGCTCGAGGCATCCGGCGAGCTCCTCCCGCGAGCAGTGCGCGTACTCGCCGTCCGAGCTCGTGAAGCCGGAGCATCGTTTGCTCTTGCCGCGCGGGTCACCGTCCGCGCCGTCGCAGACGGGGCACCGGTGCGCGCGGGTGTGTCGCTGCTCCGCCGTGACCGTCATGACCTTTTTCCCGGGCGATCTCGCCCAACTGTCAGCACGCGGCTGCGCTCAGGACTCGCTCTCGGCGAGCTGTTGGATCGCGCGGCGGAGACGGCAGCGCGGCTCGTAGTGCGAGACGGCGTCGATGCCGAAGACGATCGCCTTGCTGGCTGTCCGCTCGTCGACTTCCGCGAGTCCCGCCAGCAAGCGAGCCTTGCGGCGTTGCTCCGGCGTCAGATGGAGTCGGGTTCGCATGGCTCAACCTCGAGCGCTTGAGCGCGCGGATTCGCGACGCTCACTCTCTACGTCTCCGTCGAGGACCTTTTGCTCGGACACTGGTCCACTCTTTTTCGCCGGCCCGCGTCGCTGACCCGGTGTGCCGTGCCGACGCTGCGCTTTGCGGGCGGCGTCGGCGGCGAGATCGATCACGCCCTCGACCATCGGCTTGGGGTCGTCCTCCTCGAAGCGGAGGGCCAGGGTGGGCCACCAGCCCGCGAGGATCGCGAGCCATCCGAGCTCCTCGTTCGACAGCCGGCGCGGCGTCCCATCGGGGTAGCGGCCGAGCACATGGCTCCAGTCGCGCGCGTCGAACCAGGCCGCCAACCGGCTGAGCGGCGTCGAGCGGCGCCGGTCTCCGGCCGCACGCCGTCGCTTCCGCACGAGCGCGACGAAGTGCTGGTCCTCCGACCGTTGCGCGATCTCGAGCACCCGGTCGCAGTGAGCAGCGGCAACCGGGTGCACTGCGGGGGTTTCCGCCAGGGCGGCTCGCGCGATTGCGAGCGGCGGCTCCTCGCCGAAGCGGTCAGACCAGAGGATCTCGCACCACTTCAGGGCCGCGGTCTTGAGCGCCAGCTCCTCGGCCGTGGCAACATCGACAGCGAGGTAGAAGCCGGCCTCACCTCGAGTTCCCGGCGCCCTGGCGGCCGTCTCGCGACGACGGCGGATCGGATGCGACACATTCATCCGGGCGACCACGCTCGGGTAGTCGACCCCGCCGGAGGCCGCCGGGCCATGGTCTTCGTCGTCGACCGCCGCAACGCCCATGGTGGCGCTCTCCGTCCACGTGCGCTCGGGCCGAAGTCGGTACCCTCGCTGGTGGATGTCGTCGATGGCTCCTTCGAGCTCTCGAGCGGTCAGATGCCTGCGCACCCATCCGGCAGCGCGCGTCACGTAGTCATCACGATCGGCTTCGGACATGCTGGCTGACGCCTGTGCCTCCGCCGCCTGCGCCTTTCTCCACTCGCGCAGGTACGCGATTTCTTCCGCGATGCGATTGCGCGCCGCGCGGTAGGCGTACCCGCTCGCTCGGTCGCTCAGATCCTCACATAGGTCGGTGGTGATCGCCCATTCCTCCGGCGTTCGCATTGGGAGTTCGTCCCGCGCGTGCCCCAGCGCGGCAGCGAGAGCTTCCTGCCGGATGTCATGGCGAGTTTCCTCGGGAAGCCCCTTCGCGTGCGACGACACAGCCTTGTCGATCGCGGCCTTCACCCTCTCGAGGAGCGCGCGATCGCTCTGCGGTCGTGGGTTCGTCGAGAACGGCACATTCCCCGTGAGCGATCGGACGCTGCGCCACGTCGAGAACGCCGCGATCGGAAGCGCGGCCATCACGCCCCCCTCCTCGAGAGCGCATCGCGCACGAGAGCTCGAGTCCCCGCTTGCACGGTCATCCGCCCAAGGCACCTCGCAAGCGAAAGCCTCGAGATCCCGAGCTCCGCGAGCACGGCGGGCTCGCCGTCCTTCTGTACCCACGTCGCGAGCGTCGTCGACTCGCTGTCGTCCAGCGGCGCGCGGCCGCCACGATCCGTTTCATGTCGCATGGGACACTCCTGAGGCCCGCGACCAAGCGCGGACGTGATCCCCGTGTCGCAACAATCCGCACCACCGGCAAGTGAGCCGCGGCCTCCTGTATAAGTGCGCTCACCGGTCGTCTCGTCGATCGCATCGACTTCGTTGCGCTTCTCGCTGAGGGCGTGGCGATGCCCGTGTCGCCGACGTAAGGGTTCCTCATCACGGAGGAGCGGCGATGGCGGACGAGCGAAAGAAGGCCCAGGAGTTGATGGTCGAGCGCGTGAAGTCAGGCAGCTCGGTCCTCGGCGGCGAGCTCCAAACCTTCGCCGCTGCGTTCCCTCAGATCGCGCATGCCCGCGTCGAGTTGACCGTCGACGGCCGGCCCGGCGGCGTCTACAACGAGACCTTCCTCGGCGAGTACATCAACTGCCGGAAGCCGCTCTGCCACGACGGAGGGTTCAGCATTGGAGCCGTCCTTCGCGAGATGACCGCGCGGCGAGAGTCTACGAGGAAGGGCAACGCATGCTGCCGAGGCAACGAAGGGTCCAAGGGCGGGCGTCGGGTCTACGGCCCTTGCAGCGTGTTCTTCGAGTACGCGGTCACGATCGAGTACCGACCGGATCCGGTGTGACAGCCCCTTCCGCGCGACCCCGCGGTTCTGTCGTCGTGCCCGCATCTCGCTGCTCGGACGGTGTCGACGCGCCCCGTTGCCAACCAGACCCCATGGTCAGCGCCCGCTCCCGCCGGATCGCAGCTGGCTGCGAAGCGAGCCACTTCTCCTCCGCCTCTCGCGCTCGTCGCTCGAGGTTCGTCATCGCGCGCCTCTCCTTCCGCCGCGACACAGCGCGGCCGACGATACGGAACGTCGCACTCGGTCCGCGAGCGCCGCCATCTCCTGGACTCACTTCGCTAAGCCGACGCGGCCAACCGGCCAGTGTTGTGCGAGCATCCCACCTCGCAATCCACCCAGACGCCATCGTCCCAGCGCTGGACCGTCACCCACCGATCCCGCGTGACGTCGCCGTAATCGACGAACCAGTCGCCCGGGTTAGAGCCCAACATGATCGCGCTCTTCACCAGCCAGCGGGCCTCGTCGGCAGGGATGCCGCCGATTCGACGATGCTCCAACCAGGTCGTGAGCCCGTCGGGTCGGACTCCGATCCGTGCGAGCCCCAGGTCGGAGGCCATCTCCGCGAACGTCGCGTTGCGCCGCACGCCGGTCTCCGGATCGATGAGACCTTTCAGCGCGGTCGGCTCCCAGCTGTGCCGACGCGAGAACCAAACCGCCGGGCGCTCCTTAGCTCCAAGGCCCCCATCCGTCGTGTGGATCGCGCCGTCTGCAAGGATGCCGGGCAGGCAGAACGTCTCCACGGTGTAGTGCCAAACGATCGACGGCCGCGCGTCGCGCTTCGTGCTCATTCCAAAGCTTGTCGCCGACATCGGGGGTCGCCGTCACGTGAGCCGCGTTAGCTGTATAAGTGCGCGCGGCTCGAGGCGGCAGGGATTCAGAGCGACGACGCCTTGGCCGGAGCGCCCGCCTTCGCCCTCTGGATGGACCGACCCGATGCGCCGGTGACCTTGGCGGCCTTCTCGCGGGCACGAGCATCCTCGCGCGCCAACCCTCCGGCCACTTGGCCGGAGGGTTTTCTCCCACGCCCGTCCGACCCGTCGTCCCCCTTGCCGGCGAGCATCCGCTTCCTCGCCTCCTCCTCGTAGAGCTTCGAGACCTCGGCGCCGACGAGCGCGCGCTGGCACTTGCCCGGTTCTCGCTCTGAGCTAGGCTTTGCATATGCAGTGCGCAGGCAGTGCTTGCGAAGGGAGTCGCGATGACGAGTCGGGAGGTGGTCGATCTACGCAAGGGCCTCGGCATGACGCACGCCCAGTTCTCCCAGCTGCTTGGGGTGAACGCGTCGACGCTCTACCGGTGGGAGACGTCCACCACGGAGCCGCTGAAGATCGATCCCTTCCCGCTCCAACTGCTCACCGTGCTGCAGCAGCAGCTGCGGGCGCGGAAATCGGAAGCGGACCGGCGCAAGTTTGCCGAGGCCGTGCTGGGCGGTCTGGCCGTCGGAGGCGGCCTTCTCGCCCTCTTCACATTGCTCCAGGCCGTCTTCGATGACGGCCCGGCAAAGCAGCGGCGGACCGGAGGCGCCGGCGCTCGGCCCACAGTGGGACGAACGCGAAGCTCTCCGAATCGAAGAAAGAGATAGCCCATGACTTCGCTATCGTTCGACGAACGCTCGATCCAGGTCGGCGTGCGATTGACCCCGCAGGCGCTGTTCACGGCCGCGGGGCTGTTCGCCGCCGCCGGGGTGGTCGTTTGGCTTGTTTCGCAGCGATGAACTGGCGCGGGCGGCAGCGGTCGCGAACGTCGCCGCCCGCGTGACTACTTCATCTGGAACTTCGTGCCGACCTTCTTGAGGAACCCCGGCTTGCCGAGCACGACCTTGACGTCGGCGGGATCGATCCCGATCTCGTCACCACCGAGCTCGCGAGCCGTGGCGATGAGCTCCTCGATGGTGAACTGCACGCCGGGCTCCGGCGTCAGCTCGATCGCCGCCAGGTGCAACAAGGTGACGATCGCTTCCAGATCCTTCGGCTGCGGGACATAGTCGGCCCCCGCGGTGGGGCTCTTACGACGATCGGTGACGGTCTCGAAATCGTACGACATGGCATCGCCCTTCGTCTGTGGCCTCGAGGAGGCCGAGGACAGCAGCTTGTCAGCGGTTTCTTGCAGCTCGAGGAGGAGCCCGGCGGGCTTCTCGTTCTTCGGACGGAGACCACGAGCCAGGGGGTGCTTTGCGTTGTCTTCCCGCCCCAACTCCGCGAGCTTGCGCCATTGGTTGAAGTGGAGGAGGGCGAGGAGCCGTGCACCGGAGAGGGTGCCGTTGCGCGCGGACGCGCGCTTCATGCCCTTCCGGATGTCCTCGTCGATCGGCCTCCTGAGCCCCTGCGCGCGCGTCGCTTGCGGGAGCTCGCAGAGCGCCGCAATGATCATCATCTGCGACGGCGTCCCCACCGTGCAGTCCATCACGTCCTCGTGGTAGACGGCGCGCAGGTTGGGAGCCTCGCCGAGGCGTCGCAGAGGAAGCGGATGGTGGTCGATGACGAAAAACCGCTTCTCCTTTCGCTGTCTGGCGAAGCTGACGAGCGCATCGGCCTCTGCGGCGAACGAGTGCGTCCCGAACATGAGGTCCACGAAGAGAACGATCTCCGCCTTCTCGACCTCGGTGATGGCATCGAGGTGGAGCCAGGCCTTGTGATCGGGTGTGCGCTTCGGGTCGACGACCGCCGTGACCTCGAACGAGGTGATGGTCTCAAGATTGCGCCGCACCTGCTCGGCGATGATGTGCCCGTCGGCGTCGGCGTGCCCAACCACGAGGACCTGCCGCTTCATGGCGCACATCCGAGCGACTCGGCGAGCGCGAGCGGCACCACGAGCGAGACCTTGGCCTTGGCCCGGAGATCGTTGTCCGGGCCATCGGCGGTGAGGCCGAGGGACTCCCTGCGCATCTTCGGCGAGTTCTCCCAGGCCGACTTCTCGACCTTGGTAGCGAGGGGCGGCACCACCGTCATGTGCGCGAGGTTGGCCTTTGTCGACGTCACGCCCGTCTTCGGGTCGCTTGCCAGAGGCTGACCAACAAAAACTTCGAGCGCAGGGAGGGGAGAGCGGCGCGTGCGCGGGAAGGGATCGAAGTCACCGAGGAACAGGGTCTCGGACGGGAGCGTCTTCTCCCCGCCGAACGGAATCTCGCGCGTGACCCCAAGCGCGACGACGGATCCCGCGGGCGTGTCCTTCAGCAGCGTGCGCGTCACCTTCCATCCGTTTGTCGCGGGGAGAGCGAGAGCGACGCCGACCAAGATCTCGAGTTGGATGATCTCGGGCATCACGATCGTGAGTGCCGCAACGTCGGCCGCCGCGATGCCGTCGACGACGATGCGATCGATCGAGGAGGCAAGCTCCGACACCACGTCACCCCGAAGGCGCAGGACGCGTTGCTTGTAGAGAGCCGGGTCAATCGCGAGCAGTCGAGCGAAGACGCAACCGACGTCCTTTCGCGTTCTTCGCCACTCGAGATACTTCTTCTCCTCAGGCGTCATCCGCTGCCCCCTGGCAACGGACCCGTATAGCGCATGACGCGTTCGGAGAACAGCGACCGATCGCGCTCGCCGCCGCGTCACGCCGTGCGTTCGACGTTCACGGACCCGACGCCGGCTGGTGCTCCTCGTGCTGGGCTCCATGCACGCCATCAAGCCATGTCGAGTTCCACGCCCAGGGGCCGACGCCAACCTGAACACCACACCTGTCGAGACATCACAGCGTGTCCACAGGAAGCGCCCACTCTTCCAGCTGCGGGAGTCCGCGGCGCGCATGCAAGAAGGGTAGCTCCATTGGTAGGTCATCCGTCTGATTTCATCTACTTAGATGACGATCGATGAGGAACCACAGGAATAATGGAGCGCTTCTCGGCGGTTGCGCTCCATTCTTTGCGCAGTCTCTTCGAGCTGCGTGGTCGCTGTCGGTGGGCTCGACCGCGCCCCCATCGTTTCAGCTCGGCCAGGCAGGTCACCTGGCATCGGGTGGTGCCCCGCTATCGCTCGCCTCGAAGACCGGGCACCCTGTGGGGACGGTGGGGCACGTCGCCGATCCGCCACAAGCCCCGGCGGTGCAGTCCATCAGGATCGCGTTGCACGACGACGTGGCGGGCGCGCCCGTCGCGCAGATCTGCGCGCAGGTGCCTGCGTCCTCGCCGATCTCGGCGCACGTCGACTCGCAGCTCGCGCAGCAAACCGCCCACGAGGAAGCGCACGCAGCGCAGCAACTCTCACCGTCGGGGTAAGGACTTCCCGCGTCGACCACCAGCGCGCCGTCAGCCTCGCCGGGCGCATCCAGGTCTGCGGCCTCGGGGGTGAGCTCCGCGTCGTAGACCGCGAGCGCGTCGTCGCCGGCGTCTCGCTGCCCAGCCATGTGCGGCGAGCCGCCGCAGCCGACGGCGAAGGGAACGACGAAGAGGGCGGCGAGGATGGTGCGCATGGTGTCCTTCTCGTGGGCGTCGAGCCCACGGCGCCGGGCCCCGTTTGGGAGACCCGGTACCGCGGGCGCGCTACCGGCGCGCGAGCGTCTCGACTGCGCGCGCCAGCCCCGCGATGGCGACAGCGAGTTCCCCGACCATCGTCCGGAGCGCTCGCTCTCGGGGCGAGCCCCGGAGCGCCTTCGCCCGCTCCTCGATGTCCCCGCCGACCGCAGCGCACGCTCGCGCCGCGACGAGGATCGCGTCGCGCTCGCCCGGCGTCACGACGCCACCTGCGCGAGCTCGCGCGCACGCCTCCGAAGCCAGGTCCACGAAGCTGCCCGGAACGCGCGGGCCGCCGGGGACCGGCTTAGAACGATTCTCGTCTGCGCGAGGCACGAGACACCAGCCGGTGACTGCTCGCCGCGGGTCACCCCGGATCCGTCGGGCGGATCGGCGCTGCTCGCGCGTCGAGGTGATTCACTCAACGCGCCGTCCTGATTCACTTTCGCGTAATCTGCGGTCGCCTCCGGAGCCGTAGGTCGCAGGTTCGAATCCTGCCGGGCGCGCCACCACCAAGCCGAATGGACCTGCCGGTCAACCCGCCGCTGCTGCCGATGCTGGCCAAGAGCCGCAGCGACCTGCCGGAGGGCGAGGGGTGGATCTTCGAGCCCAAGTGGGACGGGTTCCGTGCGCTCGTCTTCCGCGACGGCGACGAGCTCGTGATCCAGAGCCGCGACGAGAAACCGCTCGGGCGCTACTTCCCCGAGATCGAGGCGCCGCTCAAGACGCAGCTCCCTCCGCGATGCGTGGTGGACGGCGAGATCGTCATCGCGCAGAACGGCGCGCTCGATTTCGAGGCGCTCCAGCTCCGCCTCCACCCGGCGGCGTCGCGCGTGAAGAAGCTGGCAGGCGAGCTCCCGTCGTCGATCGTGCTCTGGGACCTGCTGTGTGTCGGCTCCGAGAGCCTGGTGGCCACGCCTTTCGGCGAGCGTCGCGCGCGGCTCGAGACCCTCCTCGCAGGCGCAACTCCACCGGTGTACCTCACCCCGGCCACGACCGACCGTGCGCTCGCCGCGGACTGGTTCCGGCGCTTCGAGGGGGCGGGCCTCGACGGCGTCGTCGCGAAGCCGGCCGCCGGCGCGTACGAACCGAACAAGCGGGTCATGTTCAAGGTGAAGCACGAGCGCGAGTGCGACTGCGTCGTCGCGGGGTTCCGCTGGCACAAGGGCGGCAAGGGGACCGCGGTCGGCTCGCTCCTGCTCGGCCTCTACGACGACGGGGGCTCTCTCCAGCACGTCGGCGTCTCGGCGAGCTTCACGATGGAGAAGCGGAAGGCACTCGTCGAATACCTCGCGCCCTACCGCGCGAATGCCCTCGAAGGGCATCCGTGGCGCGAGTGGGCGAGCTTCGCCGAAGGGCGGGACGGCGAGGGTGAGCCGCGGCGCATCCCCGGCGGCAAGAGCCGGTGGAGCCAGGACAAGGATCTCTCGTGGGAACCCCTCCGCCCGGAGCTCGTCGTCCAGGTCGCGTACGATCACATGCAGGGGCGGCGTTTCCGGCACACGGCGCAGTTTCGCCGCTGGCGGCCCGACAAGCCGCCGGCGGCGTGTACCTACGCGCAGCTCGAGGTCGTGCCTCCCGAGGAGCTCGCGGCAATCTTCTCGCAGTCGCCAGGCTGACGGCGGTCCGAGAAGCCATCAGGTCCACGACGATCAGCCCCGGGGGGGAGGCTTCTTCCGCCCCGTACGCCACTCGCGCGTCGGGTCGTCGTCGGGATCGGGCGTCTCCTGCGGCGGGCGCACCGCCTCGGGGACGTGGCGCAGGTTGACGCGCACGCGCGTCCACGTCGACGAGCGGCCGCGCATCGAGTCGACGAGGACATCGTCGACGGCGAGGTGCGCGGCGGCCTCGGCGTGGCGGGTCCTCCACCGTTCGAGGCCGGCGAGCGCCGCCTCCTTGTCGGGCGAGTTCGCGACGGTGACGAGGGGCATCTTCGTGCGTCCCCCGTTGGGCGCCGCCGCCTTCTTCGCGCGTGAGGGCGCGACGCGCGGCGCCTCGCCCTCCATCTTCCGGTAGTTGGGCGGCCAGGGTGCGTCACCGATGCCCGCCGCGGCGTCCCGTTCGGCGAGCGCCAGCAGCGCGTCGAGCCTCCCCGCCGTCGCGTCCATCTCTGCGTGCGGGTCCCCGATCGTCGAGAACCGCTCGGGCATCGTCTGCACCGTGAAGTCCGCGGGATCGCACTCGGGTACCTCGTTCCAGGTGAGCGGCGCCGAGACGCGCGCGTCCGCCAAGGGCCGGATCGAGTACGCCGAGCACGTCGTCCGGTCCTTCGCGTTCTGGTTGTAGTCGAGGAAGACGCCGTGGCGCTCTTCCTTCCACCACTTCGACGTGGCGAGCTTCGGCACGCGCCGCTCGATCTCGCGCGCGAGGGCCAGGGCCGCGCGGCGTACCTCGCCGAAGGTCCAGCGCGGCTCGATTCTCACGTTCACGTGCATGCCGCGCGAGCCGCTCGTCTTGGGCCAGCCCCGGAGGCCCAGCTCCTCGAGGAGCGCCTTCACCTCCATCGCCACGCGACGGACGTCGTCCCACGCGACGCCGGGCCCCGGGTCGAGGTCTACACGGAGCTCGTCGGGGTGCTCGAGGTCGCCCGTCCTCACGGGGTGGGGGTGGAGCTCGATGCAGCCGAGGTTCACGACCCACGCGAGGCCGGCGACGTCGTCGACCACGATCTCCTCGGCCGTCCGGCCCGACGGGAACGAGAGCGTCACCGTCCGCAGCCACTCCGGTCGCGGCTCGGGCGCCCGCTTCTGGTAGAAGACCTGCCCCTCCGCGCCGTCGACGAAGCGCTTGAGGACGATCGGCCGGTCGCGGACGCCGTGGAGAGCGCCAGGCGCGACCGCCAGGTAGTACCGGACGACGTCGAGCTTGGTGAGCTTCACCGCGCGCGCGAAGTACGGCTTGCTCGGGTTGGTCACCCGGACGTCGCGCCCGTCGATCGAGAGGACTTGGGCTTCCTCCTTCGGCACGGGCGGATAAGCTACATCACCGCCGTGGCCGACACGAAACAAGACGTGCTCGACATGCTGCGTGAGCTCGCCGAGCTGACCATGCTCGAGGAGGGCGACCCGCAATCGTTCCGCGTGCGCGCGTACGAGAGCGCGGCACAGTCGGTCGCCGCGCAGGGGACCGACCTCGGGGAGCTCACCGTGAAGGAGCTCCAGCTCCTCAACGGCATCGGAAAAAGCACCGCGGCGAAGGTCCGCGAGCTCCTCGAGACGGGGAAGGTCGCACGTCTCGAGGAGCTCCGCGCGAAGCACCCGGCGACCGTCGTGGCGCTCCTGCGCATCCAGGGCGTCGGCCCCAAGGCGGTCCAGAAGCTGCGCGCGGAGCTCGGCGTGACGTCGATCGACGAGCTGCGCGCAGCGCTCGCGGCCAACAGGGTACGGGGATTGAAGGGCTTCGGCGCGAAGTCCGAGGAGAAGCTCGCCCACGCCCTCGCGCGCCTCGACGAGCAAGGCTCCGCCGACCGGACGCCCATCTCCGTCGCGCTCCCTCTCGCGGGGCGCATCGTCGCGCGCCTGCTCGAGGTCCCGGGCGTCACGCACGCGTCCTTCTGCGGCTCCCTCCGCCGGTTCTCGGAGACCATCGGGGACGTCGACGTCGTCGTGGTCTCCGATCGACCCGCAGCCGTGATGGAAGCGCTGGTCTCGATGCCGCTGGTCGAGCGGGTGCTCGGCCGCGGCGACACGAAGACGAGCGTCGTCACGCGGCGCGGGACCCAGATCGACCTCCGGGTCGTCGCGGCTCACCAGCTGGGTGCAGCGCGCCTCTACTTCACGGGGTCGAAGGGCCACAACATCAAGCTGCGGCAGCGCGCCCTCACGCGCGGGTGGACGCTCAACGAGTACGCTCTCGCCGAGATCGAGGGAGGACAGGTCGTAGCCAGCGAGACGGAGGAGGACATCTACGCGGCGCTCGGGCTCCCGTGGATCCCGCCGGTCCTCCGCGAGGATGCAGGCGAGATCGAGGCCGCCGAGAAGGGCACGCTCCCGAAGCCCGTGGCGACCGTCCTCGGGGACTTCCACGTGCATACGTCGCTCTCGGGGGATGGCCGCTCGACGCTCGAGCAGGTCGTGAACGCGGCGAAGGCGCGCGGCTACCGCGCGATGGCGATCACCGACCACGCCGAGGGGACCCTCTCGGGCGTGGGGCGCGACGCCTTCCTCGATCAGCGCGCGAAGGTGCAGGCGCTGCAAATGGAACTCGGCGACTCGCTGCGCCTCCTCCACGGCGTGGAGCTCAACATCGGGCCCGCAGGAGAGCTCGACTACGACCTCGAGTTCCGGCGCGGCTTCGACTTCTGCGTCGCGTCCGTCCACGGCCAGTTCGACCTCGATCGCGCCGCGCAGACGAGGCGCATCGTCGCCGCGATGGAGGACCCGACCGTGCGGATGATCGGCCACTTGTCGGCGCGCATGATCGGAGGAAGGCCCCCCATCGAGCTCGATCTCGACTCCGTCCTCGCGGCGGCCGAGCGGACGGGCACCGCGCTCGAGATCAACGGGGGCCTCCCCCGGCTCGACATGTCCGTCGAGGCGCTCCGTCGAGCGAGGTCGAGCGGCGTCACCTTCGTCCTGACGAGCGACGCGCACCACGCGGACGAGCTGGACCGGGTGCGTTATGCGGCTCTGAACGCCGAGCGCGCGTGGATCGAGCCGGACCGCATCGCGAACGCACGCGGGCCCGAAGCGCTCCTCGCCTGGGCTGCCGGCATGCGATGACTCCCGCCCTCGTGCGCACCGCCGGCCGTGTCGCCGCCCTTGCGGCCATCCCGACCATCCTCCTGCTGGCGGTGTCGCCGCTGCTGCTCCACCCGTGGACGCTCGGGCAGCACAACTGGGACCAGATGAGCACCCAGCGCGAGGTCGTCGTGAAGACGCTCGCCCACTTTCACCAGTTTCCGTTCTGGGATCCCTACACCTGCGGCGGGCACCCCGCGTGGGGCTCGCTCGAGAGCGACCCGATCGTGGTCTCGCCGTGGCTCCCCTTCTACTTCCTCGTGCCGCTCGCCATCGCGATCCGCATCGAGATCGTCGGCTGGGCCATCGTCGGGGCCGCGGGATGCTGGCGTCTGGCGTCGCGCTTCACGCAGAGCTGGGCGCTGCGCTCGCTCTTCACGGTGGTGTCACTCCTCAACAGTCGCTGGGGGATGCAGATCGGCGCCGGTCACACCTGGCACCTCCTCTACGGTCTCCTGCCGTGGGCGCTCTTCTTCTTCGACCGGTCGATCGAGGCCGGAGCGCCCCGGCAGCGTGCCCGCCGCGACACGGTGCTCGCCGGCGTGATCATCGCGACGATGGTCTACGGCGACGGCATCTATCCCGTGCCCCACACCGCGATGGCGCTCGGCATCTATGCGCTCGTGCTCGCGCGGTCCACGCGTTCGTGGCGTCCGGTCCAGGCCCTCGGGTGGGTGGGAGCCACCGCGATGGGGCTCGCAGCGCCCAAGCTCCTGCCGCTGTCCGAGGCGCTCCTTCGCTTCCCGCGCATCATCAAGTCCGACGAGGCCATGTGGCCCCAGTACCTCTACGGCATCTTCACGTGGCGCGAGGGGGACTACGCGGCGAGCGGGGACTTCGTGGTCGGCATGTGGCACGAGTGGGGCCTTTACCTGGGCTGGCCTGCCCTCGTCGGGCTCGTGGCGGCGGTCGTCGCGAGCCGCGGACCGCGCGAGCGCGCGCTCAAGTGGGCGGGGCTCGTCATGTGCTCCTTCGTCCTCGGCGGCTTTCACCCGCTGATGCCGTGGAGCCTCCTGCACCTCCTGCCGATCTTCAAGTCGCAGCACGTCCCGTCTCGCTGGCTCTACACGGCCGTCATCCTCCTCGCGTGCGCGGGAGTCTCGGGCGCCGACCGGTGGCTGCGCCGCTTCGCCGAGCGGCGGCCCCGCGTCGAGGCCGCCCTCGGCTTCGCAGCGGTGCTCCTGGCGATCCAGATGGGGACCGTCACGCGCGTACCGATCGCCCAGTCCTTCGTCAACCCGATCCCCGCCGACCCCGATCGCGAGACGCCGTTCCGCATGGTCCACCGCCTTCCTCCCCGGCCGGACTACGTCGCCGGCCTCTGGGACGTGGCGACGTTGCCGGGCGTCTACGACAACGTCGGGACGCTCGAGTGCGACACGGACAACGGGTTGCACATCACGCACCGCGACGCCGAGGACAGGATGCCCGGCGTCGGCGCCTTCGGTGAGACCGATCCGCCGTATCGAGGTGAGACGTACGACGCCGAACGCATCGCGCCCGCCCGCATCGTGTCGTGGACACCGAACGACGTCGTGGTCCAGATCGAGGGTGCTCACGCCGGCGATCACCTCGTCTTGAACCAGAACTGGGACGCGGGGTGGTCGGCGAACGGCGCGCCTGCCATCCCGTACCGCGACGCCGTCGCGGCGGTGCTCGGTGGGCCGTCCGCGACGGTCGACTTCCGCTACGCGCCGCGGACGCTGTGGTGGGGCGTCCTGGGCGGCGCGCTCTCCCTCGCCGCCATCGCGTTCGCGCTCACGCGCAAGGAGAGGGCATGATGCTCCCGCGCTTCCTGACCCTCGCGCTCGTCCTCCCTGGTGCGCTCGCGCTCTTCGGGTGCGAGGACGGGCACCTCCACCACGTGTCAGTCGCCCCGCCCGTGCCATCCGCGCCTGCCGCCGCGGTCTTCGCCGGCCCGCGCGTGACCGATCGATTTCCCACGGCCTCGGGAGAGCTCTCCGTCATTCCGCTCGAGCACGCCGGGATCCTCTTCGGGTGGCACGACCATGCCTTCTACGTCGACCCGACGGCGCCGGCGGTGAACGACCCCGAGCTGCCGCGTCCCGACGCCGTCCTCGTCACGGACCCGCACTCCGATCACCTCGACCCGGTCGTGCTCGCGCGCCTGCGCCGCCCCGGGACCGTCGTCGTCGGTCCTCCCTCCGTCGAGGCGTACTCGCCCGTCGACGTCCCGCTGAGGAACGGCGAATCACGCCGCGTGTTCGATGTCGACGTCACCGCCGTGCCCTCGTACAACGTGTCGCGCGGCCCCGTGCCGGGCCTCGTCTACCACGAGCGCGGGCGCGACGACGGCTACCTCCTCGACTTCGGCGGCCTGCGCGTCTACGTCTCTGGCGACACCGACTGCGTCCCGGAGCTCGCCGCCCTCGAGCACGTCGACGTCGCCTTCCTCGGGATGAACGTCCCCTACGCGATGACGCCGGCCGAGGCGTCGGCCTGCGTGGCCGCGTTCCACCCGCGCGTGGTCATCCCGTACGCGTACCGGCACGCGGACCTGAAGGCGATGAACCGCGCCGAGATGACGCCCACGCGGGTCGTCCTGCGGGACTTCTATCCTCGCGCGGCGCAGCTACGGAAGGAGGCCTACGACGGCCTCGCGCACGGCATGTGGGGCCTCGTCGAGGACCGTCTCGACGACGCCAAGCGCATCGACCCCGACGGTGAGTCCGACTGGCGCGTGGTGCTCACGCGGCGCTGGCTGAAGGAGTACCAGGACCCCTGGCCCTGGTAGAACCACCAGCCGCGTCACTCCGCCGCGGCGTCGCTCTTGTCCTGCGCGAGGGGCAGACGGCGTCGCGCAGCGGCCGGCGCAACGGGCGCGACGGTCGGCTGCGCCGGAGCGACGTAGCTCTTGATGCGCTGGCGGACGCGCTCGCGCACGTAGTGGCCGGCGAGGAGGACGCTCTCCACGGGGTACTTCCAGAGGAGAGAGCTCCGCATGTAGCAGTAGACCGTGCAGCCCTGGCAGAAGGAGTGGCGCCCCTCCATCTCCTTCGCCTGCCGGACGACCGTCGAGTACGTGTAGAGGTCGTAGAGCTTGCCGTCGATCGGCAGCGCGTCGTCCTTGAAGTGGTAGCAGGGGAGAAGCAGCTTGTTCTCGGGCGAGATGACGACGGTCGACGTCACGGCGCGGCAGACGGGGTCCTCGATGTCGTTGCCACCGGAGGCGATGAGCTCGAGCTGCGCGCGATCGACGATGACGCCGGGCTTCCCGAAGTACTTGGCCAGGGCCTTGGCCTTCTCGGGGTCGAGCCCCTCGTTGCCGAAGAACGAGAAGCACGGATTGAGGTAGAGGATCGCCCCCTGGTCCTTCGCGAAGCGGACCATCTCGTCGACGTGCTGGAACGAGTCGTTGGTCACGACGTGCGAGACGTAGAGCGGCTGGCGGAGCTTGCGCGCCGTGGCGAGCGCCTCGAGCGCGAGGTGGAACGACTTCATCGCGCGGATGCGGTCGTGCTCCTCGGCGTCCGTCGAGTCGATCGAGAAGAGGAGCGCGTCCACCTTGCCGACCAGCTGCTCGGCGAACTTGGGATAGAGCATCCCGTTCGTCGTCACCGTCGTCATGAAGCGCATCTTCTTCGCGAGCGTGAGCATCTCGACGAGGTTGCGGTAGAGGAGAGGCTCCCCCCCCGTGACGTCGAGGACGAAGACGCCGAGGCGCTTCAAGTCCCGCAGGTTGTCCCGCACCTGCTCCATCGTCGGCTCGCGCTGCGGCGAGCCGTTGTTCGTGTGCGGGATGTTGCAGAAGACGCAGCGCTGGTTGCAGCGCAGGGTGACGTAATAATTGCAAGTAGTGGGCATGCGTCGGTCCGCGAGGCTATCGGAGGACTGCGAGGAGCGGGTACTCTAACGGCCGACCCTGCGGATGCAAGTACTTGGCCATAGCGAGCGCCGCTGGCTCGGCGGCCTCGGGATCGTGACGGCGTGTTCGTGGGGCCGTTTCGTGGCCACGGGGTCTCTCAAGGTCGACGAGAACTACCCCGCGGGATGGGCGGGCACGGGTCTCTTTCTGGGCCTCGTGGCCGGCTGGACGCTGCTCGTCCTCGGCTGGCGCGGGATGCTCGTTTCTCCGCGCCCAGCGCGCCCTCGGCCCCCGCGCCGCCTGGCGTACGCAGGGCTCCTCCTCGCCGCGCTCATGCTCCCGATGCTGAGCAACGACGTCTTCAGCCTGTTCGCCTACGGCAGCCTGGCAGGCACCGGCCATGACGTCTACACGACAGCCTCCAGCTTGACCGACACGCCCTGGTACGCGTGGGTCGGCCAGCACTGGAACGAGGAGGTGTGCGTCTACGGCCCGTCGACCCTGGTCGGAATCTTGCCGGTGACGCTGGCCGGCCACAGTCCCTGGGCCGCCCTGTTTCTCCTGCGCATCGCCTGGTTCGCACCGCTGGTGCTCGTGATGGAGCTCTCGTTCCGGCGACTGCGTGACCGGCCGCTCTTCCACGCAATGGTCTGGCTCAACCCGTTGTGGATCGTCGAGGGGCCCGGCCAGATGCACGGCGACGTGCTCGGCCTCGTCGCGGTCGTGGCGGGCATCGTGCTGGCGTTCGGCGGGCGCGTGCGCTCTGCGTGGGCGCTGTGGGCCGTCGCCGTCCTGGGCAAGTACAGCTTCGGCTTCACGGGGTTCTGGTTCTGGCTGTTCCGTGCGCCGGAGTGGCGCCGCCGCGCGGTGCGCACCCCGGCGATGGCGGCCATCCTCGTGGGCCTCGCGATCGTCTTCTTCGCGCCCTTCTGGCACGGACCCGCGACGATCCTCGTACCCGTGCGCGCGCTCGGGAAGATGAACCCCGGGGGCTCGATCACCGAGGTGGTCGGCATCCTCGTGAACGTCGCCCGCGGCGGCGGCGTCCCGCACGCGGACACGCCCGTCCAGTCCGCGCTGGAGGCCTCGCGCGCGGCGAACGCCGGCACCTGGTGGGCCGTCTCGCTCGTCATGCGCGTCGTCGCGCTCGCGGTTTGCGCGCGCGTGCTCGCCGGGATGATTCGCAAGCCGCACGACGACGGCCGCGTGGCCCTCGGGACGGGTGCGCTCGTGATCGCGGTCGTCACGCTCGCGAGCCATCGCTTTCAGTCGTGGTACCTGATCGCTGCGCTGCCCTTCTTCGGCCTGCGCTGCACCGAGGTCTGGCGCCGCTGGTGGGTGGCCGTCGTCACGACCTCGGTCGCCACCGAGTTCGTCCACGTCCTGCCGACGACGTCGCCGATCCTCCCCGTCTGGTCGGCCGTCACCAACGGGGCCACGGTCGTCCTCTTCCTCGCGTTCTTCGTGCGGCGGTACCTCGCGTTCGACTCACCCGCGCTTGCGCTCGCGCCGCTCGATGAGCAGCCACAGGGCGGGCAGGAACGTGACCGCGGCGAGCAGACAGCTGATCTCGCCGACGACCGCGATCGTGCCCAGGCTGCGGATCGCCCGGTTGTGTGAGCCGACGAGCGCGAGGTAGCCGAGCATCGTCGTCAGGCTGCAGAGGACGACGGCGCCGCCGGTCGTGCGGAGCGCCGCGAGGATGTCCTTGCTCCCGTCGACGCGGTAGCGCTGCACGACGTTGACGGCGTAGTCGACGCCGATGCCGAACGTGATGGGCAGCGCTGCGAAGTTGAGGAAGTTGATCTTCACGTCGGTGACGTAGAGAAAGAGCGCCTCGCCGGCGACGCCGACGAAGAGCGCGAAGAGCACCGTGATCGCGTGCCACCCGCCGCGGCGGAAGGTGACGATCACGGTGAGGAACGTCAGCGCGAGCGACAGCCCCACGGCCTTCGGGATGTCGTGGACGACCGCGGTCAGGATGTCGGCGAAGATGACCGCCATCCCCGAGCCGTGGACGACCTTGCCGTTGGGCAAGCGCGTCTCGCGGAACGAGTTCGTGTACTTGATGAGGTAGTGCAGATCGCTCGTGCTGCCGCCGTACGGCTCGATGACGACGAAGCGGCCGCGGGTCCCGTCCTTCTCCGCGTAGGGGCGCGCGATCGGCTCCGGTAGGTCGGCGAGCCCGAAGGGCTTCAGGTCGGGCGGGGGGACGTAGTCCTTCACGCGGTCCCAGTCGGCGGCCGAGAGGTAGTGCCGGTCGTGCGCCCGCTGCAGCCGCTCGCCGATCTCGAGGAGCTCCGGGAGCTTCTCCTGCTGGTCCTCCGGGATCATGTCCCAGAGCGAGTGCACGGCGACGAAGGGCTTGGCGTCCGGCGGCGCGGCGTCGCGCTCGGCCTGGAGCTTCTTCTCGAGCATGTGCGCGTCGTCGGGCGTGTCCGCCAGCACGATGACGCCACCGTGCCCCTCGCCGATGATGTCGATGACCTCGTGCCAGACGTGGTCGAGCTCCGTGTGGTGGCGCGGGTCGTTCTCGATGTTGTGGAGGTCGTAGTCCATCGGGTTGCGGAGCGCGTAGCGGACGCCCCCGTAGGTCCCGGCGACGAGGATGGCGACGCCCACGGCCGTGAGCAGGCGTGGCGCCTTCGGCACGATCCACGCGAAGAAGCGGCCGTAGCCGAGGCCGAAGCCGCGCATCTTCGCGAGCACGCCGGTCTTCTTCTCGGCGTCGAGGGGCTGCCTGCGCTCCCAGAGGAGGAGCATCGGCGGCACCATGACCGTCTTGACCACCCAGCAGAGCACCATGCCGGTGGCGGCGATGAAGCCGAACTGCCGGAACGCGCTGAAGTCGGTGACGAGGAGGCCGACGTACGACGCCGCCGACGCGACCGCCGCGATCACCGTCGGCTGCCACGTCGACCGGACGGCGAGCCGGAGCGCGTCCGTCACGGGCACGCCGTTGCGCCGCTCCTCGAAGTAGCGGGACTGGTAGAGGATCCCGACGTTGATCCCGTTGCCCGCCACGATGCTCGCGAGGAACCCCGTGGCGACGTTCAGGTAGCCCACGAAGATCTGCGTGACCCCGAACGTCCAGACGAGCGCGACGCCGATGCTGATACCCATCACGACGAGCGCGCGGAGGCGCATGAAGTAGATGAGGACCGCGCCGAGGACGAGCACGATGCCGCTCGCACCGACGCTCAGGAGGTCGTCGCGGATGCTCTGGTACTCGACGAACCCGGTCGGCATGTCCCCCGCGAAGCCCGCGTGGATGGACGCGAACTCGGGCCGCGACTGGCGCACCTCCTCGACGACGGCCTCGATGCTCGCGAGCGCCGGGCCCGTCTTCTCGAGGTCGCCCCCCGGGATGGGCGAGCGCACCTGCACCACCAGCGCCGTCCCGTCCTTGCGCTCGTAGTACCCGTCGCGCGGGTCGCTGCTGCTTTCGCCACCGCCGCCCTTGCCCTCGGCGTCGTCGGCCTTCTTCCGGAACCGCTTTTCGATGTCGTCGATGGTGACCGGGGGGCCGTCGTCGTCGAGCAGGGCATCCTGCTCCTTGGCGACCTCGTAGTCCCAGCGGGCGAAGACGTCGGCGTGGAGCTGATCGAGGTCCTTCTTGTCGAGGAAGAGCCCCGAGCGCGGCAGGAGGAACGCGCGCGCGCGCTGCGTCCCGTCCTCGGCGCTCGACACGACGTCGGGGCCGAGGGACAGGAGCCTGGGAAGGAGCGCGTCTCCCATCGCCCGGAGCGAGGTGCGATCTCCTCCCTCGAGGAGGATCATCACCGTCTGCGCGCTGGTCGTACGCGCCTCGACCCGGTGGAGCTCGATGACGCTCGGCTGGCTGTCGGGCAGGAGCTGGTCGTAGCGCGTGCGGAGCTGGAGCCGCGCCGCGAACACCGCGAAGACCGCCGTGATCGCCGCGATGACGAGCAGCGGGGCCCACGGGCGACGGATCTGCCAGTCGCTCAGCCGCTCGACGAGCCTCTTCAGCACCGGGTGCTCTCTAGCCGGCCCCGGCGGCCCCTACTAGGGCGACCGGCCGGCGGCCGACCGGCGACCGTCAATCGCGCGACGCGCGCTCCTGCGACTCGGCCGCGACCGGGGCGCAGGACTGGACGAAGTACCGCGCGACCAGCCGGTCGCCGCGCTGGATGTCGACCGTGTCGGCGAGCGTGCAGCGCCGCCCCTCGAGGCCCTCGGGGAGCTCCGTGTGGATGTCGTTGGTGAGGGCCACGACGGTGGCATCGGCCGGCGGGTCGCGGCGCTCGAAGAAGTCGTACGCCGAGCGCTTCGCGGTCGGACAGTAGACGGCCGGCGCGTCGTCCATCTCGAACATCATGCGCCCGCACATCGAGTAGTGGTTGCTCGCCAGGACGACGCTCCCCGGCGTCGCGTCGACGACCTGGGTGAGGCTCGCACGGACGCGGTCCCACCCGACGAGCTCGTTCACCATGTCGGCACGCGGGTCGTAGTGGTCGGCCGGGATGAGCCGCAGGAGGGCGGTCGTCCGGGCGTGCACGTTCGCGACGACGAAGAGCAGGCCGCTCAGCGCGACGCCGGCGAGGACGACGCCGCGCAGGCGCTTCGCGCGATCCCAGTACTCGTCGCCGAGGCGGCCCGCGACGATGATCGCCGGGACGAGCGCCATCATCGTCCAGTGCTGCTCGGCGTCGTGGAACTTGGTCATGGCCGCGAGGAGAGGCACCAGGACGGGGACGGTGAACGCGGCGAGAAACAGGTACCTGTCGTCCGAGCGAGTGCGCCGGACCGCCCGCCAGATGCCCGCTGCGAGCAGGGGCGCGAGCAGCGGCGAGTACGCCATGAGCTGCCCGACGAAGACACGCAGGAGGCTCTGCGCCAGCCCCGAACCGCCGGACGACGACAGCGCCACGAGCTCGTTGACCGTGTTCTCTCCGGCGACCGGCACGCCGACGTGGACCCGGTCGACGAGCTGGAGCTGGAGGGACGGCCAGCCGCGCGCCTGGTTCCACAGGATGACGGGCATGGCCAGCAGGAGCGCGATCGAGCCGCCCGCGTAGAACGAGGGGCGCCGCAGCCAGCGGCGCGACGGCGCCGAGAAGACGAGGTAGCCGAAGACGGCCGGCACGAGCAGGAGGCCCGTGTACTTCGCGAGGAACGCGAGCCCGAGGAGCGCGCCGGCGACGAGGGGACGCCACCACTCGTCGCGCGAGCGCATGCGCTCGACCGCGAGCAGGCACCCGACCCAGAGCGGCGCGAGCGGCGCCTCGGGGTTCAGGATGAAGCTGGACGCGAGGAAGACGGGCAGGGCCGTCACCAGCACGAGCGCGAAGAACGCCGTCCGCGGCCGGAAGATGCGCTCGGCGAGGCGGTAGAAGAGCAGCCCGAAGAGCCCCGCACAGAGGATGGGACCGAGGCGCACGGCCGCCGACGTGCTGCCGAAGACGGTCGTCGCCTTGACCATCCAGGCCACGACGGGCGGGTGGTCGTAGTAGCTCCAGTCGAGGAACCGCGACCACGACCAGTAGTACGCCTCGCCGTTGCCGAGCGGCAGCGGCGCGACGAAGAGCCACCGCACGAGCGTGGCCGTCGCCACCCACGCGACGGCGAGCGTCCCGTAGCTCGTCTCCTGCCTGGCCCGCGAGCGCTCCCCCGCGTCGGTGCCCGTCAGCGCCGGGCCGCGGTGGACCTCGAGCAGGGGGCTGGACTCGTCGGAGTAGTTGGTCGTCATGGGGAGCGAAGACGAAGGGACGAGCGGGGAGTGAAGACCGGCTCGGGCCGGGCGCTCTCGCAACCGGCGAGCCAGCGTCTCTAACACCGTCGGCTCGGCCGACGAAGAACATTGCTTGCGATTCCGGCGACCTGCGCATGGTTGCGGTGTGCGCCGCGAGCACGTGTGAACGGGAGGCACACGCCTCGGCGACACGCTCGCCCTGCCGGGAAGCTTCAAGCGCGCGACCCCGTATCCCTTCCCGCGAGAAATCGTCAGGGCACGTGACGTGCTTTTCCCGGAGCCACCGATGCACCCCTTCCGCCGCACCCGCCGCACGCTTGCTCTTCGTCTGGTCGCCTCGTTCCTTGCCCTCGGCGCGCTCGCGGTGGTCACCCCCGCCCACGCCGACGGCGGCGGCGGCGGCGGTCTCGATGCCGACGCCACGCGCATCGCCTCCGCAGGGCACGCTCTCAAGTGGAACTGGGTCCCCCCCGGGAAGAGCCTGCGCTTCGGCCATGCCGAGACGCTCATCCACGCCCCCCTGGCGAAGGTCCGCCAGCTGGTGCTGGATTTCGGACACTACCGCGAGCTCGCCGACAGCATCACGACCTCGCGGGTCGTCGGCCACGGCCCCGACGGGTCGACGGACGTCTACATCCAGATGGGCGTGATGAACAACACGATCAAGTTCTGGAACGTGACGCGGTTCGCCCCGCTCCAGGTCGAGCCGTCGGGCATCGAGGTCGTCGACGGGCAGATGATTCACGGCAAGGGCAACATCGACAACTCCGAGACGATGTGGTCGATGCACTCGGCCGGCCCCGACTGGACGGTGCTCAAGTTCGACGTCCTCTTGAACCCGGGCCTGCCCGCACCCCAGTCGCTCATCGACGAGCAGCTCCGCGACTCGGCCATGGACGCGGTCAACAGCATCCATCGCCGCGCGCAGGGCTCGAAGGACGTTCTGCCCTTCAAGGGGTAGCCGCGTACGCTCGCCGGCGAGGTCGGCCGCGAGCGCGCGAGCGCCACGACGAGGAGCATGCTTTTCGCGCCCGAGAGCGCGCCATCGGGCATGATCCGCGCGGCCGATGCGAGACGAACGCACTGAGACGCGCCGGTTCGTCGGCGTCGCGGCAGCGATCGCCGCGTTCGGCGTCTTCTACGTGGTCTTCGCGCGGGCCGCGCTGCACGCGTTCCCGTTCTCCGGCGACGAGTACTCGTATCTCCTCCAGGCCGAGCTCTTCGCGCGCGGGATGCTCCACGCGCCGACGCCGGTGCACGCCGAGCTCCTTCGCGTCGATCACGTCATCCTCGCGCCCTGGGTCTGCAGCAAGTACCCGCCTGGGTCGTCCGCGCTCCTCGCGCTCGGCGTGAAGGCCGGCGCGCCGTGGCTCGTGACCCCCGTCGAGGGCGTCGTGTCCCTCGTCGCGATGGCCTTCGCCGCGCGCCGGCTGCTCGCCCCGCGGGAAGCGCTCCTCGCCGTCTGCCTGCTCGGCGCCGCGCCGCTCTTCGCCTTCCAGGCGGCGTCCTTCTTCTCGCACACGGCGGCGACGATGTGGCTCGCCGTCGCGTTCGCGCTCGCCGTCGGCTGGACGCTCGAGGGCGGCGCGTGGCGAATGCTCGTCGCGGGCGCCTGCATCGGGTGCGCGTTCCTCACCCGGCCCCTCGACGCCCTCCTCTTCGGCGCAGCCCTGCTCTCGCTCCGCGCCGTTCGTCCGGTCGTCCTCGCGGCGGCCGCCGCGGCCCCGTTCGCCGCGCTCCTCCTCGCCTACCAGGACGCGCAGTTCGGCTCGCCCTTCACCGACGGCTACACGGCCTACGAGCCGACGTTCCGCGCGATCTACGGAGCCCACACCGCGGGCGCGCCGCTGTCGCTCGCGAACCTCGTCGATCCCGAGCAGCTCTGGCACCACCTCGACATCGTCCGCTCGTTCCTCGTCGACTGGACGGTGCCCGGGGCCGCTCTGCTCGCGATGCTCGGCTGGGCGGTGCTCGCCCGCGACGACGAGGCGCGACGCGCGCGTGCGCTCGCCGCCACGATTGCCCTCCTCTTCGCCGTCTCGCTCTTCGTCACCATCGGCGGCACCGATGACGGCGCGCGACCGCGGTACCTCTCCATCGCGCTCGTCCCCGTGGCGTGGCTCGGCGCGCGCGGCTGGACGTCGGCGCGCGCGGCCCTCGACGAACGCCTCCCGCGGGCCCTCGTCCGGTGCGTCGGCGTCGCGGTCTGGGCGATCCCCGTCATCCAGCTCGGCGCGTTCGTCGTCCAGCGCACGCCGGAGCTCTGGGAGCGCGAGGGCCTCTTCCAGGCGGTGGCGAAGGAGAACGCCCGGGGCGTCGTCGTGGTGCGCGCGGAGTACCCGACGCGCTACGCGCGCAACGGCCCGTTCTTCGACCGCGACGTTCTTTTCGTGTCGGCGCCGGCGGAGATGAGCTCCCTCGACGTCGGCAAGGCATTCCCCGGGCGCGACGTCTGGGAAGCGCACGAAGGAAAGACGTGGTCGCTCGAGAAGAAGAGCGAACCTCGCTGAAGCGGGCGAGGCCCTAGAGGCTCTCCCTAGAGGCTCTTTTCCTGAGGGCTCCCCGTTTGCGGAGCCGGGGGAGCAGGCGAAGGGGCACGGGCAACGGCCGCGGCGCGCTCGGCGACGAGATCGACGAGGTCGCCCTGCGGGAAGTGCATGTCGAGCAGGTGCAGCCCGAGCACGCCGTGGAAGAACTTGAGCGACAGGTCGATGGGGCTCACGCGGCGGTCGCCCGGGACGGGCGCCTCGGTGACTGCCAGGTACCGGAGGCCGTTCGGGCCCTCGACGCACTGCCCCGCGTAGTAGTCGCGGAGCATCACGAAGAAGGTGCTCACGTCCTCCACGCCGATGAGGTGGAGCGGCGGCGGCGGCCGACCGAAGTACGAGCGTGAGAAGGTCGCCTTGCCGTGCGCGAGCTCGGCTGGGTTGACGCAGAGAGAGTCGTGCCCGGGCGAGGGGACCGACTTGCCCACGTTCGCCGGCCCGTCCCCCACGTAGGAGCGGTAGCCGATGACGCAGCCCGTCTCGCCGTGCTTCGTGCACATGGGGATGTTGTGGAACGTCCCCCCCGTCGCCTGGCCGGGGAGGACGTCCATCCCCCAGCCGATCGGCATCGCGATGAGGAGCTTCGCGCGCATGACCGGGTCGTCGTCGAAGAGGCGCTTCATGAGCGCGATGGTCATCTCCGCGCCCTGCGAGTGGCCGACGAGCACGATCTTGTGGCCGTGGTTGTACTGGCCCATGTACTCGAGGAACGCGTCGACCACGTCCGAGACGGCCACGTCGCGGTAGGGGCGTCGCGCCTCCTCGCTCTGGAAGTACGAGCCGAAGGTCGTCTGCCGGTAGAGCGGAACGTAGAGGCGGCAGACGTTCCGGAAGCGGGCGACCTGGCCGACCGTGGCGCGCGTGATGGCCGAGAGGTCCGAGAAGTCCTCGTGGTTGGCGGCGTACATCCGCATGTCCACGGTGGGATAGACGTAGAAGCAGTCGACCTCGTCGGAGCCGGGTTTGGGCTCGTCTCGTACGACGACGCGCGAGCCATCGGGCCGCAGCTCGGTCGCCGTCAGGTCGGCGGCGCAGGCGTCGTTGCGCCCGGGCAGGCAGAGCCAGGACGACGGGTCGCCGTAGTGGCGGCTCTGGAACCCGGTGAAGGGCGCCTGGAGGTTGGAGGGCGGCGGGGGTGCCTGAGGGGGCGGTGCTTCGATGGCGCAGCCGAGAAGGGCGGGGGCGAGGAGGAGAGGGGCGAAGCGGAGAAAGGCCATCGAGGCCAGAGTAGCGCGGGCGCGGGCGCGGGCGCGGGCGCGGGCGCGGGCGCGGGCGCGGGCGCGGGCGCGGGCGCGGGCGCGGGCGCGGGCGCGGGCGCGGGCGCGGGCGCGGGCGCGGGCGCGGGCGCGGGCGCGGGCACCCATGCCGCGGGAGGCTCGTCGCCAGCGGCGAGCGGTGGGGGTGTGCGGGCCCCTCGGCTTACCGCCGAGGGACCTTCGCCTTTTTCGAGCCCACTTGGGGACTTGAACCCCAGACCTGCGCTTTACGAAAGCGCTGCTCTACCACTGAGCTAAGTGGGCGAATGCTCGCGAGGGCGCGCAACATACGCCAGCGCCCCGCCGAGTCAAGCCGCTGCGCTGCCGGACTTGCCGCCCGTGCCCGCCGCAACGACGCCGGCCGCGGACGCGTCGTTCTCTCTCGCGCCCGGGTGCGCGTGCACGCGAACGCCCGACGTTCGCGACGCGTTCGACCCCGCCTCGGCGATGCGGGTCGCCGCGAGGCGGCTCATGCCCATGATCGAGTGCTGCGGGTTCACGCCGAGGTTCGTCGGGAACACGCTGGAGTCGACCACGAAGAGGCCGCGCGCCTCGTGCGTCTGGAAGTCGGGACCGACGACGCTCGTCCGCGGGTCGACCCCCATGCGCGCCGCTCCGAACAGGTGCGTCGTGATGAAGCTCCACGTGCGCGAGTCGACCGGTGCCTCCTCGATGAGGCGCACCTCGTCGATGGAGCGGATGACGCTCGGCAGGCCGTAGATGCCGGGCCACACCTCGCGCGCGCCCGCCTCGAACATCATCCGCGCGAGCATCGCCGTCCCCTTGCGGGCGCGCTCGATGTCCGCCCGCGTGAGGTTCATCTTCACCTTGTCGCGGCCACCCCACGCGGGGCGCACGGTGCCCTCGGCCTCCGCCCGCACGACGACCGCCCAGACGGCGAGGTTCGAGAAGACGCCGAAGTTTCGCATCAGCTCCCGCCCGATGCCCGGGATGCGCACCGCCGCGAGCTCGGGCGCCATTGCGATCGTCTCGAGCTTGATGCGCTCGGTCTTGCGCAGGTGCGTGCACTCGGCGCCCTGCGTCGCGCCGAACGTCATCTCGACGGGGCGATCGAAGACGCCGCCGAGGCCGTAGCCCGGGTGGCACTGGAAGTGCTCGCCGATCGCGCGCGCGCGAAGGCCGCTCCTCCGGAGGACGTTCGGCGTCTGGATGGTGCTCGCCGCGACGAGCACTCCCCGGCGCGCGTGGAGGCGCACGGTGCGAGCCGTGTGGGCGGTCTGCGCGGCGTGCGGGGAGCCGCCGAGGGGGTCCGGCGTCGTGCGCGCGAGGACGCCGGTCGCGCGCCCGCCCTCGACGACGACGCGGTCGACGCGGCACGAACAGTAGACGCGCGCCCCGAGCGCGAGCGCCCACGGCACGTAGCTCACGTTCATCCCCTGCTTGGCGGCGTTCGGGCAGCCGGTGACGCAGCGCCCGGACCCTTTGCAGCCCCGCTCGTAGCGGTGCATCTTGCGCGCGGGAAGGCCCGCGTGGCTCGCCTCGTCGAGAAAGAGGCGGTTGTTCGTCCCGAGCACGTCGTCGTCCACGGCGTGCACGTTGAGCTCCGCCTCGAGCGCGTCGAAGTGGGGCGCGAGGGCGTCTGCCGTGATGTGGTCCTTCAGGCCGAAGCGGTCGTGCCAATCGGCGAGGACGTCCTCGGGCGTCCGGTGCGCGATCGCCGAGTTCATCACGGTGCTGCCGCCGACGCAGCGCCCCTGGATGAGCGGGATGTACGAGCGGCCCTCGATGACCTGCGTCCCCGCGTCGCGGAACATCCGGCGGAACGCGTCGTAGACCTTGTCGCCGAACTCGCGCGTCTTGACCCAGGGCCCCTCCTCGACCATCGCGACGGAGAAGCCCGCCTTCGCGAGGGTGTGCGCGGCCACCGCTCCGCCCGCGCCGGAGCCGACGACGACGTAGTCGAAGGCCTCCTCGAGGTCGCGCGCGAGCGACGCGCCGTCGACGACGCTGCCCTCGGGCAGGGCGTCGTCGGGGAACGAGGTGGGGGCGTCGTGGTGAGGCTGGTGGTCGTGGTCGTGGGACATCGAAGCGAAGCTCCTTCTTCTCGCGGTCGTTCAGCCGGCGTGAGCGGGCTTGGTGCGTAGGGTGACGAGGCCTGGTGCGGCGGCCGGGGCCGGGGAGGCCATGCGGGCGCGCACCGCGTCGTCTCCGGCGTAGAGGAGCGCGCCCATGGTCTTGAGGATGAGGACGAGCGAGCGCACGACGTACGACCGGCTCGCGAGGAGCGTGGCGACCACCTTCTCGCGGTCCGCGACGGCGAGGCCGGCGATCGTGGCGAGACGCCCGAGGACGAAGAGCGGCGCCAGCGCCACGAGCCACACGGCGGCGCGCAGGCCGAAGGCCGCCTGGAACGGGACGCAGGCCATCACCTGACGGAGAAACCCGCGCACGTCCATGGCGCGGATGTCGCGCAAGCCGTCCTCGGCCGACCCCGGGAAGATCGCCCCCATCGCGGCCTCGGCCCAGCGGTTCTCGAATCGTGCGAGCTTCATCGCTTCTTTCCCTTGGTGTGCGTGCCGTGCGTGCCCTTGATCTGCGTGGCCTGCGTGGCCTGCGTGGTCTGCGTGGCCTGGGTGGTCTGGGTGGTCTGCGTCGCCTGCGCGGCGTGCGCGTCCTGCCCGCCAGGCGTCGACAGCCCGGCGGCACCGGAGCCGGTGGCCTCGAACGTCGCGGGCGCCTGCACCGGGTGCCGCCGCGACCACTTCGCGTCGAGGAGCTCGAGCGTCCGGCGCGCGATCGTCCGCGCGGAGTCGCCATCGCGCGAGCGGATGACGTCGATGACCGGATCGTAGAGCGTCAGCGACGCGGCCGTGTCGTCGTAGAGCGCCGTCACGAGGTGCGGGTACTCGTCGGGCCAGCGCGCGAACGTGTTGAGAAAGAGCTCGAGCCCCACGTTTCGCGCCGCCTTGCAGACGGCCCGCATGAACGCGAGGTCGGCCCGCGCGAACGCGAGCGGATCGTCGACGTGCTCCTTGAGGACCTGGACACACGCGGCGATGGCGTCGACGTCGTCCTCGGTGTGGCGCTCGGCGGCGAGAGCGATGGCCTCGGCCGCGAGGATGCGCCGGAGCTCGAGGGCGCTCCGCACCAGCTCGTGCCACGCGGGATCGGCGAGCTTGAGGCCCTTCACGAGCGTCCCGAGCATCTCGAGGCCCGCGCGCTCGCGCCAGGAGGCCACCACCGTCCCTGCGCCGTGCCGCGTCGTGATGAGACCGAGCGCCTCGAGCCGCGCGAGCGAGGCGCGGAGCGTGAGCCGGTTCACCCCGAGGGCCAGCGAGAGCTCCCGCTCCGAGGGCAGGCGCGTACCCGGCCTCAGGCGCCCCGCCAGGATCTCGCCGCGCAGCCGGTCGGCCACGGCGTCGACGACGCTCTGCCGCGCCACCGGGGCGAGGGTGGCCAGCGTCTGCAGCTCGATTGCGTCGTTCGTGGAGTCGTCCGTCATGCGCCGCTCCTCTACTGGTTCAACCACCGTGACTGGTTCAACCACCTGACATGTAGCCGGCTAGTGCGCAAGTGCTTTCGCAGCCACGCCCCCTACGCACGTGCGTTTCTCCAGGGCTTCCGGGGGTATGGGTGGGTGCCCCCGCAGGGGGGGAGATTCCGCGTGCCGGAGGGACGGGGTAAGGTCCGGCCGATGATCGATCTTCGAAGCGACACGGTGACGCGGCCGACGGCCGCGATGCGCGAGGCGATGGCGCGCGCCGAGGTGGGCGACGACGTCTTCGGCGACGACCCCACCGTGCACGCCCTCGAAGAGGAGGTCGCGCGCATCACCGGCAAGGCCGCGGCGCTCTTCGTCAGCAGCGGCACCATGGGCAACCAGCTCGCCATCGCGACGCAGACCCGGCCTGGCGACGACGTGATCGTCGGCGAGGGCGCGCACCCGGTGTACTTCGAGGGCGCGGCCGGCGCGGCGCTGAGCGGCGTGCAGTACACCGTGGCCGGCAAGGGCGGCATGTACTCGGCCGACGAGCTCGAGGCGTCGATGCACCCGAAGGTCTACTGGGCACCGCGCACGTCGCTCGCGTCGATCGAGAACACGCACAACCGGGCGGGTGGGCGCGTGTGGCCGGCGGCGCAGGCGAAGGCCGTCGCCGACCGCGCGAAGTCACTCGGGCTCGCCGCGCACCTCGACGGCGCGCGCATCTGGAACGCGAGCGTCGCCAGCAACGTCGACGTGGCCACGTGGTGCGCGCCGTTCGACACGGTGAGCGTCTGCTTCTCGAAGGGCCTGGGCGCGCCCGTCGGGAGCGCGTTCTGCGGTCCCGCGGCGCTCGTCGCCGAGGCGCGGCGCCTGCGAAAGCGCTGGGGCGGGGCCATGCGGCAGGCGGGCATCCTCGCGGCGGCGGCACTCCACGCCCTCGCGCACCACCGCACGCGCCTCGTCGAGGACCACGCGAACGCGCGAATTCTCGGCGAGACGCTCGCGAAGACGCCGGGCTTTCGCGTCGACCTGGCGACCGTCGAGACCAACCTCGTCAACATCGACCTCGACGTGCCTGCCGAGGCGGTGGTCGGGATGGCGCGCGAGCTCGGCCTCCTCGTCAACGCCTCCGGAGCGCGCCGCCTGCGGGCGGTCACTCACCTCGACGTCACGCGCGGGGACGTCGAGACCGCGACGCAGATCCTCGCGACGGCCGCCGCCCGCGTGGCCTAGGGTTCGATGCGGGGGATGGGCGCCCTTCGCGTGCACCGGTTCGCGCTCCTCGCGCTGCTCGCGCTCCCGGGCACCACGGGGGCCTGCGCGCCGTCGCGTGGGGCAGCGTTCGATCGCGCGTACGCGGCCGCCGAGCGTGCAGAGAGCGCGGGACGGCTCGACGAGGCGACGGGCGCGTACGACCGCGCGGCGTCGGCCGCCACGCGACCGCGGGACCGCGATCAGGCGCACTGGGCTGCCGCCGACGTGCTGTCGCGCGAGGGCAAGATGGGCGACGCCGTCTCCCGGCTCGATGCGATGGCGAGGGACGGATCCAGCGAGCACCAGGCCGAGGCGGCGTACCGGGCGGCGTTGCTGCGCATCGAGCACGGCGAGGCGGACCGCGGCTGGAAGGACCTGGAAGACGTCGTCCGGCGCTTCCCGGCGCATGGCGTCGGTCACGTCGCGGTCCGCAAGCTCGTCATGCACGCCGACGAGCAGGGGCCGCAGGCCGGGATGACGGAGCTCCGTGCGCTCGCGCGCGACCTCGGGAAGACGGAGCTCGTCGGGCTCGTGACGTACCTCACCGCGGAGCACCTCGAGGCGCAGGGCGACGACGTCGCGGCGCGCGACGCGTACCTTCGCATCGCGGACCGGTGGCCTTACCCGCACGGCGCGTTCTTCGACGATGCCCTCTGGCAGGCGAGCCTCCTCGACGAGAAGCTCGGACGCGCGAAGGCTGCGGCGGACGACCTCGAGCGCCTCGTCGCCGTGCGCGAGACGACGACGCTCATGGGAAGCTACGAGCGCGCGCGGTACGTGCCCGCGATGCTGCGCCTGGGTGCTCTCTACCGGGACGCGCTGCACGACCACGCGAAGGCCATCGCGACGTTCCACCGGCTCTACGCGGACTACGCTCACTCCACCAAGCGCGCCGAGGCACTCTGGGAGGAGGCGCGCGTCTGGCGAGCCGACGGCGACGCGAAGACGGCGTGCGACCGCCTGTCGACGATGGTGACCGAGTTCCCCGACAGCCGCTACGTGCCCTGCGCGACGAAGGAGTGCCCGGGCGTCTCGAGGCCGGAGAGGAGCGGAGCGCCGAAAGAGTGCCGGGACTACATCGAGCGGGAGGAAGTCGAAGGAAAGTAGCGCAGGCGCGGGCGCGGGCGAAGCGCGCTACCTCGGCGGGGTCAAACCCTTCGCGAGCGATCGCGGCGAATTTCGCCCGAGCTAGTCGCCCTTCTCTTTCTCTTCCTCTTCTTCTTCTTCCTCGTCCTCGTCGTCCTCGTCGAGGTCCTCGTCGTCGTCGAGGTCCTCGTCGTCCTCGAACTCCTCGGCGCCCTCTTCCTCTTCTTCTTCGGCCTCGGCGCCCGCGGCGCGCTTCTCGAACTTGAGGTCGACCCCGACGTCGCCGAGCTGCGTGTCGATGAGCTCCATCAGCTCGTCGGCGTCGTCCCCCGACCACTCGTCGAGCAGGTCGGTCAGGAACTCGAAGAAGTCGCCGTTGTCGAGGCGGCGCTCGATCTCCTCGACCTGCTCCTCCGTGAACGCTTCGAGGATGTCCTCTCGCAGCGTCTCGATGTCGCCCTCCTCGATCGCATCCTGCGCGGACAGGCGGATCTGACGAACGGCTCGCTTGTCGAGGTAGATCTCCATCGCTGGGGCCACCCGAGTATGCGAACCGCCCTCGGCCTGTCAACGCCCGCGTGAAGCTCCCGGCGCGTTGTATGCTCGGAGCGCATGAAGACGGCGGCCCTCGGCGTACCGGCCGGCGCGCTCGCGGCGACGGCGGCCCTGGCTGCTTCGCTGCCCGCGACGGCCCTCGCGCAGGAGACGCCGGGTCCCTCGACGGGCGACGCCGTCCTCTCCGCACCGCCCCCGTCGGGCCACGCGTACCTGCAGTACGGTGCAGCGCTCGCCGCCGAGACGGTCATCTCGTCGGGATCGATCTGTTCGCGCGTGCCGAACAACTGCGTCTTCGGCTCCGGCGGCGGCCTCGAGGTGCGCGTCGGCTGGCGCCCTCACGACGAGACGTTCGTGGGGGGCCTCTACGAGATCTCGAAGCAGGACCCCAACCAGCTCTACCGGCTCGGCATCCTCCAGCAGCTCCGCGCCGAGTGGAGACGTTACTTCCCGATCGGCCACGAGGTCACGCCCTACCTCCTCCTCGGCGCGGGCGTCGCGGGCTACGGAAACGAGTTCACCGTCGATACGTGGGGGCCCACGGGAACCTTCGGCGGCGGGATCGAGGTGGAGCTCGGAGGCCCGGCGCTCGTCGTGTCGGCCGGCTATCGTCCCATGTACTTCCACTCCTGGGTCATCTCCGGCGTGGACCAGCTCGAGTCGGGCTTCGTCCACTTCGTCGGGCTCGCGATCGCGGTCGAGGCGCGCGACCGCCTCTGAGCGCATCGGGCGCATCGGGCGCATCGGGCGCATCGGAAACGTGAGCTCGCGGGCGAGCCCAGCTTGACGCGCCACGCACGGCGTTGTCCCATCGCCGAAGCGTGATTTGCACGACGTGCGGCCGGGACAACCCGAGCCACCTGACGTTCTGCCAGGAGTGCGGGCAGCGGCTCGCGCCTCGCGTCGCGTCGCCGACTCCGCCGATCGGCCTCGGGGGCCCACCGAACGAGCCCGCCGCGTCTCCGCTCGCCGCGACCGCGCTCGCTCCGTCCACTCCTCCTCCTCCCATGGCGGCGAGCCTCCCTCCGATGCCGCCGATGGCTCCCGCGCCCGTCCCCTCGATGCGCTCGAGCACCGGCCTCGCCCCGCAGCGCCCGCCCGCCCCTCCCGTGAGCTTCGGCCCGCGCGGCGAAGGGGGCTCGGCTCCAGCGCCCGTCGCGGCGCCCGTCCCGACGACCGTGATGATCACCTGCCCGCTCTGCGGCAGCGCCAACCCCCGCGGCCTTCGCTTCTGCGTGACGTGCGGCCACTTGCTCGAGCAGGCAGGCCAGGCGGGCCAGCCGGCTCCTCCCGGCCGCGGACCGACGGGCACGACCGATCTCTCGCGCACCGTGCCCGATCCGCCGCCGCGCTTCTCGTCCGCGCCCCCTCCTCCGACCCCGACGCCTCCCCCCATCGCACCGGTGCGTGTCGTCGACGTCGGCCAGGCCCCCGCGCCCGCGATGCAGCGCCTCTGTTCGCGCTGTCGCGGCGCGTCCGACGGTCCCGCCCAGTTCTGTCGGTTCTGCGGTGCATCGCTGGCCGACGCGCAGGCCGTGCCCATCCAGCCTTCGGCCAACCCCATCGCCGCCTCCCCTCCTCCAGCTGCCGCGCCTCCTCCGTTCCCCGCACGCGCCCCGGTGGCTCCCACCGCCCCGCCCTCCCCCGTACCCCCTCCCGCCCACGCGCCCGCGCCTGCCCTCGCGCCTGCGCCCGCCGCCGCGCCCTCTCCCCCCCGAGCCCCCTCCGCCGTCACGCGCGCGCGTCTCGTCCTCATCGCGCGCGACGGGAACGAAGGGCCGAGCTACGGCCTCGGCGAATCGAGCGACATCGGCCGCACCGAGGGCACGATCGTGCTCGGCGACGACCGCTACATCTCGCCGCGCCACGCCCGCATCGCGTTCCGCGGGGGCTCGTTCTTCCTGCGCGACCTCGAGAGCGTGAACGGACTCTTCGTGCGCATCCCCTTCCCGCGGGGGGCCGCGGCGGCCGAACCCCCCGACTCCGAACAGCTTCTCGCCGATCAAGACTTGTTCCTGGTGGGACAACAGGTGCTAAGGTTTGAGGTCGTGAAGCATGCGGAGGAGGGGTTCGGTGTAGCGTCCGAAAATGGGACGCTGCTTTTCGGAACGCCGGCCGCACCGCGTTATGCTCGTCTGAGCCAGCGCACGGTGGAGGGGGTCGTGCGCGACGTCTTCTACGTGAAGAAGACCGAGACGGTGGTCGGGCGCGAGTCCGGCGACATCGTCTTCAGCGACGATCCCTTCCTCTCGCGCCGGCACGCCGTCGTGCGCGTCCATCCCCCCGGTGCCCAGGGCGCGCCACGCCGCTTCACGCTGGGCGATCTCGGCTCGTCGAACGGGACCTTCTTGCAGGTGCGCGAGGAAGTGCGCCTGCGCCACGGAGACCACTTCCGTATCGGCCAGCAGCTCTTCCGGTTCGACACGTGACGCAACCCGACGCCCCCCACTCGTCCCCCATGCTCGGCGACTCGAAGGACGCTTCGGCGGCCCCGCGCGGAGAGATCCGGGTCAAGCTGTTCGCGCGGACCGACGTCGGCCAGATCCGCGAGCACAACGAGGACAACTTCCTCGTGGCCGACCTCTCCCGCAAGACGCGCGGCCTGCTCGAGGCGAACCGCACGGGCATCATCGGCCCGAACGGCTCGCTCTTCGCGGTATGCGACGGCATGGGCGGCGCCGCCGCGGGCGAGATCGCGAGCCAGCTCGCGGTCGACATCGTCTACGAGCGCATGGTCGACCAGCTCGACGAGTCGCAGCCGCTCGCCCGCGACGACCTGGCACGCCGCCTCGTACGCGCCATCGAGGCGGCGGGCCTCCGCATCTTCCAGGAGGCGAAGCTCGATCGCACGCGGCGCGGCATGGGGACCACGGTGACGGCGTCGTCGCTCGTCGACGACCACCTCTTCTTCGCCCAGGTGGGCGACTCGCGCGGGTACCTCCTCCGGCAGGGGCAGCTCGTGCAGCTCACGCGCGACCAGTCGCTCGTCAACCAGCTCATCGAGGCCGGCCAGCTCACCGAGGAAGAGGCCGAGACCTTCGAGCACAACAACATCATCCTGCAGGCGCTCGGCACGGCCGACACCGTGCAGGTCGACCTCACCTACTGCGAGCTCCGTCGCGGCGACATGCTCCTGCTCTGCTCGGACGGCCTGAGCGGGATGGTGCGCTTCGACGACATCCGCGAGGTCTTGCGCAGCACGACCGAGCCGATCGACGCGTGCAAGCTCCTCACCGAGCGGGCGAACCAGGCGGGCGGCCACGACAACATCACCGTCATCGTCGTCCAGTTCGACGGCGAGGGCCTGAAGCCGCTCGCGCCGGACGGCGAGCCGCTCAAGTACCGCAAGTACGCCCTCCCGGAGGAGCCTGCGGACAACACGGTGCCGCACCGGATGATCCCCGAGATCTCGTCGACGCCCCCGCCCATGTCGCACGCTGGCCGCGGCCCCGGGTCGAGCGCGCCGCAGGGGCTGTCGTCGACCATCGTCTTCTCGGGCCCCGACGCCAACCCGCTGGCGAACTTCCCCTCGAACCCCGCGCAGGCGTCGAGCCGGCCGCCGCAGAACTACTACGAGGAGGAGCGCATCGACATCCCGGGGACCCACGTCCCCGCGTGGGTCGTCGTGGTGCTCGTCGTCGGCGTCATCCTCGTCCTCGCGGGCACGGCGTTCCTCTTCCTTCGCTGAGCCGTTCGCGCGGCGCCATTCGCAGCCGGCGCTCCCCCTCGATGGCGCGAGCTGCCAGGGATTGCACCTGGCGACCTCCGCGCTACCATTTCGGCCGCGCGCATGTCCGCCTCCGTCGTCCCCCCGCTCCCGGCGCCCGTGCCGCCCGCCGGCGCGGACGCGAGCGACGTGGACGAGGCCGCGGTCCGCTGCGACGCGTGCGGCGCGGCCGTCCCTGCCGCGGACGACGACGACGACGGCTTCGCGTTCCCCGGTGCGGGCGTCTACGTCTGGACGCGCGGCGATGAGACGCGCTTCGAGAAGGCCCCGCTCTGCGACCAGTGCGCGTCCGCCATCGGCGTGACGGCGCTCGCCCGCTGGGAGATCGAAGAAGAAGAAGGCTGAAGAGGCGCCCACTGGCTCACTCGTCGAACGGGCGAGCTAGCCCGCGTCTTCGCAGGAATGGCATTCGACGTAGATGCCGTTTGTTCTCGCGCGGCGAGACGCCGCGGTCACGCACGCGGGCTACCAGATCGATGCGAGAACCATCCGAAGGCCGGGAAGGACCGAGCCACCGGAGAGAGTCGCCGGATCCTCGAGACACACCGGCTCGCTGCCGGGCTCGAACACCCAGACTCGCCGCGTCCCCGGATCCAGCAGCCAGCCGAGGCGCGCGCCGTTCGCGGCGTACTCCCGCATCTTGTCATGCAGATCGTCGAGCTCGTCGGACGGGGACCGCAGCTCGACGACGAAGTCCGGGCACAAGGGCGGGAAGCGATCGCGCTGCGCGGCGCTCAATGCGTCCCACCGGTCCTTGCGGACCCACGAGGCGTCTGGCGCGCGCTCGGCGCCGTTGGGCAGCACGAAGCCGCCGTTCGAATCGAACACCACTCCCGTGCCGTCCTTCGAGGCCCACACGACGAGCGCCGCCACCAGGGCTGCGTTGCGGCGTGAGGTCTCGCCTCCCGTGGGTGACATGACGACCAGCTCACCGCCTTCCGTGCGTTCGATTCGCAGGTCCTTGTTGCGTGCGCACAGCTCGAAGAGCTCGTCGTCGCTCAGGCGCGAAGCCGGACGCACGCGGATGGGGAAGTGCCGCGCCGACGTACGAATCTCGAAGGCGAGGGGATGCTGCGACATCGCCCCACGAACCTAGCATCTTCCCGTCACGCCGCGACTGCGAGACGGTCTGTTCGTACCCTCGGACGTCCGACGATTCGCGGGTGTCCGAGGGCAGGCGCCGGCGGCTCACTCGCCCTGCTCGCCGCTCCTTGCGTGGGCGTGAGATGATCGTTTCCGCCGATGACGGACCGGAGCCCGACTCGATGACGACGCGCTGGGGCGGCCCGCCTCCGAGGCGGTGAGCGGGCCGTGCGGGTCACGTGGCTGCTCATCGCGGGTGTGGGGACGTTCGTCGCCTGCTCGACGGAGCGATCCCGGGGCGTGGTCGTCGCGCCGGTGCAGGCAACGCAGAGCCATCCTTCGGCCGAGTCGGGCCCGGCCCCCCCGGATGCGAGCCACCTGCCGCCGGGCTCCGCGAGCGCCCCCTTCGAGCAGGCGAACGCCTGCATCATGCTCTACGAGTGCGGCTGCAACGCCGGGTGCCTGGAGATCGATCATCCGGCGGGGGAGCTTCGCGCTGGGATGCGCGTCGGCGTCCTCTCCGGGGCCCTCGAAGGGACCAAGGTCTTCGTCGAGAAGAAGACGACCGCCGGAGGCGACCGCGTGTTCACGGTGCAGCGCCGCGATCCCGACTCGCCCATCGAGATATGCAGCCAGCACGGGCCGCTCGTCGGGTATCTCTGCGGGAGCGACGATCTCGGTCCCGCGCGAGCGTGCCGATCGTGCGATGGGGATGGGCGGTGAGTGGGGCCACCGCTCCCGCGCAGCTCGTGCGACGCCCACACGACGGGCGCCGCCGACCAGGGAACGCACGTCAGTGCACGCGGTCCTCGTCCTCGGCGGCTTCCGTCGCCTCGACCGGAGGCCTGCGCTCGAGGTGCTCCCTGCAGACCGCGCGCACCGGCGCGGGCACCGTGGGGGAGCCGACGACGAGCTCGAGCTCCGGGCGGAGGAGCAGCCCCGCGATGCGCGCCGCGATCGGCGCGGGCGTCGCGGGGTTCATGACGAGCGCCATCCGCACGCGCGGGCGGTGCACCCACTTCGTGGCGCGCGCGATCTCCGCGAGCACGTCGGCCCGCCCCGGGCGGCGCGCGGCGAGGCGCACGACGTCGTCCTCGAGCACGCGCGGGTTTCGCAGCAGGCGATGGATGACGTCCGGGTGCGGGTCGGCGAGCAGGTGCTCCATCGTGTCGCGGTCGGGCCGTCGCGCGAGCGACTTGCGCTCGCCGAGCGTCATCGGTCGCCCTCCGATCGCGATCGCGCGCGCGCCCTTGGCGCCGGCCGCGGGGGGCGCCGACTCCGGCCCGCGCACCGGCTGGCGCAGGAGCCGCTCGAGCGCGAGGAGGGACTCCCCCGCCGCCTGCTCGCGGAGAAGCTGCACGCGGTCCTCCATCCCGACGGCGTTCAGCGCGTCCACCACCGAGAGCAGCGCCTCGCGCGCAGGCGCCTCGGCCTGCTCCGCCTGCTCGCACACCCCGTCGAGCGCACGCGCCAGCGAAGCGATGTCCGCGTCCCGCACCACGCTCGCCACGTAGTCCGCGCGCAGCGACGCATCGCCCAGCGACAGGGTCGTCCGGACGAGAGACTCCGCCGTCGTTCGCGGGGCTATGGGCGGCTTCGGGCGCACGGAACGCTCCCCCCACGAGCTTACCCAGCCTCCCTTCGATGCCCAACCTCCCCCCGCCGTCGCGGCTCACCTCCCCTCACCCGCCCGCCCTCGCCCTCGCCCTCGCATCGCCCCGTGCCCGTGCCCGTGCCCGTGCCCGCGCCCGCGCCCGCGCTCGCGCTCGCGCCCGCGCCCTCCCCGCCCTCCCCCTCCTTCCCCTTGGCTGCAACGCCCGTCAGGCTATGGTCGTCGTAGAGGGATGCCCGAGCCGAAGGACCCGCGCAGGGACGAGGACGTCGAGGTCGAGGAGCGGCAAAAGACAGCCGTTCCGAAGAGGTACAAGGTCATCTTCCACAACGACGACTACACGACCATGGAGTACGTGGTCGAGGTCCTGCGCCGGTTCTTCCACAAGAGCGAGACCGAGGCGTTGCACATCATGCTGACCGTGCACAAGAAAGGGAGAGCGATGGCGGGTCTCTACCCCCGCGACGTCGCCGAGACCAAGGTCGCCGAGGTCATGCGCGACGCCCGCGACCGAGGGCATCCGCTCCTCGTGACCACCGAGCCCGAGTGAAACCCCGCAGCATCGAGCCCGCATCGAACGTGAAGCCGCCCGAGAGAACCCGCGAATGAGGATCAGCCCCGAGGTCGAGATTGCCCTTTCCGTGGCCGCGAGCGACGCCGCGCGGCGCCGGCACGAGTACGTCACCATCGAGCACCTGCTCTACGCGCTGATGCTCGACGAGACGACGGCCGGGGTCGTTCGCCACTCCGGGGGCGACCCGCTCGTCGTGAAGCGCCGGCTCGACCGTTACCTCACCGAGCAGCTCGAACCTCTGCCCGAGGACACGGACCAGACGCCTAACCCGTCGCTGGGGATGCAGCGCGCCATCCGCCGCGCCGTCAACCACGTGAAGTCGAGCGGCAAGGAAGAGGTGACCGGCGCGAACGTGATCGTCGCGATCTTCGCCGAGCGAGACTCGTATGCCGCCGCGCTGCTCGAGGAGCTCGGGGTCACGCGGCTCGACGTGGTCGCGTACATCGCGCACGGCGTCTCGAAGGTCGACGAGGACGAGGAGGCGCCCGGCAAGGGCGGCGGCGTCGAGGCGACCGAGGAAGGCGCGCGCCCCGCGAAGGACCCGCTCAAGGCGTACACCGTCAACCTGAACGAGGAGGCGCTCGGCAAGCGCATCGACCCGCTCGTCGGCCGCGAGAACGAGGTCGCGCGCATCGTGCAGATCCTCGCGCGGAGGAAGAAGAACAACCCGCTGCTGGTCGGCGATGCGGGCGTCGGCAAGACGGCGATCGCCGAGGGACTCGCGCTCAAGATCCAGCGCCACGAGGTGCCCAAGGCGCTCGAGGGGTCGACGGTCTACGCGCTCGACATGGGCGCGCTCCTGGCCGGCACGCGCTACCGCGGCGACTTCGAGGAGCGCATCAAGGCCGTCATCAAGGCGCTCCAGAAGCAGGAGAAGGCCATCCTCTTCATCGACGAGATCCACACGATCGTCGGCGCCGGGGCGACGAGCGGCGGCAGCATGGACGCGAGCAACCTGCTCAAGCCCGCGCTCGCGACGGGGCGCCTCCGCTGCATCGGCTCGACGACGTTCAACGAGTACCGCCAGCACTTCGAGAAGGACCGCGCGCTCTCGCGCCGCTTCCAGCGCGTCGAGGTGAACGAGCCGAGCGTCGAGGACACGGTGAAGATCCTCGAGGGCCTGCGCCCGCAGTACGAGGAGTTCCACGGCGTCACCTACCAGAACGAGTCGCTCCAGGCCGCCGCCGAGCTCTCGGCGAAGTACCTGCACGACCGCAAGCTCCCGGACAAGGCGATCGATCTGGTCGACGAGAGCGGCGCGGCGAAGAAGCTCCTCGCCGACGGAACCAACGTCGTCGCGGTGGCCGACGTCGAGGCCGTGCTCGCGCGCATGGCGCAGATCCCGCCGCGCGAGGTGTCGACGAGCGACAAGGACCGCCTGAGGAACCTCGAGGTGGAGCTGAAGAGCGTCGTCTTCGGCCAGGAGGCGGCGCTCCACGAGCTCGTCTCGGCCATCAAGCTCTCGCGCGCCGGGCTGCGCACGCCCGAGAAACCGATCGGCTCGTTCCTCCTCACCGGCCCGACCGGCGTCGGCAAGACCGAGGCGGCGCGGCAGCTCGCGAAGGTGATGGGCATCGCCTTCTACCGGTTCGACATGAGCGAGTACATGGAGGCGCACACGATCTCGCGCCTCATCGGCGCCCCGCCCGGCTACGTGGGCTTCGACCAGGGCGGCCTGCTGACCGACGCCATCGCCAAGACGCCCCACGCCGTCCTCCTCCTCGACGAGATCGAGAAGGCGCACCCGCAGATCTTCAACGTGCTCCTCCAGGTGATGGACCACGGCAAGCTCACCGACCACAACGGCAAGCAGAGCGATTTTCGCCACGTCATCCTGCTCATGACGAGCAACATCGGCGTGCGCGATCTCCAGCGCCGCGCCGTCGGCTTCGGCGGCCCCGCGGGCGAGGACCGGGAGAAGCCCGACACGGACCGCGAGTACAAGCAGCTCTTCAGCCCCGAGTTCCGGAACCGGCTCGACGCGAACATCCGCTTCCGCGCGCTCGACCCGGCCATCATGCAGAGCATCGTCGGCAAGTTCGTGAAGGAGCTCGGCGGCCAGCTCGCCGAGCGCAAGGTCACGCTCGAGCTCACCCAGGCGGCGACCGACTACCTGGCCGACAAGGGCTACGACAAGGACAACGGCGCACGCCCCCTCGCGCGCGTCATCCAGGAGGAGCTCAAGCGGCCCCTCGGCGAGGAGCTCCTCTTCGGCGCGCTCGAGAACGGCGGCCACGTCGTGGTCGACGCCGAGGCCGAGGCCGACGGCAAGGCCAACGAGAAGAAGCTCGCGTTCCGGTTCGAAGGCGCGAAGCCCGACCCGAAGCCCGAGGAGCCGGCGGCCCCCCCGAAGAAGACGCCCGCCGACGCGCCCAACTGAACGCACCTGGCGCCCCGAGAGGGGGAAACAGGAAGGTCAGAAGATCAGAAGGCGAGAGGGGGGCGTGTGCATGGGTGCACGGGGGTGGAAGGCCCGGCTGCACGGGCGAGAGGGACGAACACGGAAACAGGGAACGGGAACGGGAATGGGGAATGCCGAATGGCGAGGCGCCCGGGTCACGCGGGCTCGAGTCCGCACGGTGTCGCGCGCCGTTCCCCATTCCGCATTCCCATTCCCGTTCCTTGTTCCCGTGTTCGTCCCTCCCCAAGGTGCACGCCGCCCTTCCACCCCGTGCAGCCGTGTGAAAGCACCCCTCTCGCCTTCTGATCTTCTGACCTTCCTGTTTCCCCCTCTCCGGGTGTTCGCCGGCTCCTGCTAAGAAGGGCGACGTGGCGAACGTCCGGCACACGAACGAGGCACGTGGTGGGGCTGCGGTCGCCGTCGGGGCGCGCGCCGCAGCCTTCGCGCTCTTCGTCGGCGCGGCGGCGGGCGTCTCGGGATGCGTCCCCGACGAGCACGTCGTCCGGGGCTTCGCGCTGGAGCACGTCTCGCTGCACGTCGCCGACGACGTCGTGAGCGTCCGGTTCTACCGCGACGTCCTCGGCATGCGCGAGATCCCCTCCGCGTCCCCGCAGCGGCGGTGGCTCGCCTTCGGCCGCGGCGGCGAGCTTCACATCGCCGGCGGCCGCACGGCGCCGGTGCAGGGCGACGACGAGGTCCACTTCGCGCTCGCCTGCGAGGACCTCGAGCCGATCATGAAGCGCCTCGCCGAGCACCAGGTCGCCTGGTACGGCTCCGACGACCGGCCCGGCGGCGTCAGCCGCACGCGCACCGACGGCGTACGCCAGATCTACCTGCGCGACCCGGACGGCTACTGGATCGAAGTGAACGACTCGCTCCGCCGGCGTTGAGCGCACCGCGCACGCCACCCACGCGGCGCACGCCGCGCCTGCAGCCGACCGCGGTCTCGCTCAGTCTCCGCCCGTGCCGCCGTCGTCGAGCTTCGCGACGATGACGTCGCATATGAGGCTCGGGCCCGGGCAGCAGATGTCGATGCCGCCCCCGTACTGGTCGCTGTGCATGCAGACGCGCGAGCCGGTCGACGGGTAGTAGTACGCCCAGAAGAAGCACATCTCGTCGTTGGCCGACTCGCCGAACTTCACGGTGTCGGCCGTGGTGTTGGTCCAGTCGCACGTGAACGTGAAGCCGCCGCCGCTCGGCACCGTGAACGGCGGGTTGGACTGCACCGTCGCCGGCTCGCTCCACAGCCAGCCCGGCACGTCGTAAAGGGGCGTCCCCGGATCGGAGGCGCTCGAGGAGAGCGAGACCGTCACGTTGGTCCCGAGCTGGTGTTCGTGGCCCGTGATCGCGAAGAACTGCGAGCTCGCGTAGTCGTCCGGCAGCGCGAAGAAGATCGGGCCGAGCGTCGTCGACGAGTTCGGCGGGATGGTGATGTCCGGATCGCCGATGAAGAGAAACCCCATCTCGTACTGGTAGTCCGCGTCATCCATCGTGACGAAGTTCGTCGTGGCGGTGACCTGGATGGGGGTCGCGCCCGGGTTGATGTAGTGGAGCTCGATCCGGATCATCTGGCTGGGGGCGAGGGTGATGCCCACGCCCTGCGGGAAGGTGAGCAGATCGTCCTTCTTCTGCGTCACGACGAGCGTCTGGCCCTTGCTCGGGTCGAGCGTGTCGGTGAAGGGCTGGCAGTCGAACGGCGTCGTCGTCGGCGTCGTGTCGGTCGACTGGTAGACGATCATGTGGTGAGACCCCTGCGAGAGCACGTCGTGGATCTGGCCGACGTGGATCGTGCTCGTGTTGCCGAGGGGCAGGACGAGACACTGCGTGTTCTCCTCGCCGGGCTGCACGGTGACGGGGCCGAACGTCAGCGAGTAGACGGTGCCGCCGGGCACGCCGGTGGGCGCCGCCCCGGAGGACGAGGAGTGCCCGCAGGCGACGAAGCAGGCGACGAAGGCGAGGAGGAGGAACGCGGCGAGCGGGCGCAGGGGCATTCGATTCGTGAATGTACGTGGCAGGGCGGCGGCCGGACCGGCACGCGTGCGTCTCAGGCGATTCCGCGCCTCCACTGCCGGGTGTCCCCTGTATCCCACCTCGGAGCCCGCGGACGACCTCAGGGGCGGTACACCATCAGGGCCACGGTCGCGACGAGCGGAGCCAGGGCGAGCGCCGCTACGAGCGCGGTGCGCCGGCCCTCCTTGCCGACCGCGTAGAGCACGACCTGCAGCGAGAAGAGCGAGAGCACCATCGCGAGCACGATCCACAGCGACGCGATCGACACCTCCAGCGCCGCGGCCAGCCCGAAGCCGCACACCCACGTCAGCCCGAAGCCCGGGCCCGCGAGGCCGTACGCGAAGAGCCGCCGGTCCCGGAGGTCGCGCGCGAGCATCGCGCCGATGGTCCCGGCGAAGTACGTCGCCACCGCGAGGACCTTGGCGACGCGAAGCAGCGGGACCACGCCCGCAATGGGAGCAGATTCCGGCGCCGGACACCCGCGGATGAAGCGTCACTCACGCGGCTGGGCCTGCCGCCCGCCCCTCCCCCGCTCCGCCGCTCTGTGCTTCACTGCGCCGCCATGACGCAGCCGCTCGTTTCGATTCTCATGGGCAGCAAGAGCGATCTCGAGGTGATGCAGCCCGCGCGCGACGCGCTCACCGAGCTCGGTGTGGAGCACGAGGTCCGCGTGCTCTCGGCGCATCGCACGCCGGACGCCCTCTTCGCGTACCTGGCCGACGCGGACAAGCGCGGTGTGGAGGTCTTCATCGCCGGGGCGGGAGGCGCGGCGCACCTGCCGGGCGTCTGCGCAGCAAAGACGACGCGGCCGGTCCTCGGCGTGCCGATCCCGTCGGGGCACCTGCTCGGCCTCGACGCGCTGCTGGCCATCGTGCAGATGCCGAAGGGCATCCCGGTCGCGACGTTCGCGGTCGGAAAGGCCGGGGCGGGCAACGCGGGCCTCTTCGCGGTCGCGATCCTCGCCGGAAAGCGCCCGGAGCTCGCCGACAAGCTCGTGTCGTGGCGCAAGGCGCAGGCTGACAAGCTCCTGAAGGAGTCCGTCATCGCCTGACCGGCTCGATCGGAGCGGAGAGAGAGACGCTCGACTCGAAGGGAGCGCCTTCGATCGAGGCAAGCGGACCGCCTCGAAGGGCCAGCGGACCGCCGCGGAGAAGGGGAGAGCCTCGCGAAGGACGCGGGAAGGCGATTGTTCGAGCGAATGCGGCTCCCCGGCCTTCGGGAGCCGCTCTCGTCGAACCGAGCGACGCTCCCGAGCCTTCGGGAGCCGCTTCCATCGAAACGAACGACGCTCCCGAGCCTTCGGGAGCCGCTCCCATCGAACCGAGCGACGCTCCCGAGCCTTCGGGAGCCGCTCCCATCGAACCGAACGACGCTCCCGAGCCTTCGGGAGCCGCGTCCCTCAAACCGACTGGTGCTTTCCTCGAGACGAATGGCGCTCCCGAAGCTTCGGGAGCCGCTTTCGGTCTTTCCATCGGTACGCTTGGTCGAGCCGGAGGCGATTTCGGCCAACGGAGCGACGCTTTCGCCAAGAAGAACCGCTCTTTGCCTCGAGTCGACGGCTTCATGGCGCGAACGACCGTCGTTCCCGCTCGAGCGACCGTCTCTTCTCCTTGACCGGGACACTTGTTCAGTACCACTCTTGGGGCGTGAGTCCTCTCCGGCCGCTCGCCAATCCGCCCAACCCGTGGGCGACGACCGACGTGGAGTACCTCGACGGCGAGGCGCCGCCGGCCCAGCTCGAGGTCTTCGAGGATCACTCGCGCAGCATCCTCGCCCACAACGACAGCCCCGACGTCGGCTTCTCGTGGAGCGTCAACCCGTACCGGGGCTGTTTTCACGCCTGCGCCTACTGCCTGGCCGGTGAGACGCGCATCCTCATGACGGACGGCACGACGCGCGAGCTTCGAGCTCTGTGCACCGGCGATGCCATCTATGGAACGCGCTTCGACGGCAAGTACCGGCGTCTCGTGAGCACCACGGTCCTCGCGCGTTGGCAGACGGTCAAACCGGCGGTCCGCATGCGGCTGCAGGACGGAACGACGCTCGTCGCGAGCGGCGACCATCGCTTTCTCACGCGACGCGGATGGAAGCACGTGACGGACGCCCCCGGCCAGAGGCCGCACCTCACCTCGGCGAATCGCCTGCTCGGCGTGGGCCCGTTCGCGCGCGCACCCGACGACACTGCCGACTACCGCCGCGGCTATCTCTGCGGCTTGCTCCGCGGCGACGCGCTCCTGAAGGTCTTCCGCTACGAGCGCCCCGGCAGGGCACAAGGCGACCAATACCAGTTCCGCCTCGCGCTCGTCGACCTCGAGCCGCTCGTACGCGCCCGGCGCTATCTCCTCGAGATGGGCGTGGAGACGCGCGAGTTCGCGTTCGCCGCGGCTCGCCCCAACCGGCGCGCGATGAGCGGCATCCGCACGCATGCCCGCTCCAACGTCGAGCGCGTGCAGGCGATCTGCGCGTGGCCCGAAGACGCACCGACCGACTGGGCGAAGGGGTTTCTCGCGGGGATCTTCGACGCCGAGGGGTCCTTCAGTGGCGGCATCCTCCGCATCTCGAACACCGACGAGCGCATGCTCGGCGAGACGATGCGCTGCATGGCACGCCTCCACTTCGACGCAGTGCTCGAGGAACGGGCCCCGCAGGCGAGCAACGTGCGCCTTCGCGGCGGGATGCGCGAGCACATCCGCTTCTTCCAGGCGACCGGGCCGGCGATCCGGCGCAAACGATCGGTCGAGGGGCGCGCCCTGAAGTCGAGTACGTCCCCGCGCGTCGCGTCCATCGAGCCGCTCGGCGTCGACGTGCCGATGTTCGACATCACCACGGGCACCGGCGATTTCATCGCGGAGGGGGTGGTCGCGCACAATTGCTATGCCCGGCCCGGCCACGAGTACCTCTCCTTCGGCGCGGGAACGGACTTCGATCGCAAGATCGTCGTCAAGCCGCGCGCGCCGGCCCTCCTTCGCGACGCGTTCGACGCGCCGAAGTGGAAGGGCGAGAACGTCGTCTTCAGCGGCGTGACCGACTGTTACCAGCCGCTCGAGGCGAGCTACCGCATCACGCGCGGCTGCCTCGAGGTGTGCGCGGAGTACCGAAACCCGTGCGGCATCATTTCCAAGTCGCCGCTCGTCGAGCGCGACGTCGACGTGTTCCAGGAGCTCGGGCGCGTGACGCGCTTCACGATGATGGTGAGCTGCCCCTTCTGGGACGAGGCGAAGGCGCGCGCGATCGAGCCGTTCGTGACGACACCGGCGCGCCGCATCCGCGTGATCGAGCGGCTCGCGAAGGCGGGCGTCGACGTCGGGGTGATGGTGGCGCCGATCATCCCGGGCCTCAACGACGAGGACATGGGCGAGGTGCTGCGCGCCGCGAAGGACGCGGGGGCCACCCGCGCGGGGTACGTGCTCCTGCGGCTCCCCGGCCCCGTGGCCGAGGTGTTCCCGCTGCGGCTCAAGGCGGCGCTCCCGCTGCGTGCCGAGAAGGTCATGCGCCGCATCCGCGAGGCGCGCGGCGGCAAGATGTACGACCCACGCTTCGGCGTGCGCGGCACCGGCGAGGGGCCGTACGCGGAGGCCATCGGGCGCCTCTTCGAGCAGACCTGCGCGAAGCTCGGCCTGTCGACGGGGCCACGCTACGAGGCCGGGGGCGACGCGCCGACGACGTTCCGCCGGCCCACCGCGCAGACGTCTCTCTTCTGAGAGGACCAGCGCCGGACGGTGCGATCGCGGTCGCCCGTCAGGAGCTCTTCCCGGTCCCGTAGTGGAAGGCGATCTGCTCCTCGTCGTAGCGGGACGCCTGGCCGACGACGCACCTCGCGCGGACCTCGGGGGTCGCCGCCGAGAGATCGCCGGCGTTCTGCCAGCCGCCCACGCACGGCGCGAGGCAGCCGTCGCACGGCGGGACGTGCTCGAGCGGGGGATCGACCTCGGCATCGACGAACCACGCCGCGCGGAGAGCCCACCAGGGCCCGTGCCTCGTGTGGATCGCGAGGAAGAAGGGACCCGGCGTGCCGAGCCCGGTGATGCGCGCGAGCGCGACGAAATCGATGCGCGGTGTCGCGTGGTAGGCGGCGTCGAAGCGCCGGAAGCGCGTCCCCGCCCCGTCCAGGGCGGCGTCGGCCCGCGCGACGAGCGTCGCGACGTACGCGTCGTACGGGTGCGGCCGATCGGCGTGGCCGGGGTCGGTCGCGACGAACGCGCGGTACCCGCGCCAGAGCGCCGGCCCCGCGCTGCCGGCGACCACGACGCCGCGCGCCCCCGCGAGAAACGCTGGCGAGCGGACCGACAGCGGCGCCGCGTCGTCGTACGCATCGATGGAGCACGAGCCCACGAGCTCGATGCCCGTCCCTGCAAGTGCCTGCCGGACCACCCCCGTCGCGGTCACCAGGTGAGTACCTCGACTAGTAGTTGTACGTCACCGTATCCGGGTTGTCGCCCATGGGGAACGCGAGACCGCGCATGCGGCGGTCGATGCACGCGGCGACGCGGTTATTGCCGGGCTGGACGTCGACCGTGACCCCGAGCGGCCGACCGTGCTTCACGAGGACGCAGATCTTGGCGTGCGACGCGTTGGAGAGGCCGCAGGCGACCGCAGCGTTGCTGCTCGAGATGGGGCGACCCAGCTCGTCGCGCGACAGGTCCTTCGCGCCGGCCTTGCCCATCACGATCTGCTGCGGGTTCTCGTCCTGCGCCTTCTCGCAGCTCTTGCCGGTCGAGACGCCGACGGCGACGTGCAGCTCCTCGGTGTCGCCGCTCTTCTTGTCGTGGTCGTAGATGGCGACGTCGAGCTTCGTCCCCTCGTCGTTGAGCTTCCCGAGGTCGTTCCAGAAGACGATCTTGTCGCCGTGGTAGCCCGTCTTCGTGCGCATGAGCGGCACCTCGACGGCAGTCTGGCCCTTGCCCTTCGGGTACACGATGACGGCGTCGCGCGACTTCACGTCGGGCCCGAGCAGGGTCACGTCGTCGTCGGTCGCGTCGATGATGATGTGGACGCCGTCGTCGACCGGCTCGATCTTGACGAGGCCCGAGAAGTCGCGCGGGCCCTGCTTGGCGCAGGGCGTGAAGACGTCGGTGGACTTGCCGGAGCTGAGGTCGGCCGCGGTCACCGTGTCGCTCGAGCCGCAGGGCTTCTGCGCCTGCGCGATCTCGGCCTCGGTGGGTGCCGCCTCGCTCTCCGAGCCGGGCGTCTCCGGGGACGGGGTGGAGCCGCCGCCGCACGCCGCCGTCCCGAGCAGCGCGAGGGCGAAGAGACAGGTCCGCTTCATGAGCCCAGGATAGACGACTTGCCGCAGGGCGAGGGCCGGGCGGATGATGCCTCCCCCCGTGCGCCTTCCCCCGGTCGGTCTCGTCGGTCTCGTGGCCGTGGCCCTGGGGCTCGTCTCGCTCGGCGCCCTCGGCGTACCCACCAGGGCAGCGGCACCGGGCGTCCCGGCGCCAGCGACGGCGCCGACGCCGGTGGAGGAGGTCCCGGCTCCTGGGCCGGAGGCCGTCGCGCGCGCCGTCGGTCCCGCCTTCGACGACGACGCCGCCCTCCCCGCCCACGCCGACGACGTCGTCGACTACACGCTCCGCGCCTCGCTCGATCCGGTCGCGCACACCGTTCACGGCGAGGGGACGATCGCCTGGCGGAACACGAGCACGCAGCCCGCCCGCGAGCTCTGGGTGCACCTCTACCTGAACGCCTTCAAGAACCAGCGCTCGGCCTTCTTCCGCGAGAGCGTGGGTGGCCGTGGCAGCGCGGCGCCGGAGGACTGGGGCTGGATCGACGTGCGCTCGATGGTCCTCCGCAGCGGGGACGGCGCGCCCGTCGACGTCTGGCCGTCCGCCGAGCTGCACCGGCCGGGCGACGACGACGAGACCGACGCGCGCGTACCGCTGCCGCGTGCCGTCGCCCCCGGCGAGACCGTGCAGCTCGACGTCGTCTTCGACGACAAGCTGCCCATCGTCGTCGAGCGCACGGGGTACCGCGGGCGCTACCACATGGTCGGCCAGTGGTTTCCGAAGATCGCGCGCCTCGAGCCCGACGGGACGTGGGCGCATTTCCCGTTCCACCACCTCGCGGAGTTCTACGCGGACTACGGCACCTACGACGTCACGCTCGACGTCCCGGCGGCCTACACGATCGGCGCGACGGGGCCCCTCGTCGACTGGCGCGTGGCGGACGGCCGGCGCGTCGAGCGGCACCGCCAGGCGGACGTCCACGACTTCGCGTGGACCGCCTGGGACGCGTGGCAAACGATGCGCGAGACGATCGACGGCGTCGACGTCACGCTCCTGCACCCGCCCGGGTTCACGCGCCTGGCGCGGCGCGAGCTCGCGACGCTGCGCTTCGCCCTCCCCTACTACTCCGCGCACTACGGGCGCTACCCCTATGCGGCCCTGACGGTCGTCCACCCGCAGGAGGACGCGGGCGAGAGCGGCGGGATGGAGTACCCGACGCTCATCACGACGGGCGGCTCGTGGATGACGCCTCCCGGTGTCCTCGCCCCGGAGATCGTGACCATCCACGAGATGGGGCACCAGTGGTTTTACGGCCTGGTCGGCACGAACGAGCTTGCGTGGCCGTTCCTCGACGAGGGGCTGAACCAGTTCGCCGAGCAGGACGGGATGGCGAAGTGGCGCGGGCCGGGTTCGGCGCTCGAGCTGCTCGGGCTGAGCGTGGGCGACGCAGCGCTCGACGCCGTCGACGGGAACGTCGGGGTGCACGACGAGCCGGTGGCGCAGGCGGCGAGCGCGTTCACGACGGGCGCCAACTACGGCAGGCTCGTGTACGCGCGAACGGCCTCGGTGATGGAGACGCTGCGGCGCGTGTACGGCGACGAGCCGGTGCTGCGGGCGCTCGGGCGCTACGCACGCCGCTACCGCTTCCAGCACCCGGTACCGGAGGATCTCCTCGTCGTCTTCGGCGAGGTGCTGGGGCCGAAGGTCGAGGCCACCCTGCGGACGGCGCTCTTCGAGAAGGGCTGGGTCGATTATGCGGTGGAGGGCGCGTGGTCGAGGAAGGCGCCGCGCGCGGCGGGCGTCTTCGATCGCAAGGGCACGCGCGAGCGCGTCGAGCCGGGTACGCGCGGCGAGGGAGGCTGGGACAACTCGGTGCTGGTGCGGCGGCGCGGCACGCTGTCTTTCCCCGTCGACGTCGTCATGACCATGGCCGACGGGACGACGCGCCTCGAGCGCTGGGACGGGGACGGCGACGCGAAGCGCTTCTCGTGGCACGGCCCGACGGCGCTCCTGGCCTGCACGGTCGACCCGGAAGACCGCGTGATCGTCGACGGGAACCTCGAGAACAACCGCGCGACGACCGAGGGGCACGGGGGGAGCGGCTCGCGCACGCTGGAGCGCGCCACCTACTGGATGCAGCTTGCGTTGCAGGCGGTTTCGCCGTGAGCGGGGCTGCCGTGGACGTACCGCTCGTCGACGACGCCGCGGAGAGCGCGCGACGCCAGGACGACCTCGTCCTCCTGACGACGCCGGCAATCCGCGCGCGCCGCCACCCGCGCGCGATCGCGGGGATGTGGGCATGGCAGACGGTCCTCGCCCTGCTCGTCGGCTGGCCCGCGGCGGGCCTCGCCCACGCGGCGTGGAGCGGCGACGCTCACGGCGACGCCCCGCTCTGGGCGCCCGGCGGGCACGCCCTGGCCGACTGGCTCTGGCGCGACCAGCATGCTCTCACGGAGCTCTCCCACGGAGCGGCCCTCGTCCTCGTCGTGGGCGCCGTGGCGGGCCTCGTCCCGGTGGCCGCGCTCCTCGTCGCGCTCGCGTACGCGACGCGCGACCGGCTGCCGCCCGGCTTCACGCGCTGCATGGCGGAGGGGTTTCGCGCGTTCCGGCCCATGATCGTGCTCCTCGCCATGGCTACGCTTCTGCAGGCCCTCACGCTCGCCGCGGGCGCGCTCGTGGCCGGCGGCGTCGAGCACGCGACGCACGGGTGGCTCGGCGAGGCACGCGCCCAGCAGCTCGAGGCGCTCGTCTTCCTCGTGTTTCTCGCCGCCGTCTCGTTCGTCGGCGTCGCGCACGATCTCGGGCGCGCGGCCGTCGTCCGCTTCGGCGTCGGCGGCATCCGGGGGTTCGCCCTCGGCGCGCGCACCCTTCGCCTCTACCCCGTGTCGACGTGGTGGTCGTGGGCGTGGCGCGCCCTCGCGTCGCTCGCGCCCGTCCTGGCCGTCGCGGCGGTCGCGGGGCGCATCGGCGGGGAAGGCGGCGTCGCGCTCGTATTTCTCGGCGTCATGCACCAGGCGGTCGTCGGGGCGCGCGTCGCCCTTCGCGCGTCGTGGCTCGCTCGCGCCCTCCGCGGGGTCGACGGGACGCTGCGGCGCGTACCGTAGTGCTTCTCAGCGCGCCACGAGCGCTCGATAGAGCTGCTCGTAGCGTTTTCCGGGGCGGTCCCACCCGCGGTCGAGACGCATCGTGCGGCGCACCAGGGAGGGCCACCGCTGAAGCGTGCGTGCGGCGATTGCGCGCTCGGTTGCGCCGAGGAGCGACTCGACGGTCGGCTCCTCGAAGAGGAAGCCCGTTCCGGTCTCGAGCTTCGCGTCGCAGTCGACGACCGTATCGACGAGGCCGCCCGTCGCGTGCGCGACCGGCAGGGCGCCGTAGCGCTGGCCGTAGAGCTGCACGAGGCCGCACGGCTCGAAGCGGCTGGGGACGAGGACGAGGTCGGCCCCCGCGAACATGCGGTGCACGAGCGACTCGCTCGCAGCGCGAACGAACGCGGCGCGACCCTCGGCCCGCGCGACCGCAGCTTCGACCGCCGACACGAGCTTCGCGTCGCCGTCCCCCGCGAAGACGATCTGGGCGTCGGTCGCCCGCAGCAGCTTGGGCACGAGCGCCGCGGCGAGATCGGTCCCCTTCTGCTCGACCATGCGCCCGACGCACGCGACGAGCGTCGCCTGCGCGTCGACCGAGAGCCCGAGCTCGCGCTGGAGAGCCCCCTTGCACCGCGTCTTGTTGGTCGGGTCCTCGGCGTCGAAGCGCGCCGCGACGGCCGGATCGGTCGCGGGGTTCCACACGGCGTAGTCGACGCCGTTGACGATGCCGACGAGGGACTCGCCGCGCGCGCGGAGAACGCCGTCGAGGCGACCGCCGCGCTCGGGGGTCTGGATCTCGCGCGCGTAGGTGGGGCTGACGGTGGTCACGGCGTCGGCCGTGACGATGCCGTGCTTGAGCAGGTTGATGCCGCCGTAGAACTCGATGCCGTCGACGTGGAAGTGCTCCCACCCGAGGCCGAGCGACGGCAACGTGTCCTTCGGGAACACGCCCTGGTGCGCGACGTTGTGGATCGTGAGCACCGTGCGCGTCGCGGCGAGCGCGGGGGTCTCGGCGGCGAGCGCCTTCAGGTAGCTGGGGATGAGCGCCGAAGGCCAGTCGTTGCAGTGCACGACGTCGACGGGCCGGCCGCCCGCCACGCGCTGGCGCACGAGCTCGGCCGCCGCACGCGAGAGGACCGCGAACCGGAGCGCGTTGTCGGGGTAGTCCTCTCCGCGCTCGCCGTAGACGCCCTCGCGGTCGAAGAGCCCCGGCACGTCGACGACGACGAGGTCGACCTGCGACGCGAGCCGGCCGTCGAAGACCGTGGCCTCGAAGGCGCGCTCGCCGAGCGTGAAGCGGAGCGGCGTCAGGCGGCGCGCCAGGAGGAGGCCGTGCTGCTCGAGGGCGGGGAAGCGCGGCACGACCACGGTGACGGCGTGGCCGAAGGACCGGAGCGCCTTGGGCAGGGCGGCCGAGACGTCCGCCAGGCCGCCGACCTTGACGAACGGCGCGAGCTCGGTCGTGACGAAGGTGATCTCCATCGGGATGGGGGCGGCTTCTACCATAGAATCCCCCGCGATGACCCGAGTGCGCGGCTCCTCCGTACGCCCCCCGCGGCCGGAGGGGGTGGAAGAAGGCGCCGTGGTGACCATCCTTCGGGTCCCGCCGGAGGTCGCGGGGCAGCGGCTCGACGTGTTCGTGCAGAGCCAGCTGAAGCGGACGAGCCGGACGCGTGCGCAGGCGATCGTACGGGCGAGCGCGTACGACGGGGACGGGAGAAAGCTCGTCCCGAACGACCGGGTGCGCCCCGAGCAGACGGTGCTCCTCTGGAGGGCGGCCTGGGACGAGACCCCCGTTCCGACCGTGGTTCCGGTGCTCTACGAGGACGAGCACCTGCTCGCGGTCGACAAGCCCGCGATGCTGCCGGTGCACCCGACGGCGCGCTACCACAAGAACACCCTCATCAAGGTGCTCCAGGGCGAGCGCCCGGAGATCCCGTTCCTGTCGCTCGGCCACCGCCTCGACCGCGAGACGAGCGGAGTGATGCTCGTCACCAAGTCGCGCGCGTGCGACCGCGCGCTGAAGAAGCAGCTCGAGGCGCGCCTCGACGTGGAAAAGACGTACGCGGCGATGACCTGGGGTGTGCCGGACCGCGGCGACGGCGCACGGAGCTTTCGCTACGAGCGCGGCGTGACACTCGACGAGGCGAGCGCGCTGCGCGTGAAGATGAGGACCAGCGACGCACCGGGGGCGCTCCACGCGGCGACCGTGTTCGAGGTGGTCGAGACGCGCACGGGCGGAGCCGGGACGTACGCGCTCGTGCGGTGCACCCTCGAGACGGGACGCCAGCACCAGATACGGCTGCACCTGGCGTCGCTCGGGGCGCCCGTCGTCGGCGACAAGCTCTACGGCCCCGACGAGCGCGCGTTCGCGCGCGCCGCCGACGGCGAGCTCACGGAGGAGGACAGCCGCCGGCTCGAGCTTCCACGCCACGCCCTCCACTCGGCGCAGCTGGCGCTCCGCCATCCGATGACCGGCGCGCGGCTCGTCGTCGAGGCGCCCCTGCCCGAGGACATGCGCGCCTTCTGGGAGAGCCTGGCGCCCTCCGCTTGATTGGCGACACCCTGCGGGTGACCGGCGCCACCCTCCGCGTCGAGATCACATCCCGCGCGGGACCTTGTCGAGGTCGAGCTGGTCGAGCGCGACGCGAATGAGGGCGCTGCGGTTCGCCTTCGTGATGCCGCGCGCCTTCAGCTCGTCGACGCGCTCGTCGAGGCGCGCGAGGTCCTTCGTGTAGAGCGAGATGCAGATCACCTTGTAGTGCGCGGGCCGGCCCTTCGGCTCGACACGCTGCCGGCGGGAGGCCTTGCGCTCCGGCGTGTAGAACGCGCCCGAGAGGACGCCCTCCACTTCGTCCGCGTCGAGCACGCGCGCCGCGCCCAGGCCTGCCTCTTCCTCACGCCGAGCCATGGTGATCTCCTCTCCTCGCCCCTTCACTCGCCCACCGCGCGCTGGCGCGTCGCCGCCGGCCCGTCGACCAGGAGATCGACGACGCGCAGGTAGTCCTCGGCGGCGTTCGACTCCGGCGCATATTCGAAGATCGTCTTGCCCTGCGCGGGCGCCTCCTTGAGGCGCGTCGCCTGCCGGATCGGCGGCATCACGCGGTCGGCGAAGTGCTCCTTCAGCGCCTCGACCGCGTCGCGGCAGATGCGCGCGCGCGCGTCGTAGAATGTGGGAAGGACGCCGTGGATCTGCACGGGGTGGTGCAGGAGCGAGTTGACGTTCTTCACCGTCTTGATGACCTGACGCACGCCGACGAGCGACAGGAAGTCGCAGGCGACCGGCACGACGATCCCGTCGGCGACGACCAGCGCGTTCTGGTTCATGAGCGAGAGCGACGGCGAACAGTCGAGGACGACCACGTCGTAGTCGTCGAACGCCGAGGCCAGGCGATCGCGGAGGAGGCGGTCGCGGTTCTGCCGACCGGCGAGGTAGAGCTCCGCGGCGGCGAGCGTCTCGTTCGAGACGACGACGTCGAGGTTGGGGCGCACGTTCACTGCGGCGTCGGCCGCGCGGACGCCCATGACGAGCACGTGGTAGAGCGTCTTCTCGGCCTTCACGCCGAGCGACACGCCGACGTTGCCCTGCGAGTCGGTGTCGACGAGGAGCACGCGCATCCCGCGCGTCGCGAGCCCGGCGGCGATGCTGACGGAGGTCGTCGTCTTCCCGGTGCCGCCCTTGTGGTTGAAGATGGCGAGGCGGGTCGGCGCGTGCATCGGAGGACGGGCGCGGACGGAAGCGGTGGAAGAGGACGTGGGCGCGGGCGCGGGCGCGGGCGTGGACGCGTGCGCGGACGCGGGCGTGGCCGCGAGGGCGGACATGGGCGCGAGGGCGGGCGCGAGCGAGGGCGTGGACGACGGGGCGCGGGGGGGAGCGGATGCGGGAGGCGGCGCGAGCATGGCGCCGAGCCGGAGGCCGTCAGCCTCTGCGAGGACTTGCTTGCGGCACTCGTCGGAGCACGCGTGGCGAAGCTCTCCGCGGACGCGGACGACCTGGGACACGAGCTCGACGTAGAACCGCTTCTGGCAGGCGTGGCAGGTGGCCCCGCCGGTCGCCTCGCCGCTCACGGCCTTCTGGTGGCACTCGTGCGAGCAGAAGAAGGCGAAGCCCCCGTCACGTTCCTCCATCTGGTAGCGGAACTGGACGTCGAAGCGCTTCCCGCAGACGCTGCAGCCCTCGGTCATCGCGGCCATCGTGCTCTCGCAGGTGCCACGGGGAGAGGAGGCGGGCCAAGAAAGCGGCGGCCGGCCGCGACGCTCGCGGGGATCGAGCACGAGGGGCCGAGTAAGTGCACGTGCACGTGCAGGAGGACGAGCACGTCCTGTCGTTGAACGAGTACAAGGACGTGCAAGAGGACGAGCACGCACGCCGTGCTCGTGCCTCGTTCCTCGTACTCGTGGCCGTGCTCGACAGGACGTGCTCGTCCTCGTGCCACGTGCACGTGCACCTACTCGACCCCTCGTGCTCGATCCCGGCCGCCGCTTCGCGCTCCCGCCGTTTCGCCCCCCCCCGCCCCAGTCCTGGCTCTCTTTCAGTGACGGAAGTGCCTGACCCCCGTCAGCACCATCGCCACTCCGTGCGCGTCGGCCGCCGCAACCACCTCGGCGTCCTTCACGCTCCCCCCCGGCTGCGCGACCGCGACGACGCCCGCCTTCACCGCGGCCTCGACTCCGTCCGGGAACGGGAAGAAAGCGTCGCTCGCGAGCACACTTCCGCGCGCTTTCTCGCCCGCCTTCTCGCATGCGATCTGCACCGAAACCACGCGGGACATCTGGCCTGCTCCGACGCCCACCGTCGTCTCGCCGCGCGCGAGCACGATGGCATTCGACTTCACGTGCTTGCAGACGCGCCACGCGAACTCGAGGCTCGCGAGCTCCTCGCCCGTCGGCGCGCGCTTCGACACGACCTTGCCCCGCGTCACCTCGCCCGCCGCCGTCGCGTCGCGGTCCTGCACGACCAGGCCGCCCCCGACGCGCTTCGCTGCCAGCGCGGCGTGCTCCGGGCCGAGCCAGCCCCCGGTCGCGAGCAGGCGCAGGTTCTTCTTCGCGCGCAGGACCTCGAGCGCCGGGGCCGCAAAGGAGGGCGCCACGATGCACTCGAGGAACGTCTCGGCCAGGAGCTTCGCGGTCGCCTCGTCGACCTCGCGGTTGAGCGCCACGATGCCCCCGAACGCGCTCACCGGGTCGGCCTCGCGTGCCTCGCGGTACGCATGCGCCAGGCTGGCGGCGACGGCGACGCCGCAGGGATTCGTGTGCTTGACGACGACGGCGGCCGGGCGGTCGAACTCGCGGACGGCGTCGAGCGCGGCGTCGACGTCGACGAGGTTGTTGAACGAGAGCTCCTTGCCGCCGGCGCCGAGACTCTCGGCGCGCGCGAGGGACCCCGCGGGCGCGTCGCGCTCGACGTAGAAGGCCCCTGCCTGGTGCGGGTTCTCGCCGTAGCGAAGGCCGTACGCGCGCTCGAACGGAAGCGTCAGGTACGCTGGGAACCGGGCGCGCGCCCCGTCCGCCTCGCGCGACGAGAGGTACCCGCTGATGGCGGCGTCGTAGGCGGCGGTGTGGGCGAACGCCTTCGCGGCGAGCGTGGCACGAGTCGCAGGGCTCGTCTCGCCGGTCTTCTGGATCTCGTCGAGGACGCGGGCGTAGTCGGCCGGATCGCACACGATGGTCACGCGCGCGTGGTTCTTCGCGGCGGACCGCACCATCGAGGGGCCGCCGATGTCGATGTTCTCGACGATGTGCTCGTGGCTCGACGCCGGATCCGCTGCCACGCGCTCGAAGGGATAGAGATTCACGACCACGAGGTCGATCTCGCGGGCGCCGAGCCGGTCGAGGTCACCGCGATCTCGCTCGCCGCGCGAGAGGATGCCCCCGTGGACGCGAGGGTGCAGCGTCTTCACGCGGCCATCCATCACCTCGGGGGAGCCCGTGTAGCTCTCGACCGTCTCGACGGGCACGCCCTCGGCCGACAGCGCCTTTGCCGTCCCCCCGCTCGAGAGGATGCGCACCCCGCGCTCGTGGAGCGCGCGCGCGAAGGCGACCAGGCCGGACTTGTCGGAGACGGAGACGAGGGCCGTGCGTATGGGCATGCGCGCGGAGTTAACGTGACCGCCTCACGCGGTCAATGCAGCCGGCGGTCGCCGGCGCCTCGCGCGCCTGCCGCGCCTGCGCCGCCGCGATCAGTCGAGGTCGTTCGAGGCGAACGCCTCGACGTCGAACTCCGCGTCCGCCGAGGGCTCGACTTCGGCTTCGTCCTCGCCGTCCTCGTCCGTGCCCGCGTCCTCGGTCGTCTCGGTCTCTTCCTCGCCGTCGGCGGAGAGGATCGGAAGCCGACGCTTGCCGTTCGGCCCCTCGTCGACGTAGTCGCGCAGCGCCGACATGTCGCGCAGCGCGGCCAGCTTGGCGAGGCCCTTCACCTCGACCTGGCGGATGCGCTCGCGGGTCAGGTTCATGATCGCGCCGACCTCCTCGAGCGTCGTGCCGCCGCGGTCGGCGACGTCGAGCGCGCAGGTCTCGGTCATCTCCCAGACCTCGAGGTCGGGGAAGTTCAGCTTGATCGCGCCGGTGCGGGCCGACACGTCGAGGTAGAGGTGGTGCTGGCACGAGACGAATGGGCACGGGCGCGGCGCATCCGAGCACTCGACGCGCGTACGCGGGCGCTCGACGTCGTCCACGTCCGGGTAGAGCAGGCGCCCGAGCTCCAGCTCCCGCTTGGTCATCCGCTTGACGCTGATCGTCTTCGCACGGATGGCGCGCTTGCGGCGCGACCGGCGCTGCTCGCGCGTGACGGGCTCCGGCGACTCCGCGGGGCTCAAGGCCAGCGCGCCGCTCGTCTGCGTTTCGCCGGCCGATGCCAGCAGTTCCACGTTGGGTTCGTGCTTCGGGTCCATCCTCGGCTCCTCCCGGCGCAACGCCGACAAACCTCGCCCCACGGCCGGGCGCGGACCGCCTCGGCCCACACTCGACCACTCCATCCGCCGCGCCTCTCGCGACGCCCCGTGCGGACGGCCCCAGCCTCGACGTCCGGCCTCGTTCGTGGAGACCCGGAGGCCGGTGGCGCCCGCCGCAAGAAAGAAGTCCTGCTCGCCGAACATCGCGACGACAACCGCCGCACGATGGCTCGACCGTGGCCACCCTAAGGCACTCGAAAGATCGTGGTCAATCCATCGTTTGCCTTTTTTTTGTGTGTTTCCATTATGGAACTCGTTACGCGTGGTTAGATCGATGCCGTGACAAGAAATGTCACGACACGGAAAGAGCCCCGACGGTCCGCACGAGCGAAGCGAGGCGAAGCGAGGCGAAGTGGCCCGAGCTCGCCCGCGCCGAAGGACGCGAGCGCACGGAGCGCGGCGGCGAGATCCCGCGCCGAGCGCATGGGAGCCCACGGGCGCTCGCCCGCGAGGAGCTCGTAGAGGACGACCCCGACCGCGAAGAGGTCCGTGCGAACGTCGAGCGACTGGCCGAGGATCTGCTCGGGAGCCAGGTATCCGAGCTTGCCCTTCACGAGGTCGGGGCGCGTCTGACGCCCCCGTGAGGCCGCCGCCCAGCCGCCGTACCAGCTCGTAGCGTACCTCTCCCTGGCGGAAGGCCCCCCTGGAGCGCCGTAGACCGTCCATCTCATGCCCTCCCTCGGCTCGCCAGGGGGCGTGGTTGCGCGCTATGGTGCGGAGCGAGCCGCCCGAGGCACGGGTGACGATGACGCTGGAGCATCACGAGCCCCCCCTCCCCGTCGTGCGGGACGTCGCGGCGCGCGGCGCCCGCATTCGCTTCGTCGAGGCGGGCAGCGGCCCCCCGCTCGTGCTCGTGCACGACTACCTCGCGAGCCGCGTCGCCTGGGACGACGTGCTCCCGCGACTGGCCCGCGGCTTCCGCGTGATCGTCCCGGACCTCCCGGGCTTCGGCGAGAGTGAGAAGCCGCCGCCGGGCCGGTACCGCTACGATTTCGAGGCTTTCTCCGAGTCCCTCGTCGACCTGCTTGCGGCGCTCGGGGTCGGGCGGGTCTCGGTCGTCGGGCACGCGCTCGGGGGCGCAGTCGCGCTCACCATGGCGGCCGCTCACGCCCACATCGTCGACCGCCTGGTCCTCGTCAACCCGCTCGTCTACCCCCCACGCCCGGACGCCCTCTCTCGCCTCGCCGGCGTTCCCTTCCTCGGCCCCCTCGTGTTCAAGCAGCTCTACGGCAGGGCGCTCTTCCGCTCTCGATTCGCCGCCAGCGCCGCTGCCCGGCGGGAGCACCTCTTCGAGCTCTTCGACGTCCCGGCCGCGCGCGAGGCTGCGTACGCCACCATGTGCGCCATGCTCGACACCCGTCCGCTCACCGCGAGCGTCCCGCGGGTGAGCGCGCCCACGCTCGTCGCGTGGGGTCGAACGAACCGGGCGTCTCCCGTCGAGCAGGGGCGGCGCCTCGCGCGCGAGCTCGGCGGGGCGCGCTTCGAGGTCTTCGATTGCGGGTCCTCGCCGGCCGAGGAGGTACCCGATGCGTTCGCGAGGGCCGTGATGGCGTTCCTCGCGGGCGGCCGGGGGACCTGACCCGTGTTCGACCCGCGGGCGCGGGCGCGCTTCCGCCGGAACGGAACGGCCGTCGCCGGGACGGCGGTCGTCGCGGCGCTCGTCGTCTTCGCGGTGCTCGGCCCGTTGTTCGCCAGCCACGACGCGCTCCAGAGCGACTTCGCCCACGGCGTGGGCCCCGACCGCCTGCCGGTAGGCCCGTGCGCGGCGTTCCCGCTGGGCGCCGACCGCGTCTTTCGCGACGTCTTCGCGCGCCTCGCGGTGGGCGGGCGCATCTCCCTGCTCATCGCGATCTCCGCGACGCTCATCGCGAGCACCATCGGCGCCGCCGTCGGCATCGCGGCGGGGTACCTCGAGGGCCGGCGCTTCGCCCGCGTGCTCGACGTCGACGGAGTGCTCATGCGCTTCGTGGACGTGCTCCTCGCGTTCCCGTTCCTGCTCCTCGTCATGGCCATCGGTACGGCGCTCGACCGCACGTCCGCCGTGACCATCTTCCTCGTCCTCGGCCTGACGGGCTGGCTCGGCATCGCGCGCATCCTTCGCGCCAAGACGATGCAGATCCGCTCGCTCGACTACGTCGTAGCGTCACGCGCCCTCGGGCAGCCCACCGCCTGGGTGGTCGTGAAGCACGTGCTTCCCAACGTGGCGGGGTCGCTGATCGTCTGCGCGACCGTCCTCGTAGCGCAGATGATCGTCGCCGACAGCGTGCTCTCGTACCTGGGCCTCGGCATCTCGCCGCCCACGCCGACGTGGGGCCGGATGCTCTTCGAGGGGCAGGAGGTCCTCGGGGCGGCTCCCTGGATGGTCGCAGCTCCCGGGGCGGCGATCGTGCTCGCCGTGTGGGGATTCAACATGCTCGGGGAGGGCCTGCGCGATGCGCTCGATCCGCACGAGGGCTGAGCCGTTGCCCGCCTGGGCGTGGGCCCTCCTGGCGACGGTGGCGTGCAGCCAGAGCGTCCCGGCGCCCATGCCCGCGGCGGCCGCAGATGCGCCGCCCCGGCGCGGCGGCGAGCTGCATCTCGCCTCGTTCGCCGACATCCGCAACGGCCTCGATCCGGTCGTGAGCCCCGACGGCCTCTCGGCCGGCCCGATGCACCTCATCTTCGCGGGGCTCGTCGACTACGACGCAGAGGAGCGCATCGTGCCCGATCTCGCCGAGCGGTGGGAGGTCGCCGATGCCGGGCGCACGTACAGGTTCTTCCTCCGCCGCGGCGTCACGATGCAGGACGGGGCCGAGCTGACTGCGGACGACGTGAAGCGCTCTGCCGAGCGGGCGCTCCATCCGACGACACCCGACGCCAACGCGAGCACGTTCGACGACCTCGTGGGGTTCGCAGCGTACGCCGCCGGCAAGGCCGACCACCTCGAGGGCGTCGTGGCCGAGGACCGATACGTCGTGGCCTTCCACCTCGCGAAGCCCGACGCGACGTTCCCCTACCTGATGACGCTCCCGACCCTGCGCCCCACGTGCAGGACGGCGGGCGACCGCTACTCCGACACGTGGCTGCCCTGCGGGGCCGGTCCGTTCCTGCTCCGGCCGGGCGACTGGAAGCGGGGCGTGACGCTCCGGCTCGTCCGGCACGACGCGTACTTCCGCGCGGGGCTTCCGTACCTCGACGCCGTCGAGTGGTCGTACAACATGACGCAGCTCGCGCAGCGCGTACGCTTCGAGCGCGGCGAGCTCGACATCGTACGCGACCTCACCTTCGCGGACGCGTCGCGCTTCGTGGCGGACCCGCGCTGGTCGAGCCTCGGCGTCGTCGAGGCCGACGTGCGCGTCTACGGCGAGGCGATGAACACGCGCGTCCGTCCGTTCGACGACGTCGAGATCCGGCGGGCGGTCGCCGCGGCCATCGACCGCACGCAGTACGTGCTGATGCAGCCGATGACCACCACCGCGATGGACCAGGCGCTCCCCGGGGTCGTCGCCGGCGTGGACGCCTCGTTCCCGCACCAGCGCTACGACCTCGCCGCGGCGCTCGAGCACATGCGCAAGGCCGGCTACCCGTACGACCCCGCCACGGGCGAGGGAGGCTGGCCGGAGCCCATCGAGTACCTCGCGTACGATCCGGGCTTGCCGGCCCTCACGTCGCAGATCCTCCAGCAGGACCTGGCCCGGATCGGGCTGCGCCTTCACATCAAGCTCGTGAGCTTTGCGGCATTCCTCGCCATCCAGCAGCGCGAGGGGGGCGCGACGATGTCGCAGGGCAACTGGACCCTCGACTACCCCGATCCGAGCAACGTCTTCGACACGCTGTTCGCGTCGAGCGCGATCGACCCGAGCGGATCCCTCAACACGGCGTTCTATTCGAACCCCGCGCTCGACGCCCTCCTCGCGCGGGCGAGGGTCGAGATCGACCCCGCTGCGCGCATGGAGATGTACCGCCAGGCGGACGCCATCGTGTGCGACGACGCGCCGTGGGCGTTCACCTTCGGCTACCACGCGTTCGATCTTCGCCAGCCGTACGTGCGCGGCTTCGTGCCGAACGCCATGCGCCCGCTCGACGCGACGCGGGTCTGGATCGCCCGCCCCGCCCCCGGCGCACGCGCCCCCGAGGGGGCGCCATGAGGCACCTCGCCCGAAGGCTCGGCTGGAGCGTCTTCGTCGTCTGGGCGGTCGTCTCGATCACGTTCGCCGTCAACGACCTCCTGCCCGGGGACCCGGCGCGGATGATGGCGGGCGCGCAGGCCAGCCCCGCCGACGTCGCCCGCATCCGCAGCCGGATGGGCCTCGACGAGCCGCTGGCCGCCCGGTACGGGCGCTTCTGGAAGAAGCTCGTCCACCTGGGCCCGAGCGTCATCGATCGCAAGACCAGCCCCGCCCACGCGACGTGCGCCGTCGTCGTTCCGCTCGGCGGTTCAAGCATCCACCTCGACTTCGGCAAGAGCTTCCAGCGCCAGCAGGCCGTCGTCGATCTCGTCGGCGACCGCCTCCCGCGGACCGCCGCGCTCGCGCTCGCAGGCATGCTCGTGCAGCTCCTCGTGGGCCTCGGGACCGGCATCCTCGCTGCGGCGCGGCGTGGTTCGTGGCTCGATCGTGCCCTGGTCGGAACGAGCCTGCTCGGCATCAGCGCGCCGACGTTCCTCATCGCCCTCTGCCTGCAGTTCGTGTTCGCCCGCCGCCTCGGGTGGCTGCCGCTCGACGGCTTCGGCTCGACCCTCGCCGACCACGCGCGATGCATCGTCCTTCCTGCGTTCACGCTCGGCGTCTACGGCGCCGCCTACTACACGCGCCTCGTGCGCGACGAGATGCTCGTGCTCCTGAAGCAGGACTGGGTGCGTACCGCGCGCGCGAAGGGCGCCTCGACCGCGCGCTTGCTCCTCGCGCACGGCCTGCGAAACGCGCTCGTCCCGATCGTCACGGCCATCGGCCTCGACGTGGGCGCCCTGCTCGGGGGCGCCGTCGTCACCGAGACGGTCTTTCGCTGGCCGGGGCTGGGGGACCTCAGCGTCCACGCGATGCTCGACCGCGACGGCCCCGTCATCCTGGCCTGCGTGGTGGTGACGTCGGTCGGGATCGTCCTCGCCAACGTCGTCGTCGACGCGCTCTACACGAGGCTCGACCCGCGGGTGCGATCGTCGTAGCGGCGCGAAGCCTACGGCCCCGCGAGCATCCGGCACTCGTTCACGTTCGCGGAGTGGGCCTGCGCCACGCAGCTCTTGTACGCCTCGCGCGCCGCGCCGCCGTTGCCAGATGCCTGGAGCGCCGCCCCGAGCGTGAGCCACGCGTCGGCGTTGCCCGGGTTGTTCGCCACGGCCTGGCGCGCGAGCGACACGGCCTTCGCCGTGTCCCCCGTGGAGAGCGCCTTCTGGGCAGCCATGATCGGGTTCCCGCCGGCGGCGGGCGCCGGCGCGGGCTCGACGGGGGCCTCGTGCGCGACGGGGGCCTCGCGGGGCGGAGACGCAGCAACCGGCGGTGGCGCGGGATGCGTCACGACGGGCGCCACCGCAGCCGTGACCGCAGGTGGCGCGGCGGGGGCTGGCTGCGGAGCCGCCGTTGCGACGGGAGCTACCGACTCGGCGGCCGCCGCAGGTGCTGCAGCGGCCACGCTCCCGGCGGGAGCGGCGGAGGCGCTCGGGGCGGGCTCGGAGGAAGGCGCAGGCGTGGGACCCGCGCTTGCGGCCGCAGACGTCTCGGGCTCGGGAGCCTGAGGCGGAGGGGCCGCCGACGCGGAAGGCACCTCCGCAGACGTGGCCCCCGCGCCCGACGCCACGGCCGCCGCGCGCGCGTTCACCGCTTCCATGTCGCGGTCCTGCTTCGCACGGAGGGCATGGAGGCCGGCCACGACGACGAGCACCACCCCGAGGACCATCACGATCGCGACGATGCGCTTGGCCTGCGGGCTCACCTTGCGTGGCACACCCGGCACGTAGCCGTCGTCCAGCAGATCGTCCTTCTGCGCCGCGGCCGACTTCACGGGCACCGTGGGAGGAGGAGGCGACGCGGGCGCGGGCCTGGCCACGGGTACGGCTGCCGTCGCGGGCGCAGGCGCGGCAGCCGCCGCAGCCTTCGCGACCGGCTGCGGAGCGGCGTTCGAAGCCGGCGGAGCAGCGCCCTTCGGCGGCTCCGGGAGCAGCGGCATCTTGATCGGCTCCGTCTTCGCCGGCCGGCGCCGCGAGTGGGGCGTCTTCACCTCCACCTTCACGTTCGGCTCGGTGAGGATGTCGTCGACGTCGATCTCGCCCGTCCTCTCCGTCGTTGCCACGAGCGCCGCGTCGGCGGGCTTCGCGGCTGCGCCCACCGACCCTCGCGGCTCGGTGACCGGCGCCTTGGCCGCCGGCGCAGGCTTCGGCTCCGGGCTCGGCCCCTTCGCCTCCGGCTTCGGTCCGGACTTCGCCTCCGGCCTGGCCTCGGGCTTCGGCTCCGGCTTGGGCGCGGGCGCAGGCTCCGGCGCCGCCTTCGGCGGCAGGTGCGGCACGTCACGCAGGAGGGTCGGCGGCTCCTCTCCGAGGCCGAGCTTCGTCTGCATGAGGCCCGCTTCCTTCGCCTTCGCGCGATCGTAGACGCCGTTGGCGCCGGGCGGAGGAGCTGCTGCCGGCCACGCGGTCGAGGTCTGGCCGACCCCTTTCGCTCCCGCCGCCGGCGCGGCCGCGGCCCCGGGAGGAGCGGGAGGCGATGCGGCAGCAGGCGGCTCGGGCGACGCGGGCGCCGCGGCCGGGAACTGCGAGAGCGTGTCGACGAAGCCCTTCTTCGGGCTCGGCGGCGGCGCCGTCTCCACCGCCGCCGCGGCCGCCATGGGCGGCGGAGGACGCACCGTCTCGATCGCCGGCACGACGGCCATCTCCCCGCTCGAGGGGGAGCCGCGGGCGTGCCGTCCGCTCTCGCGCAGGACGCCTGCCCGGACCTCGTCCTCCGCCGTCGGGCTCGGCGCATCCTTCAGGACGAGCAGGCCCTCGAAGTAGAGCTTCGTGATGGTCGAGAGAGTCGAGAGATCCTCGAACGGCGAGTCGTCGACGACGTCGGCCAGCGTGCGGCGGCCGTCGAAGAGGCGCAGGATGCCGTTCAGCTCGTCGGGGATCTCGTTCAGGCGCTCGAGGAGCTGCGCGTGGTCGATCTCGAAGAGCGTCGAGAGCGGCGGCAGCTGCTCGCAGAGCCGCCCCCACTCGTCCACGCGGCGCATCCCCTCCATCAGGATCGCCTGCGTCGAGCCGCCGATGACATCCTCGTTCGCGACCGCGCGGAACTCGACCTCGAAGTTCGCCTCGTTCCAGATGAGCGCGCGGTAGATGGCCTCCTCGCCGCGCAGCCGCCCGAGCTCCGCGTCGACGACCTTGCCGTCGCGGAAGTAGACGTGGCCTTCCATGCCCCCGCTGCGCAGGTGCACGACGCCGCTCTTGCGCGAGACCTCGAAGGTCTGGAGGAGGTCGACGACGGCCATGTCGGACGTCGACCCCGCGAAGCGCGTCCGCCCGGACACCGTCGTCCGGTTGGCCGCGATGTTCTCCTGCGTGCGGCGCGCGAGCAGCAGGTTCACCCGCGCGATGAGCTCCCGCACGAAGATGGGCTTCGTCAGGTAGTCCTCGACCCCGAGCTCCAGCCCGCGGATCTTGTCCTCGATCGACTTCTGGCTCGTGAGAAAGACGATCGGGATCCCCGCGAATTCCGGGCGCTCCTTGAGTTTCCGGACGAGCGTGTACCCGTCGAGCTTCGGCAGGCGCGTGTCGCTCAGGACCAGATCCGGCGTGAGCGACTCGATCTTCGCGAGCGCGTCCAGGCCGTCGGTCGCGGTCGTGACGCTGTAGCCAGCCTTCTTCAGGCTGACCTCGAGGACACGCACGCTGCGCGGATCCGCGTCGACCAGGAGCAGTTTCTGCTTCGCCACGGCGCAGCGTCAGCATCCTAGGGGCACGATGTGGGTGTCAAGCCGGGTGAGTCCTCCCCGGACCCCGCGGGCGCGAAGGAGACGGCGATTTCGCGGGCCGATCAGTGCTTCGCCGCGAACGGGTCGCCCACGTCGTCGATGCCGGAGGGGGCCCGAGGCTTGAGGGACGGGGGTTTGCGAGAGGAAGCGGGTGCGGGCGCGGGCGCGGGCGCGGGCGCGGGCGCGGACGCGGACGCGGGCGCGGGCGCGGGCGCGGGCGCGGGCGCGGGCGCGGGCGCGGGCACGGGCGCGGGCCCGGCGACGGACGCGACCGTCGTCGGCGAGGGAGGTGCGTCCGCGGTCTTGGCCTGCGACGAGCTCCATGCGACGGCGGCCGACGCGATGCCGGCGGCGAGGAGCACGCCGCAGCCGCCGAGGATCCAGCCCCACGGGATCGCGCGCTGCACCGGCAGCAGGCTGTCGATCGCGACGCGCACCTCCTCGAGCGTGGGAGGCTCGAGCTCGTCCGCCATGCGGTAGCGCACGCTCGTCGGCGGCTTGCTCGGGCGCGAGCTCAGTCGATCCGCGATGGCCACGCGGCCGTCGCTCCGGTCCTGCACCACCTCGTCGAGCGCGGCGACCAGCTCCTCCATGGAGCCGTACCGCTCCTCGGGCTTCTTCGCGAGGCAGACCATCGTGATCTCCTCGAGGGCGCCGAGCTCGCGCGCCGCCGGGTTGACCGCGCTCGGCCTCTGCGGCTGCACGAACATGTGCTGCGTGAGCACTCCCATGTACGTGTCGGCCTCGAACGGCACCCTCCCCGTGAACATCTCGTACATGATGATCCCGAGCGAGTAGATGTCCGCCCGGTGATCCACGGGCTGCCCGCTCGCCTGCTCGGGGGACATGTAGTGCGGCGTCCCGAAGACGATGCCCTGCCGGGTGACACGGCTCGACCCGATCACCTTCGCGGCGCCGAAGTCGACCACCCGCACGTCGTCGCTCGCCGTCCCGCCCGTGACGCCTCCGACGAGGAACACGTTGTCCGGCTTGAGATCGCGGTGGACGATGCCCGCGAGGTGCGCCGCGGAGAGCGCGCCGGCCACCTGACGGATGATGCGCACCGCCCGCCGCGCGGGGATCGGGCCGCCGTGCTTGATGACGTCGCCGAGCGTCTGCCCCACGAGCAGCTCCATGACGAAGTAGGGGACGCCCGCGGGCAGCTTGCCGAAGTCGGTGATCTCCACGACGTTCGGGTGGCGGACGCTCGCGGTGGCGCGCGCCTCCTGGATGAAGCGCTCGGCGAGCTCGTCGTCGCGCGCGAGGTCGCGCCGGAGGACCTTCATCGCGAAGCGCCGGTCGAGCGCGACGTGGCGCACCTCGTAGACGTGCCCCATGCCGCCCTCGCCGAGGACGTCCATCACCTCGTAGCGGCCCTCCACCGTGCTGCCGAGCAGCGGGTCGCCGAGCGGGTCGTAGGTCGCCTTCTCGAGCTTCGTACCGTCGAACGGGCAGAACGCCGCCTCCCCCGAGAAACGCTGCCCGCACGTCGCGCAGTGCTTGATCTCGCGGCGGATGTCGACCGTGCGCCTAATCTGCTGCGTTTCCATCCACCGCACCGGCGTCGCTCGACGCGTCGCCACCTCCGTCGCTCGCCTGCGCGTCCTCGGGCGAGCAGACGCCGCCCACGCACGAGAGGGCAGGCTCGCAGTCCTTGGTCCGCGTGCAGGCCCCGTTCAGACCCTCGGGCACGCCGCTCGAGCCGCACGGATCGTGCAGCGACAGGAGCCCGACGACGACGAGGAGCGTGCCCTTGCCCACTCCTTCGAGCTTACCACCCTGCCCGTCAGCCCGGAGAGGCGGCCGGGGGGGCCGCGGTCGACGTCCCGCAGCTCGCGCAGAACTTCGCGCCTGCCCCGAGCTCGCCTCCGCAGCCAGCGCAGAACTTCTTCTGCACGACGAGCGGGCTGCCGCAGTCCGCGCAGAACTTTCCACCCGGCTGCTTCGCACCGCACTTGCCGCACGTCACCTGCGTGCCGCCGGGCGAGAACGTGGGCGCCGGGGCCTGGGCGACCATCCCGCCCGCCATGCCGCCCGCCATCGCGTTGCCGACGCCCATGCCGACGGCCATCTGCGCGCCGAGGCCCGCGATGCCGCCGCCGACGCCGTGCGCCGCCATCCCCTGCCCTGCGCCCATCATCGCCTGGCCCGCGGCGAACCCCTGGTAGCTGCCGGCGAGGTTCTGCACGTACTTGGCGTCCTGGTTGTAGGCCTGGTCGAGGCCGAACTGCTTGGCCTGCGCGTCGGCCGCGGCGCCCGCGACGGCGATCTGCTTCTTCCTGACCTCGCGCTGCGCCGCCGCGATCTCGGCGTTGGCGGTCTTCAGGCGCTCGCGGTCGTCGTCGCTGAAGTTCACGTTGAACGTGCCGACCTGGAGGATCCGCACGCCGATGTCGTTGAGGTCGGGCGCGTGGGCGACGAACGCCGCGGCGAGCTTCTGCGTCAAGGACACGGCCTGGAGGAGGCTCTTTCCCTCGGTCTCGCAGAGCTCCCCGAGCGTGGTCTTCACGCCGTTCATGAAGAGGCCCTTGATCCAGTCGAGGACGTAGTTGTTGTCCCCCGTGGCGGCCTGCCCCGAGTAGCCGACGACGAAGCGCGCCGGGTCGGTCACGACGACGCTCATCTCGCCGAAGATGCGCGGCTGCACCTGCTCGCCCGTCAGCGGATCGAGCATGTCGCCGATGGGCCCCCCGAACGGCACGCTCCGCACGGGCGCCGTCTTCACGAAGTAGATCTCCGTGATGAAGACGTTCCCGCCGGTGACGCTCGTGATGAGGTTGTTGAGGAACGGGATGTTCTGCGAGTGGAGCGTCTGCCGCCCCGGCCCGAGCACGCCCATCACGCGACCGTCCTTGAAGAACACCGCGCACTCGTCGCTGTCGACGGTGAGCTGCGAGTACGTCGGGACGTTCTGGTCGGGGTGCTTGTAGACGATGAGCTGCTTGAGGTTGTCCGGGCGCGCAATCATCATCTCCTGCACGCCGCTCTTCACGAAGTCGAAGACGCCCATGGACCCAACGATAAACGGACGGGGCAGCGAGGGCTAGGGGGGGCCGGCGTGAGCGCGGCGCGGGCGCCCGCGTCAGGGCCCCGCGACGCCGCCAAACACGCGGTCCACGACCCAGAACGACCCCGCGCCGAGTGCCGCGGCCGACGCCAGATCGATGCCACGCGCGCGCATGCTCGATCGCGCGAGCAGCCGCCAGAGGGGCCAGGCGAGGCAGACCACGGCCAGCTGGGCGATCTCGACGCCGACGTTGAAGCCGAAGAGCGCGCCGGCGAGGCTCGCGCGTGGAAGGCTCATCTCGGCGAGCGCCCCCGAGAACGCGAGCCCGTGCACCGTCCCGAACAGGGCCGCCACCGTCCAGCGCAGCCGCTCGGGCCGACGCGCGCGCGCGAGCAGGCCGAAGTAACAGGCGACGAAGATGGCCAGGCCGCCGAACGCCGTCGCACCGCTCCGCTGCCCGACCGCCGCGAGGAGACCGACGGCGGCGATCGCGGCGACCAGGCCGCGCGCCATCCACTCGTCCCGGCGCTCGAGCCACACGTTCTCCACGGCGACGATGCCGATCGACGCGCCCACGAGGGCCTCCACCGTCGGCACGTCCGGGCGGACCCCGCCGAGCACCGCGAGAGCGAGGGTCGCGCTGTGGCCCAGGGTGAAGCCGGTGACCACGCCGGCCACGGCGCGCAGCGAAGTCGCCGCCAGGAGCAGCATGAGGACGAAGAGCACGTGATCGGGACCCGTGACGACGTGCCGGATCCCCATCGTCACGAAGCCCGCGACGCCGGTGGGCACCGCTCCGCCGCCGATGTCCCAGGCGCGAGCGTCCGCCGTCAGCAGCCGCTCGACGACGGGCGCGTCCCCTCGCGCGAGCGAAGCGAAGTGGACGTGCGACGCGAACGCGTCGAAGAGCAGGTCGCTGACGATGCGGACGGGCGCGCCATCGCAGCGCAGGCGCCATGCGCGCACGACGTAGACCTGTTCGGCGTCCGCGGACGCCTGGAGGCTCCCGGGCTCGACGGAGCAGGGCCCGGCGGCCGACTCGACGCGCACGTCGTGCTCGAGGATCTCGTCGAGGGCGCGCCCCTCCTCGGGCCCCGGCTCGGCCGGCAGGTCGGCGAGCCGCGGGTCCATCCGCAGGTCTTCGCGCAGGACGCGTACCCGCACGGTCGCCGCGGACCCCTCGATGGTCCAGCTCGACCACGAAACGCTCCTCACGTGCGCGGCCGCCACCCCCGGCCATGCGACGGCGAGCACCACCGCGGCCAGCACGAGCAGCGCGCGCTTCATGGCGGCCCCTCGCGGAAGACGATCCGCGTCTCCTTGCGTCGCTGGTCGAGCCAGCCGCGCAGCCGACGTGCGTCGTCGTCGCGTCGCCACGCCGCGAGGACGGAACCCCGGACCTCTTCGAGCGGCGCGATCCGACCACCCTCGCGCGTGACCAGGCGAGCGATCCACAGGTCGTCGCCCACCTTCACCGTCTCGGTCAGCTGCCCGGGCTCGAGCGCGTCGATCGCGTGCGCCACGTCGGGCCCGAGCGACCGGGTGAGGTCAGCCACCGAGACAGGACCGGCCGGCACCGCGACCGGCGGCGGGTCGGCGTGCGCTCCCGCCGAGGCCATCGGCTGACCGGGCTCGAGCTCCTCGCTCGCGTCCCGGGCGCGATCGCGCGCGTCGCACCCGTGGAAGAAGAGCGCCTCGACGCGCAGCAGCCCACCGCGAAGGTACGGCGCAGCGTGGGCCTCCTCGTACGCGCGCAGCACGTCGTCCGGCGGCTGGCCCACCGCCTCGCCGGCCACGGTCTCGCGCATGGCCGCCGCGAGATCCTCGCGCAGCTTCGCGTCGCGCGTCGGCAAGCCGAGCGAGAGGGCGGCCCGTACGAGCAGGGTCTGGTCCACGAGGCGTTCGAGCGCGTGCCGGCGCACCTCGGGATCGGCCTGACGCTCTGGATCACTCTCCGTGTCGGCGGCGACCGCGTCGTCGAGCGCCTGCCGTGTGATGGGCGAGTCGCCCACGAGCGCGACCGCACCCGCGGGCAAGCCCGGGGTGCCGCGGGGGGACCGCACGATTCCTCGCACCGCGAGGCCGACACCGAGGGCTGCACCGACCAGGAGCCAGGCGCGACCGCGAGCGTCGTCGCTCATCGGATCGAGGCCCAGAAGGCCTGGCCCGCGACGCTGCGCGGCCGCCGGGAGACGGCCACGCAGGGCGCGCGAGCGGGGCGAGCCTCAGGGCTTGCCGTTGTCGGGGCGGCAGCGCGTGCCCGCCGGGTCACCCGGGTGGTAGTGGCAATGGTTGCTTCCCAGGTCCTTCGTGGGCCCCGCTCCGCAGGTCTTCGGCGCTCCGTCGATGCACGTGTGGCACCACGCCGCCTCGTTGCCGCCGTACTTCGGGTCCCCCTTCAGCGCGTCGCACTGCGCGCCGTTGCGTCGCTCGTTCCCCGTCGAGTGCGCGAACGCGACCGTGCCCATCGCGCCCAGGACGAGCGCGACGGCAATCCCCACGACCCTGGAACCGCTCTTCGTCATGATTCGACCCTCCTCCAAGAGCGACGATAGTCGCCCAGTCCCTCCCGGGGCGCAACGGTCTCATACGTGGGCATGGCCGCCGGGCTACGCCTGCGCCTAGACTCTTCTTCGTTGCGTGGCGTGGCGTGGCGTCGAGCCCCTCGCGCCCGTCGTCGCCTGTCGCCTCCCGTCGCCTCCTGTCGCCTCCCGTCGCCTTCCTCATGTCCCTCGCGCAGCCCCCGATCGACGTCGAGAAGCTCTCTGCGCCGGCGAAACGGATGCTCGACCCCGCGGCGCCGGCGCCCATGCGCCAGATGGCGGCGCGGGGCGTGGCCCCCGGCGTCAAGCCGGCGGAGGCGCTCACCATCGTGGCGCTCCTCTCGGAGTCGGCCGACGAGGCGGTGGCCGCGGTCGCGCGCGCGACGCTCGACAAGCTCCCCGCGCCGCTCCTCAACGGTGCCCTCGGGGGCGACCTCCCGCCGGGAGTCCTCGCGCTGCTCGCGCCCCGCTACGCGCAGAACGCCATCGTGATGGAGAAGATCCTCGCGCACCCGGCGATCCCGCCGCAGGCCGTCGCCGAGGTGGCGGCGGCTGCGACCGAGGAGGTCGCGGAGCTCGTCGCGACCAACGAGCAGCTGCTCCTGGCGAACCCGGCCATCATCGAGAAGCTCTACATGAACAAGGCGACGCGCATGTCCACGGCGGACCGCGTCCTCGAGCTGGCCGTACGAAACAACATCGAGCTCGCCATCCCGGCCTGGAAGGAGGCGGCCACCGCCATCGGCATGGAGCTCATCGCGGAGCGCTCGCGCGAGCTGACGCCCGACGACGTCCTCTTCCAGGAGACCGACGCGGCGGCGCAGCAGCTCCCGCTCGACGTCGTGAAGGAGGACACGCACCGGCTCGACGAGCAGACCGGCGACGAGGTCGTCGAGGACAAGTTCCTCCCGCTCCACGCGCGCCTCGGCGCGATGACGCCGTCGCAGAAGATCCGCCGCGCGATGCTCGGGACGGCGGCCGAGCGGCTCCTCCTCGTGCGCGACACGAACCGCATGGTCGCCCAGGCGGCCGTGAAGAGCCCCATGATCCAGGAGAACGAGGTCGTGCGCATCAGCGCGAGCCGCAACGTGTGCGAGGACGTCCTCCGCACCATCGCGCTCGACCGCGAGTGGACGCGGTCGCACCAGATCAAGCTGAACCTCGTCTCGAACCCCCGGACGCCGTTCGCCTTCTCGTCGAAGCTCATCATGCACCTGCGCGAGCACGAGCTGAAGGCGCTCGCGAAGAGCAAGAACGTCCCCGGCTCCGTCGTTCAGGCGGCCAAGCAGCAGCTCTCGCGGAGGAACGTGAAGCAGTGACCTGGCGCAGGATGCGATCATCGAGGCGCAGTCTGCGGATTCGAAGGCGCACCACGGGAGCATGGACCGCAACCCAGGCGCGCAGGCGGCGCACGTCGCCCGGTCAACGGGCAGTCACGCTCTGTCGGAGGCGTACTCCGCGCCGCGGGGTGCGCCCTTCTTCACCCCGAAGGATGGGCCTCTCGGCCAGAGTGTCGCTCCATGCTGCGCGTGCCACCGATTCATCGGTGCAGGGGATACCCATCGCGCGGGCGGTGCCGCGAAGTGCAGGATTGGCAGCGAGGTCGATTGCGAAGATGGCGCACACGAGGACCCGGAATGGGCCATATGCATTCTCGATGCGCCTCATGCACGACCATACCGCGCCATTCGATGTACGTGGGGCCGCTTTTCCTCGCGTGGATGCGCTGGTAGTGCGTCAGCATCTCCGCGCCGTCGAGCGTGCTGCGCCACACGGCCGCGACCAGACGCCTTCACGTTTCGCCCGTCGCGAAGCACGGCGGTCCATTTGCGCCAGCATGATTGCACCGACGAAGACATGACCGCTCCGGGAGCGCCTCGATGCGTCCTGGATGCGCCTCTCTGAGATTTGGTGGCGCACCACGCCGCGACTCGTGCGACACTCTCATTCGATGCCGCGCATCGTTCCGAGCCGCGACTGCCTCGACCTCATCACGCGGGCGCAGCGCACGATCGGGATGAGCCAGCGCGAGCTCGGGGAGCTCGTCGGCGCCTCGCGGCGCACGATCACACGATGGTTCGGGGGCGGCTCGACGCCGGGACTGGACGCTCTCCAGGCCATTGCGCGCGCCGTGTACCCGCACGACGCGGCCCTCGCCGCCGCGCTCGCCGCCGAGACCGGACAGACCCTCGTCAGCCTCGGCATCGAGATGCCGCCCCCGCCACCGGCGCCCGTCGTCGTCGCCGCGCCGGCGCCTCCGGAGCCCGCGGGGCCGCCGGCGCGCCCCTTCCCGCCCGCTCGACTCGTCGTCGACTCCATCGTGTGCGCCGCGGCCGAGTCGATGCAGTGCGCGCCGAGCGCCGTCCGCGACGTGCTGCGCGCCGCCTTCGCGAGGGCGCGCGGGCTTGGGCTCACGCTCGAGGAGGTGGAGGAGGGGCTGGGGACGGGGAAGGTGGGAGTCGCGGAGATCGCTGCGACGAACGTCGCTGCGCGAGGCGGGAGAGAGTGAGCGCGACGACGTGGGATCCCCTAGCTGCCTGAGGCCATGACGCCCTCTCGGACGACGATCCGCGTCTGCGTCCCGGGCACGTCGACGGCACGGAAGCCGAAAGCCTCCGGATCGCGTCGCAGGGCGACGTAGGTCGGGTCTCCACCGAACCGGGGGTCGAGCGCGAAGGCGTCGTTGAGGATGACGGCGGTGATTCGTCGGCGGCGGACGAAGTCGACGAAGGTCTCGCCGGCGCGCCATTCCTCGATGGGCGCATACTCGTACCCCGCGTAGAAGGCGTATCCCCAGCCCGGCTCGAGGATGCGACTCTCTCGGGGCAGCACGAGGGCGCGAAGGCTCTCCACGGTACGCTCCACCTCGATGGACGGCGCTGGGGTCGTCATGCCCAGCAGCGTTTGCGGGCACCAGCCATGGGCAAGGTTGGGCGCGAGCAACACGAGGACCGCCGCGGCGATCGCGACGCGCCCCGGATGGCGCGAGACGGCGGGGATCCGCGGCAGCTGCGTCACCGAAGCACACACGGCCAGGGCCACGACCGGGAGCAGGTAGTGCGAACGCGGGTAGACGCCCAGGCAGCTCGCGGCCGTGCCGACGGCCACGGCCAGGATGGAGAGGGCGACCTCGCGGCGCCTACGCCAGAGCGCCCGCATCGCCCATGCGAAAGCCAGAAAGACGCCAGACGACTGGAGATCGCGAAGGGTCGGGCGGACTCCCTCGGGCAGGCACAGCCCCGGGGCGAAGGTACGAGAGGTCTCGATCGGGGTGTCCTCCGCGTTCTCGAGGACCTCATGGAGGAACGCCGCGGGGTTCGCCCGGAGCGCGCCGGCCACCGATCTCGCGTTCCCGAAGTCGCGGCGGACGAACGGCAACCAGGACCGCCAGGGACTCGTGGTCGAGTGATCGTCCTGCACGCGGTGGAATGCATAGTGCTGGCCCCACGCATAGAACGCGCGCTGTTGGCTGACGGGGAACCCCATGGTTGTGCAAAGGAGCGCGCCCAGGGCCGCGAGCGGCACTAGCAATGCAAGCGCCCGGCGCGCGCGGACCGCCGGCGGTGCGGGCGGCCGTACGGCGCGAAAAATGGCGCATGCCACGACGAGCGCGGCCGCCACAACGAACTCGGGACGCACCCAGCAGCAGACGAGCATCGAGCCGGTTGCCCAGAAGAGGGCACGACTGCGCGTCGGCGACCGCGCGGCGACCGCCAGGCCGGCACAGAGCAGCAGGGTCGCGAAGTGGGCGGGATAGGGCCAGACCTCGAAGAAGTCGGAGGTCGTCAGCAGGAACGCGGCGAGCAGCGAGGCCAGCGCCGACGCGCCGATGGCGCGAGCCAGCGCGTAAAAGGAGATGGCGCCGAGGACGACGAGCGCCGACCAGTTGAGGTAGTACAGGCGAACGGTGTCGCGCTGGAACAGGTGCAGCAGCGCGTACCACCAGCAGTAGAGCGGCCCCCAGTCCGGCGCGGGAAGCCCGTTGGCGCCGTTCGGGTAGCCGGGATGGAACACACGAACGCCGCTGGCCAGGTAGAGCGTCTCGTCGTCGAAGTGCAGGTCGTGGACCTGCGAGACGTCCCAGACGAGCTTCAGCGCGACGCATACCGCCGCCGCTAGGCACAGGAACTCCACCCGTCGGGCGCGACCCATCCCGTACGCCCACCCGTATCACACATGCGGCCGCTCTTCGGCGGAGGCGCCGCCCATCGAAGAGCGGGTCCGGCCGTGCCGGCTGAATTACGAGCAGCGCGAGAGGAATCGCACGCGAGCACGGCCGTTTCTTCCTTGCCCCGATGCTCCCGCACGCCCGACCATCCTGCGCGCGTGACGGACCGCCCGACTCCTCTGGCCCGCAGGGGCGCCATGCGCACGCTCGTCTACGCGGCGTCGCTTGGGACACTCCTCGCCGCCCACCTGCCGCCGCTGATCGGAGGGAAGCTCGCGAACATCGACGAGGGCTACGCGATGGCGCTCGCGTCGCGCCTCCTCGAGGGCCGGCACCTCTACGTCGGCGCGGTCAGCCAGCGCGGGCCGCTGATGTACGCGGTCTACGAGGGACTCGCGGGTACCTTCGGCTGGACGAGCGTCAGCGCGGTTCGCCTCGCATCGCTCGCGTTCTCGCTCGCCATCGTTGCCCTCGTCGGACGCGGCGCGCGCGAACCGGAGCGTCCGCTCGCGGTCCTCGGGGCGAGCTACGCGCTGGCGCTCGGTTTCGACCCGTACGACGGCCTGGCGCTCAACGCAGAGCTCATGCTGCTCCCGTTCCTCGTGCTCGCGGCCCTCCTGACCTTCCGGGCCGGGCACCGCGGCGCGTGGTGGGCGGCGCTGGCAGGGTTCTTCTACGGCGTCGCCACCTGCTTCAAGCAACCCGCCGTCGTGTGCGTCGTGCCGGCGGCTGCGTTCCTCGTGCTCCGCGCACACTCGTGGCGCGAGGGTGCCCACCGCCTCGCCTCGCTCGCCACGGGGGCCGCGCTCGTGCCCCTCCTCTTCGTCGTGCACGCCGCGGCGCGCGGCGATCTCGCCGCCTTCTGGTACCAGACCGTGACGTACAACCTCACGATCCACCGTGCCGGCGCCGTGCCGCCCCTCGAGTGGACGCGAACCGTGGGACGGCTGGCGCAGGCTCCGCTCCTCGTCTGCTCGCTCGTCGCGGGGCTCGCGGTCGCGTCCGTGCGCGCGAGTCAGGTGCATCGCAGGCTCCGGCGCCGCGGCCTCCTCGTCGCCCTCGGCACTGTGGACGCACTCCTCGTGGGGCTCGCGCTCGCGTGCCTGCTCGCCGCCGCTGCGTACCGCCAGCGATTCGGCCACTACTTCTTGCCTGCGATGCCGTTCCTCGTGCTCTGCGCGGCGCGCGCTCTCGCGGGCAACGGCCGCGGACGCGCCCTCGCGTGGGGTGTCCCCGTTGCAGCCCTGCTCTGCTTCTTCGCCTCGTGCGAGCGGATGTACGAGGTTCTCGGCACGTCGGACGGGCGCGTCGCGCACGGCGAGTCCGTCGAGTATCTCGCTCACTACGTGCAGCGAACGACGTCCCCGGCCGACCGCGTCTTCGTCTGGGGGTTCTCTCCATCCGTCTACCCGTACGCGCACCGGCGGCCCGCGACGCGCTTCCTGTTCGAGAGCTACGTCACGGGGTTCGTGCCGTGGCTCTACGACGACGCCGCGATCGAGCCCGCGCGGGTCGTCCCGGGCTCCATGGAGGCGCTGCTCGGAGATCTCGAACGCGAGGCACCGGCGATCATCGTGGACGCCGGCAGCGTGCAGATGCCGCGGTCGATGAGGGCTTACGAACCGGCCGCCCGCTACCTGCACGAGCACTACTGCTTCGACGCGCGCGTCGGGGCGTTCGACGTCTATCGCAGGAAGACGGGGGAATGCCGCACGGCGTGCTTTCCTCTGGTGGCCGCGCCGGTGGATGCGTGGGATGCACCGATGGGCGTCCAGGCAGCGGATGCGGTCGACTGGCGCGATGCCAAATGGCTGGGTCCGGGCGTCTTCGCGTCCCCGAGGACGTTCCACGCGGGAGCCGTCTGCGCCCCCTGGCCCTGAGCGTGGGGTCCAGGCGTTTGACCGCGTCCACCGGCGTCGCAGAATGCCGCATGCTTCGCTTCACCGGCCCGGCTGTTGCCGCGGCCATCGCCGGTCTGACGCTGGTCGCGTGCCACCACGGGACCGCGGGTGACCCGGGCGATGCGTCGGCGGACGCGTCCTGCGACCCGGGCTTCGCGGCTTCGCAGCCGGCCTCGTGTCCTTCCGGTCCGCTCGGCGCGAATCCGTCCTGCGCCGCGGACACCGACGCGGGGAGGACGCAGCTCGCGAACGCGCCCGACACCTTCGGTGTCTCGCGCCTCGGAACCCCGCAAAAGCTCTACCAGCTCCTCGGTGAAACCGACCGCCAGTTCCAGCCGCCGCAGCCGACGCCGATCGCGGCGACGGAGTCCGGGGCAGGGGTCGTGGGGGCGGACCTCGGGTTCTCGTTCCAGCATCGAGGCCGTCTGGTCTTTCTCTTCGGCGACACCATCCCGACGCCCGGGGCAGCGAGCGCGCAGAGTTGCTGCGCGACTGGCCGTGTGGGAGAGGACGCGTGCTGCACGGGCGCGCGACCGCGCGACGCCGACTCGATGGCTTTCCTCGACGATCCGGCATCGGCGAGCGGTGACGCGCCGCTCGCGCTTCGCTATCCGCTGGCGTCCGACGGGTACTTCCAGCCCGTGACCCTCGACGGCAACGAGCGCTGCACGAACGAGGTTCCCGCATCGGGCTTCAGCGACGGCACCTCGATGTACGTATTCTACGAGGTGGATACCGCCGACTGCCGCGGATACGCGGTGCTCGCCGTCTCCACGGACGACGGCCCGACGCTCCGCACGGTCCTCACGATGCCGTACCCGTTGTCGGACGTCGCTCCGCGCGTCGTCGCGACGAGCGCCGTGCCGGGCCTCTCCTCACTCTGGGGTGACGCGCAGACCCTGCTCATGTGGGGCCGGTACCGCGTCCACCCTCCCATCCTCGTCGCGGCGCCGCTCAGTCGCGTGACCGATCCGACGTCGTGGCGCTATCTCGCGTCGCTGGGCGGCGACACTCCAACGTGGGACGCGAGCATCGACGCCGCGGTCGAGGTGTACACGCCGGGCCCCGGCTACGACTGCCGCGGCCCGTTCACCGTGGTGCCCGTTCCCGAGGCCCGACGGTGGCTGATGATCGAGCAAGAGATCGAACCTTCGCAGTCCCCGACGCGCGACGGGTGGATACGTGCGCGCGTCGCCGCGAGCCCCGTCGGACCGTGGTCGCCGCCGCTGACGCTCTTCGACATGAACGCGGACGGCGGCATCTGCGGCTTCATGCATCGACGTTGCCTTCCGGCCCCGGTGGATACGTGCGACGAGGCGATGTGCGAGGCGCGCGAGGAAGCTGGCGCGGTCAGCGCGTCGACGCCGTGCTGCGACGACGATTACACGCCCAGCATGTTCGGTTTCGGGCCGTGCGGCACGATGCCCTACCCGTACGGTGCCTTCCCGGTCGAAGCGCTATCGCGGTGGGACGCCCCGTCTTCGACGCTGACGCTCTACTCGCTCCTGTCGACGTTCAATCCGTACACGACCGTCATGACGAAGACCCAGCTGAGCTTCGCGCCCGGATCGCCCCTGCCGCGCAGGCGGTGAGGTCGGTGTGGTACGCATCCGCCGGATGGTGACGCCGCGACGGACCGGGTGGATCGCCACGGCACTTGCGGCCACGCCCGCGTGCTGTCTGCTGGCCTTCGCCGCCCTCGCGGGGCGCGACTGGTTCGAGGTCCACACGACGCGGCTCTACTGCGCGCAGGACGCGCACGCGATCCACGAGTTCGGGGTCGAGCGGCTGTGGCTCGCGGCCCTCGGCGTGGTGCTGCTCGTGCTCGCGCGCCCCATCGGGAACCGCGTCGCACGCGCCGGAGTCCGGCGGACCGCGGCGCGGGCCGTCACACTGCTCGTGGCCGTCGCCCTCGCCTTGGTCACGGCCGACCTCTTCCTCCGGGCAAAGCACCGGAGGCTCGCGTCGCCACCCCAGACCTGCCAGCTGCCTCCGACCCATCCGGATCCGGACCTCGGCTGGGCGTACGACCCTTCGATCCACGCTGTCCTCGTCGACGGGGACCGCCCCATCACCTACGACTTCGACGCCCACGGCGACCGCGTCGCCGCCCCCGGCGCGACCCCGGTCCCGGACGCGCCCACGATCCTCTTCGTCGGCGAGTCGGTGACGATGGGGCTCGGGCTCCCGTGGGACGAAACGTACCCCGCCCTCGCGGGGAAGCAGCTCGGGCTGCCCGTGGTCAACATCGGCGTGCACGGCTATGGCGACGATCAGACGCTGCTTCGCACGTGGCAGAGGCTCCCCGAGCTGCACCGGCCCGTCGCGGTCGTGATGATCGCGATGGCGGAGCTCCTCTCGCGCGACGTCGCAGACTGGCGGCCGCGCCTCGCGCTCGGTGGAGATGGCCGGTTTCGGACAGTGAAGCCGCAGCCCGAGTGGGCGCGGACCTCCCCGGTGCGCCAGCTCTTCGAGACGCTCGTGCCCTACCACAGCGAGGAGGCGATCCACATCGCGCGCGCCACGTACGCGGCGGTCGCCGCGGCCGCGAGGGAGCGCGGTGCGTACCCGCTCTTCCTGCTGACGAACTACTACTGGCAGTGCGAGCCCGACGAGACGGGCGCGCCGTCGATCGAGCGCCGCCTCTTCGGCGGCCTCGACGTGGACCACGTTCGCGTGGACCTGGATCGATCCTGGATCATCCCGAGCAACGGGCACCCCGACGCGAGAGCGAATCGCCTCCTCGCCGACGCGGTGGCGGGTGCCCTCGAGCGCCGAGAGATCGGGACGCGGCGTTGACCGCCGAACGCGCTTCTCTCGCGACGGCGCGGGCGGTAAAGGAGCGGGCGTGAAGGCGTGGCCGCGTCGCGGTTCGAGTGCCCGTCGCGCGTGGCGGTGGGCGGGGCGGCTCGTCCTCGTCACCGCCGTCGTCGCGTGGGCGGCATCCAGCGTTCGCGCATTCTGGGACACGCCCGGATACGATCTCTCCGCGCTCGTCGTCGGAGCGAAGGTCATGCACGACGGCGCCGTCGGGCACCTCTACGACCACAACGCGCGGTACTACAACATCGCCGACTCGCCCGAGTTCGAGCAGGCGGCACACGAGCTCGGGTTCGTGGGATACGCCCCCACGGCCTTCGTGCATCCTCCCCTCCTCGCGTCTCTCGCGGCTCCGCTCGCGGCGACACCCTTCCGCACGACCGCGCACGCGTGGCTCCTCGCGTCCCTGGTTGCAACCATCGCCGGCGCCTGGCTCGCGTTCCGCGCGTACGCTCCGCGCTGGGCGACCGCATGGCATCTCGCGGCGGTGTTCGCGTGCATCTCCTGGTTCGAGCCGGTGCGCTACGCGCTCTGGCTCGGTCAGACGACGCCTTTCGTCTTTCTGGACGTCGTCGGCGCCGCCGTCTTGCTGCGCACGCGGAAGGACGCCGCCGCGGGTCTCGTGCTCTCGCTGTCGGTCTTCCTGAAGCTGACGCCGATCGTCCTCGTGGCGTCGTGGGCGTGGCAACGGCGATGGCGCGCCGTAGCGGCAGCGCTCGGCGGGCTGCTGGCGCTCGCCCTCCTCTCCGCGGCGATCGACGGCATCGCCCCGAACGTCGAGTACCTGCGGAGGGTCCACCAGATCAGCGGGATCACGCTGATCACGTTCAACGACGACTCGCTGCCCGCCCTCCTCACGCGCTGGACGTTCCGCCAGCCGGACGTCGTGGCCTTCACCATGATCCCCCCGCCGGCGTGGGTGCGATGGGCGGTCGTCGCCGGCACGGCACTCGTGGCGATCCTCGCGGTTCGTTGTGATCGGGTTCGCCCGGACGGACAGCTCCTCGACGCGCTGGGCATGCTCGCGATGCTCCTCGTCCCGAGCATCGCCTGGACGCATTATTTCGTCTTCCTCGCCCCGGTGGCGCTCGTGGTGTGCACCCGGGTGCCGCGCGGCGCGCTCCGCGTCGCGTGTGTCGTCGCATGCCTCGTCGTCCTCGCTTCGTGCTGTCGGCCGTGGATCACCGACCAGACGGACTTCGATCCCCTCCACCCGGGCTCGTTCACCACGCCCGCGTGGGCCGCGCTCGCGCTGGTCGCCCTCGCATGTGGCGTGGGGCTCTGGCGTTCAGGGCTGCGGCAACGACCCCGCGGCGGCCGCCCGGTCGTGCAGGTCGTTTCGTAGCCAGACGCGCACACCGCCGAAGCGCGCCGCCCGCCTGTAGTGCGCGACCATCCACGCGTACGTCACCGGGCAGTGCTCGGCGAGGTCGATCTCGGAGTCCGCCGGGTAGGTGAACGGGATGTGGTCCACGATGACGAACGCCGCGGGCAGGCGTCGTTCGAGCGCGGCCTGCATCTCGGCGGCATGCGCCGCAGCCGTGGCGCGGATCCACCTCCGGGCGTCGGCGTCGGGGTGCCCCCCGCTACCACCCGTCAGCGACGCGTCGACGTTGAGCTCGAAACTGTAGACGTAGGGTGTGGCGCTCACGCGTCGGGCGAGGAAGAGGACATAGGGGTCCATCCCGTAGAGCTGTACGGTGTCGGCCGGCCCGGTGGTCGCATCGAGGAAGGTGGCCGCGCGTCGGAGGTCCCACGCGAAGAAGTCGTCCCACGGGAAACGGCGGACGAACGCCTCGCTGCTGCGCTCCGCAGCCGTAGCCCCCGCCACGTCCCAGTCCGACTTCGCGTAGGGCGAGAGGCTCGCGTCCTCGAAGCACTGCCAGCCCACCAGAATCGCCACCCCGACGGGGACGACGCGCAGCCATCTCCTCTTCGCGTCCTGCATTTCCTCGACTGCGGCCACGAGCGCCGCAATCCAGACGAGGCGCGTCCCCGCGGTCGCCGGGTGCAGGTGATAGGGGAACGCCTTCTTCTGGAGGAAGAACACGGCGAGCCCGCCGAAGAGGAGCGTCGCCGTGACGTAGAAGCGAACGGGCAGGCGGCGCGTGAGGGCGAGCACCGCGACGCCGGCTGCGGTGACGAGCGCGTAGTTGAGCTTCGGTGCGTTGTTCCAGGCGGAGTAGCACTCGGCGATCGACTTCGCCCAGATGGGCGTGTAGAGCCGCGGCGACTCGAGCAGCACGATCCGCACGAAGCCCGGAAGGCTCCCGTCGACCGCGATGAACCCCAGCATGAGCGCCGCGGCGACGGCACCTCCGGCGGAGAGCGCGGCCAGTCGCCGCCGGCGAGGCGTCGGATCGCGCCGATCGAACCACGTCACCGCGACCTGGAGGACGGTGAAGAGGCCGCAGGTCGGCTTGCCGAACCACGTGAGGACGCTCGCGAGGCCCGCGGCGGTCCACCACCACGTGCGACCACGCTTGCCGCCCCAGGGTCGAGACGCCTGGAGCTGCGCGGCCAGCGACGCGAGGAGGAAGAGATCGTAGAAGCTCTCCCGCTGCGAGGTGTCCCACCAGCCGAAGACGACGTACTGGGCCCCGAGGGCGCACCACGTGGCGAGCGCCCACGCCGCGCGGGACACGGGGCGGGGCGGCGCGCAGTCTGCCGTCGCCGTGAGGCCCGGCAGCGAAGCCCCGACGGCGAGGAACACGACGGACGACGCGACCACGTCCACCGTCCGGAAGACGTGTTCGTCGGCGCCGCCGAGGGCCATGATCGCCATGTGGATGAGCGGTCCCAGGGGGCCGTTGATCTCGTGCAGGTCGACGTAGTCGCGCGATCCGTGCGCGAGCGCCCACGCCACGTACTGGAAGATCCCCTGGTCGCGTCCGAGGATGGCGTAGGTCAGCTTCCTCAGCGCGTCCGCGACGGCGTATCCGCTGAAGGCCACCACGACGAGCGGCGCGAGGAGCGGAAGTGCGACGCGGAGTTGGCCCTGCCACTTAGCGTGGAGCATGGGACGAGAGCAGCTCGACCACTCCGGCGCTGCCGGCCTGCCGAGCCACGTCGATGGCAGAACGACCCTCGTACTCGGACGTGGGGTGCTCGCGGAAGGCGAGCACGCGCTCGGCGCGCGGGAGGTCGTCGAAGCGTGCCGCCTCGAGGAGCGGGGGCATGCGTGTCGGATCCGACGGCTTCACCCCCGCCCCGAAGAGGGCATCGGCGATCAGAAGCGAGTTCTGACCGAGGGCGATGTCCAGGGCATTCGCCTCCGTACCGGCGCGTTCGACGAGGAGTGCCGGCGCTCTCCCGGCGTAGAGCTCGAACACGGGAACGCAGTCGTTTTCGGCGGCGACGTGGAGCGGCGTGAAGCCGCGAGCGTCCTTCGCGCTCAGGTCGGCGCCGGCGGCCGCCAGCACACGCGAGAGGGCGGCAGCACGGGGCCAGTCCTCCGCCGCCACGAGGTGCAACGGCGTGCGATCCCAGGAGTCACGCGCCGAGACGTCCGCGCCGTGACGGAGCAGCAAGGCCGTCATCTCGGGCGTACCCGACTGCACCGCCAGGTGGGTCGGCTGGAGCCGCTGCGGTCCGGTCGTCGCTCGCACGTCGGCACCCGACGCGAGGAGGGCGTCGGCGACGTCGCACGCGCCGCCGCCCGCGGCGATCATCAGCGGCGTCATGTCGTTCTTGTCGCGCGCGTCCACGGTAGCCCCTGCTCCGACCAGCGCCCGGACGAGCGTCGCGTTGCCCGCGTACACCGCGAGATGCAAGGCGGAGTGGCCGTACTCGTCGGCGGCGTTCACGTCCGCGTGCTGGAGCACGCGCCGCTCGACCTCGACGCCCGCCGGCGCAAGCGTCAGCGGATCGTCGTGGCGGGAACACGCCGCGAGCGCGAGCAGCGCGACCAGTGGGAGCGTCCGCCGCGCCCGGGTCACGTCGCCTCCCGGAGAGCCGCGCCGCCCACGTCAACCGCTGCGCCGGCCTTTGTTCCAGCGGCGCTCGCTCGCCCCCGACGGCGCAGGCGTTCGAGCCCCATTCCCAGGACCGCACAGACGGCCGCAAGGGGGATCCCCCACGGGGCGCTCGCCGTCATCGGCCACACCGTGCCGCCCGGGGAGGGAGCCGCGACGGGCGGCAGGATGGGGTAGAAGCCGTGGTCCTTCTTCGCGCGCCACGCGAGGGCGAACGCGTGCACGGCTGCGAGGCTGGCGCCGTCGAAGTCGCCGGCGAGCAGGTAGGGCTCGACCCAGTCCGCGAGGGTCGCACGCACGTATCCGCGCAGCGCCTCGTCCTTGCCTGGAGAATCCACCGCGAGGCCCCACGGGCCCATGGTCACCCTCCACACATCGAGGTCCCCGCGGTCTGCCGTTGCCGGCGGGCTGTCGGACACCGTCAGATCCAGCGGTGCACCCTCGCTCGAGAGCATGCCCAGGGCCGCCCCTATCTGCGCACGCCCGCGGCGGGTGAGGAGCCCGTCGGGGTCTCCGACGGCATGCGTCGTCCCGGACGAAACGGGGTTGGGGCCGGCCGCGCCCGTCCAGTGGAGCCTGTAGAGCTCCTGCCGCGGAGAGCTGTTCCACGTCGCCTGCATCCCCGACATCCACGTCTCGAACGGCGACTCGCGGTAGCCGATGGGCTCGAGCGTGAGCGCCGGGTTTTCGACGAGCCGGAGCCGGTAGAGGAAGTTCGTGATGTCGGGGAAGCGCTCGCGGAACCCGATCGGAATGACGACGTAGTCGATGTGCTGATCGTGCAGGAACCGCCAGAGGTCGCCCTTGCGCAGGTACTGCGCCGTTGCCGCGTCGGAGAGCCCGCCCAGGTCGACGATGGGGCGATGGGCGCGGAAACCGACCCCGCCGATGTCGAAGCTCGCGACCTTCGCGCCCGCCGGTAGAGCGTCGACCAGCGGCCCCATGCCCTCCTCGGTCCACCGGATGTGGCTCGTCGCGCGGACGTTGTCGAGGCGCCAGTCGCGCACGCCAACGACGACGAGCCCCACCCACGGAGCCAGCGCGCCGGCGCCGAGCGTGAGCGCCGCGGTCCGGTACCAGCGCTCCGCCATCGTCCGCTCGAAGAAGCGAAGGGCGGTCTCGACGAGCAATACCGATCCGTACGCGACGCCCGCCAGATACACGAGCGGCACGAGGGGAACGTAGCGGCCGCCGTGCCCAGGCGTCGGCAGGAGCAGCGCGTAGGTGCCGAAGTGCACGCCCGTCCATGCGAGCACGAGCGCCACCGGGCTCCGGTGCTCCTTCACGAGGTGCACGTACGCGAAAACGGCGAGGCCAAGCCCGACCCAGAACGCGGGCGTGGCCGACGTGCCGAGCGTGTAGTCCCGCAGGTGGAACGCCACGACGGAGAGGTAGTCGAGGAGCAGCGCGAACCAGGAGAGGCCGGGGTTGACGCTCCTCCAGAGCCAGCGTCGTCCCGCGAGCGTCGCCGGCATGGCGTGACCGGTCGTGGCGAGGTTCACGCCGAAGTACCCGGCGAGGCACGCGAGCCATATCCCGAGCAGCCATGCCGCGTCGCCGCGCGTCCGACCGAGGGGACGCGTCCAGAGGACGACCACCGGGGCCATCGCCGCACACTCGGGCCGCGTGAGGGCGAGGGCACCGGCTGCGGCTCCGGCGAGGACCGCGCCGCGCGTCCCCGCCACGCGCGTCCACGCGACGATGCATGCGAGCGAAAGGACGATGACCAGGTTCGCTTCCATCCCGCAGAAGGCAAACCATAGGAAGTTGCCGCCGATGCACGCGAGCGCGACCGACGCAGTGCTACGAAGAGCGTCGCCGCCCCTCGCATCGGCCGAACGAAAGCAGAGGAGAAGGAGCTGGCCCGCAGCGAGCGACAGGGCCACGTTGAGCGCGAGCGTGAACACCACCGGGTCACGGTGGAAGAACTCGAAGTTCGCGCTGAGCAGGACCGCCCAGAGGCAACTGGTCGCGGCTCCCCCGTGCTGCCCCGCCGTGTACCCGAGGGTCCCGGTCTGAGCGAACGTCCGCGCGACGACCTGATGGATCCACGCGTCGTCCAGCGGGAAGCCGTCGATGACGCGCATCGGTGCCGCGAAGAAGAGGAGCCCGAGCGCCTGCGCGGCGAGAACGATCAGGTGGGGCGCCGCCGGGGCGAACCTTCGCCAGACCCTCGCGACCGGCCGCACCATCGGTGCGCGCACGCTAGCCGCAAAGCCCATGCCGCGCCAGCGCACGGGTTTGCGCCGACGGGGTTCCGACGATACATCCCAGTCACGTGATCGAGCGACCGCCCGCGATCGTCGCGACGGACGACCCTCTGCGGCCGGCGGCGCGCGACCGATCGGAGCGCGGCACCGAGCGAGGCGCGCTCTGGGACACGGCCATGTGCGCGCTCGGCCTCGTCGTTGCGTTGCCGTCACTCGCGTATCCGCTCGCGCGCGACCAGGCCGTGTTCGCGTACGTCGCGCGCGAGTGGCTGCGCCACGGCTCGGTGGTGTACCGCGACGTCTTCGATCACAAGACTCCGGGGATCTACGTCGTGGACACCCTGGCCACGGCGCTTCTCGGTGATCACACCTGGACGATCCGCGCCGTCGAGATCCCGACCGTGATGGCCATCGGGTGGATGGCGGCGTCCTTCGTGCAGCGATGGACGAGGTCGCGGAACGAGCCGGGGCTGCGCGGGACCGGCGTCCTCGCCGCGTGCATCTTGCACTTCGGGTTCCTCGGCTTCTGGGATACCGGGCAGTGCGAGATCTGGTGCGTCTTCTTCACGCTGGGCGCGCTCCTCTACGCGCTGCCGCGGTCGGGACACGGGTGGCGGTCGATCGTCGCTGGGTTGCTCGCGGGATGCTCGCTGCTCATGAAGCCCACGAGCCTGCCGCTCGAGGTGGTGGTGTGCGCCGTCGTGCTGCGCGGCGCAAGTGCACGCCGGGATCGCGCGCGGGCCCTCGCGCGGTTCGCGGGCGCGGCCCTCGTTCCGTCGCTGCTCTCGGCTCTCTACCTGTGGCACCGCGGCGCGCTCGGTGACGCGGTCGGGATCCTCTTCGGTGCCAACGCCGAGTATGCGGCGCACGAGAACGTCGGCGGAGTCTCCGACGCCGTCTCGCACACCCTGGACGCCGTGCGCCTCTATCTGCCGCTCTCTCTCGTCCTCGGCTATGGGGCCGTGGTCGCATGGCTTCGCGCGCGGGCCGGGGGCAATGCGGCCAATGCGGCGCTCTACCGGCTCGTGTTCGCGCTCGCGGCGGCAGGCTTCCTGGGCGTGGCCGTCCAGCTCAAGTTCTACCTCTACCACTTCGAACTTGTCGGAGTAGCCGGCGTCCTCGCTGCGGTCGCCCTCGGCCGCGACGCGAGCGCCGAGATGGCTCGGAGGGGAGTCGGCGCTGCAAAGCGAGGGGCCATCGTCGCCGCGCACCTCGTCGGCTTGTTCGCCCTGTCGTGGACCGCCGAGCACCGCTGGTTTCGCGACGCACGTGACGCCGTCCTCGTGGCTGCGGGGGCGATCCCGCGTGCGCAGCTCGCCGCGGACTTCCGGGTGCCATCCGAACACTTCGACGAGAACGACAGCGAGCGCGTCGCCGCCTGGCTGCGCCAGCAAGCCGACCCTGGAGACGAGCTTTGCGTGCGGAGCTTCGAGCCGCAGATCTACCTGCTGACGGGCATGCGCTGCGAGAGCCGCTTCTTCTGGACGGCCTGGATCACGGACGCGCGGCGGCAATACCACCGCGATGAATGGCTCGCGGAGGATCGCGACGCGCTGACCCGAAGCCGTCCGCGCTTCGTCACCGTCAAGGCCGAGGCGAACGGGGGCGTCGATCAGGAGCCTTTCTTCACCGCAATGGGCTACGCGCGGCGCGCGACCATCGGCGAGTTCTTCGTCCTCGAGCGGCCGCGGTGATTCGTGTCGCCGCACTGGCTTCGTGGGCGGCGCTCGCGGTCGGCCTGACCTGGGTGGCGTGCGACGACTCGGGGACCGTTGTGGGTGAGGCCCTCGGCGTGAGACGCGTCGGGCCACCGACGAAGCTCTTCCAGATCCTGGGCGACGTGGACCGCGAAGGCCCGACGCCGCAGCCGACGTTCCTGCGGACCCAGAGCACCGTCGGGATCCTCGGAGCCGATCTGGGTTTCTCCTTCCTCCACCAGGGACGGCTCTACTTCTACTTCGGCGACACGGATACGCCCGACTTCGACCTCGCCCGTCCTCGCGACGCGGACTCGATCGCGTACGCGGAGGTGCCCGCTCCCGGTGCCCCCCTCGAACTGCAGTTCCTGGTCGACGCCGACGGCCGCTGGCACGCGGTGACGCTCGACGGCGTGCCCCAGGGAAGCAACGAAGTACCCGTGTCGGGATTCAGCGACGGCCAGAACCTCTGGGCGTTCTACTACGTGCACCCGACGGAGCGCGGCGGCGGCGGCGGGTACGTGCGCCTGGCGCGCTCGACCGACGGCGCGTTCTCGTTCGAGACGGTCCTTCGATTGCCGCCCGAGATGCAGTTCGTGATGCCCAGGGTCGTCGCGACGTCGTCGGTACAGGGACTCGGCGCATCGTGGCCGGACGCCCAGACGCTGCTCGCGTGGAGCCGGAGCGGAGTCCAGCCGCCCGTAGTGGCCGCCGCGCCCCTGGGCCGAGTCGCCGATGCCTCAGCCTGGCGATACCGCGTGAGCGACGGCTCGTGGGCTCCAGAGATGCCGACCTCACCCGCATTCGTGTACCCGCCGCCGACCGACTACAACTGCCGAGGACCGTTCTCGGTCTTCCCCGTCGACGCCATGGGCCGATGGCTCATGCTCGAAAGGTGCGCCGGCGTTCCCGGCGTCTCCGACGACACCCTCCAGATGCGCGTGGCGACCGATGCCCTCGGCCCGTGGGTGGGGCCCATCGTCCTCTTCGACCCCACGACGGACGGAGCCATCGGAACGTTCATGCACCAGGCGTGCGACCCCAACGCTGCCGCCGGCCCGGCTGCGTGCATCGACACCGACTACACGCCGAAGACGTGCTGCGCGGCGACGAACGGGGAGTTCGGCTACGTGCTCGACGACGGTGGCAACTCCGCGCCTGCCGGCGACGCCGGGACGGTCGTCGGGATGGGCCCGGAGCAATCATCGTGGCCGTACGCGCCGTTCCCGATCGAACCCCTCACGCAGTGGGATCCGTCGTCGTCGACCACGACGGTGACCTTCCTCATGTCGACGCTCAATCCGTACACCGTGATGATGATGCAGGTGGCGCTCGCGCGGGATCCCTGACCGAATCGGCCTGTGCTAATCGACCCCGCCAGCATGGCGCTTCGCCTCCGCGCGCTCTCCATCGGCCTGACGGGTGCTGCCGCAATGGCGGTGGTGTTCGCCGCGGGTGCGGTTCCGGCGACGACGGGCTGCACGACGCACCAGTGCGACACGTCGTCGACGACGTTCGACGGCGGCTTCATGGTGGACGACGGCGACTACGTGAGCAGCGCCCAGAATCAGGACTGGGTCGACTACCCCGGAGAGGTCACCGTCCACGTGCTCTTCCCGGCGGGCGTGACTCGCATGCCCACGGGCGTCAACGTCGCGATCGGCACCGAGTCGAGTCCCAACGGCGGTCTTGACTACCAGGTCGGGGGCGACTGGACTCCAGGCAGCGGCCAGCTCGCGCTCCTCGGCGGCATGGACACGACGGGTGTCTACGTGACGAACGGCTCGTGCGCACACTACTGGGCCCGGGTTTGGGCGGTGTTTCCGCCGGTCACCGTGACCGCGTTCGGCGGCCTGGCGAATGGTGCGCCGCTGAACGACACGTGGAGCTGGGACGGCACGCAATGGCAGTCGCAAGGCGGTGATCAATCCACGGGGCCCGGTCCGGCCGCACGCGAGATGCCGACGTTCCTGACGCTCGCGCACTACAAGTTCCTGTTCGGCGGATTCGATCCGACCCAGAGCGCCGCCTCCAACCAGGGGTACGCGCTCGACACGTGGACCTGGGACGGAGCGTCGTGGACGCAGATCTACTTCCCGGACTTTCCGGACAGCTACCCGTCTGCGCGCGCCGACACGGCGGCGGCAAGTCTGAACGGCACGGCCGTGATGTTCGGCGGGCACGGCTTCGACGAGAACGGGAACGTCGTGGACCTGGGCGACACCTGGACGTGGGACGGCGTCATCGGCGACGCCTGGGCCCTGGCCTCCACTCCGCCGGCCGCGTCGCCACCTGCCCGTTCGGGTGCCTCGGCCGCGACGCTCGGAGGGGCCGTCATCCTCTTCGGGGGCAGCTCGAGCGGTAGTCCCCTCGGTGACACCTGGAGCTGGGATGGAACGTCCTGGACGCAGGTGTCGACTGGCGGCCCGCCGCCCCGGTTCCATGCGTCCATGGTCGGACTCGGGACGAGCATTCTTCTCTTCGGCGGAGACAGCGGGGCCGGCGAGCTCGGCGACACCTGGCTCTGGGACGGGACGTCGTGGACCCAGCAGACGGGGTCCGGACCGCCTGCTCGCGCGCAGGCCGGCGCGGCTGCATACAAGACGAGCGCCCTCGTTTTCGGCGGCACGCAAGCGTCAAACCCTCAGTCCGACACGTGGCTCTGGGCGGGAGGCGTGTGGAGCGAGCAGTCCGGGGCTGCGCCGCCTCTCAGGGCCGGCGCCGCAGTGGCGGGCACGGATTTGCTCGGGGCCGACTACTAAGCGAGCGTCCTAGGCGTTCCCCCCGACACCGGGTAAAACCAATCCCCCTGCCATGGTCGACGCCGCGAATCCCCCGGACGCGACGCCTCCGCTCGGCACGGCCGAGGAGCTGGGGCCCGTGTGGGACCGGTTCCGCAAGGGCGGCGCGGTGGACTGCCCGAACGACGCGGGGCCGATGGCGCTCTCCGTCGACGCGGCGGCGGGCGTCTACCGGCTCGTCTGCACGAACTGCGGGTTCGCGTCGCCCTGGTTCGAGTCGGGGCCGGGCGGCATCCGGATGCGCGGGCAGTCGCAGCCGGCGGTGTCCACGCGGAACGTGACGCCGGGGACGCCGGGGACGCCCGAGGAGTGAAGCCGCGATGAAGGAGCTCGAGCTCGGAGGGCTGCGCGTCCTGCTCGCCGGCGGAACGGATCGCGAGGGCGGCGGCGAGGGGCCGCTCGTCGTGCTCCTCCACGGGTTCGGCGCTCCGGGCGACGATCTCGCCTCTCTCTGGCGCGTGATCGACGCGCCGGCGGGCACGCGCTGGGCCTTCCCCGCTGCGCCGCTCGCGCTCGACGCGACGGGCTACGCCGGAGCGCGCGCCTGGTGGATGATCGACATCGAGCGGCACCTCACGGCGATGGAGCGTGGCGAGACGGACGCCCCGCGCGAGACGCCGCCGGGGATGGACGAGGCGCGCGCGAAGGTGGTCGCGATGCTCGACGCGCTCGAGGCGGCGGTGCGGCCGTCCAAGACGGTGCTCGGCGGCTTCTCGCAGGGCGCGATGGTCTCGTGCGACGTCGCGCTCCGCACCGAGCGGCCCCTCGCGGGCATCGCCCTGCTCAGCGGGACGCTCGCGGCGCGGGACGCGTGGGAGCCGCGCGTCGCGACGCGCAAGGGGCTCCGCGTCTTCCAGAGCCACGGGCAGAGCGACGCGATGCTGCCCTACGCGCGTGCCGAGACGCTCCGCGACATGCTGCGCGAGGGGGGGCTCGACGTGACATGGGTCCCCTTCCGCGGCGGGCACGAGATCCCGCAGTCCGTGGTGAGCGGCCTCGGGACGTGGCTCCGCGCGGCGCTCGCCTGAGCGCTCGTCGCGGCTGGCGCGGCCGTCGCGGCTGGCGGCGGCGGGAGCCGCGCGCATCTCCTCAGCCGCAGTGGCCCGACTGGGGGCCCGAGCCGGCGATGCACGTCATCCCGAGGCTCGTGCAGTCGAGCTGCTGCTTCTGGCCACCCACGCAGAGCGAGAGCGTCGAGCCGTTGCAGACGTTGACGGTGCTGTCGAACGGCGTGCACGCGTCGTTCGGGCCGGCGCAGATGGCGGGTCCCGTCGCCGCCGTACACGACTGCCCGATCGCCGCGCAGTCGAACTCGCTGTCGTCGTAGCCATCGCACACCTCGACCGTGGTGCCCGAGCACGTCGCGCCGCCGACGTCGCACGACTCGATGAGCGTGCCCGTGTTGCACCCGGGGAGCCCCGAATCGTCGTTGCTCGCGAGGTCGCAGGTGTAGCCGTCGTACGCGCAGTTGACGCTCTCGTGCAGGTTGCTCGGGTCGCCGCAGTAGTCGAAGAGCGTCCCGATGCACGACGCCGCCACCGAGCAGTTCGTCCCGATGGCGCACCAGTGCGAGCCGTCCGAGCCGATGGTGCACGTGCTCCCGGGCGCGTAGTACGCCGAGCCGCAGTGCAGGAGGTACCCGTCGGCGCAGCGGAACACGGTGCCGCCGTCGTCGCCGCAGTGCTCGGCCGCGTCCGCGCCGGCGTCGACGCAGCGGGGATCGTTCGGCTCGACGTTCTCGAGCGAGAGGCACGAGCCGGCGCCCGCGCACGACCCGCCCTGCGCCATGCACGAGAACGTCTGGGACTGCACGGCGAAGCCGACGCGGTCGGGCGGCATGGGGGCCGAGAGCCAGTGGACGCAGAGCGAGTAGTTCACCGGGTCGACGGGCACGGCGACGGACGCGAGGACGGACGACGCGAGATCCGGGCAGGAGAAGACGAGCGTACAGACGCGCGCGGCGTCGGCGAGCGACAGGTACCCGGGCGGCGGCGGTCCTGCCTCGGGTGCCGCCTCGGTCGCACCCTCGGACGCGGTCTCGCGCGCGGGCCCGTCGTCGACGAACGTCGTATCGGTACCCGTGGACGCGTCCGACGGGACGGTCAGCCCGTTGAACGTCGTGCAGGACGCCGCGGCGAGGCCGCCGACGAGCGGCGCGGCGAGCGCGATGACCAGCACCGCCATCGCACGTCCGGATCGACGCATCGCACGAAATCGTAGCACTTCATGGGCCGTAGGGGTTCGCGTGCAGCTCTCCCGGCGGGCGCCCGGCCGGGGGCGGGTGCGCGGGCTTCGGCGCGCTCTTCGGCTCGGACGCCGCGGGGGGCGGCAGGGCGATCGCCGCGCTCGAGGCCACAGGCGGAGGCCGCGCGACCGTGGCCAGGTGGATGTCGCGCGATCCATCGGAGGCCGCCACGGCGCGCGCCGTCGCGCCCCCCGCGAGCACGGCCTCGAGCGGGAGATCGCCACCCCACCGCGCGACCACGAGGCGCGCGTGGGCCCCGTCGACCTCGGCGCCGTGGATGCCGGGCGCCGAGACGCGATCGATGGGCCCGTCCGCGGTGAGGCGCAGCGCGACCTCGTCGGCGCTGACGCCGGAGGGCTGCGTCGAGGCCGAGGAGGCGATGGACCCGGCGGCGGCAGACGTGGACGGAGTCGACCGGTGCTCGAGCGTGGCGACGGCGATCGCCACGGCGGCGACCGCGACGAATCCCGCGGCGGCGCCGAGCACCCATGCCTTGCGCGACGGGCGAAGCGAGGGGAACGCGTCGTGCGTCGCGGCGATCTGGCTCTCGGTCCCCTCGTGGCCTTCGATGAGCCGCCGGCGCGACGTCGGCGACGAGGGCGACGTGGGCTCCTCGCTCGGGATCGCGATGCGGCCCATGCTGAGCGGCTCGATCTGCCCGTCGAGCATCCCCTGGAGCGTCGTGCGGCGTCCCTCGATGCGCTCGCCGCAGTACGCCCTCACGATCGACGCGACGTCGCGTGCGGGCGCCGGGAAGAAGGCGCCCTCGAGGGCGTCGATGAACTCAGGCGCGCTCTGGAATCGCTGCTCGCGGTCGCGCTCGAGGGACTTGAGCACGACGGCGTCGAGCTCGCGCGAGAGCCCCGGGACCATCGTCGAGGGGGCGACGATCGGCCCCTCGGCGATGCGGCGGATCGTGTCGAACTCCGTCTCGCCGCGGAAGAGGCGGTGCCCCGTGAGCGACTCCCAGAGGACGATCCCTGCGCTGAAGAGGTCCGCGCGGCGATCGACCGGCTGCGCCTTGGCCTGCTCGGGCGACATGTACCCGTATTTGCCCTTGAGGCTCCCGCTCCGGGTCTCGGTGAGGCGGTGGCGGGCCTTGGCGACCCCGAAGTCGATGAGGCGGGTCGTCCCGTCGACGCCGACGATGACGTTCTGCGGGGAGACGTCGCGGTGGACGATCTCGAGGCGCTGGCCGCGCATGTCGAGCGCCTCGTGGGCGGCGTGCAGGCCGCCGAGCGTGTCGACCATCACGCGCACGGCGGCGGCGGCCGGGAGGCGCTGGCCCATGTCGGCCGCGGCCTTCATGAGCGTCGAAAGCGCGACGGAGTCGACGTACTCCATGACGAGGAAGAGCTCCCCGTCGGCCTCGACGACGTCGGTGACCGGGACGACGTTCGGGTGGTGGAGCATGGCCGCGACGCGCGCCTCGTCGCGGAACATGTCGTAGAACTCGCGGTTCGAGAGCAGGTGCGGGTGCACGCGCTTGACGACGACGAGGCGCTCGAAGCCGGCCGCGCCGATCTGGCGCGCGACGTAGACTGTGGCCATTCCCCCCGTCGCCAGCTGGAGCAGCGGCTCGTAGTTGCCGAGGTGCGGGTGCCGGTCGCGCATCACGTCAGAACTCTCCGCGCACGAGGAAGGACCCCGGCCCCGCCCCGACCTGCACGTGCGCCTCGGGCGCCTTCTCGTGCGATCCGCCGCCGTGCCAGTCGACCAGGAGCAGCGCCGTCGCCGCGGTGAGCACCGCGACGCCGCTGCTGGCCGCGATGAGGACGTTGGTCCGCGTCTCCTTCTGCTGGCCCACGGAGAGGTTGTTCGGCGTCGGCGACCTGTCGAACGCGCTCTTCTGCGAGAGCGTGTCGAACCCCGACCACACCGTGATCCCCGCGAGGGCGAGCGTGAGGGCGCCGCCGAAGTAGACGACGACCGGCGACCACCCGTGGACCGGAGGCGGAGGAGCGGGAGGCGGCGGCGCGACCTCCTTCGGCGGTGCCGGAGGCGGCGGGGCGAGCGCGATGCTGATCACGTCGCCGGGCTCCACCGTCTGCGCCTCGCGCACGGGACGGTCGTCGCGGGTTCGCCCCTCGACGACGTGGGCGCCGGGGGTGACGTAGACGCTCGCGGCATCGACCGGCTCGCCGTCGAGCTTGAGCGACCCGACGTCCGTCGCGTGGATCTCGAGGCGGGCGAGGCGGCTCGAGAGATCGTTCACCGCGCGCTGGGCGCTGTTTCTGTCCCGCGCGTTCGGCGGCGCCTCGCGCAGGTAGCGGGCGTAGAAGTTCGCAGCGCGCGCCAGCTCCCCTGCGCGGTGCCACGCACGCGCCGCGTTCCAGAGCGCGGAGTGGTGCGGCACGCGGTGGTAGGCGCGCTCGTACGACTCGGCCGCCTGACGGAAGTCCCCTTCCTTGAAGGCGTGATCGCCCTCGGCGAAGTCCTTCGCGGCCTGGCGCCGGTCCTCGGCGGAGGCCGTGGGCGCGTCCGCCCACGCGGCCGAGGTCGCCCACCCGGGGCAGAGACCCATCGTCGACGCCGACGCGAAGAGGACCGCTCCGAGGACACCGGACGCGCGTGCGTTCATGTGGTGAGGTCCCGCCCCGGACCATGAAGGTACCGCACCACGCGAGGGGGCGCACTTCTTCCGCTATAAAGACCCGCGCGTGCAACCAGCTCCGCCGCGCGACGCCGCGTCCTCGCCCGCGATCTGGCCGCTCGGGGTCGCCTACGTCGTCGCCTTCGTGCTCGCCCTCGGGGCGAGCGCCGCCTACATCGTCCTCGCCGTCCTGCCCCGCGCGCGGGGGGACGCTGCAGCCGTCGCACGGGACGCGGCGCGCTTCGCGCTCACCGCGCCCGGCATCCTCGGCTCGGCGGTCATCGATGCCGCGGCGCTCGCGCTGGTGACGGGCGTCGCGGCTTCGATCCTCCGCACCGCGCGCGACGTCCCGCGCATCCGCGCGATCCGCGAAGACCTGCGCCTCGGTCCGACCGGGGCCCGCTGGCCCGGGCTCGCCGCTGCGATGGTCGGCCTGGTGGGAGTGAGCCTGGCGTGCGGCGCGATCGCCGATCTCGCGGGAGTCGGCGACACGGGCGTGATGGCGCAGATCGCGCGTGTCCTCGCCGACTCGAGTCCGCTGCGCATCGCGCTCGCCCTCCTCACGATCGCGGTCGCGCCGGCCATCGCGGAGGAGTGCTTCTTTCGTGGTCTGGTCCAGACGCGCGTCGGGAGGCGCTGGGGAAGGTGGCCCGCGATCGTCGCGTCGGCGTTCGCCTTCGGTCTCTTCCACGTCGACCCGGTCCAGGGATCGCTCGCGTTCGTCGCGGGCATCTACCTGGGGTGGGTCGTCGAGCGCTTCGGAGGCATCCGTCCCGGCATCGCAGCGCACGCGGTGAACAACGCGGTCTTCGTCCTGCTCGCGTCGTTCTCGGCGACCGGCGAGCACCCGACGCGGCGAGAGAGCATCGTGGTGGCCGCAGCGGGAGCGGCGGTCGTCGTGGGGGCGATCGCGGTGCTGAGGAAAGCGCGGTGGGTCGAAGCCCCGCTCAGAGCATCGACACTCGCTTCATGAGCACCCCGCAAAGGTCGCTCTGGGCGTTCCTCTCGCGCTCGAGCGCGAGCGCCTCGCGGAACGTCACCCCCGCTGCCGCCTCGTCCCCCACGGCGACCTGGCACATCCCGAGCATCTCGAGGTCCGCCGGCTCCTTGTGCTGCTTCGCGAGCGTGCCGAGCGGCGCGAGTGCCGCGCGGTGGGCCTCGACCCCTCCCGCGGGCAGCGGACCGGTCGTGCCCTTCGCGTGGACCATCAGCCGCAGCGCCTGGCGCTGGTCGTTCGCCTCGTAGGTCGCGAACGCCGGCGACGCGAAGAGCGCGCGGTACCCCGCGTACGCCTCGTCCGTCTTGCCCGCCCGCATGCTGGCGACGATCGACTTCACAGTGGAGACGAGCACCTCGTTGGCCATGCTTGCAGCGAACGTAACGCGCCGCGCGCCATCGTGCACGCTATGCTCCCGCCGCGTGACGCGCTCGCTCTCCGCGCTGGCCAGGCCGTGCCCGTGGCCCTGGCTCCTCGCGCTGGCCGCGTGCGCATTCTCGGGCTGCAACGCCCCGGGGACGCGACTCACGCCCTCCTGCACGCTGCCCCTCCCTTCGCCACCCGACTGGCGACTCCACGCCGACGGCACGCTCCTCCGCGACGGCCTCGGGCGCGTGGTTTTTCTCCGCGGCGTCGACGCCGGCGGTCGCAGCAAGTTCGCGCCCTACGTGCCGTTCGACTACGCCCCCGGGCAGTACGACGCGGCGCTCGCGTCGTACATGGACCGCGCCGCCTCGTGGGGCATCGACGCGATGCGCGTCCCCTTCACCTGGGCGGCGCTCGAGCCGACGCAGGGGCAGCGCGACGACGACTGGCTCTCGCGGTACCAGGCGCTCCTCGACGCGGCGTGGGCGCGCGGGATCTGGACGGTCGTCGACTTCCACCAGGACATCTACGCCGAGGCCTTCTGCGGCGACGGCTTTCCGGCGTGGACGATCGCGAATCCGCCGGCGACGCCGTACACGTGCCCGAACCCGTCGTGGCAGTTCGAGTACTTCCAGGACCCCAACGTGAAGGCCGCCTTCGACGCCTTCTGGGCGAGCGGCTCCGCCGTGCAGGGTGAGTACCTCGCCGCGTGGGACGCGGTGATCGCGCGGTTCGCGGGCGAGGCGGGCGTCCTCGGGTTCGAGCCGATCAACGAGCCGGCGTCGGGCAGCGCGGGCGAGACGACGTTCGAGGCGACGACGCTCACCGATTTCTTCTCCTCCGTCGTCCCGCACGTACGCGCGCTCGCGCCCTCGTCCCTCGTCTTCGTCGACGCGCCCGGCGTCGACTCGGCCGGGCCGGGCACAGCGATGACGCGGCCCGAGGGCGACGGCATCGTCTTCGCGCCCCACTTCTACCCCATCACGGACGCGAACCCCTCGGTCGTCCTCCCGGGCATCCAGTACTGGGCCGGCGTCGGCGCAGCCTGGAACGTCCCCGTCTTTCTCGGCGAGTTCGGCGTCAGCCACGACGTCGACGGCGCGTTCGACTTCATGACCGCGCACTTCGCTGCGCTCGACGAGCTCGGGATGAGCGGCACCGAGTGGGAGTACAGCGTCTCGGGCCAGTCGTGGAACGAGGAGAGCGACGGCGTCGTCGCCGCGGACGGCACGGAGTACCCCGTCGCGCTCGCGCTCGTGCGCCCCTTCGCGCGCGCGGTCGCGGGCGACTCCGTGTCGCAGGCGTGGGACCCGGACGCGGGGGCGTACACGCTCTCGTATGCTGCGCCGTCGACGCCCGCGGCGCTCACGACGACGATCACCGAGGTGGAGCTCCCCGAGCGCGCCTTTCCGTCGGGGTACTCCGTCACCCTGTCGAGCGGGTGTTACGACGCCACGACGGCCCCGGGCCGGCTCCTCGTGCAGCCCGACCCCGACGCCGCGCAGACGACCGTCCGCATCGCGCCCCGCTGAGCGAGCGCGCCGGACGCCGGACCGCGCGCCCAGAGACGGACCCGGGCGAGCTACTGCTCGAGCATGTGCTGCAGGCGGGGCGCGATCTGGCGGACGGCGCCGTCGCCCTTGATGCCGCCCTCGATCTGCATCCCCGACGCGTGCCCGTCCGCCTGCGGCAGCGCGAAGAGCGGGATGTAGTGCGACGTGTAGCCGGCGACCGCGAGCCTCTCGTGATCGTGGTCGGCGTCGAACGCGAGGAAGTCGACGTCGGGGAACGTGTCGTCGAGCTCGCCCTTCTCGGCGGCGTGGTGGAACCGCTGGCAGGGCTCGCACCACGTCGCGCCGACGTAGACGACCACGCGCCGCTTCTCCGCGCTGGCCTTCCCCATCGCGGCGCGCACGATCGCGTCGACGTCGCCGTCGGCTGCCGGCGCGACGAGGCGAAGCTTGCCGGAGGGCTTCGGTGGCGTGGCAGAGGCCGTGACGGGCGACGAAGAGCCGGCACCCGGGTCCGGCGCGATCTCCGCCTGCGATCGGCAGCCGGCGAGCGGTATGGCGACGACGGATCCGACCGCGATGGCGAGCGCGAGTCGAGCGGTTCGCGTCATTTCCAGACGTCGTTGATCGGCGACGGGACCTGCGCGGCGTTCGCGAGGCGCGCCAGGCCGAAGGCCTCCTCGAAGGTCGCGAGCAGCGACTCGTGCGTGTACGCCTGGCTCGACGACGTGCCGCCCTTCACGAGCGGACCGATGGGGATGCAGAGCATCGGGATGTTCGCGCCTCCGATGCTGCCCGTCTGCTCGTCCCACACGATGAAGAGTACGTCCTTGCCGCCGGCCTGGAAGCCAGGGGTGGCGAGGATCTTGGGGACCTCGGTGGAGAGCCACGTGTCGCCCTGCGTGATCTCCGCCGTCGCCGGGCAGCCGAGGTTGCCGTGCATGTCGTTGCAGAGGTTGGGCGAGATCATGTTGAAGCTGCGCGGCGCCGTGAGATCGGTCGCGAGCTCGGTGTAGTCGACGGCGCGGTCCTGGCAGGTCGTCGTGTCGCTGCTGACGTCCTTGTAGAAGAGGAAGGGCACGTGCTTGGTCGCGTACTGCCCGCTGTCGGTCAGGTTGCACGCCGTCCCCATGCCCTCGGCGTACTCGCGCCAGGTGATCTTCGCGCCGTCGAGCTGGTCGCCGAGGTGCTGCACGGTCATGTTGCCGTACTGCGCCGGCGTCCCGTCGGCCTTGAGGCCCTGGTTGCTGCCCGAGGTGACGTCGATGTAATTCGGCAGGCTCGGGTGGTAGGTCGTCGAGTAGTTCTTCGTATACGAATACGTCGTCATCAGAGAGCTGATGTACGGCGCGTTGGTCGCGTTGATGGCCGACTGCGACGTGTTCTCCATCATGATGAGGTAGACGTGCTCGAAGGCCGGCACGCCGTGCGCGCTCACGCAGTAGCCGCCCGCCGAGCAAGAGAAGCCCGAGGCGCACGTGCCGCAGGGGCCCGAAGAGCCGCTCGACGACCCTCCCGAGCTGCTCGCCGTACCGCTCGACGAGCCCGTGCCCGAGCTGCTGCCCGTACCGCTCGACGACCCCGTGCCGGAGCTGCTGCCGCTGCCGCTCGACGAGGACGCGGTGCCGGAGCTGCTCGTCGACCCGCCGGACGAGCCGGTGCCCGAGCTCGAACCGCCCGAGGAGCCCGAGGAGCTGCTCGCACCCGACGACGACCCGCCGCCGTCACCCTGGTCGTTCGAGCCGCTGCTCCCCGACCCGCCGCATGCGATGGCCACGGCGGCCACCGAGGCGACGATGAGGACATAAGAGGTACGCATGCGGGCTGCCTTACCACGGAACACGCGAAGGGGAAGACGGCGCGGAAGCAGACTGATTTGAGACGCCCCGCGTGCTACTGGCACGTCGCTGCATGCCGACGAACCGCCGCGCCGTGCTGGTCTCCGTGCAGCTGCCCGGCGTCACCGACGAGAGTCACGCGGCCGATCTCGCGGAGCTCGGGCGCCTCGTGCAGACCCTCGGGCACGAGGTCGTGGCGACGGTGAGCCAGCGCCGCGACGCGCTCGCGGCGGCCGCGGTGCTCGGGGAGGGAAAGCTGAAGGAGCTGGCAACGCTGACCGGCGGGAAGGGCGTCGTCCCCACGGGGGCGAAGCCGGTGAAGACGAAGGCTAGAGAGAGGTGGGCGGCGGAGAAGAGCGCGGGCGCAGGGGCGGGGGCGAGCGCGGACGCGAGCGCGGGCGCGGGTGCGGGCGACGACGGCGAGGCGCCCGTCGTCGTCGTGGATCACGAGCTCACGCCGAGCCAGGCGCGCAACCTCGAACGCGCGACGGGCGCCGAGGTGCTCGATCGGACGGGGGTCATCGTCGAGATCTTCTACCGTCACGCGCGGAGCCGCGAGGCGCGCCTCCAGGTGGAGATCGCCAGGCTGAGCTACGTCGCTCCGCGGCTGCGCGAGTCGGGAACCAAGGAGAGGCAGCGCGGCAAGGGAGCCGGCGAGGCGGCCATCGAGCTCGATCGACGCAGGATCCGCGATCGCATCGCCGAGCTCCGGCAGCAGCTCGTCGCCATCGCGAAGGAGCAGGACAACCGCCGCCACGCGCGGCAGGACCAGCTGCGGGTCGCGCTCGTCGGGTACACCAACGCGGGCAAGTCGTCGCTCATGCGCGCGCTCACCGGGAGCTCCGTGCTCGTCGAGGACAAGCTCTTTGCCACCCTCGACACCACCGTGCGCGCGCTCCAGCCGGAGTCGAAGCCGCGCGTGCTCGTCTCCGACACGGTCGGCTTCATCCAGAAGCTTCCCCACGATCTGGTCGCGTCGTTCCGCTCGACGCTCGACGAGGCCCTCGAGGCGTCGCTCCTGCTCCACGTGGTCGACGCCGCGGACCCGTCGCACGAGCGGCAGCTCGAGGTGACGCGGGCGGTGCTGGCCGAGATCGGCGCGGGCGCGGTGCCGAGCCTCCTCGTCCTCAACAAGGCCGACCGCGTCGACGCGGCGGAGCGCGCCCGGCTCCTGCGCGCCCACGGCGCCGAGGGCACCCTGATCCTCTCGGCCCACGACCCGGCCGACGTGGCGCGCCTGCGCGACGCGATCGTGGCCTTCTTCGAGACGAGGATGGTCGAGGAGGAGATCGTCCTGCCCTACGCGAAGCAGCGGCTCCTCGGCGAGGTCTACGAGAGCGCGCGCGTGCTCGCCGAGGAGTACGGCGAGACGGGCACACGCCTGCGCGTCCGCGGGCTGCCCGCTGCCATCGCGAAGCTGCGCAGCGTCTTCGAGGCGTGAGCGCTCGACCCCGTCGCAAGCTCGGCCGCTCGGCCGCTCGGCCGCTCGGCCGCTCGGCCACACGGCCACACGGCCATACGGCCGCGCCTACGCATGAGCAACGATCGTACCCAGAAACTGGCCCCTCGGGGCGCGAGCGGTAAAGTGCGCGCGGAGGCTCATCATGAATCGTGGATCCTTGCTCCTCGCTTTGGGAATGGTCGCGGTGGTCGGTGCCGTGTCGGAGGCCGGTTGCTCGAGCTCGTCGTCGGGCGGAAGCACGCCAGGCAACGACGGCGGCTCGAAGGACGGAACGGCCAGCAGCAGCGGAACCGCGAGCAGCTCCGGTACCGCCAGCAGCAGCGGCACGGCAAGCAGCAGCGGCTCCGCCAGCAGCTCGGGAGGCACGAGCAGCAGCGGCGGCAGCGAGGGTGGGACGAGCAGCGGCGAAGGCGGGACCGACGCGGGCAGCTGCCCCGCGGCCGCGCCTCTCGCGAACATCTCGCCGACCTTCGAGGCGTGCGTTGCGGACAACTGCTGCACTCCCTGGACGACGTGCGCGACCGACCAGGCGGGCTGCACGGACATCGCGTCGTGCGTGATCACGTGCGTCTCCCAGACGGACGCGGGAACCTCTGCGTGCCTCGCCGAATGCGAGGCGGATGGCTCGGCCACGGGCAAGAGCGACTTCCAGACGCTGGCCCTGTGCCTCGAGCAGTTCAGCTGCGGCACGGGCTCCAGCCCGACGGACGCAGGCGGCGGCGGCTGATCGTCGTCAGGGGCCGGGGGCGAGCTTCGCGAGCGCGTTCTGCGCCGCCTCGCCCTTGGCCTTCGCACCTGCCTCGAAACCCTCGAGCTTCTTGCGGAGGGCCGTGAGACGGTCCTCGCCGGCCAGCACGCGCGCGGCGAAGGGGTTGGCGGCGGCGCCTCCCGCGGGCCGTTCTCCGGCGAGGGCCTTCATGTGCTCGCGCAGCCGCTCGAGATCCTTCTCGACGGATGCGATGTCCGCCTTCGCCTGCGCGGCGGCACGGCGGTCGTCCTCGGCCTCCTGGAGCCGAGCCGCCGCCGCGGTCGCCGCGGCGCGATCGCCGGCGTCGAGCGACGGTGCCGCCGCGAGCTCCGCGAGGTGGGCCGCCGTGAGCGACGCGAACGCGATGGGCCGCTCCAGCCCCTCGACCGCGTGCGCCTTGCGCTCCACCTTGGTCCGCGCGGCCACCGAGAACACCGCGAGCGGCCGTGACCCCGCCGCGTCGAAGTCGACGGCGTCGGGCCCGGTGAGCGTGGCGTTGCGCGCGAGCGACATGGCGAGCACGACGGACCGCGGCTGACCGCTCCGGTTCTCGATCGCGTAGGTGAAGTCGCTGGCGCGCAGGTAGTGCTCCTCGAGGCGCGCGCCGTCCCTCACCCAGACGAGGCGCCGGGGCTCCTCCGTCGCGCGCGTCTGGGTCGGCTTGAGGTCGACGTCGAGATCCGCGCCGTAGGTGAGGAAGCGGCGCTCGCCGGGCTTGAGGCGCGCGAGCTCCGACTCGCCCGCGAACCCGCCGTCGCCGAAGACGGCGATCGTGCCTGCCGGCAGCGTCTGCGAGGTCGAGTTGACGAAGCGGACGGCGCTCCGCGCGGGGCTGCCGGCCGACTCGACCCACGCGATCGGGGTCACCTCGACGGAGCTCTGGACGAAGGGCACGAGCGCCGACTGGTGCGCGTGCAGGTCCACGAGGTCCGGCAGCGAGTACACGAAGAGCGCCCCCGCCTCGACGCCGGTCGCCGGCGCGGCCGCCGCGAGGTTCCCCACCTCGAGCAGCGAGCTGCTCCCCGTCCCCGCGCCGTGGCCCACCGTCCCGATGCGCCCGTACCCGAACCCTTCGCCGCTCCCTCCCCCGCCCGTGCCCACCCCCGAGAGGCCCAGGCCTCCCACGCCGGACGCGTCGCCGAGCTGGTCGCCCCAGATCGCGTCCACCGTCGTACCCATCAGCTGCGGCACCGTCGCCAGCTGGTCGTCGGGCGTGACGAGCTCGCGCCGCGCGTACCGGGGCGCCGCGAGCGGGAAGAGGAACGAGTCGGGCCGCCCGTTCGCGAGCTCCACGCGCACGTGGCGCCAGTCCTCGTCCGTGTCGTTGTGAAGAAGGGCCCAGCCCTGCAGCGTCGCGCCCTTCCCGTGGTCGGCGAGGACCATCCGGTACGTCGTGCGCCAGACCGGCGTCTCGGCGACGTACCCGAGGGTCACCGGCCCGCCCTGCGCGAGGACGTGCAGTAGGCGCTCGCTCTGCGCGCCGCGCGTCGAGAGCGCGTCGAGCGCCGAGCCGAGGCGCGAGGCGTAGCTCGGATCGAGCGGCCGGACGGACTGGAGCTCCGCGGCGGGGATCCGGACGATGGCGCCCGCGTCGGTGAGGACGAGCACGTTGAGGGACGCGGGCTTCGGGTCGGCGTGCGCCGCGCCGCCCTGCACCTCCGTCGCGGCGGCGGGCTTGCTCGCGACCCCGTCGGAGGTGGCCTCCACGACGTCGACGATCCGCCCGACGTTCTTCTCGCCGTGCGCGCGGACCTCGACGGACGCGCCCTTCAGGCCGACGAGGAGCTGCTGGAGGCTCAGCGGCTCGTCGCCGTCGACGGGCAAGCCGGCGAGCGCGCGCGCCATCCCGCGGCTGATGCTGCTGCCGAACTCCACTCCCTGCACCGTGCTCTTGCCGCCCGGCCCGAGGACGACGAGCGTCTCGAGCGCGTCGTCGAGGTGACCGGCGGGAACGGGGAGCGACGTGGGCGCCCCTCGGCCGACGTCGCCCGAGCGCTCGAAGTAGCCGACGCCCGTCTCGTAGAGCCGCAGGGTCCGCAGCGGCAGGATGGCAGCGGGGGTGGATGGGAGGGTGGTCGAGCCGCAGGCGCAGGTCAGCGCCGCGAGCCCGGCGCCCAGCGCGAGGGTCGTCCGGGAGAGCATTCTGCCCGTGAGGACAGCGCCGCTTCCCCGGAGTTCCGGGGGCGGCTCAACGTTCCACCTTGTCGACCGTGCGCACCGGCGTGGCCACGTGCAGGTTCGCGGGCGGGGAGGCGGGCGGCGTGCTTCCTGCCGGGGCGGCCTGCGCCGAGGCGACGCCGGGCTGGGTGGACGGCATGTCGAGCGCCGGGCGCGGAAGGTGCGACGCGACGAGGGTGTCCGGCGGGGGAGACTCGAAGCGACGGCGCTCGTCGGCCTCGGCGAAGGACGCGCGCACCTCCGCGAGCATGCCGCGCCCGTGCTTCGGGTCGAAGCCGAGCGGCGGACCGTCGCGGAAGACGAAGTAGTGGTCGAGGAACTCCTGCCGCTCCTGCATCCGCTTCTCGAAGATCTCGCGCATGTCGTCCTCGTTGCGAATGATGTAGGGCGTCAGGATGAGGACGAGGTTGTCCTTCTCGACCGTGTCGAGCGACGACCGGAAGAGCGCCCCGAGCACGGGGATGTCGCCGAGCAGCGGGATCTTCGTGACGTTGTGGAGGACCTTGTCCTTCACGAGGCCGCCGATGATCGCCGCGTGCTGGTTCTTCACGGTGAGCGTCGTGGTGGCGCCACGCTCGGTGAAGTCGATGGTGCCGAGCGTCCCCTGCGGGCCCGACGTGATGTCCGAGATGGTCTCCTCGACGTCGAGCCGCACCTCGTCCGACTCGTCGATGTGGGGCGTGATCTTGATCTTGGGGCCGATCTTTCCGTAGTTCGCCGTGGCGGGCGCCGAGAAGAGAGAGAGAGCCGACGCCGCGCCGGTCGCACCGGCCGCGCCCGTGGCGCTCGGCACGCCGTACGACGGGACGTTGCGCTGGAGCGACGTGTTGAGCTGCACGTGGATCTCGGCGGGCGTGTTGTCCGTCGCGAGCACGTGCGGCGTCTGGAGGATGTCGCTGTCGGTGGAGACGCTGTACGCGTCGAGGAAGAAGCCGAGGCCCGGGATGGACGAGGTCCCCAGGGTGCTCTGGAGGAACCCCGGAACGGGCACCGACGGCCCGCGGACGCCGAGGACGAGCGCCTGGAGCGAGCTCGGATCGGTCGGCAAGAGGAGCGACTTCATGGGGTTCGACCCGCCGTAGACGACGCTGCCCGCGCTGTCCGGCTGCGCGAAGCCGTGGAACGCCGTCTCGAGGGCGTTGGTGCGCTGGACGCTCAGATCGAGCACCGCGGCCTCGATGTAGACCTGCCGGCGCGGCCGATCGAGCCGCCGGATGACCTCCCGCACCGCGGCGAAGTCGTGCGCGCTCGCCGTCACGATGAGGGCGTTGCTCGTCTCCTCGGCGCTCACCTTCACGGGCGCCTCGAGGACGCGCGCCATCGCCGCGGTCGTGCCTTGCACGCCGGGCGCGCCGCCGCCGTTCGCGGTTCCCGCCGCCGCCGTCACCGCCTCGTTGATCGGCCCGACGATCTTCTTCGCGTCGGCGTGCTCCAGCATGACGACGTGCATCTGCCCCTCGTTCGGGGTCGCCACGTCGATGGCACGCAGGAGCTCGAGGAGCCGCTCGTACCCCGCCTGGGATCCGACGACGAGCAGCGCGTTCGGCCGGTCGAGCGCGACGAGCTTCGAGACCCGCGCGCCGACGCCCCCTCCTGCGGACGTCTTCGGCTTGTCCTTCTCCGAGCCCCGGGTCTCGAGCAGCTCGTCGAGCTCCTTCTTCACGTCTGCCGACGGCACGAACTGGAGCGGCTCGAGCCACACCTTGTCCTCGGCCTGCGCGACGTCGAGCTCGTCGAGCACGCGCATCATGCGTTGCACGCTCGGCCCCGTGTCCGTCAGCAGGAGCACGTTCCCGTACGGGATGATGGCGCCGTCGTGGGTCGCGAGCTTCGCGAGCACCGCCGCCATCTCGTCGGACGGCACGTGCGAGACGTGGTGGACGTACGTCACGAAGCGCTCGTCGGCCCCCACGCCGTCGCGCGTCGAACGCACGGGCGCCTCGTGCGCCGCGTCCTGTGCGTCGATGATCTTGAGGAAGCGGCCGCGCGGGACGACGGTGAGGTGGTTGGCAGCGAGGAGCGTGAGGAACGCCTGGTACGCCTCCGCGACGGTCACCTTCTGAGGCGACACGACGGTCGCCTGGAACGACTTGGGAGAGACCGCGACGACGAAGCGGCGGCCCGTCATCTCGCTCATCGTGCGAACGAGCTCGGGGAGATCGGCGTTCTCGAGGGAGAGGGTCACGAGCTCGTCGGGGCGACGGGGGACGTGCTCGAGATCGGATTGCGTGAAGGCGCGACCGTCGTCGGGCAACGCGGGCGCAGGCGCAGGCGCAGGCGCAGGCGCAGGCGCGGGCGATGCGGCGTGGCGCGGCTGGGCGCGGGCCGGCGGGGACGCGACGAGCGTGACGGCGGCGGCGGACGCGAGGAGAAATCGCTTCATGGCCTCGCTTGCGGTAAGAGCCGCGCGCACGGAGGAATTCCCTCGGCTCCGCGTTCTGCCACTTCGACGGTGCGCGCGGTATCCTCGACGCGTGCAGGGACAGAATGTCGGGCCTGCGCTCGGCTCCACGCTGGGCGGGAGGTACACGCTCCAGCGGGCCCTCGGCGGGGGCGCCATGGGCTCCGTGTTCCTCGTCCACGACGCCGGCGGCCGGCGCTTCGCCCTCAAGACGCTCCTCGCGCCCCCGTCGAAGGGCGATGCCGAGGAGCGGCGCGCGCGCTTTCTGCGCGAGGCCGCCGTGTGCGCGACCATAGAGCACCCCAACGTCGTACCGGTCGTCGACCACGGCATCGACGCCGCGACCGACGTCCCCTACCTCGTCATGCCGCTCCTCGAGGGGGACGACCTCGCGGGCGTACTCGACCGGGTCGGGTGCCTCGAGCCGGAGGTCGCCGTCGCGATCGTCGTGCAGGCGTGCGAGGGCCTCGCCGCGGTCCACGCGCGCGGCATCGTCCACCGCGACGTCAAGCCGTCGAACCTCTTCCTCGAGAACGTCGGGCCCGGCGTCGTCGTGAAGGTCACCGACTTCGGCCTCGCCAAGGCCGACCCCGGCGACCGCGGAGCGCTCACGGCGACGGGCCGCTTCATGGGCACGCCGCAGTACGTCTCGCCGGAGCAAGCCATCAGCGCCAAGCACGTCGACCTTCGCACGGACGTCTTCAGCCTCGCGATGTCGCTCTACCATGCGCTCTCGGGGGCACCCGCGTTCGCGTACGTCCGGTCCTTCATGGGCCTCGTCCTCGAGATCACCTCGCGCGAGGCGCCGCCGCTCCAGGCCTCCGCTCCGTGGGTGCCGGCCCCGATCGCGCGCATCGTTCACGCGGCGCTCCTGCGCGAGGCGCGCGACCGATGCCCGAGCGTCGGCGAGCTGGCCCTCGCGCTCGACATGGCGGCCGGGATCGACGCCAGCCGTCGGCCCGTGCCGCGCGAGGCGCTCCGGCCCGCCGGCGACGCGACGCGGGCGCGGATCGCCGCGCGGGCGGAGCCTGTCGCGTCCTGGGACGATCTGCTGCGATCGTGACATGATGGCCGGGCCATGCGCTCCGCATCGCTCTTCGGCGTGGGCGTCCTCACGCTCGCCTCCTCCACGGCTTTCGCCGCCCCTCCCCCGCCGGCGCCCAGGCCGGCAGCGCCGGTCGCGTCCCCTGCACCGCCGCCTCCGAGCGGCGAGGTGCGCCTCACCGATCAGGGCCAGACGACGACGCTCCCCGACGGCGTCGTCGTCGCGTTCGAGCCCAACACGACCGCGCGCTGGGCGGGCTCCGGCAAAATCGCCAACGAGCTCGCCAAGTGGACGCAGGGCTTCCACCTCGACCTCACCGACGGCGAGGTCGACGTCGTCATACCCGACGCGCCGAAGGGGGCGCACGCGTTCCTCCTCTCGACGAAGGCGGGCACGCTGACCGACTGGCGCGGGAGCATGCACGTGACCGTACGCGGCGACTCGACCGCCATCGCCCTCTACGACGGCGCGATCGTCGTCGGCTCGAACCGCCAGAGCTTCCACGTCACCGACCCCACGGCCATCGTGCTGCACAAGGGCGGCGAGCCCGAGAAGGCGCGCGCCCTGCCGGGCATTCCCGCGTGGGACGCCGCGGGCGGCGGTCCGCAGCCGTTCGCCGTCGTGGCCGACGGCCAGCCGGCGCTGCTCGGCTTCGCCTGGACCTCCGCCTCCGGCGCGAAGAGCTACCGCGTGCAGATCGCGACGGATCCGGACATGAAGCAGGTCGTCCAGCGCGCGGCCGTGGGCGACCAGCACTTCACGCTGCCCGCTCCTTCGCCCGGGGTCCACGAGTTCGCGCAGGTGCGTGCCGTGGGCGACGACGGCATCGTCGGGCCGTGGTCCGCGCCGCGCGCGCTCCGGGCCGCGCACTTCCGCCTGCCCCCCGGAGCCTTCGTCGCGCGAGACGGCGCGGTCGTGCTCCCCTTCGGGACGTCGCTCCCCGTGACCGACGGCGACGGCCTCGACGTCGCTTACGAGAACGTCCGGCCCGGCCCTCCCCTGCCGACGCCGGCCATTCTCTACTGGTCGAAGCTGAGCGGGCCGCTCCGCACCGTCGATGACGCCCCCGTCCGTGTCGCACATCTCCGTGACGCGTCCCTCGGCGTCGAGGCGCGCGTCGTCCTCGCGAAGCGCGAGCTCCGCGCGGAGGTCGACATGCAGCCGCGCCACGCGACCGCGCGCGACTTCATCGACGTGCGCGTCGTCGCGTCCGATCCTTCGGGTCGCATCGACGTCGGCAGCGAGAACATCACGGTCCAGGCGATGAAGGATCTCGACGCGGTGCCCGTGGCGTGGCAACGGAACGGGAACGTGTGGACGGGTCGGATAGGACCCCGCTCCGGCACCATCGCGTCGGTCGTGCGCGTCGTCGTGCGCGACGGGCTGGGCGAGGAAATCGGGCGGGGTTTCGTCGAGATCCCTGCCACGGGCGGAAGCACCAGGTGAACCCGCGAGCCCCCAGGTAAAAACTGTGACCATGCCGCGGTGCGGTGCGTCTCATCTCCGCCACCGGGCTCCTCGCTATCGCGGCGGCCTTTCGTCCGCCGTAGCCTTGACGTTCGCCGATGCTGCTCTGTCCCCGTTGCTCGGCCCCCTGCGGAGAGTCGCACCGCTTCTGCTTTGCGTGCGGTGGCGAGCTCACGGAGTCGAACCGACCGGAAGATCCACTCCTCGGTTGCACGCTCCCCGGCGGCTATCGCGTCACGCACATGATCGGCGTCGGCGGGATGGGCCGCGTCTACTGTGCCGAGCAGGTTGCGCTCGGGCGGACCGTCGCGGTCAAGGTCGTCCACCCGCACCTCGCGGACGACGAGCTCGCCGCCGCCCGCTTCCTCAACGAGGCGCGAACGGCGAGCCGCCTGGGCCACCCCAACTCGGTCGCCATCTTCGACTTCGGCCGCACCGAGAACGGGCAGCCGTACATCGTCATGGAGTATCTGCGCGGGCGCGACCTCGCGCGCGTCGCCCACGCCGAGGGCCCGCTGCCGCTGCGCCGCGTCGCCGACGTGCTGCGCCAGACGCTCGCCGCCCTCGAGGAGGCGCACGCGCTCGGCATCGTCCACCGCGATCTCAAGCCCGACAACATCGTCCTCGAGCCACTCCGGTCCGGCCTCGACTTCGTGAAGGTCGTCGACTTCGGCCTCGCGAAGATCCTCGAGGACGCGCCCTCGGCCCACGGCGGGGCGCTGACGCGGCCCGGGCTCGTGTGCGGCACGCCGGAGTACATGAGCCCCGAGCAGGGCCGCGGCGACCCGCTCGACGGGCGCGCCGACCTCTACTCGCTCGGGATCGTCCTCTTCGAGCTGCTGACGGGGCGTGTTCCCTTCGCGGCCGATTCGGCGACCAAGACGCTGCTCCAGCACCTCAACGAGCCTGCGCCCGATCCGCGCCGGGTCGCCCCCGAGCGCGGCATCCCCGGGCCCTTCGCCGACATCACGCGGCGATCGCTCGCGAAGACCCGCGAAGACCGCTACCAGGACGCAGGGGAGATGTCGCGCGCGCTCGAGGACGCGCTCGCCGCGGCCGAGGGCCGCCCGTCGCGCCCCGCGCCCATGACGGGGACGCGCTGCCGCGCGTGCGGTTCCCTCACGCCTCTCGGGCAGAAGTTCTGCGGTGATTGCGGCGTCCCCATCGCGAGCAAGGCTCCTCCTGCGCCGAGCGGAGCGCCCACGCCGCCCGAATCCGCGCCGCGCGCCGGGGACGCATCCCCTCACGCGGCGACGCTCAACCGCGCCGAGGCCGTCGGCAGTGGCATCCACGCGCTGCCCCTCCTCGCGCGTGCCGACGCGCTCGAGTGGCTCGAGACGCGGCGCCACGACGCCGGGGCCGTCCTCGCGCCGGCGCACGTGGTCGGCGAGGCGGGGAGCGGCAAAACGCGGCTCGTGGCCGAGTTCCTCGAGCGGTGCACGTCGCGCGGGGACCTCGTCGTGGCGGCCGCGCCGGACCCGGCGTGGGCTCGCGTCGCGGACACGGCCCTGCGCCATGCGGTGCGGACGCTCGCGTTCGGCGACGCCGAACCGGACCAGCTCGAGTGGGCTTCGGCGAGCCCCGAGGCCCGCATCGGGATGGAGATTCTCCTCGGCGACACGCGCCACGGTACGGCGGTGGGTCCCGCCGACCGTCGGCGGGCGCTGGCCGAGGCGCTCCGCTGGGCCCTCGAGCGAGCCTCGGAGCGGACCAAGGGCTCGCTCGTCGTCCTCGTCGTCGACGACCTCGACTTCGTCGACGGCACGAGCCGCAACGCCTTCACCGATCTGCTCGCCGAGCCCCCGGCCATCGGCGCGCTCGTGGTCCTGACCTGCGCGCCGGGGGCGTCCGCCGCCGTCGATGCGCTCGAGGGCGAGACGTGGAAGCTCGCGCCGCTCGCGCCCGACACCTTCCGCCACCTGCTCCCCAGCCGGCTCGCAGGCGACCTCGGTCCCCTCGTCCCACTCCACGTCGAACATCTCCTCGCATGGGGCAACGAGAGCAAGGAGATACCCCCCGAGCGGCTCGCGGACCTCATCGCGCGCCGCGCCGAGCGGCTCCCGCCGGACGCTCGTCATGCGCTCCACGCGCTGTCGGTCTGGGGCGACGACGCGACCGCCGAGGTCCTCGCGCGCCTCCTGCCCCCCGGCGCTGCGCTCCCGGACGCGTTCGCGATCCTCGAGCGCGCGCGCCTCGTCGTCCAGACCGGTTCGCAGATCCGCATCGCGCACCCGCTCGTCCGCCGCGTCCTCTTCTCGAGCATCCCCGCCGGCCGCAAGCGAGAGATCTTCGCCAAGACCGGCGAGCTGCGTCCCGACGCGCCCCTCGAGATCCGCGCCAAGCAAGCGATGCACGGCGGCAGCGCGCTCGAGGCACTGTCGCTCCTCGACATGCTGAGCCTGCGACGCACCGCGCAGGGCGACGCCGCCGGCGCGGTGAGCGCGCTCCGCCACGCCCTCGACGTGGCGCGCCGCGAGCTCCACCGCGACGACCTCGACGACCCCGTGTCCGCCATGCACGTCTTCGCGCGCAAGCTCGCCGAGGCCCTCGGCGCGTCCGGCCAGTGGAACGACGCCGAGGGCGTCCTGCGCGAGGCACTCGGCAACGCCGCGCCGACGAGCGAGCACCGCGCGCGCCTGCTGGCCGTCCTCGCGCGCGTCGCCCACTTCCGCCAGCACCCCACCGAGGCGCGGCGCTACATCGACGAGGCGATGCGCGTCGCGCGCCAGTCCGACCACCGGGGGCTCATGCCCCTGCTCGAGCAGATCGAGAAGTCGATCGTCGCGGCCTGAGCAGAGTCGCGGGGGGGCCCGGGGGTAGCCGTGGAGACCCGCTGGCCCTCCAGTGTGCACCGAACTCGGCCGGTTCGTCGGCAGAGTGGTACGGTTGGTCGGAAGAAGAGCGCATTTCACGCCCAAGAGGCGCTCATCTGCGGAACTGGCGAGGCGGTCCCTGGGCATTCGCGTCCAGCCCGCCGGCCGACACCGAATCTCAGGAGACACCATGCGTAAGAGCAACGTCGTCGTCGCAGTCCTCGCGGCCCTCCTCGCCGGCGCGGCCTCCATGTCCATGGGGTGCAGCGGACAGGCTCAAATTGCGGCCGGTCCCACGCCGCCGCCGCCCCCGCCGGCACCACCGGCACCCCCGGCACCTCCGGCACCGGCGCCGGTGGCGGACGCACCCGAGCCCCCGCCCGCGTTCCACGGCGCGGAGCTAGAGCTTCCCGGAAAGGTGGACTTCGACACCGGCTCCGCGAACATCCAGGAGACCGAGAACACCCACCACAAGCTGCACCGCGTGCTGCGGCTACTCCAGAAGTACCCGAACATCACCGAGGTGCGCGTCGAAGGGCACACCGACAGCGACGGCGACCCACAGGCCAACATGCTCCTGAGCAAGGCACGCGCGGAGGCGGTAGTCGCATGGCTCGTCGCCAAGGGGATCGACCCGGCGCGCCTTCACGCCCGCGGCTGCGGCGCGAGCGACCCGATGGTCCCGAACAACTCGCCCGAGAACAAGGCGAAGAACCGGCGCACGGAGTTCGACGTCATTCGGCTCGATGGCAAGAGGCCGGACGGGTACACCGAGGCGTGCATGCCTAACCCGCACCGGTGAGTGGCGGAAGCGGCGGCGGGCGGCCCTGCATTCAGGCGTCGCCCGCGTCGCGACCCACTTGGCCTTCGAGGCGACCGCCAACAAGGCTTCGCCACCGGCCGCGGGTGTCTAGGAGGAGCGTGACCACCACGCGGCCGGCGACGAAAGTTTGGACCCTTCTCTCTCCTCAGTCGCCGAGCATCACGTCGACGCGGCGGTCGTGCTGCCAGCCCGATTCGTCGGTGCCCGACGAGTCCATCGAGCCGCGCGAGGTCGAGAGCGTCTTGCCCTTGGACATGCCGCGGGCGTCGAGGTACCTGCCGACGGCATCGGCGCGGGACTGCCCGAGGGTCAGGTTGTAGTCGGACTCGCCGCGCGGGTCGGCGCGGCCGACGAGCTTGACCGAGCGCCCGGCGAGGGGACCGGAGATGAAGCACTTGGCGACCTCCCCGAGGGGGGTGTGGTCGGCCGCGGTGATGTTTGCCGAGTCGAACCGGAAGTACGCGTCCTGATCGGAGATCCCGCAGCGCTTCCGGATCTCGTCGGAGATGCTCACGTTCGAGGCGGTCTGCTGGGGCGGTGCGACCTGGGACGACCCCTGCGAGCCCGCAGCCGGGCCGGTCGCGGCCCCGTTCTGCGCCGGGGGAACCTGGGAACCTCCGCATGCGAGGGCGGACGACACGAGAACGGCGACCACGATCGAACCGGCGGCGAACTTCATGGCGCCGCCCCTGGAGCAAACGGCGCACCATGGAGAGCCTCCACGCATCCCCGGGAAATTCCCGGGTGGGCCCCTCCGAGCGGCCGGGTCGTTTCGACACGGCGCCCTCAAACGACGCGCGCGACTCTGGGCCCACCGCGGGCGTTGCGTGGTAGGCTGCACCCGTGCGTCGCCTCGCGGCTGCTCCCTTCGCTTTCGTCTGTGCGCTCCTCATCGTCGCCCTCTCCGCGGGCGGTTGCGGGAGTCGCTCCCTCCTCGACTACGGCGACGGCGGCGTCCTCACGTCGCCTGAGGGCTCGCTCCCGCAGGGATGCGGCGACGGCGTCTGCTCGGCGACCGAGAGCTGCTCGACGTGCTCGGTCGACTGCGGCGTCTGCAAGACGTGCGGCGACAAGGTCTGCGAAGAGAGCGAGACCTGCGGCTCGTGCCCGGAGGACTGCGGCGCTTGCGCGACCTGCGGCGACGGCTACTGCAACGGCGCCGAGACGTGCGAGAACTGCGCGGCCGACTGCGGCGTGTGCCAGAGCTGCGGCGACGGGCGCTGCGAATCGCCAAACGAGGACTGCTACTCGTGCCCCGCCGACTGCGGCAAGTGCGAGGGCTGCGGAGACGGTACCTGCAACGGCGCCGAAACGTGCGCGAGCTGCGAGGCGGACTGTGGCGCGTGCGCCGTATGCGGGAACGGCAAGTGCGAGGGCCCGTACGAGACGTGCCTGAACTGCCCGGACGACTGCGGCGAGTGCACGACGAAGGACTGCCTCGCGGTCATCGAGTGCCTCATCCCCTGCTTCGGCAGCGGGATCAGCGGCGGCCAGATCCCGCCGGACATCTACTCGTGCGTCGTGACGTGCTCGGGCCAGGGCTGCGCGCAGGCCAACTCGCTCATCGACAACGCCGTGTCGTGCATCCTTTCCAACATCAGCCAGTGCAACCCGCCGAGCCTCAGCTGCCTGCAGCAAGTGTGCGGCCCGCAGCTCTCGGCGTGCCTGGGCTCGACCTGCCACTGAAGGGTCACGCGTCGCGTGCGAGGCGGATGCCCGTCACCTGCCAGCGCGCACCCGGCGGGAAGAAGTTGCGGTAGGTCGCGCGCAGGTGATCGCGCGCGGAGAAACACGACCCACCGCGCAGGACCATCTGGCCGCTCATGAACTTGCCGTTGTACTCGCCGAGCGCTCCCGGCGCGGTGCGGAAGCGCGGGTACGGCAGGTAGGCGCTCGCGGTCCACTCCCACGCGTCGCCGAAGGCCTGCGTGACGCCCTCCCCTGCGGGCGCCGGGGCGGGCGCGAGCCGGCCGTCGTCGACGAAGTTCCCCTCGACCGGTGCGCGATGCGCGGCGTGCTCCCATTCGTGCTCCGTCGGAAGCCGTGCTCCGCTCCATCGCGCGTACGCGTCGGCCTCGTAGTGGCTGACGTGCGCCACGGGTGCCGCGGGGTCGAGGGCCTCGACGCCGTGCATCCCGAAGGCAGCGCCGTCTTCCTCCCAGTAGAGCGGCGACGTCCAGCAGGCGGCCTGCGCCGCCGCCCAGCCGTCCGATAGCCACAGATCCGGGCGCCTGTAGCCACCGTCCTCGACGAAGCCGCGGTACTCGGCGTTCGTGACGAGGCGGGACGCCAGACGGAACGGCGCGACGAAGGCCTCGTGCGACGGCGCTTCGTTGTCGAAGGCAAAGCCCTGCCCGGCGTGGCCGATGGCGACGACGCCCCCGGAGAAGTCCGCCCAGCGGAGCGCGGGCGCGGGCACGGGTGCGCGTGCGGACGCGCGAGGAAGATACGACGGCCGGAGCTCGCTCGCGTGGAGCGCGTGCTTTGCGTCCGTGAGCAGGAGCTCCTGGTGCTGTTCCTCGTGGTGGGTCCCGAGGAGCGCCGCGGCGAGCGCGTCGCCGGGGAGGTCCGGGATGACCTCGGCCATGCGGGTGTCGACGGCTGCGCGCCACGCTTGCACCTCGTCGAGCGACGGTCGCGAGAGCACGCCCCGCGCGGCGCGCACGTGGCGTGGCCCGACGGCCTCGTAGTACGAGTTGAAGAGCACCCGCCAGCGCTCGTCGGGCCAGAGCGGCGGGCCCCTGCCGCCGCCCTCGAAGGGGGCGAGCACGAACTCGGCAAAAAACCAGGTCGTGTGCGCGAGGTGCCACTTCGCCGGGCTCGCGTCGGGCATCGACTGCACCATCGCGTCCTCGGCCGACAGGGGCGCGGCGAGCGCCTCCGTCCGCGCGCGAACGCACAGGTACCTGCGCAGGACCTCCTCCGCGGCCGGATCGATCACGCGCTCAGTAGCTTAGCAGCGTTGTATTTCTCCGCGGTCGCTGACGTATTCTCGGCGGAAGCTGATGCCCCCCACGGCACCGCGGAGCCGCATCCGGGAACTGCTCTCGCTCGACCTGCTGGACAACCGGTTCCCGCAGCTCCACGGCGTGCGCGTCCTCGCGATCCTGAGCGTGGTCCAGTACCACGTGACGACCATCTTCACGTACGAGACGCGGCTCCACATGGACCGCTCGTGGGCGATGACGTCCATGACCGTCTTCTTCGGGATGGACCTCTTCTTCATCCTGAGCGGGTTCCTCATCGGGTCCATCCTCCTTCGGTCGGTCGAGACCGCCGGCTTCATCAACGTGCGGCGCTTCTACCTGCGCCGCGCGTTCCGCACGTTCCCCGCGTACTACGTCGTCCTCACGCTCCTCTGGCTCGTGTTCGGGATGAACGCGTCCCAGCACCACCACCTGTGGCTCGAGTACCTCTACCTCTCGAACTACGCGCCCGTGCATCGCGACGACCTCGTGATGCTCTGGGGATGGTCGCTCTCGCTCGAGGAGCAGTTCTACCTCTGCGTGCCGCTGCTCTTCTTCGGCCTCTCGCGCCTCCGCAACGACGCGGGCCGCCTCCTGCTGCTCGGCACCTTCTGGGTCAGCGCGCTCGTCGTACGGCTCATCCTCTTCTACAAGCACCACGAGTGGTCCGGGGCGGAGCTCTACGACAACCTCTACTTCCGCACGCACACGCGGTTCGACACGCTCGTCTGCGGCATCATGCTCGCGTACGTGCAGCAGCGCTGGGGCAAGCGCATACGCGAGTGGCTCGTGGCGCCGAGCGCGCGCGCGATCCTCACCCTGCCCTCGCTCGCGTGCCTCTGGGTGCTGATGAACCCGTGGCTGTTCGGCGACAAGGCGCTCCTGCTCGTCCGCGTCTTCTGCTGGGGGACGCTGACGAGCATCATGTATTTCGGCTGGGTACTCGTGCTGCTCAACGGGGGGGACGGGTGGGTCCAGCGCTGGCTCTCGGCGCCGTTCTGGCGGCGCACGGCGACCCTGGGGTATGGCGTCTACCTCCTCCACATCCCGCTCTGCGATCACGCGGTCGCCCCGCTCGCGCGCGCGCTCGTCAACGACCACCACTGGTCGATGACCGTCGTGTGGCCGAGCTCCGTCGTCGCACTCTTCATCCTCTCGCTCGGAGCGTCGTACGTCCTGCACGTGACCGTCGAGAAGCCCTTCCTCTGGGTGCGCGACCGGGTGGCGGGGTAGGCGGGCGGCATGGTCGCCGCGAAGGAGGCCTTCTCGGTCGCGCGCAACGTGCGCGCGCTGCTCGTGCCGCCGCCGGGGCCTGCGCACCTCCGGCCGCTCGACGGGCTACGCGCGTTCTCGATCCTCTGGGTGGTCCTCTTCCACGCGGCCTGGTACGCGGCGTGGCACATCCCGCCGGCCTCCTACGCGGCGATGCTCTTCTCGCCCGCGATGCTGCCCGTCTGGCGGGGCGACTTCGGCGTCGACGTCTTCTTCGTGCTCTCGGGTTTCCTCATCGCCGGCATGCTCGCCGACGAGCGCGCCCGCACGGGGCGCATCCGGCTGGGGCTCTTCTACGTGCGGCGGCTGCTCCGCCTCTGGCCCGCGCTCGGCGTCGCCGTCCTCGCCGACGTGGTCCTCATCGGCGACAACCGCGGCATGGCGTGGGCCAACCTCCTCTACGTGAGCAACTTCGTCCCCATCGCGCACGCCGCAATGGGCTGGACGTGGTCACTCGCCATCGAGGAGCAGTTCTACCTCGTCTGCCCCTGGCTCGTGCGCGCGCTCGCCGCGGCCGGCGTGGGGGCCCGAATGGCGGTCCTGGGCGCGATCGCAGGGGGGCTCTGCGTGCTCGGGGCGTGGGTCGCCGTCGGAGGGGGGTTCGCCGCGTTCGACGCGGAGATCGTCGTGAACCGCGACCTCGGGCGCTGGGCGCTCGCGTTCGATCACCTCTACACGAAGCCCTGGATGCGCGCGGGGCCGCTGCTCGCGGGCGTCGCGGCGGCGTACGCATACCGGGCGCCCGGGCTGGTCGGCGCGATCGGGCGAGCGCGAACGGGGACCTGGGTCGCCCTCGTCAGCGCAATCGTCGTCGCTGCGCTCGCCACGCACTGGCCGCTCTTCGCGGGCGCGCCACGCGGCCTCGAGGTCGTCTACCTCGCGTGCTTCCGGACGGTCTTCGGCTCCGCGGTCGCGGTCGTCCTGCTCGTGGCGCTGTCCGACCACCCGGCCGGCCGCCTGCTCGGGGGGCTTCTCTCGATGCGCGTCCTCTACCCGTTCTCGCAGCTCGCCTACGCCGCGTACCTGCTAAACCCGATCGTCACGACGTGCGTCGACCGCGTGCTCGCGCCGCTGGTCTGGCTGGGCAAGGCCGAACCCATGGCGCTGTTCCTTCCCTTCGACTTCGGCGGCACGTTCCTCGCGGCTGCCGCGCTGCACGTGTTCGTCGAGCGCCCTTTCATGGAGCTGCGCCCGCGTGGCGATCCCTCTCCGCGCCCTCCTCGAGCTCCCGCTACGGCATGAGCGGCGCGCCGTAGCCAACCGGCGGCACCTTCTCCTCGCGAAAGCCATCCACGCCCTCGGTCACCCACTGAATCGACGGATCGTCGAGGTCCCGGTCGAGCTCGAAGCGCAGGCGCTTGGGGGCGCGGCTCTCCGCGTCGACTTGCACGATGGTGGCCTTCATCCCCGGCAGTTCCACCTCGTCGCCCGGGCCGAGCGTGCCCGGGTTGCGGAACAGGTCGTCGGGCCCGACGGCGAAGAGGGGCCTGTCGCTCTGGACGATCTCCAGCGTGCGGGGCCCCGTGCGGAGCAGGAGCGACCGACCCGACGCGAAGGTGAGGACGCGCCAGCGCGCCGGCGCGTGCGACCCGAGCACGAAAGGCCCCCACAAGATCGTCTCGGAAGAAAGCCCCTGCAGGACGACGACGGTGGAGCGCGACGGGTCCAGGTGCTCGTCGAGCCACGCCAGACGGGAGACGTATGCTTCCGCCGGAATGCTGGAGACCCGGATGAGCGCGAGCGTATCGAGCGGCGCGCGGATGAAATGCGCGAAGGCGAGCCCGAGCGCGACGACGCCCATGAGCTCGGGCATCCCACGCCGGGCGGGCAGCGGTCCCGGGAACCAGATGCGGTCGATCGCGACCCCGACGACGCCGCTCACGCCGATCATCGATACGGCGAGCAGTCGCGAGGATGCCTCGACGGAGAGGACGGGCGCCAGGGCAGCGATGGAGCCGAGCAGCATCCACGTCGCGCGCCGGCGCTCGGCGTCGGGCAGGCGGCGCACGACGGTTGCGAGCAGGAGCACGAGCAGCACGAGCGACGCGACGCCGAGGGACGTGAGCGCCCACCAGGGCGACGCGGTCCACGTGTCGTCCGCACCCAGCCACGAGCCGCCGACGAGGATCGCCAGCCGGCGCGGGGCTCCGTGCGCGTACGCGCCGAAGTCGTGGAGCGGGTTGCGATAGAAGCCGGTGCCGCGCCCGTCGTATCCGGCCAGCACGTGGACGGACAGGTACGCGCCCACCGGGACGACGAACGGCAGGACGCCGACGACGCGTCGGAGAAGGGGCTCGCGCTTGCGCGTCAGCTCGATGGCTGCGGCGTACCCCACGAAGCCGAGCGTGTACTCACCCGCTAGGACCGCCGCGCCGAAGAGGACGAGGCTCGCCAGGCCGTCGCGCCACCGCTCCTGCTCGCGCCAGCGTACGTACGCGACGAGGGCCCACACCCCCAGGGCCGTGGAGACGAGCACCTCGCGGTTCGCGAGCCACGTGAGGGGCACCGCGTGGCACGGGGCGACCGCGAAGACGAGCGTCCCGAAGAGCGCGGAGCGCCAGCGGAAGCTGCGCTGGAGGAGGGTCGCCACCCCGAGCGTTGCGACGACCCACCAGAAGAGCGAGTGAACGTGCGGCCAGAGCGGGCGGTCGCCGAAGAGGTGGTAGTCCGCCCAGAGGAGCGCGCTGGGGAGCGGTCGGAGGAACCGGACGACGAGGTGGGAGTCCGTCCACCAGGGGATGATCCCGCGGTCGAAGAGCGCCGGGCGATCCGCACCGTCGATGTAGTCGTAGAGGTCCGTGGGCCCGCGTGGGGCGGCGAACGTACCGGCGGACATCGCGCGCTGCGCGAAGTCGTCGAGCATGAACGGGGCGCGAAGCGCCGGCAGGTGGACAGCGATGGCCAGCGCCACGACCGTCCACAAGAGGAGGTCGCGCGCCCTGCGGCCGCTCATCACCTCCCGACCGTATCAAAAGAGGACGTAAGCCGATCACAATTGAAGCCACCGCGGAAGTGGCGACCCACCGCGGAACGAGTGGCGCTCGGCGTGCCCGCCCTGGCACTATCCCGACCGTCTCATTCGAGTTTCGCATGCGATTCATGCAGGACTGCTCGCGCTACAAAAGGCAAAGACTCCGGGCGTGGAGCCGTGGGGGCACCCAGTCGGGAGAACAGGAAGGACGTTCATGAGGGTCTCGTCGCTCGTCTCGGTCTCGGCAGCTCTCCTCGCCGGTGCGCTCTTCACGGCATGTGGCCAGGGCGACTCCACGGGAGGAGGCTTCGGCCTCACGGAGGACGGCGGGACGACCAGCTCGTCCGGCGGCAGCTTCACGGGACACGACGGCGGCAGCTCGTCGGGCTCCTCCAGCAGCGGCAGCAGCAGCTCGAGCAGCAGCAGCGGGTCGTCCAGCGGCGGGATCGACGACGACGCCGGCAGCTCGAGCTCGGGCAGCAGCAGCGGCAGCGGCGGCACCTGCGGCGCATGTACGACCGACTCCGAGTGCGAGAGCTCCTGTCCGCCCGTCCAGGGCGGCGGCACCAACTGCTGCGACGTCGGCTCCGGCGTCTGCTACGCGACGACGCAGAACACGTGCCCCTCGCCGTCCGACGGCGGCGGCCCGGGCTGATTCGTCTACCGCCCGACGAAGGCATCCAGGCGGGCGTCGTAGTCCGCGCTGCGAGTGTCGTGGCCGGTGCACCTCGCGACGAGGACGTGCCGCCCCGAGGCGAGGCTGCGCGTCACGGGGGTCGTGTGCTCGGTCGCGAGCGCGGGCGCGTAGCCGCGCCAGAGCGCCATGGGTTCGCCGTCGAGGGCGAGCTCGTAGTCGCCCTGGTCCGGGCCCTGGAAACCGTCGACCTCGACCGCGTAGGTGCCCGCGATCGCGATGTCGAACGGGAGAATCACCTGCCCGCCCGGTGAGGCATGCGAGAGGAGGAGCACGTGGCCCCCGCTCGCGCTGTCGAGTGGTAGCTGACGCGCCGCGAGACCGGACGGGCGGACGAAAGCGGGCCACGCGGTCTCGAGCTCGACCAGGACGCCGGCGGGCGGACGCGCGGCGTAGAACCTGCCGAGATCGTCGCCCGGCAGCGAGAGGAACATCGGCACGTCCGGGTGCGCGCGCCGCAGCTCGAGAAGCCCGGAGCCGTCGTCGAGTGCATAGACGAGCCGCTGGTCGGCCGGCCACGAGTCGAACGCCGCCGCGAAGGACGTGTAGTCGCGCGTCTTCAGGATGCCTCGCTCGACGAAGTTCTTCGCGAACGACCGCCGCAGATCGCTCCGCGGTGCCTGGAACGCCGCCGCGCCATCGAGCCGCTCCTTCCACGGCGCGCGCCCAGCGACGATGGCAGCGACGAGGAGCGCGACGGACGCCGCGCCCGCGGCGTGCCGCGCGTCGAGCCACCCACGCTCCCGGTGCGGCGCGGCGAGGGCGCCCCGCGCCACGAGCACCCACGCGAACGGGGCGACCGGGAAGAGGTGGCGCGCGCCGAAGAAGAGGGCGTTGCCGTAGTAAAAGAGCCCGTACGCGAGCGTGAGCCCGAGGACGAAGGCCACTGCCGCGGCGTCGGCCGCGGAGGCAGCGACGGCCACGGGCACGAACGCCAGGAGGAGGAGCGGCGCGAAGCCGACGAGCTCCTCACCCACCGAACCCGCACGCTCGCGCGCGATCGAGAGCGCCTGCGGGAGCCCGTACCCATGTCCGCCGAGCCGCGCCACCGGGCCCGGGTGCTCGACCGTGCAGCCGACGTCCGGGCCGAACCCGAGGCGGTGGCACGTCGACGGCCAGTCCGAGCGCGTGAAGTAGGCGGTCTGCGTGGGCAGAAACCAGGCGCCCGTCGCCGCCCGCTGCTCGAGCACGAGGAGCACGACGAAGGGAGCCGCGCCGGCGACGCACCAGCCGAGGGCCCGCAGTCCGGGACGCGTCCATGCGAAGGCCACGACCACGACCGCGCCGAGCACCACGCCGTCGAGCAGACGCGCGGCGAGCACCCAGCCGACGCAGGCGCCCACGATCACGGCGCGGCGGCGGACCGGCATCGCGTCGTCGAGCGCGGCGACGACGGCCACGCAGGCGAGGAGCGCGACGAACGCGTGCGACAGGAGGTCCGCCGTCTCGAGCGCGCGCCCGATCGAGGGGAGCGCGAGGAGCAGCGACACCCGGGTCGCGAGCTCGCCTCCCGACACGTCGCCCGCGCGCCGCGCCAGCGTCCGGCCCAGGCGGGCCTGCGCGAAGACGAGCCCCACGGCGATCACCGGCCCCGCGAGCATCGGCCTGCCGATCCACACGAACGGGACGAGCGCGAGCGGCCACCCCGGCGGGAAGATGCCGTGGAGCCGCCCGTCGGGGCCGTCGAGGAGGAAGCGGTCGCCGAACGCCTGCGCCGGCAAGGGCTCGGGCATGCCGAAGTGACCGTGCGCGAGCGTGCGCGCCTGGAAGAGATAGATGCCCGCGTCGATCGACAGCGGCCGGTCGTGGAGCGTGCGCGCGACGACCCACCACGAGATGGCCGCCGCCGCGACGGCGCACGCCCCGACGAACGCCGGCCGCGGCGCCGCGAGCACGAGGCGCGGGACGAGCGACGTCACGGGTCGTGCGAGGAGACCGAGGGCCAGCGCGCCGCCGAGGGCGAACAGCCCGGCGACCGGCCACGCCCCGCGCTCGGTGAGCGCGAGGAACGCCCAGACTGCCGCGGCCGCCACCCCGGCCGCCCGCACCGCCGTCCGCGCCCGCGAGGTCACCTGTGCAGAGCGAAGCGCGTCCCGGCGCACGACGTCAAGGTGACGTTCTGGGCAAGCGGGGATCCACCACGGCCGGCCGGCGGGAGTGTGCACCTTCCCCGCACCGCGCACGCAACCCCGCAGGCTCGCGGGATTTCTTCAGGCAGCCTGCGAACGCCTGGACGGGTACGGAGCGTGCTGTAGCGACCGTCATGCGCCCTCTCTCCGCATCGCTCCGCGCTCGCTCGGTGGCCGTCGGAACGCTCTTCGCGGCCGCCGCGGGGCTGGTGATCGCGTGCTCCTCGTCGCCGAGCAACGACACGCTCGGCAGCGGCGCACCCGGAGGTGGCGGCACCGGCTCGAGCGGGGGATCGGGCGCGACCAGCAGCAGCGGCAGCGGCAGCGGCGCCGGTGGAAGCAGCGGGTCGGGCGGCGGCACATCGAGTGGCGGCGACGGCGGCGAAGCCGGCGGCTCGCAGTGCACGGCCGCGGACCTCGTCGCGCAGCAGCAGTGTGGCGCGGGAATGGCTTGCGACGTCGAGCGCCACGCCATGACGTTCACGCCGCCGGGGAGCAGCGGCGGGGGCGGTGGAGACGGCGGGGGCGGCGGCGGTGGGGACGGTGGTGGCGGCGGCGGTGGAGACGGTGGCGGCGGGGGCGGGGGTGGCGGTGGAGGGGGTGGCGGAGGGGGCGGGGGCGGCGGGGGAGGAGGGGGTGGTGGTGGCGGGGGCAGCGGGGGAGGCACTGGCGGAGGGGACGGCGGCGGCAGTGGGGCCGGCGGCAGCAGCGGAAGCAGCAGCAGCGGCGCCGGCCTGGTCGACGCTGGTGGTGGCGGCGGCGAGGCCGGCGGGGATAGTGGTGGCGGTACGGGCGTGGGCAACGAGACGCTCGTCTGCCGAAAGACGACGACGAACGGCACCGAAGGGGCGCCCTGCACGGCAAGTGATCCGACCACGTGCGCGGCGGGCTACAGCTGCGGCGAGCCGGGCGACGGGAGCACCGATGCGGTCTGCTACAAGTTCTGCAACACGGACACGGACTGCACGGCGCCCGGCGGATGGTGCCATCCGGGGCCTCTCCAGACCGCCGCGGCCGAGGGCTTCACCGCCAAGACCTGCTCGCTGAACTGCGACCCCATCGCGCAAAAGGGCTGCGGCACGGGCGAGAATTGCGACCTGGCGATCACCGACGACCGCTCGCGCCTCTACACGCAGTGCATCGCGGCGGGCACGGGCGGCTACCAGGCGGCGTGCACCGCCGCCGAGGACTGCCAGGCCGGCTTCTCGTGCCTGCACGTCGTAGTCAACGGCGGCAGCTCGCAGCAGATGTGCCTCCAGGCGTGCATCCCGGGCGCGACCACGACAGGCGCGTGCCCGTCGGGCCAGGCGTGCCAGGCCATCCCCCCGCCCGACACGCTCGGCACGACGGCCTACGGCTGGTGCTACTGAACGCGGGGCTCGCGACGGAAGATCACGAGCCGTGGATCACGTCCTCGGGAAGGGCTCCTTCGTGGCGCTCTTCGGGTTCGACGCGTCGGTGCCGTGCGCGAACTCGGATGCGGCGTTCGACTCGACGAAGGGCCCGCCGAGCTCCTCGGGCACGTCCTGATCGAGCACGTCCTCGCCCCTGTGCTCGGCCCCCGTCGCGTCGGTGACGAACTCCTCGCCGAGCTGCTCCACCAGATCGTCGCGTGACCGCGGGCGCTCGACGAAGCTGCTCGGGTCGACCTCGCGCGGCTCCCCCTTCTCGATGAGCTCCCGCGCGTACTTCGGGTCGATGTGCCCCGCGCGATCGCGCCGCCGCACGGCGACCGCGGGCTTGCTCACCGGGCGCGCGGGCTTGCTCGCCACCTTCCGCGCCGGCGCGGCCTTGCCCTTCGCCTTCACCGTTGCCTTCGCGACCGGCCGCCGCGCTGCCGCGCGCTTCGGCGCCTTGCGAGCGACCGCCTTGGCCACGCGCTTCGCCACGCCCCGGCCCTTCGCGGCGGCGCGCTTCGCCGCCGCACGCTTCGCGGGAGCCTTCGACTTCTTCGCGGCCTTCTTCGCCTTCTTCTTGCTGGGCATGGGGCCCGAGGATACCCCGAAGGATCGGTGCGCGCGCGCGATCCTTCCGCGCGACGCTCAGTGCCCCGTGGGTGCGCCCGGGAGGGCCGGGGCGCAGATGCCCATCGTGCAGGCGTTGGGCGCGACGCAATCGGCCGCCGACTGGCACGGGAAGGCGCACTTGCCGTACTGCGTGTTGCAGTGGTGCGTACCGCAGATCGTGTCGTTCTGGCAGGGCAGCGCGAGGGGCCCGGGCGCGGACATCGAGCTGGACCCGGCGGGCGCGGGCGGCGGGCCGGGTGCAGGGCCCGGCGCAGGCGCAGGAGCCGGGTAGTTGGGCGGTGCGGCCGTCGGCGCGGGGTACGGCGCGGGCCCAGGCGCAGGATAGGGCTGGGCGGTGTAGCCCGGCGCGGCCGTCGGCGCGTACCCCGGCTGCTGCGGGTAGCCCGGCTGTCCGTACCCCGGCGGGTAGCCCGGCGGCGGATACGCCCCGTACGGCGAGGTTGCGGTCGGCGCCGTGGCGCCCTGGTTGGCGTCGGGGTTCTCGCACGCCACGACGGCGAGGGCTGCGGGGGCGAAGACGAGGGCAACTGCGAAGAGGCGCATGCCTCGATCAGACCACGGGATTCGAGGGTCGACACTACCTTTCGACAGGCGGGCTCTCGGTCGGAGCATTCGCAGGCGGCTCCTCGTCGAGCTCCTTGCGCCGCGGTCCTTCGCGCTGCGTCGGCCCCGTCGTCTCCATCGTTCCGTCCGCGTCCACCACCGGCCCCGCCTCGACCGTCGCGAGCGCCAGGGGCACCGGCGCGTCCAGCTCCGCGCCCTTCGCGTCGCGCCAGGTGCCGCGCGCATACCAGAGCGTACCGTCGGCGCGGCGGAGGAAGACCCACGCGGCAAACATCGCCCCCGCGGGCGGCTTCACCCACTGGCCCGGGAACCACGCCCAGAGGCCGCGCCGCCAGGTCCACTCGCCGTCGATCCACACCGCTTCGGGATCGGGGCGATCCGGGACCATCTCCACGCGCGCCGGCGGCGGGGCCCGCTCCACCGACTCGAGCGCCGCGGTGACCTGCGGCGTGTACGTCGGGTGGCGCAGCGAGGCGCCGCAGCCCGCAGACGCGAGGCTGAGCAGCCCGAGGAGCACGACGACGACACGCATCCGCCGCTCATTGGAGCACGTACAATCGCGACCTCGCCAGGCATGCGCACCCGAGTCCTCACGCTCCTCGTGCTCGGCGCGGCCGCTGCGGCGCTGGGCTGCTCGACCATCCCCGAGGGGCGATCCGCGGTCGACTCGGTCACGGTCGCGAGCGCCGGCTCCATCCCGGCGGACGACGTGCAGGACCGGCTGGCGACGACCGCGAGCTCCAAGTTCCTCGGCCTCTTCCGCGGCGTCTTCTTCGACTACGAGGTCTTCGACCCCGCGATCCTCCAGCGGGACCTCGCCCGCGTCGAGCGCTACTACCGCGGCCACGGCTTCCTCGAGGCACACGCGCGCGCCGGGCGGGTGCTGCGCATCTCGCCGAACCACGTGCGCGTCGAGATCGTCGTCGACGAGGGCCCCCCCACCGTCGTGCGCACCGTCCGGGTCGACGGCCTCGAGGGCCTCCCCGACGCCGTCGTCGCCTCCGCGCGGGCCGCCGCCTCGACCGCGCTGCCCGCGGGCGCGCGCTTCGACGAGGACGCCTACGCGAAGGCGAAGACCGCCATCTCGCGTGCCCTCACCGACAACGGCTACGCGTACGCCGCGGTCATGACCGACGCACAGGCCGACCTCGCCGGGCACGCGGTCGACTACGTCTTCACCGCAAAGCCCGGGCCGCATGCCGTCCTAGGCCCCGTCACCTTCGTGCGCGCCGCGGACACGTCACCGGGGGCGAAGAAGCCCGACGACGAGGAGCCGATCGAGGAGGCCGCGATGCGCCGCGCGCTCGACCTCTCGCCGGGCGACCCCTACTCGACCGCGGCGATCGACGCCGCGACGCAGGCCCTCCTCGACCTCGAGGTCCTCAGCTCCGTCCAGATCGTCCCGACCTTCTCGGACCCTCCCTCCCCCGTCGTCCCTCTCGTCGTGAAGGTGTCGCCGTCCAAGCTCCGCCAGTGGCGCCTCGGCGGCGGCTTCGAGTTCGACGAGATCAAGACGGAGCTCCACGGCCTCGTCGGTTGGGAGCACCACGACTTCCTCGGCGACCTGCGCGACCTCCGCATCGACTTCAAGCCGGGGGTCGTCCTCTACCCGCTGCGCGTCGACTACTTCAACGGCGGCATCACCAACCCCCTGCCCGAGGAGCGGCTGCGCCTTCAGTTCCGGCAGCCGGGGTTCCTCGAGGCGCGGACGAACCTCTTCGCGCAGCCGGAGGGCAACGTCTTCCCGATGCTCGTCACGCCGGACCCCGATCCGTCGCTCCCGGTGCTCGGCTACGGGGAGCTCAAGGGCGCGCTCGGCGTCGACCGGCGCTTCGGCAAGCACGTGCTCGTGCGCGTCAGCCAGAACTTCCAGAGCGAGTTCCCCTTCGCCTACACGTCGATTCCGCTCGCGCAGGACACGCCCCCGGTCATCCTCTCGTACCCCCAGCTCGTCACCACCCTCGACCTGCGCGACGACCCCGTGCGGACGCACTCCGGGTTCTACGCATCGAACGATCTCAGCGTCGCGGGCGGGGCCTTCGGCGGCAGCGCGACCGACGTCCGCGTGCAGCCCGAGGTGCGCGGCTACGTCCCCATCGGCAAGCACGTGACCTTCGCCGCACGCGGCTCGATGGGCTTTCTCTTCGCGTCGAACTATGGCGACTACGTCCAGCACTTCCTCTACCCGCCGACCAGCCCGAGCGGCGCATCGAATGAACGCCTCGACCGGGCCGTCGATCGTGACATCGAGATCGTTTACTTCCGCGGCTTCTTTTCGGGCGGGCCGAGCTCCAACCGCGGGTATCCGCTCCGGGGCATCGCGCCCCACGGGGTCGTCCCCTTCCTCAGCCCCGTCACGCTGCAAGCGCAGCAGCAGTCCTCGCAGCAGAGCTTCAGCTGCATCCCGGGCACCCCCAAGTACGACGCGAGCAAGTGCTCCATCCCCATCGGCGGCTTCACGTTGTGGGAGGCCTCGGCCGAGGTGCGCTTCGACGTCTCGGGTCCCCTCGGCGTGGCGCTGTTCTGCGACATGGGTGACGTCGCCCCCGGTCAGGCGCAACTCCGATTCAACTACCTGCACCTGTCGTGTGGCTCGGGCGCGCGCTACGACACCCCGGTGGGCGCGATACGGCTCGATCTCGCGTACCGCCTCCCCGGGCTGCAGGTGCTCGGCAACCTGACGCCCGCGCAGGCGGCGATCGAGGGGACGCAGCCGCTCTTTCTCGGGGTTCCGCTCGCGCTCGCGTTCGGGATCGGGGAGACCTTCTAGGTGCGCGGGCTGCGCCTGCTCGGGCGAGGCCTCGGCACGTCGGCCCTCTTCGTCGGCTCGCTGGCGGGGGGAGCGGTCGCGCACCTCGACGTCCCCGCCGTGCGCCGCCTCACCGTCGCGCGCGTCAACGCCGCCCTCGCGAGCGCGATGGCCGGCAAGATCGTGATCGACCGCATCGGCTCGGCGGGGACGACGGAGGTGAGCGGCGTCGACGCGCACGTCGAAGATCCGTCGGGGCGCACGGTGCTCCGCGTCGAGGGCCTGAGCGCACGCGTCGACACGGCGGGCCTCGTGCGGTCGCTCGTGGTCGGCGGCGACGTCCGCGTCGACGTCGAGGAGCTCTCCCTCGCGAAGGCCGACGTCGACCTCGACGCCGACGGCGACACGCTCCGCCTCGCGCGCGCGTTCGCCGCGCCGAAGCCGTCGTCGCCCGGCGGCGGCGGAGGCGGCGTGCGCGTCTCGCTCGGTCACGCGCACCTCGGCCACGTGGTGCTGCACGGCCAGCCGCCGGGTGCGCCGCGGCTCGACGCGGAGATCGACGACGCCGACGTCGGCCTCGCGCTCGTCCCCGGCTCCGTGGCGCTCGATCTGCGCCACGCTCGCGTGACGGCGCGCGGTCTCCCGCCCGGCGCGACGTCGACGGGCACCCTCGACGGCCACCTCGGCATCCCGGGCGCGGGGGGCACCGGCATCGGGGCGCACGCGACGTGGGCGGGCACCATGGGCGCCGTTCCCGTGCACGCCGACGCGACGTACGACCCCGCGCGCGTCGACGCCGTGGTCGACGTCCCCTCGACGACCCCCGAGGACCTGCGCACGCTCTGGGCGGCCGCTCCCTTCGGCGACGACGTCGCCGCTCACGTCGAGGCGCACGGCGCGCTCTCGTCTCTCCAGGTCGACACGCGCGCGTCGGTCGGGCGCGGCACGATCACCGTCGCCGGCCCGGTGAGCGTCGGCGACGAGCTGCACGCCGCGCTGAAGGTGACGGCCCGCGCCGTCGACCTCCATGCGCTCGCCGCGTCTGCGCCGCCGAGCGACCTCGGTGCGACCGCGCAGGTGGACGTGCTCCGCCACGCAAACGGCGCCGCGAACGCCACCGTCGCGCTCGTGTTCGACGGCGGCACCATCGACGCGGCGCGCGTCCCGCCCGCGAAGATCGACGCCCGCGGCGACGTCGACGCGAGCGGCGCGATCCACGCGCAGGCCGACGTGACGGCCGCGGAGCCCGGCGCTCCGGCCCACGCCACCGTGCGCCTCGCGCCGCACGGCTCGTCGTTCGAGATCGCGTTCGACGCGACCGCCGACGTCGCGCGCCTCGACGCCGTCCCCCGCCTCGGCCCCGGCCTGCAGGGCGCCGCCCACGCGCACGCGAAGGGCACGCTCGACCTCGACACGATGCGCGTCGCGGCCTCCGCCGACGCCACGCTCGCGTCGCTGCGTGCGGGCAAGGGAGGCGCCGTGTCGCTCGGCAGCGCGTCGCTCACCGCGAAGGTTCAGGGGCCGGTCTCCTCCCCCGCCGTCGACGCCGACCTCACCGGCGACTCGCTCCGCGCCGGCCCGCTGCGCTTCGAGACCCTCCATGCCCAGGTCGCGGGCCCGCCCACGCACGCTCCCGTGAAGGTCTCCCTGCACGGTCACGGCGCCGACTTCTTCGCTCGCGCCGACGTCGACCTCCGCGGCGGCGCCGCGCTCCACGACCTCCTCGTCACGATGGATCGCGGCGGCGAGAGCGTGCGCGCGAAGGCGTCGCTCGTCCGGATCGCGGGGAGCGCGTCGGCGGTCGAAGGGCTCGAGCTCGACGGCCTCGGCGCGCCGCTCCACGCCACCGTGCGCATCGCCCCCTCGGCGGTCGACGTGCGCGCCGAGAGTCGCGGGCTCGATCTCGTGCGCCTCGGTCGCCTGGCGGGCCTCGAGGGCGTCGGCGGGCGCCTCTCGCTCGACGTCGACGCCGAGCTCCGGTCCTCCTCGGCGAAGGGGCACGTGTCCCTCGACCTCGCGCAGGGGTCCTTTGCCGGATGGCGGGACGCCTCGGCGCACGTCGACGCGACGCTCGACGGCCGGAAGGCCTCCGGCAAGCTCGAGGCCCGCGTCGCCGACATCGGCTCGGTCGAGGTCACGTCGTCCTCCGTCGAGGTGGGCGAGGACCCGCTCCGGGCGGCCTCGTGGCGCGGCGCGTGGGGCGCCGCCGACGTCGCCGCGCACGTCGACCTCGCGCGCCTCGTGGCGCACCTCCCCCCAGGCACCTTGCCCGCCGCGCGCATCGCGGGGTCCGTCGACGTGAAGGGCCGCGTCGGCCGCGACTCGGCGAGCGACGATTCGCCCGAGGTGGACGTCACCGCCGCGACGCACGAGCTGGCCATCACCGGCTCTCCCATTCCCTGGCACGTCGATGGCATCGGCGCCCAGGTACACGTGCAAGTGGACGGAAAGACGGCACGCACGACGCTCGCGGCGGAGCTGGCCGACGCGGCCGGAAACCTCCTCTCCCTCACCGCCTCGTCCGACGCCGTGCCCTACCGCCAGCTCTTCGACACCGACGAGTCCCCGCGCGACGCGCTCCTCGCCATGCCGTTCACGGCGTCGCTCGCGCTGCCCGACCGCGACGTCGCGAGCCTGCCCGCGATCCTCGGCACCCGCGGCATGCACGGCCGCGTCGCCGCCACCGTCGGCTGGCGCGGCTCGGCGCGCGCCCCCGCCGTCGACCTCCACGCCACGCTCGCGCACGGCAAGGCCGACAGCGCCGTCTTCGCGCTCCCCGTCGACCTCGACGTGACCGGCCGCTACGACGGCGCCCGCGCGACGACCGCGATCGAGGCGAACGTCCACGAGAAGAAGGTCCTCGACGCGACGGCCGCGGTGGACGTCCGCGCCGCCGACGTCCTCGGGGTGGGCGGCGGCGACGTACCCTGGACCGGCTCCGCGCACGCCACCCTCTCCGACTTCCCGCTCCAGAGCGTCGGTCCGCTCGACAACCGCCAGGTCCGTGGCCGCGCCAGCGGCACCCTCGCGCTCGACGGCCTGCACCGGGACGCGCACGCCACCCTCGCGATCACCCTCGAGGACCTCGCGGTCGGCGACGTCGCGTGCCTCCCGAGCGTCGTGAACGTCACGGCCGATGGGCACGCGCTCGACTTCACCGCGCGCATCGACGAGAAGGACGGCTCGGCGTCGGCGAAGGCCCACGCCGGCCTCCGCTGGGGCGCGGCGCTCGCCCCGTCGCTCGACCCCTCGCAGCCCGCCGAGGTGAGCCTCGCGGCGAAGCGCTTCCGCACCGCGGTCCTCCTGCCGTTCGTGTCGCAGACCTTCACCGAGTTCGACGGCCGCGTCGACGGCGCCGCGTCGGTCGCCATCGACCCCAGCGCGCGCAGCATGAAGCCCTCGGGCACCCTGCAGCTCACCGACGGCGTCTTCGAGGTGAGCTCCCTCGGCAACGAGCTCCACGACGCGAAGGCCACCCTCACGATGACGCCCGACGGCGTCGTGAAGCTCGAGAACGCGCGCGCCAAGGGGCTCACCGGCCACGTCGAGGCGGCGGCGACCGCGCGCTTCCAGGGCTTCGAGCTCGCCGGCGCGAAGGCGCTCGTCCAGGTCCCGCGAAAGGACCCCATCCCCCTCGTCGTCGACGGCGTCTCGCAGGGCCTCTTCGACGGGCGGATGGACGTCACCGTGCAGCAGACGAAGGACGCGCTGGACGTCGCGGTCGACGTGCCGACCATGCGCCTCCAGCTGCCGCTGGCCGCGACGCACGACGTGCAGGGCCTCGGCACGCTCGCGGGCGTGCGCGTCGGCCTCGGCCAGGGCGGCGGTTTCCTCCCGGTCACGCTCGACGGCGGCGACGCAGCGACCGTCGCGACCGGCGGCCCCGCCTCGCCGATGCGCGTCTCCGTGCACCTCGGGTCGGCCGTCGAGGTCAAGCGCGGCGCCGACCTCGACGTCCGCCTCGAGGGAGGCCCGACGATCACCGTCGCCGACGCGGTGCACGCCGCGGGGCAGATCCGCATCCCGAGTGGCTCGCTCGACGTCGAGGGCAAGACCTTCAAGATCGAGCAGGGGACCGTCACGTTCGTCGACGATCCGTCGAACCCGCAGATCGTCCTCTCGGCCTCGTGGGTGGCCGGCGACGGCACCACCGTCTACGCCGAGTTCGTGGGCCCGCTCAAGACCGGGAAGGTCACGCTCCGCTCGGAGCCTGCGCTCGGCAAGGACCAGATCCTCGCGCTCCTCCTCTACGGCACGCCCGACCAAGACTCGGGCGGCGCCACGCAGGGGCAGCAGCAGCTCGGCGCCGCCGGCGGCGTCGCGGGCAACGCCGCGTCCGAGAAGCTCAATCGCGCGCTCGGCGGCGTCAACCAGGCGCTCGACGGCATCGGCCTCCAGGGCGGCATCTCGACGAAGCTCGACACCTCGCAGACGACCCCGCGCCCCGAGGTCGAGGTCCAGATCGCACGCGACATCTCGCTCCAGGTCGCCTGGGTCCTCGGCGTGCCGCCGCCCGGAAGCAACCCCGACACGCACCTGTTCACCGTGAGCTGGCGGTTTCTCCGCCAGTGGCAGCTCGAGACCACCGTCGGCGACGCCGGCACCTCCATCCTCGACCTCGTGTGGCAGCATCGGTACTGACGCCCATGAGCCGCGACGAAATCCTCGGAGCCCTCCTCGTGCTCGCGTTCGCCGTCTTCGTGACGACGCACGTCGCCCTCGCGTTCGGCCTCTCGTCGCAGAAGCCCCGCTGGCAGGCGCTCCTCGCGCTCTTCGTCCCGCCGCTCGCCCCCTACTGGGGCTGGCGGGGCCTCCGCGTGCGGACGGTCCTCTGGGGCGCGAGCGCCGCGGTCTACTGTGTCCTTCTGGTCCTCGCCGCGCGCGGCGGGTGACACCGGGACACGCGCCGGGCAGCGGAGGCCGCCCGCGCGCGGGGGGAAACTCGTTCTCAACCGACCGCAAGGGTGCTAACGGCTGGGCCCGATGGCGACCCCGGGGCACCGCTGGAAGTTCTTCCGCGCGGGAGGAGTCGACCAGGTCGCCCTCTCCAGCGCCGACGACGTCGCGAACCTGCGCTCCCTCGACCAGAAGCTCTGGGTCGCCCTCGCCTGCCCCGTCAAGGGCGTCGAGATCGACGCGCGTACCCTCGGCCTGCTCGACCTCGACAAGGACGGCCGCATTCGCCCGCCCGAGGTCCTCGCCGCCGTCGACTGGTTGAAGGGCGTTCTCGGCGACCTCGCCATCCTCTTCGAGCCGTCCGACTCCGTCGACCTCGACGCCATCTCCACCGAGACGGCGACCGGCCGCGACATCCTCGCGGGCGCGAAGCTCGTCCTGAAAAACCTCGGCAAGCCCGACGCGACCCGCATCTCGATCGCCGACGTCTCGAGCACCGAGGCCATCTTCTCGGCCACGCGCCTCAACGGCGACGGCATCGTCCCCGCCGAGTCGGCCGACGGGCCCGAGCTCGCCGCCGTCATCACCGACATCGGCACGGTGCTCGGCACCGCCACCGATCGCAGCGGCAAGCCCGGCGTCGACCAGGCCCGCGTCGACGCCTTCTTCGACCAGGCCGCCACCTACGCCGCGTGGTTCGACACCCAGGGCGCCGCCGCACCCGTCCGCGCACTCGGCGACGCCACCCAGCCCGCCGTCGACGCCCTCGAGGCCGTGCGCGCGAAGGTCGACGACTACTTCACCCGCTGCCGCCTCGCCGCCTTCGATCCGCGCGCCGCCGCTGCGCTCAACCCCTCCGACGCGACGCTCGCGGCGCTCGCGCCCGAGGGTCTCTCGGCTCGCTCCGAGGACGTCGCGCGCCTCCCGCTCGCGCGCGTCGAGCCGGGCCGCCCCCTCCCTCTCGCCGAGGGCCTCAACCCCGCGTGGAGCGCGCGCATCGCCGAGTTCGCGCGCGCGACCGTGGCGCCCGTCCTCGGCGGCCCGCGCACCTCGCTCGCCGAGCGCGACTGGGACGCCGTCACCGAGAAGCTCGCCGCCTACGCCGCGTGGCTCGCCGCCCGCCCCGCGACCGACGTCGTCAAGCTCGGGCAGGACCGCGTCCTCGCCCTCGCGCGGGGCGACGCGCGCCGCCGCCTCACCGACCTCGTGACGCAGGACGCCGCCCTCGCGACGGAGGCCAACCAGATCGAGGGCATCGAGAAGCTCGTGCGCTGCCGCCGCGACTTCCTCGTCCTCCTGCGCAACTTCGTCAACTTCTCCGCCTTCTACGGCAAGCGCGACGGCATCTTCCAGGCGGGCACGCTCTACATCGACGCGCGGAGCTGCGACCTCTGCCTCCCCGTCGACGACGCCGGCCGCCATGCTCTCCTCGCGTCGCTCTCGCAGGCCTACCTCGCGTACTGCGAGTGCGTCCGGCGCAGCGCGCCCGACAAGGACCGCGAGAAGCGCACGATCGTCGCGGTCGTCACCGGCGGCGACACCGACAACCTCATGGTCGGGCGCAACGGCGTCTTCTACGACCGCGCGGGCCAGGACTGGGACGCGACCATCACGAAGGTCGTCGACAACCCCATCAGCGTACGGCAGGCGTTCTGGGCGCCGTACAAGCGCTTCATCCGCCTCGTCGAGGAGCAGCTCGCCAAGCGCGCGAAGGCCGCCGACGACGAGGGCAACAAGAAGCTCGAGACGCAGGCGGCCGACGTCTCGCACGCGGACAAGACGCTCGACAAGGACGACGACAAGAAGGACGGCAAGGACAAGGACGGCAAGGAGGTTCCGCCCAAGGACGCGGCGAAGGAGCCGCCCAAGCCCGAGAAGGAGGAGAAGGGCATCGACGTCGGCACGGTGGCGGCCATCGGCGTCGCGGTCGGCGGCATCGCCACCTTCTTTTCGAGCATCCTCGCGACGTTCCTCGGCCTCGGCATGTGGATGCCCATCGGCTTCGCCGCGCTCCTGCTCGCCGTCTCCGGCCCCTCGATGCTCGTCGCATGGCTGAAGCTCCGCCAGCGCAACATCGGCCCCATCCTCGACGCGAACGGGTGGGCTGTGAACGCGCTCGCCCGCATCAACGTCCCCTTCGGCGCGGCGCTCACGGGTCTGCCGACGCTTCCCGAAGGCGCGACGCGCTCGCTGCGCGATCCGTTCGCCGAGAAGAAGCGGCCGTGGGTCTTCTACGGCTTCGTCCTCGGCGTCGTCGTCGTCGGCCTCCTCTGGTTCTTCGGCAAGCTCGACACGTACCTGCCCGAGAAGGTGCGCGTCACCAAGGTCCTGCACCGAACGCCGGTCGTCGAGCTCGCGCCCGTCGTCGTTCCCACGCCCCCCGCGCCGGCGCCCGCGCCCGCGCCCGCGCCCGCGAAATGATGCCCGCGTTCTTCTTCTTCGAAAGGATCCCCATCGTGCGTCGAACCTCCTTCGCCCTGGCCTTCTCCGTTCTCGTCGTTCCCTTCTTCGCGTCGGAGGCCCGCGCGCAGGCGCCCACGGGCGCGCCCCCTGCGGACGAGAAGGCCCTCGTCACGGCGCCGACCGCGCCCGGCGAGATGCCCGCCGACACGAAGCCGCCGACCGACGGCACGACCGCCACCCTCTCGGCCGGCGGGCAGCTGGCGACGGGCAACTCGAACCTCCTCGCCGGCACCGTCAACGGCGCGGTCGACGCGCGCCGCGGTCTCAACGAGTACGGCTTCGCGGTCCTCGGCAGCTACGGCCAGTCGAAGCCCGTCGGGGGCGCGTGGGCGGTCGAGACCGTGGGAAACTTCCAGGGCAAGCTCCGCTACGACCGCTACGTCTCCGATCGCGCGGGCTTCTTCCTCATCCTCACGGGGCGAAACGACCGCTTCCAGGGGCTCGACTTCCGGCTCAACGTCGACCCGGGCTTCAAGTTCCTGCTGCTGAAGGAGGCCGCGAACGCGTTCTGGGTGGAGGCCGGCTACGACTTCCAGTTCGACGCGCGCCGCTCGGACTCGCTCGGCATCACGGGGCCGACCGGCCCCGCGAGCGCGCAGGAGCCGGTGCCCGTCGCGGGCTGCACGCCGACCGACCCGGGGTTCGCCGTGAGCGGCAACATCGCGCCGTGCGCGCAGTCGCTCCTGCCGCAGACGCAGATCTACCACTCGGCGCGCCTCTTCACGGGCTTCCGCCACGCGTTCAACTCGACGGTCACGCTCTCGGCGGGCCTCGAGTACCTGCAGAGCCTCGCGGCGGTGAACGCGGGCCTCGCCGGCGACGTCTACGACTCGCGCCTGAACTTCGACGCGCTCTTCGCGGCGAAGGTCGGCGGCGGCCTCTCGGTGGGCCTCGGCCTCCACGCGGCGTACGACCGCTACCCGCTGCCCGGCAAGCTGGACCTCGACACGGCGTCGACGGTGTCGATCATCTACGCGTTCAGCGATGTGCCCGAGCCGGTGAAGCCGCCCGTCCCGTGCACGCCGCCGGAGCCGCCGGCGGCTGCGCCCGCGCCCGCGCCTGCGCCTGCGCCCGCCCCGACCGCTCCGCCTCCCTGAGCACCGACCTCCTCTTCGACGACTGCGTCGAAGCGGCCCACGCCCGCGCGCCTTCCGCGACCGCCTCGCGCACGGTGTCGCACCTATTTCGCGCGCGAGGCGAGATGAAATCGGGGGGATGACGATTGATGGAAGTGAGGGGACGCGATGACGGGCCCGAGAGCCGCCCCCACGGCGCCGGCGCCTCGTTCCGGCACGCTCGCGCACCGTGTCGCACCTATTTTCGTCGGTGGTTGGTACCCAATCGGGTGGTTCCCGACTAGGTAGGGTGAGGGGGACGCAGCGACGGACGTCGGGGCGGCGCCGAGAGCGCGACGCCCCACGGCGAGCTTCGACGTCGCGGCGCAGTCGACCCGCAAGGACACACCGGCGACCGGCGCTTCCGCGTCGCCAGCCGGCACAGCGTCGATGCCGGCCGACGAAGCGGCAGCGACGTCCGGAAAGACGGCTGTGACGACCGACGAAGCGGCTTCGCCGGTCGGCATCGCCGCCTTGCCGGTCGGCGCAGCGGCTTTTCCGGTCGGCATCGCCGCCTTGCCGGTCGGCGCAGCGGCCTTTCCGGTCGGCATCGCCGCCTTGCCGGTCCGCGCAGCGGCCTTTCCGGTCGGCATCGCCGCCTTGCCGGTCGGCACGGCGGCCTTTCCGGTCGGCATCGCCGCCTTGCCGGTCGGCGCAGCGGCCTTTCCGGTCGGCATCGCCGCTTCCCCGGTCATCACGGCGTCATCGGCGCTGCTGCGCGCCGCATTCCCCGAGCTTTCGTCGTCACGCATGGTGCGTGGCGGCGCATCGTCACGTCTTGCTTCCTTCTTCATCGCAACCAGATCGAAACCGAAGAACGTAGCCCACACGAAAAGGAGAAACGTCTTGTCCGCCAATCAAAACGCAGTGCTGAAGCCGGTCGCAGAGTTGAAGTTGCCGAAGAACGTCCCTGCGCTCGTCACCTACGCGCAGGGAGTCGAGAAGGCGTTGACGGGCAACGCCTCGATCCCCAACCCCGTCCCGTCGGTCGCGGCGCTCACCGCCGCGATCGGGGACCTCGCTGCGGCCCAGACGGCCACGCAGACGAGGGTCAAAGGCGCCGTCGCGACACGAAACGAGAAGAAGGCCGCGCTGCTGACGCTCCTGCGCCAGCTCCGTGGCAACGTCCAGGCCCTGGCCGATGCGAGCCCGGACAACGCAGGGAGTCTCATCGAGAGCGCCGGGCTCACGCAGCGGAAGTCCGCCGCGCGCGACCCGCGCATCTTCGCCGCGAAGCCCGCGGGCGTCACCGGTTCGGTGACGCTCGTCGCGCCCGCGGCGGCGCGCCGCGCATCCTACGAGTGGGAGTACTCGTCGGATGGCGGGACGACCTGGACGGCGGCAGCGCCGACGCTCCAGGCCAGGACGGTCGTCCCCGCTCTGAAGGCGGGGACGACGATCGCGTTCCGGTACCGCCCCATCGTGAAGGGCGGCGCCGCGAACTGGAGCCAGGTGGTGTCGCTGCTGGTGCAGTGACACGCGGGTAGTAGGAAGCCTCCGGGGCCGGCCGTGGTCGGCTCGGTCCCGGGGGCGAGCGCGGGCGCGGGCGCGGGCGCGGGCGCGGGCGCGGGCGCGGGCGCGGGCGCGGGCGCGGGCGCGGAAGAAGATAGCCGACCCGCGAAACCGCTGGGTATCCAGCGGTTCCGCGCAGTCGGGGCGAGAGGATTCGAACCTCCGACCCCTTGACCCCCAGTCAAGTGCGCTAACCAGGCTGCGCTACGCCCCGAAGGTGAGGGCGCAACGTAGTCGACCCACGCCCCAGCGCAAGCATTGGATGACAATCAGCGCCCGAGCGCCTTGCCGTCGCCGTCGGCGTCGACCCAGATCGCGCCCGTCATCGCCCACGGGGCGATCTCCTTCGGGTCGCCCGCGAGCACCGGGGTCATCGGCTTGCTGCCGCTCGCGACGACGTAGATCGCGTCGTCGGCGGCGACGTGCACCACGAAGGTCACGTCCGCCGCGCGGGCGCCGGCCTTCGTCGGGGCGAGCGTCACGTGCCTCGTAGGCGCGGTGCGCGCGTCGGCCACGCCGGCGGCGCCCTCGCTCGCGCGGAGTACCTGCACCGTGTCGACGTCGACCCACGGCGCGGCCTCGACGTGCACCCTCACGGTCACGACGTGGCCTCGCTGCGCGGCGGCGAGGCCGCCTACGGGGACGCCGTTGGCGGTGACGCGCAGCATGGGCCCGTTCGTGAGGACGACGTCGCGCACCGCCTTCACCGCGTGGACGAGGTCCGCCGTGCGCGCCGCGTCCCACGCCTCGAGGTGCGCGTCGTCGGCCACGCGGACGAGCGTGCGCGGGTAACCCGCCTCCTGCCCGACGATGCCGTGCGTGTCGGTGTCCGCCGTCGCCGTCACCGGGTGCCCGGTGCGAAGGAGCGCCCGCCAGTCGTCGACGACGCCCTGGCGCGCGCTCGCGTTCCGGCCGTTCCAGACCTCGAGCGCATCGAACTTCGCGTCGTAGCCCGCGCCGGTGCCGACGCCCGTCGCGCGGTCGAAGCCGAGCTGGTCGAAGTAGCCGGTGACGCCCGTGCGCGGGTGGTTGATCTGGAGGACGAAGTCGCCGGGGAGCGCCTCCGGCCCGGTGCGCAGCGCCTCGAAGACGTCGTGCGCCAGGCGATCGCGCACCGGCGGTGCGCCGCCGCGGGCGTCGGCCGGATCGCGCGGGACGGGCCAGACGTTGGCGTGGCCCCAGGGCTTCCTGCTCGCGTCGGTCGTGAGCTCGTCGCCCGAGATGGCGACCATCGCCGACTCGAGGTGGAGCTCGCGCACGATGGGCTCGAGGTCGGCGACGACGTTGTGCTCGCTGGCGACGGCGATCTCGACGCCCTCGGCGGCGTTCGAGACGACGCGGTCGACGCGGCCGACGGGCGCGTCGGCGCCGAGCATCGTGTGCTGGTGGAAGTCGCACGCGACGTACCCGGCGGTGTCGACGACGCGCACGGGGGAGAGCACGACCGACTTCGTGTCGCTCGCGGCGAGGTCGACGTCGGCCTCGGCGAGGGCGTACTCGGGGCCTCGCGACGCGGCGAGGTGGTAGCGCCCGGCGGGGAGGCGCACGACGACGTGCCCGTCGGGCGTCGTCGCCTGGTTGCGCGCGGGGCCGGCGACGTGCGCGGGGCCGAAGTCGGGATCGGGCGTGCCGCCCTGCCCGACGAAGGTGATCTTGCACGGCATCGCGCCCGCGCCCGCGCCCGCTTCCGCGGGCTCGCGGCACTGCGCGTCGACCGTCGCGGGGGGCGAGGCGGGGACGTCGGCCGTCGCGGGGACGTCGGCCTTCACGTCGAGCGGAGGGATCGGCGCGGTGCCGGAGAGCGGCGCGACGCGGTAGCGCCCGAGCGGGAGGACACCCTCGAAGGGCGGCGCCATCGTGAGCGCCTCGGCGGAGCCCTCGGCCGTGAGCAGGACGCGCGTCCCGGGGAGCGCGTTCGCGACGGCGAGCTTCACCGGACCGACGGGTTGCCCCGCGGCGAGGGCGAGCTCGGCGACGAGGCTCGCGGTGTCGGGTCTCGCGCCGACGAGGAAGACGCGCGCGTACGAGGTCTTCGCGTGCGGCGCGAGCGTGATGGCCTTCCGCTGCGCGGTGTCCGTCCACGAGCCGCCGCTCACGGCGTCGACGCTCCCGTCGGTCGACGTGATGGCGTAGCTGACGAAGCGCCCGACGCCGCCGACGAACGGCCCGCTCGACGGGCCCTTGAAGCCGCGCGCCTTGCCGGGCGCGACCTTCTCGGCGCCGCCCCACTGGATGGCGTCGCCCACCGACGGGAGCTCGAGGGGCGCGTCACCGGCGTTCTCGAGCGTCGTCTCGAGGAGGAGCGCGCGGTCGGGCGCGTGGAGCGTGTAGCGCGTCGTCACGAGGATCTTCGGCTCGTAGAGCTCCTTGCCCTTCGCCTCGATCCACGCGCTGCCGTCGGCGTCGGCGCCCGTCGCGAGCGACTCGTAGACGCCCTGGCGCGGGAACGTCCCGAAGTAGGAGAAGACCTGCCCGAGCTCGTCCCGGCGCGCGCGCGCGTCCGCGGCGTCGACGAGGTTGCCGCCGCTCTCGGCGAAGCCGGCGCCGCCGCCCATGCGATCGACGACGAAGACGACCTCGTCGTTCTCGAGCACGAGATCACCCGGCCGCCCGACGGCGTTCGGCCCGCCGAGCTGCTCCCCCTCCTTCATCGCGTGCACCTGCGCAGGCCTCGGCCCCGCGGGATCCGCGGCGGCGGGGTGAGCGAGCCAGCCGAGGCGCTGCGCCGCGCGCGGGTCGACGTGGATGATGGGTGTCAGGTCGGCGGGCGCAGGACACGCGGCCACGGCGAGAAGGCCGAAGCACAGGGCGATGCGCCGCATCGACCTCGGACAGTAGCAGAGCCCGATGCCTTGGCTGTCCTCCCCCCCGACGCTCGCGCTCGGGGCTGCGCCCGCGCCTGCGTCCGCGCCGTCGTCCTCATCAGGAATACGCTCGCGACGCGAGAAAGCGCGCGACCGCCTGCGCCTTCGGCACCAGGCTCGCGATCTCGATGAGCTCTTCCTTCGTGTGGAACCCCGACCCCCGCGGCCCCATGCCGTCGATCGAGGGGATGCCGAGGCCGCTCGAGGTGCTCGCGTCGCTGCCGCCGCCGATGAGCGGCGCCTCGTCCGCGCCGAGGCCGTGCGCCTTCGCGCAGGCGCCGTAGTCTGCGAGGAGCTTCGCGCTGGCGTCGGTGCGCTCGAGCGGGATACGCGCCACGCCGCCATGGAGCTCGATGCGTGTGCCGGGGACGCCGGCGGCCGCGTCGGCGGCGGCGGTGCGAACGCGCTCGACGAGGGCGTCTCCGTCGGCCTTCGTGCAGAAGCGGAGATCGAGCTGCACCTCCGCGGCGTCGGGCACGGTGTTCTTGCTGTGGCCCCCGGAGACGCGACCGACGTTGACGGTGACGCCGCGGTCGTAGTCGGTGAGACGCTGGACGGCGTCGACGAAGCGCGCGACCGCCCAGATGGCGTTCGCGCCCTCCTTGTGCGCGTTGCCCGCGTGTGCGGCCTTGCCGTGCGCGGTCGCGGTCATGCCGCCCGTGCCCTTGCGGCGCGTGATGATCGCGTCGGCCTTGCGGCCCGCCTCGAAGACGAGGGCCGCGCCCGAGCCGGTGATGGCCGCGGCGATGACGCCCTGCCCTTCGGGGGAGCCCACCTCCTCATCGCTCACGACGACGATGCGGACCGGGACGACGGCGTCGAGGCCCCCGGTCGCCGCGAGCGCCTTGAGCGCGTACGCGATGACGACGAGGCCGCCCTTCATGTCGAGGACGCCGGGGCCGCGCGCGAGATCGCCGTCGCGGCGGTAGCCCTCGAAGGTGCCCGGCGGAAAGACGGTGTCGAGGTGGCCGACGAGGGCGACGGCGCCCCGGTTGGGCTGCTGCGCGCGCGACCGGAAGACGAGGTGGTCGGCGAAGCGCTCGCTCGGCCGGACGTGAACCTCGAGCCCCTCGATGCCGAAGAGCGCGCGGAGGAGGGCCCCCACCTTGCGCCCGCCCTCGGGGTTCTCGGTGTAGGAGTTCTGGTCCACCAGCTGCGCGATGGCGTCCTCCATGGCGCGCTGCTTGTCGGATAGCCAGGCGGTGGCCTCGTCGGCGTGGGAACGCATGGGGGCGGCGAGCGTAGCACCTCCGTGCGACTCGACGGGCGCGCCGCCCGTGCGCAAGATGGAGGGACGTGGACGGGCATTCGCACATCTCCAGCGTGGTGCGCACGCCGAACGCGAACACCCGGTTCGTCGCCACGGGGCCGCGCATCGAGGCACAGTGGCTCGACGAGGCTTACGTGCGGGCGCGGGCCCTCGAAGTGGAGCCCATGGCGGTGCCGGGCGTGCGGCTCGTCTGGTGGCGGGGCCTCGAGCTCGGCTGGCACGATCTCGTCGCCCACCCGCGTGCGTACGCGGTCGTCGGGCGCCACACGAGGTGCGACGTCGCGCTGCCGAACGATGCCGCCGTCGCGCTGCGTCATCTGCTCGTGCGGGCGACGGCCCTCGAGGACGGGACGCCGGCGACGCAGGTGCTCGACCTGCGCAGTGGCCTCGGCTTCCACCTCGACGACGACGTCGAGCGGCGGGCCATCGTGGCGACGGGCGTCCTGGCGCTGCGTGTGGCCGGGTACGCGCTCGTCGCGCTGCCTTCGCTCGTCGAGCTGCCGGAGCGCCGGCCCGCGCCCGAGATCGTCGACGCGCCGCGCATGCCGGCGCGAGCGTTCCACACGGGTCCGACGAGCTCCAGCATCACCTCGATGCCGCCGCTCTCGATGCTCGAGGACGTGGCGCGCGACGTGGCCGCACCGGGCCACGCGAAGGTGACGCTGCGGCGGGGCGGCGCGTGGGCGACGGTGGAGCTCCCCGACCACGCGCTCGAAGCCGGCGTGCTGGTCGGGCGGGCCGAGCGGTGCGAGCCGCGCCTGCGGCCGGTGCTGAGCGAGAGCGTGTCGCGGGTGCACCTGCTCCTCCTCCGCGAGCACGGCGTCGTCCACGCATTCGACGTCGCCTCGATGCAGGGCCTCTGGGCCAACGGCGCGCGCGTCCGCCGCGTGCGCCTGCCCGAGCAGGGCAGCACGTTGCGCCTCGCGTCGAAGGACCCGGTGATGCTCGAGTGGCACCCGTGCGGTTAGCACGGGTGCACGTCCGCCCTGCCGTGCTCCGGGCACCCGAAGGGCGTGGCGTGAAGGGCGCGGCGTACTAACCTCGCTGGCCACCATGGCCAAGCGCTTCAAGGCCGCCGTCATCGGCGGCAGCGGGTACGGCGGCGCGGAGCTCGTCCGGCGGCTGCTCCTCCACCCGGAGGTGGAGCTCGTTCGCGTCGCGTCGATCGACTTCATCGGCGAGCCTCTCTCGGCGGTGCACCCGAACCTCGAAGGGCAGACCGACCTGAAGTTCGAGGGCCTCTCGCCGGGCGAGGCCGCGCGCGGGATGGATGTCGTTCTCCTGGGGCTCCCGCACAAGGTGAGCGCGGGCAAGGCGCAGGAGATCATGCAGACGGGCGCGCGCATCGTCGACCTGTCGGGCGACTTCCGCCTGCGGGACCCCGCTGCGTACGAGAAGTACTACGGGGCGAAGCACCCCTGCCCCGACGAGCTGACGAAGGGGACGTTCGTCTACGGCCTGCCCGAGATGAACCGCGAGGCGATCAGGAGGGCGAAGTACGTGGCGTCGCCCGGCTGCTTCGCGACGACCATCGAGCTCGCGCTCCTGCCGCTCGCCAAGGCGGGGCTGCTCTCGGGGGCCGTCGAGGTCGTGGGCATCACGGGGTCGAGCGGGAGCGGCATCGCGCCCAGCGCCGGCACGCACCACCCCACGCGCGTGAACAACCTGAAGACGTACAAGCCGCTCGAGCACCAGCACATCCCCGAGATCGCGCAGACGCTGAAGGAGGCGGGCGCGAAGGACGTGGTGCTGCGGTTCGTGCCGGTGAGCGCGCCGCTCTCGCGCGGCATCTTCGCGACGTGCTTCGCGCACCTGCCCGAGAAGACCGAGGCCGCGGCGGTGAAGAAGCTCTACGAGGAAACGTACGCGCGCGAGCCGTTCGTGCGGATGCCGGCGAAGCGCCTGCCCGAGGTCGTCGCGGTGAAGGGGACGAACTACGCCGAGGTCGGCCTGCAGGTCGGTGACGCGAGCGACGGCAAGCGCGTCGTCGCGTGCTTCTCGGCGACGGACAACCTCATCAAGGGCGGCGCGGGGCAGGCAATCCAGTCGATGAACCTGATGCTCGGGCTCGACGAGCGGCTGACGCTCGAGGACCCGGGCGGGTGGCCCTGAGAGCGGCGGGGACGGGAGAGCGGGCACGATGAGCGAGTACGTCGTCGTCAAGCTGGGGGGCGAGGTCGTCGCGGGGAGCCACATGGCGGCCATCGCGGCCGACGTCGCCGAGATGCAGGCGCGCCGCGAGAAGGTCGTCGTCGTCCACGGCGGGGGCCCGCAGGCGACCGACCTGCAGAAGAAGCTCGGGCAGACACCGAAGATCGTGGCCGGGCGGCGCATCACCGACGCGGAGACGCTCGAGGTGATGAAGATGATCGTCGCCGGCAAGGTGAACGTCGACGCGTGCGCTGCGTTGCTCGCGGCAGGAGCGCGCCCGGTGGGCCTGCACGGCGCGAGCGCGCTGACGGTGAGGGCGGTGAAGCGACCGCCGCGCGTCGTGACGGGAGCCGGGCCCGACCCGATCGACTTCGGCCACGTGGGCGACGTGACGGGCGTGAACGAGGAGCTCCTCGCGGTCCTGGCCGGGGCGGGATACGTGCCGGTCGTGGCGTGCCTGGGCGCCGACGCCGAGGGCCACGTCTACAACATCAACGCGGACATCGTGGCGAACCGCCTGGCCATCGCGCTCGACGCGAAGGCCCTCGTCCTCGTGAGCGACGTACCGGGCGTGCTTCGCGACGTCGCCGATCCGTCGTCGCGCATCCCCCGCCTCTCGTTGGCCGACGGCAAGAAGGCCATCGCCGACGGCATCGTGACCAAGGGGATGATCCCGAAGCTCGAAGAGTCGTTCGCCGCCATCGCGGAGGGCGTACGCGCAGTGCACGTCGTCGGGCGCCTGGAGCGCGGCCAGCTCGCGCGGGAAGTGGACGAGCCGGGCAGCGTGGGAACGGTTCTCGTGGCCTGAAGCGCACAAAAGAGAGAAGCCGCCGAGCGCTCTCGCGCCCGACGGCTCCCTCGTTCCCCGGCTCGACTGCCGCCGGGTCTTTGCCGCGTCAGCCCGCCTTGCCGCTGGCGCTCGCGCTGCCGCTCGCGCTGCCCGAGGCGCTCGCCTGGACGCTGACCGACACGCTCACGTTGGCCTGGATGCCCGTCGCCGCGTCGATGGCGCCCTTGAAGGGCGACGCGACGCACGCGATGAGGGCCGCGCCGGCGAGCTTGTCGCTGGTCGCCGTCTTCACGACGCCCTCGACGCCCTCGACCACCGTCTTCACGCTGGCCACGATCTGGCCGACGTTCTTCGCCATCCCGACCGCGACCTCGAGGACCATCGGAAGGTCGTTCGAGAGCGCCGCCTGGAGCCTTGCCGAGGCGGCCGCGTCGGCCGCACCCACGATGCGCACGACGAGGTGCGGCGGGGTGCAGGACGCGTTCGCCTGGACCTTCGCGTCGCACTTCGCCTTGCAGTCGGCGCTCATCTGCGGGGGCTTGACCGTGCCCGTGCACTTCGGAGCCTGCATCTTGGCCGAGCAGGTGCCGGAGCACGTCCCCGAGCACGAGGCAGAGCCGCTGAGATGGCAGCTACCGCCGCACTTGCCCTTGCACGTTCCCTTCACGTTGCCGGAGCACTTGCCGTCGCACTTGCCCGCGCACGACGCGCCCTTGCTCGTCTTGCCGTCGCACTTGCCGTCGCAGTTGCCCGAGCACGACCCGCTGACGTCGGCGTCGCACGAGCCGTCGCACTCGCCGCTGCAGGCAGCCGCTGCGCTCATCTCGCAGTCGCCCGAGCAGCTGCCCGAGCACGACCCCTCGAGCTTGCCGCCCTCGCACTGCACGTCGGCGCTGCCCGGCTTCACCGTGGCGTCGCAGCTCCCGGCGCAGTCGCCGTAGGCGTTGATGTCGAGCCCGCACGTCGGCTCCGTCATGTCGATCTTGACCGACGCGTTCGCGCCGAGCTTCGCCTTTGCGTCGCCGATCACCTTCGCGGCGGCCTTGCAGGCGTCTTGCGCGTTCGCGTACTTGTTCGTGTCGCCGAGGTCCGCCGCGAGCTTGCCGCAGGCGGTCGTGAGGTCCGCGTCGATCTTGTCGGCGAGGGCCTTCATCTCGACGGCCGCGCCGACGCCTGCCTTGACCTTGGCGGCGACCTGCGGCTGGAGCTTGAAGTTGGCCGCGAAGTCGAACTTGTCGATCTCGTCGGGCTTGCTCATGTCGGGGCAGCTGCCGGGGAGCCCCGGGAGGCCGCCCGGAAGCTTCGGCAGGCCGCCGCAGTTGACCGCGAACGGAGCGATGAGCCCCGCAAAGAGGATCGGCCAGGAAACCCGTCGCCAGAAATTGCGAGTGACCATCGTCGTTTCTTTCTCCTGAAAGAGCCTATTCACCCCGAGACGGGTAACGACGCTTCCCCCGAGGGACGTTGCGCACCGCTTCCGTCGACGGCGGGGATACCACGCTCCAGTCCCCGGAATCCAGGAAGGATTTTCACCGGGCTGTAGCAGCGGCTCCGCGTCGCGGCAGGCGTGGTAGACGAGGCGCGTGCGCATCGCCGTCTGCGACGTCGGCCTGGGCAATCTTCGCAGCGTCGAGAGGGCGCTGCGCGAGGCAGCCCGAGGCGAGCGCGTCGACGTGGAGGTCACGAGCGACCCGCACCGCATCGAGGCCGCCGACCGCGTCGTCATGCCGGGGCAGGGCGGCTTCGGAGACTGCGCGCGAGCCCTCGGCGGCCCCATCGGCGAGGCGGTGCGCGGGCTGCTCGCGAAGGAGCGCCCCTACCTCGGCATCTGCCTCGGGCTCCAGGTGCTCTTCGCGTCGAGCGAGGAGGCGCCGGGCTGCGCGGGGCTCGGCGTCTTCGAGGGCGAGGTGAAGCGCCTCCCGGGCGGCGTGGACACGACCACGGGAGGGGCTCTGAAGGTGCCCCACGCGGGCTGGAACGTGGTCGAGCCCGCCGGCGCGAACGCGGGCCTCCTCGCCGGGGCGCCGGAGCACTACTACTTCGTCCACGGCTACGCCGTCCTCCCGCACGACCGCTCGCTCGTCGCCGGCACCACCGACTACGGCGCGCCCTTCGTCAGCGCCGTCGCACGCGGCAACGTCTTCGCTTGCCAGTTCCACCCCGAGAAGAGCCAGCGCGCGGGGCTCGCGCTCCTCCGGAGGTTCCTCGCGTCGTGATCGTCGTCCCCGCCATCGACCTGCTCGGCGGCCGGGCCGTGCGCCTCCGGCAAGGGCGCTACGACGAGGTGACCGTGTTCGACGACGCGCCGGCACGCCGGGCCACGTCGTGGCGGGGACAGGTGCCGCTGCTCCACGTGGTGGACCTCGAGGGGGCGCGCGATGGGGCGCCGGCGCAGCGCGACGTGGTGCGGGCGATCGTCGAGGCGTTCGCGGGCAACGTGCAGGTAGGAGGAGGCGTGCGGACGCGCGCGGACTACGATGCGTGGAGAGAGGCCGGCGCCACGCGGGTCGTCCTCGGGTCGGTCGCCGTGAAGGATCCCGCGCTCGTGCGCGCCGTCGCCACGGCACACCCGGGCACGGTGGTCGTCGCCGTCGATGCGCGCGACGGGTTCGTCACCGTCGACGGCTGGACACGGACCACGACGGCGCGCGCGACGGACGTCGTCCGGGAGTTCGCGGACGCGCCGCTCGCCGGAGTCCTCTACACGGACGTCGCGCGCGACGGGACGCGCGCGGGCCCCAACGTCGAGGCGACCGCGGCGCTCGCGGCATCGACGGCCATCCCGGTGATCGCGTCGGGAGGCGTCGGCTCGCTCGACGATCTTCGCGCCCTCACCGCGCGGGGCATCGCCGCGTGCATCGTTGGTCGCGCCCTCTACGAGGGCGCCTTCACCCTCGAAGACGCCATCGACGCCGCGCGCTGACGGCGCTCACACCCCGACCGGATGCCAGACCGTCTTGGTCTCGAGGAAGCGCTCGATGAAGCCGAGCCCTTGCCCTGTCTCTCCGGTGAGCTTCGCCGCGTCCGACTCGTCGTGCGTCCGGACGCGCTTCACGTTGCCGCTCCCCTCGCGCTCGACCGCCGCGCGAAGGTCGGCGTCCGCGCTCCACACATCCATCGCGAAGACCTCGCGATGCTTGGCGAGGTGCGGCGCGATCTCGCTCGCCTGCCCGGTGAGGACGTTGACGACGCCCCCCGGCAGGTCGCTCGTGGCGAGGCACTCGCACCACACGACCGCCGTGCGCGGATCGTCGGTCCCGGCGACGACGACGCACGTATTGGCCCCCGCCAGGACGGGGAGGACCGTCGACACGAGCCCGAGGAGGGCCGGGCGCTGGGGAGCGACGACCGCCACGACGCCCATCGGCTCCGGGACGCTGAAGCCGAAGTGAGGGCCGGCCACGGGGTTGCTCGTGGCCACGAGCGCCTGGAACTTGTCGCAGAACCCCGCGTAGTAGACGGCGCGATCGATGGCCGTGGCCACCTCGCGCGACGCCTCGGCACCGGAAACGCCGCCCCGCTCGAGCGCCGTCTGGAGCTCCTCGCGGCGCGACTCCATGACCTCGGCGAGGCGATAGAGGATCTGCCCGCGGTTGAACGCCGTGCGCGCCGCCCACGAGTCGGCCGCGCCCTTGGCGGCCAGCACGGCGTCGCGCGCGTCCTTGCGCGAGCCGCGCGGCACGTTGACCACGTCGGGGTCGGCGTTGCCGTCGGCCTCGCCGCGCACCTGGAAGTAGCGCCCGCTCTCGGAGCGGACGAAGGCGCCGCCGACGAACATCTTGTAGGCCTTCGCCACCGACAGGCGTGCGGCAGGGTCGAAGCCGTTGGCGCCCTCGGCGTGCGTCATCGAGCGCGAGGCGCCGTCCGGGAGCGCGGTACCGTTCTCGGTCTCCGTCTCGGTGCGCTCCTTCTCGAGTGTCCGTCGCGTGGTCATGCGAGCTCCGTGTACGCCGAGAGGCCCTGGCGCCCGCCCTCGCGGCCGAAGCCGCTCTCCTTGTAGCCGCCGAACGGCGAGGAGGGGTCGAACTTGTTGTACGTGTTGCCCCAGACGACGCCGGCCTTGAGGCGCTGCGCCATCCAGAAGATCTTGGCGCCCTTGTCCGTCCAGATACCGGCCGAGAGGCCGTACATCGTGTTGTTGGCCTTCTCTATCGCCTCGTCGGGCGTGCGGAACGTGAGTACGGAGAGCACGGGCCCGAAGATCTCCTCGCGCGCGATGCGCGAGGACTGCGCGACGCCGGTGAAGAACGTCGGCGGGAAGAAGTAGCCGCGCGAGGGCAGCGCGCACGGCGCGGTGTGGCGCTCCGCACCCTCCTCCTCGCCGGCGGCGACGAGCTGGCGAATCTTGTCGAGCTGCATCTTGGAGTTGATGGCGCCGACGTCGGTGTTCTTGTCGAGCGGGTCGCCGACGCGGAGCGTGGCGATGCGGTCGGTGAGCTTGCGGACGACGAGATCGTGCACGGACTCCTCGACGAGGAGGCGCGAGCCTGCGCAGCAGACGTGGCCCTGATTGAAGTAGATGCCGTTGACGATGCCCTCGACGGCCTGGTCGAGGGGCGCGTCGGCGAAGACGACGTTCGCCGCCTTGCCGCCGAGCTCCAGCGTCAGCTTCTTCTTCGTGCCAGCGACCGCGCGCTGGATGCGCTTGCCCACGTCCGTCGAGCCCGTGAAGGCGACCTTGTCGACACCGGGGTGCGACGCCAGGGCGGCGCCGGTGGCGCCCGCGCCGGTCACCACGTTGACGACGCCGGGGGGCAGCCCTGCCTCCTCGACGATGCGCGCGAGGAGGAGCGCCGTGAGCGGCGTCGTCTCCGCGGGCTTGAGCACCACCGTGTTGCCGCACGCGATCGCAGGCGCGATCTTCCACGCCGCCATGAGGAGCGGGAAGTTCCACGGGATGATCTGGCCGGCGACGCCGAGCGGGCGCCACGCGCGCCCGTGAAAAGCGTAGTCGAGCTTGTCGGCCCAGCCTGCGTGATAGAAGAAGTGCGCCGCGGCGAGCGGGAGGTCGACGTCGCGCGACTCCTTGATGGGCTTCCCCCCGTCGAGCGACTCGACGATGGCGAGCTCGCGCGCCTTCTCCTGCAGGGCCCGCGCGATGCGGAAGACGTACTTCGCGCGTTCCTTGCCGGGCATCTTCGACCAGACGCGGTCGTACGCGCGGCGAGCGGCCTGCACGGCGTCGTCGACATCGCGCTCGTCCGCCTCGGCGACCTCGGCGAGCTTGTCTTCGGTCGCCGGGTTGATCGTGTCGAAGTACTTTCCGCTGCGGGGTGCGACCCACTTGCCGCCGACGAAGAGCTCGTGCCGGGGCGCGATCGTGACGTGGTCGGTCGCCTCGGGCGCCGGCGCGTACTCCCACGCGCGACCGAAGTCGAGCGCGAGGGCGTCGTCGCCGCTCTTGGTGATTTCTCCGCTCATGGCCAGTTCAATCCTTCGAGAAGTCCTCGGACGCCTGGTACGCGCCCGTCTTCTCTTTTTCGATCTGCATGAGGACGTCGTTGAGCAGCGCGCTGGCGCCGAACCGGAAGAGGTCCGGCGTGAGCCACGCGTCACCGAGCGTCTCCTTCACGAGGACCAGGTAGTGGAGCGACTGCTTCGCCGTCCGGACGCCGCCAGCAGGCTTCATCCCGATGCGGCGACCGGTCGCGTAGTAGTGGTCGCGGATGGCCTCGAGCATCACGAGCGTCACCGGAGGCGTCGCCGCGGGCTGCACCTTGCCGGTCGACGTCTTGATGAAGTCCCCACCCGCGGCGATGCCGATCTCGCTCGCCTTGCGGACGACGTCGTACGACCCGAGCTCGCCCGTCTCGAGGATGACCTTGAGGTGCGCCTTGCCGCAGGCCTCCTTCGTGGCCGCGATCTCGTCGAACACCTTCGCGTAGTCGCCCGAGAGCATCGCTCCACGGTCGATGACCATGTCGATCTCGTCGGCGCCGAGCTCCACGGCCCGCCGCACGTCGGCGAGCTTCACGTCGAGCGGCGACTGCCCGCTCGGGAACGCCGTCGCGACGCTCGCGACCTTCACCGCCGACCCTGCGAGCGCCGCGCGCGCGACCGGCACGAGGTTCGGGTAGACACACACCGCCGCGCACGGCCCGATCGACGGATCGCTGTCGAGCGGCAGCAGCGCCTTCCGGCACATCGCGCGGACCTTGCCGGGCGTGTCCTTCCCCTCGAGCGTCGTGAGGTCCATCATCCGGACCGCGAGCTTGAGCCCCGCGACCTTCGCCCCCTTCTTCAACGAGCGCTTGCCCAGCGAGGCCGCGCGCTCCTCGACGGCGACCTGGTCGACCGGAGGCGGCGGCGGATAGAAGAGGGGGTAGGGCGCAGGACGCGCGCTCGACCCGTAGCGGGACAGGGAGTCGGGTGCAGTCACGCGCGCGACACTAGCAGAAGCGGGGCCCCGTGCAGCCGCCGCGGGGGCGGCGCGCGAGGACTACGGCTTGAGCTGAGCCGTCGCCTCGACCTTCGCGCGCTTGCGGCGGCGACGGGCGGCCTCGGCCTGCTTCTTCCGGCGCTTGACGCTCGGCTTCATGTAGTGGCGGCGCATCTTGAGCTCGCGCAGCACACCCTCGGAGGCGAGCTTTCGCTTGAGCATCTTGATGGCACGCTCGATCCCGCGGTCGCTGACGACGACCTCGAGGGGCTTGCACTGAATGGCATCGCTGGGCATCTGGGCCGGGCGGTTTACCACGGGAGGGAGCAGCGCGCCAAGGGCTTCGCTACTTCTTCTTGCGCGCCTTGCGCGCCTTGCGCGCCGTGCGCGCCGTGCGCGTCGGGCGCGCGGTGCGGGTCGTGCGCGCGGGACGCGCGGCGCCGGACGCCTTTCGCTGCCGCTTGGCCGACCCTCGCCTCGCCTTCCCACTGGCTCGACTCGACCCGCCGGCTCTGCCCCCGCGCGGCGCTGCGCCGGCCCCGCCGCCCTCGAGGAAGTACGTGGTCGCGCGCTTCTGCCCGGACTTGCCGAGGCGGCCCGCCTCGACGGCCTCCTTCAGGGGCCGCGGGAGCTCCTTGGCCTCGAGGCCGAGCTTCGCGCGGATCTGTTCTGCGCGCAGACCCTTCGGCGCGGCGCGCAGGAGCTCCACGATCTGCTCGACGACGCTGGCGATGTCGGTCGCGGACCGTCGCGCGAGCCGCCCGCCACGCCGCCGCCCCGCGCCCGCGCCCGCGCTCGCGAGCGCTCCCTCGGCCATGCTGGCGCCAGCGATCACCGAGCGACGGCCTCCGCGACCGGCGTGACCGACCTGCCCAACCGGACCACCCTGGCCACTCAGCTCGTCGATCGACGCGACGCGGATGGCGTCGAGCACGCCGTCGGCGAAGATGGACGCGAGGTCGTTCAGCTTCTGGCGAAGAGAGGACATGCGAACGAGATAATCCTCCGTCATCAATTCGGTCAATCGGTTTTCCGTGCTAGTCAGCGCGTGACGCGAAAGCGCCGAAGTGGCGGAATGGCAGACGCAGCGGATTCAAAATCCGCCGTCCGAAAGGGCGTGAGGGTTCGAGTCCCTCCTTCGGTACCTCTGTTTTGGCAGCCCAAAAGCTGCGCATCGGGGGCGCTGCTTCGGCCCCCGAGCTCCGCATTTCGACTCCGCACCTGCGCATCGCTGCACGGGAGTCCCCGTTTCGGGAATGCAGGAGACGTCGAAAAGGTGGATTTGCGATTCAGCGAATCGCCAGGGCCACGATCACGACGAGGGCGACGACGACGGCGATGACGAGGACGATGGGGACGAGGCGGCGCGTCGTGGAATCGGCGTGTGGGGCGCGCGCGTGCGAGGGACGGACGAAGCCGAGCGCGAGGCCGGGTGGGGGCACCTGCGGCGCGACGGAAGCCGGCGGGTCCTCGCCGTAGAAGGTGGAGCGCGGCTTGAGGGGCGGCGTGTCGCGCCGCGGGCCGGGGAGGCTGGCCTCGGCGATCCACGCGAGCTGGCGAGCGCGGTCCTCGGCGAAGAGCTCGCGCATGACGTTCGCGACGACGGACGCGTTCATCTCCGGGCCGGCGAAGGCGTCGAGCTCGCGCGCGAGCTCCGCGGCGGTCTGCTGGCGATCCTCGGGGCTGCGCGCCAGGGCGCGCTTGAGGATGGCCCACAGCGCCGGAGGGAACCCCTCGACGATGCGCGCCGGCTCGGGGACGCGCGCCTCGTGCACGCGCGCGAGGGTCTCGACGTCGTCCTTGCTCTTGAAGAGCCGGCGGTCGCACGCGAGCTCCCACAGCGTCGTCGCGAGCGCGAACACGTCGGTCCGGCGGTCGACCGCGTCAGCGAGCGCCTGCTCCGGCGACATGTACGCCACCTTCCCCTTGATGACGCCGGCGGCCGTCTTGTACGCGCGGTTCACGGCCTTCGCGAGCCCGAAGTCGATGACCTTCACCTCGCCGTCGTAGGTGACGAACACGTTGGTCGCGTTTACGTCGCGGTGGACGATTCCGAGCGACACGCCCGCCGCGTCGGTGAGCTCGTGGGCATAGTGCAACCCGTCCGCCACTCGCGCCCCGATCCACGCGATCATGTCGTAGCGGAGGCGCACGCCGCGCGCGCGGCACGCCTCCCACACGCTCCAGAGCGACTGCCCGAGCAGGAGCTCCATCGCGAGGAACGCGTGCCCCTCCTCGTCGCCGAGCTCGTGGTACCGGACGATGTTCGGGTGACGCAGGTACGAGACGATCTTCGCCTCGTCGAGGAGCATCGTGAGAAATTCCTTGCTCCGCGCGAGGTCGTCGCGAATGCACTTGAGGGCGACGAGCTCGCCGTCGTCGCGGCGAGCCACGTAGACGGCCGCCATCCCGCCGTCGGCGATCTTCGCGAGGACGTCGTACCGGCCGAGCCGTCCGCGGGACGGGAAGAGGGATCCTTGCTCGGGCACGCGACCTCGGCGGGAACTTATCAAAGGCCGGCGGCCTCTCAACCGTCGTACGATGGAAACCCCATGAAGAAGCTCTTCTGTGCATTGGGGCTCGCCGCGCTGCTCGCGGCGGGCTGCAAGGACCAGGCGAAGGAGAGCGCGGCACGCGCGAGCACCGACGTCTCGGACCTCGCGGCGCTCGTCGAGAAGGATCTCGGCGAGGTGGAGCGCGGGCTCCCCCAGGGGGCGAAGAAGCTGGAGCCGCTCGTCTCCGACGGGGCGGACCCCAAGTTCGATCCCGCGGGCGTACGCACGGCGCTGCAGCGCGTGCGGCGCGACGTCATGGACCTCTCGATGGCCAAATCGACGTTCTTCGCGCTGACCGACGCCAACGGCGTGGCCATCCGCAACGACCTCGAGGAGGACGTGATGGCCGGGCAGAACCTTTTTTCGGTGTTCCCTGCTCTCGCGGCCGCCAAGTCGACCTACACGACGACGACGGGCCTCTTCCCGAACGCGACGACGAAGAACGGGCCCGACCGCGACTGGATCGCGGGCTTCCCGGTGAAGCGAACCTCGGGCGAGACGGGCGCGATCTTCGTGACCGGCTGGACCTACCGCTACTTCGCGCGTCACCTGCAGGAGTCGCTGAAGGACCGCCTCGCCGAGGAGGCGAAAAAATCCGGCGACGTGGGCAGGATCCCCGTCTTCTACGTGGCCGTCTTCGACAAGACGGGCGTCTACGCGGCGCCGCTCACCCCGCAGGTCGACGAGAAGGCCCTCGCCGACGCCGGGCTCCTCGAGAAGACGGCTGCCGGGCCCGCCCAGGGCCCGCTGACCATCACCGATCGAGCGTTCGGCTGGGCCGCCGTTCGCACGCCGCACCTCGCACCCGACACGGGGATCGTCGTCCTGCGCAGCGAGCTGTGAGGTGACGCGCGCCGCGGTTCTTCTCGCCGCCGCGGGCGCCATCGGCGCGCTCGGCGCTTCGGGCTGCGGCGGGGGCGCGGTCGCGGGCAGCGGCCGACCGGGCGACGCCGGGTCGCGCGAAGCCGACGCGAGCCCCGCAGACGGCGCCGTCGGAGGCGCAGACGCGCACGGCGACGACGCCCCGACCGGCGACGACGCCGCCGCTCCCATCGACGCGCACGGGGAAGCCCCCGTCGAGGCCGAGGCCTCCGGCCCTCCTGCGCGTCTCGTCGGCTTCGCGAGCGGCTACGGCCCCGGCATCCAGTGGCTCTCCGTCGACACGGCGACCGGCGCGATCACCCCCGCTGGTGAGGTCACCTCGTTCGGGACCGCGCCCTCGTTCCTCGCCGTCGACGCCGCGTCGAAGCACCTCTACGCCGTCGACGAGAACACGCCCGGTCAGGTCGGCGCGTACTCCATCGACGCCACGACCGGCGCGCTGACCTTCCAGAACGCAGTCGCCTCCGGCGGCGACGGACCGCCGTACGTGGGCCTCGACCCGCAGGGAAAGTGGGTGCTCGTCGCGAACTACACGAGCGGCACCGTCGCCGTCCTCCCCGTGAAGGCCGACGGCTCGCTCGGCGCGGCCGTCCACACGGCGAGCCCCGGCCAGCTCGCGCACATGATGGTCGCCGACCCGGCCGACCACTTCGTCTTCGTGCCCTGCAAGGGCTCCGACTACGTCGCGCAGTACGTCTTCGACGCGTCGACCGGGAACCTCACGGCGAACCAGGTTCCGACGATGGCCACCGCGGCGGGCGCCGGGCCTCGCCACCTCGCGTTCCACCCGAACGGCACGATCGCCTACCTCGTCAACGAGACCGACAGCACCGTCGAAGAGCTGTCCTTCGACGCGCTCGCGGGCACGCTCGCGCCCATCCAGACCGCCTCGACGCTGGCCCCGGGCTTCACCGGCACCAACACCGCCGCCGAGGTGCACGTCCACCCGTCGGGGGCGTGGCTCTTCGTCTCGAACCGCGGCGACGACAGCATCGCGACCTTCCCCCTCGACGCCAGCGGCCGCATCGGAACGCCCACGTTCACGAAGAGCGGCGGCGCGACCCCGCGCGACTTCGCCCTCGACCCCACGGGCACGTTCCTCTACGCCGCCAACGAGACCACCGGCAACGTCGTCGCCTTCCGCTTCGACGCGGCGAGCGGCACCCTCACGCCCAGCGGCTCGACGGTCACCGCGGCGATGGCGTCGTTCGTCGGCCTCTTTCCCCTGCCCTGACGTCCTGGGCCCGGTCCGCAACCGCGCGTGCGCTCGGCGCGCGCGGGCACCCTCCTCGGCGGGCGCTCAGTCCTTCGCGCGGCCGAACGCGTGGATCGCCCACGCCAGGAGCAGCCACCCGAGGACGACGACGACGCCGCCGACCGTCTGCTGTGCGTGCGTCCGCGACGAGCCCGGGGTCCCGAAGACGGGCGCCGTTCCCGCGATGGCGATGCCCGCCACCGTCGCCACCGCCCCCGTCGCGATCCACTGCCGCGGCCCCATCTACGGCCAGTTCTCGTGCTCGGCCCGGCGGATGACGTCCTTCGTCGCGAGGGTGAGCTTCTGCTCGGCCGCGATGCTCGTCGACGTGTGCGACTCGCCCGCGAGGTCGTCCTGCATGTAGTCCGCCGCGAAGAGGAGCGCCGCGTGCACGTCGTCGTCCTCGCCGTTGCCGCGCACGACGATGATTGCGTCGGGGTCGCGACGCCGGGGAAGATCGTCTCCCAGCTTGTCGGCGTCCTGCCACGTGATGTACGCGATGCCGAAGCGGCGGTCCTTCGCTGCGATGTCGAGCCGCAGCTCGGCGTCGTTCGGGCCGAACTTGATGATGCGGTTGCGCACGGGCTCGAGGTTGAGCTCGCGGAAGACCTTCGCCATGATCGAGACGGCGTGCGGCTCGTCGATCGGCCGTAGGATGGTCGGAGCCTTCGGCGGGTCGCCGCCGCACGCGGAGAGGCCGGAGGACAGGGTGACCATGACGGCGGTCAGCGCGAGCGCTCGCCCAAACACCGCTCCAAACGCTAGCCGATGGGATAGCCTGCCGCTAGTTTCCTCCTCATGCCGCGCTTCGCCGCCATCGACGTCGGCTCCAATGCGCTCCGGCTGCGCATCGTCGAGGCGTCCGCGCCGTCGCTCGTCTCCAAGGACCAGCTGCCCCTCCTCCTGGAGCGCGAGGGGGCCGAGCCCTGGCGCGACGTGGCGACCGTGCGGGCACCCGTGCGGCTGGGCGCCGAGGTCTTCCTCTCGGGGCGCCTCGCGCCGGCGTCGATCGGGCAGGCCTGCGACGCGCTGCGTGAGTTCCGCGGGGAGATCGACAAGGCGAAGGTCTCGGCCTACCGCGCCATCGCGACGAGCGCGGTGCGCGAGGCGAAGAACGGGGCCACGCTCGTCGAGCGGGCGCGCCGCGAGGCGGGGATCGAGCTCGAGACGATCGAGGGAATCGAGGAGGCGCGCCTCATCCAGCTCGCGGTCACGCGGCGGGTGCCCATCGGCGACCAGCGCGCGCTCCTCGTCGACGTGGGCGGCGGGTCGACGGAGCTGACGCTGCTCGAGCGCGGGCAGACGGTCTTCACGATGTCCTTGCCGCTCGGCACCGTGCGGATGCTCGAGGCGTACCTCAAGGGAGTGAAGACGGTGGACCGCCGCCGCGAGCGCCTGCTCGAGGAGGCCATCGACCGCGCGCTCGGCGAGGCCCTCCCGCAGGTGGGCAAGGTCGACGTGCTCGTCGGCACGGGCGGCAACGTCGACACCCTGTTCGACCTTTGCCCCGCGAAGGGCCGGGCCATCGACGTCGCGGCCGCCAAGGCCCTCTTCAAGAAGCTCTGCGGCATGTCGAACGGCGAGCGGCGCGACGCCTACCAGCTCCGGCCCGACCGCGCCGACACCATCCTCCCGGCGGCCTGCATTTTCCTGCGCCTCGCGAAGAAGCTGGAGATGGTGACGATCCTCGCACCCGGCGTCGGCCTGGCCGCCGGCATTCTCGAGGAGATCATCGACAAGTACTTCCACGTGTGGGACGCCGCGGGCGAGGCCGAGCGTGTCCTCGACGCGTGCGTGCGCCTCGGGCGGCACTACCACTTCGACGAGGGGCACGCGAAGCAGGTGACGAAGTTCGCCTCGCAGCTCTTCGACGACCTGCACTCGGTCCACGCCTTCAACGAGCGCGACCGCCTGCTGCTGCGCGCCGCCGGCGTCCTGCACGACATCGGCGACTACATCCATTACAGCGGCCACCACAAGCACAGCTACTACCTGATCCAGCACGCCGACATCATGGGCATCACGCCGGAGGAGCGCGCGGTGGTCGCGAACATCGCGCGTTACCACCGCAAGGGCCCGCCCGACACGAGCCACACCAACTACCGCGACCTCTCGAAGGAGTCGCGCGGCAAGGTGCGCGGCCTCGCTGCGATCCTGCGCCTGGCCGACGCCCTCGACCGCGAGCACAAGCAGAAGATCGAGAGCGTGCGCGCCGCGGTCGACCGGGGCGCGAGCAAGGTGACCCTGTTCCTGCGCGGAGCGGACGACCGCGAGCTCGAGGAGTGGACGGTCGGCGGCAAGGCGACCCTCTGGCGCGACGAGTACGACCTCGACGTCGCCATCGCGAAAGCCGAGGTCTCTTGACGAGAGGAGAGAAACAGGACGATCAGAAGATCAGAAGGGAGGCGGGGCCGAGACCCGTCCAATCCCACCTCTCCCCTTCTGATCTTCTGACCTTCCTGTTTCTCTCTCTCGTCTCGGGGTGCGCGTCGTCGAGCGTGCCGGATCCGCACGCGGCGGCGCGGGCGTATGCGGAGGCGGCAGCGCACGCCGACGGCGATGCGCTCTACGCGATGCTGTCGAAGTCGTCGCGAGAGGCGCGCAGCAAGGACGCCGTGAAGAAGATGGTGGCCGACGAGCACGACGAGCTCGCGCAGCAGGGCAAGGAGCTCGCGCGTGACGACGTGCGCGTCGAGGCCACGGCGCGCCTCCGGTACGCCGACGGCGAGGAGGCGGCGCTCGAGCTCCGCGAGGGCCGCTACTGGGTCACGGCCGCGGGCGCGCTGCCCGGGGGCGCGCGCACGCCGGAGGAGGCCCTCGAGCAGCTCCGGAGAGTCCTCGCGCGGCGAAGCTACGCGGGCCTCATGCGCGTGCTCTCGCCGACCACGCGCGCCGCAGTGGAGAACGATCTCCGCACGCTGGTCGACGGCCTCGGCGAGCCGGGCACGCTGCCTGTCCAGGCGAACGGCGACACGGCCGTCGTGAAGGTGCCGGGCGGCCACGAGGTGAAGCTGAAGCGCGACGGCGGCGTCTGGCGCGTCGAGGACTTCGACTGACGGCCTCTGCGGGCCCGGCCCGAACATTTGCTTCCGCGCGCCGCACGATCCCGATCAGCGAGGCGCGGCGTAGCGCGCGAGGATCTCGGCCGCGACGCGCCTGACCACCGGCGCCGCGTCGTGGCGGACGACGAGGGAGAGGCCCGGCAGCACCTCCGCGAGCACGAAGGACGTCCCGGCGGGGAGCCCGTCGCCCGACGACGGAGCGCCCCCGCGCGCCGGGTGTCCGGGCGCGGCCGGTGAGGCGACCCCTGCACCATCTCCCGGACGACGTGCGGCCCCCTCCTCGCCCGGCACGTCGCCGCCGTCGTCGGCCGTGCCCTCCCCGTCCGCGTCCTCCGCGGGCGGCTCGGTGGTCGCGACGAACGCGCGCTTCTCGTCGAGCGACCAGCGCCGCAACCGATCGACGACCTCGGGCCACCCGAGGCGCTGCGCGCGCGTCCGTGCGATGACGAGCAGGGAGAGGAACTGCTCCTCGCTGTACGTCGCCCCACGCCCGCGGCCCTCGGGCGGATCGAGGTACCCCTCGGCGATGTAGGTGCGGATCGTGCGCGGCGTAAGCCCCGACCGCGCGGACATCTCCCCCATCGCGTAGCGCATGACGCCGGTGTACCCCGGCGAGGCGGAACGCAGGCGAAGAAATGCGGAAAGCACCCCGAGGGGGCGCCCCGGCGGGCCGAGCAATACGGAAAACGGGCCGCTCAATACGGACCGCAGGGCGCTCAATACGGAACGAGGGGCGAGCGGGGGCATCCGGGGAGCGAGCAACGAGGAAAGCGCGGCCACCGGGAGGCTCCGGGCGCCGAGCAAGGAGGAGAGCTCGCCGTGCGGAGGCCTCGCGCGCCCGCACAATGAGGAAAGCGCGCTCCGCGGGCGTCTTCGACGGCCGCTCGGGTGCCCTCGCTGGCCGCTCGATCCTCATTGCTCGCGGTCCGGGTGCCTCCTCTCGGTGCCCGCGCCGCCCTGCTCGCCGTGCGGGAGCCTCCCGTCGTCGACCGGCCTCCCTTGCTCGCTGCGCGGGCGCCTCCACTCGCCCTCCCTGGCGCCTCCCGGGCCCTGCGCCCGGGCCCGCTGCCCGCGCCTACCGAGCAGAGCGCACAGCATTCTTGCCACGTTGAGGCGCGGCGCCGCTGGCCGCGGCTGCGGGAACCCCCTCGCCACCGTCCTCCGCCCCATCGGTACGGGTGGTGCACGGAGCGAGGCTCGGTGGACCCGACCCTCGACCATCATCTGCAGCAGGAAGCGGAGGCGCGCGTCGGACAGACGCTCCGCGGCAAGTGGCGGCTCGACGGCGTGCTCGGCGTCGGTGGGATGGCGGCCGTGTACTCGGCGACGCACCGCAACGGCATCCGGTGCGCCGTGAAGATGCTGCACGCGGCCTTCTCCGAGGACACGAGCGCCCGCGATCGCTTCCTGCGCGAGGGCAAGATCGCCAACCAGGTGGATCACCCCGGCGTCGTGCAGGTCCTCGACGACGACGTGACCGAGGACGGTCAGGCCTTCCTCGTCATGGAGCTCCTCGAAGGAAAGGCGCTCCACGAGCTCGCCTCGGAGTCGGCCGGCAGGCTCGACCCGGCGCGCGCGCTGCTGCTCGCCGACCAGCTCCTCGACGCGCTCGCTGCCGCGCACGACCAGGGCGTGCTCCACCGCGACGTGAAGCCGGAGAACGTGTTCCTGACGACCGAGGGGCGCGTGAAGATCCTCGACTTCGGCATCGCGCACGTCGTCGACGTGACGGGCGCCGTCCGCGCGACGCAAGCCGGCACCCCGATGGGGACACCCGCGTTCATGTCGCCGGAGCAGGCGCGCGGTCGCTGGGACCTCGTGGGCCCGCAGAGCGACGTCTGGGGCGTGGGCGCGTCGCTCTTCACGCTGCTGTCGGGGCGGATGATCCACGACGGCGAGACCGTGCAGGAGCTCATGGCGGCGGTGTTCTCGAAGCCGGCGCCGTCGCTCGCGACGGTGGCGCCCGAGATGCCGAAGGAGGTGGTCGACGTCGTCGACCGCGCGCTGGCGCTGCGCATGACGGACCGCTGGGAGGACGCGCGAGCGATGCGCGACGCGGTGCGCGCGGCCTACCGCGCCTTGACGGGGCACGCTGTCCCCGCGCCGCCGCCGGCCACCGCGCGCCTGTCCATGGTGAGCGCCGGGACGCGGGCGCGGCTTCCCTCGGGCGCCGACCGCGCGAGCGAGACGATGGCGTCGCTCGAGACCGTCGTCCCGGTGGGCGTGCCGCGGCACCGGGGGGCGCGCCTCGTGGCGGCAGCGGCGCTCGGCCTGCTGGTCGTGCTCTCGTTCCTCTCGCTCGTGCCCAGCCAGACGGCGCGATCGGCGACGGCGATGCAGCCTGCGGACGCACCCAGCTCGGCGGCGCACGCCCTGCGGCCGTCGGCGGCGCGCGCGTCGGCTGTCGCGATCGCCGTCGACGCGACGCCACCGGCCGACGCTCCGCCCGCCCTCGCCGAGCCCCGCCAGGCCCTCGCGGAGCCTCTGCGGGCGGGCGCGACTCCGGCCTTCGTCTCCGCCGCGCCGTCGCAGTCGACGCGCGTGGTCGCCTCGGACTCGGTCGCGGCAGCGCCGTCCAAGACGCGACCGAACGAGCGGGCGCGCCGCGCCGTGGACCTCAAGGCTCTCTACGATCGAAGGCTCTGACAGGTGAAGGCGCGGCTCTTTCTTCCGGTGACGGTGCTGGGCGCGTCCTTGATGACGGCTGCGTTCGCGCGCGCCGACGACGCTCCGCCCGCGCCGCACGAGGACCGGGGCGCCGCCGCGGCCGAGGCGCTCTTCCGCGACGGCCGCGCCAAGATGGAGGCGGGCGACTACGCGCACGCGTGCCCCCTCTTCTCCGAGAGCCTGCGCCTCGACGCGACGCTCGGGACGCTCTTCAACCTGGCGACGTGCGAGGAGTACACGGGCAAGCTCGCCGACGCGTGGGAGCGCTACGGCGAGGTGGTCGACCGCATGCCCGACACGGACGAGCGGCGCGTCATCGCGGCGGAGCGCAAGGCCGTCCTGACGCGCCAGCTCCCGTGGCTCACGGTCGTCCTGTCGCCGGCGGCACCGCCGGGGGCGCGCGTCGCCCACGACGGCGTCGAGCTCACCGGCGCGAGCCTCGGGGTGCCCTTGCCGGTCGACCCGGGGCGGCACGAGGTCATCGTTCGCGCCCCGGGGTGCGCGCCGCGCCTCTACGTCGTCGAGCTGGCGAAGGCCCAGCGGCGACTGCTCTCGGTCGAGGCAGGCACTCCCGGCGGAGACGCAGCCGCGGGGCCGATGCCGGCCGGCGCGTCCGGGGGCGCGCCGCGAACGCGCACGGCGGGCTACGTCGTCGGAGGAGCAGGGCTCGCGGCCATCGCGGTGGGCAGCGTGCTCGGCGTGCGCGCGCTCGCGCGGCGGTCGGACAGCCAGGCCGACTGCGCGGGCTCGGTCTGCCGTGACGCGTCCGGGCTGCAGGCGTACTCGGACGCGCGGACGCTCGCCGTGGCGGCGGACGTGGCGTTCGGCGTGGGCGCGGTCGCGATCGCGACGGGCGCATACCTGGCGTGGCTCGCGCCGGGCGCCCGCTCGACGGGGTTGCGCGTGACGCCGGGGGGAGTCGGGGGGTCGTTCTAGATGCGCACCCTGCTGGCGCTCGGCCTCGTGTTCCTGGCGTGCGGCTGCGAGCTCGTGGTCGGGCAGGACAAGCTGACCGTCGCCGACGGCGGCGCGAGCCCGGAGCACGACGACGCGGCCGACGGGCGAGCGGCCCAGGGGACGGACGCAGGCGGGGTGACCGACGACGGAGCGGCCGCGCCCGAGGCGGCGTCCGCGCCGGAGGCGAGCGGGCCGTGCGCGCCCACGACGTGCGACGACGAGGCCACGGCGTGCGCCGCGACCTGCACGAGCACGGCGGTGACGTGCAACGTGCAGTGCGGGCCCGCCGGGGGCGACGACGGGCCGGGGAGCGGCAACGGCAACGGCCCGGGGGGAGGGCCGCAGTGCACCAAGGGCTGCTCGGACGGGGAGACGTCGTGCAAGCAGGCGTGCGAGACGACGTGCAACGCGTGCGTCACGGCGGCGGTCGCGTGCAAGCAGACGAACGGCTGCGCGCCTGCGACGAAGTGACGGATACCCGGCGCAGACGGCAGGCGCCGGGGCGACGCGAGGAGGCTCGGAGAGAGGCCCTCCGTGGGGGCGGGCGTGGGCGTCGAATGGCGAGCGCGGACGCGGGACATGGCCAGTCTGCGGGGCGGGCGGAAGAGCTCCGCGTACGCGCTCATGGGCCCGTTCTCCCGCCTCTTCCGGAGTGTTCGCCTCGCCGGCACGTTTTTCGTCGCGTCCCTCCGCTGTCGCCCGGCCGGACCCTCGGCTACAAGGAAAGCCGTGCGATTCCGAAGGCCCGCCCTCGCCCTGGTCGCGCTCACGGTCGGGATCGCGCTGGTCGTGTTCCTGCCGCGCCCGGCGCGCGCCTTCGGGGACGCAGGCGCATTCGATCCGCGCGTCCTGCTGACGGGCAACCAGACCGGGCCCGCCCGCGGGACGGCGCCCGCGAGATGGTCGTGGGAGCTGGTGCAGCGCACGAGCGCGCCCGCGCGCCTCCGACCCACGCTCGTCCGGGCCGACGACCCGGCGGTGGTAGACGCGCCCTTCCTCTACTGGAGCGGGGACGCCGAGGTGGCGCCGCTGACGGCCGCCGAGGTGGGTGGGCTGCGGCGCTTTTTCGCTCTGGGCGGCGTGATGTTCGTCGACGACGCGGCGGCGAGCGACCGCGGGGACCCGAGCGCGTTCGCCCGGAGCGCTCGGCGCGAGATCGCCCGTGTGCTGCCCGACAGCACGCCGGTGACGCTCGGCACCGACCACGTGCTCTTCCGCACGTTCTACCTCCTGCGCCGGGCCGAGGGCCGCGTCGAGGGCCCCGCGTCGGTCGACGCCATCGTTCGCGGCGGCCAGGCGCAGGTGATCTTCGACGAGCACGACCTCGGCGGCGCGCTGGCGCGCGGCGCGTCGGGGATGTGGGAGCAGACCGTCACGCCGGGCGGTGACGCGCAGCGCGAGCGCGCCATCCGCTTCGCGGTGAACGTCGCGATGTACGTCCTCTGCTCGAACTACAAGGACGACCAGGTCCACGCGCCCTTCCTCATGCGCCGCCGCGCGCTCACGTCGCCGTAGATGCTGCACACGCACCTCGGACCGTCGGGCGATCTCGCCCCCTGGGCGGTGTGGCTCGCGGCGGCCCTCGCCCTCGTGAGCTTCGCGATGCTTCTCGTCGAGATGCGTCGGCGCGAGCGGGGGGGGGCGCTCATCGCCGCGACCGGGCTGCTCGCCGTCGCGGCCCTCCTGACGGCAGTCCTTCGTCCGGCGCGTGTGTCCGCGCGAGAGAGCGTCGTCGGCGCGCGCGTGATCGTGCTCGCAGACGCTTCCCGGTCGATGGCCCTCGAGCAGCCGGGCGGACCGCGCTGGCACGCGCGTGACGATGCGATCGCGCAGCTCGCGCGGACGGCTTCGAACGCGCGCCTCTCGGTGCTGGGGTTCGGCGAGGGCGCGCCGTCGCCGCTTCCGCTCACGTTGAGCGACCGCGCCGGCGAGCAGGAAACGACGCGCGCGGCGCACAGTGACCTCGGCGCGGCGATCCGGGCGCTGGCGATCTCGCCGGAGGAGCGCCCGGCGGCCGTCGTGGTGGTGAGCGACGGCCGGCTCGACGACCCGCCCGAAGGAGCGTCCGCGGCGAGCCTCGAGGCACTGGGCGATCTCCTGCACGTGCCCATCGACGCCATCGCGACGACGATGGAAGCGCCCGCCGACGCGAGCGTCCGCCGCGTGAGCGCGGCGGGGGCGGCGGTGGCGCACGTGCCGCTTCCCTTGCGGGTCGAGGTCGGGTGCGCGGGCGGCGTTTCGTGCGACGAGCTCGCGGTGACCGCGCGCGAGCTCCGCGACGACGGACCGCCGTCGGTGCTCGCATCGGGCGTGGCGCACCCCAAGGACGGTAAGGCCGCCATCGACCTGACCATCACCCTCGAGCGCGCGGGCGCGCGGATCGTCGAGGTGGCCATCACGCCGCCGGCCGGCGACACCATCCCGGCCAACGACCGCCGCCTCGTGACGTTCGACGTCGCGCGGGAGCGTGTGCGTGTGCTCCACGTCGCGGGACGTCCGACGAACGACGTGCGCGCGCTACGCCAGTGGCTCAAGGGCGACGCATCCGTGGACCTCGTCGCGTTCTTCATCCTTCGGACCCCGACCGACGACGTACGCGCGTCGCAGAACGAGCTCGCGCTCATCCCCTTCCCGGTCGACGAACTGTTCACGGAGCATCTGCCGAGCTTCGACGCGATCGTCCTCCAGGATTTCGACGCGCAGCCGTACGGGCTGGAGAAATACCTGCCCAACGTGCAGCGCTACGTGCGCGGCGGGGGTGGCCTCGTGATGGTGGGGGGGCAGAATTCGTTCGTGGCCGGCGGCTACGCGGGGACACCGCTGGCCACCGTGCTTCCGGTGGAGCTCGACGGCACGCCTGGAGCGACGGGGGCGGATACGTCGCCGTTCGTACCGGACTGGACGCCCGAAGGGCGCGCCGCGCCGCTGCTCTCGCTGCTACGTGACGTGGTCGGCGACACGCTGCCGCAGATGCCCGGTGCAAACGTCCTGGGCGACCTGCGACCGGGCGGCGTCGCGCTCTGGTCGCACCCGACGCGCACAACCAAGAGCGGCGCGAAGATGCCGGTGCTGGCCGTCGGCGAGGAGGGCGACGGGCGGACCATCGCGATGGGCGTGGACGGCGCGTGGCTTCTCGAGTTCTCGCAGCTCGGAGCCAGTACGGCGGGCCGTGGGCACGGAGCGCTGTGGGATGGGCTGCTCGGGTGGTTGATGCGCGACCCGCGGTTCGAGCCGGCGCAGATCGAGGTGGTGGGCGGGTGCACGGCCGGGCTGCCCTCGACCGTGCGCGCGCGCCTGCTGCCCGGCCCCGAGGGTGGGCCGGCGCAGTCCGTGGCGCTCGACGTGACGCGCATCGACGCGCCGCAAGCGCCCGTCCACGTGGAGCGCTCTCGCGCCGGCGACGCGACGACCGTGGACCTGCCGCTGCCGCCACTCGCGCCCGGCGGGTACACGGCGCGCCTGCGCGTCGCGAACGGAGCCACGACGCGGCACGACTTTGCCTGCGAATCGGGCGGCGACGAGTGGGCGGACTCGCGCCCCGACCCCAAGCGCCTCGAGGCGATCGCGACCGCGACCGGAGGCACGTTCGCAAAGGCCGCCGATGCGGCAAGGCTACCGCTTCCCAAGCCGACCGTCGTCAGCGCGGAGCGGCACGTCACGCCCGTCGCGCCGCCGTGGGTCTGGACGCTGGCCGCCACGATGCTCCTGGGCGTGCACTGGATCGCCCGGCGCCGCAGCGGGCTATCGTGAGGAAGGACGAATGCGGACCCAACTGCCCCTCTGCCTCGCCGCCCTCGCCCTGATCCTCACGGCGCATCCCGCGGGCGCGCTCGTGTGGCCGGACGTCGCGGAGCGCGTGGAGCGTGATCTCTCGGCCGCGGACGCGGCGACCCGCCGGGCGGCGGCGCGCGAGCTCGTGGACCTCGGCCCAGGGCGTGGGGCGCCGCTGGCGCTCGAAGCGTTGGGAGACACCGACGACGAAGTGAAGCTCGCGGCGGCCGACGCGGCGATCCACCTGCGCGCGGCGGGGGCGACCGATGCCGTCGCGGCGTGGCTCAACGCGCAGGACCCGCGCCTGCGCAGGAAGGCGTGCGAGGTCGCCCGCGCGCTCCCGGGCCCACGCGCCGTGACGCCCCTCGCGCGCACGCTGGGCGACCCGGATCCGGACGTGCGCGCCGCCGCCGCCGACGCGTTGGGGCACCAGTCCGCTGCCGAAGCCGTGCCTCCGCTGCTCGGGCGCCTGGACGACCCGGCGCCCGCGGTGCGCATCCAGATCGTGGCGGCGCTCGCGCGGCTGGGCGACGCACGCGCGGTGGTGCCGCTCGTCGGCAAGGTGCAGGACTCGTCGCCCGACGTGCGCGAGGCAGTGGCGCGCGCCCTCGGCGATCTGGGCGATCCGCGCGCCTCTTCGGCGCTCGTCCTCGTCCTCCGCGACTCGAACGCGGAGGTCCGACGCGACGCGCTCGCGGCGCTCGGCCGCATGCGCGCCGTCGACGCGGTCGACGCGATCGCGCCGTTCGCGAGCGATCGCACGCCGTCCCTGCGACTCGCGGCCCTCGGCGCCCTCGGGCACATCGCGTCGCGGGATGCGGTGCGCGTCCTCGTGCAGGCGCTCGGCGCAGGTGACGACGCGACGGCCTCGCTCGAACGCGACGCGGAGCGGGATGCGCTGGTGATCGCCGGAGCGCCGGCGGTGGCGCCCCTCCGAGCCGTCCTCGCGGGGTCGCCCTCGGCCCAAGTGGCGACGAGCGCGGCATGGATTCTCGGCGAGCAGCACGCGACCGCCGAAGCGCCGGGGATCGTCGCCGCGATGCGCCGCGGCGTGCTCCCGACGGCGGCCGCACTTCACGCGCTCGCGGGCGCGGGGACGCCAGCCGACGTCCCGGTCGTCCTCGAGTTCGTCGCGGACCCGAGCCCGGTCGTGCGCGACGAGGCCCTCGACGCCGCGATGGCGCTCCTCGACCCGAAGCGCCCAGACGGGCGCGCGGTCGAACCGCTCGCGGCGGCGCTGCGAGACGGGCGCCCGTCGGTGAAGGAGCGCGCCCGCATGGCGGTGCTGCTCGGGCGGACGGGCGCGCCGCGCGCGGCGCCTCTCCTCGTCGAGCTGGCGAAGGCCCACGACGCCGCGCTTCGGCTCGCGGCGATCGATGCGCTCGGGACGCTCGGGCCGGCGCCCGCGGGGCCCGGCGGCGGCACACAGGCGGTCGACGACGTGCTCCTCGACGCGCTCGGCTCCCCCGAATCGACGGTGAGACTCCGCGCAGCGGTCGCGCTCGCGGAGGCAGGAGGCCCGGCCGCGTGCAACGCACTCCTCGCGAAGCTCGACGGCGGCGACGAGGTGGACCGTGCCGCAGTGCTCACCGCGCTGGGCGGCGTGCTCGCACGGGTCCCCAGCGCGGCCGCGGTTGCGCGCCTCGCGGACGCGCTGCTGGTCGCAGCGGGGCCCGAGCGCGACGCCGTTCTCGAAGCGCTCGGGCGCACGACCGTTCCCGCCGCCATGCAGGAGCTGGTCGCCGTCGCGCGGAACGAAGAGCCGGCGGATCGCCGCGCAGCAGCCGTCATGGCGGCGGGGCACGCGGGAGACGCCGGCGCGCACTCGTTGGTCCGCAACCTGCTGGGAGACCCTGACGGTTCGGTGCGCGCACAGGCCGCGTGGTCCCTCGGTGCGCTCGGGGACTCGTCTGACGTGCCGCGCCTTCTCGCAGTTGCACACGCTGCCGAGTCCGACGCGGCGCCCGACGCAGTCGCCGCCATCGGGCGCATCGCCGCACGGCTGAAGGCCGCCGAGGCGACGACGGCGCTTTGCGGGCTCACCGCGGACCCTCGCCCGTACGTGCGCGCCAATGCCTTCGCGGGGCTGGCCCTCGCGGGCCATCGCTGCGAGGGCGACCCCGGGCGGGTTGCCCTTGCGAACGACCCGAGCGAGGAGGTTCGGGCCGCGGCTGCGCTGCAGCTTGCACGGTCGCAGGCTCCCGAGGACCTGAAGGCGCTGGAGCAGTGTGCGCGCGTGGACGCATCCGGCTTCGTCGCGGGCCGGTGCCGCGCCCACGCCTTCACGCCGCCCCTCGCCGGGCATTCGCACGCGACTCTCGTCTACGTCGTGCCGGAGGGGGCCGAGGTACCGCGACCGGGCGCGCCCTGCGCGGTACTGCTCGCAGACGGTCTACTCCGCACGGCTACGACGGACCGGCGAGGCGCGGTGTTCGATCCGGCGGCGCCGGAGGGCGAGATCAGCCTGCGACGCGCGAGCGCCATTGCCCGCTGAACGTGCGACGCGGACATCTCATGGGTGGTAGGTCGCGCGATGGCCGCCCTCGGACACGTCGACGCTGTGGACCTGCGCACGTCCGCCACCGAGTTCCGCGACGAGTTGCTCGGCCACGACGCGCGCAACGTTCTCGCGCGTGGGGTTCACGTCGTCGAACGGCGCGACGTCGTTCAGGAAGCTGCCCGCGTACGGCGCGACCACGCGCGCGAGCGCGCGATCGACCTCGTGGAAGTCGAGGACCCAGCCGGTCCGATCGAGCTCGGAGGCGCGCACGACCGCGCGAACGACCCAGCAGTGCTCGTGCACACGCCCACCGTCACCCGCCACGCCGCGGATCTGGTGCCGGGCAGCGACTACCTTCTCGACCGCGATCTCCCAGAAGCCGGCCATCTGCGAGCGCCATTAGCACGTGGCGCGGGCACCGGCGACGGGGCACGGAGGGCCCGCCGGGTGCTATGGAGGGAGCCATGGCGCGGCACAGGCGCAAGGCCCTTCTCGCTCCGGAGCCGCTCGAGGCGATCCTCGAACGCGCGGGGGAGAGCCGCTTCGCGCGCGTGCGCCTCCCGATCCCCGCCAAGGTGTGGCGCGAAGCCGTGGGAGCGCGCATCGCCGAGCGCGCGCGGCCGGCCGCCCTCTGGAACGGCGTCCTCACGCTTCAGGTGGCCACCAGCGTGTGGGCGCACGAGCTCTCGCTCCTGTCGACCGAGCTATGCGACCGCCTGCGCGAGCGTGGCGTCGACGTCCGCGAGCTCCGGTTCCGCGTGGCGCCGATGGGCATCGTCGATCGGCCTCCCGAGCGGCGTGTGGCGCGCACCGTGCCCAAGACATTGACGGTCCCTGCCGAGGTCACGCGCTCGCTGGCCGCGCTGGACGACGAGGAGCTCCGGGCCACGATCGCGCGCGCAGCCGCGGCCAACCTGGCGTGGCAAGAGCTCACTCGCCCCGCCCCGCCGGGTGAGGTCAGCGAAGCGCGGCGAGGCGCTCGAGCCCCTCGAGGCGCTGCAGAAGGAACCGCTCCGCAGGCCCCAGCGAGGCCTGTTTCTCGCGAAGACGCGCCACGTACCCCCGGAGGCGGCCGAGGTCGATCGCATTGACCTTGCGGAACGCGTTGTACAGCTCGTCCACGACGGGAGCGGGGCAAGGCCGGAGCTGCGCGTCATACAGCTCGATGACGTAGTCCGCCCACGCCCCTTTCGCGGTCGCCGTAGCGAGCTTGGACGCGAAGCGAGCGGCCATGTCGACGAGCCAAGGGGAGAGGCGTTTGCCGGCGCGGCTCGCCTCGACCACGTCCGCCAGTGGGCTCGCGAGCAGGCGCTCGGCCTCGTCGGCGCGGCCCATCGCGAGGGCCTTCTCCGCAACCCCCCCCAGGAGGTTGAACGCGTCGGCGCGCCGCACCATGCTCGGCTCGGCGTCGGCGTCGCCGATCAGCGGCTCGGAGGGCGGCGCCGAAGACGCCCGTTCCGCGGCGATGAGCTCCGAGGCGGCCGCCATCTTGGGCAAGGTGCGCTTGCCCATCTGGTGGCTGGCGGTTTCTCGCCCCGCGCTCTCTCGCCCCTCGAGCAGCGTGAGCTCTTGCGAGCCGATGACGATCTTGTCGCCGGCCTTGACGGGGGTGCGGCCCGCGATGCGCTGCCCGTTGACGATCACGCCGTTGCGGCTCTGCAGGTCCTCGATCGTCACGCCGTCGCGCGAGACGACGAGGAGCGCGTGACGGCGCGAGACGAGCGGGTCATCGAGGGAGAGCTGGCACCCGGCGCTGCGTCCGACCGCGAACTGGCCCTCGATGAGCTCGAGGTCGTGGTGGAGGTAGCGCAGGCGAAAGCGCATGACGCTCGGCTCAACGTAGAGCTTTACCTTCTGCCTGCGCGGAGATGCAAGCTCAGGATGGTCGCGGCCAGGGGCCGGTGGCGGCGCTCGCGTCGGACGGCTCGGTGGAGCGATCGGCAGCACCCTCGGCATCGAAGAGGCTGCGCATCTGCTCGAGGCGCGCGATCGACTCGACCTCCGCGGGGGATGCGGCGCGCGCGGTGGCCTCCAGGTGCTCGAGCAGCGACACCAGCGGCCCGCGAACGATGCCACGGTGCTTGGCTGCGGCCTCGCCGATCTTTTCGACGACCTCGCCGGGCGGAACGCGCTGGGTGCGCCGGTAGATGTCGAGAACCCAGAGGACCCACGTCGGATCGTTGGTGGCCAGCGTCGTCGCGGCCGCCTGCCCAGCGAGTGCCGAGAGAGCGCGCACGTCGATCGACGCGCCCGCGGCGACGAGCTCCTCGACCTGGGCCGTCGCTCGGCGAACGATGCGTTCGGCGTCGCCCACGCGCCCGAGCGTGATGGCGCGCTCGAGGGCCTCGACGAGGAGCTGCACGCTCCACGCGGTCTGGTTCTCCGTGCCGAAGCTGCCGCTCAGCGTTTCCTCGTCGGTCTGCTCGGTCGCTTCGCAGTTGGGGCACGCGACCATCTCGCGCGGGTACGGGAGGCGGCACTTGGCGCAGAGACGGAGCACCCCCGTCGTCTTCGAGTGGGCCTTGCCCGCCGGGTCGACGCGGCAGAAGACGAAGTCCTGCGTCCCGATGCGCACGCGGTCGCCGTCCTGCAGGCGCTGCGGGCCGCGGATGGGCGCTCCGTTGATGCGGACGCCGTTGCGGCTTTCCATGTCTTCCACGGTGCCCCCCTCGTCGTCGACGACGATCTTCGCGTGCTGCCGCGAAACCAAGGGGTCCTCGATGGTCAGGTTGCAGTCGAGGCTCCGCCCGATGACGGTGATGCCCCGCGGCAGGTCGAACTCCTGCAGCAGAAACCTCAATCGGTATCGCGCCACGTGGGTTTGCCTCGAGGGCGCAGGCGTGCTCGTCGCAAAGGCCTGCCCCAATGGCAATATAACGCGGTCCCGGCCAAATGGGACCGGCTTGCAATCGGGCTCGACGCCCATGTAAGCCATGGAGGGCGTCGAGCGTGGGGAGAGACGGGCGGAACAGCGTGGACGATAGCGTCAAGGAGCAGCTCACGAAGGTGTGCCGGGAGGTCCTGGCGCCCATCGTGAAGACGGACGGCGGCGAGATGTACCTCGTCCGCTTCGACGGAGACGACATCCACATCCACCTCGCCGGCACGTGCGCCGGCTGCCCCGGCGCGTCCCTGACCGGGGACAAGATCCTGCTGCCGGCGCTCCGCGCGACGGCGGCGAAGGTGCGGGTCATCGTCACCACGGGGGTGAAAATTCCCCCTGGCGCCGAGAAGCTCGGCTGAGCGCTAGGCTCCCGCCTAGCGGTTCTTCTTCGCGCCAGCGTCGACTGGGGCGGCACGACCGGCGTTCGGGTCGCTGACGCCTTTCCTCGTGAGCGCGGCGATCGACGGGTCGAGCGCGAACGGATCGACGGGCTTGTTTGCCCGCAGCGACGTGAGGTTCGCGAGCGTGTTCTTGTCCTCGAGCACGATGCCGATCAGGTGCTCGCCGCTGCGATCCACTGCGCGCAGGTGGCTGCGGCCGTCCTGCCAGTCGGCCTCCGTCCTCTCGAGGCCCTGCGACGGGCCGGCCGCTCTGATCCGCGCGGGCACCGAGAACAGCGTGTTGAGCTTCGTCACCGCCGCCTGGTAGGTGCCGCCGAGCGCACCGTCGGCCTTCAGCGGGATCTCGTCGTAGAGCTTCCAGAGCCGGTCCTTCATGAAGAAGAAGAAGCGATTCTTTCCGTCCTTGAAGAGCTTCAACACCGATTCGCCGTTGTTGTACGTGTACTCGAGGTGGAGCGGCGTGACGTCGTACCCCGTGGGAGAGCTCGCCTTGAACTCGGTGAAGCTTCGCTCGAAGTTCGCCTTGCGGTTGTCGCGATCAGCCTCGAGCTGCTGCTGGTCGATGCCAGGCTGGAGCTTCGCGAGCTGGGGCGCGTATTCTCGATCGAACAGCCCGTTCAACCGGTCGTAGGTGTCGATTACCTCGGTATGGGACATGCCCCAGTGGAGGTCGCGCTCCATGAGGCTCGCGAGCGAAGTGACCGTCGGTGCATCCGCCGGGCTTGACGCGCCTGCCGCCTTGGGCGGGGCGGCGACGGCGACCATTCCGCCGGCCGAGACGGCGCATGCGGCGAGGAACGCGGCGAGGAAGACCCGTTTCATGCGTGCACGGTACCACACGACCGCCCTCACCCGCACGTTGGACGCGCCCGCCCTTTCCGGGATAGAAGAGCCCATGTCTCGATGGGCTGGTGCGTGCGCCGCGTTGCTCGGACTGGGCCTCGCAGCGTGCGGCGGTTCGACCGGGGCGCGCGGGTCGGACCGCCCCTTGCCTGCCTGGTCGGGGCACGCCCTGGACCTCTTCGACGACGGCATCGAGCCCATGGCGGTGGGCTACCCCATGGACACCACCGCCGCCCCCGAGAGCGACACGCGCGTCCGAGAGCGCACCCAGACGGGCGACGCCGTCGTGCGCGCCACGGTCATGACGGTCACGTCGAAGGTGGAGGACGCAGGCCGGTCCTGGCAGATCGGGCTCCACACCGTCCAGCGCCTGGGCGGGTCCGGGCCGATCGATGCGGACTTCACGCTGTCGGTGGGCCCGCACGATCCTGCCGCGGGCATCGTCCAGGCTTTCGAAGGCCGGATGATCGGCAAGTCCGTCATCGTGTTCGTGCGCGAGTTCGCCCGGGAGGGCGCACCACCCGGGGAGGGCGACCTCCGGTTCCACATCGCGTCAGACTCCCCCGACGAGCAGAAGGCCGTGAACGCGGCTATCCTCGCGCAGCAGGTGCGCTAGTGCCCGTCGAGATAAAGAGCCCGCGCGAAATCGATCTGATGCGCAAGGTGTGCCGCTTGGCGGCCGAAACGCTCGAGGTCGTGGGCGACAAGATCCGCCCCGGGATGACCACGCTCGAGATCGATACCATCGTCCACGAGCACACGCTTTCGCAGGGAGCCCGCCCCGCGCCCCTCCACTACAAGGGCTTCCCGCGGAGCGTCTGCACGAGCGTCAACGACATCGTCTGTCACGGCATCCCCGATGCGACGGTCTTGCAGACCGGCGACATCGTGAACGTGGACGTGACGCACATCTTCGAGGGTTTTCACGGTGACACGAGCGCGACGTTCTACATCGGGCCGCCTTCAGCGGAGGCGCGGCACGTCGTGGAGGTCGCGCGCCGCTCGCTCGACGTCGGCATTGCCGAGGTCCGCGAAGGCGCGCGCCTGGGGGACGTCGGCGCGGCGATCCAGGAGTACGTCGAGGGCGAGGGCTGCAGCGTGGTGCGGGACTTCGTCGGTCACGGCATCGGCCGCAAGTTTCACGACGCACCACAGGTGAAGCACTACGGCAAGCGCGGGACTGGCGAGCGGCTGCGCGCCGGGATGACGTTCACCATCGAGCCCATGGTCAACGTGGGCGGCTGGGAGGTCGAGGTGGACCCGGACGACAAGTGGACCGTCCGCACGGCGGATCGGAGCCTCAGCGCGCAGTTCGAGCACACCGTCCTCGTGACGCGTGAGGGCGTCGAGATCCTCACCGCGCGCGGCCGCCCCCTCCGCAACAGCGAGAACGTGGCGGCCCTCTTCGTCGCCTGACGGGTCTCAGTCCTTGCCGGCGAGCAACTCCGCCGCGGCACGACGGGCGGCGTCGCCGACCTTGATCCCGCCGATCATGCGCGCGATCTCGTCGACGCGTTCGGCGTGGGCGAGCCGGCGCACGCTCGTCTGCGTTCGCCCCCTCGCCTCCGATTTGTCGACCACGAAGTGTGCATCGGCGAGGGCCGCGATCTGCGGCAGGTGTGTGATGCAGATGACCTGGCGATGGCGCGCGACGTCGGCGATCGATCGCCCGATCACCTCGGCGATGGCGCCGCCGACGCCCGCGTCGACCTCGTCGAACACGTACGTGCCGGCGGGCCCCTTCTCCGCGAGGACGCGCTTGAGTGCGAGGAGCGATCGCGAGAGCTCTCCGCCGCTCGCGATGCGGCGGAGAGGGCGCGGCTCCTCGCCCCGGTTCGGAGCGATGAGAAACTCGACGTGGTCGATGCCCGCCCGCGTGAGCCGGGCTCCGTCGACGAGGAGGGGCTCGCCGCCGGGGGTCGTGGGGGTAACCTCGACCACCACGCGCGCGCGCCCCATCCCCAGCTGGGAGAGCTCGCGCCCGATGGCGTCGGCGAGCTTGTCAGCGGCTTCGCGGCGTTTGCGCGAGAGAGCGCGCGCGGCGGCTCCGACCTCGGCCGTGCGTCGCGTCTTCTCGGCCTCGAGCCCGGCGATCCGGTCCGACGAGCTGGCGATCGAGGCGAGCTCCGTCGCGAGCCCCGTCTGATGGGCGAGCAGGTCGGCCGTCGTCGGACCGTGCTTCCGTAAGAGCTTCTGCAACCGGAAGGTGCGCTCCTCGACCTCGGCGAGACGCTCGGGGCTGGCTTCGACGCCCTCGGCGTAGCGGGCGAGCTCACGGGCTGCGTCTGCGAGCTCGGCACGCGCGTTCTCGATCGTGCGAGCGAGGGGCGCGAGCGAACCGTCGATCGACGCCGCTTGATCGAGCTCCGTGCCGAGGCGCCCCAGCTCGTCGCACACGGCGCCTTCGCCTTCGTAGAGGCGTTCGGCCGCCCTGCGCGTGGCCGCTTGGAGTCGCTCCGCGTGGCGAAGGCGACCCCGCTCGTGCTCGAGCTCGGTCTCCTCGCCCTCGCGCGGTGCCAGGTCGTCGATTTCGCGGAGCTGCCAGCGGAGGAAGTCCTCGCGCTCGGCTCGGCCCCGCTCCTGCGCACCGACCGCGTCGAGCTCCTTCAGCAGGTCGCCGAGCGCGTCGACTTGCGCCGAGACGCGTTCGCGCTCGGCGTCCAGACGGCCGAAGGCGTCCAGGTACTCGAGGTGGGTCGCGGGGTCCGTCAGGCTGACGCTCTCGTGCTGCGAGGCGATGTCGCACATGTCCGCTGCGATTTCCGCGAGCTGCGCTGCGGTGCAAAGACGGCCGTTCACGTACGCGCGGCTACGCCCCTCGGCCATCACGACGCGCCGCACCACGAGCTCGCGCTCGCTCGGGATTCCTGCCGCCTCGAGCTTGGCCGCGGCCCGCGACCCTGGGACGAGCTCGAAGAGGGCCTCGACCTCGGCGTCACTCGCGCCGGCACGTACGAGGTCGGGCCGCGCACGGCCCCCCAGAACGAGGCCGAGGGCGTCGACGACCATCGACTTCCCGGCGCCGGTCTCCCCGGTCACCACGTTGAAGCCTGGCGCCAGGTCGAGGACCAGCCGCTCGATGAGGACGACGTTGCGAATCGTGAGCTGCGCGAGCACGAGGCCCAGGCCCTACGCCGCCCCTCGGTCGCAAGCAAGACCGGCGAAGGCCCCTTGACGCATCATCTACGACTTCACTAACCTGCGCCGACCTCGTCGTGAGGGCTTCGGCTCGAAAGGCGAGTCTTTCCGACACGATGCCGGGTTCGAGCGCGATGGCTTCCCGACCGCCTGCGAAAAAGAAGGCCCCCCCTGCCCCGGAGGCGCCGAAGCAGCAGTCCATCGAGGAGCGTACCGCCTACCTCGAGGACCGGCTGAAGAGCGCCCCCCCGGACAGCCAGGTCAAGTACCGCGACGACCTGGACATGAGCTGGATCGCCCACGACAGCGCGCTCGAGGGGGTCGTTTACACCCTCGCCGAGCTGCGCGCGGCCATCGGGGCGAGCGACGCGAGCGTTGCCTTCGATTCGAGCATGCAGCCGGTAGTCGAGGAGATCCGGCGCCATCGGGAAGCGCTCAACTTCATCCGCGAGTACGCGATCAAGCGCCGCCAGCCGGTCACCCTCGATGTCGTGAAACGCATCTACTGCGTGCTCCACCCCGAAGAGGGGGACATCAAGACGGTGAAGTATCGGCGCGACATCCCGCAGCACCGCCTCTACTTCCACGAGTATGCGCCGCCGGACAAGATCGCCTACAAGCTCCGCCAGATCATCGACTGGGTGAACGATCCCGAGACCAGGCGCACGCGTTCCGCGGTGCGGCTGGCGGGCCGCGCGCACTACGATCTTCTCCGCGTCTTTCCTTTCGCCACTGACAGCGGAAAGGTCGCCCGCCTCGTAATGAACCTGCTACTGCTGCGCAGCGGCTACCCTCCCGCGATCATTCACTCGACCGAGCGACAGCGCTACTACGAGGCGCTGAAGGGCTCGAGCACGACCATGCACGGCATCGTGCAGGACGCGATCGAGAACAGCCTATCGAGCATCGAGAAGCTGCTGGACCAGTACGAGCCCAAGACCAAGCGCTGACCCGCCCGCGGAGGGGCCGCCAGCCGGCGACGCGCCTTCCTTTACGAGGCGGCCCGCGGCGAGGTAAGCCTTTCTGCACGCATAGATGCTCGCGAAGCGGGTGATCCCATGCCTGGACGTGAAGGGCGGGCGCGTCGTCAAGGGCGTGCAGTTCGTCGGCCTCCGCGACGCCGGCGATCCCGTCGAGCAGGCCGCACGCTACGATCGTGAGGGTGCCGACGAGATCGCGCTGCTCGACATCACGGCTTCCCACGAGGGACGGGGTGCGCTGCTCGAGGTCGTCGCCGCCGTCGCCAACGCCGTTTTCGTTCCCCTTACCGTGGGCGGCGGAGTGAGGACCGAGGACGACGTGCGTGCCTTGCTGGGGGCGGGCGCCGACAAGGTGAGCGTCAACACGGCCGCGGTGTTGACGCCCGATCTCGTGCGGCGCGCGAGCGACGCATGGGGTGCGCAGGCGATCGTGGTCGCCATCGACGCTCGAGCGCGCGCGGGGGGCATCGGCTGGGAGGTCGTCGTGCATGGCGGCCGCACGGCGACCGGACGCGATGCCATCGGCTGGGCGGTCGAGGCGGTCGCCCTCGGCGCAGGGGAAATCCTCCTCACGAGCATGGACCGGGATGGGACGCTCGCTGGCTATGACGTCGCCCTGACGCGCGCCGTGTCCGACGCGGTTGCAGTCCCGGTCGTAGCGAGCGGGGGCGTCGGCTCGCTCGAGCACCTGCGGGCCGGGCTGGTGGAGGGGCGGGCCAGCGCCGTACTGGCGGCCAGTATCTTCCACGACGGGCGTCATTCCGTGGGCGACGCCAAGAAGTACCTCGCGCGCGCAGGCGTACCGGTGCGCCCGGTGGAGCAGGCGGCATGAGCCTCGGCGCGCTCGAGGCGTCCGTAACGCTGGACGACGTCTTCGCGGTAGTCACGAGCAAGCGCGTGCCGCTCGCGCCGGAGCTCGCCGGCTACCTGGTGCTCGAGATCTCCGAGCACGCCGATCCCAACGGCGGCGACGTCGACCCCAGGAGCGTCTTCGTCGGCGAGGAGGGCACCGTCGCGCTCGTGAAGCCGAAGCGCGATACCGCCAACGGTGACGCGGAGGCCTCGATCCGCGCCGCGCTGGCACGCTTGCTCGAGGCGAGCGGCTCGCAGACGCCCGCGCTGGCCGCGGCGAGCAAGCGCAAGAGCGGTGGCGGCCTGCCGGCGCTCGCCGAGGAGCTCGAGGCGGCGCTCATTCCGGTGAACCGGGCGGCCGGACGTCGCGCGCTCGCCCGCCTGGCGCGCGAGGTGAAGCGGGTGACGCTGGGCGTGGGACGCAACGCGATGCCCTCGTCGAGCGACGCCGCGCCGCCGTCCCGGCGACCGCTACCCTCCCAGACTCCGGCGCCGCCGGCCGCCGAACCCGTCCGCGAGCCGACTCCTGGACCTCCTCCGGCGCGCGGGCCAAGCCCCAGCTTCTCGCGCGAGGAGGAGCCGACGACTGCACGGGGGCAGATCCCCGAGGAGGTCCTTCGGAAGGCCACCCCTGCGCCCATCGAAGCGAGCGAGATGCCCACGACGCAGTTCGAGCCCCTCGGTCGGACTCCATCTCCGTCGCAGGCGGACGTCGACGACCTCATCGCGCAGTTCGGCGTGTCGAACGCGAGCGAGCAGCAGCACGCGCGCGATCTCAAGGCAATGGTTGGCCTCGACCCGACCCCTCCTCCACCCGAGATCGCGCGACGCCTAGAGACGCGCGAGGTCGACCTCTCCGCCCGCGAATCCGACGTAGAGTCTCTGCTCGCGATGGGCACCGAGGCCCCCGCAAAGCCTCCGGCTCAGGCGGAGGCTCAGGCTCGGCTGCCGCCCCCGCGTGCGTCGGCGGCATCTATCCCCGGGAACCACGACGAGCGACAGCTTCCGACGCAGCCATCGTCCGTGAAGAAGATGCGTGCCTCCTCGGCGAGCCAGGCGCAGATGAAACCGAAGCGCGGGTCGGGGCTCGTCGTCGCGCTCGCAGTCGTGGCGGTGGCGGCGGGCGCCGCGGCGGTGTGGGAACTCCGCCCGGGCGCAGTCTCGGGGCGAGCCCCCGCCGCTTCCACGCCTGCGATGCCGTCGGCGGCACGAGCCCCGTCCGCCTGCATGGCAACGCTCGTCGTCGAGGACGTCCCGGCGCACGCGGAGGTCCTGCTTCGCTCCGGTCAGGCCCCGATCGACGTGAAGGACATGCCGGTCGGAGCTCGACTCGAATTCGTTGCGACCGCCGAGGGCTACGCACCGAAACGAGTCGTCGTCCCGGCGGGTGCGGGATGGGACAACGGCCAGGACGGAAAGCCGCGGTTCGAGGCCGCCGTGCAGCTCGACAAGTCCAAGGCACGCCCGGGCACGAACGACCCCTGGCCCGCGGGGGAGCCGGGCAGCCAGGTCGGCGGCCAGGGGCCGCCCGGCACGGTCCACGTCGTGGCGACCCCGCGAGGAGCGGAAGTCTGGATGCTCGTCGGCATGGGTCCGGACGCGCGCGTCGATCAGCTCCGATGCGGCGAGGATTTCGACGTGCTCGTCGCCGGCCCGACGACGTTCCGGAAGCGGCTGCACGTGTCGGCGACGGATTTCGTCGACGAGAGCAAGAGCAGCCCTGCGGGCTCACCGAAATCCAAGGTGCCGACACGGGTTGCCCGTGTCAGCGCGAAGTAGTTTATCCTCGCGCCATGCACGATCAGGACATCGCCATCGTCAAGGCGCTCGTTCCCGTGGCCTGGGCGGACGGGGTCTTCGCCGATCCGGAAAAGCAGATGCTCGACGCGCTGCTCGACGCGTATCGGGCCTCGGACAAGGAGAAAGAGATCCTCCACGAGTACGCCGAGCACAGGCGGACGATCGACGACATCGATCTGCAGGAGCTCTCGTCGGACGACCGGCGGGTCCTCTTCCAGCACGCGGTGCTCCTGACGTTCGCCGACGGCGACCAATCGAAAGAGGAGATCACCTTTCTCCATGCGCTCGCGAAGAAGATCCGCCTCGACGAGGCGGAACGCGACACGCTGATGGAAGTCGGAGCGCACCGCGCCAAGAAATACATGAAGCTCCTTTGAGCTCCGCCGGCGCGAGTCCCGCGCCCGGGCCGTACCCCTCTCCCCCTCAGCGGATCGGAAACTTCGCGCTCTCGCGCACGGGAATCGTCTCCAGCTCCTTGAGGAGCGCGGTGGGGCTGAATGGTTTCGTGTAGTAAGCGGTGGCACCGACGCCCAATGCGCGCGCCTTGGAGGCGTCGTCGGTCAGTGCACTGATCACGATGATCGGCGTCGTCCGCGTCAACTCGTGCTCACGCAGCTTCCTGCAGACGTCGAAGCCGTCGAACGTCCCGGCGAGATGAAGGTCGAGCAGGATCGCATCGGGCGGCCGGGCGACGGCGCTGTCGATTCCCTTGGCCCCCGTCGGGACGGCCTCGACCTCGTGCCCGCGCGCCGAGACGAGAGTCTCGATCATCTGGCGGACCGAGTCGGAGTCTTCGATGACCAGGATGCGCATCACGTCCTCTACCGCGGGAACGTCACCGTCACGCGCACCCCACCGCCACGCCCGGCCTCGACCGGCGCGTCGCCGATCTCGAGGAGCGCGCCCTGCGCCGCGGCGATCTCCGCGGCGACGAAGAGGCCGATGCTGCTCGGCCGCCCGAAGGTTCCCGGCTCGACCTCGAGCTGCAACAGCGCCCGGCGAGCGGCCGCCGGAAGGATCGTCCCCGCATCGTCGACCACGAAGCGCGCGCCGCGGGCTTCGGAGCCGTCGGCCACCGGACCGCTCACGGTCACGGTCACAGCGGACCCCCGCGCAGTGGCAGAGATGGCGTGTGCCAGGAGGGACCGCATCAGGACCGCGACCGCCCGTTGCGCTACCCGCGCCGGCGCACGCCCACCATCGTCGGCTACCGCTCGCAGCACGACCTCGACCCCGCCGCGTTGCGCGCGCGCTTCGAGAGCGCGTGCCTCGGCACGGATGACGTCCCCCAGGTCGACCTCACGCACGAGCTCGTGCGGGTCGCTCTCGCCGACGGCCGCGAGCTCGGCGACGAACTCTTGCACCGCGAGGAGTTTGCGGCGGATCTGCTCCATGCGGTCGTCGACGTCCAGGCGCGCTGCACTCTCGAGATCCGGAGAGCTCTTGCGGGGGTTGCTTGCCAGGCTCCGTAGCTCGGCGAGGTCGCGCCCCACCGGCGAGAGCATCGACCGCAGGGACGCGGCCACGGCGCCCGAGAACCGCGACACCGCGCCGAGGCGGTCGGCCGCGGGGCTCGCTGGTGGAGGATAGCTCGACTGCGCCGTCGGCTCGTCGCCCGCAGCCCAGACGGCGGCCAGCTCGCGCGCGTAGGCCTGACCCTGCTTGCGGGCCTCGTCGAGCTCCTTGCGGAGCTTCTCGACGTCGTCGCGCGCCTCGACTCCTTCAGCCGGCAGCGCGAGGACCTCCTGGCTGCCGGCGAGCTCGTAACGACCGCCGTAGCGGATGGCCATGCGCGAGAGCCACGCTCGCTCGGTCTCCGCCGTGACCGAGCTGTCCGGGCCAAGCACGACCCCGACGACGACCTCGTCGGCCTCGCGCTTGATGTTGACCGCACTGCCGGTGCCGGTGCCGTGCCCGAGCATCACGTGAAGCATGCGCCTCAACTCGGACTCGTCGCCGAACACCTCGGTGCCGCTGCCCGGTTCGATCGAGACACGCGCCTCGGGCGCCACTTCCCAGAGCAGTGACGCCAGATCGATGCGGCCCCGCCGGCCGCGCGCGCCGCTCGGCTTGTTGTGCAAGCTGGAGAGCATCTTCATGGCGTCGTCGAGCGCTGACAGCGTCGCGTCGACGCCGCTCGCGTCCGCGTCAGGCGGAGGGGGAGCCTGCGTGAGAGCAGAGACGCCCTTGCGCAGACGCTCGGCCGCGCCCTGCGCTTCTTGCGTCAGCAACCAGCCGAGCTCCTGTCGGGTGAGCTTACCCTTCGACACGCCGCCGAAGCATGCCAGAAGGATTGCGCCGGGTCACCTGGAGCGTGCCCCGCGACGCGTTCGCGACGCGCGGGCTCGCGGAGCCCGCACATTTTTCAGCTTCGAGCAGCCTTTGCGACCGACCCGACGGGCCCACGGCTCCCGCCGGTCGCCCACGACCGTTCGGCGCCGAGCGCCAGCCACGTGACGGCTACCTTGGCGCTCCCCACGGTGACCGGCGTGGCCTCGCGTTCGGCCCACTGCGCGGGCGCGGGCAGCGCGATCGTCTTCTGCCCTTCGATCTTCTTCGTGACCGCGGCGTCGACCCGCAGGGCCGCGATACCGGCGGCGCTCAAGATGGCCACCAGGCCACCCGGAATGAAGGGTGCGAGCACCGCCCGCACCACGTGCGCGATCTCGGGCGCGCGCGCCGCCATGTCGCGCACCTCGTCGAGGGTGTCACACACCACCGCAACGCAGCCGTGACCGTTGGTCCCCAGATGTGCGTCCATCGCCGCTGCCGCGACGAGGTCGAGAGTCAACGCCGCGCGCCACGCGGGGAACGCCGCCACGGCCTCCTTGCGAGGCACCGCACGGGCCGGCTCGCCCTTTCGCGCTCCGTCGGCTCGTTCCGCCTTGCGCGCGACGAGAACGTCATCCGTCGGCAGGGCGCGCGGCACCGTGACGCGCACCGGCCGCTTGAACGCGCGCGGATCCCCGACCTCGCCCGTGGCGACTGCAAAGGCGAGCGTCTCGGCTGACGCGACGACGGCTCCACGCGCCGCGGCCGGAACGGGGCGCGGCTCCGGATCGAACGTGCGCACGGCGACCCCGGTCGTCGGCGGAGCGTAGAGCGCACCCATCACCACGCGCGCGTCCGGTTCGACGAGTCGGGCGCCCGTCGCGATGAGATCCGTGAGCGCGCCGGCGCCGGAGAGGACCTCGAGCATCTGCCGGGACGGGATCGACAGAAGGAAGTCGAGGCGCGGGGGCACGCGCTTGCTCTTGAGCAAGGCTGCAGCGGCGAACAGATCCCGCAGCGTGACGCCGCTGTCCCCGCCGAGGAGCGCCTGGCTCACCGGCTGCCCCGCGAGGTCGCGCACCGCGTGCACGTGACCGCTCTCGTCGAGGAGCAGGGGATCGACGGCCCCGAGATCGACGCTCAGGACCTCGGCGCACGGCGCCCCCGCGTCGGGCGTGAGCGCCCGATGGGCCTTCGAGCGCCGCTGGTCCCGCAGGAATACCTCCGTCCGCTCGTCACTCACGAAGAGCGCGCCTGCCGCCCCCAGCTGCGGTGCCATCCCCGCCAATACGCTCCGGTCACCCACCGAAAGCGAGCGTGCGCTCGCGCCCGCGAATTCGACGACCACGGGCGCGCCGCGCGTCTCTTCTACGCGACGCACGACGTCACCCAGGCCCCGTCGCAGCAGTTCGAGCGCCACGTCGCGGGCACAGACGAAGGGACGCAGTCGCCCCTGCAGAAGAACCTGGACGCTCACGGGAGGCCGGACGAGCACCGACCCGTGAGCGAGGGCCGACGCGAGTGACGCGGTCGGCACGACGAGCGCGAGCATGCCCGCGCCGCCAACGCTGGCGAGCCGAGGCTCGTCGGTCACGCAGAGCCGTGCGGGGCTGGCGAACCGCTCGAGGTGCACCGGCGCGGGAAACCCGCCCCCCGCACGCGCCACGACGACGCCGTGTGCGAGCATCTCGGCGGACGTCGTGCGCGCGTCGTCGGCGGACCCGACGTCGGTCACACATCGCCCGTCGTACGCGATGGCCACCTCGGGCGAGGCCTTCTTCATCCCTGCAGCGATGGCTTCCGCGAGCACTCGCGAGGGAGCCCGCGCCAGGACCACCTGATCGACGTCGACCTGGACGAGATCGTCGGCGAGCGAGGGATCCCCCGCCCGGGCGGAGAGGATCTTCTGGGTCATCGTGCGGGGCGGATCCCCGGCTCGGGCGCGCATCGTCGGGCGGGGGAACGTAGACTGCCCAGTCCGACAGGGTCAAGGCGGGTTACGGCGCGCGAAGCCTGTAGCGGTCACGCCGACGCCTGGGATACGCTCTCCTCGTGTTCCAGGACACGCTTCGCGACATCGTCGACAAGGTTGAAGGCGGCGTGGCCGGCCTCATCATGGATTCCGAAGGGATCGCCGTCGACACGTACGCGCGCGACGGCGCGCCCTTCGACATCACGACCATCGGCATCGAGTTCGGCGTCGTGCTCGGGTCGATCAAGCGTGCCGCCGAGTCGCTCGACGCCGGCAAGGCGCACGAGGTGGCGATCGGCACCGACAAGATGGTGACCCTCATCCGCACGCTCGGCGACGGCTACTTCCTCGCCGTCGCGCTGCGCCCGGACGGGAACCTCGGGAAGGGCCGCTTCCTCATGCGCACGGCAGCCCCGAAGCTCATCGCCGAGTTGAGCTGAGCGCCGTGACCGCGGCCCTCCGCGTGCTCTGCGTCTCCGGCCCCAACCTCCAGCTCCTCGGTACCCGCGAGCCCGAGATCTACGGCACCGCCACGCTCGCAGACGTCCACGAGCGTCTCGCGCGGCGCGCCGCGACGCTCGGCGTATCCGTCGACGCGCGGCAGACCAACCACGAGGGCACGATCGTCGACTGGATCGGCGCCGCCCGCACCGAGGGGTTCGGCGGAATCTTGCTCAACCCCGGCGCGTACACGCACACGTCCATCGCCATCCACGACGCACTCAAGGCCGTCGCGCTGCCCTGCGTCGAGGTGCACCTTTCGAATCCGGACGCGCGCGAGCCCTTCCGCCGTCGTTCGCGCGTGGCGAGGGCGTGCATCGGGCGGGTGGCTGGCTTCGGCGCCGACAGCTACGAGCTGGCGCTCGAAGGCCTCGTGCGCCGCGCCGCGCCCGGATGAAACGCGCTTCGCGTGCGTAACGAAGTTCGCGCGAGGGAGGGTGCTTCCCAGCCGCGAGCTTCCCGCCTAACGTGCGCGCCACCCATGGACCTGGAGAAGCTTCGGACACTCTTCGATCTCCTCGCGGAGAAGGACATCGGGGAGTTCGAGCACGAGGAAGGCGGGGTTCGCGTGCGCGTGTCGCGTGGAGCGCGCGTGGCGATCGCGGCGTCACAGGCGGCGTCCCCGACCGCGCAGTCCGTGGTTCCGCCCGTGGCAGACACGGTTGCCTCGGCGGGTCCTGCGTCCATACCCGGCGGCGATCTCCTCGACGTGACCAGCCCGTTCGTCGGCAGCTTCTACCGTGCGCCTTCGCCGGACGTTCCCTCCTTCGTGGAGGTCGGGTCGGTCGTGCGCGCGGGGCAGACCCTCTGCATCATCGAGGCGATGAAGCTCATGAACGAGATCGAGGCCGAGTGCGCGGGCACCGTCGTCGAGATCTTCGCCCAGAACGGCAAGAGCGTGGAGTACGGGCAGAAGCTCTTCCGCATCAAGAAGGCGTGACGACGTCGGAGCGCGATGTTCAAGAAGATCCTCATCGCGAATCGGGGCGAGATCGCACTGCGCGTCCTGCGGGCGTGCCGGGAGCTCGGCGTCAAGACGGTGGCCGTGCATTCCGAGGCGGACGCGCGCGCCCTCCACGTCCGCTTCGCCGACGAGGCGGTGTGCATCGGCCCGGCACCTGCGACCAAGAGCTACCTCAACATCCCCGCCATCATCAGCGCGGCCGAGATCACTGCCGCCGACGCGATCCACCCGGGCTACGGCTTCCTCTCCGAGAACGCCGAGTTCGCGCGCATCTGCGCCAAGTGCGGCATCACGTTCATCGGCCCGGCGCCGGACGCGATGCACGCGTGGGGCGACAAGGTGCGCGCGCGCAAGAACGCCGAGCGCTTCGGGCTGCCCCTGCTGACGGGGAGCCAGGTCCTCGAGAGCGCCGAGCACGCGGTGCGCGAGGCGAAGCGCATCGGCTACCCCGTGATTCTCAAGGCGAGCGGTGGTGGCGGCGGCCGCGGGATGCGCATCGTGCGGGGCGACGCGGAAATGCCCGACGCCTTCGCGAGCGCCCGCCGCGAGGCCGAGAGCGGCTTCAAGAACCCCGACGTCTATTGCGAGAAGTTCGTCGAGCGGCCGCGGCACATCGAGTTCCAGGTGTTCGCCGACCAGCACGACGGGGTGTGGACGCTCGGCGAGCGCGAGTGCTCGCTCCAGCGTCGCCACCAGAAGGTCATGGAGGAGGCGCCGAGCCCCGCGATGACCCCCGAGAAGCGCCAGGAGATCGGGGAGGTCATACGCAAGGCCGTGCGCGAGACGGGGTACACGTCTCTCGGCACCCTCGAGTTCCTCATGGACGAGAAGGGCGAGCTCTACTTCCTCGAGATGAACACGCGCGTTCAGGTCGAGCACCCCGTCACCGAGATGGTGACCGGGCTCGACCTGGTTTCGATGCAGATCCGCGCCGCCGCCGGGGAGCGCGTCGAGCTGCCGGATACCCGCCCGTGGAGCTTCCGCGGTCACGCCATCGAGTGCCGCATCAACGCCGAAGACCCTACGACGTTCGCGCCGTGGCCGGGCCTCATCACCGAGTGGCATCCCCCGGGGGGCGCGGGCGTGCGCATCGACTCGGGCGTCTATGGCGGCTGGCGTGTCCCCGCAGACTACGACTCGCTGCTCGCGAAGCTCATCGTTCACGCCCCCACCCGCCCCGAGGCCATCCTCCGGATGCGGCGCGCGCTCGACGAGTTCATCGTCGGGGGAATCCGGACCAACATCGACCTCCACAAGGCGCTGCTCGCGGACGACGAGGTGATCCGGGGGACGATGACGACGCGCACCATCGAGCGGCTCACGGGGTCGCGCGGCAAGGGCTGAGCCCATCTGCTTGCTGGGACGGCGGATTGCGCGTAAAGCTGCCCCGGTGTCCCGGCGCAAGCCGCTCTTCTCCTTCTTCTTCGTCGCGGGTCTCGGCGCATCCCTCGTCGGTGTCCTGGCGGGCTGCCCGGGCACGGCGACGACGACCGCGTACACGCCCATCACGGGCATCATCATCGAGTCCGAGACGCTCGTCGCAGGCCACGGCTGCGGCACGGGCCCCAACCAGGTCTACAAGTACGCCGCAATCCTGACGTACGTCGACGACGGAGGGGTCCCCAGCGGCGGGGCCTTCCAGTCGTCGGTCTTCGATTGCTTCGCCCAGGGCATCTTCTCGAATCTGCCCGCGGACAGCGCAGGCAGTACCAGCTTCGACATCGCGATCGTCGCCTACGACCAGGCGAGCTATCCGGCGGCCCTCGACTGCCCCGTCGGCGCGAACGAGGCAGGGCTACCTCTCGCGTGCCCCGGGGACGACCCGGACACCCTCATGCAGGACGAGGGCACCCCCACGTGGACTGCGACCTGCACCGCGACGCAGCAGTCCGGCGTGCCCGTGCTGGCCTCGTGCACGCCGCTCGTCGCCACCGGAGAGACCGTCGATGCCGGCCCCGGGGGCGAAGCCGAGGCGGGCGGCGCCACCGACTCCGCCGCCGCGACCGACGGGGGCGACGCGGGACCGCCCGGTGACGGGGGGGATGCGGGCCCACCCGATGCTCCCGCGGGCTGAGCCCGACGCGCCGCTGGCGGCATAGGTGCCGCGACACTAGAGTTACGGGCAGATGAACGCTCCGCCGGGGCTCTCCATCGCGTTCCCGAAGCCGCGCCGGGCGTTGTGGATCGTCCTCGTCGCCATGACGGCGCTCGGGATCTTCACCGCGTTCCTGTCGACGTGGGTCCCCGGTGGCCGCTTGGTGTTTCAGGTGCTCGGTTTCGAGCTCTACCACCTCGCCCAGCCGTGGCGGTTTCTCACCTCCGGACTGCTGACCGATCCCGAGCACTGGTCTCACCTCGGGCTGTCCCTCCTGGGCCTCTATTTCCTCGGCGCGCCCCTCGAGCAGCGCTGGGGGTCCTGGCGGTTCGCGCGCTTCCTCGCGCTCTCCACGATCGTCGGCAACCTGACGGTCCTCGCCATCGCGGCCATCGTCCCCGCAGACGCGCAGGCTCGGTTCCACCCGGAGTTCGTCTTCGGCCCGACCGCCGCGATCATCGCCGTCGCGATCGCCTGGTCACGCGAATACGCACAGTCGACCGTCAACTTGTTCTTCTTCCTGCCGGTCCGCGGCAAGGTCCTCTTCTGGATCACCATCGGCTTCTGCGTCCTCGACCTCATCTACCCGTCGGCCATCCCCGAGGGCGTCGTGGCGCCCTTCGGCGGGGTGATCGCGGGCCTGCTCTGGGGAGGGACACCGTCGCTGGCGCGCACGGCCTGGCTGCGGGTGCGGCTCGCGGTCCTGCGCCGTCAGTCGTCCTCGCTGACGGTCGACGACGTCCTTCAGACCAAGCCGAAGCGTCGTCCGCGCGCCGGTGGGCCGCCGCTTCGCGTGGTCCCCGGCGGCCTCGAGGAGGTCCTCAAGAAGCGCACGCCACCGAAGGACAAGCGGTACCTCAACTAGCACGGCCAAGCCTCCTTGACGGCGCGGCCCGGCCCGCGGACATTCCCTCCGCGCATGTGGAGCCACAGGCACCTCCAGGGTATCGCCCGGCTGTCGCGGGAAGACATCGTCGGCCTCCTCGATGAGGCGGAGCGCTGGTTCGACATGCCTCGCGACGAGGTGAAGAACGCGCGCGTCCTTCACGGCCGGACGGTGGTCAACCTCTTCTACGAGTCCTCGACGCGCACGCGGACCTCGTTCGAGGTGGCGGGAAAGCGCCTGGGGGCGGACGTCGTCAACGTGAGCCCTCAGACCTCCAGCGTCACCAAGGGCGAGACTCTCCTCGACACCGTCCGGAACCTCGAGGCGCTCCGCGCCGACGCGATCGTCCTCCGGCACCCGGGCTCGGGCGTGCCCGATTTCCTCGGCGCGCACGTCCGCGTGTCGATCGTCAACGCGGGCGACGGCGCCCACGAGCACCCGACGCAGGCTCTGCTCGATGCTTTCACGATCCGTCGCGCCAGGGGGCGCCTCGACGACCTCGTCGTGGCCATCTGCGGCGACATCCTGCACTCGCGCGTCGCCCGCTCGAACGCGCTCCTGCTCGGCGCGCTCGGTGTCGAGGTCCGCCTCTGCGGCCCGCGTACGCTCATGCCGCGCGACGTCGCTTCCCTCGGCCCCACCGTACGATCGGCGGCAACCATCCAGGAGGCGGTCGAGGGCGCGGACGTCGTGATGATGCTCCGCATCCAGACCGAGCGCCTCGCTGGGGCGATGATCGCGAGCACCCGCGAATACGCGCGCACCTTCGGGCTCAACGCAGCCGTGCTGGCCGGGGCGAAGGCGGACGCCATGGTGATGCACCCCGGGCCCATCAACCGCGGCGTCGAGATCGACCCACGCATCGCGGACGGCGAGCGCAGCGCGATCCTCGACCAGGTCGAGGCGGGGGTTGCCGTGAGGATGGCCGTCCTCGACGCCGTGGTGCGCGCCGGCGACGCCGAGCGGGCGCGGGCATGAAGGCCGACGCCCCCCTGGGAGTATTCGACTCGGGTCTCGGCGGTCTCACCGTGGTGCGCGCGCTTCGTGAGGTGCTGCCGGGCGAGCGCATCGTCTACCTCGGCGACACTGCGCGCGTGCCCTACGGCACCAAGGCCCCGGGGACGGTCGTGAAGTACGCGCTGTCCTGCGCGCGCCACCTCGTCGCCCGCGACGTAAAGGCGATCGTCGTCGCGTGCAATACCGTGAGCGCGGTGGCTCCCGAGCGGCTCCGGGTCGAGCTCGACATCCCGGTGCTCGAGGTGATCCAGCCCGGTGCGCGCGCCGCGGTGGCGGCCTCGAAGACGGGCCGCATCGGCGTCCTCGCGACGGCGGGGACCATCGCGTCCGGCGCGTACGCGCGAGCCGTCGCGCAGCTGTCCACGCGCGCGGAGGTCGTGGGGCAGCCCGCGCCCATGCTCGTGCCGCTCGCCGAGGAGGGGTGGACCGTGGGCGAGGTCCCGCGGCTGGTCGCGAGCAGGTACGTCGAGCCCCTCGCTCGCGCCGGAGTCGACGTCGTCGTCCTCGGCTGCACGCACTACCCCCTGCTCCGATCCGTCATCGAGGAGGTGGTCGCCGCGCAGATGGGCGCCGCGGCGACGGTGGTCGACAGCGCACGCGCGACGGCCGCAGACGTGCGCGCGTTCCTCGAATCGAGGGGCATGGCGCGCACGGGTGACGGCGGCGGCGTGCAGATGCTCGTCACCGACGTCCCGCGTACCTTCGGCGAAGTCGCGACGCGGTTTCTCGGCTCGGAGGTCGGCGAAGTCGAGCAGGTCGACCTCTGAGCGCCGGCCGATGATTCGCTCACCGGCGGCGGCGTCTCGACCGTCGAAGACCCATCGGCCGGAGTCACTTGGACTTGGGGGTGCCGCTCCAGCGGCTGCCGCCGGGCATGTCGCGCGGCGCAGCGCCCGCGCCACCCGCCGGCCCGATGCCCTGCGCGTTGGGTGTCATCCCCGGCTGACGTGCCCGCTCGTCCGTGTCGTTTCCCGCGTCCGCGCACCCGCTGGCGAGGACCAGGACCGCAACGAGGATCGCCCGAGAACAGCCGGCCATGCCCAAGCGTACCTCCCCACGGCGGACCTCGCTCGTCCCGCGGGTCTACCCCAGGGCGATTGTCGCGTGAGAAGGCTCGCCTAGACGGCGCGCCGTCCCCCAGACGGCCTGGACCCGGATGAGCCGCGGCTAGAGGGCCTGGACCCGGATGAGGCGCGGCGGGGCGGCCGCGACGTCGCTGGTCCCGATGGCGGCGAGCGCCTTCCGGACGTCCCGCTCGCGTGCCTCGTGCGTGAGCATCACGATGTCGACCGCGACCCCGCTCGAGCCCGCGCCGCCCTCCTGCACCATCTGCTCGATCGACACCCCGGCCTCGCCGAGGGCGCCTGCGAGCCGCGCGAGCACGCCGGGACGGTCGTGGACCTGGAAGCGGAGATAGTAGCGGGTGCGGACGTCCTCGATGGGCATGAGCGGCCGCGCCTGCATCTGGATCGCCCGCGTCGCCGTGCCCGCGAAGCCCATCCGCCACGCCCTCGCGACGTCGAGGACGTCCGCGACGACGCTCACCGCGGTCGGCATGTCTCCCGCCCCGCGACCCGAGAGGAGGCACGGCCCGAGGGCGCGTCCCTCGAGCGCGACCGCGTTGAGGACGCCGCCCACGTTCGCCAGCGCGGTATCGCGCCGCACGAGCGCCGGATGGACCCGGAGCTCGACGGCGTCGCCGTGATCGCTGCCGATGGCCAGGTGCTTCACGACGAAGCCGAAGCGCTCGGCGAAGCGATGGTCGATGGGATCGATCGCGCGGATCCCCTCGGTCGGGACGCGGTCTGCCTCGATGCGCGCGCCGAACGCCAGCATCGCGAGCACCACGAGCTTGTGCGCGGCGTCGTGTCCGTCCACGTCGAGCCCGGGATCCGCCTCGGCGTATCCCTTCCCCTGCGCCTCGCGCACCGCATCGTCGAAGCCGAGCCCGTCCACCCGCATCCGGGTGAGGACGTAGTTGCACGTGCCGTTGACGATGCCCTCGAGGTGCGTCACCCAGTCGCTCGCCAGTGCGTCGCGGAGCACCCGGATGACGGGAATGCCGCCGCCGACGGATCCCTCGAACGACAGATCGACCCCGGCGGCGACGGCGCGGTCGAGCAGCGCCGGACCGTGAAGCGCGAGCAGCATCTTGTTCGCCGTGACCACGCTGCGCTTCGCGTCGAGCGCGCGCTCCACGTACCGCCGGGCGGGGTCGATGCCGCCCATCACCTCGACGAAGACGTCGATGCTCGCATCGCCGAGCACAGCCTCGGGGTCGGTCGTCAGCAACGCCCGATCGAGCTCGGGGACGCGCTCCTTTTCAGGCGCGCGGACGAGGACGCGCGCCACCTCGAGCGGCGCCCCCACGGCTTGGGCGAGATACTCGGCGTTCGAACGGAGGAGCTGTACGACCCCGCCGCCGACGGTGCCGCACCCGAGGAGACCGAGACGAAGGGGCTTCACGGCCCGGCAGTCTACACGCCGGGCCGTCGGTGGCGCGTCCGTTGCGCAGACTCAGTTGCTCGGGGGCGTCGCCTGCGTGACGCCCTCGGGCTTCGGCTTGGGCATCTCCTCGAGGGCCGCCTCGAGCACCTGCTCCATCTTGCTCACGAAGACGAACTCGAGGTCGTTCTTCACCTCGTTCGGAACCTCGTCGAGATCGGCCTTGTTCCGCTCCGGGACCAGCACCCGCTTGATGCCGGCGCGGTGTGCCGCGAGCACCTTCTCCTTGAGGCCGCCGATGGGCAGGACGCGCCCCCGGAGCGTGATCTCGCCCGTCATCGCCACGTCGTGCCGCACCCGGATCGACGTGAGCATCGACACGAGGGCCGTGAACATCGTCACGCCCGCGCTCGGCCCGTCCTTGGGCATCGCGCCCGCGGGAATGTGGATGTGGATGTCGCTCTTCTCGAGGAAGTCCTTCGCGATGCCGAACTTCTCGGCGTTCGTGCGCACGTAGCTGAGCGCGGCCTGCGCGGACTCCTTCATGACGTCGCCGAGCTGGCCGGTGAGCTGCAGCTTGCCCGACCCGTACATGCGCGTCGCCTCGATGAAGAGGATCTCGCCGCCCACGCTGGTCCACGCCAGCCCCGTCGCGACGCCCGCCTCCTCCGTCCGCTCCGCCACCTCGCTCGTGTACTTCTGCGGGCCGAGGAACTCGCGCACCTGGTCTTCGTCGTCCACCTTGCGCGGCGTCGTGTCGCCCTCGGCGATCTTCACGGCCACGCCGCGGATGATGCTGGCGATCTGCCGCTCGAGCGTCCGGACGCCGGCTTCCCGCGTGTAGAAATCGATGACGAGATCGACCGCCTTGTCGGTCACGTCGAGCTGCTCCTTCGTGATGCCGTGCTCCTCGAGCTGCTTGGGGATGAGGTGCTGGCGCGCGATGGCGAGCTTCTCCCGCCGCGTGTAGCCGGGGATCTCGAGGATCTCCATGCGATCGCGGAGCGGAGCGGGGATCGGGTCGGCCACATTCGCCGTCGCGACGAACATGACGTTCGAGAGGTCGTAGGGGATCTCGAGGTAGTGATCGGCGAACGTGTTGTTCTGCTCGGGGTCGAGCACCTCGAGCAGCGCCGCCGCCGGGTCGCCGCGGAAGTCGTGCCCGATCTTGTCCACCTCGTCCATCATGAAGACGGGGTTGATCGTCCCGCTCTTCTTCATGCCCTGGATGATCTGGCCGGGGAGCGCGCCGACGTACGTGCGCCGGTGGCCGCGGATGGCCGCCTCGTCGTGGACGCCGCCGAGCGAGATGCGCACGAACTTGCGCCCCAGCGCGCGAGCGATGCTCTTGCCGAGCGACGTCTTGCCGACGCCGGGAGGCCCGATGAGGCAGAGGATGGGCCCCTTCTTGTCCTTCTTCAGCTTGCGGACGGCGAGGTACTCGAGGATGCGCTTCTTGACCTTCTCGAGCCCGTAGTGGTCCTCGTCGAGGACCTTGCGGACGCTCCCGATGTCCATGTTGTCGGGCGTCTGCACGTGCCAGGGCAGGTCGAGGATCCAGTCGAGGTACGTCCGGACCACGGTGTACTCGGCGCTCCCGACCTGCATGTTGCGCAGGCGCTTCAGCTGCTTCTTGGCGACCTGCTCGGCCTCCGTCGGCAGGCTCGCCTTCGCGATCCGCTCCTCGAGGCCGTCGAGGTCGCCCTGGTCGCCCTCGTCCTCGCCCAGCTCCTCCTTGATGGCCTTGAGCTGCTGGCGGAGCACGTACTCGCGCTGGTTCTTCCCCATCTCCTCCTTGATCTGGGAGTTGATGCGCTCGCGCATCTTGAGGATCTCGAGCTGGCGCGTGAGGAGCTTCAGCACCTTGCGGATGCGGTCCTTCACGTCGATCGTCTCGAGGAGCTGCGCCTTCTCGTCGACGGGCGCGTCGAGGTTCGCGGCGACGAGGTCGGACAGGGCGCCCGGAGCCTGGATCGAGTCGATGAGGGAGCCCGCCTCGCGCGGGAGCTCGGGCATCAGCTGGATGACCTGCTTCGCGATGTCGCGGAGGCTCATGCTGAGGGCCTCGGCCTCGTCGTCCGTCTGCGTCTGCTCGTCGAGCCGGGCGATCTTCGCCTTCAGGTACGGCCCGGTCTGCGTCATCTCGTCGAGGCGGATGCGCGTCAGGCCCTGGAGGATGAGCGAGTAGTTGCCCGAGCTGTGCTTCAGCGCCTTGAGGACCCGCGCGGCGCACCCGACCTGGTGCAGGTCGTCCTTGCCGGGATCGTCGGTCGAAGGGTCGCGCTGCGCGAAGATGGCGATGACGGGCGACGAGAGGTTGTCGACGTCCTCGACGAGGGCGACCGACTTCTCGCGGCCGACGTCGAACGGCGCGACGGCGCCTGGGAAGAGGACGGCATTGCGAATCGGCAGGACCGGCAGCTCGTCGCCGAACTGGATCGCCTCGTCCTCTTGACGTCCGGGATTCTGCTTCTTTTCCGACATGTCGTTCTCCGCGTCCTCGCGCTAGGGGATCTCAAGGAACCGATGCCGGTCCCGAAGGGACTGTTTCCGCCGATGTCGCATCCTAAGCATGGCCCAGGAAGTGCGCTACTGCCGTGAGGGCAAGAGCCGGGCCTCTCATTGGTCGCCGCTGCCCCGCGCGCTCCCGCTCGCTGCCGCGCGCGCGGCGCCGTCGACGTCCACCTCGCGCGTCGGATCGAGCGTGTGGATGGCGAGCCCCGTGGGGACCTTCGGGTAAAAGAACGTGCTCTTCTGCGGCATCACCTCGCCCGCCTCGGCGACTGCACGCACATGTGCAACGGGCGTTGCGTTCATGAGAAAGAGGACGTCCCCGCGCCGGTCGGGCCCCTGCAGCGCCGCGAGCGCCGCCCGCGCGTCCTGCGGATACCAGAGGTTCGTCTTGGCGGCCTGCGCAGCAGGCGTGACGCCGAGGACCTGCTCGAGGAGCCCCGCGTGAAGCAACGCGACGTCCGTCCGCCGCAGGACCGCCGGCTGCTTTCCGAGGGTCGGATGCGCGCCGAGGTCGGCATCCGGCCGCAACGTGAGGAGCGCCGCGCGCCCGTCGGGCACCGCCGCCACCAGCGCCGGCGCCTTCGCTCCTGCGCTCGCCAGCTCGGCGAGGAGCACGTCGGCGGGCGCGCCGGCCGGCAGCATGGTTGCCTCGAACGTGTCGCGCGCGCCCGCGAGCAGGCGGTCGAAGGAAAAGCCCGCCAGCGAGTGGACGTGCCGGTGCGTCGGGAACACCACGAGCCCCGGATCGTCGCCGTTCGCGAGGTACGTCATGAAGAAGCGGTGCTCTCCGGAGCGGAGCGCCCCGGGGGAGGGTTGCCCGACCTCCTGCGCGTAGCGCAAGGCCGTCTCGTAGCGGTGGTGGCCGTCCGCGATGAGCAGCGTGGACCGGGCGATCCCGTCGACGATCGCCTTCACGGCGTCGGCGCGCGTCACCCTGGACAGCACGTGCTCGACGCCGTCGAGAGCCGTGAAGCGCGCGACGGCCTCGCCGGACGCGAGCGGCTCGTCGAGGCGCGAGCCGGGATCGCGGTAGAGCATGAAACCGGGGCTCAGGTTCGCGCGCGTGGCGCAGAAGAGCTTCCAGCGGTCCTCCTTGGGGCCGGAGAGCGTCCTCTCGTGCGGCAGGACCACGCGGTCCGCGTAGGGCACGAGCTCGACGAGGCCGAGGAAGCCACGACGCGTCACGGGCTTCGTCCCCGGCGCGGCACCGGGAGGCACGAACGTCTGCTCGAGGCGGTAGAAGGCAGGCTTCGGGTCGCGTTCGAGCGTCCCCCGGCCGACCCACTCCGCGAGCAGCTCGGCGGCGATCGCGTACTTCGTGTCCCCCTCGCCGCGCGGAAGGATGAGGCGCACGACGTTGTGCGGGTCGCGTGACTCGAGCGCGATGCGCTCCTCGGGCGAGATGACGTCGTAGGGAGGGGCGACGACGCGACCGAGGTCGCCGCCGATGCGAGCCGACGCGTACCGAAGGGGGGTGAGAGGTGCGACGCGTGCCATGACGACCTAGCGGTTCTCCTTGACGGGGGCGAGCGCGCGCCGGCCGATGTCGGTCCGGTGGTGCTCGCCGTCCCAGTGGATGCGGCCCACCACGTCGTAGGCCACGCGCGCCGCGTCTTCCAGCCTCGAAGCGTGCGCTCCGACGGCCAGCACGCGCCCGCCGCGCGTCTCGACGGCGCCGTCGGACCGGCGGCCGGTGCCCGCGTGGAACACGAAGGCCCCGTCCGGCAGGGGTGCGTCGAGCCCTTCGATGCGGCTGCCCGTCCGCGGGCCCGCGGGGTACCCGTCCGCGGCCATGACGACCGCGAGCGCTGCCCCCCGCAGCGGAGTCACCGGCCCGCCGGGAATCGCGCCGCGCGCGGCGCCGTCGAGGAGGTCGAACCAGTCGCCGCCGTACGTCGGGACGAGGACCGCCGCCTCGGGATCGCCGAAGCGGACGTTGAACTCGAGGACGCGCGGCACGCCGCGCTCGATCATGAGCCCCACGAAGAGCACACCGCGAAACGGTGCGCCCTCGGCGGCCATGCCCCGCAGCGTGGGCGCGACGATCGTGCGCATGACGCGCTCGTGGACCTCGGCGGTCACCACCGGAGCCGGCGCGTAGGCGCCCATGCCTCCCGTGTTCGGGCCGCGGTCCCCGTCGCCAACGCGCTTGTGGTCCTGCGCGGCGGCGAGCGGCACCGCCCTCGTGCCGTCGCACACCACGTGGAAGCTCGCCTCCTCGCCCGCCAGCCGCTCCTCGAGCAGCACGGTGGCGCCTGCCTCGCCGAGCTCGCGCCGGCGGACGAAGCGTTCGATCGCCGCGCAGGCCTCGTCGGCCCCCTCGGCGACGACCACGCCCTTCCCGGCGGCCAGCCCGTCGGCCTTCACCACGACCGGCCACGGGGACGAGCGGGCGTAGCGCATCGCGGCGTCCGCGTCGTCGAACGCGGCGAACCGGCCCGTCGGCACCCCGTGACGCTCACAGAAGCGCTTCATGAAGAGCTTCGACCCCTCGAGGCGCGCCGCGGCCTTGCTCGGGCCGAACGCCCGTACGCCCCGCGCCTCGAGCGCGTCGACGAGCCCCAGCGTGAGTGGAAGCTCGGGCCCGACGACGACGAGGTCCGCCTTCTCGTCGACGCCGAGGTCCACCAGACCGCCGACGTCGTCCGCGCGGACGGCGACGTTTCGCGCCACCGCCTCGGTCCCCACGTTCCCCGGAGCCGCGAGGACCTCGTGTCCGCCGGCGGCCAGCGCGGCGCAGAGCGCGTGCTCACGCGCCCCTGCTCCGACGACGAGGACTCGTGCGCGGCTGCCCATGAAGCGAGCCAACGCGCGTAACACGGCGCCGTGTCCTCGCCAAGCCGGGCCCGCCCGGGATACGATCGACCCGTGTCCGAGGAGTCTCGCCCCCCGGTGGCCATCCGGATCACGCGTCCGTACACGACGGAGGACGAGTTCCTCGAGCAGGAGCTCGAGACGCTCTCGCGCACGAGCGTGACCCTCCTCGGCGCCCAGCCGCGGCCGCAGGGCGTCGTCCTCCGCTTCGAGCTGGTCCTCTCGTCGGGCCACGTCCTCATGCGCGGCGAGGGCCGCGTCGTCGCGTTCCGGCCGAACGCGCACCAGGGCCTCGGGGGCCTCTCGCTGCGCTTCACGCGCCTCGACTCGCGCTCCAAGTCGCTCGTCGACAAGGCGACGGCGCTGCGCGAGCGCCGCCGTCCCTCGGGCGCCCCCGCCGCGCAGGAGGCCTCGCCCGGCCCTCCTCCGGCCTCGGTGGCCTCGCTCGGGTCGGCCGAGGCGTCCGAGCCTGCGCTCTCGCCCGTCCCCCCGCGCGGCGTGGCCACGCTTCCCGGGGTGCCCGCACCGCCGCCTCCCGCCGTCTCGTTCGTCGCGCCGGCCCCGCCCGTCTCCGTACCGGCCCCCGAGCTGTCGCCGTTCGACCTCGAGTCGACGCACGCCGAGGCGCCGGCGTCGAAGCGCAGCGAGCGGCCGTCGGCCGCGCCGCTCGCGCCCGCGCCCGCGCCCGCGCCGGGTGGACGCGACGAGCTTCTCGAGCGCCTCCGCAAGCGCGCCGACTCCCTCGGCGCCGCGGCCATGCAGCGCATCCTCGACGAGAAGAAGCGCCACGCCACCGAGGGCTGAACCATGCTGCGATCGTTGCTCGTCGTCTCCACGGCGCTCGCCACCGGCGACCTCTTCTCGCTCACCGCGTGCGGGGGGAGGATCGCCGGCACCGCCGGCAGCGGCGTCGAGGCCGGCGCCGGCTCGGGCAGCGGCGGGGGCAGCGGATTCGGGAGCAGCACGAGCGGCGGCTTTGGAGGCAGCGGGAGCGGCACCTCGAGCGGCTCGAGTGGCTCCGGCGGCGGGCACGGGGGCGGATCGGGCGGCAAGGCCGACGCGGGGTCGAGCACCGGCGGAGGCTCCACGAGCGGCGGCTCGGGGAGCACGTCGGGCGGGGGCGCGAGCTGGTCGGGCACCTCCGGCAGCAGCTCGGGCTTCCCGGAGGACGCGAGCACCGGGGAGTGCCCCGACGACATCGCGTTCACGCCCGCGACCTACCCCGCCGCGCAGGCCCACCAGGGCGTCTGCCACCCGGCGGACGTCGCCGCGTTCCTCGCAGCATGCGGAGACGAGGGGAGCACCGCGGCGTGCTCGACCTGGGAGGACGACAACCTCGCGGGCGTCGACGGGGACGGCGGCACGCCGTGCGGCAATTGCATCCTGGACGTCGACGGCACCGGCGCCTCGTTCGTCTCGCAGCCGAACCCCGAGGGGTTCCAGATCTTCGGCCCGAACTACGGAGCGTGCATCGCCCTGCTCGACCCGACCAACGGCCCGACGTGCGCCCCCGCCTACGACGCCGACGACGACTGCGAGTCCATCGAGTGCGCGGACTGCGCCGACGCGAGCAGCTTCGCGACGTGCTCCTCGACCGTCGACGGTACCGGCGGCGTGTGCAGCAAGGAGAACGCGGCCGCGAGCGCCGCGTGCGCGACCGACTTCGCCGACGGCGGCGCCGCCGCCGAGTGCAGCCCGGGCGCCGCGAGCGGCACGAGCAACCCCGACTGGCAGCTCATCATCGGCCTGATCTGCGGCGACGCCGACGGCGGCTGACGTCACCGCCCCGACGGGACTCGCCCCCCGCGTGCACCGACGACGTTCCCGCGAAATGACGAACGCCGCCGAGGTCTCCCCCGACGGCGTCGACGCGCAGCCTGCGCGCTCCCGGGGCTCAGTACCGGCCGCTGAGCGCGGCGTAGACCTCGGCCGAGTTGTAATAATAGAGGTACGGGTGAACGATGCCGTCGTGTAGCACCGTCGGGTACCCGAGGCTCGGGTCGCCGTTCGCGAGCGCGATGGTCAGGTCGCTCTTGAAGCCGCTGAGGTCGGGCATGACATAGCGGACGAAGACCTCGCCGCCGTAGCTCTGCTGCCAGGGATTGTTGTCGGTCGCCTTGTTCGTCGTCGCGCCGGGGCAGCTGTTCGGGCCGCCGCCCGTGGCCTGACCGAGGCCGCTGTCCGCGGGGCACTGCCCGACGTTGTAGAACCAGACGTACGAGTCGGTGAGCGCGACGCCCGCCGAGAGCGGGCGGTAGAACGGCATGTCGTACTCGGCGCTGATCGCCGCGCCGGCGGACCACTCCGTGTTGGGCTGCCCGCTGCCGCTCGTGTCGTTGTTGCTCGACCCGCCGATGGCGTTGGCCGAGGTGTACCGGTCCCAGAAGTAGCGACCCGTGATGCGGGCCTCGACCGCGAGGTCCCCGAACTTGCGCGAGAGGGCGACCGAGACCGTCGGCGACGTGATGTTCGACGCGAGCTGGCTGTCGTACGAGATGGGGATCGTCGCGCCCACCGCCGTGCGCAGACGGAACCTGCTCGGCAGCTGGAACATGTGGGTGTAGCCGAGCGAGATGTCCGACGAGCGGAACCCGCTCTCGCCGCTGTCCGCGAGGAAGTACTGGTAGCCGCCGCCGCTGATGAGGATCGTGTCGTAGTCGGTGAGCGAGTACTTCGCGACGGCGAAGAGGACGTTGAACACCTTCAACGCGCCCGTGCCTTCGAGGTTGTAGTCCTGGCGGAGGAGGCGGTGGGTCTCGAAGGTCGCGCCGACCTCCCAGGGCTTCTCCTCGACCTTCTTGTTGTTCGTGACGTCGGGGTTCTGCGTGCTCCGGCCGCCGAACGCCTGGCCGGACGTGTCGATCTCGGCCGGCGTCTCCGCGGTCCCCGCCGCGCCCGACGTGGTCGAGTTCGCGGGCCCCAGGCCGCCCTTGCCGCCCGTGTCCCCCTTGCCGCCGACGCCACCCGCCGCAGACGCAGCCGAGGTCGCGAGAAGTGCGGCCATTCCCAAACCGACAGCCATGAAACGACGCATGCGCCTACTCCCTCGACTTGCCGCCGCAGCGCGCGCTCCGGAGCTGCTGCACCCGCGATGCGGGCGCGCGCAGTGAACCGAAAACGGACTGACCACGCAAGGTGTTCTTTCCAGTGCTCCCGACCGACACGCCAGCCCCAGGGCGGATGCCCACCACGAGTCATCTGCCCAGGGCGCCATGCCTCGTACGCTGCCGAGCGCGGGTGCGTCCAGGGGAATGGGCACGGGGTTGCGTTGGATCAACGGCCGCGGTCCGGTGGTGTAAAATTCCACCCGAGTACCCCCGTCGCCGGCGGGTGGGCCCCGCGACTCAGCGACGAACGCCGAAGGCCGCGAAGAAGGCGCGCGCGAAGGCTTCTGCCCGGGCCAGGTCGACCGGCCCGCCTGCCACGCCTCCGGCGCGAAGGGCGCTGCCGACGATGACGCCGTCGCACTGGCCGGCGAGGCCCCGGAGCGACTCGAGGGTGGCGCCGCTCGCGACGAGGACCGGGTGGCCCGGCACGGCCTCGCGGACGCGCCGCAGCTTCGCCTCGTCCACGCCGCGGCCCGTCCCTTCGCCGGTCACGAGGACCACCTCGGCGAGGCCCCGCTTGACGGTGTCCTCGGCCTCGCGCGCCGGGTCGCGCTCTCCGAGCGGTGCGGAGTGCTTCACGTCGACGTCGGCCCAGACGGCCACGGCGTCGGCGCCGAGCGCACGCCGGGCGCGGAGGGTCTCGGCGGCGCGGCCCTGGACGATGCCCTGATCGGTGACCCGCGCGCCCGTGTGGACGTTGACGCGGATGAAGGAGGCTCCTGCGACGGCGGCGACGGCGAGGGCGGCCGGAGCGTCGTTGCGGAGGACGTTGATCCCGAGGACGACCTCGGGGCACGCGCTCCGCACGGCCAGCGCGCACGCGGTCATGGCGCTCACGGTCACGGGCGGGACGTTCTCGGCGAAGAACGGAGCGTCGCCGAAGTTCTCGACGACGACGTGGTCGAAGCCGGCGTCGCGCATGGCGACGGCGTCACGGGCCGCGGACGCCGCGACTGCCTCGCAGCGCGCCTCGGCCCGAGGCGACCCGGGCAACGGCAGCAGGTGGACGACGCCGACGAGCCTGGGGGTCACGGGTTCACCCGCGGCAGGAGGGGGTTCAGGAGGCCGCCCGGAGACGCGGGCGAGTTGCCGGCGGGGATGAACTCGAGGCGACCGAGCGGGCCGCGGAGCGTCCACGCATAGAAGCCGTCGGCGCGCTTCGACTGCTTCACCTTGGGGTCCGCGAGCTCGAAGAGCGCAGGCGCGTTCGACCCCGGCGCCCCGAAGAGGCTCTTCGTGATGTCGTTCTTGCTGCGATAGACGTCGTTGATCTTGAAACGCACCTGCCCGTCGAAGAGCGAGTCGCTGACGCCGCCGTCGCGCAGGGTCACCCGGCCGTCGCCCTGGAGCTCGACGTCCTTGCCGCCGGCCGCCATCTTGGTGAGCTTGAGCGTCCCGTCCTTCGCCTCGGCCGCGAGCGTGAAGGTGCCGACGTCGACCTTCGGAAGCGCGAGGGCTCCCTTGAGCTTGGCCTTGCCGTCGCCGACGGCGAGGCCCTTGATCTCGAGGGCGATGCTGCCGTTCGCCTTCGAGAGCTTGCCGTCGGGGAGCGTCATGTGGATGGTGCCGCCGACCTTGCCCTGCATGGGCACGCCGATGAGCTGGACCACGGGGTCGAGCTGCCCGATGTCCACGGTGTCGAGGTTCAGCCTGAGAGACTTGTCCTTGCCGCTGACGTCGTACGAGCCACTCACCTCGCCGCCGAACGCGTAGACGTCGAAGTCGACGTCGCTGTTGCCGATCAAGGCGCCGAGCACCGAATAGCGGATGGTCGCCTCGTCGATCTGGATCTTCGAGAGTGGCTTGCCCGGCTGGGCCGGGGCGGAGAGGAGGCGGACCCCTTTCATCCGCACGCCGCTGATCCAGTAGCCCCCGAGCTCGTCGATCTGGAGCTCCTCCTTGCCGTTCGTCTCGAGCTGGTTGGCGTTGAACGAGGCGATGATCCGCTCCTTCAGCTTGTCGTACGGGAACGTGATCGACGAGAAGACGAGCAGGCAGAGCACGTAGAAGATCGGGTAGCCCACGATACCGCCGTACTTGGCGAGCTTGAGGAGGCGCTCCTTCACGGCTTCGCGCTCCCGGCGGGTGCCGCGGGCAGCGGCTCGGTGCGGTCGTAGGAAGAGACGCCGACCTCGACGTCGTACGAATCGGGCTCGCCGCTGCGCTTGCGGATGTTGAGGCGCGTCACGGCCACGGGGAAGCCGCTCTTCTCGATCGACTCGAGGAACTTCGAGAGGGCCAGCATGCCGGTCCTCTTGAGGTGGATGTCGGTCCCGTGCTCGACGTATCGCTTGCCGTGAGGCACGTCCGGCATCGGCGTCGAGTCGGTCACCTCGAGCTTGTGCTGGCGCGCGGTCTGCTCGAGGAAGCCCGCGAGCGCCGGCGGCTTGCGCGCGTAGCGCGCCGCGACGGCGTCCTTCCTCGCCTGCCGCTCGCGCACGCGGCTGCGGGCGTCCTGCACGTCGGCCAGCGCCTGGCGCAGGTCGTCGTCGTCGGATCGGTCGGAGCGGATGATCGCTTCGAGGGTGAAGGGCACGGCGAGGAGCAGAATGAGGGCGCCCACGAAGGCGAGGATTCCGAGCAGCCGGCGCTCGCGCGCGTTCATCGTGAGGATCGGGCCGGCCACGTCACTTCCCTCCCGTTCCGCTGGCGGAGGCGCTCGCGTTCGACGACTCGCCCTTCTTCTTGGGCGCGGCCTTCACGTCCTCGGGGCACTTGAGGTCGAGCTCGAGGACGTACTTCTGGCGGTCGGTGCCGACGGCCTGCGTCGTGTTCTTGATCTTCACGTCGGAGAGGCAGCGCGTCTCCGAGAGCGTCGCCTCGATCGACTGCGCGTCGGGGATGGACCCGACGATGCCGTGCACCGTGACGTGGCTCTTCTGGACGTCGAGCTCCTCGACGTCGTGCTTCATCGTCGAGGGGATGGCCTCGGACAGCCGGACCATGACGTCGAAGCCGTCGGCGTGCGGCATCGGGTCGTCGTCGCTGAGCGCCGCTTCCTTCGAGAGGAGGCCCTGCGCCTCCTCGGCGCTCGTCACCTCGGTACCGAGCACCTCCTTCGTCACGGTCCCGAGAGCGGATTCGAGCGCGTCGCGTTCCTTGTGGATCGCGTGGAGGCGCGACCACGCGCTGAACCCGAAGCTCACGAGAATGACCGCGGCGAGGCCGGCCAGGACGGGGATGCGCTCGCGAACCCAGGCGAACCCGCGCTCGAAGGCGAGGGGCCCTCGACGGAGGTTGAGGCCCGAGCCGCGACCCGAGAGGGACAGGGCCAGCGACACGGCCTTGGCGTAGCTGGGGAACTGGCGCACGAGCTCGGGCGGCAGCTCGCTCACGTCGACCTGCGGCTCGGGAAGGACGCTCACCGGGAGCTCGAGCGACCCGGAGAGGAAGCCCTCGGCCATCGGAACGAACGCGCCGCCGCCGCAGAGGAACACCCGGCTCGGGGAGGCACCACCCTGCGCGCGGTGCGCGGCGAACGTGACGCGCAGGTCGCGTACGAGGCGGTCGGCGGTGTCGGGGAGACCGGCGGTCCCGGTCGAGATGGTGCGGGCGAAGACGGGCTCGCCCCGTTCGAGAAGGAGGACCTCGCTCGCCTTCGCGCCGAGGTCGACGATGGCGACCGTCTCCCCCTCGGAGAGCACGGGGACGTACGGCACGAGGGCCGCGAGCGCGAACGCCCCCACGCCGACGCGCTCCGGCTCCTGGGACGTCGCCGCCTTCACGAGCTCGATGCGAGAGCGCACGTCCTCGACGCGGGCAACCGCGGCGACGATGGGAAGCTGCCCGTCGTCGACGGCGCGCTCCATGAGGCGCCAGTCGAAGACCGCGCCCTCGAGGTCGAACGGGATCTGCGCCTCGAGCTCGAACGCGAGGACGTCGGCCAGCTGCTTCTGGGCCGTCGACGGCAGGAGGAGCCTGTGGATGGCCGCGCGTGACCCCTGGATCGCGACCGCCACGCCGTCGGCGAGCTGGCGCTCCCCCGCGAGCGCGCCCGCCACCGCTGCACGGATCGCCTCCGTCGGTCCGCCGCTGGCCACGACCTCCGCGGCGGCGAGCCGGGCGAGGCCCAGCTTCCGGTAGGTGGAGCGCACGAGGGCGACCTTCACCCACGCGGTTCCGATGTCGATGCCCAGCCAGGTCGGCATGCCGTCTCGCGATCTTCCCTTACTCGATGTTGAAGTACAGAATCTGGCCGCCGACGGGCGGGGTGAGGGCCATGGCGATGGCGTCCATGCCCGCGGACGAGGCGGCGGTCTGCGCGGCTGCCGTCGCCGGGCTGCCCGGTGCGGCGCCGTTGGTGTTCACGGCGGTACCGCCGCCGCCCGTCAGCGAAGGGGCGGTCCGGAAGTCGACCACGGTGTGGATCTTCACGCGGGTTTCGCGCTTGTACCCCTTCACGACGCCGACCGCGTAGATCGAGAACACCTTGCTCTCGGTGGAGATGCTCTTCGTGAAGTCGCTCTCGGACTGGAACTTCACCGGCTTGACGCCCATGATCGTGAGCATCGGCCCGAGCATGCCCTGCCCCTCGACGGTCTGGACGAAGTCCTTCGGCGACCCGAAGAGCGGTGCGCCCATCGTGATGCCCTGGGCCATCATGACGCCGGTGAGAAAGAGCGGCATCTGGAGCGGGTCGGTGCACAGCTCCGCGGTGGGCGCGCCGGCGCACGTGACCGCGAAGAGCGTGAGCCCGTTTGCGGAGTTCACGTTGACGGTGCCCTGGCCCCAGACGGTGAGGATGCGCTTCCTCGGGTTCGTGGGGTCGGGGTCGACGAAGGTCTGCCAGAAGTCGTCCGACACGCCGCGCACCATGTGCAGCTCCTCGAGCGAGTCGTAGGGCGCGTTCTTGCGGCGATACGGCTTGGGCAGCAGCTGGTAGTACGCGTCCTCGACGGCGTTCGAGGACGGGGCGTTGGTCAGGTCGCACGAGAAGAGCTGCTCGTCCGGGTCCGCCCAGTCGATGATGGCCGAGCACGTCGAGAGCCGATCGTTGGTGTTGCCCGTCGCGTCCCGCTGCTGGAAGAGCGGGTCGTACTGGATCGGGAACATCTGGCTCATGAGCTCCTTCGCGAGCCGGATGTGCGCGATCTCGTTCGAGGCGCCCGTGTTCACGTTGATCTTCGAGTCCTCGTCGACGATCTGGACCTCGAAGTGGCCGCCCTTCAGACCGAGGTTCTTGCCCGTGTTGATGTCGAGCCCGGAGAGGTTCGAGAAGTCCTTGGAGCCGTCCTTGTCGTTGAACGCGCCCAGGATGCGGTCGGAGTACGCCCAGATGGGCAGCTGGGGCGGGGTGCGCTGCATCAGCATGAAGAGCGGCGCGATCCCCGCGCGCATCGTGGGCTCGGCTGCGATGAGGAGGCGCGAGAGGTTGATCGCGCTCCGGGCGAAGTACTCCGCTTGCACGCTGTCGCGCGCGGCGGTCGCGGCCGCGAACTCCGCGCCCGCCTCGTCCTGGAACTCGGCGAGCATGACCACCATGATCGCGATCGCGCCGAGCACCATGATGAGCGCGACCCCGCGCTCGCGGCGCCTGCGCTTCGCGCGACGCGCCGCCCGGCTCCGTCCGTCCTGACCGGGGCGCGCGCTCACTGGATGATCCCGAAGGTGAGAGGGCTCTGGATCGGAATGAAGACCTTCGTCGTGTAGCTGTACGGCGGCGTGTTCTCGCCGACGCCCTTGAGGACGAGCGTGATCTCGACCTCGAGGGGGAGGCGGTTCGGCTGCCCGGTCACCTGCATCGAGTCCCACGTGTCGACCCACATCGAGGTCATCGGGTCGAGGAAGCGGACGTCGAACTTCTCCACGTCCTCGGCCACGACGTTGACCACGCCGCCCTTGAGGGGCTCGTAGTCGATCGGCGTCTGCTCGCGGCGGACGAGGTCCATCTTCTCCGGGGCGTCCGGATCGGCGACGACGAAGTACCCGACCTCGGCCTGATCCGACTCGTGGGTGTCGCGCTCCGTGCGAAGGTGCGCGAAGGCGGTGAAGTCGAGGCGATCGTACGGGCTCGAGCTCCGGGCGACGAACCCCGTGCGCTCGGTCTGGAGGGCGGGGATGACCGGAACGTGCATCGAGATGAACGCGCCCGAGAGGTCGCGCACCATGCGCTGCATGGCCTCGCGGCCCTCGTGGGCGCGCTCCGCGCGCATCCCCTCGCCCTTGCGGCCCCGCGAGAGCGAGTCCATGACGCCGTGGATGAGGACCGCCACCATCGCGAGCACGGCGACGGCGACCATGACCTCGATCATGGTCATGCCGCGAGCGCCGGCGAGGGAGGCGGAGGCGCGGCGCATCAGTGACCCAGGGGAAGGGGCATGAGGGGACTCGCCGGACCCCCGGCGCCGCCGGTCGTCCTGCCGGCGCCACCCTGGTTCGCGATCGCCCCGCCGTCGGCCGTGCCGGCCTCCGCGAGGCTGTTGATGAGGGCCGCCGCCGACGGGTTGGTGAGGTACTGCGTCAGCGTGAAGTCGCGGGCGTTGGCGCCCTCCTTCCAGTTGATGACGACCGTGACGCGCCGGATGCCCGACTCGAGCAGCGGCTTGAGCGACGGGTACACGAGGCTGAAGACGAGCGTGAGCAGCCCCGAGACGCCGGCGCCGCCGAAGGACGACTGCAGGCTCTGCCCGATGTTCTGGAGGCCCGCGTCGAGGTTGAGCTCCGCCCCGCCCATGGGGTTCACCATCATCCCGCCGAGGGGCCCCTGGAGCATGCCCGGCATCGACGAGCCGACCGAGCCGATGGCGCCGGCGTCGAGGCCGAGGCCGCCGCCCAGCACCGACATGTTCATTCCGCCCTCCCCGCCGAGCGCCGCCGGCTGCGGCAGGAGGACGCGCTCGACGCGCCAGTCGCACGAGAAGCCGGGGACCTCCTTGCTGTCGCAGCAGTTCTTGCTGGTGTCCTTCTCCTCGATCTCGGGGAACCCGAGCTTGAGCTCTTTCTCCTCGATCTCGCTCATGCGGCAGCGGCCGATCTCGATGGCCTGGCTCATGTTCGCCGCTTCGCGGTTGCCCTCGACGAGGCCCGCCTCCGCCGAGAGGATCGTCGTGACGACGGCGCCGAACAGCGCCACCGCCATGAGGACCTCGAGCAGGGAGAAGCCGCGGAGGCGCCGCATGGCCTAGAACGTCTCCTTCCGGTCCGACGCCTGGGTGTCGTCCATCGGCACGACGAGCTCGGCGGGGCCGCTCTTGATCGTGACCTTGCCCGTGAGCGGCGACACGAGCAACGTGAGGATCTCCGATTCCTCCCCGGAGTCGCCGATGCGAACCTGGATCGACGCGTTCTCGGTGCGTCCCCCCGGCCAGAAGTAGAGGTACGCGCGGCCCTTCGTGCGCGCGGCGTCGTCGTGCGGGGTCTGCACAGAACGGAACTTGATCCCGCGCTGCAGCGGCTTGCCCCCCTTTCCGGTGTCGACGTCGCCGAAGCCGTACGCCTCGATGGGGTGGAAGCGCGGCTTGGGGACGGGCGGGCCCTTCATGATCGTCGCCCCCTCGGCCTGCACGGTCTGCTCGAGCTGGGTGACCGGGTCGGCGCCGCCCGTCGGGTTCGTGTCCTTCGACTTCGCCAGCATCGGCGCGTCGCTCTCCTCGAGCCAGATCCGGCTGCCGTCGATGTCCATCACGAGGCGGAGGTCCCGCGACGTGGCGGTCGCGCGCGTGTACCCGACCTTCACCGCGCTCGCGATCATCGTCGCCGAGCGGCGGAGGCGCGCCGAGGGGAGCTGCATGGACCCCGCGACGGCGACCCCCGCGACCACCACGAGGATCACCAGCACGACCATGATCTCGATGAGCGTCATCCCGCGAGCACGGGCGTGGGCCCGCGCGAGCTCGCGAATGGATGGACGCCCGGAGCGCACGAGGCCCTGCCCTTACTTCCCCGCCGGGTCGGGCGGCGGAACGATGATGTCGTCCTCGGTGCCTTCCTTGCGATCGGGCCCGGCGGTCGTGCACACGATGTCGTCGGTGTCGCACGAGATCGTGTAGGGGTTCCCCCACGCGTCCTTCGCCAGGAACCCGGTGTCGAGGAACTTCTCGTGCTTGAGGGCCTCCACGGTGGGGCAGTCCTGGTCGGGGTGGGCGTTCTTCCAGAGGATGACGGCGCTCTTGATCGAGCTGCACGCCGTCTTGGCGGTTCCGATGTCGGCGGTCTTCTTCGCCCGCATGACGCCGACGGAGATCGCCGCTGTGAGGACGCCGATGATCGTGATGACGATCACGAGCTCCACCAGGGTGAGGCCGCGCGCCGCGGCGCGCGTGATCTTGGATTGTCCGAGTCGCATCTCTAGCTCCTTCAACGAGGCTCCCGTCTTGGTCCTTCCTTCACATCACTCCACGCGGTCCAGCCCCCCCGGTAAGCCGTCGGGGCCGTCGCTCGTCACGTCGAACCCGAGACGGTCTCGCCGCCCCGGGCACGCGACCCGCAGCGGCCGCCCCCACGCGTCGCGGGGCGCCTCGTGGAGATAGCCTCCCGAGACGAGGTCGGCCATCGAGGCCGGGCACGTACGGTCGTGGTCGGCCCTCCAGGCCGCCATGGCGTTCGTCAGGTTGCCGATCTCCGCGCGGGTCGCGCGGACGTCCGCCTCGCGCCGTTCGCGGCGCAAGAGGAGGACGAAGACGGTGACCCCGGCCGCCACGGCCAGTACCTGGCGGACCCTGCCTCGGCCGAAGAGCGAGCGCAGCCCGCGTCGCCTCTCCCAGGGGAAGAAGACTCTCGGCTCCGCGCGCTTGGTTGCCACGATCTCCCTCGCCTACTGCTGGACCATGTCGTTCATCTGGATGAGGGGCATCAGGATCGCGAACGCGATGAACCCGACCCCGCCGCCCATGAAGACGATCATCAGCGGTTCGAGCAGGCTGGTGAGCGCCTGGACGCGCGTCTCGACCTGCGAGTCGTAGGCGCGTGCGACGTTCTCGAGCATCTGCTCGAGCTGGCCGCTCCGCTCACCCACGGCGATCATGTGCGTGACGATGGGAGGGAAGTCCCCGCTCCGCTTGAGCGGGCCCGCGATGGACTCGCCCTCGCGGATGCTCCCCGCCGCGGTCTCGATGACCTTCTCGAGCTTGCCGTTGTCGAGGACGTTCTTGACGATGTCCATCGCCTTGAGCAGCGGGACGCCGCTGCGGAGGAGCGTCGCCAGCGTGCGCGCGAAGCGCGAGACGGCGAGCATCCGGATGAGCGTGCCGAGGACGGGGATCTTCAGGAAGAACCCGTCCTTCGATGCGCGGCCGGCGGGCGTGGCGACCCAGGCGATGAGCCACGCGATGCCCAGGCCGGCGGCGACGCCGACCGCCGCGCCGAGCAGGTACATGCCGACCGACTCGACGGCGAAGGCGCACATGACGAGGAGCGCGCCCGTGACGAGCGAGATGATCACGAGCAGGAAATGCTTGCCGCGCTCGCTCTCCTTGTAGTCGCGCAGCGCGGAGCGCGTGAACGTGAAGGTGAACATCGAGATTACGAACCCGAGGAGCTGGTTCGACGCGATGAAGTGCGAGACGCTGATGAGGAGCTCCGTGTACCAGGGGAGCGCCCGGTCGAGGCTCTCGAAGATCGCCGTCACCTTCGGCACGACGACGACCATCATCACGGTGATGAGGGCGGTGCCGATGAAGACCATCAGCGCGGGATACGCCAGGGCGGCGCCCACCTTGCCGCGCAGCTTCGACTGCGACTCCATGAAGTCCGCGAGACGCTCGAGCACGGCCTCGAGGGTGCCGGACGCCTCGCCCGCGGCGACCATGCTGACGTAGAGGTTGGCGAAGACGTTGGGATGCGCCTCGATCGCCTTGGCGAGCGAGCTGCCCTCGTTGAGCCGGTCGACGACCTGGGTCAGGACGCGCTTGAGCTCGAGCTTCTCGACCTGCTCGGTGAGCGCACCGACGGCCTCGACCAGCGGGATGCCGGCCGTCACCAGCGTCGCCAGCTGCCGCGTCATCATCGCGACGTCGGCCACGCCGACGCGGTTGAAGAGCGAGAAGCTCCCGCCGCCCCCCTTGCGGGCCCCGGCGCGCGCCTTCTGCTCCTCCTGTGCGTTCGTGAGGAGGATGCCCTCGCGCTTGAGCGCCGCGCGCAGAGACTTGGCGTTGTCCGCGTCGCGGACGCCGTGCACCTGCTTGCCGCTTGCGGAGAGGAGCCCGCGGTACTCGAAGACCGCCATCGGCTACTCCGCCCCGGCGCGCAGCGCCTGGCTCTGCGGCGCGGCAGCTGCGCCCGCCGCGTCGACCTCGATGTCCTCCTGCGTCGCGGCGAGGACCTCTTCGACCGTGGTCATTCCGGCGAGCACCTTGCGTGCGCCGTCGTCGCGCAGAGTGTCCATCCCCATCTCCTGGGCCGTGCGCTTGAGGGCCTGCGCGTCGGCCTTGCGCAGGATGAGCGGGCCCACGGCGTCGTCCACGAGGAGAAGCTCGTAGATGCCGCGCCGGCCCGAGAAGCCGGTGTTCGTGCACTGGTTGCAGCCCTTGGCCTTGTGGAAGAGCGGCCGCTTGGTCGGGTCGAACGACTCGAAGAGGTCGCCCTCCCCCACGGTGCGCGGGAAGTAGCGCGACGCGGGGTTCTCCCGGCGCGCCGCGCGCCACCGGAGTCGCTCGGCCGTTAGCCCCAGCTCCTCGAGCTCGAAGTCCTCGGCCGGGTACGCGTACTTGCAGTTCGTACAGAGGACGCGCACGAGGCGCTGCGCCAGGATGCCGATGACGCTGGAGCGCAGCAGGAACGGCTCGGCGCCCATGTCGATCGTGCGCGTGATGGCGCCGGCCGCGTCGTTCGTGTGGATCGTCGAGAGCACGAGGTGGCCCGTGAGCGAGGCGTTGATCGCGATCTCGAGCGTGTCGTGGTCGCGGATCTCGCCGACCATGACGATGTCCGGATCCTGGCGGAGGAAGGCGCGGAGCGCGCTCGCGAACGTGAGCCCGATCTTGGGCTGCACGTGCACCTGGTGGATGCCCTGGATCTCGTACTCGACCGGGTCCTCGGCCGTCAGGATGTTGAGGTTCGGCTGGTTGATGCGGTTGATGCACGCGTAGAGCGTCGTCGTCTTGCCGCTGCCGGTCGGACCGGTGACGAGGATGATGCCGTCGGGGCGGCGAATGAGGCCGTCCATGAGCGCATACTCGCGCGGGCTGAAGCCGAGGTCCGGCAAGTCGAGCAGGACGCTCGACTTGTTGAGGAGACGCATGACGATGCGCTCGTACCCGCGGCTCGTGGGGATGGTGCTGACGCGGATGTCGAAGCTCTTGCCGGCGATCTTCTTCGTGATGCGGCCGTCCTGCGGGAGGCGCTTCTCGGCGATGTTCAGCGCGCTCTCGATCTTGATGCGGCTGACGATGCTGTTCATGAAGGGGCGCGGCGCCCGCCGCGCGATGTAGAGCTCCCCGTCGATGCGGTAGCGGACGAGGACCTCCTTCTCCTCCGGCTCGATGTGGATGTCGCTCGCGCGCTCCTTCATCGCCTGGAGGAAGAGCGAGTTGACCCACCGGATGACCGGCGCCTCCTCGTCGGAGTCGAGGATGTCGCTCGCGCCGACGTCGTCCTCGGGGTTCTCGTCGTCGCTCTGCAGCTGCTCCGCGCCGGCCTGCTTCTCGTACACGCGGTTGATCGCGTCCTCGATGCGATCCCACCCGCCGACGCTCGCCTCGACGGGCTTGTCGAAGAGCATGCGCAGATCGTCGAGAGCCTGGGTGTCGAACGGGTCGCCGCAGACGGCGTGGACCGTGAGATCGTCCTCGCGGACGACGATGACCTTGTGGGACTTCGCGAACGCGATGGGAAGGCGTGTCGCGAGCGCCGTCGGGATGTCGCCCGGGTCGATGCGTTCGACGAGGGGCAGCTGGGCCTCGTCGGCGAGCGCGCGGGCGACCGCCATCTCGTCGGCGACGCCCGTGTTGATCACCAGATCGAGCAGGTCGGCCCCTCGCTCTCGCTGGACGGCGAAGAGCGCGTCGAGCTTGTCCGGCGGAACGACGCCGCGCCGCGACAGGACCTCGCCGAGAAAGCGCTGCTCCGCCGCCATCCCGTCACTCCTTCTTCTCGACGCTGCGAGGTGGCGGACTGACGTTGAGGTTGCCCGGCGCGCGGCCGCGCGGCTCCGGCGGTGCGCCCGGTGCGGCGGCGGTCGTCGGGCCCGACGCGTTGATCGGGCCGGGAAGCTCGAGCGGCTGCCCGGGCTCGTGCGTCTTGAGCTCGCGAGGACGCTGAAGGTCCTCGAGGCGGCGCTGCTCGTCGACCTCCATGTAGGCCTGACGGATGTTCTCGAGCAGCCCGTTCATGCGGGAGTACTCCTTGGGCGCCTCGTAGTCGTTCTGCTCGGCGAACACGAAGTAGTGGTCGAGGAACTCCTGCCGCTCCTGCATCTTGCGCTCGAAGATCGTGCGCAGGTCCTCCTGCTCGCGAATGATGTACGGCGTGAGAACGAGGATGAGGTTCGACTTCGCGATCTCGCTGCTTCGAGATCGGAAGAGGGCGCCGAGCACGGGGATGTCACCGAGCAAGGGGATCTTCGTGTCGGTCCGCGCGACGCGGCTCCGCATGAGGCCCCCGATGACGGCCGTCTGCCCGTCCTTCACGACCAGCTGCGTGTTTGCCGTCCGCTTCGCGAACGGCACGACGCCGAGCGACCCGATCGGCTGCTGCCCGGTGACGTCGCTGATCTCCTCGCTCACCTCGAGGCGCACCTCGTCCGAGTCGTTGAGGTGCGGGATGATCTTCACCTTCGTTCCGATGTCCTGGCGGGGCGCGGCGCCGCCGCCGAAACCGCCCAGCGCTCCGAGCGCTCCGAGCCCGCCTGCCGCGGAGCCCGAGGCGCCGCTGAGGCCCGGAATACCGCCGATGCCGCCGAAGTTCGTCTGGAGGGGGATGTTCTGCCCGACGTTGATCTCCGCGGGGATGTTGTCCGTCGCCAGGATGTGCGGTGTCGAGAGAATGTCGGCGTCGTTGGTGCTCGCGAGGGCGTTGATCAGGATGCCGAACGCCGGGATGGAGAAGCCCGTGCCGAGGAGGTTCTCGCTGCCCGGCAGACCCGGGCCGCGGACGCCGAGGGCGAAGGCGTTGAGCGTCTGGTCGGTGGGGCTCGGCAGGAGGATCGAGCGGAACGGGTTCAGACCGCCGTAGAGGAGGGTCTGGCCCTGCGTCGAGCCGACCGTCGTGTTCGGCGCGGCACCGCCGTTGAAGGCCATGCCGAGCTGGTTCTGGCGGTCGATCGTGAGGTCCATGATGACCGCCTCGATGAACACCTGCCGGCGGGGCTGGTCGAGCTGGTCGATGACGGTGCGCAGGTTGGCGAAGTCGCGGAGGCTCGACGTGACCACGATCGAGTTCGTGGCCTTGTCGGCGCTGACCTTGACCCGCGACTCGAACACCTCGAGCGGAGCGTTCCCGGGGGTTCCCCCCCTCGCCCCCGGGCCGGCGGACGTGGACACGGCGCCCGTGACGATCTCGTTCAGCGTCTTGCCGAGCTCCACGGCGTCCGCGTGCTGGAGCATGACGACGTGGATGTCGCCCTCGCCGACCTTCGTCGGGACGTCGAGGCGCTTGATGAACTCGAGGATGCGCATGTACGCGCGCTCGGTCGAGATGATGATGAGGGAGTTGCTCCGGTCGTCGGCCAGGATCTTGGTGACGTGCACGTCGCTGCCCGTCGACGCCGCCGGGGCCGCACCCTTCTCGCCACCCTTTGCGCCGCCGCTCGACCCGCCCTTGATGTCGAACACCTCGTCGAGGCGCTGCGCGATGTCGGACGCCATCCCGTAGTGAATCGGCTCGATCCAGATCTGATCGCCGACCCCCGCGATGTCGACGTCCTCGAGGATGCGCATCATGCGCTGGATGTTGCTGCCCGTGTCCGTGACGATGAGGAGGTTGCCCGGGCCGTAGACGACGATGTCGCCGTCCTTCGACTTGAAGTGGCCGAGGACGTTCGCCACCTCCTCCGCGTTCACGTTGCGGAGGCGGTGCATCCGCGTGATGTACCGGTCCTCGGCCGGGCCCCCCTGGCCCGCGACGTAGACGGGGGCGTCGGTCTTCGCGTCGGGCGAGTCCACGATCTTGTAGAAGCGCCCGTGCGGGATGACCGTGAGGCCGTTCGCCTCGAGGATGGAGAGGAAGGCCTGGTAGGCCTCGGCGACGGTCACCTTCTGCGGCGAGAAGATCGTCGCCTTGATGTTGTGGACCTTGCCGCCGAAGATGAACCGCTTGCCGGTCATCTCGCCGATGACCCGCACGAGCTCCGGCAGATCCGCGTCCTCGAGCGAGAAGGACACGCGGTCGCCCCCGTTTCGCGGCGAGTACTCGACGCCCGGCTCGAACTGCGTGAGGCCGTTCGTGTCACCGACCGCCTTGCCGTTGGGGCCCAGGACGGGCGGCGCGCCGGGCGCACCCGCGGCCCCGGGCGCGGCGGCCCCTCCCGGCCCCGGGGCGTCCCCGGGGGCGGCGCCCGGGCTGGCGGGAGCACCGCCGGGGTTGGCCGGCGCGGACGGCGGGGGCGGACGGTTCGGGATGCCGGGCCGTATGCGAGGCTGCGCGTCCGCGCTCGCCGCGGCGAGGACGAGCGCCACGTTGCATACGACCATGCTCGTAAGGAGGGAGGCTCTCATCGCAGGGCTCGGGGCAGCTCTCTACTTCGAGCCGGGGGACGGAGGGGTGGGTTTCGCACCGGCGTTCGCGCCGTGGACGTTCGACGCCGGAACGACGCCCGTCGCCCCCTGCTCTTCCTCGCCGTGCGGCGCGACGGCGTGACCGACCACGGCCGACACGACGAGCGTGATTGCGCCGACGAAGACGACGCACGCGCCGACCATCGCGCCGACCGCGACGAGCGTGCGCCTCACGAGGGTTCGATTGTCGATCGGCTTCGGTTCGGACATGGCGTCTTCACTTGATGTTGTAGTCGATGTTCTGTTCCTGACCCTTGCGGTTCAGGGAGATGGTCAGGTGGTCTGCGGTCCGCAGCCGCGCGTAGGCTTCGAGCGCCTTCTCGGGGCTGGTCATGTCGAAGCCGTTGATCTTCTCGAGGCGGTCCCCGTTCTCCATCCCGAGCGTCCCGAGGAGGGTGTCCTGCCGCACGCCGAACAGGCGGATGCCGACGACCTTGCCGTTCTCCTGCTCGGGGACGATGCGCGCCTGGCGCATCAGCTCCGCCTGGTTCTCGAGGATCTTGTCGACGACGCCGCGATCGACGTTGAACTCGTTGGGACCGACGCGCTGGATGCCCTTCTTGATGTCGTCCCCGATGGGCGTGGCGCCGCCGCTCGGCATCGGCGCGGGTGGGGGCGCCGCTACGGGCGCGCTCCCCGCGGGGGGCGGCTTGAACATCTGCGTCTGGCAGAGCTGCGCGCCCGTGGTCATCCACACCCGATCCCAGCCGATGAACTTCACGGTCTTGCCGCCGACCAGTCCCCCTCGGCGACGCAGGTAGCTCTTGCCCTTCTCCGCGACCGGCTCGATCGCGGCGAACGACCAGTCGGGATCGGCCGACGCCGCGATGATGAGGACCCGCATGCCATCGCAGTCGGGCGCGTGGAACGGATCGGTGAGGTCGGCCGGCGCCTCGGACGCGAGGGCCAACGCCGAGTCGGCGGCAGCGGCCGCGTTGAGCGGACCCGTGACGGAGTCGAACGGGTTGCGCGCGAGGATGGGCGTCGCGTCGGTCGCGTGCGGGCTGGCCGCCGTGGCTGCCGGCGGGAGCCGCGCAGACAGCGGGGGCGCCGAGAGCTGCTTGTCGTCGGCGCCCAGGCTGGCCCCGACGACCTGCATGATGCCCTGCGAGTCGAAGAACGCCGCGATGGACACGAGCAGCAGGATGACCGCCCAGAAATGGCGCTTGAGCAGCTTGTCGATGGCCATCGGTGGCTGGTGCCCCAGGAGGAGTGTGCGAGTGACGTGCCACGAGGAAAACGCGCGAAACCGCTGGATGTTTCCCTCAAGCAGGGAGCGGCGGTTCGCCAGCTTGGCCGGGGGCCGGGCGTCCGACCAGCCCGTAGCGACAAAGTGTCAATACTACTCCGTCACCCCGTCGAGCTTGCGGTAGATGGTGCGCGTCGAGATCCCGAGCAGCTGCGCGGCCACGGACTTGTCGCCCTTCGTGTGCCGGAGGGTCTCCCGGATGACGCGAAGCTCGAGCTCGTCGAGCGTCGTGCCGATCTCGAAGGTGAGCTCCGTCGACGCGCTCGGCGCCGCCGCCGCGATGTGGTCGGGCAGGTCCCCCTCGCCGAGGCTGTCGTCGCGCGAGAGGACGACCGCCCGCTCGATGACGTTCTCGAGCTCGCGCACGTTGCCCGGCCACCCGTAGTCCATCATGCGGTCGAGCGCGCCCCGCGTCGGGTGCAGGCGCGGGCGGCCGTTCTTCGCGCAGTAGAGGCCGAGGAAGTGGTCGACCAGCAGCGTCACGTCCTCGCGGCGAACGCGGAGCGGCGGGGCGGTGATCGCGATGACGTTGAGCCGGTAGTAGAGGTCCTCGCGGAAACGCCCCGCCCCGACCTCGGCGACGAGGTCCCGGTTCGTGGCGGCCACGATCCGCACGTCCGCCTTCGTCGTGTTGCCGCCGAGCGGCTCGTACTCGCCCTCCTGCAGCACGCGCAGGAGCTTCACCTGCACGCTCGGAGAGAGCTCGCCGATCTCGTCGAGGAAGAGCGTGCCCCCCGTGGCCTTGGCGAAGCGCCCGTCCTTGCGGCCCGTCGCGCCCGTGAAGGCGCCCTTCTCGTGCCCGAAGAGCTCACTCTCGAGGATCGTCTCGGGGATGGCCGCGCAGTTGACGGCGACGAACGGCCCCTTCGCGCGCGCCGACCGCTCGTGGATGTACCGCGCGAGGAGCTCCTTTCCCGTCCCGCTCTCGCCGAGGACGAGCACCGTCGCCTGGCTCGGGGCTGCCTGCGTCGCCACGTCGATGACCCTTCGCAGCGCCGGCGAGCTCCCGACGAGCTCGCGGTGCGCGAGCCGCTTGATCTCGTCCTTCAGCGACTTGTTCTCGGCGACGAGCTTCTGCCGCTCGGCGGCCTTGCGCACGCTCTTGACGATCGACACGCGCTTCAGCGGCTTCTCCACGAAGTCGTACGCCCCGTCTCGCATGGCGCTGACCGCCGCCTCGACCGAGCCGTAGGCCGTCATGAGCACGACCTCGACGTCCGGCGCGACCTGCTTGATCGCCCGCAAGAGCTCGAGCCCCGTCGTCCCGGGCATCATCAGGTCCGTCAGGACGACGTGCACCCGGTGCGTCCGGACGGTCTCCAGCGCCTTCTTGGCGTCCGAAGCCGCGAGCACGCGCATCCCCTCCCGGAGGAAGATCTTCTCGAGCGACTCGACGTTCGAGCGCTCGTCGTCGACCACGAGCACGGTGATCGCATCGGGCGACGGATCCGGCGCGGGGCCCTCCGGCTGCGGGGCCCGGGGGGGCACCTCCGCCGCGGGAGGAGCGGCGGTGGCCGGCGGCAGAGGCGCCGCAGGGGGAGCGAGGACGGCCGCTCCCGGAGGGGACGGTGTGGCCGGGAACACAGGCGCTTTTGTCACCACGAGGACAACATGTCAGGCGACCGACAACGTGTCAATGTCGCCCGTCCCGATGACACTCGCCGGGGAGAAGAGGGGAGAGGGAGAGGGAGAAACAGGAAGATCAGAAGATCAGAAGGGGGTTTGGGATTCGCGTCCGGGGAGGGGTCGGGCTGCGCGGGTTGCTGGCCCGCCTGAAAGGTCCTTTCAGGCGCACCTGAGGTCGCGCGCGGCCTGCCCGCCCCCCGAGGCCATGCCCACCCCCCTTCTGATCTTCTGATCTTCCTGTTCCTCCCTCTCCGCTCTCGGGGGGGCGACGCGCGCCTACGCCGCGACTACGCGAAGAGGTGCAGGCGGAAGCTCTTCATCCAGCGACCCAGGTCGCTCCGGACGTCGAAGCGCAGGGTGGCGCGCGCGATCTCCTCGCCGCCGTCGTCGTAGAGGCTGGCGGGGAGGAGCGTCATCGACTCGACCGGCGCCAGGCCGCTCCACTCCTTCTGGCCCGAGAGCTCGTAGCTCTTGCCGTCGTCGCCCGTGAACGTGAAGCGGTAAGGGAGCCGGCGCTGGTCGAGGAGGCGAAAGCCCAGCGTCCCGTCGAGCTCGCGCCGCGTGGCGAGACCCTCGGCGTCGACGGTGCCGTGGATGCTCCACGTCCGGTCCTTCGCGAAACGGCGGATGTTCGCGGCGCGCGCGACGATGGTGAACGAGAGCGCCCGCTCGTCGGTCGGCGCGTCGAGCCGCCAGTACGTGCCGCTCATCGTCTCCTTGAACGAGAACCCCGGGAACATCGCCGTCCGACCTCCGTCCCTCCGCGCCGCGGGGCGCGCGCCGCCTTACCCGGCCTTCCTCTTCTTGTACTCCTCGAGGCCCTGGACGACGAGGCGCTCGACGATCTCTCCCCGCTGCACGGCGTCGGCGATCTCTTCGACGTCGGCGAGGGTCACCGCCCCGTAGGCGACGTGATCCGGCTCCTGCACGACGCTGATGCCGGTCTCGCAGAGGTCGAGGCAGCTCGACGAGCACGCCCGGGCCTCGAGCTTCGCGATCCCGCGCCTGGTGAGCGCCGCCTTGAGCGCGGGGACGATCGCCTCCGAGCCCTTCGCGGCGCACGAGCCCTTGGGGTCGCCGTCCGGACGCCGGTTGATGCACACGAAGAGGTAACGCTGGCGATGGGGCATCTGGTCTGGTCGAGGTTGGTTGCGTCAGGGGCGCGACCGGAGGATGCTCGCGGCCCTCATGAAGGCACGCAACCTAGCCCTCCTCTCGCTGGCCGTCCTCCCCGCCGTCTTCGTGTTCGCGTGCGGCGGAGGCAACGAGAACCTTCCCCCGCCGCCGCCCCCTCCCCCGCCGATGCCGCCCGTCGCGAGCGAGGCGCCCTCGAGCGCGCCCCCGGCCGCGAGCTCCGCGCCGCCGGCACCGCCGCCCCCGCCCGTGCAGCTCGTCCAGGGCTCGGCGAGCCCCGACCCCACGGCGCCGCTCCCCACCGTGAGGATCCTCGCGCCCGCCAGGGACCAGATCATCCCCACCGCCAAGGCGGGCGACTTCGTCGTGAAGCTCGACGTGAAGAACTGGCAGACGGCGACAGGGAGCTCGCACGTGCACCTCATCCTCGACGACAAGCCCTACAAGCCCATCTACGATCCCAAGGCGCCCGTGAAGCTGTCGGACCTCCCCGGCGGCGACGCGCTCTCCGAGGGGCAGCACGTCCTCGTCGCCTTCCCGAGCCGCGCCAACCACGAGAGCGTGAAGACGCCCGGCGCCCTGGCGATCACGGAGTTCTGGGTCGGCAAGAGGGGCGAGCGCACGGTGAACGTCGCCAAGCCCCTCCTCGTCTACAGCCGCCCCAAGGGCGAGTACAAAGGCGACATGGCCAACCACGTCATCGTCGACTTCCAGCTCGCCAACGACAAGCTGGCGCAGGGCGGCGACCACGTGCACGTCAGCGTCACGGGGCCGGGCATCGAGGGCGAGAAGACGGCGGACGCCGTCTCGTTCGGGCCGCCCTTCTTCCTCGACAACCTGCAGGACGGCCAGTTCACCGTGAAGCTCGACCTCGAGGACAAGGACGGCAAGGACCTGCCGGGCCCCTGGAGCTCCGCCTCGCGCACCATCACCATCACGCACTGACCGACCTTCGGGAGGTCGTGTCGTGTGATCCACACGACCTGACTGGAGGATCAGCCCGCCAGCCCTTAAGCTCCCCCGGTGGACCTTCTCGCGATCGCGCTCGCGGCGACCGCCGCGGCCGAGCTCCTGGCGGGGCTCCTCTTCGCGTTCGGGTTCGCCCGGCGGCCGTCGGAGCGCGAGTTCGGGGTGGCCGCGCTCCTCTGCGTGGCGGCCGCCGAGCACGCAGTGGGGAACCTCCTCGCCGGGCACACGGCCGATCCCGCGTCCGCGCTCGCCGCCGACCGCGTCGAGTGGCTCGGGCTCCTCGCGCTCCTGCCGATGGCCGTCCACTTCGCGCTCGCCTACCAGGGCGCGCGGCCGCGGTGGGCGGCGCTCGCCCTGCCCTACGGGGCCGCCCTCGTGCTCGCCGTCCTCGCAGCGCGCGGCGCCTTCCAGCTCCCGGGACCGCTCCACCGGGGAGGGGCGCTCGCCTCGCCGGGGATCGTCGCGAGCGGCGCGTCCGTCGTCGCCGCGGCCACGGTGCTCTTCCTCGTCGCGCGGGCGTACCTCGGCGGCCGGCGCGAGGCGCTCGCCGTCGTCGTGGGGACGACGGTGCTGCTCGCGACGACGATCAACGACCTCGGCGTGGCGTGCGGCGCCTTCACGACGGGCGCGCTCGCCGACGCCGGCTTCCTCGCGTTCGTCGTTGGCATCGCGACGACGCCGAGCGCGCGCTACGCGGGCGTCGTCGGGGAGCTCGAGCGCCGCACGAAGGAGCTCCGCACGCGGACCCGGGAGCTCCGCCGCTCGTACGAGGAGCTGCGAACCGCGCAGGAGGAGCTCGTCAAGAAGGAGCAGCTCGCGGTCGTCGGCGAGCTCGCGGCCGTCATCGCGCACGAGGTGCGAAACCCGCTCGCGATCATCTCGAACGCCGTGGCGGGGCTCCGCAAGCAGGCCATCTCGCGCGCCGACCACGACACGCTCCTGCTCATCCTCGACGAGGAGACCAACCGCCTGAACCGCCTGGTGACCGATCTCCTCCGCTACGCGCGGCCCGTCAACGTGCAGCGGCAGCACTTCTCGCTGGCGGATCTCCTCGACCGGACGCTGGGCCTCGCGAACGCCGACCGGGACAGCATCCGCATCGAGCTCAAGGTCGAGTGCCACGAGGGGCGCATCTGGGGCGACGCGAACCTGCTCCGCCAGGTGTTCGACAACCTCGTCGACAACGCCGTCCAGGCGATGGGCACCTCGGGGGCGCTCACCGTCCGGGTGCGCGCGGCGACCGAGGAGGGCATCGACGGCCTCGCGGTCGACATCATCGACACCGGCGAGGGCATGGATACGCAGGTCCGATCCCGGGCGCGCGACCCCTTCTTCACGACGCGCCCGAGCGGCACGGGCCTCGGGCTCGCCATCGTCGACCGCATCGTCGACGCCCACGGGGGCCACTTCGTGATCGACTCGCACGCTGGCGAGGGCACGACCGTGACGGTCTTCCTGCCCCACGGGTCGCCCAGCGAGCCCCCGCCGGCCCGCAGCCGGGCGGCGAAGCCCGCGAGCGAGCCCCCTCGGAGCGCCCCCGCCGCGTCGTAGGGCCCTCTACACAGCGCCCATCTTCGCCGTCATGACGTCCATCGCCAGGGCCTCGACGATGCGCGGATCCCGGAAGACGTTGAGCTTCGGGGCGAGGAGCTTCGCGTACCGGTCGAAGTAGAGCATCTGCTTCGTGACGAGCACGAAGTCACGCGGCAGGCGCATGCCGTGGCGGACGCTCGTGCGCATGATGGCGGGGATGAGGTCCGCGTACTTGATGGCCGCCATCTCGCTCGCGAGGAGCGGCTCGTACGCCTTCGCGAGGTCCGCCGTCAGCGCGTCCATGTCGACGTTCGCGCCGATGGCGCCCATCGCGCACATCACCTCGGCGAGCTTCTTGAAGTCGCCGGCGGCGAACGCCATGAGGTAGTCGGTCACCTGCTCGCGGCGCTCCTTGCCGAACCGCCCGACGATGCCGAAGTCGAGGAAGCCGATGCGCCCGTCCGTGAGGGCCATGAGGTTGCCCGCGTGCACGTCGCCGTGGAAGAAGCCGTGGAGGATCATGCACCGGAACCAGGCGCGCATCCCCACGAGGAGCTTGGCCTCGCCGTCGACGTTGGCGGCGCGCAGCTTCTCGACGTCGTCGACGCGGTGCCCGTAGAAGCGCTCCATCACCAGCACGCGCTTCGTCGTCAGCGCGTCGACGACCGCGGGCGCGACGACGTCGGTGACGCCGTGCTCCTTCATGATGGCGTTGAACTCGCCCATGTTCTCGGCCTCGCGGCGGAAGTCGATCTCCTCGCGGATGTTCGCCTCGAAGTCCTCGACGATGCCCACGGGGTTCGCGAGCTCGCCGCGCGGCGAGAGCGCCATCGCCTTGGCGCCGAGCTTGAGCACGCGCAGGTCGGCCTCGACGACGGCGTCGATCTTCGGACGCTGCACCTTCACGACGACCTCCTGCCCGTCGTGGAGGCGCGCGGCGTGCACCTGGGCGATCGACGCGCTCGCCAGCGGCTGGGGGTCGATCCACGCGAAGACGTCGCCCGGGTCGCGCCCCAGCTCGGCGCGGATCGTGCGCTCGACGTCGGCGTACGCGAAGGGCCGCACGCGATCGAGGCACTTGCGGAACTCCGACGAGTAGCGCTCCGGGAAGAGCCCCTGGCTGGAAGCGACGAGCTGCCCGAGCTTGATGTACGTCGGGCCGAGGTCCTCGAACGCGCGGCGAAGGATCGCGGGGCCCTGGTCCTTCTTCCCGCAGAGACGCGCCCAGAGGACGTGCGCTCCGACGCGTACGCCCGCCCACGCCGTGACGAGGAGGCGCCGCACCGTGCGGGATGCGAGCATCGCCCCGAGGCCGAGCGCCCCGACCGCGATCCACACGGCGAGCGAGCCGCGCGCAAGCTCCGAGGTGGCCAGGGCGGCGGGCAGCGGGGCCATCATCGCGGCCGTCGGCGCGCAGCCGGTGCAGGTCACGAAGCGGGCGACGGTCCCGTCGACGACGCCGACGGTCGCCCTGTCCCCGCGCTCCATCGACGCGCCGCAGACGGCGCAGGCCGACGGCCGGCGGATCGTCGCCGTCACGAGACACACGTCTCCCCTGGGGCTCTCGCCCACGGCTCGCACCATGGGCGTGATACATGAGTCACGATGTATCACGCGTCAAGCCCCCGAGAGGAGAAACAGGAAGATCAGGAGATCAGAAGGGGGATGGGACGAGCCTCCGGGGGGGTCGGGGCCGCTCGCGCTCGCTGGCGCGCCGCAAGCCAGCCCACCTGGAGTCGCGAGCGGCACGACCGCCACCGGACGCCACCCCCCCTACCCTTCTGATCTTCTGACCTTCCTGTTTCCCCCTCTCGCTCTCCTCTTCCCGTCGTCCGGTCCCCTTCCTACCCTTCCGCCCGATGAACCGCGCCGAGATCGTCGAGGCCGACCGCCGCCACGTCTGGCACCCGTACACGCCGATGGATGCGTGGCAGACCGAGGACCCGATCGTGGTCGCGCGCGCCAGGGGGGTGCACCTCCACGACGTGGACGGGCGCCGCTACCTCGACGGGAACAGCTCCTGGTGGGTGGCGGGGCTCGGCCACGGGCACCCGCGGCTCGTCGCCGCCATGAAGCGGCAGGCCGAGACGCTCGTGCACTGCGCCCTCGCGGGGATCGCGCACGAGCAGGCTGCGGCGCTCGCCGAGGAGCTCGTGGCGATCGCCCCGCGGGGGCGGGACGGCGCCGGAGACGGGGCGCTCGAGCGCGTCTTCTACGTCGACGACGGCTCGACGGCGATCGACGCCGCCGCGAAGATGTGCGTCCAGGCCCGGAGGCAGCTCGGCCAGCCGGAGAAGACGCGCTTCGTCGCCCTCGACGGCGCGTTCCACGGCGACACGGTGGGCGCGACGAGCCTCGGCGGGGTCGAGGTCTTCCGGCGTCTCTACGCGGGCGTCACCTTCGAGTGCGTGCACGCCCCGGTGCCGGAGGAGCGCTCCCACGAGCGCGCGTTCGACGCGATGAAGACGCTCGTCACCGAGGGCGCGGACACGATCACCGCCGTCTTCGTCGAGCCCGTCGTCCAGGGCGCGGCCGGCATGCGCGTCTACGATCCGCGCTTTCTGCGCGAGCTCCGCGCGCTCTGCGACGCGCACGACGTGTGGCTCGTCGCCGACGAGGTCTTCGCCGGCTACGGACGGACCGGCCCGATGTGGGCCTGCGAGCACGCCGGCATAGCGCCCGACATCCTCTGCATCGGGAAGGCGTTCGCCGCGCTCCTGCCGATGGCGGCGGTCCTGGTGAACGCGAAGGTCTTCGACGCGTTCGGCGGCGGCCGCGACCGCGCGTTCCTCCACGGGCACACGTTCTGCGGGCACGCGCTCGGGGCCGCCATCGCCCGCGAGGTGCTCGCCGTGTACCGGGACGAGGACGTGCTCGGCAAGGTGGCGCGGAGCGCGCCCGTCATCCGGGAGGCGTTCGACCGCATCGGGTCGCTCCCCGGCGTCGAGCGGGTGCGCACCATCGGCATGATCGGCGCGGCCGACCTCGCGAGCGACGCGAAGGGTTACCTCGGGGGCATCGGCTGGCGCGTCTACGAGGAGGCGAAGAAGCGCGGGGCGTACCTGCGCCCGCTCGGGAGCACGGTCTACGTGTGCCCGCCCCTCGTCATCGAGCCCGGGGACCTCGCCGAGCTGCTCGGGATCCTCGAGGAGAGCGTCAGGGTCGCGACGCGCTGACCGGGATCACTTGGCCCGGACGACGACGGCGCCCTTGTACATCCCCATCCCGCACTGGAAGGAGAGCGTCTGCGGCTTGTCGGTCGGCAGATCGACGGAGACGACCTGGTCGAGCGGCAGCTTCTGGTCGATGTGGAGGTCGGGAAAGACGACCTCGGTCGCGCAGGTCTTGTCGGTCGTGCGAACGAACGAGACGGACGTGTGCGAGCCCGCGCCGCCCGCAGGCAGGGTGAGCGACGTCGGCGTGAACCCGTGCTCGCCGGCGGTCACGTCCGCCAGGGGACCGCTCGCCTCGCTCTTCTTGCACGCACCGGCCGCGACCAGGAGGAGCGCCACGGCGAAGGGAACAACGGCGCGGGCGCGGTGGTTGACGGCCATGCCGACGGTATAGTCGCGCGGCCAGTTCACGACAACGGAGGGAACGATGACGACGCACGTGCAGTTCGGCGGTCTCGGCGGCGAGATGGCGGAGCCCGAAGGCAGCGGCAAGGCGGGGGCTCTCGTCGTCGTGCAGGAGTGGCACGGCCTCAACGCGCAGATGAAGGAGAAGGTGGATCGCGTCGCGAAGGCGGGGTACCTCGCGCTCGCGCCCGATCTCTTCCACGGCACGGTCGCGACGAACGACGATCAGGCCAAGGAGCTCATGGGGGCGCTCGAGTGGAACAGCGCCGTCGGCGAGATCGGCAAGGCCGCCGCGCACCTGCGCGCCCACCCGCGGTGCAATGGCAAGGTGGGCGTCCTCGGCTTCTGCATGGGCGGCGCGCTGACGTTCGCGGCCGGCCGCTATGTGAGCGACCTCGCGTGCCTCGTGCCCTTCTACGGCATCCCGCAGGTGCCGACGAACGAGCTCGCGAAGATCAAGACGCCGATCCAGGCGCACTTCGCGAAGAAGGACGACTGGGCCAAGCCCGCAGAGGCCCTGAAGATCGAGAACGCAGTCACCGGGGCGGGCGGCGCGATGACGCTCTTCGTGTACGACGCCGGCCACGCGTTCATGCGGGACGGCGACCCGGGCCACTTCGATGCCGACGCCTCGAAGCTCGCCTGGGCGCGCACGCTCGAGTTCCTCGAGAAGCACCTCGCTTAGGGCCTGGAGAGCGAGAGGGAGAGGGAGAAACAGGAAGGTCAGAAGATCAGAAGGGGGGTTGGAGGTGGCGTCGGGGGGCGGGGGCGAGAGCGTCGGCCCTGGCGTGTTGTTCCCGTGTTCGTGTTTGCCCCGTGTTCGTCCCCCTCGAGGCGTTCCCCGACGCCCTTGCAGCCCGGACGCCCCCGCACCCACACCCCACCCCCCTTCTGATCTTCTGACCTTCCTGTTTCTCTCTCTCGCTCTCTCTCTCGGTCGAGTTTGACGGGCGCCGCGTTCCGCGTCATCGTGTCTGCCGTCATGGCGGCGATGCTCTTCCTCGATTCCCTGCGCGGCACGGGCCGCGCGGCGATCGGCTGTCCGAAGCCGACGCGGAATCAGGTCGAGGGCATCTAGCCGCCGGTCCGACGCTTCTCCCCCCGAGGGAGCCCCGAGTCGCCCGGCAGTTCGCAGCGGGCAGAGGGGCTCCCATCGGAGGTCGACATGGCTTGGAAGAAGAGGTTGAAACGGCGGGTCGCCCACGCTGTGCGCGGATGGTCGCGCGGCTCGGCAGGGCGACGCTCGCTCCACGCGGACACGATGCGCGAGCTCGTCTCGCTCGCGTGGCCGATCATGACGGCGATGGCCGGCGAGACCGTGATGGGTCTCGTCGACACGAAGCTCGTCGGCGGCCTGGGCGCGGAGGCGCTCGGCGGCGTCGGCGTGGCCATGACCATCGCGTGGCTGGGGTTCATGATCGTCTTCGGCCTTCTGCGCGGCGTGAAGGTCTCGGTCGCGCACGCCGTCGGCGAGGGCCGCGCCGCCGAGGGGGCGCGCTACGCCCAGGCGGGGATCGCGCTCGGCGCCCTGGCGGGGACCGCCTTCCTCCTCGCGACGCGCGACGCGGCGCCGCTCTTTCGCGTCATCGGCATCGACGCGGCGCTCGTGCCCTACGCGACGGCGTTCCTCGCGGCGTACACGCTCGGCGCGCCGGGGAGCGCGATCGCGTCCGCGCTCGTGCAGCACCGCCAGGCGCGGGGCGACACGCGCACGCCCATGGTGGTCGGCCTCACGGGCAACGTCGTCAACGCCGTCCTCGGGTGGTCGCTCATCTACGGGCACCTGGGCCTTCCCGCGCTCGGGGTCCGGGGCGCAGGCTACGCCACGGCCGCGAGCGAGTGGGTCGAGGCGGCGATCCTCGTGGTGCTGTTCGTGCGCGAGATCGGCACGGAAGGGGCGTGGGCCCGCGTGAAGTCCGCCTTGCCCCTGCGCCGCGCGGTCCGCGAGGTGACCACGCTCGGCCTCCCGACGGGGCTCCAGTTCGGCAGCGAGATGCTCGCGTTCTCGACGTTCACGGCCGTCCTCGGGTCGCTCGGCGCCGAGCAGATCGCGGCGCACCAGATCGCCATGGCCACGATCCGCACGTCCTTCCTGCCCGGCGCCGCCGTGGCCGAGGCGGCGTGCGTGCTCGTCGGCCAGTCGCTCGGCCGCCGGTCGCTGGCGGGCGCCGACCGCACGACCCGGGCCGCGCTCACCGTCGCCGTGTCGTTCATGGCCGCGTGCGGCGTCGTGTTCGCCGTCGCGGGTGGCGCCATCGTGCGCCTCTTCACCGACGATCCGGCCGTGGCGCACGTGGCGCGCACGCTCCTCTGGATCGCCGCGACGTTCCAGGTGGTCGACGCGACGGCCATCGTGCTCCGCGGCGCGCTGCGGGGCGCGAAGGACGTGCGCGTCCCGGCGATCATCGGCGTGACGGTCGTCTGGACCTTCGTGCCCACCGCGGCGTTCGTCCTCGGGCGCCTCGCCGGCTGGGGATCGGCGGGTGGGTGGCTCGGCTTCCTCGGCGAGACGACCGTGGGCGCAGTCCTCTACGCGATGCGCTGGCGGCGCGGCGGGTGGAGGGCGGCCTACGGGGCCGGGACGACGGCGCGCGCGCCGGCTGCAGACGCGCCCTACGCCGCCGCCGAGGCCTAGGGCGCTTGCGTGGGGTCCGCCGCGGGCGGGATGGTCTTCGGGGGCTCGACGGCGCGGATGGTCATCGCCGCGAGCCCCTTGAGGGCCATGAGGACGAGGTCGTGCCGGCGGTCGTCGGGCGGCCACACGATGTGGTCGAGCGCGAGCCCCTGCATGACGGCGAACGTGAAGACGGGGGCGACGTCGAACGGCGAGGAGTGCTGGCGGTTCGACGCGAAGAACGCGCGGAACGTGAGCTGGATCTGCTCGGCGAACTGCTCTGCGATCTCGACGACGGTCTTCTTGAGCGACGGCTCGGTGCGGGCGGCGACGACGAGCTCGAGCCAGGCGTAGAAGGCGCGGTTCGACGTCTTCTCCCACATGATGTCGATGACGGCGTTGTACTTGTCGGCGCCCTGCGGGAGCGTCGCGAACGCCTCGCGGAACTCGTCGAGGCGCTTCTGGAGCAGGTGCTTCACCGCCACCGTGACGAGGCGCTTCTTCGTCGGGAAGTGGTGGAGCTGCGCGCCGCGGGAGACGCCCGCGCGCGCGGCGACCTCGATCGTCGTCGTGCGCGAGTAGCCCACCTCGTAGAGGCAATCGATCGTGGCCTCGAGCAGGCGCGAGCGCATGGCGGCGCTGCGCTCACGCTGCGTCCGACGGGGCCTGGGCTGCGGCGCGGGGGAGACGGACGCCTTCTTCGGCATCGCCGACCTTTCTATCAGAGATCGCGGGCACCCAGGGAACTAGAGGATCCCGGCGAGGAGAGCGACCCCCACGGCGGCGAAGAGCACGGCGGCGACCTTCTGCGTGACGCGCGGCGAGAGGAGCCTTCCGGCCCTGTGTCCGGCGAGGACGGCGATGCCGGTGACGGACCAGAGGGCCGCGGTGGCGCCCACGAACACGGCCAGGGGGGCGGCGTAGCGCGCCGCGAGGGCGGCCGTGGCGACCTGCGTGAGGTCCCCCCACTCGGCGACGAAGACGACCGCGAACGCAGTCCACGCGGCGCTCCAGAAGCCCGTGTCCCTCGCCTCGCCTGCGTCGTCCGCGTCCTGCTTGCGGACCCACATGAAGACGGCGGAGACCAGGAACACGACGCCGCTGACGACGTGCACGGTGTGCGCGGGCAGGAGCGAGACGAGGTGACCCGCCGCGACCGCGACGACGCTCTGCACCGTGAGCGCGAGCGCGCTCCCGAGGAAGACGGGCCACGCGGCGTGGCGGCTGGCGAGGACGAGCGCCGCGAGGGCCGTCTTGTCCGGCAGCTCCGCGACGAAGACGACCGCGTAGACGGAGAGTGCCCGCTCGAGGAAGGATGCGTCCACTCAGCCCTCCGCTCCCGGGCGGTCGTGGCGGGCCTGCGCGGGGGCCTCCGCCGCGCCGTCGTCGTCGTCGGTCACGGCCTTGCGCTGGGCGAGGCCGGCCGCGCACGCGAGGAGGCCCGCGAGCGCGTGGAGCTGCTCGCTCGCGAGCTGGGCGGGAGCTCGCGCGACGTGGACGTACTCGGGCATCGTGTAGACGGCGTCGTAGAGGAGCCAGGCGACGAGGCTCGACGTGAGGATCGTCCACGGCCAGCGCAGGGTGCCCCCTTGCACGGCGAGGGCGGTCAGCGCGACGGGCGCGAGCAGCGGCAGCGAGAGGAGATCGCCGGCGTCCGACGCGAGGGAGTCGAACCGCAGGCCGCCGGGCGTGAACGCGTCGCGGACGTCGACGACCGTCGTCGGGCCGGCGAACGCGATCGCGGCGAGGACGGCGAGCGCGATCGTCAGGCGGCGCGCGGTCTTCGTCCCGGCGTACTCGAGCCCCGCGACGCCCCAGGCGCGCGCGAGCGTCCAGGTGCCGTAGACCATGCTCGCGTTGCCCACGCCGACGAGGAGACCGCGGACGGCGACGAACGCGCCGTGCGACATCGTGCCCTCGAAGGGCAGCGTCGCGTCACGCGCCAGGAGCAACGCGAAGTTGGCGGCCCACGCGCCCCAGCCGCGCCGCAGGTAGTCACCCCGCTCGAACGCGAGCGCCGCGGCGATCATCCCCGCGAGGGCGACGAGCTTCGACGCGTCGACCTCGAGCTGCACGGCGAGCACGAAGGCGTCGTGCGGGACCAGCAGGTACATCCCCGCAGCCAGGGCGGCCGTCAGCAGGACCGGGACGACGGCGAGCGCGCGGTAGCTCACAGCCCGAACTCCCGGAGGATCTGCTGAAGGACGACCTCGCAGCGCTGCTTGCCGAGGAGGGTGCGGAGCATCGGGCGGAGCGCCTGCGTCATGGCCGGGACGTCGTCGAGGACGAGCGTCTCGGGGCCGCGTCCGAGGGCGCGGGCGGCGAACGTCTTCACCGCCACGCGCCCGGTGTGCGGGCCGAGGTACCGCGCGAGGCGATCCGCGATGCGTTCCGCCACCCGGTCGCCGCTCTCCTCGGCCATCCGGCCCCCTCAGGTCACCCGTGAAGCGTGAGCGAGCCGATGAAGTCGGTCTTCCCGACGTCGACGCCGTTGTGCCGGAGGATGGCGTACGCCGTCGTCACGTGAAAGAAGAAGTTCGGCGTGCACATCTCGACGAGGTAGTCGGCGCCCTTGAGGTGCTTGCCCTCGAGCCAGGGCAGCGTGATGGCCCGCGTCTCGGCGCCCTCGAAGTCCTTCGCCGTGAAGGTGCCGAGGTACGCAATCACCGACGCGATGCGCTCGTGGAGCTGCTCGATCGTCGTCTCGGTGTCCGGGTGCTTCGGCGCCTCCTTGCCGGCGAGGCGCGCCGCGGCGAACTTGGCGGAGTCGCACGCAGACTGGACCTGACGCACGAACGGGTACTGGTCGGGCGCGAGGCGGGCCTGGACGAGCACGTTCGGGTCGAACGACTTCGCCTTCGCGTGCGCGGCGGCCTTCTTGAGCCAGCCGTCCAGGTTGCCGAGCATCTTCTTGTACTCACCGACCCACACGAACATCTGCGACATGGAGGACCTCCGAGGGGGCGCATCCTAGCCGAGGCCCGCCCGGGGCGCCGCCGGGGGTCGATGGGGGCTGTTCGCGTGCGGATCCGTGTCACGTGGGGCGGCTGGAGTGCCTCGCGAGGCGGCCCTCGCCGCGAGGAAGGCGGGCTGCGGGTGAGGAATGGCAGACCGGAAGCGCGCCGATGCGCCAGCATCGAGGAGAAGGCGCGATTGCTCTCGATGACTGGCGGGTTCCATTCGAGTGATGGCAGATGGCATCTCACGTCCGCCGCCACCTGGGCTCCCTCACCGCGTCCACGGGGTTACCGAGCCGCCTCCCATGCGCGCGACGACGCCTGATCCGGCGCGTGGTGCGCCACTCGTACCTTCGTTGGCTGCAGGCAAGGCCGCCCATCCGCCTTCCGCGTCCACCATGGCAGAAGGCGACGACCCACCGCGCGCCCGACGGAGCCGCATGGCGCACGCCCATCGTTCGCAAACGCAGGCTCGAGCGACACCAACCGCCACCATCGCCATGTGGTCCGCCAGGCAGGTGCTCCGACCCGCCATGAGAGACTCCCCACCCGCCTCGAGGGGCTATGGACTGGGCCTCAGCGCGAATGCATCGGCCATCCACGGCCCGTCGGCGCTCCCTATCCGCTCCCGGGCCGCCACCCGAGACCGACGACCCGCCACGACGGGCCCGCGCACCGCCAGCTCTATGCAGTGACTGCGCTCGGCGGGCTACCATGGCGTGTCTCACTGCCGATGGCGCGCCACCTCGGCCGAGGATGGCCTATCCTGAAGGCCCCGACTCGCCTCGCCCGGGCGAGCGCCTTGCGCAGGAGCCGAGATGACCCAGCTACGCGTCACACGAAACGTCTACGAACTCGTCTCTCGTGGCCGGATGAAGCTCGGGATGACCCAGCGCGAGCTCGCGGACGCCATCGAGTCGTCTCTGCGCACGATCTCGCGCGTGGAGGCACACCGCTCGGTGCCGTCGCCGCCGCAGCTCCACCGCCTCGCCGCGCTCCTCGTTCCCCACGACCTCGACCTGGCCCACGACGCCGCGGCGTTCGGCGGGATGACGCTCGAGCAGCTCGGGCTCGTCCGGCCTCCTCCCCCTCCCGCTCCTCCCCCTCCGCCGCCGGCACCGCCCCCTCCCCCTCCACCTCCTCCCCTCGCCCCGTCGCTCCTGGTCGATGCCGTGGTGTGCGCGGTCGCCCAGGCCCTGGAGGATCTGGAGGGCGCCCCCGTCACGCTGAAGCGCGCGCGTACGGCGGTCGAGGCAGCGTTCGTACGGGCCAGGGACCTGCGCTTGACCACCGAGGAAGCCGCGGGAGTCTTCGCCCGGGTCGCGGTGGCCGGCGGGGCGGACGGCCCGAAGCGCGAGGCCTCCAAGGGCGCGAAGGCGCAACCGGGCGCTGGCGGGTGAGCGGCGCCCGGTGCGGCGGGCGGGCTTGGCTGGCCTGAAAGCTCCGGCGGCGAGGGGATTGACGCCCCGCGCGCCGATGTCTAGCGACAAGCGCAGCACAATGCTCCAGCAACCGCAGCTCCCCAGCGCGGCAGTCGGGGACCACGCGCTCGAATCAGAGGCTCGAGAAGCGGAGGCCTTGCTCCACGATCTCGCAATCATGCTCCGGCGTGTGGCCGTTCGGGAGTCGACCCGTCGGCCCCACGTCCGGGCGCTGGAACTCAAAGCCCAGGTGGCTCGTTGGCTCGCCGAGCGGCCATGCTTCGAACAGAGGGCGCGCGTCTTCGGCGAGCTCCGCGAACTTGCGCAGGCCGCGGCGCGCGTCGCGTCAAGCGACCCCATGCTCGCTCCCCGGCCCACGCCGGCAGCGAGGACCGAGACGTCGCAGATCGCCTCGAGCGTGAACGATAGTGAGCACGAGGGCGCGCCGGAACGTCGACGTCGCGGCGGCGACAGCCATGAGCCCGGCAGCCTCGCGCGGAGACAGGGCCGATTCGCTGGCCCGCAGTAGTGCAGGACGCTACGGTTTTCACCACAGGTGGAGGAAGGTTCCGATGGATGACGGGACGCGACAGCGAGCGACGGATCACCGTTCCGAACGGCCCGAGGTGTGGGACGGTTTGCTCACGGGTGCCTCGGCGCCGGACCACATCGTTCAGCTCTACCAGGACGAGAAGTTCCTCAGCCGCGCGGTCTGCCGGTTCGCCGCGTCCGCCCTCGCAAACGGCGAGGGCGTGATCCTCGTGCCGACCGCCGCTCACTGGGCGGCGTTTCGTCCACGCCTCGAGGCCGAGGGCGTCGACGTGGACGCCGCCCAGGCGCGCCACCAGCTCACGATCGTGGACGCCGACGAGCTCCTCCCCCGCTTCATGAAGGACGAGATGCCCGACGCGCCGCTGTTTCTCGGCCTCGCCGCCGATGTCGTCGCAGAGGCGCGCGGCGGCGGACGCAGCCGCAAGCTGCGCTGGTGGGGTGAGATGGTGAACGTTCTCTGGGAGCAGGGCGACGTGACCGGCAGCATGCGGCTCGAGGACCTTTTCGACCAGCTGGCCCACGAGCAAGATCTCGCGATCTTCTGCTCCTTCCTCATGGACAACTTCAACGGCGACGTGCACGCGAAGATGCTGCCCAGGCTGGGGCAGAACCACTCGCACCTCATCCCCGTCGAGGACTACGAACGGCTCGAACGCGCGGTGACACGGGCCTTGCGCGACACGGTGGGGATCGCCGAAGCCGGCGTCCTCGAGGGTCGGCTGGTGGGACATCACCCGGCGCGCTTCAACATGCCGCGACCGCAGGCGCTCCTCCTCGCCCTGCGCGAGGTCCTGCCGCAGGTGGCTGACGCGGTGCTGGAGCGGAGCCGCAGCCTCTACGCCGCCTCGGACCTTGCATCGGAGTAGTGGTGGGCGGCCAGGCGCCTGACCCGACGAGGCTCATCGACGCAGTCGATCTGCCGATCGTCGTTCTCGGTCGCGACGCGACGCTGGTCCACTGCAACGCTGCGGCGCTGGCGTTCCTGTCGCTCACGTCACTCCGGTCGCTCCGGCCGGGCATATCGCTCCATCATTGCCGCGGGCTCGAGGGCCTGGTGGCCGACATCGAGGAGCTCTGGGAGCACGTGATGGCCGGCGGGGCTGCCTCCCAGCGCGAGCTGCGCACGAAGGACGGCGCTTGGTTCGTCGTGCGCGTGACCGCGCATCGCGGCGCCGACGGGGAACTCGCCGGCGCCGTCGCCACGTTCACGAACGTCACCGGGCTGCGCGTGGGGGTCGAACAGTCGATCTACGAACGCGAGTACACGAAGACGATTCTCAACACGGTCGTCGATCCGCTCGTGGTCCTCGATGGGGAACAGCGGATCCAGACGGCCAACCGCGCGTTCCACCAATTCTTTCGCATTTCACGGGACGAGGCGCAGGGCCTCGCGCTCCACGATCTCGGCAGCGGCGATTGGAACAGCCCGGACCTGAGCGCGCGCCTGAGGCAGTGCATCTCGGGCGCCGACGGCACCGCGGAGGCCCTCGAGATCCGCGCGGACGTCCGCGAGGTCGGCCGCCGCACGTTGAGCCTCACGATGCGCCGCATGCCGCAAGGGCCGCGGCCTCGAGAGCTCGTCCTGCTCAGCATCGAGGACATCAGCGAGCGACGACATGCCGAGGAGGTCCGGGCCCGCCTGAGCGACATCGTCGCGTCCTCCGACGACGCCATCGTCGGCGAGACCTTCGATGGCACCATCACGTCGTGGAACCCCGCCGCAGAGCGGATCTTCGGATACACCGTGGACGAGGCGCTTGGCAGGCACATCTCGATCATCGTCCCGGACGAGCGGCGAGGCGAGCAAGAGGACGCGCTCGCGTGCCTTCGCGACGGACAGAGAGTCGAACACTTCCAGACGGTGCGTCTGGCCAGAGACGGACGACGACTGGACGTCTCGCTCACGGTCTCGGCGATCAAGGATGGCGAAGGGCGAGCGGTGGGCGTGTCGATGATTGCGCGCGACATCACGGATCGGGTTCGAGGCGAGAAGGCGCTCCGGCATCGTACGGCCCAGCTCGCGATTCTGGTGGATGAAGCCCCGATGGGCATGTTCATCGTCGACACGGACTTTCGCGTCCGGACGGTGAACCCCCAGGCGCTGCCAAACTTCGAGGGTGCCGGCGACCCCATCGGCCGTGACTTCCACGAAGTCATGCGAGCCCTGCGGCCGGCCCCCACTGCGGACGCAATCGCAGCCCTCTTTCGACGAGTACTCGAGACGGGCGAGTCGCACTTCGTCCCGGAGCTGAGCATCGAACGTCGTGACGGCAGCGGGAGCGATCACTATCAGCGGCAGGTCAGCTGCATCCCGCTCCCGGACGGGCGCCGCGGCGTCGTCTGCTACTTTCGAGACATCTCGGCCCAGGTCTCGGCCAGACAGACTCTCGCCGAACGCGAGCGCAGCCTCGCGAGCGAGGTCTCGGCGATGAACCGCTTGCACGAGATGGTCGGCCGGCTCCTCGTATGCGGCGACGTGGGCGCCGCGCTCAACGAAGTCCTGGACGCGGCGATGACCCTCGTCAGCGCGGACATGGGGCTCGTGCACCTGCTCGATCCAGGGGACCAGACGCTGCAGATCGTCGCCTACCGTGGCTTCACGGACGACTCGATGGAGCGTTTCCGCGCCGGACGGCCGTGCGTCGGCACCGCGTATGGCGAGGCCTTCGCGTCCCGGAGGCGGGTCGTCGTCGAAGACGTTCAGGCCGATCCGGCGCATCCTCACCGGGAGATCGCCGTTCGGGAAGGCTGGCACGGGGTTCAATCGACGCCGCTCCTTGCGAGGGACGGGTCGGCGCTCGGAGTGCTGTCCACGCACTACCGGAAGCCTCACCGTCCCGCGGCCCGCGATCTGCGCATTCTGGATCTCTACGCTCGCCAGGCGGCCGATTTCATCGAGCGCATGAACGTCGACGACGCGCTGCGCGCCGCCGACCGGCGCAAGGACGAGTTCCTGGCGACGCTGGCGCACGAGCTGAGAAACCCTCTCTCCCCGGTGCGCGTCGCCCTCGAGCTGATGCGCCGCGCGCTCGGGCCGTCGTCCGTCGACCGCTATTTGAACGTGATCGAGCGACAGGTCGGGAACCTGGAGCACATCGTCGACGATCTGCTCGAGATATCGCGAATCACGCGCGGCAAGATCGAGCTCCGGAAGGTGCGCCTCGACCTCTCGGCAGCGGTGTCGACCGCCGTCGAAACGACGCAGGCCGTCGTCGCGGCGAGGAAGCACCAGCTCTTCGTCTCTCTGCCCGCGCGTCCGCTGTTCATCGAAGCCGACCCCGTTCGCATCGAACAGATCCTCACGAATCTCCTCGTGAACGCCGCGAAATATACCGAGCCTGGCGGTCGCATCTGGGTCTCGGCGGATCGCACGGGCGAATACGTCGAGATCCGGATCAAGGACACGGGGATTGGCATCCCGGCAGAGCTGCTGCCGCGTATGTTCGAAATATTCGAGCAGGGCCGGCGGGACCTCGCCCGAAGCTCGGGCGGGCTGGGGATCGGCCTCTCGATAGTCAAGACGCTGACCGATCTCCACGGCGGAACGGTCGTCGCGACGAGTCCGGGCGAGGGCCAAGGAAGCGAGTTCATGCTCCGTTTCCCGACGATGCCGGACGACTCGGCGGGCGACCCCGCCGAGCAGGCTGCCCCAGTGCGCGACGCCGAGACGCCGCGGCGCCAGATTCTGGTCGTCGACGACAACGCCGACGCCGGCGAGCTGCTCGCGGAGCTCCTCAGGGGCCTGGGTCACGACGTCCGGGTCGCCCACGACGGTCCCACGGCGATCCACCTGGTCGGCGAATGGCACGCCGACGTCGTGTTCATGGACATCGGTCTTCCCGGGATGGACGGCTACGCCGTCGCCAGGGAGATTCGCAGGATGGGCATCGACACGCAGCTGATCGCGCTCACCGGCTATGGCCACGAGAGTGCCCGCGGCATGTCGCGGGACGCCGGATTCGCGCAGCACCTCATCAAACCGCCGGCGCTCGAGAAGGTGATGGGCGTGCTCCGGAGCATCGGCCCCGTCGGCGTCCGGGCCGCAGCCGGTTGCGAGACGCCGACGACGAACGCCTGAACCACTCGCGCCACCCGCGTCAGTTGCAGGACCACTCGGGGCCGGCGTCCCCGATCGAGCCGAGGCAGCGGCAGGTCGTCTGGCCGTAGGTGCAGCCCGCGTTGGCGCCCGTGCCCACCGTGCAGCTCCCGCCCGCGGCGGGCTGCGACGTCGGACACGAGGGCGGCGGCGTGACGCATTCCCACGCGAGGCCCGCGGTCCCTCCGCCGACGGCCCGCCGGCACGTGCAGTCGGTGGTCCCGTAGGTGCAGGAGAGATCCTGCGTCGTGCACGTCCCCGTGGGCTGGGTCGACGGGCACGACCCGCACGCCCACATCGATCCGGCTCCCGGCGCGGTCGCGCCCGCGCAGGTACAGGTCGTCGAACCGTACGTGCACTGGTCGAGCGCCGCGCACGCGGCGCCGCCCGGCGTGCACGCGCCCGTGGGCTGCGTCCCCGGACACGCCGTGCACTGCGTGCACGTCCACTCCGGAGTCGCGCCGCCGCCCGCGGCGCCCCCGCAATCGCAGACCACGTCGCCGTAGGTACACTCGCCGGTGCCGGCCGTGCACGTGCTCTTGTTGTTCGGCGGGGTCGAGGGGCAGCTCGGGTTGTTCCCGCCGCTGCTGCTCGTACCTCCGCTGCTGCTCGCGGTGCCGCTGCTGCTGCCCGCGCCGCTGCTGCCCGTTCCGCCGCTGCTCGTCGCGCCGCTGCTGCCCGCCCCGCTGCTTCCTGCGCCGCTTCCGCTGGCGCTCCCGCTGCTGCTCGCACCCTGGCCGCTGCTGCCGCCGGTGCCGCTGCTGCCGGTCGTCGCGCCGCTGCTGCTGCCGCTGGCGTCCGGGCTACCGTTCGCGGTGGACGTGCTTCCTCCGCACGCGGGCGCGACGGACGCCGCAAGCCCCACCGTCATCGACGCGATCAAAGCGAAACGGAACGCACGCATGAAGGACCTCCTCGCAAGGGTCGTGTCCCCTTGGAGTACGATCCGTCGGGTGCGCGTCCTCGTCTCCCTGCAGTCACCACGCCGCTTCGGGGGGTGGCCCTCGCCGCGTCCAGTGGGCGCCGCGCCCACCTGAAATCACCAGGCGTAGGCCTCCGGCGCCTGCCCCCCCGGGCCCGGCCAGATCGCGTCGAGCTTCTTCGTCACGTCGTCGCCGAGCTTCATCGCCGACGCGTGCAGGGCGTCCTCGAGCTGCTCCATCGTGCGTGGTCCGACGATCGGCGCCGTGACGCCGGGCCGGCCGAGGAGCCACGCCACGCCGACGTTCGCGGGCTTCTCGCCCATCTCCGCGCAGAGCCCCTCGTACGCCTCGAGCTGCGGGCGGTGCTTGTCGACGAGCTTCTGGATGCGCTCTCCGGCGCGCCGCCCCTCGGCGGCCTTCTTCAGCGCGCCCCCGAGGAGGCCTCCCTGGAGAGGCGACCACGGGAGGATCCCCACGCCGTACGCCATGCACGCCGGCACCACCTCGAGCTCCACCGTCCGCGCCGCGAGGTTGTAGAGGCTCTGCTCGGAGACGAGGCCGAGCATGTGGCGCTGCCTCGCGGTCTCGTTGGCCTGGACGACGTTCCACGCGGCGAAGTTGCTCGACCCGACGTAGAGGACCTTGCCCTGCTGGACGAGGACATCCATCGCCTGCCAGATCTCCTCCCACGGCGTGTCGCGGTCGACGTGGTGCATCTGGTAGAGGTCGATGCGGTCCGTCTGCAGGCGCCGCAAGCTCTCGTCGCACGCGCGCCGGATCGCGAGGGCGCTCAGGCGGCCGCCGTTCGGGTACTCGAACATGGGAGCGTAGACCTTCGTCGCGAGCACGACGCGCTCGCGACGCGCGCCGCCCTGCGCGAGCCAGCGACCGAGGATGGTCTCGGTCTTCCCCTTGTTCTCGCCCCACCCGTAGACGTTGGCGGTGTCGAAGAAGTTGATCCCCGCGTCGAGAGCGCGGTCCATGATGCGGTGGGATTCCGGCTCCTCGGTCTGGGGGCCGAAGTTCATCGTGCCGAGGCAGATGCGGCTCACCTTGAGCCCGGTGCGACCGAGGCGTGTGATCTCCATGGGGGCGCAGCATAGCGGCCCTTCGTGACTCATCTCGAGCGGCGGGGGCAGGCGCCGCGGGACGCCGGGGGTCCCGTCGGGCCCGTTTGCGGTCTTCCTTGCGATCGAGCGGCCGCTCCCTACCATCGTCGACGCCGACGACTCATGGCCACCGACGGACTCGAGTTTCTCGCCGGGGGCGGCCAGATGGGCGAGCGCATGCGCGCCGTGGACTGGAGCGCGACGGCGCTCGGTCCGCCGGCCTCGTGGCCGCAGAGCCTGAAGACGTGCGTGCGCATCGTCCTCACGTCGCGCCAGCCGATGTTCGTCTGGTGGGGCGACGCGCTCGTGAACCTCTACAACGACGCCTACCGGTCCATCCTCGGCGGCAAGCACCCCGAGGCGCTCGGCCAGCCGGCGAGCGTCGTCTGGCGCGAGATCTGGGACCAGATCGTCCCGCGCGCCGAGCAGGCGCTCCGGGGCAACGAGGGCACCTACGACGAGGCGCTCCTCCTCATCATGGAGCGCAACGGGTACCCGGAGGAGACCTACTACACGTTCTCCTACAGCCCCGTCCCGAAGGAGGGCGGGGGCGTCGGCGGGATCATCTGCGCGAACTCGGAGGACACGCGCCGCATCGTCGGCGAGCGCCAGACGGCGCTCCTTCGCGATCTCGCAGCGCGAACGGTCCACGCGCGCCGCATCGAAGACGCCGTCGCCCGGGTCGCGACGTCGCTCGAGACCGACCCGCACGACCTGCCCTTCGCGCTCCTCTACCTCGTCGAGCCCGACGCGAAGGAGTGCCGCCTCGTCGCCGGCGCACGGATCGATCGCGCGCACCCGGCTGCCGTCGAGACGCTCCCGCTCGACGAGGACGGTGCGTGGCCGGTGGCCGAGGCGATTCGCACGCAGCGCGAGGTCGTCGTGAGCGACCTGGCGGCGCGCTTCGGGCCCCTGCCGACGGGCGCGTGGAGCGTGCCCCCGACGCACGCGGCGGTGCTCCCGGTCGCCGCGTGGGGACCCACCGGACGCGCGGGGATCCTCGTCGTGGGCCTGAGCCCGTACCGCCTCCTCGACGACGACTACCGCGGCTTCCTCACGCTCGTGACGAGCCAGATCGGCGCGAGCATCGCGAACGCGCACGCCTACGAGGAGGAGCGGCAACGCGCCGAGGCGCTCGAGGAGCTCGACCGCGCGAAGACGGCCTTCTTCAGCAACGTGAGCCACGAGTTCCGCACGCCGCTGACGCTCATGCTCGGCCCCGTCGAGGATGCGCTCGCGTCCGCCGAGGGGGCGCTCGCAGGCGAGAACCTCCGGACCGTCCACCGCAACGCGCTTCGCCTCCTCAAGCTCGTCAACGCGCTCCTCGATTTCGCTCGCATCGAGGCAGGGCGCGTCAACGCCGTCTATCGCCCCACGGACCTCGCCAGCCTTACGGCGGACGTCGCGAGCGCGTTCCGCTCCGCCGTGGAGAAGGCGGGGCTCGCCTACCGCGTCGACTGTGAGGGGCCCGGGGAACCGGTCTTCGTCGACCACGACATGTGGGAGAAGATCGTCCTCAACCTCGTCTCGAACGCGCTCAAGTTCACGTTCGACGGGTCGATCGCCGTTTCGCTCGAGTCGCGCGCCGACCACGTGGAGCTCGCGGTGACCGACACGGGGACGGGCATTCCCGAGGACGAGGTGGGGAGGCTCTTCGAGCGGTTCCACCGCGTCGAGGGCAGCCGGGCGCGGACCCACGAGGGGTCCGGCATCGGCCTCGCGCTCGTGCAGGAGCTCGTCCGCCTCCACGGCGGGACGGTGCGCGTGGAGAGCCGCGTCGGCGCGGGGTCGACGTTCACGGTGACCATCCCGAGCGGCCGCACGCACCTGCCCCCGGAGCGCCTCGGTCCGGCCGAGGGGGCGCCGTCGACGGCGGACGTGGCCGTGCCCTTCGTCCAGGAGGCGCTCCGGTGGCTGCCGGGCGTGGGCGGGCCCGAAAACGAGGGGCCGGCGCCCGGAGCGGAGGGCAGCATCGACGACGAGGCGTTCCGTGACGAGCCGGACGCGCACGTGCTCCTCGCAGACGACAACGCCGACATGCGCGAGTACGTGGCGCGTCTGCTCCGCCGCCGGTGGTCGGTCGAGACGGTGGGCGACGGCGTGGCGGCGCTCGCGGCGGCGCGGCGGCGGGCGCCGGATCTCGTCTTGACGGACGTGATGATGCCGGGCCTCGACGGCTTCGGGCTGCTGCGCGAGCTCCGCGAGAGCGCGGCGACGCGCGCGATCCCGGTCATCATGCTCTCGGCGCGCGCGGGCGAGGAGTCGCGCGTCGAGGGCCTGCGCGCGGGCGCCGACGACTACCTCGTGAAGCCCTTCTCGGCACGCGAGCTCGTGGCGCGCGTGTCGACGCACCTCCAGATCGCGCGCCTCCGGCAGGCGGCGGAGCACGAGCGGCAGCGCCTCCACGAGTTCCTCATGCAGGCGCCGGTCGCCGTCGCGGTCATCGTGGGGCCCGAGCTCCAGTTCGAGCTCGCCAACCCGGCGTTCTGCACGATGGTCGACCGCGCCGACGTCGCGGGCAAGCGCGTGCGCGACGTCTTCCCCGAGCTCGGCGAGAGCGACCTTCGCCACCAGCTCGTACGGACGATGCAGACCGGCGAACCCTACAGAACGAGCGAATCGAGCGTCCCTCTCGCACGCGCGGGGATCCTGCGCGAGCGCTTCTTCGACATCGCCCTGACGCCGATGCACGAGTCGGAGCCGCAGACGCGGCGGGTGATCGCCGTCGCCGTCGAGGTCACCGAGCGGGTCCAGGCGCGAAAGCGAATCGAGGGGCTGCGCGCGGCCGCCGAGCAGGCGAACCGCGCGAAGGACGAGTTCCTCGGGACGCTGAGCCACGAGCTCCGGACGCCGCTCAACGCGATCCTCGGGTGGACGACCCTCATCCAGTCCGGCAACGTGGAGGGTCCGAACCTCGCGAAGGCCCTCGACACGATCGCGCGCAACGCGCGCGTCCAGGTGCGCCTCATCGAGGACCTCCTTGACCTCTCGCGGATCGAGCAGGGAAAGCTGGTGCTCGCCGTCGGTCCCGTCGAGATGGTGCGCGTCGTCGAGGCGGCCATGGACGCGGTGCGCCCCGCCGCGGAGGCCAAGGGCGTGCGCCTGCAGCCCGTCCTCGACTCGCACGCCACGATCGTCGGTGACGCCGACCGTCTCCAGCAGATCGCGTGGAACCTCTTCAGCAACGCGATCAAGTTCACGCCGCGGGGCGGCCGCGTGCAGGTGCGCCTCCGGCGCGCGCAGTCTTCGGTGGAGCTGGTCGTCGAGGACACGGGCCAGGGGATCGCGGCCGACTTCCTGCCGCACGTGTTCGACCGATTCCGGCAGGCGGACCCGTCGTCGACGCGCAAGGCGGGGGGCCTCGGGCTCGGCCTCGCGATCGTGCGCTCGCTCGTCGAGCTCCACGGCGGGACGGTGACGGCGGCGAGCGAGGGGCTCGAGCGGGGCGCGACGTTCACCGTGCACCTGCCCATCGCGCCGCTCCGGACGAACCCCGCGACGGAGCCGCCGCCCTCGCCGTCGGGGGAACCCGCACCGCGTACCTTCGAGTGCCCGCCCGAGCTCCGCGGGGCGCGCGTCCTGGTGGTCGACGACGAGCCCGAGACGCGGAACCTCCTCGAGTTCCTCCTCTCCGAGTGCGGCGTACGGGTCACGGCGTGCGCAAACGCCCGCGACGCCCTGAGGGCGCTCGAGGCGGGACCCTTCGACGCGCTCGTCTCGGACGTGGGGATGCCCGACGAGGACGGTCACGCGCTCATCCGCAAGGTGCGCGCGCTTCCGGAGGCGCAGGGCGGGCGCACGCCGTCGGTGGCCCTCACGGCGTATGCGCGCACTGAGGACCGGACGGCCGCCTTCCGCGCGGGGTTCGACATGCACCTCGCCAAGCCGATCGACCCGGCGGAGCTCGTGGTCGTCGTCGCGCGCCTGATGACGAGACGCAGCAGGCCCGGTTAGCCCGCGATCGCCAGCCGCACGAGCTCGAGCGTCATCGGGCTGTCGGGCTCCGCGAGGGCGTCGATCACGCCGAAGTGGCCCTGGCCGGCCACCTCCACCGCGGTCGCCTTCGCGCCGGCGTCGGACCATCGCTCCGCGAAGGCGCTCGTCTGCCGGCGGAACTCCGCCGTCTCGGCGCCCCCCACGTACGCGACCATCGAACGGCCGGCGGGCGGACGCCACGCGATGGGCGAGAGGCGCCTCGCCTCCGCGGCGTCGAGGCCGAGCTTCCGGTTCACGCTCGTGGCGACGAGCGGCTCGAGCTCGAAGAGCCCCGATACCGGCATCGCCGCGCGTACCGCGTCGGCCGGCAGGTCCCGCGCCCTCCAGTCGGTCGCGAGCATGCAGGCCGCGAGGTGCCCGCCGGCCGAGTGACCGAACACCGTCACGGGCGCGCCGAGGTTCTTCACCGCGAACGCGACCGCCGCCCGCACCTCGTCCACGATCCCGGCGACCGTCGCCTCGGGGCAGAGCGTGTAGCCGACCATCACCACGGTCACGCCGTGTGCGTTCGCGCCACGCGCGAGGTGGCTGAACCATGCCTTGCCCGTCGCCTGCCAGTAGCCGCCGTGCACGAACAGCGCGACCGCGCCGCCGCCCCGCTCGGGCGAGAAGACGTCGAGGTGCTGCCGCGGGCCCGCTCCGTACGCGACGTCGATGCGGGCCCGTGCTCCCGCGTGCGCGCGGTACGCAGCCGCGTCGCGCTCCCACGCGGGGAGCCTCTGCCGGAGCTCCGCCAGCATGGGCCGGCTCACGTACTCGGCCTCGGCGTCCATGGGCCGCATGGTAGCGCCGGAGAGCGCGCATGGCGCCCCGCTTGCAACCCTCCTTTCCCGTGGAGGACCTCATGAATGGGTCGCAGCCTCGCTCCGTGACACGTCCCGTGCGCTACGCCGTGGCCGGCCTGGGCAACATCGCCCAGGTCGCGGTGCTCCCGTCGTTCACCCACGCGAAGGAGAACTCGAAGCTCGTCGCGCTCCTGTCGTCGGACGCCGAGAAGCTCGGCGTGCTCGCCAGGAAGTACGACGTCGAGCACACCGGATCGTACGAGCGCTTCGAGGACGTGCTCCGCGCGTCGAACGCCGACGCCGTCTACGTGGCCCTCCCGAACACGATGCACCGGGCGATGACCGAGCGCGCGGCGGCCGTCGGCGTCCACGTCCTCTGCGAGAAGCCGATGGCCACCTCGGTGGAGGACTGCGAGGCGATGATCGCGGCCACGAAGGCCGCCGGCGTGAAACTCATGATCGCGTACCGCCTGCACTTCGAGCGGGCGAACCTGACGGCGATCGACCGCGTGCGCCGGGGCGAGATCGGCGACCCGCGCATCTTCACGTCGGTCTTCTCGCAGCAGGTACGCGAGGGCGACATCCGGACCGACGGACGGTACGGCGGCGGCGCGCTCTTCGACATGGGCATCTACTGCATCAACGCCGCGCGCAACCTCTTCCGCTCCGAGCCGCTCGAGGCCTTCGCGTTCCAGGCCCGCGACACCGACCAGCGCTTCCACGGGGTCGACGCGACGACCACGGCGATCCTGCGGTTCCCCGGCGGCGGGCTCGCGCAGATCAGCGCGAGCCAGGGCGCGGCGGACGTCTCGGAGTACCGCATCGTGGGCACCCGCGGGGACGTGCGCCTCGAGCCCGCGTACGACTACTCGGTCAAGCTCAGGGAGTTCACGACCGTGGAGGACGAAACGAAGAAGGAGTCCTTCTCGAAGCGCGACCAGTTCGCGCCGGAGATCATCCACTTCTCCGACTCGATCCTCGGGGGGACCGAGCCGGAGCCATCGGGCGAGGAGGGGCTCTGCGACGTGCGGGTCATCCACGCCATCCAGGTCTCCGCGCGCACGGGGCAGCGCGTGACGCTGGCCCCCTACGATCGCGAGGACCGGCCGAACATGCGCCTCGAGATGCGCCGGCCCGCCGTCGGCAAGGTCAAGCCGGTGCACGCGCCGTCGCCGAGCAAGTGAAGGAGAAGATCGATGGCGGCTCGCGCGATGTGGACCGGCAGTCTGGCGTTCGGGCTCGTGCAGATACCGGTCAGCCTCTACGGGGCCGAGGAGCGTGACGAGCTGTCGTTCACGCAGCTCGACAGGCACGACCTCTCGCCGATCGGCTACGACCGCGTCAACAAGCGCACGGGGAAGAAGGTCGCGTGGGGCGACATCGTCCGCGGCTACGAGTACGAGCGCGGCGAGTACGTCGTCCTCTCCGACGAGGAGCTGAAGCAGGCGAACGTCGAGGCGACGCACACGATCGACATGGTCGCCTTCGTGCGCGGGTCCGAGCTCGACCCGATGTACATCGAGCGGCCTCTCTACGTGGTGCCCGCGAAGAACGGAGCGAAGGCCCATCGACTGCTCGTCGAGACGCTCGAGCGCACGGGCCGCGTCGGCATCGGGCAGGTGGTGCTCCGGACGCGGCAGCACCTCGGGGCCATCGTCCCACGCGACGGGCGCCTCGTGCTCCTGCTCCTGCGCTACGCGCACGAGCTCGCGCCGCCGAAGGGCGTCGAGGAGCCTGCGAGGGGCGGCAAGAAGGGCGCGGCGCCGTCGGCGGCGGAGCGGCGGATGGCCGAGCAGCTCGTCGAGTGGCTCGCGGCGGACTGGGACCCGCGCTCCTACGAGGACACGTACTTCGACGACGTCATGGCGCTCGTGAAGAAGAAGGTCGCCTCCGGGCGCCCCGGGGCCATCGTGCACCCCCGCGTCGCGAAGGCGAAGGCATCGGCAAAGGTGGTCGATCTGGCGAGCCTCCTCGAGAAGAGCCTCGCGCAGTCGAAGCACGGCAAGGGCAGCAAGACGCCCCCTCGCCGTCCGCGTCACGCCGCGTGAGCGCAGCTCGACCGAAGAGGCGCGTCGCTCAGGTCGACATCGAGTTGCGCTGCCCGCTCGCGCGCCGCCGGTAGAGACGAAGCGAGCGCGCCTCGAGCCGCGTGCGACCGTCGAAGGGGACCTGCCCCTTCGCGTCGTCGTCGTTCGTGTCGACCAGGAGCATCCAGTCCTCGGCGCCCTGCTCGATGTTCGGCATGGCGAAGTCGAGCGCCTCGTGCCCGCCGTTGATGACGAGGAAGAGGTCGTCGTCGCTCAGCACGTCGCCCCTCTCGTTGACCTCGTCGAGGCCGTTGCCCGCGATGAGCATCCCCAGGGCGCGCGTGATCGGGGCCTTCCAGTCCTCCTCGCTCATCGGCTGGCCGTCGTTGCGGATCCAGAGGATGTCGCGGATGTCGGCGCCGCGGATGCGCCGTCCCTTGAAGAACTTCGCGCGGCGCAGCGCCGGATGGTCGGCACGGAGGCGCACGAGGCGCTTCGCGAAGCCGAGGAGCTTCTTCCGCTCGTCGTCGAGGGCCCAGTCGATCCAGCTCGTCTCGTTGTCCTGGCAGTACGCGTTGTTGTTGCCGTTCTGGGTGCGGCCGATCTCGTCGCCGCCGCAGATCATGGGCGTTCCCTGCGAGAGGAGGAGCGTCGCCAGGAGGTTGCGTTGCTGGCGCGCCCGGAGCGCCCGGATGCCGGGGTCGTCGGTCGGCCCCTCCGCGCCGCAGTTCCACGACCTGTTGTCGTCGCTGCCGTCGCGGTTGCCTTCGCCGTTCGCGTCGTTGTGCTTGCCGTCGTAGGAGACGAGGTCGCGGAGCGTGAAGCCGTCGTGGGCGACGACGAAGTTGATGCTCGAGTAGGGGCGCCGCCCGTCGTTCTCGTAGAGGTCGCTGCTCCCGCTGAGGCGGTACGCGAGCTCCCCGGCGAGGCCGCCGTCGCCCTTCCAGAAGGCGCGCATCGCGTCGCGGTACTTGCCGTTCCATTCGGCCCAGCGCACGGGGAAGTTGCCGACCTGGTAGCCGCCCTCGCCGACGTCCCAGGGCTCGGCGATGAGCTTCACCTGGCTGAGGACCGGGTCCTGGTGGATGATCGTGAAGAAGCTCGAGAGCTGGTCGACCTCGTGGAGCGTCCGAGCGAGGGTCGCGGCGAGGTCGAACCGGAAGCCGTCGACGTGCATCTCGAGCACCCAGTACCGCAGCGAGTCCATGACGAGCTGGAGCGTCTGCGGGTGGTGCACGTTCAGGCTGTTGCCGGTGCCCGTGTAGTCGAAGTAGTAGCGCGGGTCCTCGGGCGAGAGGCGGTAGTACGTCGGGTTGTCGATGCCCTTGAAGGAGAGCGTCGGGCCGAGGTGGTTGCCCTCGGCGGTGTGGTTGTAGACGACGTCGAGGATCACCTCGATGCCGGCGCGGTGGAACCGCTTCACCATCTCCTTGAACTCGCGGACCCCGTCGCCCGGGACGTCGCGGCTGCGGTAGCGCGGCTCGGGTGCGAGGTAGGCGATGCTGTTGTAGCCCCAGTAGTTGCGGAGGGCCCGGTCGAGGAGGACCTTGTCGTCGACGAACGCGTGCACGGGGAGGAGCTCGATCCCGTTGATGCCCAGCGCACCGAGGTGCTCGAGGATGGGATCGCTGGCGAGGCCGGCGAAGGTGCCGCGCAGCGACTCCGGGACGTCGGGATGGCGCATGGTCATCCCACGGACGTGCGCCTCGTAGATGACCATCTGGTGGAGCGGCAGACCCAGCGGCCGATCGCCCTCCCAGTCGAACGCCGGGTCGATGACGATGCCCCGCGGCGCCCCGAGGATCTCGGCGTCGCACCGCTTCGTGTCGTCACCGCTGGCGAGCTCGTAGGCGAAGGCGCCCTTCTCCCAGTCGACCGGGCCCGCCACGGCCTTGGCGTACGGGTCGAGCAGGACCGCGTGCTCGTTGAACCGCAGCCCCTTCTCGGGCGCGTACTCGCCCTTCACGCGAAAGCCGTAGTGCGCGCCGGGCCGGAGGCCCGGGACGTAGCCGTGCCAGACGAACGCGGTGCGCTCGCGGAGCGGGAGGCGGCGCTCGACCCCGTTCTCGTCGAAGAGGCACACGTCGACGCCCGCCGCGTGCTCCGAGTAGAGGGCGAAGTTCACTCCCTCTCCGTCCCAGGTGGCGCCGAGCGGATAGGGGACGCCGGGTCGTATCTTCATGGGTGGGGCCGCCTCGTGCTAGCCGCTGCCGATCGCCAGAGCCGTGCCAGTCGCAACCTCGCGGGGCGCGCCGCAAGTCGCGTCGAGCCGCTACGGTCGTGCCGCACCCGTGGCGAAATGGCGCGGCGCGGGCCCGCGTTCGGCGGAGTTCCGCGCGCGAAGCCGGGGCAGAGCCCGTGCATGTCCGGCAGGACGATGACGGGACGACGGTACGCGGTCGGGGCCGAGGTGCAGGAGAGCGGGGGCGTGCACTTCCGGGTGTGGGCCCCGAAGCGACGCACGGTGGAGATCGTCTTCGGCGACGGGAGCGCCGTGCCCCTGGCGCGCGGTCGCGGCGGACACTTCGAAGCGCTCGCTCCCCGGGCGAAGCCCGGCGATCTCTACCGCTTCCGCCTCGACGGCGGCGAGGCGTTCCCCGATCCCGCGTCGCGCGCCCAGCCCGAGGGACCTCACGGGCCGTCGTGCGTCGTCGATCCGCGCGCCTTCCGCTGGACCGACGCCACCTGGCGCGGCCTCGGCCTGCCCGGTGCGGTCTTCTACGAGCTTCACGTCGGCACCTTCACGCGCGAGGGGACGTGGCGCGCCGCCGCCGAAGAGCTCCCGCACCTCGCCCGCCTCGGCGTCACCCACGTCGAGATGATGCCGGTCTGCGAGTTCCCGGGCCGCTTCGGCTGGGGGTACGACGGCGTGGACCTCTACGCCCCGACGCGCCTCTACGGGGCGCCCGACGATCTGCGCGCGTTCGTCGACCGCGCCCACGGGCTCGGGCTCGGCGTCATCCTCGACGTCGTCTACAACCACATCGGCCCGTCGGGGAACTACCTCACGCAGTACGCCGACGAGTACTTCCACGCGGACCGCGCGACCGAGTGGGGGCAGGCCCTGAACTACGACGGCCCCGGGGCCGAGGCCGTCCGCGCGTTCTTCGTCGAGAACGCCGCCTACTGGATCGACGAGTACCACTTCGACGGCCTGCGCCTCGACGCGACGCAGAGCATCCACGACACGTCGGAGGACCACCTGCTCGCGATGCTGGGCCGCCGCGCACGCGAGGCAGCCGGCGGGCGGACGATCGTGATCGTGGCCGAGAACGAGGTGCAGGAGGCGCGCCTCGTGCGCGGGCCCAGCGCCGGCGGCCACGGGCTCGACGGCATCTGGAACGACGACCTGCACCACGCGATGCGCGTGGCGCTGACGGGGCGGCGCGAGGCCTACTACACCGAGTACGCGGGGACGCCGCAGGAGCTCGTCTCGGCGTCGAAGTGGGGGTTCCTCTACCAGGGGCAGGGCTACGCCTGGCAGAAGAAGCGCCGCGGGCACCCCGCGCTCGACGTCCCCGCACACCGCTTCGTCACGTTCCTCGAGAACCACGACCAGGTCGCGAACTCGGCGACGGGCGCGCGGCTCCACCAGCGATCCAACCCCGACACGTACCGGGCGCTCACGGCGCTGCTCCTCCTGGCGCCGTCGACGCCGCTGCTCTTCCAGGGGCAGGAGTACGCTTCGTCGGCGCCGTTCGTCTTCTTCGCGGATCACGACGGCGAGCTCGGGCAGCTCGTCGAGAAGGGACGGAAGGAGTTCCTGCGGCAGTTCCCGTCGCTCGCCGACGAGACCGTGCTCGCACAGGTCCCCGCTCCCGGCGCGCCGTCGTCGTTCGAGCGCTGCAAGCTCGACCCGCGCGAGCGGGAGCGCAACGGTTCGGCGCTCGCCCTGCACACCGATCTCCTCGCCCTCCGCAAACGCGATCCCGTGTTCGCGTCGCAGCGGGAGCGCGGCGTCGACGGCGCCGTCCTCGGTACGTCGGCCTTCGTCCTGCGGTTCTTCGGCGGGCGGCACGGCGACCGCCTCGTCGTCGTGAACCTCGGCGCGGAGCTCCCGCTCGTCCCTCCGTCGGAGCCGCTCCTCGCGCCTCCGCAGGAGGGGCGCTGGACCGTCGCGTGGTCGTCGGACGATCCGCGCTACGGCGGCCTCGGCGTCGTTTGCCCGGAGGCCGAGGACGGCGCGTGGCGGCTGCCCTCGCGCTCCACCGTCGTCCTCGTCCCGTCGTCTCCCGAGGCAGCCGGTGAGTGATCCGGTCCGCGTCGTCGACGTCGTCCACGACGCGCGCCCCGCGGCCGACGCGATCGATCCGGAGCAGAGCACGGCGCCGACGACCGCGCGCGAATGGATCGTCACGAACGGTCTCGGCGGGTACGCGTCGGGCACGGTCTCGGGGCTCGTCACGCGCCGCTTCCACGGCCTCCTCGTCGCCGCGCTCGCGGAGCCGCTCGGGCGCACGATGATGCTGAACTTCCTCGCCGAGCAGGTGGTCCTCCCCGACGGCACCATCGTCCGACTCGGCGCGCAGCCCCGGCCCGGAGGCGAGCGCGCCCGCGAACCGCTCCAGGCGCCCCTCGTCGAGTTCCGCCTCGAGCTCGGCCTCCCGATCTGGACGTACGCGTGGGACCAGGTCGTCCTCGAGAAGCGCCTGTTCCTCCTGCATCGACAGAACACGGTGCACGTGACCTACCGGCGCCTTCGCGGAGACGAGGGGATGCGCCTCGAGCTCGAGCCTTTCGTCCACTTCCGGCGGCACGAGGGGCCCGTCGATCAGCCGGCGGCGGAGCCCTACTCGATCCTCGCGATGGGCGATCGCTACGAGATCCGCGGCGAGGATCCGTTCCCGGCCTTGAGGCTCAAGGTGTACGGCGCGCGGCCCTCGTTCCTCATCGACGGCAAGCGCCTCGAGCGCGTCCCCTACCCCACCGAGCGCGCGCGCGGCTACGACTCGACGGGCGAACTCCAGAGCCCCGGCCTCTTCCGCGCGGACCTCCTGACGGAGGCGACGATCGTGGCGTCGACCGATCCGTGGGAGGCCATCGGCGCCCTGTCCCCGACCGCGGCGCAGGAGAGCGAACGGCGCAGGCGCGCGACACGCATCGCGAACGCGCACCCCGCGGCGCGCGACGGGCTCGCCGCGGAGCTCGTGCTCGCGGCCGACCACTTCGTCATCGTCCCGGCCGGGCGCGTCCGCGACACGGCGCGCGCCCACGCTGCCGGCGACGAGACGCGCACCGTGATCGCGGGATACCCCTGGTTCACCGACTGGGGGCGCGACACGATGATCAGCCTCGAGGGGCTCGCCCTGCTCACCGGACGCCAGGTCGAGGCGGCGTACGTGCTCCGGACCTTCGCCTACTACGTGAAGGACGGGCTCATCCCGAACATGTTCCCCGAGGGGACGAAGGACGGCCTCTACAACACGGCGGACGCCACCCTCTGGTTCTTTCACGCCCTCGCACGGTACGTCCGCGCCACCGGCGACCGCGCGACGCTGCACATGCTCCTGCCGACCCTCGTCGACATCGTCTCCCACCACGTGAAGGGGACGCGCTTCGGCATCGGCGTCGACCCCGCGGACGGCCTGCTCCGCCAGGGAGCCGAGGGCTACCAGCTGACGTGGATGGACGCGAAGGTCGGCGACCTGGTCGTCACCCCGCGGCGGGGCAAGGCCGTCGAGATCAACGCGCTCTTCTACGACGCGCTCTGCTGGATGGACCGGTGGGCGCGCGAGGAGGGGCGCGCCGACGCCGACACCTTCGCCCGGCTGGCCGCGCGCGTGCAGGAGTCGTTCAACCGGCGCTTCTGGTACGAGAAGGGCGGGCACCTCTACGACGTGGTCGACGGCGAGGGCGGCGACGACCCGTCGTTCCGGCCGAACCAGCTCCTGGCGCTCTCGCTCGAGCACCCGGTCCTCGACCGCGAGCGGTGGCGAGACGTCGTCGGCCGTGTCGAGGAGAAGCTCCTGACGCCGGTCGGCCTGCGGTCGCTCGCGCCGTCGGACCCGAACTACAAGCCGAAGTACTTCGGCGACCTGCGCGCGCGCGATCTCGCCTACCACGAGGGGACCGTCTGGGCGTGGCTCATCGGGCCGTTCGTCGACGCGTGGCTCAAGGTCCACCCCGGCGAGGAGGCGAGGGCGCGCGCCATCGTCGAGCGCATCGCCCCCCACCTGAACGAGGCCTGCGTCGGTACGATCAGCGAGATCTTCGACGCAGAGGCGCCGTACACGCCGCGCGGGTGCGTCTCGCAGGCATGGAGCGTCGCCGAATACCTGCGCGTCCTCGTGAAGACGTCCGGCGCGTGACGCGGCTCACGAGGCGAGCAGCCACGCGACCGGAAACACCCGCAGGATGCCGGCGATGCGCGGGGCGTCCCCCTCGACGGTGTCGCCGGTGAACGCCTCGCGGAAGCGGCCCCCGGCGGGCAGGCGCACGCGCGCGTCGCCCCATGCATCGCCGAGAGGCCAGGGATGCTTCGCCCCGCCGAGCCTCCACGGCAGTCGCGGAGCCAGGCAGACGAGCCGGTCGGTGCCGCGACGTCGCTCGAACGCGACGAGGTGCTCGCCCGCCTCGAGGGGGGTGTACTCGCCCTCGAGGAAGAGCGCGGGCTGCTCGCGCCGGAGGCGGAGGCACGTCGTCATCACGTGCATCTTGATGCGCCCGTCGCGGTAGCCCTCCACGAGCTCGGCCGCGAGCGCCGGCGTGGGAGCACCGCGCTCGCGCAGCGAGCGGAGCATGCGCCGGCGGAGGGCGTAGTCGACCGGACGCCGGTTGTCCGGATCGACGAGGGCCAGGTTCCAGAGCTCGCACCCCTGATAGACGTCGGCGACACCCGGCGACGCGAGGCGAACGGCGAGCTGCGCGAGCGAGTTGGCTGCCCCGTGCGTCCGGATGCGATCGACGAACGCCTCGAGCGGCGCCATGATCGCGCGGTCGGCGACGACGCCGCGGACGAACGCCGCGAGCGCCTTGTCGTAGCCCTCGTCGGGGTTGAGCCACGAGGTGCGGACCTTGGCCTCGTGCGCGGCCTTGCACATGTACTGCGCGACGCGGTCGGCGAAGGCCGCGCGCGCGTCGTCGCCCCCCAGCCCCTCGAACGGCATCGCGCCCACGAGCGTCTGCCAGACGAGGTACGCGTCGTTGCGCGACGGCGCGGGCTCCCCGTCGACCTCGCCCACGAGCGCCCGCGAGCGCTCCCCGAGCTCGCGCACGAGCGCGGCCCAGTCGTCGGGCATCTCGCTGAGGACCGCGATGCGGGCGCGAACGTCCTCGCCGCGTTTCGTGTCGTGCGTGGACGACGTCGTCATCGTGAGCGGCCAGGACGCCAGCGTCGCCGCGTTGTGGGCGTGCAGGTCGGAGACGGGCAGGCCGAAGCGGCCGGGATCGCAGCCGACGTCGTTGAGGCACGCGAGGCGCGTGTAGCGGTAGAGCGCCGTGTCCTCCATGCCCTTGGCCATGATGGGCCCCGTCACCTGCTGGAAGCGCATCGCGAAGCGGACGGTATCGTCGCTCCGGTCGTCGAGGAGGAGGACGTCCCGGAGGAACGCGAAGATCGTCCCCTCGACGGCGGGGTTGCGCCGGCGCGCCGCGCGGACGGCGCGCTCGACGTGGGCTGCGTCGCCGGGCTCGCGCGAGCCGTCGGGCCGCACGTACGTCCGGTAGACGGGGAACGCCGCGATCACCTCCTTGATCACGCGGAGCAGGCTCGCGCGCGTGAAGTCGCGGGCGTGGCGGTTGCGGTCGGCGATCGACTTGAGGAGGTGCGAGAGGACGTGGATCTCGCTGGCGAAGCTGTCCTCCATCGTCTCGCGCTTCGCCTCGAGGAGGAGCTCCGCGAAGGGTGCCGCGACGCCCGTCGCATCGGCATAGAGGCGCGTGAACGCCGCGGCGGTCGACGAGTCCACCCAGACCGCGTTGGCGACGCCGAGGTAGTCGTACCCCGTCGTGCCGGAGATGACCCAGCCCGAAGGCAGCTTCTCGCCACGCTCGAGGATCTTCTCGGCCACGGCGTAGATGGGGTCCCCGTCGCCGGGGCGCGCCTTGCGGAGCGCGTCGGTGGCGTGCCGGCGGAGCTCCTCGAAGTACGCCTTGGGATCGTAGAGACCGTCGGTGTGGTCGAGGCGGATGCCCGTGATGCGACCCTGCGCGACGAGGTCGAAGAGGAGCGCGTGGGCGGCGGAGAAGACCGCGGGATCCTCGATGCGGATGGCGGCGAGGTCGTTGACGTCGAAGAAGCGGCGGTAGTTGATCTCCTCGGTCGCCACGCGCCAGTACGAGAGACGGTAGTTCTGCTCGCCGAGGAACTGCTCGAGCGCCCGGGGGGTCGCCGAGATGGCCGCGGTCGCGGCGTCGGCCGCGGCGGCGAACGCGGGGTGCTCGTCGAACAGCGCGCGGAGGCGGCGCTTCACGACCTCCTTCTCGCGAGCCCGCTCCTCGCGGTCGTTCGCGTCGCACGACGTCGGGTGCGGCAGGTGGCGGATCGCCGAGAGGACGCTCTCGAGCTCCTGGCGCGCGGGGTCCTCGTGGGGCACGTCGAGGCCGCCGAGCGTGCGCTCCACCACGAGGGCGTAGCTCCGCGGCGACGCGGGAAGCCGGCGATCGTAGTAGACGACGACGAACGCGCCGCCCTCGCGCGCGAGCCTGATCTTGCCGTCGTCGACCTCCTGCCCGAACTGGCGTCCGAGGACGGGGAGGAGCACCTTCCCCGCATTGGCGGCGTCCGGGGGCTCCCATTCGATGTCGAACCAGTCCGCGAACGCGGACGCGCGCCCGCTCTCGAGCACGTCCCTCCACGCCGCGTTCCCCGCGCTCCGGATGCCGATGTGGTTGGGCACGAAGTCGACGAGCTGGTGCATGCCTCGCCCGCGGAGGGCGTCGGTCAGCGCCCGGTGGTCGTCGTCGGTGCCCAGCGCGGGGTCGAGCGTGCCGTGGTCGACGACGTCGTAGCCGTGGGTCGTCCCCTTCTCGGCGCGGAGGATCGGCGACGAGTAGACGCCACCGGCGCCGAGGTCGTCGAGGTACTGGACGACGGCCAGCGCGTCCGCGAAGCGAAAGCCCTCATGGAGCTGGAGCCGGTACGTCGACGAAGGCGCGCGGGGCGCCGGGCCCTTCCCGCTCACGGGGTCGCCCTGGTCTCGGCCGGCACGCCCGTGCGGAACGTCCTGGCCGCCCTCTCGAGCCTGCGGACTCCTTCGGCGAGCTCGGTGCTCGACGCGCGCGAGAAGCAGAGTCGCATCGACACGAACGCCGGCGCGCCGCCGGGACGAAACATGCGGCCCGGGTCGAAGTTGACGCCCTGCCGGGTCGCGTGCTCCAGGAATGCGACGTCGTCGCCGCGGACGTCCGTCTCGACGAAGACGGAGAAGCCTCCCTCGGGCTCGCGGAAGTGCCATCCGGGGAGGTGGCGGCGCAGCAGGTCCACGAGAGTCTCCGCGCGCGCCCGGTAGAAGGTGCGGGCCGCGGCGAGGCGCGCGTCGAAGTCGTCGCGCGCGAGGAAGCTCCGGACGACGGCCTGCGAGAGGTTCCCGGCCTCGAGGTCGCGTGCTCGCTTGGCCTCCAGCGCGGCGGCGAGCTCGCCCGGCGGTGGCAGGAGCCAGCCGACCCGGAGCCCCGGCGAGAGCGTCTTCGACAGCGTGCCCACGTGCCACGTGCGGTCGCGAGCGTCGGCGAGGAACGGGCGAGGAACCGCGCCGTCGAAGCGGAGCTCCGCGTACGCCTCGTCCGCAATCACCGGGACGCCGCTCGCGAGGATCGCGGCGCGCCGTTCGGCCGTCATCCCTGCTCCCGTCGGGTTGGTCACGCCGGGCATCACGTAGAACCAGTCGGGCGGGTCTTTCCCGGTCGCAGCGCGCCCGCCCTTCGCGCGGATCAGATCGAGCGCCGCCGGGTACGTCTCGCGGTCGAGCCCGACGGACCGGCCGGGCGCGGCGAGCCGGTCGACGGCGATGCTCACGGCCTGCTGAGCACCGCTCGTGACGATGACGTCGCCTGCTGCCACAGGGGCGCCACGCGCACGCAAGCGCGCCGCGATCCAGGCGCGCACGTCCGGGTCCCCCTCCGGCCACCCGTACTGCAGCGCGGCGCACGCGGGCTCGTAGAGGACCGCGAGGAACGAGGAAGCCAGCTCGCTCCGGGGGAAGAGGTCCGCGGCAGGCAGGCCCCCGCCGAGCTCCACGACGCGCTCCGACTCGGCGGCCGCCCGTTGCAGTCGATCGATGCGCGCATCCATCCGCCCGGGACTCATGCATCCCGCGTGCGCGGGCACGCCCCTTCAGTACCTGTGCTGCCAGAGGAGGTCGAAGATCGTCGTCCCCGCGTCCCCCACCGTCGTCGCAAGCGACCACTTCGAGAGGAAGCGCCAGTCGAGCGTCACGAGCGTGTGGTCCGGGTTCACGCCGGGGGGCGGCTGGCCGAGGACGACGGCGAGCTCGAGCGAGAGCGCGCGGGCAATCTGGACCTCGATCTCCGGCTTCGGAGTGGAGGCCTCCGAGGTGTCGACCTTCGCCGTGACCGCGCCGAGCCCGAGCTGGTTGAGCATGTGGTTGAGCGGCTGCGCCGCCTCGCCGCCCGCCGTCGCGATCGCGCTGTTCTCGGTTCCGGCCGACGGGGTCTGCGCCTGCGTCCCGTCCGGGCTGCCGAAGAGAAGCAGCTGGACGATCTCGTCGCGCGGCAGGGACGGCTCGGACGAGAGGGTGACCTTGCCGGTCTTGAGCGGCCCGGTGAACGTCGCGTAGACGACCGTGCCGTCGGGCGAATGCCAGCCTGCCTTGACCACGATCTGCGGATTCGACGGATCGCTCCCGACGAAGCTGACGGTCCCGCTCTCCACCTCGAACGTCCTGCCCTGGACGTTGAGCGTCCCGCCGTGGCGAAGGCGGATCTGCCCGGTCACCTTGGTGGCGGCGCCGGTGGTGACCGCGACGTTGCCGTCGAGATCCACGGCGAGCTGCGTGCCCCGGACGATGTGAACGTCCGCCAGGTGGGTCGCGAGCGTCAGGCCGCTGCCCGCCTGCGCCTCGGCGGCCGCCGGCGCCGGCTTCGTGGGGTCGAGATCGACGAGGACGAAGCGACCCGGGTTGCCCCGGTGGGCGCCGATCCGGACGGTGTCCATCGCGCCGAGGCCCCGTGGGCTGGCGCTCGACGCCTCTGGCAGCGCGACGTCGAGCTTGGGGACGTCGACCTTCACGTTCATCGCGCCCTCGGCGCTGGTCGTCTCGGTGACGTCGATGCGCCCGTCGACGTTCCCGACCTCGACCCCCCCCGCCGTGAGCGGGACCGCTGACCGGTTCGGGATCGTGATGGATGCACGCGCCGACTGGAGCGCCATTCCCTTCAGGTGCGCGACGCCGGTCGCCTGAAGCTTGCCCGTCATCCCGGACGCCGTGAGCTTCTCGAGCGTGATCGTGCCGTCGGGCTGGAGCTTGACGTTCGCCGTGACGTCGTGGAGCTCGCCGCCTCCGGCAGACGCCTCGATCGTCCCGCGCGTGAGCTGGATGCTCCCGCTCAGCTTCGCCGTGCGGTCGCGCGGGTCGAGCGCCGCCTTCGTGTCGGCGTCGAGCCGGCCATCGAGCTCGTCGAGCGCGGCCCCCGCGAAGGGCAGGAGCGCGGCGATGCGGAAGTTCTTCGACGAGAGCGACGCCTCGAGCGGCGACGACGGATCGAGGACGGGCGCGAGCGCGGCTCCCCAGGCCGCCGACGCGTGCGCCTTGGTCTCGAGAAAGCCGTCGGTCTGGTCGATCCGGATGGAGGCGTCGACGGCCTTCCCGTCGGCCGTCGCGTGGATCGCCGCCGCCTTGTACGCGACGGACCCCACGCTGAGCCCTCCGATCGTGAGATCCGCCTTCGCCTTCGCATCCCGGTGAAGGCCGTCGAGGGTCACGTCACCGCTCACGGTGCCGGTGACGAGCTTGTCGTCGAGGACCGCCACCGTCTGGAGCGGGAAGTCCTGCATGTGGGCGTGGACCGACGCCGTCCATGGCGACGAGGCGGGTGCGGCGCCGAGGAGCGCAGCGGCCACGGCCTGCACGTTCGCGTCGACGGAGAGGAGCTCCTTCGCTTGCTGATGCGCCTTGACCGAGGCCGTGAGCTGCTTGCCGTCGTAGTCGCTCGTGAGGTCCAGGTCCATCGAGTGCGTGAGGCCATGCCCCGAGAGCCCCATGTGGCGTACCGCGCCCGAGAAGGTCATCGTCGGCGCGAGCATCGTGCCCTTCACGGAGAGATCCGCGAGGACGCGCCCGGTGACGTAGGGTTGCTGGAGAAGCGGGGGGAGCGTGCCGAGGCCGCGTTCGGGGACGACGACGCGCAGCTCGAACGGCATGCTCCGGAGCGCCGCGGAGACGTCCCCGTGGTGGAGGACCGCGGCGTACGGGAACTTCGCCGTGCCCGCCGTGATGGCCGCGAGCGGCCCCTTCTCGTCGTGCGTCTTCGTGTCGACGTGCACGGCGCCCGTGTTGCCGTCGATGCCGGCGGCGATCACGAAGTCGACGCCCGCCAGGCGCCAGGGGGGCGGCGGATGCACGAGGACGCCGTCGATGTCCCTCGTGAGCAGGACCTTCGGCGCGATCACCAGCCCGTCCGTGTCGACGTCGACCTTCACGTCCGGCGTCACGTCCTCGACCCCGTCGCGTGCGACGTGCGCCTTCACGTCCACGACGCCGCGCGCCTCGCCGAGGGGCATGTCCTCGGGCGGGAGGAGCGACGCGAGCCGGGCCAGGTCCGCGTGGAGCGCCACGTCGGCCGTACCGGACACCTGCTTCCACGCGGCCGACGAGAGAAGCGGTCCCGCGCCGCCGAGCGCGCACTTCGACGCGGCCACGTCGAGCGTGGCCGTCCCGGGGAGATCGGCGTGCACGGTGCCTGCGACCTTCCGGCCGTCGAGTGAGACGTCCACGTGCGCGGAGACGTCGCGCGCGCCGCCGGCGGTCGCGTGGGCCACGTCGAGCATGACGTGGCCCCGGCCGCTCGCGCGCTGGAGCGAAAGATCCGCGTCGAGCTCCACGATGCCCGCCTGGAGCTGCTTCTCGGCGTTCGCGAGCCGGGCGACGCGCGCGAGGTCGAGGCCGTCCGTCTTCGCGCGCACCCGCAAGCTCGACGGCGTCCGACGCAGGGTTGCCTCGAGTGGAGCCCCGAGCCCTTCGATGCGGGCGTCCTCGACCTGGAGGTCACCCCCTTCGAGCACCACGGAACGCGCGCTGACGAGGGCCTTCTCCCCCGAGCGGGCGAGCGCGACGCGCGCGCCGTCGATCGTGACGCCCTTCGCCAGGCGGACCGAGGCAGACCCATCGACGTCGGGGAGGTCGGGGCCGCGCGTGTGGAGCTGGACGTTCGGGGTCATCGCCCTTCCCTCGACCGTCACCTCGGCGCGGGAGAGCTTCTGTCCGCCCGCCTCGATCCCCACGGCCCGGAGCCCCACGTCGAGGTGTGGATCGGTCAGCGCGCCGGCGGCGTGCCCCTCGACGACCGCATGGAGGACACGGTTCGCCTGGTAGACGACCCGGCTCGCGTCGATCGAGACCCGCGCATCCACCGTCTTGGCGCCGAGGTCGACGTCGCCCGACGAGGCGATCCGCACCCGGCCGCGCGCCGCATGACCGAGCTGCGGAACGCGCTCGAGCTCGGGGGCGTCCACGTCGAGCGAGTACGCGATCGACGACGACGATCCGTGGGGCGCCATGTCCGCGACGAGGTGTGTCTTCACCGACGGTTCATGGACCACGACGTCCGCGTGGGCCGCGAGCCCCGTCGCGGCCTTCTTCGACACGGTCGCCGTCACGGTCGCGGAGGGAACCTCGTTGTCGCCGAGCGTTCCGCCGAGGAACTCGAGCGCCAGCCGCGCGACGATCGACCCGTCCTTCGCCATCTGGCCCGACGCGTCGACGTTCAACCCGAGGCGCGAAGGCGGCGCCGTCGGCGCGAGCTCCCGGACGTCGACGTCGCGCGCGGCGAGGGTCAGGTGCGCGTGCTCTCCGTCGCCCATTCCCGCAGTGCCCCTGGCATCGAGCGACGTCGTCCCGACCTTCGCGAGCAGATCGAGCGCCACCGCGTCGAGTGGACCCTCTGCGTCGAGGTGGAGGCTCGCCGGGTGATGGATCGTCGACGACGGCCAGAAGCGCCGGATCGACTCCGGGCTCGCCTCGGGTACGTCCACGACCGCAACGACCTTCCGGTCCACGATCGACGCACGCACGGTGTGGCCGACGCCGCCCGCGTCGCCGATCCACGCCACGTTGCCGTCGGGGAGCGCACCCGGCGTGGAGGGGAGCTTCAACCGGGCTTCGAGCGATCCGACGACGTCGGCCGACCCGACGATCCGGCGCGCGGTGATCGTCGCGGACGCCACGGTGGCGTCGAGCTCCTCGGCGTCGTAGCGAACGCTCCCGCGAAACCCGTCGAGGTCCGCGTCGAGCGGCGCGCTCGCCGGGTCCTTCGCTTCCTGGTGCACGTGCACGTGGCCGAGCACGATCCGCGGGACGATCACGCGCACGCCGCGCGCGTTCGGATTGGCCGGGGTGGGCGGGCTCGGCTTCGCCGGCTGGAACGCATCGGCGAGCGCGAGGTTGCCCTGCGCGTCCTGGTCGAGATCGACGTCGGCCGAGTCGAGCGACACGCTGGGCGATACGATCGTGAGCGGCTTCTTCGACTCGAGGAGCGCGGAGCTGGCCGCCGCATAGGCGAGCACGCTCACGCTCGCGCCCCGAACCGAGAGGACCTGCCGCCCGCTCGGGTCGGCGACGGTGGCATCCACGCCGCGCAGCCCGCCGAGCCCGAGACCGCCCACACGCTCCACCCGGACGTGCCCGCGGAACGTCGCGGCGAGGATCGCGTTCGTCCGGCCGATGACGGCCCGGCGGACCACCGGCGTGTCGAGATGAACGAGCACGCCGATGACCACGGCGAGCACGAAGACGACGACGAGGCCGAGCGTCTTCCCGAATCCCGCGGCGATCCGGGCAGCGCGCATCAGTAGGCCTGCCCGATGCCGATCGCGATGGCGAGGGGGAGCCCGAGGATGGTCGGTTGCTCGCCGTTCAGGGGGTCGGCGGCGAAGGCAGCACCTTCGGTCTTGTAGCCGAGCACCTGGAGGGGCTGGACGCGGTAGCCGATGTCGAGACGCACCGGACCGACCGGCGTGTCGTACGCGGCGCCGAGGCCGCACGAGAGGTGGAGATGGCTCAGGCGAATGTCGTTCTCGTGGGGCGAGACGTCGCTCATGTCGCAAAAGACGGTCGCCGAGAGCGGACCCGAGATGTCGAACCGGACCTCGTTCTGGAACTCCCACAGCGTGAACCCGCCGACGGGGAGGAAGCAGCTCTTCGCATTGAAGTTCGGCCCATTCGGGTCGCAGCTGAACTGGACCTGCTGCGCGGCGGTCGCGGGGTTGAGGAACGGCACGACGCCGTGGGGCGCCACACCGAGGAGCGGGAAGCCCCGGTTGGTCACGGGGCCGCCGGAGAAGAAGCCGCGGAAGTACATGATCTGCGTATCGTGCTCGAGCTGCGTCCGCGCTTGCTCGTACTGAGCCAGCTGCGGGGGTGTGAGGCCCGTCGCCGGCGGGGCGGCACTGACGTCGGACCCCTCGAGCTCGCCCTCCCAGCCCTTGCCGTAGTTCGACGACCAGAGGAAGCCCACGGACGCGCGCGTCGCAAAGGTCACGCCACGAGCCACCGGCACGTAGGTGCGGACCTCCGGCTGCTCGCGCACGTCGGTCGCGGTGCCGCCGAAGACTCCGCCGGCCACCTGGACGGTGTTGCCGAGGTAGATGCCCTCGTGGGGCTTCACCGCGTTGTCGCGGAGGTCGAGGTTCGTCCGTAGCTCCGGGAACGAGAGGACGACGGTCTCCAGGGCCGGGTCGAGCGACTGGACGTAGGCGAACGGGTTCTCGACCTGGACGTTGTAGTCGAGCGACACGAAGAGCTTCTTCCAGAAGGTCCGGTCGAGCCCGATGGGGACCTTGACCTCGCGGTATCCGACGACGGGCGCGTTCGCGGGAGGGTCCACCTCGACGAGGAGCGGGAAGATGTTGAACTGGGGGCGGACGAAGCCGGTCGTCCGTGCCTCGAGGAATCCGGGTTGCCTGAGCTGCGTGGTGAGCCACTCCTCCGGCAGCGGCTGGACGGGCCCTTTCAGGTTGTCGATGCGGACGGGATAGAGGACGACGCCCGGCTTGAACTTCGCGGAGAAGTCGCGCAGCCCGCCGAGGAAGTTGCGGTTTTCCCAGCCGGCGATGAGGTGCAGGTCCGTCTTGATCTCGTCGATCTCGACGCCGCCCCCCAGCGTGACCTGGCGCAGGCGCGTCGGCTCGACCTTCACGGTGAGCGGCACCACGCGGTTCGCGGGCGGCGGATCCGGAAGCGCCGGCTCGATGTCGACCGCGCTGAAGACGCCGAGGTCGAGGAGCGCCTGCGTCGCCGACTTGATCTCGGCGGTGGAGTACGTCGTGCCCGGCGTGATGTCGATCGCGCGCCGCAGCGGCGCCTCGGGGATCTCCTGCTGGCGCGCTCCCGCCGGATCGAGACCCGTGATGGTGACGGGCCCGAAGACGGCCGGGGGGCCCGGGACGACGGAGAACCCGTAGTCCGCGGTGTGCGTCCCGACGTCGACCTCGGCCTGGCTCTCGACCTTCGCCCACGCGTAGCCGCGGTCCGTCAGCTCCGTCTGAACTGCACCCTTCGCGTCGCCGTAGCCCTTCTCGTCGAAACGTTGGCCCTCGGGCACCGCCGCGCGCGCAGCCGCCTGCACGGCGTCGCACACGTCCTTGGGCAGCCCCTCGAGGCCGGTGACGACGACCCGCCGATTGCGCGTGGCGGGGCCTTCGTCGACGACGATGTGCACGCGGACGTGGCTGGACGAGACCTGCTCGACCTTCGCGACGCGCGCATGGGCACCGAAGAAGCCCTTCGATCGGTAGAAGCGCTCGACGCGCGCCATGTCGCGCTGAAGAACTGCCTCGTCGTAGACGGAGTAGTCGTAGGCGATGCCCTGGAAGAGGAAGAGGAACTTGGCCGATGCCTGCGTCGCGAGCTGATCCTCGACGTCGCCGGACTTCAGCTCCTTCGTGTTGTCGACGTGCACCGAATCGACGGCCGACCGTCCCGGCGGGATCGTGCTGCAACCGAGGCTCGCGAAGCTCGCCGCCCCGAGAAAGACGGCCACCGCGAGCGCCGGAACCGTTCGTGCTTGCGTCCTCGATCGTGTCGACATGGGCTCGCTGGGGGTGCCTTCTCGTGGGGCTCGCTGCATGCGGCGGCGGTCCGCCTCATCCGTCGTTCGCGCCACAAGCAACGAACGCGCTCACCCCGATCGACTCCGATCCTCCGCCGGGGCGCGTCGAGACGATCCCGCCGAGGCCGGTGGGGGCAGACGCCTGGGTCGACGGCGAATGGGTGCTGCAGCACCAGCGCTGGTACTGGCTGCTCGGCCGCTGGGTGAAGGTACCCGAGGGCGCCGTGTACGCTCCGTGGGTCGTCGTTCGCGCGACCGACGGCACGCCCTACTACGCTCCGAGCATGTGGCGAAATGCCAGCGGTGCCCCGGTCCCTGCGCCACCTGGCCTCGCTTTCGCCAAGGCCTCCGGCGAAGCCGTCGTCAGCCCCGAGGGCGACGCCGAGGACACCGGCCGTGCGCTGAAGACTCCGCCTCGCAGCCGGCCCCATCCCGCTCCGCCACCCGCGCCCCCGTGAGGGAGGCCCGCGGGCACGTTCGCTCGCCCGTCACGCGAAGCGACTTGTCACGAACGCGATGACGCCTACGCCGGCGGCAGCGGCGACCATTGCGCCGATCGCCCTGCGCGCGAGCGAGGCGCGGAGCTCGATCGATCGCGGCTTCGCGCGACCGTCGAACGCTCCGTGCGCGCCGTGATCGCCAGCCACGGGCTCGAACAGGTTGTCCGGCGCGGCGCGGTCGCGCGGCGCGGCGGTCTGCTGGTCGTCGAAGCCGTGGCGCGCGAGGTACGCGTCACCGACGGAGGGAAAGAGCTTCGCCCCGAAGACGATGGCCTTGATGGTGGACCAGCCGACGTAGAGCTCGCGCCGCGGGTGGAGGGCTGCCCAGACGATGGCCCGGGCAGGAACTTCGGGCTGAAATATGGGCGGCACGGGCTGCGCCTCGTGGGGCAGGCGACTGCGGACCCAGCCGAACTGCGGCGTGTTGACCGCGGGGAGCTGCACCATCGTCAGGCGGATCCCGCTTCGCGCGTGCCGGAGCTCGCACCGGAGCGAATCCGTGAAGGCGCGGATGGCGGCCTTCGAGCCGCAATACGCCGACTGAAGCGGGATGCTCCGGTACGCCAGCGCCGAGCCTACCTGGACGATGGTCCCGCGGTCGCGCGGCCGCATGCACGCGAGCGCGGCGCGCGTCCCGTTCACGACGCCCAGGTACGTCACACGGGTTACGCGATCGAACTCGTAGGGGTTGATCTCCTCGAACGGCGCGAAGATCGACACCATCGCGTTGTTGACCCAGACGTCGATCGGCCCGAGCTCCCGCTCGATGCGCGCCGCGGCCGAGAGGAGGTCCTGGGATTCCGCGACGTCGACGTGGATGGCCAGAGCACGGCGCCCTGCCCGCTCGACCTCGGCGCGCGTCGCATCGAGCCCATCCTGGCCGCGCGCCAGGATGGCCACGTCGAAGCCTTCGGCCGCGAGGCGACGGACCGTCGCGCGCCCCACACCCGCGGTGCCGCCCGTTACCACCGCCACGCGTGAGGTGGATCGGTCGCGTGCGGCGGCTCTCTCCGTGTCGGGTCTCTCGATGGACATGCGATGCCCGCGTGCAAGCGCGGTTCCTCGCACGCGGTCGCCTGGAGCGTTGGCCGGCCGGCGCGCACGGACGACACGGCCGCCCCATCTCGCTACGCCGTTCCCGGCCGGGAACCGCCCGGCGGAACGGCCGCCGCCGCCTGGCATGCATGGTGCGACGAGCCGCAGCATGTCGGAGGCACCGGGACGCACGCGCTGGGTCATCGCCGAGGGGTACATCCCCGAGGGCAGCCACGGGCCCGCGCCCGCGATGACGAGCCACGAGACCGCGTGCATCCTGAACGCAGGCGACCGCGACGCGCACGTGACGATCACGGTCTTCTTCGCCGACCGCGACCCGGCGGGGCCGTTCCGGGTGACCGTGCCGGCGCGCCGGACCAACCACCTGCGCTTCAACGACCTGCACGACCCCGAGCCCATTCCGAGGGGGACCGACTACGCGAGCCTCATCGAGAGCGACGTGCCCATCGTCGTCCAGCACACGCGCCTCGACTCGCGCCAGGCCGAGAACGCCCTGATGACGACGATGGCGTTCGCCGCCGACTGAGGAGACGAGGAGAGATGGAGCCATGAACGTAAGCGATTTCATCGTCGACAGGCTCGCGCGCTGGGGCGTGACACGCATCTACGGCTACCCGGGCGACGGCATCAACGGGATCATGGGCGCGTTCAACCGGCGCGACCACGGCATCCGGTTCATCCAGGCGCGCCACGAGGAGATGGCCGCGTTCATGGCGTGCGGCCACGCGAAGTTCACGGGCCAGGTCGGAGTCTGCCTCGCGACGTCGGGGCCGGGTGCGATCCACCTCCTCAACGGTCTCTACGACGCGAAGATGGATCACGTTCCCGTCGTGGCGATCGTGGGCCAGTCGGCCCGCACAGCGATGGGCGGCGACTACCAGCAGGAGGTCGACCTGCCCTCACTCTTCAAGGACGTCGCCAAGGAGTACGTCCAGACGATCATGACGCCGGAGTCCGCGCGCCACGTGATCGACCGCGCGTTCCGCATCGCGCAGGCCGAGCGGACCGTGACGGTCGTCATCGTGCCGAAGGACATCCAGGAGCTCGACGCCGCCGAGCCCCCGCACGCGCACGACACGGTGCACACCGGGCTGGGGGCGCCGCGACCGCTCGTCGTGCCCCGCGACCACGATCTCAGCCGCGCCGCGGAGTTGCTCAACGCCGGCCAGCGCGTCGCGATCCTCGTGGGCGCCGGCGCGGCGGGCGCGGTCGAGGAGGTCCTGGCGGCGGCCGACGTGCTCGGAGCGGGCATCGCGAAGGCTCTCCTCGGCCGCGCCGTGGTCCCCGACAACTTGCCCTTCGTGACGGGCCCCATCGGCCTGCTCGGGACGCGGCCCAGCTGGAACATGATGAACGAGTGCGACACGTTTCTCATGATCGGCTCGAGCTTCCCCTATTCCGAGTTTTTGCCGCGCGAGGGGCACGCGCGTGGCGTCCAGATCGACCTCGATGGCCGGATGATCGGCATCCGCTTCCCCATGGAGGTCAACCTGGTCGGCGACGCGCAGGCGACGCTGCGGCTGCTCGTGCCGCGCCTGAAGAGGCAGGCCGACCGCAGCTGGCGGGAGAAGATCGCCGGCTGGCGCAAGGAGTGGACGGACGTGATGCGCGAGCGCGCGATGATCCCGGCCAAGCCCATCAACCCGCAGCGCGTCTTCTGGGAGCTCTCGGGGCGCCTGCCGGACCGGGCGATCCTCACCTCCGACTCGGGCTCGTGCGCGAACTGGTTCGCGCGCGATCTCGTGCTGCGCGAGGGGATGATGGCGAGCCTCTCCGGCTCCCTCGCGACCATGGGCCCGGGCGTGCCCTACGCCATCGCCGCCAAGTTCGCGTACCCCGACCGGCCCGTCCTCGCGCTCGTGGGCGACGGCGCGATGCAGATGAACGGCAACGCGGAGCTCCTCACGATCGCCCGCTACTACAAGGAGTGGTCCGACAAGCGGCTCGTCGTCCTCGTCCTCCACAACAACGACCTCAACCAGGTCACGTGGGAGATGCGCGCGATGGAGGGCGACCCCAAGTACTCCGCGTCGCAGGACCTCCCCAATTTTCCCTACGCCGACTACGCGGAGCTCATCGGCCTGCGGGGCATTCGCGTGGACGATCCGAACGCGATCGGCGCCGCGTGGGACCGCGCACTGTCGACCGACAAGCCGACCGTCGTCGAGGTGCTCACCGACCCGGACGTCCCCCCGCTGCCGCCGCACGTCACGCTGAAGCAGGCGAAGGCGTTCGGCATGACGCTCCTCAAGGGGGACCCGCGCGAAGGCGGTGTCCTGAAGCAAGCGCTCGAGCACATGTTCCCCAAGATGGGCGACAGGGTGAAGTAGGACGCCGTGGCTCGCCTCCGTGTCTCGGCCTTCGAAGTCCCGACCAGCTCCCCCGAAGCCGACGGGACGCTCGCCTGGAACAGCACCGTCCTCGTGACGGTCGAGCTGACGCTGCGGGGGCAGCACGGCTTCGGGTACACGTACGCCGACGTGCCGACGGCTGCCTTCGTGAAGGCGCACCTCGCGCCGATTGCTCTGGGCGCGGACCCGCTGGCCGTGGGCGCCACCTTCGACGCGATGAGCGTTGCCGTCCGCAACGTGGGGCGAGACGGCGTGGGTGCGACGGCGATCGCCGCCGTGGACATGGCCTGCTGGGACCTCAAGGGGCGCCTGCTCGGGCGGTCCCTCGTCGATCTCCTCGGCCCGCGCCGCGGCGAGATCGCCGCCTACGGGAGCGGCGGCTTCACGACCTACGGGCCCGATGAGCTTCGCCGACAGCTGGGCGGATGGAGGGACGAGGGCTTCCGCCGCGTGAAGATGAAGATCGGCGACGCTCCCGACACGCTCGATCGCGTTCGCATCGCGCGCGAGGCCATCGGCGACGGCGTCGAGCTCTTCGTCGACGCGAACGGCGCATATCGCGCCGGCCGCGCCGTGGCCGTCGCCGAGTCGATGGGCCGGTACGGGGTGACATGGTTCGAAGAGCCCGTATCGTCCGACGACCTCGACGGCCTCCGCTTCGTACGCGAGCACGCTCCTTCCGGGATGCTCGTGGCCGCGGGCGAGTACGGCTACCGGAGCCTGACCTTCGACCGGATGCTCGCTGCGGGGTCGGTCGACGTCCTGCAAGCCGACGCGACTCGCTGTGGCGTGAGCGGATTCCTCGCGGCGGCCGCCCTGTGCGAGGCGCGCGGCGTCCCCCTCTCCGCGCACTGCGCGCCCACCATCCATGCGCACCTCGGCTGCGCGGCTTCCAACGTCGTCCACGTCGAGTACTTCCACGACCACGTCCGCCTCGAAGGGATGCTCTTCGACGGCGCCGCCCGCGCAGTCGGCGGCGTCCTCCGTCCCGACCGCACCCGCCCGGGCATCGGCGTCGCGCTCCGCAGGTCGGACGCTGCCCGGTTCCAGGTCTACGACGAGACGGCGGACGACCCGCAAGGAGACCGATGAGCGAGCGCGCCCTCTGGAAACGCCTCCGCGAGACCGTCGACGGCGAGGTGCGCTTCGACCCGGGGAGCCGCGGCCTCTACGCCCAGGACGGGTCGAACTACTACCACGTGCCCATCGGCGTCGTGCTCCCGAAGACGGTCGACGACGTCGTCGCGACGGTCGCCGCCTGCCGCGAGCACGGGGCACCGATCGTGTCGCGGACAGGCGGAACGTCGCTGGCGGGCCAGACGAGCAACGAGGCGGTCGTCATCGACTTCTCGAAGTACATGCGGAAGATCCTCGCGCTCGACCCCGAGCGGCGGATCGCGCGTGTCGAGCCAGGGGTCGTCTGCGACGAGCTGTGCGACGCCGCGAAGCCGCACCGCCTGACGTGGGGACCCAAGCCGGCCACGCACAGCCGCTGCGGTTTCGGCGGGATGATCTCGAACAACTGCGGCGGGATGAACGCGCAGTACGCCGGCATCGCCGTCCACAACGTGGAGGCTCTCGAGGTCCTCCTCTACGACGGAACCCGCATGAACCTGGGCTGGATGACCGAGGACGATCTCGCCTCGGCCATCGCCGTCGGGGACGCATCGAGCCGGGTCTACCGCGCCCTCCGCGACCTCCGGGACCGCTACGCCTCGCGCATCCGCGACGGCTATCCCGTCCTGCCCCGCCGCGTCTCCGGCTACAACCTCGACGAGCTCCTGCCGGGCCCCGACGGCCGCTTCAACCTGGCGCGCGCCATCGTCGGCACCGAGGGAACGTGCGTCACGATCCTCGAGCTGACGCTGCGACTGGTGGACCTCCGCCCCGAGCGTGCGGTCGTCATGCTCGGCTACGAAGACGTCTTCCAGGCCGCGGACCGCGTCCCCGAGGTGCTCGCGGTCGAGCCCGACCCGATGGCCCTCGAGGGAATGGACCAGGTCCTCTACGACCATACGAAGAAGAAGAACGCGCCGAGCGCGAAGTACCTGGAGCTCCTCCCCGGGGGCCACGGCTGGCTCTTCGTGCAGATCGGTTCCGATTCGAAGGAGGAGTCCCTCGCGCGGGCACACCGACTGGCGGCCGCGATGCGACCGCAGGCGGTCGACGTCCGCGTCCTCGACGACGCAGACGATCAGGAGCACCTGTGGACGATGCGCGAGGGCGGCCTCGGTGCGACGGCGTTCGTGCCCGGCGAGCGCGACACATGGGAGGGGTGGGAAGACTCTGCCGTGCCGCCGGCGAAGCTGGGCGCCTACCTGCGCGACCTCCATGCGCTCTACGGCAAGTACAAGCTCGCGTCGCCGCTCTACGGGCACTTCGGGCAAGGTCTCGTCCACTGCCGCGTGAACTTCGAGCTGACGAGCGAGCCCGGGGTCGAGGCGTTTCACGCGTTCCTCGAGGAGGCGTCGGACCTCGTCGCGCGCACGTACCGCGGCTCTCTCAGCGGCGAGCACGGCGACGGGCAATCGAAGGCAGAGTTCCTCGACAAGATGTTCGGTCCCGAGCTCGTGCACGCGTTCACCGAGTTCAAGGCGATCTGGGATCCGTCCGGCAAGATGAACCCGGGCAAGATCGTCCGGCCGCACCGCCCCGACCAGGATCTGCGGCTCGGCCCCGCTTACGACCCGGCGCAGCCGAAGACGCACTTCCATCTCCTCGCGGACGGCGGGAGCTTCGCGCACGCGACCCTGCGGTGCGTCGGCATCGGGAAGTGCCGCAACCTGAACAGCGCCGACGGCGACGTGATGTGCCCGAGCTTCATGGTCACGCAGGAGGAGAAGCACTCGACGCGCGGCCGCGCGCACCTCCTCTGGGAGATGCTCCGCGGTCAGGGGCCCATCCGGAAGGGCTTTCACGACCCGAACGTGAAGGAGTCACTCGATCTCTGCCTCGCCTGCAAGGGGTGCAAGCGGGACTGCCCGGTCAACGTGGACATGGCCACGTACAAGGCCGAGTTTCTCTCGCACTACTACCAGCACCGCGTTCGCCCACGGCACGCGTACGCGTTCGGGCTCATCGACCGCTGGGCACGCGTCGCGTCGATCGCACCGCGCCTCGTGAACGCCGTGACGCACGCGCCCGTCACCCGTTCGCTCGCGAAGCTCGCCGCCGGCGTTCATCCCGCGCGGTCGATCCCCGCGTTCGCCCCGCAGACCTTCCGCGCCTGGTTCGAGGAGCGCGCCCAGCCGGCTCCGTCGCCGAAGGAGGTGCTTCTCTGGGTCGACACGTTCAACGACAACTTCCATCCCGGCACGGCGCGCGCCGCCGTCCGCGTGCTCGAGCACCTCGGCTTCCGCGTGGTCATCCCCGCGGAGCGCGTCTGCTGCGGCCGTCCTCTCTACGACTTCGGGATGCTCGACCTCGCGCAGCGCTACCTCGAACGGACGCTGGACGTCCTCGCGCCGCACGTCGCCGCCGGCACTCCCATGGTCGTGCTCGAGCCGAGCTGCTGCTCGGTCTTCCGCGACGAGCTCGGCGAGCTCCTGCCCGGCCGCAACGAGGCCAGGAACCTGAAGGCACAGACCTTCACGCTGTCCGAGTTTCTCGCGAAGCACGTCGAGCCCGAACGCATCCCCCGCCTGCATCGCAAGGCCATCGTCCAGACGCACTGCCACCACCACGCGGTGATGCGCTTCGACGCCGAACGCCAGGTCTTCGACGCGATGGGCCTCGACTACGAGGTCCTCGCGTCCGGCTGCTGCGGGATGGCAGGCTCGTTCGGGTTCGAGAAGGACAAGTACGACGTGTCGCAGGCGTGCGGCGAGCGCGTCCTCCTACCGCGCGTGCGCGAGGCGGACCCAGGCACGCTGGTCCTCGCCGACGGGTTCAGCTGCCGGACGCAGATCGCGCAGAACGGCGACCGGCGCGCCGTCCACCTGGCCGACGCGCTCGCCATGGCCCTCGAGCATGGGCCGACCGGGCCCGTCGACGCACCGTTCGTCGAGACCGCCTCCGAGGGGAACGCGCCGGTAGGGGAGGCACGGCGGACGCGGCGCGCCCCGGGAGCACACATCGCTGCGGCCTTCGTGCTCCTCGCGCTCGCCGTGCTTGCCGCGCTCGCTGGCTACGACGCGAAACTCCTCGGGTCCGGGCGAGCGCCGACCACGGGGATGACGCAGGGAGATGGCCCGACTGTTGCGATGGCGGTGTCCCCAGGAGAATTCAGATGTGGACCGACGTCGCCATCGCCGAAAAGGATATTGCGGACATCACTCCGTACAGCGTGCCCTCGTCGTTCCGGCTCGGTGACGACGGAGAGCTGAGCCTCGACGGCCCGCTGCACGTCGTCCAGGGGACGGGTGCGGCGCGTATCACCTGCCGCGCGACGATCCGCTGGTCGCTGCTGGGGATTCAAGCCCCCATGGTGCTGCCCAGGGTCACCCTGCACGTGAAACGCGAGATCATCTCGACCGACGAGGGGCGACGTGTCGCGCTTTCGGTCCGGGTCGAGGAGCTCCCCCATCCGATCGAGCGCGGCGCGACTCTGCTCGTGAACCACGAGCTCGAGAGCCAGCGCGTCGCGCTGAGGTCCGACGCGAGTGCAGCGATGCGGCATGACGTCGTGGCGGCGCGGCCGCGACCGCCGGTCGTGATCCTGCCTGCTCAGCCGGACGTCCGCCACGCGGCATGAGCTCCGCGGTCGACGACTCGCGGAGGACCGCACGGCGTGCGCTGCGCGCGACGGCGGCGGCGGTCCTGGTGGTCGCCGCCGCGGCCCTGCTCATCTGGCAGGGGCGCACGCTCCTCGTCGTGCTCGCGGGGGTGCTCTTCGCGCTCGCGCTGCGCGGACCCAGCCGATGGATCGCCTCGAAGACACGCGCTCCGTATCTCGCCGTCCTCGCCGGGATCGTCGTCCTCGTCCTCGGCCTGGTCGGCGTCGGAACGTACTTTCTCGGGGCCGGGATCGCCGGCCAGGCCGAGGCGCTCGGCCAGAAGCTCCCGCAGGCGTGGGGCGCGACGCTCGAGACCCTGCGACACCAGCCTGCGCTCGCGCGCCTGGCCGGTCCGCTCGGGAACGTTCATCCGACGCTCCCCTCCGACGGCGCGAAGCTCCTGGCGGGCGCGGGCGGCGCCGTCGAGCTCCTCGGCGCACTCGTCGTCGTCTTCTTCCTCGGCGTGTACGGCGCGGCGCAGCCCGACGCGTACTCGCGCGTCGTGATGGCTCTCGTTCCGCCGCCTCACAAGCCGCGCGCCGAGCGCGTGATCACCGAGATGGGCACGGCGCTGACCCGGTGGCTCGCGGGGCGGCTCGTGGCGATGGTCGTCGTCGGTGTGCTCGTCACGATCGGGCTGTACGCGCTGCACGTGCCGCTCGCGGGGATCCTCGGCGCGCTGGCCGGCGTTCTCACGTTCGTCGAATACCTCGGCGCATTCGCCTCCGCTGCGCCGGCGATCCTCATGGGTCTCTCGCAGGGCGCAGGCACGGCCGCGGGGGTCGCGGTCCTCTTCACGGTGGCGCACGTCCTCGAGGGCTACGTCCTCACGCCCTTCCTCGTCCGGTCGACCGTCCGGATCCCCCCCGGCTACACGCTCGCGGCGCAGGTGCTCCTGGGGTCCGTCTTCGGTATCGCCGGGCTCACCTTCGCCACGCCGGTGACCATCGTCTCGACGGTGCTCGTCAAGCGCCTCTACGTGGAGCGGCAGCGCCGTCCGTGAGATCGCGACCTTCGGCCGAGCTCGGGTCGGTGCGACCCTTGCTCGCCAGGTGGGCATGAAGAAGAGCCACCCGCACCGTACGAACCGGCCCCACCCGCAGTCGCCGCACCGCTGGTCGGCGGAGGTGACGAAGAAGAGCGACGCGCTCACGCTCGAAGACGGCGTGTTCTCCAAGGCGTCCGCCACGGAGGTCGCGCAATCCCTCAAGCGGTCGGCGGACCACAGCGAGCGCCGCAAGTCGTCGCCGTTCCGGTCAGCGATGTCGATGCTCACCTTCTTCATCAACCGCGCGGGCAAGTCCCTCACCGACGCGCGTCGTCGCATCCTCGAGCGCGCGAAGGAGGAGCTGCGAAGACTCTATGGGCAGCCGCAGCTGCGCCCGGCCCAGGCGACCCATCGTGCGCACGGCGGGCATTCGCGCGCGGGACACGAGCGACGACGGTGACGCGGAGGTGGCAGCTCGGGCCCCGCGCCCGGTTCAGTGCCGTACGGGGAGCACGCCATCGAGCATCTGGGCGAGGTACTGCAGGTCGACGGGCTTGTTCACGTGTGCGTCGAAGCCGGCGAGGCGCGTGCGCTCCTGATCGGTGAGCGACGCGTACCCGGTCACCGCGATGATGCAGATCGACTCGAGCTGGGGGAGCCGCCGCAGGCGCCGTGCGACCTCGTAGCCGTCCATGTCGGGGAGGCCGAGATCGATGAGCGCCACGCTCGGACGGTGGTCTTCGCAGATCGCGAGCGCCGTGGGGCCGTCCCGTGCGACCAGCGGTTCGTGCCCGTAGTGGCGAAGCGCTTCTCCCATCAGCTCTGCGGTGTCCTCGTCGTCCTCGACGACGAGGATGCGCCGGCCGTGGCGGGGGTCGAGGTCGCGCAGCCGTTCGGATCCGTCCTCGCCGGCGTCATCGCCGGTGACGGACGAAGCTGCGGGCTGCAGGTAGGCGATGGTTGGGTCGCGGTCGCGTTCGGAGTCGGTGCTCATGAGGAAGGTTTCCCCCGACCAGCGGCGGCCCACTCGGGCTCGCCGAAGTCTCCTCAGGGAATCGATCGCTCACGCCGGGAGCACCACTGCACCCGCGGAATGGCCAAATAGGTAGCCCCTGCCGCAGCCGACCGTCAACAGCCGGCCACGGCGATTCTTCGCCCCGCCCCAGACCGGTCGGGGCCGTCGGGTACCGGGTCGGTCAGAACCCCGCGTCGTACGCGCGGGCGCCTCCGTCGGACTTCATGGTCGACCGCATCGTCTTTGCGCCGCGCTCGTCCCGGGCGAGGGTCGAGGCACCGTCCAAGGCCGCGCTCTTCCCGGCGTCCCACGCCGTGGCGCCCGCACCCGCGTCGTACGCGACCGGGACCATGGCAACGGACACCGGGTCGGGCGCCCTCGCGCTCGACGGATCGGTGGAGCGGTCGGCGGCGCCATGCACGCAGCCGGCGGCCGCAAGCAGCACGGCGAGGGCGAAGGTTCCACGGATCGTATTCATCGTCAGTTCTCCTTGTTCGTGTCTGCTTCTTCGGGCTTCAACCGCGAGCGAGTGCGTTTCGACGCGGCGCATGCCCGGTTGCACGCCATGGGCCGGTCGGCTACGCGGCGGGCGCGACCGCCGAACCAGCGGGAATTCGTAGTCGGGGCCGATTCCAATTCGCGACACGTTGCGCAACCTGCCTCGCTGCTCCGTTCGCATGGTCGGCGCGCGGCCGCAGGCGCTACGTTCGCTGCGTGCGCGGGCGCATGCCAGCCGGTTGCGGAGCTAGCGCGGTGAGCGGGGGCTCGTCCGGTCCGGGGCGGAGCGGCCCAGGAGCGAGAGCGCCGTGCGCAGGTCCGCGGTGAGGTCCGCCAGGCTCCGCGCGCGTGCTGCCTCGCCGGAGGCACGCAGGATGGCCGAGGGGTGCAGCGTACCCAGGACGAAGGGGGCGAGCGGCGTCGCGACGGGCTTGCCGCGATCGCGCGTGACGCGGAAGGCGGGACCGAGGAGTGCCTGCGAGGCGGTCGCCCCGAGGCAGACGACGACGTGCGGACGAACCGCAGCGATCTCTCCCTCGAGCCACGGGCGGCACGCGACCACCTCGACGTTGTTGGGCTTCGAGTGCAGCCGCCGCTTGCCGCGCGGCTCCCACTTGAAGTGCTTGACCGCGTTGGTCACGTAGACGGCGGCGCGGTCAATCCCAGCCGCGGCCAGCGCCCGCCCGAGGATGGCGCCGGCCGGGCCCACGAACGGGCGGCCCTCCATGTCCTCGCGGTCTCCTGGCTGCTCGCCCACGAGCACCATGCGTGCGTCGGCGGGTCCCTCACCGAACACGGTCCGCGTCGCGCGCTTCCAGAGAGCGCATGCACGGCACGTGGACGCCATACGGCGTAGCTCGTCGAGCTCGGCCTCGCCCGCCAGGGGAAGCGCCACCGAAGAGCGACGGCTCATGCCCGAGCACGGTTGCACGCCACGTGCCGCCGAAGACCGAACCGCCGGGCTCGAGCGCGATGCAGCTTGCGAGGCCTTCGGCTGCGTTTCTATCCTGCGATGGCGCGAGGATATGCTCCGACGATGGCCGCCTGTCCCCGGCAATCCACGAACGAGCGATGACTCCGTCGTCGACGCACTCGATCGAAGAATCGCTGCGTCGCGTGCTCGCCGGCGTCGCAGGCGCCTTCGAGCAGGCAGTCTCCATCGTTCGCGCGCAGGGCGAGCCGGTGATCGCCTTCACGGCGGCGCGCGTGATTCTCGCCGCGAGCGCCGCAGCAGAAGCGCTCTTCGGCTACGACGCGCTGGAGCTCGACGGGCAGTCGGTCGATCGGATCATTCCCGAACGCCTGCGGCAACCCGGGGCTCCGCCGTTGACGGCGAGGCCGGACATCGTGACCGTCGCGCTCGCGGGTCTGCGCAAGGACGGCACCGAGATCGATGCCGTCTGGACGTTTGGCTCCGTGAGGAGCGCGGACGCTGCGCCGGTCTTCGTGATGCTGGTGGGCAACCGGGGCGAGTCGACCGCCCGGGCGACGCAGGAGCAGTTCCGCACCTTCGCCGATGCGATGCCGCTGCTCGCCTGGTACGCAGAGCCGGACGGCTCGGTGCCGTGGTTCAACTCGCGCTGGTTCGAGTACACGGGCACGACGCCCGAGGCACACGCGGGCCGTAGCTGGGAGTCGGCGGTCGATCCGGAGGACCTCGCCCGTGTCCTGGATACGTGGGGGGGCGCCCTCCGGAGCGGCACGCCGTGGGAGGACGAGTTCCGCCTGCGCCGGTACGACGGGCTACCCCGGTGGTTTCTCGCGCGGGCGACGCCCCTGCGCAACGACGGCGGACGGATCGTCGGGTGGCTCGGGACGAACGTGGACGTCGACGACGCGAGGCAGGCCAGGGATCGGCTCCGCGCCCAGGCAGCGGCCGAGCTCCATGCCTCGGAGGAGCGCTTCCACCAGCTCGTCGACGCCGTCAGCGACTACGCCATCTTCATGCTGGACCTCGCCGGCAACGTGCTGACGTGGAACCCAGGCGTCGAGAAGATCAAGGGCTACCGCCGCGAAGAGATCGTCGGCCGCAACTTCTCGGTGTTCTACACGACCGAGGATCGCGCGTCCGGCAGGCCGGAGCAGCTCCTCGAGACCGTACGTCGCACCGGGCGGGTCGAGGACGAGGGGTGGAGGGTACGCAAGGACGGATCGCGCTTCTGGGCGAACGTCGTGATCACGGCGCTGCGCGACGTGCACGGGGAGCTGTCGGGGTTCGCCAAGGTCACGCGCGACCTGTCGGCCCGCCGTGCCGCCGACGAGCAGGCCCAGGAGCTCCTGCGCACGCAGATCGCCCGGGCGTCCTCCGAGAGGGCGTCGCGAGAGCTCGAACGCGTGAATCGCGCGAAGGACGAGTTTCTGGCGACGCTGAGCCACGAGCTGCGGACGCCGCTGAACGCGATCCAGGGGTGGGCGACCATCCTGCAGAAGAAGCCGCGCGACGAGGGCATGCTCGACCGCGCGGTGGAGGCCATCGACCGCAACGCCAGGTCGCAGACGAAGCTGATCAGCGACCTTCTCGACGTCTCGCGGATCATCACGGGCAAGCTGCGCCTCTCCATGGTCCGCACCGACGTGGTGCCGATGCTGGCCGCCGCCCTGGACGTCGTCGGGCCCGCCGCCGATGCGAAGGCCGTCCGGCTGGTGCTCGACGTCGACCCGGATCTGGGCGCGATGATGGCCGATCCGGAGCGTATCCAGCAGGTCGTCTGGAACCTCCTGACCAACGCCCTGCGGTTCACGCCGCGCGGCGGATGCGTCACCGTGACCGCCACCCGGTCGGGCTCGGAGATCCGGATCCGCGTGCAGGACACGGGCGCCGGAATCGCCCCGGAGAACCTCCCTCACATCTTCGAGCGGTTCATGCAGGTCGACAGCTCGACCACGCGCCAGCACGGCGGCCTCGGGCTCGGTCTTTCGATCGTCCGCCACCTGGTGGAGGCGCACGGTGGGTCCGTCAGCGTGGCGAGCGAGGGGCGCGGCCGCGGTGCCGCATTCACGGTCGTGTTGCCCATACGCCCGGTGGACGAGGTGCCCGCGGCCGACGAGGACGGCGCGAGCACCGGCACGCGACGCGCGGACCCCACCGCGCCACCCTCCGGAGCTTCCGGCCCTCCGCCGGCCCCGCCGAGCCTTCGCGGAATCCGGGTGCTCGTCGTCGAGGACGAACCCGATTCGTCGGACGTCGTCTGCACCGTACTCCGGAGGGCGGGGGCCATCGTCGCCGCCGCAACGAGCGCGCAGGAAGCCCTGAATGCGCTGCAGGCGCCAGGGCAGTTCGACCTGGTCGTCAGCGACATCGGAATGCCGGGGATGGACGGCCACGCGCTGCTGGAGGCCATGCAATCGGGCCGCGCCGACGTGCCCGCCATCGCCCTCTCGGCATACGCGAGGCATGAGGACGCCGAGCGCTCGCTGCGCGCGGGGTTCCGGGCGCACTTGACCAAACCCGTCGAGGAAGGACGGCTCCTCGCCGCGGTTGCAGCGTTCGCCCGGAGGTGAGGAGCCGCGCCCGGCGCGTGCGGCGGCGCCCTTCTTGCTTCGCGGCCCACGCGAAGGAGACAGTCATGCCCACGAAAAAGACAGGACGAAAGTACAGCAAGGGCGCGAGCGACAAGGTCCACAAGACGATGGACGAACGGAAGAAGGGCACTCTCCGCTCCGGCTCCTCCGGGAAGCGGGTCACGAGCCGCAAGCAGGCCATCGCGATCGGTCTCTCGGAGGCGCGCCGAGCAGGGAAGAAGGTGCCCAAGCGCCGCTCGTCGAGCAAGCGCCGCAAGTCGTCCTGATCGCCCCACCGCGAGGCAAGAGGTCACGGCGCGCGACGCGACGCGGACCGTGATCGTGGCCTCTTGCTCGCGAGGGTGACGCGAGACCGAGTGTGCTCGGCGGGGTTGCCCGTCCTCGCAGTCGGTCTTGCGCCGTCTCAGGGGGGAGGAGGTTGCTGGTTCGTGACGCCGACGCCGGGCTGCGCGGGGCCCTGGGTAGCCGGCCCGTTCGCGGCGGGATCCGTCCAGCCGCCGTTGAGATCGGCGCTGCCGCCGTACGCGGGCTGCTGCGTGGAGTAGGTACCGTTGCCGTTCGACGGCGCGACTGCGGGGCGATGGGTGCCACAGGCCGCCAGCGCGACCAGGACGCACCCGAGGAGGATGGGACGCATGCCTCTCGATGGAGCAGCGCTCGTGCCGATCGACCTCGACCGCGCGGGTAGCTCGTCCTCGCGGGGGTGACTCAGCCTCGTGCGCGCTCGGCCGTCCCGGCCGGGCTGCGCAGCGGCGGGACGCCGCGCGTGACGATGTCGGCGAGGACGAAGGCGAGCAGGAGCGCGAAGAGCGAGAGGCAGACCACGAACGCGATCCGCGCCGTGGCCTTCTCGGTCAGCAGCTCCATGAAGAAGACGACGACCAGGACCGCCTTGACGAGGGCGATGCCGAGACCGACGACGTATCCGGCGGCCCCCAGGTGCGCGAACCGCATCGCGAGGCTGAACCCGGCGAGGGCGAGCAGGGCGATCAGCGTGAACAGCAGGCCGCGCGCGGACGTCTCGCGCGCCGTCTCCCTCGCCGTCCCCGCGGCGCTCATCGCTCGGCTCCGGGGATGAGGTAGAAGAGCGGCCACAGGAAGATCCAGATGACGTCGACGAGGTGCCAGTAGATGGCGCCGATGGCGAGGGGGTGGCTCGACACTTCGTCCACCTGGCCGCGAATGACCTTCGTGAGGAGGAACGTGAGGACGCCCATTCCCACGAAGACGTGGATCGCGTGGAGCCCCGTCATGCAGAAGTAGAGGGTGAAGAACATCTTCGTGCCCGGGTCGCCGTACGTCGCGTAGAACGTGCCGACCCCGCCGGGGTAGAGCCCCTCGTGGAAGTGCTCACCGTACTCCCAGCTCTTCACGACGAGAAACGCGAGGCCGAGCGCGATCGTGGCGCCGACGAGCCACGCGCAGGCCCGCTTCCGGCCGTGACGCAGCATGTGGACCGCGAGGGCTACGGTGTAGCTGCTGACGAGCAGGATGCCCGTGTTGACCGAGCCGAAGACCACGGTGTTGTGCTCGACGCCGACGCCGAAGCCGTGGGGGTGCTCGACGCGGTAGGCCGCGTAGAGCGCGAAGAGGCCCGAGAAGAAGAGGATCTCCGTCCCCAGGAAGATCCACATGCCTAGGCGCGCGGCGTGCGCCTGCTTGGGCAAGTCCTCGAAGTACTCGGCGACCCGGTCAACCATGCATGCGCTCCGCGGGCACGGTGTAGTCGTAGGGGTCGAGCGGGAACGTGGGTTCGGACGCGAAGTTGTGCTTCGGCGGGGGCGACGACGTCGTCCACTCGTAGCTGCGCGAGTCCCACGGGTTGTCGCCCGCTCGCTCCCCCGCGAAGAGCGCGTGGAGGAGGTAGCCGAGGGTCATGAGCATCGCGGCGCCGAGGATCCAGGCCCCGACCGTGGAGATGACGTGGAGGGACTGGAACGCGGGCGCGTACGTGGCGTACCGCCGCGGCATCCCGGCATTCCCGAGGAGGAACTGGGGGAAGAACGTCATGAAGAAGCCGGCGAAGACGAGCGTCGCCCCGACGATGCCCCACTTCTCGGAGTACATGCGGCCGGTGAGCTTCGGGAACCAGTAGTGGAGCGCGGCGAGCCAGGCCGTGAGCGTCCCGCCCACCATGATGAAGTGGAAGTGGGCGACGATGAAGTAGGTGTCGTGCCAGTGGACGTCGAGGCTCTGGGTCGCCGTCGCGACGCCCGTCATCCCGCCGAAGACGAAGAGGAAGAGAAACGCGAAGAAGTACACGAGCGGCGTCCGCACCACCACGGACCCGCGGCGCAGGGTGAGGACCCAGGTGAACACCTTGATCGCGCTGAAGACGGCGACCAGCATGGAGAGGACGCCGAAGGAGGCCGCGTCGAAGAGCGAGATGCCCGCGACGAACATGTGGTGCCCCCACGTCGCGAAGCCGACGAAGGCGATGCCGAGCGTCGAGTAAGCGATCGCCTTGTACGACGCGGGGTTCTTGTGCGCGAAGGTCGGGACGATCTCGCTGATGACCCCCATCGCGGGGAGGATCATGATGTAGACCGCGGGGTGCGAGTAGAACCAGAAGAGGTGCTGGTAGAGCACCGGGTCCCCTCCTCGCGCCGGGTCGAAGAGCCCCCAGTCGAACCAGTTGTCGATGCCGACGACGCAGAGCGAGATGGCAAGGACCGGCGTCGCGAGCGTCTGGATGATGCTGGTGCCGTAGATGGTCCACACGAAGAGTGGCAGCCGGAACCACCCGACGCCCTTCGCGCGCATCGTGTGGACGGTCACGATGAAGTTGACCCCGGTGATGATCGTCGACCAGCCGAGGATGAAGATGCCGAAGACGGTGGGGACGACCGCGCTCGGCGAGTGGTCGCTGTACGGCGTGTAGAACGTCCAGCCGGTGTCGCAGCCGCCCGCCCAGAGCGCGACGATGACCCAGAGCGCGCCGAAGAGGTAGATGTAGTAGCTCGCCAGGTTCAGGCGGGGGAACGCCACGTCCTTCGCGCCGATCATGATCGGCAGGAGGAAGTTGCCGAACGCCGTGGGGATCGACGGGATCATGAAGAGCCAGACCATGACGATGCCGTGCATCGTGAAGGCCCGGTCGTACGCGTACGAAGAGAGGAAGAGCCCCTTCGGGGACAGGAGATGCGTGCGGAGGACGAGCGCGAACGAGCCTCCGAGGCCCAGCATCAGGACCGTCGTCACGAGGTACATGACGCCGATGCGCTTGTGGTCCGTCGTCAGCGCCCACGACCGGACCGTCCGGGCGACGTTGAGGTACGTCTCGCGCGCCGGCGGCGGAAGGGGGATGGCGACGGCGCCTGCGTCGATCGTGGTCATCGCACCGGCTCCTGGGGGAGAGCCGAGCCGAGCGGCGTGACGCGCGGCAAGGTGATGCTCGGTGTGTACGGCTCCGTCTGGAGGGACCGAATGAGCTCGACGAGCGCCGCCACCTCGGGTTCCTCGAGGACGCCCCGATACGTCGGCATCACGCTCTGGAAGCCCGCGACCACCTCGACCTGCGGGTCCATCATCGATCGCGTGAGGTACGCGTCGTCGGCGACGACGGTTCGCCCGTCCGTGAGCGTGACGCGCGACTGGTAGAGCCCCGACCAGCTCGGGCCGATGTGCGGCTGCCCGTCGAGCGTGTGGCAGTTGAGGCAGCCACGTCGCGCCGCGACGTCGCGCCCGTCGGTCACGAGGTCGGCGTCCTCGGGCGGGTGGCCTTCGAGCCAGCGCGCGTAGTCGCCGGGGCTGAGCACCTCGACCTTGCCGAGCATCCGCGAGTGGCCGACGCCGCAGTACTCGGCGCACTCGATGTCGAAGGAGCCGGGCGCCTTCGCCTCGAACCATGCCGTGTAGTACCGGCCGGGGACGACGTCGTGCTTCATCCGGAACGCGGGCACGTAGAAGCTGTGGATGACGTCGCGCGAGGTCATCACGAGCTTCACGGGCTTGCCCGAGGGGACCGTGAGCACGTCCATGGACGACCGACCGTCCGCGTACGCGAACTTCCACATCCACTGCTTCGCCGTCACGTAGACGACCATCGAGTCGCGAGGCGGCGTCATCATGTGGTCGTACTGGATGGTCCCGATGACCCAGAAGACGAGAAACGTGCCGAGGATGCCCCCGATGAGGGCGGCCTCCTGCCGCGCCGGGATGCTCGTGCGCTCGGTGGTCTCTCCGGCGATCCGCCTCCGGTTGCGGACGAGAAACCAGAGCGCGAGAAGGAAGACGACGGTCGCCCCCAGCATCGTCGTCGCGATGACGAAGAAGTGGAGAAGGTCGACTCCCTCGGCATAGGTCGACGCTTCGGGCGGCAGGTTCAGCATGCGGCGCAGAAGGTCGTTCATCGGTTCCTCCCCACGACGACGTCCATTGCGCGGTCGATCGGGATGCGCGCGACCCCGGCGTCCCGGTCGACCCAGCCCCAGCCGGTGAGACGGCGACGCTGCTCGGCGCGCAGGTCCTCCCCGGCCTTCGTCTGCCAGATGGGGGTCTGCTCGACGTTGGAGATCGCGCGCGGTGCCGGTGCGGGCCCCTTCCCCGCCGCCATGTCGGGAGACACGGCGCCGATGCGCGCCACGAGGAGCGCCGCCGCGGCGACGACACCGAGCGCGCCCACTACGACGCTGCCGATACCGATGCGGACGAGACGCCGCGAGGCGACCACGTCCTCTTCCTGGCGAGGCTCGAAGGAGTGCGCGTTCATACGGCCGCCTCGTAGTCGAGCCCCTCGGCGAGCTCGGGATCGTGGACGGGAAGGGACGGTGCGGCGAGGTAGCGACGGGCGATCCACGTGGAGGCCACGCCACCGACGAAGAGGACCGCGCCCAGGTCGACCCAGTGCGGACGCGCGCCGTCCAGATCGCACACGGGCAGGACGAGCCAGTACACGTCGACGAAGTGCATGACGACGAGCCACCCACCGACCACGGCGAGGTACCCGTTGTTTCGCTTCCAGCGGCGGTTGAGGAGCGCGAAGAAGGGCGCCACGAAGTTGCCGCAGACGAGGAGCGTCGTGACGGTGGTCCAGGAACCGGCCGTCCGCCGCCCGTAGAAGGTGGCCTCCGCGGGGAGGTCCCCGATCCACGTGATGAGGAGCTGGCTGAACGCCATGTAGGCCCAGAACGAGACCATCGCGAAGAGGAGCCGACCGAGGGCCTGCGCGTGGTCCGGACTGGGCGTCGCCCGGTCGGCGCGGCGGCGGGCGAGGGACGAGAGAACGCTCACCAGCGCGATCGCGCCCACGAACGATCCTGCGAAGACGTAGAGGCCGAAGATGGTCGACCACCACGCGGGCTGGAGCGACATCGTCCAGTCGAACGACGCCCACGTGAGCACGAGGCCCACGAGCGGCAAGCCGCCTCCGCCGAGCCGGCGCATCCGGGTGACGAGGACCATGCTCGGGCGGCGATCGTTCTCGCGCGACCAGCGGCGGAGGAGCGCACCGACCGCGAGGAACACGACGAAGTACGCGACGCTCCGCGCGAGGAACGGCGCCGGTGCGAGGTAGTGCTTCTTGTGCTCGTCGGGGTGGAGGACCCAGGGGTAGAGCCGGGAGAGCGTGAGCGCGATCGGGACGAAGAGCGCGGCGAAGAGGATCATCGAGCCGGCGACGGCCTCGGAGATGCGCCGCGTGACGACCATCCAGCTGGCCTTGGCGGCATGGCCCACCATGACGAGGAGCAGGGCGCCCACGGCGATGGTGACGCCCGTGGTCCACGCGGCGAGGTAGGCGAAGCACGTCCGGCGCGGGTCGACCGTCCAGCCGAGGGCCAGAAGCGCCGCGCCCACCGCCGCGGAGGCGAGGCTGGCGCCGAAGATGCGTCGGCGGGTCACGGGACCTCCTTCGCGAGCTCGTCCTGCACGTCGGGTGGCAGCTCCGCAACGCGCGCGCCTCCGGCGAGCTGGAGCGCCTCCACGTACGCGACGACGGACCACGTCTCCCGCACGCCGAGCTGCACGCGGTACGACGGCATCAGCCCGTAGCCCTCGCGGACCGTCCGGTACACCCGGCCCGGCGGATAGGCGCGCACGGTGTCCGAGAGAAGGTCCTGCGGCGGACGCAAGCTCATGTGCACGGCCACGGCGCTGTGTCCGTCCCCGAGCTCCCCGTGGCAGGGCGCACAGAACGTCCCGAAGTGACGGCGACCCTCCTCGATGGCAGCGCGGTCGACGGGCACCGGGATGCGGTCGGCCCACCGGTCCTTTGCCCAGCCGTCGAGCACGAGCGGATCGCCGAGCGGAGCGTCGACCGGCAGCGTGCCGTCGGGCGGCTTCTGCATCTCCATGCCACCCGGGAGCGCGGGCTCGTCGGCATACGGGAGGCTCTTCTGCTGGTCGAGCATGCGTTCGAGGTGCGGATCGGGCGGGACGATCGTCTGGTCGGTGCGGCAGGCGCAAAGGGCCGGCGCGGCGCCGACGAGAACTACGAGGACCAGGCGCGTCACGGCGGGGCCTCCAGGCGGGTCCAGCGGAGGGCGCCGAGGGTCGCGAGCTCTTCGCCCACGTCGCCCTCGAAGAGGGGATCGCGCTCATCGACCCCGAGCCAGAAGCGATCGATGGAGGCTCGCTCGAACCCCTCGATCTCGAAGACCGGGTGGTGCAAGCGCGGCAGGCCGCAGTGCCCGAGCATGACGACGAAGCCGGTGACCGCGGACGCGAGCACCGCCGACTCGAAGGCGATGGGGATGAAGGCCGGCGCCGAGTGGAGCGGCCTCCCGCCGACGTCGATCGGGAAGGCCGAGACGTTGACCCACCACTGGACGAAGTACCCGATGGCGCCCCCGAGGAGCGCCGCCACCAGCATCACCCACGCGACGTCCGACTCGGGTCCCTTGCGGACGATGCCCTTCACGGCGTACGGCGTCCACGTGTCGAGCCTCGAGTACCCCTTCGCGCGCAGGGCGTCGTAGGCGCGCTCGAGTGCCTCGGGCGTCTCGAACTCGGCGACGACCCCGCTATGCACGGCGCCTCCGCATCTCGTGGCGCATCTCCTTGAGCTCGGAGATGGGGATGAACGGCACGAAGCGCAGGAACAGGAGGAAGAGGAAGAGGAAGAAGCTGACGGTCCCCCCGAGGATCGTCCAGTCGATCCAGCTCGGGACGTACATCCGCCAGCTCGACGGGAGGAAGTCCCGGTGGAGCGAGATGACGATGAGCATGAAGCGCTCGGACCACATGCCGAGCTGGATGAAGCAGGCGACGACGAAGAGGCGCCACGCGCTGACGCGCCACTTCTTCATCCAGAGCGCCTGCACCGCGATGCAGTTGCAGAAGACGACGCCCCAGTACACGAAGGCGTACGGCCCGAAGGGGCGGTCGACCAGGAGATCGTAGATCTCGTAGGTGTCGCCGCTCCACCACGCCATGAACGGCTCGACGATGTACGTGTACGTGACGACCCAGCCCGTCACGAGCAGCATCTTCGCCATGTTGTCGAGGTGGTTCTTCGTGATCACGTCCTTCAGGCCGAAGAGCTCCCGCGCGGGGATCATGAGCTGGAGGACCATCGCGAAGCCGGAGTAGATGGCGCCGGCGACGAAGTACGGCGGGAAGATGGTCGAGTGCCAGCCGGGGAGCTGCGTGATCGCGAAGTCGAAGCTGACGTTCGTGTGCACCGAGAGGACGAGCGGCGTCGCGAGGCCACCGAAGACGAGGTACGCGATGCGGTAGTGGCGCCAGTGCCCGAGCTCGCCGCGCCAGCCGAGGGCGGCGACGCCGTAGAGGCGCCTGCGGAGGACCGTCGGCGCGCGGTCGCGTGCCGCGGCGAGATCGGGGAGGAGGCCCATGTACCAGAAGAGGAGCGACACGATGAAGTACGTCGTCACGGCGACGACGTCCCACGGGAGCGACGAGCGGAACTGCGGCCAGACGCCCATCTCGGACGGGTACGGGATGAGCCAGTACGCGAACCAGGGCCGCCCCATGTGGAAGATGGGGAAGAGCCCTGCCTGCACGACGGCGAAGAGGGTCATCGCCTCGGCGAAGCGGTTGATCGACGTCCGCCATCGCACCTCGAAGAGGAGGAGGATGGCGCTGATGAAGGTGCCGGCGTGGCCGATGCCGATCCACCAGACGAAGTTGATGATGGCGAAGGCCCAGGCGACCGGGATGTTGTTGCCCCAGAGTCCGATGCCCGTCAGCACCGTGTAGGTGAGCGCACCGAAGAGGACGAGCGCTCCGAGCCCGGTGATCCCGAGGGCCCACCGCAACCAAGGCCACTGTTGCCATAGCGGCGCGAGCAGCGTGTCCGTGAGCTCGAGATCGCTTCCGCCCCGGAGCAGGACCTCTTCGCCGCCGGTCGGCTCTTCGCGAAGCAACTGCAGCGCGGGCGCGGTGGCGCTCATGCCGGATGGAGCTCGGGGTTCGGGTTCGTGATGCGCGCGAGGTACCGGGTGCGCGGCTCGGTGCCCAGATCGTGGAGGACGGCGTAGAGACGCCCGTTGCGTCGCACGCGTGAGACTGCGGTCGAGGGGTCGGCGATGTCGCCGAACGAGATGGCCCCGGTCGGGCAGGTCTGCTGGCAGGCCGTCGCGATCTCTCCGTCGGCGATGCGACGCTGCTCGCGGCGCGCGACGATCTCCACCTCGCGGATCCGCTGGACGCAGTAGCTGCACTTCTCCATGACCCCCCGGGCCCGGACCGTGACGTCGGGGTTCATGAGGAGCGCCATCGAGGGCGCCTTGCCGGCGTTGTAGTTGAAGAAGTTGAACCGCCGGACCTTGTAGGGGCAGTTGTTCGAGCAGAACCGCGTACCGACGCAGCGGTTGTAGATCATCTCGTTGAGGCCGTCGTGGCTGTGGACGGTCGCGTTCACCGGGCAGACGTACTCGCACGGCGCCTTCTCGCAGTGCTGGCAGAGCATCGGCTGGACGAGCGCCTGCGGTGCGCGGGGATCGCCGGAGAAGTAGCGGTCGATGCGGATCCAGTGCATCGCGCGCCCCAGGCGCACTCCCCCCTTGCCCACGGTCGGAACGTTGTTCTCGGCCATGCACGCGACGACGCAGGCGCTGCACCCGGTGCACGCGTCGAGGTCGATCGTCATCCCCCACTGGTGCGGGGCATCCGGGCGGAGATCGTAGAGCGTCTCGGTGGGCTCCTCGTGGGGTTTGGCGAACGCCGGATCGTCGCGGTACTCGGCGGCGGTGCGCGTCAGCACGATCGGCCGGTCGAGCATCGACGAGTGCTCCTGGGAAAGCGCGAGCGCCCGGGTCTCGTCGGTGACCCGGACCTCGACCTCGTCGAACCACGTCGCGCTCGATGTGCGCAGACCGTACGCGTCTTCGCCGATCCCCTCGGCCGGTGTGCCCGACACGCGCTGCCCGTACCCTACGGCCAGCGCCACGACGCCCTCCGCGGTTCCGGGGACGACGAGCGCCGGCACGGTCAGCTTGCGGTCGCGCACGTCGAGCTCCAGGACGCGGCCGTCGGCGATGCCGAGCCGTGCCGCGGTCGACGGGGACACCAGCGCCGCGTTGTCCCACGTGAGCTTCGTCACCGGATCGGGGAGCTCCTGGAGCCACGCGTTGTCGCCGAAGCGGCCGTCGTCCACCTTCGGGTCCGCCAGGAGCGCGATCTCGAAGGCCACCGGCGCCGACGGCGGGCGTGTGACGACTGCCGCGAGCGACGTCCAGTCGACGGCGACGTCCATCGTGGCAGCCGTCCCGGTCGCGATCACGCCGGAGACGAGCGATTCGCGCCAGAAGCGATCGAAGTCTCCGGGTGCTCGCGCCCGCCAGTGGTCACGCACCAGATCGTGCGACGCGACGTCGCCCATCCCGGCGAGCCACGCGAGCACCTGCGCGACCGAGCGACCGTCGACGAGCGGCCGCACGAGGGGCTGCGCGATGGCGGGCGTCCCGTCGAAGGCGAGCGCGTCGCCCCACGCCTCGAGCCAGTGGAGCGCCGCGCACGTCCACTCGCAGGCCCGTGCCGTCGCCGTGTCGCGCGCCCCGAGGTACGCCGTCGTGCCGATCGACGCCAAGCGACGCGCGAGGTCGGCCGCCCGCGGGGACGCGTAGACGGGGTCTCCGCCGAGGACGAGGAGGGTTCCCACGCGCCCCGCGTCGATGGCCTGGCTCAGCGCCGCGGCATCGTGCGACGCCTCCCCTGCCTCGAAGACGGGGGAGGGCCCGTAGGTGACCGTCGAGCCCACGTTGCCGAGCGCCTCGTTCAGCGCGTGCGCCAGGACGTGGACGTCGGGAGGCTGCGCATCGCCTGCCATCACCACGGAGGCGCCGGGATGGGCGGCGAGGTCCCGTGCCACGACGCGGGCCCACGGGGACGTCCCCTGGCGCGCCGGCAGCCCACGACGGTCCCGGAGCGCGAGCACCTCCGAGAGCAGGTCCGCGGCGACGTCCTGCACGGCGCGCCGCTGGACGGGCAGCCGCTCGTCTGCGGCCATTCCGGTGACCGACAGGGCGGCCTCGACCACGTAGAGGCGGCTCATCTCGCCGCCCGGTGCGTCGACGCGACGGCGTGAGGCCCACGCACGCGCCCACGCATGCGGCGTGCGGGTGGCGGCGAGGAAGTCCGCGTCGAGCGCGAGGACGACGGCCGCGCGCGACAGGTCGTACCGGGGCTCGACGACCTTGCCGAAGGCGCGCCGCGCTCCGTCGTACGCGTTGCGACGAGGAAGGGCCGCGTCGAAGTGGACGACCGCCCCCCGACGGCGGACACGCTCGACGAGGTCCACGAGGTGTGGCGCACTCGTCGGCTCGAGGAGGACGTGCGTCTCCTTGCCCGCTGGCGGCGCGGCCGACACGGCGGACGCGAACGCGTGCCAGGCGACCGGGGTCCCACGGCGCGAGAGCGCCCGGAGACGCGACGGCTCGTAGAGATCGCGAAGGCTCGCCTGCTCGAGGGGCCCGAGCGCGCCGAGGCTCGCCGGGTGCCGGGGGTTCCCCTCGAGCTTGGTCGGCCGTCCCTCGTGGCTCTCCGCGACGACGCCCGTTCCGTATCCGTCGAGGGTATGCACGGTCGCATAGCGGCTCGGCACGGAGGGGGTCACCTCCGGCGGTTGCTCGACGTACGGCACGATGTGCTCGGGCGCCCCCCGGCTGCATGCGGTCGCGCCCACCGCGGTCGCACCCGCCCCGACGAGCTGGAGGACGACGCGGCGGGAAATGCGGGGATCGCGGTCCACGTTCCTCCTCAGCGGTGGCAGCCGGTGCAGCTCACGGGTGGGTCCACGTGGAGCTCTCGAACGAGCTGCTCGCCGAGCTCGCGCCGCGGGCGATCCGGGACCCAGTCGGGGTTGTCGACCTCACCCTTCGGCCGCAGGTGGGGGGCCGGGTCGGTGTGGCAGTCCAGGCACCACTGCATCGTCAACGGCGCGACCGCGTGCACCTCGCCCATCGTGTCGACGTGCCCATGGCACTCGTCGCAGCCGACCCCGTGCGCGAGGTGCGCGGAGTGGTCGAAGTAGACGAACTGCGGGAGCTGGTGGACGCGCGCCCATCGGAGCGGCTTGCCGGAGAACCAGCTGGCACGCACCGGCGCGAGGCGCTCCGACTCCTGCCAGACCTGGCTGTGGCAGTTCATGCAAACCGAGGTCGGCGGCGCACCCGCGTACTTCGATCGCTCCGCCTCGTAGTGGCAGTAGAGGCAGCCGATCCCGTCGTCCCGCACGTGGTGTCGATGATCGAAGGCGATCGGCTGATCGACCGGGTCACCTTGCTTCGTGACGTAGGGAGTTCGTACCCAGAGGATCATCGCGGTCGGCACCGCCAAGACGCCCGTCACCGCGAGGGCCAGACAGATCCGGAAGATCGTGTCCGACCACGGCGGGAAGAGCGCTCGCATCGGTTTCGCCGCGCCGTGCAATCGATGCGCCGGACGCACATGCGCGCAGTCCGATGGGTCGACGCCGCCGGGTCACGAGTCAATTCGCCACGAGAGCGACACTATGGCTCTCGGCGAAGCCTCGCGGGGGCATTGCCGTGCCCGTTGGCCACGCTGCGAGCGCTGTTGACGAGCGAGACGTGCGTGAACGCCTGCGGGAAGTTGCCGACGAGTCTGCGGGCCACGGGGTCGTACTCCTCCGAGAGCAGACCGACGTCGTTCCGCAGCGAGAGCAGCTTCTCGAAGAGGACCCTGGCGTCCTCGTGCCTGCCGGCCAGCGCGTAGTTGTCCGCGAGCCAGAAGCTGCACGGGAGAAAGACGCCCTCGCCCTCCGGAAGTCCGTCGATCCGCGCGGCGGTGCGGTACCGCCGGACGAAGCCGCCATCCTCGAGGAGGTTCTTCTCGATCGCGCGAACCGTCCCCTGGACGCGAGGGTCCTTGGCCTCGAGAAACCCCACCATCGGGATCATGAGGAGGCTCGCGTCGACCATCTTCGAGCCGTAGTACTGGACGAAGGACTGCAGATCGGTGTCGAAGGCCTTCGTGCAGACGTCCTCGTGGATGCGATCGCGCTGTGCTCGCCAGCGCGCGAGCGCATCGGCGTCGCCGCCGACGTGCTCGACCCGCCGCACGGCGCGGTCGAACGCCACCCACGCCATGACCTTGGAGTGCGTGAACTGCCGCTGCGGACCGCGGACCTCCCAGATCCCCTCGTCGGGCTGGTCCCAGCAGGACTCGAGGTACTCGAGAAGCACGCGGCGCAGATCCCACGCGGCCGCCTCGCTCTCGAGACCGAAACGGTGGCACTGGTGGAGCGCATCCATGATCTCGCCGTAGACGTCGAGCTGCCGCTGCTCGATGGCTGCGTTTCCGGCCCGCACCGGCCGCGAGTTCTCGTAGCCGGGCAGCCAGGGGAGCTCTTCCTCGCGCACGCGGCGTTCCCCGTCGACGCCGTAGAGGATCTGCATCTTCGCCGGGTCTCCCGCGAGGGCGCGCAGGAGCCACTCGCGCCAGGCGCGCGCCTCGTCGAGGTACCCGTTCTGGACGAGCGCGAAGAGCGTGAACGTGGCGTCGCGCACCCAGCAATAGCGGTAGTCCCAGTTGCGGATGCCGCCGAGCTGCTCCGGGAGCGACGTCGTCGGGGCAGCGACGATGCCGCCGGTCTGGGCGTGCGTCAGCGCCTTGAGCGTGATGAGCGAGCGCATGACGGCATCGCGGTACTCCTCGCGTTCGTACGTGCAGTGCGACGCCCACTCGCGCCAGAAGGAGATGGTGGACTGGAGCGCTTCACGCGGGTCGATGTCCCTCGGTCGCTGGACGTGCGACGGGTGCCACGTCAGGCACATCGCCACGGTCTGCCCGGCGGCGACGTCGATCTCGCCGACCGTCTTGAAGCCCTCGCCGTGCAAGGGGATCTCGCTGTCCAGATGGAGCGAGTCGGCGCCCGCGATGGCGACGATGCCGTGATCGTCCTTGCGGACCCACGGGACGATGGACCCGTAGTCGAAGCGCACCACGAGCTCGGTACGCATGCGCACGCTGCCGTGGAGCCCCTCGATGATGCGCACGACGCGAGGCACCCCGTGCCGGACGGGCATGAAGTCCGACACCTTGACCGCGCCGCCTTCGACGTGAAACGTCGTGTCGAGGACGAGGGTGTCCTTGCGATACGACCGCTCGATGCGCGCGGGCGCCAACGTGGGCGCCACGACCCAGCGACCATGATCGCGCGTCCCGAGGATCGCCGCGAAGCAGGCTCCCGAGTCGAACCGCGGAAGGCACATCCAGTCGATCGAGCCTGCCCGCGAGACGAGCGCGGCCGTCTGACAATCGCCGATGAGGGCGTACTCTTCGATTCGCTCGGACACCCCGAAAGCACGAGCACGCCCCATGCCGCCCGGTAGGCGACCCAGGCGGCCCGTTCAGTCCGCCGGCTCCCGCCCTCCGAGGCTCACGCGTGCAGGTGGCGGAGCGCGCGGGGCCGTCCCTCCGGTGCCGTCAGGAGCTCCGCGAAGAGAGCCCGATAGTGCACGACCGCCTGACGGAGATCCTCGGTGTCCGTCCCGGCCCCCTGGTTGGGACCCGTGAGCGCATACGCCGCCCGGTAGTGCTGCACGACGGCGGGGTGGTTCACGGAGAGGTCCGCGACGCGCTGCTCGACGTCCCGGGCGGGGTACCCGCGCGCCTTCATCACGTCGTTCACGAGGTCGTTCGCCGCGACGGCGGCGCCGCGGGGGTCGTCGACGAACTGCGCCTGGATGGCGCTCCACCGCGCGGCGAAGCGCGCGCGATCCGCCTCGTCGAGATCACGGAACTCGAAGTGCTTCACGCGGCGCGCACGTCGGTCGAGCTCGTGCTCGGCCTTCGCCGGCGTCCCGTACTGCTGAACCGCGCGGTCGTACTCCGGCCCGAAGCGCCCCCGGAGCTCGGCCCTGTGCAACGTCACGCGGCGCCTCGACGCCACGATCGCGACGAGGACGACGGCAACCGCAGCAAGGATGACCAGGGTCCATACCAACGCGCTGTTCATGGTTTCTCCTCATCTTGGGCTGCGCGCCGTGCTCGAGCGGCCGACCGCCGAGCTTCGCGGCGCGCGCGAAGGGGAGAACAGCAATCGTCATACCCGTGCTCGCTAGAACGCTCGGGCTACGGCAGGACGTAGACGTGGCGGGACGTCGCGCCGAACGTGTCGGCGAAGGAGCCCGAGACGTCCGAGGACGACGGGTTCACCGCGAGGACGTAGGCCTTGCCTCCGGCCGAGCGCCCGACGAAGGAGACCCCCGCGGGCCCGGTGAATTGCGACGTGACGTCGGTGCCGGTGATGGCGTCCGAGAGGCTGCCGATCTCGGTGATCGCCTGGCCCGCGTCCACGGAGAGGCCGTTCGTCGCGCGCAGGAGGGGGCACGGAAGGTGCTCTCTCGCTCGTCGTCTGGAGGACGCCATGAACCGGGTCTGCACTTCGTTGCTTCGCACGCTCCTCGCCGCCACGGCGATTCCCGTGGTCTGCTCGGTGACGCGCGATGCGCGCGCCGAGACCACCGTCTACGCCGGCGGGGCCGGCGCGCAGCGGGACTTCGTCCCTGCGGGAAACGACGCCCCGTACTCTCTCTTCGGGACGAAGGGGACACGCGCGCTCGGCTTCGCGCTCGACATCGGCGCGGCCAACTCGGGGCTCTCGTCGCGGCCTCTCGGCATGGGCGGGCAGATCGCCCTGGACAGCTTCGTCGTCCAGGGTCTGTCGGTGGGCGGGGAGTTCGGTTTCGACGTCGCGACGGTCGACGGCGGGTTCTACGAGGTCGGCGGAGGCCCGCGGGTCGGCTACGCCCTCCGTCTCGGAGACAAGCTCGCGCTCTGGCCGATGGTGACGATGGACTACCAGGCGGGCACGGTCCCCTCCGGCACCGGTACCGTCTCGCTCCAGAACCTCCGCGTGGGAGGGTCGCTTCCGCTCGTCCTCACGCTCGGCGGGCAGGTCGCGTTCGAGCTTGGCCCGGTGGCGAGCACCGACGTCTGGCGATGGTCGCGGGACAGGACGCCGCGCGGATGGACCTCGTCGGGCTCCGCACGGGCCTGGTCGGGTGGTTCTGACCCGGCCCGGCACGCTCAGGGGAGAGGTGGATCGGCGTTCTGGACGAGCTGGAGGAACGCCGCCGAAAACCACTGCCCTGCCAGCGGTGCGCCGGAGAGGGCGCCGCTCGGAACGCCGTCCGGGCTCACGTACGAAGGATCGCAGGTGGGGTCGGGCTTCTTCCCCTCGTCGTTCGGAATGTCGGCGCTCGTCCCGTCCGACGACCCTGGGCCCTTCACCCAGACGAAAGCGTCGAGATGCGCGTCGGGGTAGCCGGGCGGGCTCGCGGCTGGGCGCTCGCCGAGCCCCGCACCGGCAACGTTGCACCAGAGGCCACGCGACGCGCGCCGGTCCACCTTCGTCGCCGACACGAACGCGTTCACGTCGGTGCTCGTACCCGGGCCCGTCGGGCGAGCCGCTCCGCCCCACCCGTCGCGCGACGTGTCCACGAGCATGCCGATCGTGGTGGGAAACCCGACCGACGTGAGCGCGCCGTACATCGCAGCGGCGTAGTCCGCCTCGTCGATCTCCGGGTTTTCGTCGTAGAACGTCGCGGAGTCCACCGGCTGTCCCCCCACCGCCTGGGTCGCCGTCATGAAGGGCTCCTTCAGCGGCATGTAGTTCGACGTGTTCGTCACGAATCCGTCGACGCTCGCGAGGCCCGCCGCGGTCGACTGCGCGACCTTCGCCAGCTCCTGCGCGGCCGGACCGGAGTTGCGCGGCCATCCGAGCCAGCCGGAGTGGCCCACGTCCAGGAAGGTGGAGACGTTGGCGATCGGGTGCAAGGCGTCGAGCGCGTAGGCGATCCCTTGCTCGTAGAGAGGCGAGGCCGTCGCGCAGGCGGGGACGTCCTGGTTGGTCACGACGTTGGGGAGCGAGTCCGGCTCGAGGATCGCCGCGACGCGAACGGCCGCGTACTGCGGGGACGCGAGGATGGCGGCGATGGGGTCCACGAAGGCGTGCTCGTACCGCGAGAGGCCGTCGGCCGTGGCGGGCAGCTCACCGTCCGATGCGAGACCCGCGCAGTCGCGGCCCGGCAGATCGTAGAGGACGAGCGTCAGGACGACGGGCATCCCCGTCGTCTGCTGCGAGAGCGCGGCGCCGAGGTGCGCCGCGAGGCCCATCGTGCCGTCGGTGGGCGCGATCCGCGCGATCGCGTCGAGCCACACCCCGGTCGACGTCTCCGCGAGCGCGTTCATCTGCGCGGCGAGCGTGGCGTCGCTCGTCGTCGCGGCGGTCGCGCGCACGCTGGCGGCCCACGCGGGGTCGAACGCGAAGGTCGCGCCTGCGTAGGGGTTGACCACGTGTGCGGGGGGATTCCCGGGCGGGGTCCCCGCTTCGATCGTTCCGCCATCGGGTCCGCCCTCGGCAGGTGCAGATCGCCGCGCCGCCCCGTCCCCGCCGGCACACGCCGCGAGCCCGGCGAACGCCAGGGCGACGGAGACGGCGAGCATCGTGGGCGATTTCACCAGCAGAGCCATGGCTGACCGGGACACCTGCAACAAGCCGGCCCCTGCGTCGTTCGCGGCGAGCTCGCCCGTGCGACGATGGCCCGATGAACGCTACCTCGAGCCCGACCTTCGCGATGCAGCCGGTCGCCTTCGTCCGTGGCGGCCGCGCCGATCCGACCGACGACGCATGGGACGCGGAGCGTTGCGTGATCGAGCTCGAGCCCCGGTTCGGCCGCGAGGCGCTGGCAGGCCTCGACGCCTTCTCCCACCTCGAGATCGTCTACGTCTTCGATCGCGTGCGCGAGGCGAGCGTCGAGACCGGGGCCCGCCACCCGCGCGAGCGCACCGACTGGCCCCTCGTCGGGATCTTCGCCCAGCGTGGCAGGTCGCGGCCGAACCGGCTGGGTGTCTCGCGATGCCGCCTCGTACGCGTCGAGGGGACGCGCCTCCACGTCCACGGGCTGGACGCGATCGACGGGACCCCCGTCCTCGACGTGAAGCCCTACATGCGGGAGTTCGGCGTGCGCGGCGAGGTCGTCCAGCCCCCGTGGGCGACGGAGCTCATGGCCGGCTACTACTGAGCCTCGTCCGAGCGGGCACTCGCCGCGGCGGGCTCCGGCGCCTCTTCCCGGTCGAGCCCGCGCAGCCACGCCGCGAGGAACACGGCGATCGCGGCGACCGCCGCGCTCCACGCGAACGGCGAGGACGGGCCACGGGCGTCGTAGAGGAAGCCGCTCGCCGTCGGGCCCACGGTGCGCGCGAGGCCGCCCGCCGACTGCGCGACGCCGAGAACCGCGCCTTGCCGTGCGCGAGGGGCGAGGCGCGACGCGACCGACGCGAGCATCGGCTGGACGATGCCGAGGCCGATGAGGAAGACGCCGAGCGAGACGACGAAGGGCACCGGGGTGGCGAACCAGGCCGTCCCCGCGAGACCGATCGTGCAGAGGAGACTGCCGAGGACGACGCTCCGCATCTCGCCGAGGGCGCGGCTGATCCGTTCGACCGCGAACCCCTGGATGGCGACGCCGATCGCGCCCGCGGCCGTGAAGAGCCACGCGGTCTCGAGCTTGCCCCAGTGGAACTCGTCGCGGACGAAGAGCGGGAGCGACGTCGGAAGGTTCGAGACGAGCAAGAACGAGCAGAAGTAGAGCGCGAGGAGGACCTGGAGAGGCCGCCGCGCGAAGACGCTCGCCTTCGACGTGCGCGCCGACGGAGCTGGAGCCTCGGCGCGACGCGCGAGGGTCTCCGGCATCACGAAGGCTGCGGCGACGAGATCCGCGAGCGCGAGGATAGCCGCAGCGAGCGGAGGCACCCACGCCCCGAGCTCGCTGAGGACGCCCCCGAGAGCCGGGCCGAGCGCGATGCCCAGGCCGATGCCCGCTCCGAGCCGCCCCATCCCACGCGCGCGCGCCGGCCCCTCGGTGACGTCGGCGATGGCGGCCTGGCAGGCCGAGATGTTCCCTGCGGTCGCCCCCGCCACGATGCGCGACGTGAAGAGAAGCCAGAGGAGGTTCACCTTCGCCGCGAGCGCGAAGAGCACCATGGACGCGGCGTTGCCCGCGAGCGAGAGGAGGATGACCCTCCGGCGTCCCACGCGGTCCGAGAGCCTGCCGAGCAGCGGCGTCGCGATCAGCTGGGTGAACGAGAAGCACGAGATGAGGACGCCGACGGTTCGCGCCGAGCCGCCCATCGTGCCGACGTAGAGCGGCAGGAACGGGATGACGATCCCGAACCCGATGAGATCGAGGAAGACCGTGACGAAGACGACCCAGACGACGCGCCTCGCGCGCGGATCCGCGGGCGGGCCAGCCTTCGCGTCCAGGTTGGCCATGCGCGTGGATGCGATGCTACCCGCGCTTCTTCGTGACCGCTCGCTTCGAGGGGACGAGCGCATCGAGGACCTCCTCGGCCATCGCGCGCGCCTCGCCGGCGACCAGGGCCGGGTCTCTCTCGAGCGGCGCTCCCACGATGGCGCCGTCGTAGAGGAGCGCGAGCCGCCGCCCCACCCGCGCGGCATCCTTCGCGCCCGACTCGCGAGCGAGCCGCGTGAACAGGTCGCGCAACCAGGCCCGCGAGTCGGCGCACGCCTGGCGGACACGCGACGGACCAGGCGGCCCCTCGACGCTCGCGTTCACGAAGGCGCAGCCCCGGAAATCCGGCTCCACGACGCGTTCCTCCATGGCCTCGAAGACGGCCAGGATCTTCTCCCGGGGGCCCGCGACGCGCGCGATCCGGTCCTCGATGCGAGCTCGCCGGGTCGCGGCGCGGCCTTCGAGGTAGGCGCGGACCAGCTCCTCCTTGCTGCCGAACGACGTGTAGAGGGAGGCCTTGGCCACCCCTGCCCGCTCGATCACCCGGTCGATCCCGACCGTATGGACGCCCTCCTCGTAAAAGAGCTCGTCCGCGGCAGCCAGGAGCCGGTCGCGCGCCGACGGCTCGCCCTTCGCGATACCCATGCCTTGACTGTACAGACTTGTCTGTTTATGGTCAAGGCCTGCTAGACAGACCTGTCTACTCACCGACGGCGCACGCCTCCGTCGGGTTCCTCGAACGGCACGGAGGTCCCATGCGCTGGTTCCTGCTCTACGCCTCGATCGTCGTCTTCTTCCTGGCCGGATCGAGCGCCCCGACGCCGCTCTATCCCGTCTACCAGGCGAGCTGGGGCTTCACCCCCGTGACCGTCACGGTGGTCTTCGGCATCTACGCGCTCGCCGTGCTGGCCACGCTCCTCGTCGTCGGCTCGCTGTCGGACCACGTCGGGCGCCGGCCGGTGCTGCTCGCGGCGACGCTCGTGCAGGCCGCGGCGATGGTGATCTTCGCGTCGGCGCACGGCGTGGGTGCGCTCGTGGCCGCCCGGATCGTCCAGGGGCTCGCCACGGGGGCGGCCGCGGGTGCGGCGGGCGCAGGAATGATCGACGTAGACCGCGAGCGCGGGATGGTCGTGAACGGCGTCGTTCCGATGGTCGGGACGGGGCTCGGCAGCATGCTCTCGGGGCTCTTCGTGCAGTATCTCCCGGGTCCGACGAGCCTCGTCTACCTCGTCCTCGGGGCGATCTTCCTCCTCCAGTTCGCCGGGGTGCTCGCGATGCCCGAGTCGGCGACGCGGCGCCGAGGAGCCCTGGCTTCGCTGCGACCGCGCCTGAACGTCCCCGCGCGCCTCCGCGGCGCCGTCCTCCTCGTCATCCCGGCGCTGGTCGGCGCGTGGGCGCTCGTCGGCTTCTACGGATCGCTCGGGCCGAGCCTCGTCCGCACGCTGACGGCGTCCCGGGCGCCGGCGATCGGCGGCCTGCCTCTCTTCGTCCTCGCGGGCGCCGGGGTCCTCGCGGTCGTCGCCACCCAGCACCAGACGCCTCGCACGACGATGGTGGCCGGAACGACGACGCTCGCCGGCGGCGTTGCCGTCACACTGCACGCGGTGGGAACCGGCTCGATCGTGGAGCTCTTCGTGGGGACGGCCCTGGCGGGGGCGGGCTTCGGTGCGACCTTCCAGGGTGCGATCCGCTCGGCGATGTCGCTCACCGAGCCGTCCGAGCGCGCGGGCGTTCTCTCGGTCCTCTACCTCGTCTGCTACCTGGCGATGGGCGTCCCGGCCGTGCTGGCGGGGCTGCGCGCCGTCCACGGAGGAGGCATCCTCACGACCACGAAGGAGTACGGAAGCTGCGTCATCGTGCTCGCTGCGGCCGCGGCGGTCGGAGCGCTCCTCCGCGAGCGGCGCGATCGAGCTTCTTCTCCTGCACGGCGGCGGCTCGCTCCACGACGCGAGCCACGTATTTCTCGCGTGTGACCTCCCGCTTGGCCTTCTCGACGTACGCGACGAGCTCTCGCTGCATCGCCGGCCCCATCGACTGGAACCCATCGACCACGCCCGCCTCGCGGAGCGCCTCGGCCAGGTCCGGCGGCGGCGGCGTGCCCGCGGGCTCGGTGTCCTTCCAGACCGCGATCGTGACCCGGTCGCCCTCCTCGGCTCCCCCTTCCCGTCGCGACTCGCCGTGCACGTGCATCCGGTGCCCACCCCCGGCGCGCGGCGTCAGCGTCGTCTTTCGCGGAGAGGACGCCCCGAGGGTGAAGACGACGGCGAGCTTGCCCTTGGCACCGAGCGCCCGGCTCACCGGCAAGGGCACGTCCACGGTGTAGAGCATCCAGGTGCGGCCGATCGTGGCCTTGAAGGTGTGGACGCCGGGCGCCTTGGCTCGCTTCACGAGAGCGATCCTACCGCGGTCAGCGTCCCCTCTTTCTCCGGCGCGCGAAGAACGCGATGCTCGCGAGCGCCAGGAGCAGGCGCGACGTCGGCGAACGCCGCGCGCGGTGCCCGCGGGTCCCGTCGTGCGCCAGCCGGCAGTCGTCCGGTGCACCGCCGCCCGAGCAGTCGTCCCCTCCCCCGCCGGATCCCGAGCAGTCGTCGCCTTCGTCCGACGATCCCGAACAATCATCCCCTTCGTCGTCCGTGCTGCCGCAGCTGTCGCCCGCGCCGCCCGCGGCGCTCCCGCACGCCTCGGCAGCCGCCGCGCCCCCGCCGCCTCCACCACCGCCTCCGTCATCGTCCTCCTGGAGCTTCGCGGGACCTGCCTGCGTGGACAGGACACGCGCGCCGGGCGGGTAGGCAGCCTCGGGAGCGCCGCGAGCGGGGGCCGCGCGTACGACGCCCGGCGATGGAGCGTCGGGTTCCGCGCCGGCCGCATCGGCTCCGCCCCCGTCCTCGTCGAAGCGCAAGGCCACGAAGCAGCCTCCCTTCGCGTCGACCTCGTCGAGGCGCGCCGCGAGTTCGTCCGGCAGCGTGACCTGCCAGTCCGCGAGCGTTCGCGCGAGCGCGTCCTCGTCCTCGTCCACCGCGATGGCGTCGGCCTGCGACGGGTCGACGTCCGGCAGCGACCCCTCGAGCACGTCGGCGTCGGGACGATCGGCCCCGCCGTCCAGCGGGTCGTGCCACGTTGCGGCCGCCAGATCGGAGCACGTCCCTCCAGGGCCCGACACGATCCAGACGACGCCCTTCGCTCCGCTGTGAACACGGATTGACGTCCACTGCGACGCGTCGATCGCCGTGGGGAGAGCGACGACACCGGCGTCGGCGACGCGCTCCGTCGCGCGGGCGTCGCGCGGGATCCCCAGGAACGACGCGAGCATCGCGAGACCGAGGAACGTCTTCGAGCACGCCGGAAGAAAGCGACGGTCGTCCATGCAGCACGACGTTCGCAACCGATGTGCCTCACCCTGCGCGGACCTCGCGTCGCAAAGGGGGCCGCCGTCGTCGGCGCCGGGGCATCGCGTCGCGCGCCGTCAGCGTCGCGAGGCGCGGCCCAGCGCGAAGGCGCCGAGGAGAGCACCGGCGAGTGTGCCCAGCGCCGCCATGGCGACGCGGGCCGTCCCGAGGCGGAGCGCCGGGGTCTCGTTCGGCCCCCGACCCACGGGCGCGCTCGCACGCCGAGGCGCTTCGTCCGGACGAGGCGATCGTTCGTGGGAGGGCCCTCGGAGGACGCGCGCGTGGAACTCGATGGCGAGGCCCACCGCGTCCTCGGTGGGCTTCACCCGCGCCCCCGCCGCACGCAGCTCCAGCCGCTCGAGCGGCTGGAGGATGTCCGGAAGATCGAACGCGTGGCTCAGGGTCTGCGCGTAGTCCCACGCCAGCTCGACGTGGCGAGCCGCCAGCTCGCGGTTGATCTTCTCGGTGACCCGATGGTCGACGAACGCCGGTACCCCCGCGACGTCGGCGTGCTCGAGCTCGACCTTGAACGTCAGCCTCTGCCCCGTCGCCGTGGCCTCGACCTCGGGGCGCAGCAAGACCGAGAGCGACGGAACATGGATGGGGACGGCGATCCCGAGGAGCGACCAGCGGACGTGGGCCTCGCAGACGATCCGTAGCCCCACCTCCGCCACCAGCGCGACGTCCCGCGCCTCGCCGAGCCGCAGCTCCCCGTCGTCGCCCAGACGCAGCGTCACGGGGGTGAACTGCCCGACGAGGGCGGCGAGGTCTTCCTTGAGCAGCACCGCTTCGATCCACACGCCCACCCGACGGCTGCAAGGTCGGAGCCGGCTCGGAGGAGACGCGCACGCCCGGGAATCCCTCGCCGCACTCGGCAAGGACGACACACGCGAGCGACGGCGGGGCCGATTTGCCGTCCCGCGATCCTCGCGCCTCGCGCCTCGCGCGCCAGCCCGTGGAGGGTCTTCAGCCTCCGCCGGGTGCGCCCGGCTTGGGCATCGTCATCAGCGAGCCGCTCCCGGTGGTCCAGTAGAGGGAGGTCGCGTCCACCGCGATCCCGTTGAACCCGGCACCGACCACGAGCGCCTGCGGCGCGCCGCCCGTCACGGGGACGGCGCTGATCCCGCTCTGGCTCGCGTAGTACACGTACGCGTCGTCGACGGCGATCTGGAGCGACGCGATCGCGTCCTTCGCGAGCAGCTGCGACGGACCGCCCGCGAACGGCACCCGCCCCAGCGTACCGTCGGTCGCGTCGTAGTAGACGTTCGCGCAATCGGTCGCGACCGCGAAGACGCTGCCGCCCGACGGAGGTGGCACGAGCTCCTTCGGGGTGCCGCCGCCGACCGGGACGGAGTAGAGGGTCGCGCCGGTACCGCCCGTGTAAAACGCCTGCCCACCGCCCAGCGCGACCTGGCTGTCCGCTCCCGGCGCGAGCAGCGCCGGAGCTCCCCCGCCGACCGGCTCCATCATGAGGCCCGCAGCCGAGGTCCAGTAGACGTTCGCGTCGTCCGCGGCGATGCCCCACGGGGCCGTCTGATTCGAGGCGAGGACCGTGTAGTTGCCCCCGCACCCGGTCTTCGCGCACGAGACGATGAGCCCCTGGGGCGCATCCCCGCCCTGCGGGCTCAGCGTGAACACGCTCGTCGAGTTGATCGCGATGGTCGTCGCGCTGAGCGTGTCGAGCTCCGTCACGGCGCCGCCCTGGATGGCGACGGCGTAGACCGGGCCGATCTCGTACGAGGCGACGTAGACGTCGTCCGCGTCGACGGCGAGGCCCGAGGGGACCGGGATGCTCGCGAGCACCGTCGGCATCGGAGGGCCCACCGGCGCTACGCTCGCCGGAATGTTCTGGCAGACGGCAGTGCTGCCCGACGAGCCGCCCGTGCTCCCCCCGGAACCGCCACCCGACGACGAGGAGCTGCTCGACGACCCGGAGCCGCCGGACCCCGCCTCCGTCGAGCCCGTGGCCCCCGTCGACCCGGTGCCGCCGCTCGTCGAGCCTCCCTGCGACGAGGCGCTCCCGCTCGTCGAGGGGCTACCGCTCGACGATGACCCAGCGTCGACCCCGGAATCGGACGCCGCGAGCTCGCCGTTGCAAGCCGCCACCGCGAAAGAACCGGCCACTGCCATGCCGAGGAGTGCGCGTCGCATTCGAAGGATGCTCCACCGCTTCCCCTAGCACCCGGCCGCCGCGGGCGGCATCGCCACGACTCCCGGTCTTGCGACAGATCACGTCCGGACTGCGGACGCCGGAACGCGCGCTCGCGTCAGGGCGAAACGGCGGCGTCGCTGCCGGCCGCCCGCGCCAGGATCTCCACCGATCGGAGGCGCGCCTCGACCGTCGGCGCGGGGTGCACCGTCATGATCTCGTCGGCCCGCGCCAGCGCAGCGAACTGCTCGAGATAGAGCTTCACCTCGCCCTCCTCTCCGATGGCGGCGTACTTCGTCATCCCGCGAACGTGCTGCCCCGCGGGGGACTCGAGCACCTCGTCGCACTCCTCGTCGGTCCAGGCCTGGCCACGCCCGACGAGCACGCGCACGCGCGATCGCTGCACCGCGCGGAGCTGCGCCTCGGCCTCGGCCCGCGAACCTGCCGCGAGGACGTTCATGCCCGCGATGACGTAGGGCGCACCGAGCTGCTCGGAGGGGCGAAAGTCGCGCCGGTAGGTTTGAACCGCATCCACGAGCGCGCCAGGCGCGAAGTGCGATGCGAACGCGTAGGGGAGCCCCAGGCGCGCGGCGAGCTGGGCGCCGAAGAGGGAGGAGCCGAGGATGTAGAGCGGGACGTGCGTCGCCTTGCCCGGCGTGGCCTCGACGCCGGCGACGCGCGTCCGATCGCCCAGGTACCCCTGCAGCTCGAGCACGTCGCTCGGGAAGTCCTCGGCCTCCATCGGCGTGATGCGGAGCGCGCGCGACGTCACGGGGTCGGTGCCCGGCGCGCGGCCGAGACCCAGATCGATGCGGCCCGGGTGCAGCGTCGCCAGCGTTCCGAACTGCTCGGCGATGACCAGCGGCGCATGGTTGGGCAGCATGATCCCGCCCGCGCCGAGGCGGATGGTGCGGGTCTGCGCCGCGACGTGCGCGATGAGGACGCTGGTCGCCGACGAGGCGATGCTCGGGATGTTGTGGTGCTCGGCGTACCAGATGCGCCGGTACCCGAGCGACTCGGCCCGCTGCGCGAGCGCGACGCTCCCGGCGTACGCCTCGGCTGCCGTACCCCCGGCCGGGATGAAGGCCAGGTCGAGAATGGAGACGGGGACCGCCATGCCTCCCTCAGCCCGTCACGACGCGTACGTCGCCACCGCGTCGAAGTGAAGGACGCGGGTGCACTCCGCGCGGAGCGAGCCCACGCTCCCGTTGCACACGTCCTCGCCGTCGAACCGCGTCGAGCCGGCCCGCAGCGCACGCATGATGGGCCCCGTCAGGTCGTGCTCGCCCTCGTGGCACTCCGAGTCGCCGCAGAGGACGATGAAGAGCGCCGGTGCGCTGCCGACGACGACGTGCCGGACGTGCTTGAGCCCGAGGTCGCCCGCGCGCTCCTCGATCTCGAGCCGCAGGCCCCGCAGGTTCGGGACCTGATCGCCGAGCCGCGGCGCCTCGTCCTCCCGCTGCCGCCGCTCGGCGAAGCGCTGCGCGACGATCCCGTTCTTGCGGTAGCCCATCATGTGGACAACCTAGCCACTGCGCGCGCGACTCGCTCGTGGTTCGAGAGCGACGCCGATCGCGCCGATCGCGACGTGACACGAACGTGACCCCACCGACCGAGTCGCGCGCGACGAGCGCTACTGCGAGCCGGTCACGCACTGCCCGGTCGTCGTGTTGCACGACTCGCCCGTCGGGCAGTTGGGGCACGTGAGGATGTTGCCGCACCCGTCGCCTGCGAGGCCGCACTGGATGCCCTGTGCGGCGCACGACTTCGGCGTGCAGCTGCCCCCAGGCTGGCCGCACTGGCCGGCCGTGCCGCCGCCACCGCACGTCTGCGGCGGCGTGCACTGCCCGCACTGGATCACGTTGCCGCATCCGTCGCCCGTGTTCCCGCAGAAGACGTTCTGCTGCGCGCACGTCTCGGGCGTGCACGTCCCTGCGTCCGGCGGCGCGCACGCGGGACACTGGACGACGCCACCGCAGCCGTCACCCTGCGGGCCGCATGCGCCGGGGGGAAGCTGCGCGCACGTCAGCGGCGTGCAGACCGGCGGACTGACGCACGAGGTGAGATCGAAGAGCATGAACTCGAGGAGCTCCTCCTGCGGGGTCATCGAGCTCGGCGCGATGCCGCCGGGGCACTCCTTCGGGAAGATGTCCCCGGTGAACTCGGTGGCGGTCGGCTGGCTCTCGACGTGGAAGTCGCTGTAGACGACGCGTCCGCACGTGGGCGTCTGGTTGAACGGGGTGTCGAACGTGTAGTGGATGGGCACGTTCGCCGGCGGGCCGTTCTTCGTCCCCGCCGTGGAGAGCCAGAGCTGGGACGGGGCGTTGACGGCCGTGAAGTCCTCGCGGATGACGCCGACCGGGATGACGCCGGCCGTGCCACCGTAGACGACCGGCTGGTGCAGCCAGGCCGCGAGCTCGACGCCCGTGGTGAACGCGCCTTGCTGGATGTTCGCGTTGTACTTGGGGTCCCCGTAGTAGTCGCCCCACGCGTTCGTGTTCGGCGCCCACTTCGCGGTGCCGGAGAAGCTGCCGTTCCCGTCCAGCATGTCGTAGTGGTAATGCGTCATGAACGAGCGCCCACCGATGCCGGTGTACGTGATGAGGTTCGCCAGCGTGTTGGGGTAGCCGTTGGCCTTGTCGTACGTGCCGGCGTTGCCCTGGCAGGGGAAGAGCGTGACATCGTAGGACTCGAGCGTGGTCAGGCTCTCGGTCAGGTCCTTCTCGGGCGGCGTGGCGGCGTCCATGACGGCGCCGCCGGCGACGATCTGGCCCTGGTACATGTGAATCCGCTGGGTCGCCTGGGGCACGCCGCCCGCGTTGAGGTTCGGGTCCGCGAACTCGCTCTGGGCGATGCCCATCTTGAGCAGCACGCACTCCATCGCGTCGACGCCGCCCGTGTCGATCGCGAAGCGCGGGATGTTGCCCTGGGCGCTCGTGCTCGGCAGCGTGAGGTGCGCCCCGTTCGCGCCGTTCACGACGGTGTTCGCCGTGCACGCGGCGACGTCCTGCGTGAAGGCGCGCTGCCACTTGCCGAGCTGCACGACGATCGGCACGGCCGCGCCGGTCGGCACGCCCGTCAGCGTGAAGGAGCCGTCGATCCCCGTGAAGGTGGACGCGTACGCGGGCGGCGCGACGCAGCCGCACGTCGACGCGCTGACGCCCGTGTCCGGAGGCTGGACAGCGCCGACCGGGGCGTAGACGAGGGCGTTGTAGACGGGCAGGTGGTTGGCCGGGTCGTAGACGAAGCCCGCCAGCGACGTGGAGGCCGCCCCGCCGTCGCAGACCGCGAGGTTCGTCGGGCCGCAGAGATCGTACCCGCCGCCGCCGCAGTACTGCGGCGCGGTGCACGTGCCGCACTGAAGGACGTTCCCGCAGCCGTCGTCGGCCGCGCCGCAGTTGTATCCGAGCTTCGCGCACGTGGTTCCCGTGCAGGTCGTCCCGCCGTCCGTCCCGGTGCCGCAGACGTCGTAGCCGCCGCCGCCGCAGAACTCCGGTGCGATGCAGCCCGTGCTCCCGTCGCCGGGGTTGCAGTTGATTACGTTGCCGCAGCCGTCGACCGCGTACCCGCAGTCGTACCCCTGCTGGGCGCACGTCTTGGGCGTGCAGTTGGGGTTGCCGTCTCCGCCGAGGCCACCCTCGACCGGAGTGCCGGTGCCGCAGACGTTGTCCACGCACACCTGGTCCGCCGGGCACCCCTGGTTGGCCGCATCGCCGGGGTTGCAGTCGGTCACCACGGTGTTGTTGCACTGGAGCGCCTGGCCGCAGTTGAAGCCGAGCTGCGCGCACGTCTTCGCCGTGCAGTTCGCGCTCCCGTCGCCTCCGTCGCCGGTCACGAGCGTCGGGCCGTCCCCGCGCGTGGTGGCGTCGCCGCCGCCTCCACTAGAGGAGGAGGAGTCCGCGCCGTTCCCGCCGTCCACGAAGACGCTGGAGTTGCCGGAGCCTCCGCACGCTGCGACCGCGGCACTGCCGGTGCACGCGATGAAAGCGAGACACACCCACTTGCCCACGTTGCGTACCGGCATCGCGGTCCTCCTCGTGCAATCTCGCTATGGCCGCGAGAAGCCCAAGCCTTCCTGAATTATGCAGGCAAAGCACCTCTGCAAGCAACGACGGCAACGTAAAAATGAAGCAAGGCCGCCCTTGCTCCTCATTGCTCATCGTCGCTCCTCTTGCTCCTCTTGCTCCTCTTGCTTCCTCGGCGCTGGAATGCGGCTGGGTGCATTGGCGCGCCACCAATCACCACCTGGCCCCACAGCAGACCGGGCGCCACCTGCTCAGGGAACGACGAAGGTCCCGAGCGCGTACTGCCCGGCGGTGTCGCGACCGGTCATCGCGAGCTGCATGGGTGGCGCGACCGCCTGGGCGTCGTCGACGCGGACGTACACGTCGTAGCCTCCTCCAGCCGCAGCCGCAGCGAGGGGCGCGGAGAGCGCGAGCACCTCCGCGTCGTCCACGGGGCTGCCGGGGAGCACCGTGCGGAGATCGACCGCGAGGGGAGTCTCGATGACGCTCGTCCCCGCGCGCAGCCCGAGGACGACGTTCCACCTCAGGTACGTGGGCGCGACGTTGTCGTTCACCCAGGAGACGTCCACCGAGAGGGCGCTCGGCTTCGACGGATCGAACGCGAGCTTCACGCTCGCGGCGCGCAGGCGGTAGCCCGCCTCGACGTTCGCCTGGCGGAAGGCGGTGGTCTCGGCCGTCGTCGAGGGGGTCGCGGTGAAGTTGCCGGAGGAGAGCATCGACACGTGGTACTGCCGCACCTGCGACTCCCCCTGCACGAAGAGGTCGGCGCCGCTCGTGCCGAGGTTCACCTGGCACCACTCGGTGATGAAGGGCGCCGTCTCCCAGCGCGCGGCGCCCCCGTCGACCGCCGCGATGGCCGCAGCGCCGCCCGCCAGATCGTCGGACCCGAGGCAGTCGACGCGGATGCCGACCGGCGGCGACGCGCTGGCGACGGCCGTCGCGAGGGCGGCCTGCTGCTCGGCGTTCACGACGAGGAGCTTGTTCGAGAAGAGCGACGTGTTGAGCTGCACGAGCCGGACGGCGTTCGCGTCCGTGATGGGCTTCTGTGTCGAGGTGTCGTACGGCCCACCCGCCGACGTGAACGGGTAGAGGTGCATCTCCCCCCAGTTGCCGTAGCTCGACACGTCCATCCACGCGAAGTGCGGATCGCTCCCGTACCGGTTGGCGATGGCGGTGAGCAGCGCGGTCAGGCGCGTGAAGTACGCGTCGCTGTTCCAGTCGGGGATGAGGTACTCGGTGGAGTCGCCCGGCGCCGAGCCGATGAGCGGATTGACCACGTCGGCCAGGTCGTCGGGTATCGAGGTCTGCGCGTTCATGTACGTGTGGTCGGCGCAGCCCTGGCAGAGCGCCATGATCCGCATGCCGAAGCGCCCGCCGCGCGCCTTGGCCGCCGCGATCTGGTCGTCGATGAGCGACCACTGGTAGTTGCCCTCGCTCGGCTCGAGCTGGGCCCAGTTCCAGCGCTGGTAGCCGTCGATGTCGGGCCACCCTGCGGGGTACGCCGGCGTGCCGAGCCAGAGGTACTGGCCGCGCAGCGGATCGGGGAGCTCGGGCGCGCTCGCCGCGATGGGCGTGGGGGTGAAGGTGGCGGTGACGAGGCCGCCCGCGTCGAGCGAGCCGTCGTGGGCCGCATCCGCGGGTGAAGGGGCGTCGGATGCGCGCGCGTCGAGGGGGCCGCCCTCCGTGAAGGAGGAGGCGTCGGCGGGGGTTCCGCCGTCGGAAGCTGCGCCTCCGCCGTGGCCGCACGCGGCCGAGGCGGCGACGAGCAGGGAGAAGGGCCACGGAGCGCGTCGGTGGTGGGCTCCCATGGGTCGAGAGTACGACACTGCGGAGAGAGGACAGAGCCCGGCGGGGTTGGGGCGGCGCCCGGCGGCTTCGGGACGGAGACCGCCGGGGTTGGAGCCGCGCCCGGCGGCTTCGCGACAGAGACCGCCGGGGTTGGGGCCGCGCCCGGCGGCTTCGCGACAGAGACCGCCGGGGCTGGAGCGGCGACCGGCGACTTCGAGACAGAGCCGCCAGGGTTGGAGCGGCGGCCGGCGGCTTCGGGACCGAGACCGACGGCCTCGGGACGAGACTCGGGGGCCTTCGGTCGCGAACCGCCGCTCTTCGGTCGCGAACCGGCGGCTTCCGGTCGGGACCCGACGGGTTCAGGTCGAGAACCGGCGGCCTCCGGGCGGGACCCGAAGGCTTCCGGTTGGGAACCGACGGCCTCCGGGCGGCAACCGACGGCCTCCGGCCGGGACACGGCGGCCTCCGGTCGAGACCCGAAGGCCTCCGGTCGAGACCCGAAGGCTTCCGGTCGGGACCCGGCGGCCGTCGGTCTCGATCCGGACGCCGCCGGTCTCAGTCCGCCTCGAGCTCCTCGACGAGATCGAGCAGCCGGTCGCCGGCATCCGCATCCCGGTCGACGCCAGCCTCGAGGAGGACCGCGACCAAGCGGCGGAGGACCGGGCACGAAGCTCGCTCGTCGCAGCCCGGTCCACGGGGGCCGCGCTCCGACCGGCAGCGTCTGCCGCGATCGCGGCGGAGCACCGCAAGAAGACCCCTCAGGGACCCGGGAAGGCCCGCGGCTCTTCGCCTGTTCCTGGGGAAGAGCGCATGTACCGGCAGGTTCAAGAGGTCGCGGTCCGCCTTTTCCGCGGCGAGGTCATCGAGGTGACGGACTACCGCGGGCGCACGTGGCGAGCGACCCACGAGGCCCTGACGCTCGTCGACGGCGCGCGCCGCGAACGGGCCGCGGTCGGCGCGTACGACGTCGCCGACACGCTCGTCTGGTGGGCTGCGACCGAGCGGATCCCCTCGCTCTGGCCAGCCGTCGCCGCCGTGGCGTGAGCCAAGCGGGCACGCCCCGCTGAGCCCCTACTCGACCTCGTCGGCGAGCGGCAGATACAGGTCGGTCCGCAGGTCCTCGGTCGCCGTGGTGCGTGGGTCGGTCACGTAGACCTCGTACGACGGGCCGCCGCCGACGCGGAAGCCGCTGCCGGGCAGCCACTCGCCCATCAGGCGCGCCCACGCGTCGCCGAGGCCGCTGTAGGCACCGCGGTGGGTGACCCTCGCGTAGCGGCCGGCGGGGAGCGACGTCTCCTCGAGACCTGCCGGCAGCGGCGCGTCGTCGCGAACGACGAGGGCCGCATCGGAGCGGAGCTCGGCTGCGGCGGTGGTCTCGGGATCGTCGTGATAGAGCGCGAGCATCTGCGGATCGACGTGGTCATGCAGGCCGCTCGATGCCGCGAGCGCACCGAGGCGGTGGAAGGCCTCGCCGATCTGCGGGTACGGGCCGATGTGGCGAACCGTGGCGAGGCGGCGGGCGGGCTGGGTCTCGAAGACGACGTCCATGATGGCTCCTCCTGAGGTGAGCACGAGCGCGCCGAGGTCGACGCGGCCGCTGCGGAAGTGAAGGCCCGAGCGTGTGGCGATCTCGATGGACGGGCCGCCGTGGCACGCGACCGCGGCGCCGGTGGCCCGTTCGCGAAAGGCCGACGGTGCGGCGTCGTAGTGGCTGCGGAACGCGCGCGTGAAGGCCTCGTGGGTCTCGTAGCCGGCCTCGAACGCGATCTCCGTGACGGGACGCCCGCCGATGGCGAGCTGCTCCGCGGCGCGCTCGAGTCGCAGGCGCCGGTGGAGCTCGAGCGGCGTCTCGCCGACGATTCCACGAAAGAGCCGGTGAAAATGGAACGTCGACAGGCACGCCCCGCGGGCGAGCGCCCGGAGATCGAGCGCCTCGTCGAGCGAGCGGGCGATGCGTTCCACCGCGCGGTGGACCGCGGCCTCGTAGAAGGTTCGCGTCTCGGGCTTCACTCCCGGCAACCTATGTGCAGATCGCCGGCGGTGCTTGACCGCGCTTGCGGATCGTCCGACGACGCGGCCCGACGGGGGCATCGCGTCGAGGCTGCGGCCGGAGACGCCCTCGGCGATCGCCGCGCATGGCGCGCGCTCAGACGCCCACGCGGACCTCGACCGGCATCCACGCCTTCTCGCGGCGCGCCTCGCGGTCCTCGACGGCCTCGGCCCCGTACTCCATGGGCGTCGGCGGCCGATCGAACGGCTCGCGCTCGTCGAGCACGTTCGCGTTGAGCACACCGAGCATGCGACCCTTCGCTTCCATGACCGCCGCCACGTAGACGCCGCAGGTGCGGCAGAGAAGGAAGTCGGTGATCCCGAGCGCGAAGCGGTACCGGTGCAGCAGCTCGGGCCGGGCGACCTCGACGACGAACCGCCCCGCGGGATCCGAGGTCGTGATCCCGCCGTGCCGGCGGCAGAAGGAGCACTGGCACGCGCGAAGCGGGAGGTCGCTCGGTGCGAGCGCCGTCTCGAAGGCGACCTGGATGGAGCGGCAATGGCAGCCGCCGCGCAGAATCGTGGTCATGGAGCCGTCCCGGAGGATTTGTCGCCGAGGCCCGAGCCCCCGGCCTGGGCCGAGCCGCTGAACTCTCTCGCCGTCGACGACGGCCGGCCTTCGGCCAGCCTAGTCGGGGCGAGAGGATTCGAACCTCCGACTCCTCGGTCCCGAACCGAGTGCGCTACCAGGCTGCGCTACGCCCCGTTCCCTGTCGTGCAAGCGCGCGACGGGGCAGCCCTTATGACGGGCCCTGCGCTCCTCGTCAACCCCTTCGTCCTGCCTCTCCGCTTCCTCGGGTTCGGCCAGCCAACCCTCGGTTCGTGCAGCATTGACGCAGCCTCTGACGCGTCCGCTCCTGCTGCAATCATTCTATCTACTTATAATTACATACAAATTGCGTCTCACGCCTTCCCGGGCTCTGCACCGCGTGTTAAGCGTAACTGTAACCGCGCCGCTCGGAATCCCGTGCGGACGGATCCTCTCCCCGCCGAGCCGCTTCGAAGTCACAGGAGCCTTCCCATGGAAGCCCCGGTCACTGAGAGCGCCTCTCTCGAATCCGAACTCGACCACGCCAGAGCCAACCACCGCCGAAGGAGGCGCACGATGCCGCCCGAGCTCCCCGCCGTTCGAATCCTCATCGTCGACGACGACAAGGCCATCTGCGAATACATGCAGACCCTGCTGGAGCGCGACGGCTTCCAGGTCAAGACGCTCAGCGATCCGACGGGCGTCGAGGAGGATGTCCGCCACGGCGGCTACCACCTCATCATCCTCGACCTCATGATGCCCAAGCTGGACGGCATCGAAGTCCTGCGGCGCATCCGCAAGCTGGACACCGACATCGCCGTCGTCATCTTCACCGGCTTCCCGAACCTCGAGAGCGCCGTCGCCTCGATGAAGCTCGACGCCGTCGACTACATCAAGAAGCCGTTCAACGTGGACGAGTTCCGCGAGGTCATCTCGCGCGTCATGCGCAAGAAGGGCCTGGCGCGCACGCCCGAGGAGCAGCTCCACAAGGTCATCGGCGACACCATCCGCAACCTGCGCAAGGAGAAGGACCTCACCTTGAAGCAGATGTCGCGGCGCACGGGCCTGAGCGTGTCGCTCCTCAGCCAGATCGAGCGCGCCGAGTCCAGCGCGTCGATCTCGTCCCTCTACAAGATCGCCATCGCCCTCGAGAGCCGCATCCAGGATCTCTTCGGCGAGTACTGAGCAACCTTCGAAAGCTCGTGCGGCGCGATCCCCGTCACGCCGCCTGATCGACCCCGGACTGACACGGCGCGTTCCCCGGCGCCCGTGTCGGCGGCGGTCGCAAGCCCGTTCACCCCGCGAGGGGAACGAGCACCTCTTCCTCGCGAACGAACGCGCGGCGCTCGATGGCGCGCAGGACGGCAGCCACCTGGTGGGCGCGGCTGTCCTTTCGCTTCGCGCGCTCCGGCGCGAGGGACGCCGTCTCGTACGCCGCGAAGACGGCGGGGTGGATGTAGCTCTTGCGGCAGACGGCGACGGTGTTTCCCAGGCGCTTCGACACCTCGCCGACGACCTCTCTCACGGCGCGCACCACCTGCGCCCTCGACGCGCACGGCGGTCGCTGGCGGAGGGCGCGCGCCGCGAGCACGGTGCCCGCGAGCGTGCGGAAGTCCTTGGCCGAGAACTCTCCGCCCGAGAGGCGCCGGATGTACGCGTTGACGTCGTGCGACGCGACCCGGTGAACGCGGCCGCCCGCGTCGACGTACTCGAAGAGGTGCTGCCCGGGGAGGTCGTCGCAGCGCCGGACGATGCGCGCGAGCTGCTCGTCGCGCACGTCGAAGACGCGGGCCTTGCCGCTCTTGCCCTTGTAGTGGAACGTCACGTGCTCGCCGCGCACGCGCACGTGCCGGCCTCGCAGCGTCGTCAGCCCGAACGATCCGTTCGAGCGCGCGTACTTCTCGTTGCCCACCCGCGCGTGCGTGAGCTCGAGCAGGCGGACGACGACCGCGAGCACCCTGTCGCGGGGGAGCCCCGGCAGGCGCAGGTCCGCGTCCACCTCGCGGTCGATGCGGCGGAGCGCACGTCCGAACACGAGCATGCGTTCGTACTTGTCCGCGTCGCGGTGCGCGCGCCACTGCGCGTGGTAGCGGTACTGCTTTCTGCCACGCGCGTCGCGTCCGGTGGCCTGGATGTGCCCCCAGGGCGAAGGCGATATCCAGACGTCCGTCCACGCGGGCGGCAAGACGAGACCGCGGATGCGCGCGAGCGTCGCCTCGTGCCGGACGCGTTTGCCGTGCACGCCGACGTAGTGGAAGCGCGGCGCCGTGCCCACGCGACGGATGCCGGGAGCGTCGTCGCAGGACCAGCAGAGCCCCCGCGGCACGGACGAGTTTCGCACGCCCGAGCACCCAGCAGAAAGCGCGCCAAAGGGCGGGCCGCGTCATCGCGAGCCGGTCGCGCGCCGGTATGCGCACCAGTCGGCGTCCTTCCCGGCGAGCGTCCAGCGCGGATCGACCGAGACGACCGAGGCGAGCGGGCCTGCGCACGGAACGAGCGCGGCGTCGGTGCGCGAGGCATCGAGGGTCGTCGTGCGATCGACGGCGGGCGTGCCCGGCGACTCGAGCGCGAGGATCGCCTCGAGTGTGGCGGGCGAGTAGCAATCGTTGCGCGAGTCGGCGAAGACGCGGAGGCCCCGCGGGCCGCCGTACCAGATGACCATCCCGGCCTGAGCGAACGGGGCGAAGACGCTGGCTCCGTCGGGAATCGCAGCGAGCGCGTGGACGAAAGGGGGCCCGGGGGCGAGCCAGGCGTCGGCAGCCCTGGCGCGGTGAGCGAGGGAGAACGCGAGGGGGCCGGAGAGGAAGGCGGGGGCGAGAAGGAGGGAGGCGAGGCGGAAGCGCGCGGGCGTGGGCGCGGGCGCGGGCGTGAGACGATCCACGAGGTCGTCGGCGTGGGGAAGCAGGAGGGTGCACGAAAGCAGGCCCGCGAGCTCGACGTGGCGGGCGTGGAGAACGGCGAGGGCGACGAGCGCCAGGCAGAGGGCGGCCCTCGCCCGGAGCCGCCCATCGCGGAGCGCGCTCGCGGCGAGGGCGGCGCACGCGACGAGCCCGAAGACGTCGACGGGGCCGACCGTGGCTCCCCACGCCTGCCAGAGCGGGCCGAACTCGCGGATCTGGTGGTGGATGGCGCGGTAGACGCCCTCGTTTCCGCGGAAGTACTCCCAGACGAAGCGGTGGAGCGCGAGGCCGTAGGGCGTCGCGAGCGTCGCGACCGCGGCGAGGCCCGCCGCGACGAGCCGTCTTCCCGGGCGCTCCCCGCGCTCGCGTGCGTCGAGCGCGGCCACGACGAGGAGCACCACGCCCAGCGGAAAGCTCCCGTGCGCGTTCGCCCAGACGACCTCGATCGCCGCCACGAGCGCGATCCGCCACGCGGGGAACGTGCGGCCGAAGGCCAGCAGCACCATCGCGAGGGGAAAGAGGAGCGCCACCCCCGTCGGCCGCGCCGAGAGAAACCTCCCGCCGAACGCGGCCACGGCGAAGGCCATCGCGGCGAGACCCACCGGCAGGTGGCGCGCGCGGACGACCGTCGTCGCCGCGAGAAGGACGAGCGCGGCGGCCAGCCCGCACCCCGCCACGACGTCGAACGCCGAGGGGCCGAGGCGCCCGAGGAGCCACGCGTACGGCGGCCCGAAGAGCCACTCGTGCATGATCCACGGGTGCGAAGGCTCCACGTACGAGAAGACGTTTTCGCGTGGGACGACGCCGGTCGCGAGCATCCGGCGGCCCGCCGCGGCGACCCACCAGACGTCGGGATCCCACACCGGTGTCACGCACGCGACGACCATCGCGGTGGCCGCGACGCACGCCCCGACGACGCCGAGGGTGCGCGAACGCGTGACGAAGCGCCCTGCAGCGCGCAGTGCGCTCATCGTGCCCGGAGGATTGCGCGCGCCGCGGCCCAGCAGCCTCCGGCGAGCACGAGACCCGCGACCGTGTCGACGGCGTAGTGCCAGCCGGTCGTGACGGTCGAGAGCGCGACCGCGGCGCCCCACGCGCACGCGACGGGGCCGAGGAAGCGCACGCGCGCGAGCGCCGCCGCCGCCAGGGCTGCGAGGATCGTGTGCCACGACGGGAACGCGATGAGGGGATCCGGACGCTGGACGTCGACGACGAACCGCGCGCCGCCGGCGAGCGCGCGGCACAGGTCGCCGCACGCAGCCTGCTCGGCGGTCGGCGCGAGCCCCGCATAGCCGATCCAGGGGCCGACCCCGCGGAAGACGCCGTAGACGGCGAGCGTGAGGAACGACGCGAGGCCGAGCGCGACGAGCATGGTGCGGGTCGCCTCGGGAGCGCCCGCGAGGGACGGCACGACGAGGGCCGCGATGCATCCGAGGGGAAGGCTCTGGTAGGCCGCGATGGACGCGCCGTCGGCCCACGGTCGGGCGCGCACCCAGTGCGCGATCGCCGCGACGTCCACGCCGAGCCACCCGTCGGCGTGCCGGAGGCCCTCGTCGTGAAAGGCGACGGCGCGGTGCGCGAGCGCGTACATCGGCACCGCGTAGAGCGTGCTGACGAGCACCCCCCAGAAGGCCCAGCGCGCGACGTCCTGCACGCGCGCGAGCTTGCGGAGCGCTGCGTACGCCTGGAGGACGAGGAGCGCTCCCTCCCCGGCGGCGATGCCGACGAGGCCTCGCGGCTCGAGGGCGAGCCCATTCGACCGGTACGTGAGCGCGGTCGCCGCGAACACGAGGACCACGACGGCGAGCCAGCGCGCGACGACGTCGTCCGGGGAGACCGCGCGGCTCACGGCGCCGATCCTGCCACGGACGCGCCCGGGCGCGGGCGGTCTTCAGGGAACGCAGAGCGGCGTGGTCTCGCCGTCGAACGACGCGTCGAGCGCGACGCCTGCGTCGTCCGCCACGGCGGCGTCGTCCGACGCGCCGCCGCAGAAGGGCGCGACGAAGTTCCCTTCGATCGTGCCATCGGGGAAGTGGAGCGACACGGTGCCGCGCACCTCGGTGGGCTGCACGATGTCGACGGTGACCGTGCCGCCCGTGGCGACCTCGAGGTTGCCGAGCTGGCACCCCTCGTCGGCGCGCTCGAGGAGGGCCGTCACCTCGAGCCCGTCGACGCCGCCGTCCGCGCCGTACGTCCCGGAGACGACGGCGCCGCCCGCGCGCGTGATCGACACCTCGACGATCGTCGACCCGGCCGGCATGCCCGGCGCGACGGCGCACGCATTCGCGAAGCCGGTCACGACCACGGCCAGCGAGTAGGTCCGCGGCGGCGGCTGGTCGATGGGCGAGCTGCTCTCGGTCGCGTAGGCGTCCTTCCCGACGAAGGTCACCCCGGCGATCTGGCCGCGCACGGTGATGGCGTTCCCCGAGCCGTGGCAGGCCGCCAGCGCGATCGCGAACGCGAGCGCCAGCGCGAGCGACGCCAGGCGCGGCCCCACCATCGTTCGGACGGCGCCCACCCCGGCCTCAGATCCGCGTGGGTCCCTTGGGCGCGGCGAAGACGCGCGGAGCCCTCTTCGCCTCGACGCTGAACCGCGTGGCGAAGACGAAGACGTCGTCCTGATCCTTCACGTTGAAGGTGGCGACGGGGCTCTGGGGCCGCAGCGCCTCCGCGCCCTTCTCGGTCGTCGCGATGGTGAGCGAGACCTGCTCACCCGGCGTCACGCGAAGGAGCACGTCGGCCGCTCCGGAGGCGTCGGTGCGCGCGACCTCGCGCCCCAGATAGAGGACGGGCAGGTTGGGTCCCCTGTCCGCGGCGATGGCCACGACCACGGTGCGCGTCGTCGGCGGGCAGCTCACCTCGTAGACGGGCACCTTCGAGGGATCCGCGAGCCGTCGCAGCGCGACGGTCACGGGCGTGAAGGGGGACTTGTACCCGTCGGGGCACTGGACCGTCAGGTCGAAGGACTGTCCCTCCTCGCCGCGCAGTGTGAGCTCCGTTGCACCGGTCGGCCCCGTCGTACCCACCACGCGCCCTCCGGACTGGACCGTCGCGCCCGTCACGGGCACGCCCGGATCGCTCTCGACGAGCACCTTCACGACGAGCGGCGGCGGCGGGGGCGTCGAGCACGCAGCCCCGAGGGACGCGAGGAGCGCCGCAAAGCCCGCGAAGATGCAGTTCGAATTCGAGGCACCCACCGGCGAACCTCAAGGTACCCGACTTCGTGGGGCCCCATCCACTCGGCGCGAGGGGCCCCCTGGCCTCGGGGACGGTGGATCTTCTTTCCCCCAAGTGACGCCGCGTTACGTTCACTCTCTGAACGGCAGAGCGCACTACAACCCCGCGTACCTACGGACGAAACCGCGCACCTTCCTCGCGCGATGAGACGCGTTTGCTCTTGCGCGGGCGGTGAAAAGAGAGAACCTAGGTGCACGAGAATGGACCGACGCACTGCAACCGTTTCGGGCCGAGGGCGGGAGGCATCAGCCTTGCGTTCTCCGTCCGGCGTGTGCGGCGGGTCGACGTTCGATCGAGGGCTCCGTGCGGTCGCGAGCGACCGTCGCGGCGCCGTATCGACCGAATACGTCATGGTCGTGGGGACCGTGGCGTTGCTCGCGGTGAGCGCGTTCCTGGTGATCGGGCCGCAGCTGATCTCGGCCTACACCCACGCGCGAGACACCATCGCGATGCCGTTTCCTTGAATCAATGGGCCGAAAGTCAGTCTCTCTCGCAGCAAGTACGTTCAAAGGAGTAGGGCGATGAACAAGATGATGCAGCTGATCCGCGATCGTCGCGGCGCAAACATGGTGGAGTACATCATCCTCGTCGGCATGGTCGCTCTGATCGCGTTTGCCGGGTTCAAGTACTTCGGCAGCCAGGTTCAGACGAAGATCAACCAGCAGGGCGGGTCGGTCAACAACGTCAACGGCTCCATCAACTGATGGGTGCTGCCCGGCGATCCCGGGCACGCAACAACCGGCCGTATGCAAGCCTTCCTGCTGCTCGCCGTCGTGGCGAGCGCGGTCGCGGCGCTCTTCGACCTGCGGACCCGCGAGATCCCGAACTGGGTCTCGCTGGGGACGCTGGTCGTCGGCATCGCCGCGCACGTTGGCTACGGCGCCGCGCGGGTGGACGGGATGGCCGGCCTCCGCGCGGGTGGGATGGCGCTCGTGGGGGCACTGGCATGTGGGCTCGTGCCCTTCGTCTTCTGGCAGAAGGGCGCGTTCGGAGGCGGTGACGTGAAGATGATGGCAGCGGTCGGCGCCTGTCTCATGCCCCTCGACGGCATCGAGGCGGAGTTCTACGCGCTCATCTGCGCCGCCGTCGTCGCCCCCGCCCAGCTCGCGTGGGAGGGCAAGCTCCTCAAGACCCTCGGAAACGTCGCGACCATCGTCCTCAACCCGCTGCGCCCCAAGGCGAAGCGCAAGGAGGTGCCGGTGGAGGCGATGACGCAGCTGCGCTTCGGTCCCGCCATCTTCGTGGGGGCGCTCCTCTGCGCGGTGGTTCACTGGAGGGATCGGCTGTGAGCGCCCGGGGGGAGGGCCTTCGACGCGACGCCCGCGGCGCGGTCTACGTCGAGTTTCTGATCGCCTTCCTCCCGCTCTACGTCTTCTTCTCGGCCCTCGTGCAGCTCACGGTGCTGCAGACGGCCGACATCGTGACCAAGCACGCGGCGACGACCGCCGCGCGCGCCGCCGTCGTCGTTCTGCCGGACGACCCGAAGTACTACAGCGGCGTCGAGGTGAACCACGCCGACGGGCAGCGCCTCTCGGACATCCAGCTCGCCGCGACGATCCCGCTGACGGCGATCGACCCCGACCCGAAGGTGCAGGTCACCTTCCCCAGCAGCGAGACGGGGACCGACAGCCGCACCGCCTTCGGCACGCACGACACGATCTACGTGCGCGTCGCGTACACCTATCCCTGCTCGATCCCGATCGGCAACGTGCTCGCGTGCGGGACGAGCCGCACGAAGCAGCTCGTCGGCGTCGCCGCGATGCCCAACCAGGGCGCCAACTTCGAGTACCCATGAGCCCCGCGCAGGCCCCCGCTCCGGCCGCGAGCCGCCGCTCCTTGATGGAGGATCGGAGCGGAGCGGTCGTGCTCATGGCCGTCTTCATGGCGGTCTTCCTGACGGGGCTCCTCTGGTACGCGATCGGGATCGGCAACGCGGTCATCTACCGCGAGACGATGCTCGACGGCGCGGACGCGACCGCGTACTCCGCCGCGGTGTACGACGCGCGCGGGATGAACATCATCGCGATGATCAACCTGATCATGGCGGCGATCATGGCGGTGCTCGTCGCCATCAAGATCGTCCAGCTGCTGGTCATCGCGGCCAACGCGATCTCGTGCGCGCTCTGCGTCATCGGCGTGGGCTGCCCCGTGTGCGCCGTCACGTCCGAGTGGGAAGAGCCCATCGAGAGCGCGGTGAACGACGTGCAGAACGTCGTCAACGAGGTCGAGCCCCCGCTCAACAAGGCGGCCACGATCGTAGCCATAGGCATGCCGTGGATCGCCGAGGTGCGATCGGTCGCGATGGCGTCGAGCTACGGGCCGACGGTGCACGGTGGGCTGACGATGGCCCTCGCGCAGGTGCCGGGCAGCGGCGCCCTGGGCCTGTTCGGGAGCAGCAGCGGCCAGGGCGCGGCCCCCACGCACAGCGTCGCGTGCAAGGACGGCACGCAGTCGCCGACGTGCACGTGGGAGGGCGGCAACTCGACGGGCACGACGACCAAGAGCGGGCAGCCCAACCGCGGAGGGTGCTGCTCGAGCCACGGCGGCATCCTCGGCGAGGGGACGGTCACCAAGGGCGAAGGCCAGGAGAACGACCAGGGGGCGAAGGGCCGCCTCGGCCTCCCCGTGCAGGACGACGAGCCGGACGTGCTCTGCAAGGCCGCGGGCACGATCCTCGACGCCCTGATCCACGACACGGTCGGGAAGATCCCGCTGCTCGGCGGCATCTTCGACTTCGTCGGCTCGCTCATGAACACGCTCGTCAAGGCGATGCCCGAGTACTTCTGCGGCGGCGGCTCGGCGGCCGACGTGCAGGGCGCGATCGGCTCGGCCATCCAGTCGGCGGGGCTCGACCCCAAGACGGCGTGCACCCAGCAGAACATCGACAAGCACAACGCCCAGTGCGCGAAGACGACGTGCCCCCAGTCGAACCCGAGCTGCTGCGTCAACTACGCCAACTCGAACGCGTGCCAGAGCGACTTGAAGAGCAAGACGACGGCGGCCGAGAACGGCGACGCGAACGAGAACAACAGCGAGAACCAGTCGAAGGGCAACGAGGCGACCAAGCGCATCGTCCAGGGGTCGAACATCGGCGACGACAACTTCGCCGTCTTCTCGGTCGTGTGGAGCACGCTCGGCCAGGGGGCCGACAAGGGCGTCTCGCTGCCCTCGTGGGGGAAGCAGACGACGCCCGCCGCGTCGTTCCTCACCGAGATCTCCTACTCCAAGGCGGAGTTCTACTTCGACGTCGGCATCGGGGACTTCCAGTTCAAGCACCCGGGGTCGGACGAGCCGCAGGAGATCCCCGACGACGCGATGTGGAACATGCGCTGGCGCGCGCGCCTGCGCCGCATGCACGAGACCTTGCCGCAGCTCGGCTCGGCCGTGACCAACGCCATCAACTCGTCGCTCGAGAACCTCGCCTCCGACATCGGCATCCCGCTGCTCGCCGACGAGGCGGAGCAGGCCCTGACGCCGGTCGAGCAGTGGATCTCGCACCAGGGAGCGCTGGTGGACCAGTCGCTCAACAGCGAAGTGCAGCAGATGCTCGGGTCGGGCTCCTACACGGTGGTGCACTGATGGCCGCCCCCGTCACCAGGCGCACGCGCTGGACGCGGCGGCGTGCAGGCCGCGGGGCCGCCATGGTCGAGGCGGTCGTCGTCATCCCGACGTTCATCCTCCTCTTCACCGCCTCCATCTTCGTGTGGGAGCTCTACACGCAGAAGGAGAAGACGATGGCGGACACGCGCTTCAAGCTGTGGACGTACGCCATCTCCGACAACTGCGGGGACCCGGGGCAGCCCGGCGTCGGCGGCAACGACGCCCCCAGCGTCTCGCTCACGGGCGACGTCTCGACGGCGCAGGCGACCAACGGCCTCGAGGGGACGGGCTTCTCGGGAGACACGAGCGGCGGCGAGAGCAAGGTGCAGGCGGGCGACACCACGGGCACGCTCTCCAAGTCGCTCGGCAGCGTGACCTATGGGGAGCAGGGCGCGATGGTGAAGGCGGGCGGCGCCATCGGCGGCTTCCAGTCGACCACCACGGCCAGGCGCATCATGCTGTGCAACGAGCCACCCCACAACGGCACCCTCGTCGGCCTCGCGAAGGCCGCGGTGCACACCCTCACGAGCTGGTGAGCGGATGATGAAGCTCCGCTTCCCCTGGATCGGCGAACGCGCGAGGCGCTTCGCGCGCGTCTTCGCGTACTTCTCGGTCGTGACGCTGATCCTCGGGACGATCGCCGCGCGGCGTACGTACGGGTCGATGGCGCGCGGGGCGCTCGAGATCGGCGGCGGCCTCGCGCAGCTCGGCGAGGTGGTGGGGCCGAGCTACCGCGTGATGCTCAACGGCGAGGCCATGAACGTCTCGAGCACGATGACCGATCTCTCCGTCGATCAGGTGCTCGATCGCTTCGACACGGAGTGCCGCGAGCATTCGGGCGGTCTCGAGGAGGAGCTCGGCGCGCTTCCCTCGACGGTCCGTGCGGACGTGCCGCCCTCCGCGAAGGGGCCCGCCGGCGTGGGGGTGATGACCACGCGCGAGAAGGACCGCGGCATGGTGGCCTGCATCGCGCGCGACGCGGACGTCGGGTACGAGGGCACCGCGAAGGCGTTCGGAGCGTTCGTGCACTCCGGCGACCTCGCCGACCTCGGGCGGCTGATGTACGTCCGCGCCGACCGCATGCCCAGCGGCCGCACCCACGTCGTGGCCGCGTGGACCGACGGGCCCTTCCGCATCGGCCACCTGTTCCCGGCCGCGGGCGACTGCCCCGGCAGCGACCTGCCGGACACCTTCCGGCCCGAGGGCTCGCGGCGCCTGCTCACGGCCAGCGTGGAAGGCGCCCCCTTCGGCGTCCGCATCTACGACACCTCCGGCACCCCGGACGACGCGCTGGCGGCCTACGAGCGGGAGATGCCCGCCCACGGGTGGACGGGCGTCCGCACCGTCGATCAGCACATGGACGGGGCGCACGCCTTCATGAAGGGGGCGGTGGACCTGTTCGTGACGGCTCAGCCTTCGCGGGACGGGAAGTCGACGGTGCTCTCCGTCATTTCCATGCCACCCCGCTGACATCCGCCTCGGTATACTCGGCCCAGTGAACAAGGTCGCTCTCCTCGTCGCGCTGGCGATTGCCGCCATCGGAGGCTTCCTCCTCTTCGTCTACCTCCAGCGGTTCGAGCAAGAGGCGTCGGGCGGCCCGAAGATCAAGCTCCTCGTCGCCCTCAAGCCGATCGCCATCGGGCAGACGCTGACGGAGGACATGCTCGTGACGCGCGAGGTGCCGATGGCCTACGTGGAGGACCGCTCCGTCCGGGAGACCGAGCGCCCGCGCGTCATCGGGCTGCGCGTCTCGACGCCCGTGCAGGCGCAGCAGACCCTGATGTGGACCGACCTCGCCATCGCCACCGACGACCGGCGGGACCTCAGCGATCTCGTACAGCCGGGGATGCGCGCGGTGTCGGTGCGGGCGACGACCGAGAACAGCTTCGCCCTCATCCGCCCGGGAGACCGCGTCGACGTCATCGCCACGATGCCCCAGGCCCAGGACCAGCGCGAGTCGGTGGTCCTCCTCCAGAACGTCCTCGTGCTCGCCGTCGGGCTCGACATGGGCAGCGAGCCGGTCAAGCGCGCCCACGGAGAGCGCACCGACCAGATGCTGACCCTCAGCCTGAACGTGCCGGAGGCGCAGCTCCTCGCGCTTGCCGTCGAGAAGGGGCACCTCTCGGTGGCGCTGCGCAACCCGGACGACGTCCGCCTCGCCGAGGGCCTGACGGACATGAACTCCACCACGCTGACCGACACCAAGTCGCGCACCGCCGTGCAGGCGGTCCGCAAGAGCGGGCCGGTTCGCCTCGAGGCGCAGGGGGCGCCGAATCCGTGAAGCGTCTCGGCACGGCCGCCGTGCTCGCGGGCGTTCTCCTCGCATGGGCGCCGCCCGCGCTCGCCCAGCGGGGCAGGCCTGCCCCTCCCCCGCCGCCGCCGAACGACGACGTCTCGCAGCCGATCAAGAAGCAGGACACGCACGAGCTCACGATCGCGGTCGGCGAGACCCGGACGATCCCGGCTTCGGAAGTGAAGAACTACTCGGAGGGGACGCCCGGCATCATCGAGGTGAAGCTGACGAGCGACTCGTCGCAGTTCGTGGTCGTCGGGCTGAAGCCCGGGTCGACCTCGCTCCTGCTCATTCGCAAGGACGGCAACGACGTCAACTGGATCATCAACGTCTTCTCGCGCTCGCCCGCCCTCGTCGAGAAGGAGGTGACCGACCTCCTCCAGGGGTACACGGGCATCCGCCTGCGGCGCGTGGGCGCCCGGTTCTTCATCGAGGGGGGCGTGAACACCGACGCCGACCTCCAGCGCATCCGCCAGATCGCGGCCCTCTATCCAGGGCAGGTCGAGTCGCTCGTGGCGCTCGGGTCGGGGGGAATGGCGCGGACGACCAACGTCCGGATCGACGTCTTCTTCGCCCAGTACAAGAAGACGTCGAGCTACCAGGTCGGCGTCGACTTCCCGACCGAGATCGGCGGCGCCGCCGTCTCGCAGACCACGTTCGGGTTCGACTTCGTCGCCAACACGCCCACGGCGCAGGCCGCGATCGTCAACCAGGCGCTCCCCGGGCTCGACATCGCGTCCAACCACGGCTGGGCCAAGGTCTTGAACCAGGCGACGGTCATCACGACCAACGGCGTCGAGGCGAACCTGTCGAACGGCGGCGAGCAGAACTTCCCCGTCTCCGCCGGCCTCACGGGCACGATCCAGAAGATCGCGTTCGGCACGATCCTCGCGGTCCTGCCGCGCTTCGACCCCGACACGGGGGACCTCGAGGTGAAGGTCGACGCCGACGTGAGCGAGCTCACCGCGCCGGTGTCGGCCACTCCCCTGCCCGGCCGCGACACGGCGAAGCTCACGACGATCGTGCACATGAAGCTCGGGCAGTCGCTCGTGCTCTCGGGCATCCACACCCGCCAGCGCAGCCACAACATCGCGGGCATCCCCCTCCTCAGCCAGATCCCCGTCCTCGGCGTGCTGTTCGGCACGCACAGCGACCAGCTCGAGGATCGCGAGGGGGCCATCTTCATCGTGCCCAGCATCGTGGAGACGACGCGCAACTCGCCCTACGACATGATCCGGGACGCGGAGCTGCAGTACAGCGACTACGACGGCGACCTCAAGTCGGTGAAGTCGTACGAACACCTGCCGCCCATCGCTCCGAGCGTGCAACCGCGACGGTAGGCATGCACGAGGTCGACGTGCTGATCCAGACCGATGCCGGGGAGGTCCGGCGCGATCGGCTCCCGGCCGACGGCCGCCCGCTCTCGATCGGCAGGCACGCGCACAACTCCGTGTGCCTCGAGAGCGATCTCGTGTCGCGGCAGCACGCGAAGCTGAACCTCCTCCACGATCGCATCCACATCGAGGACGCGTCGAGCAACGGCACGCTCGCGGGGACGCTCCTCCTCCGGCGCGAGGCCGCGGAGATCCCCTACGGAACGCCCATCAAGATCGGCGAGTTCACGCTGCGGATCATGCCGTTCACGGGCGGCGCGCCGCCCTCCGGCCCCATGCCCGTCGCGGGCGTCGCGGGCGTCGCGGGCGTCGCCGGCGTCCCTGGCGTCGCGGTGCCGCCGCCGATGCCGTCGACGACGAACGTCGGGCTCGTCGGCAAGACGACGCTGGCCCCGCACTCGGTCGGCAAGACCACCCTTCCACCGCACTCCGTCGCCGACGCCACGGCGCCTCCGCCAGGCGCCATGGTCGCGGGCGCGGTCGCCGCCCCGCCGTCGCTCGTCGACACGCGGCGGGAGATCCACCGGCTGCTCCTCGAGAACCTCGACCTCGCCAAGCTCGACCCCGGCAAGATGGACGACCCCTCGATGCGCCCGCGCGTCCTCACGGCGCTCCGGCGCATCGTGCGGAGCCTCGACGCGCGGATACCCTCGGAGATCGATCGCAACGTCCTCGTCGGCGAGCTGGCCGACGAGGCGCTCGGCCTCGGCCCGCTCGAGCGGTTCCTGTCGGACCCGACGATCAACGAGATCATGGTCGTCGATCCGAAGACGATCTACGTCGAGACCGAGGGGCGGCTCGTGAAGACCGACGCGCAGTTCACCGACGACGAGCGCGTCCGCGCCGTCATCGAGCGCATCGTCACGCCCCTCGGCCGCCGCATCGACGAGTCCTCGCCGCTCGTCGACGCGCGCCTCAAGGACGGGTCACGCGTGAACGCGATCATCCGGCCGCTCGCGCTCCGCGGGTCGTGCATCACCATCCGCAAGTTCGCGAGCAAGCCGCTGACGCTCGAGAAGCTCGTCGCGCTCGACGCGCTCACGCACGCCATGGGGCGCTTCCTCGTGCGGAGCGTCGTCGCCAAGAAGAACATCGTCATCTCCGGCGGCACGGGGAGCGGCAAGACCACGCTCCTCAACGTCCTCTCCGGAGCGATCCCCGCGGGCGAGCGCATCGTCACGATCGAGGACGCCGCGGAGCTCCAGCTCGCGCAGCCGCACGTCGTCTCGCTCGAGACGCGACCGGCGAACATGGAGGGGCGCGGCGAGTACACCATCCGCGATCTCGTACGCAACGCGCTCCGCATGCGGCCCGACCGCATCGTCGTCGGCGAGTGCCGCGGCGGCGAGGCGCTCGACATGCTCCAGGCCATGAACACGGGCCACGACGGCTCGCTCACCACCACGCACGCCAACTCGCCGCGCGAGGCGCTCGGGCGCCTCGAGACCCTCGCGCTGATGGGCGGCATCGACCTGCCCTCGCGCGCGATCCGCGAGCAGATCTCCACGAGCATCCACGTCGTCGTGCAGGTGACGCGGCTCGCCGACGGGGCGCGCAAGGTGACGAGCATCAGCGAGGTCTCCGGCATGGAGGACGACGGCGCGCTCGAGGAGCGGCCCATCTTCGAGTTCGTACGGTCGGGGACGGGCGAGCGCGGCGCGGTCCTCGGCGAGTTCCGCGCGACGGGGTACCTCCCGAGCTTCCTCGACCAGTTCATCGTCATGGGGCTCGTCCAGCCCGGGGAGCCCTACCTGTGAGGACGATCGATCCGAAGTTCCTGAAGTGGGCCGCCGCCATCCTCCTCGTCGGCGGGCTCTTCGCCCTCACCGTCGTCGTCGTGGGCGCACCGCAGGGCCTCCCCCGCCGGTACTGGGGCCGTTACGTCGTCTATCTCGAGTCCAAGCTCCAGCGCATGTACAACTGGACCAGCGGCACGCGCATCGCGGTGCTGCAGGTCGCGGGCATCATCGGGTGCTTCGCCCTCTACGTCATCGCCGACCTTCCGGCCTGGTACCTCTTCGCGGTGGGGGTCGCGGTCGCGCCGGCCTGGTACATCGAGCGCATGCGCCAGAAGCGCGTCGTCGAGATCGAGACCCAGATCGACGGGTTCCTCATCGCGCTCGCCAACGCGCTCAAGGCGACGCCGAGCCTCGGCGACGCCTTCAAGTCCGTCGGGTCGCTCATCCGCGATCCGCTCCGCGAGGAGATCGCCACCTCCGTGAAGGAGATGCGCTTCGGCGCGACGCTCGACCAGGCGCTCCTGCTGATGGCGAGCCGGGTCGGCAGCCACCAGCTCGACTCGGCCCTCTCCGCGGTCCTCATCGGCCGGCAGGTGGGCGGCAACCTCCCGAAGATCCTCGAGACGACGGCGAACTCGCTCCGCGAGATGGCCCGCCTCGAGGGCGTCGTCCGCACGAAGACCGCGGAGGGGAAGATGCAGATGTGGGTGCTCGCGGTCTTCCCGCTCCTGCTCATCCTCGCCGTCAACTCGATCAACCCGGGGTACTTCGACCCGCTGACGGAGTCGCTCGTCGGCTACCTGCTCGTCGGCTTCGCCGTCGTCTTCTGGCTCGGGGCCCTCGTCAGCGCGAGGAAGATCCTCGCGGTGGACATCTGAGCCATGCCCCACGGGTACGTCCTCTTCCGCTACCTCGTCGCCGTCGCGTTCGGCAGCGCGCTGAGCGTCGTCACGTACGCGGTGGTCGGAGCGCCGACGCGCGTCGCGTCGCGCCTCGGGATGCGGGGCCTCAAGCGCCGTCGCGCCATCGAGAACAACGCGCTCTGGGCGCAGGTCGAGCCCCTCGTACGCTGGCTCGGCGTGCGCGTCAGCGGCCTGCTCTCCGACTCGCTCCGGACGACCCTCGACGAGCAGCTCTCGCTCGCGGGCGACTACCTCGGCCTCACCCCCGAGGAGTACGTGGGCCTCTCCATCGTCAGCTTCGTCGGCGGCGCGGTCTTCGGCGTCCTGGCGGGCCTCGTCACGGGCAACGTGATGCTCCTCCTGCTCGTCTGCGCCCCGATGGGCGGCGGGCTGCCCTACATCCGGATCAGCGGTGAGCAGCAGCGTCGGCTCAAGCAGATCAACCGCGGCCTGCCCTACGCCATCGACCTCATCGCGCTCGGCATGAGCGCGGGCCTCGACTTCCCCGGGGCCATCAAGCAGGTCGTCGAGAAATCGAGCGACCCGAGCGACGCGCTCATCGAGGAGCTCATGCGCATGCTCCAGGAGCTCCAGCTCGGGCGCACCCGGAAGCAAGCCTTGAGCGAGTTCGGCACGCGCGCCCCCACCAACTCGGTGAGCGAGTTCGTCTCCGCCATGGTCCAGGCCGAAGAGCGCGGCAACCCGGTGGCCGAGGTGCTCATCATCCAGGCGGGCGTCTCGCGGCAGCGGCGCACCGTCAATGCCGAGGAGGCCGCCGCCAAGGCGGGCGTCGCGATGGTGTTGCCGCTGATGTTGCTCTTTCTCTGTATCATGATCCTGATCGTCTCCCCGATGGTGCTCAAGCTGGCCAAGGGCCTCTAGTCCCTCGCCTCGTACGCCTCCCGCCGCCCCCCACGCCCTCCCCCGCGATGCCCGAAGAAGCCCTCCAGGGACTGCAGATCGTGATCCGGTACCCGGACGGGCGCACCGAGCAGCTCGTCGTGGACGCGAACTCGGTCCTCGTCGGCAGCGGCGCCCACTGCGAGGTGCGCCTGCCGTCGGAGCAGGCGGCGATCGAGCACGCGACGCTGTCGCTGGTCGGGGGTGGCGTGCACGCGCAGGCGCGGTCGTTCACGCCGCACCCCACCATCAACGGCGTCGGCTTCGTCCAGACGCCCGTGCTCCCCGAGTCGGTCATCGGCATCGGCGGGATCCAGATGTGGATCCGCGCCGTCGAGCTCGCGGATCGACAGCAGGGGGTCATCCGCAAGAAGGCGCAGAAGACGAGCCCCATCACGTACGTGGCGGCGGCGATCGGCTTCCCCCTGGCGATCTACATGCTCGCCGCCGCCCCCTCCGGGGACGCGACGCAGACCGCGCAAGGAACGCCGCCCGCGCTCTGGGGCGACCCGGTGAGCGCGTGCCCCCAGCAGGGGCGGGACTCGGCCCTGGCCGTCGCGCTCGACAAGTTCAGCGTCGCGGTGGGCAAGCGCGAGCGGCGCCCCTTCCACGTCGAGGACGGCGTCGCGGCGGTCCCCCTCTTCGAGACCGCCGGCGCGTGCTTCCGCGTCGCGGGCCGGGCCCCGGCCTCCGCCGAGTCGAGCAAGGACGCCGCCGATCTCCGGACGAAGATCAACGAGGACTACCGCGCGCACCAGGTCCGGCTCGAGCACGCGCTCATGGTCTCGGACTGGACGACCTCGCAGCAGGAGGTCTCGGTCCTCCGCGCGTTCACCGCCGGCAAGCAGGGGCAGTACGTCGTGTGGCTGTCGAACCTCGATCGCCGCCTCCAGCTCAAGCTCGGGCGAAAGGAGGGGTCGTCGTGAGGCGAGTCGCGTGCGTCGCGCTGCTCCTCCTGGCGTCGTGCGCCTCGACCTCGGAGGGCAGCGGCAAGCAGATCCAGGAAGACCTCGCGACGATGCGCGCCGAGCGCTCGCCCGACAGGCTCGCGGCCCGCGGGCGCGCCTTCGCGAGCGTGGGCGACATGACGCGCGCCGAGCAGTACCTCTCGGCGGCGATCGACGCGGGAGGCGACCCGGGCGTCCTCTTGCCCGAGCTCCTGCGCGTCTGCATCGCCGCGAAGCGCTACCGGGTCGCCATCGACTACGCGACGCCATGGCTCCGGCGCTACCCCTCCGACACGAAGCTCCGCTTCGTCGTCGCCTCGCTGCGGTCCTCCATCGGCGACGCCGTCGGCGCCAAGACCGACCTCCAGCAGGTGATCGCGAACCAGCCCGACGACGCCCCGGCGCACTTCGCGTACGCCGTGCTGCTCCACGATCAGCTCGGCGACCTCGCGGACGCCGACCGCGAGTTCCGCGAGTACATCCGCCTCGCCCCGACGGGCGCCCACGTGGACGAGGCGCGCGCCTCCCTCCTCAAGACGGTCCCATGATCCCGCGCGAGGTGTTCGCCGAGACGCTCCTCCAGTTCCTGGGGCCCGTGCGGGCGTACCTCGAGGACCCGACGGTCACCGACATCATGATCAACGGGCCCGACCAGGTCTTCATCGAGCGGCAGGGACGCATCGAGCGGACCGACGCGCGCTTCGAGAGCCGCGAGGCGCTGGCCGCGGCGCTCCGCAACGCCGCGCAGTTCGCGGGCAAGCACGTCGACGAAGAGCGGCCCATCCTCGAGGGCCGCCTCCCCGACGGCTCGCGCATCGAGGCCATCCTCCCGCCGGCGGCCCCGGACGGGCCGCACGTCGCCATCCGCCGCTTCTTCCGCGAGACGCTCACCGTGGAGCGGCTCATCCGGCTCGGGTCGCTCACCGAGGACGCCGCGAGCGCCCTGCACGCGATCGTCGCCTCGAAGCTCAACGTCGTCGTCGCGGGGGGCACGGGGAGCGGCAAGACGAGCATGCTGAACGCGCTGGCGTCGTACGTTCCCGCCGGCGAGCGCGTCGTCGTCATCGAGGACTCGCGCGAGCTCCAGCTCCAGCGCGATCACGTCGTGCAGCTCGAGGCCCGGCCGCCCGACGCGAAGGGCCGCGGAACGGTGACCATCCGCGATCTCTTCCGCGCGACGCTTCGCCTCCGGCCCGACCGCATCGTCGTCGGCGAGATCCGCGGCGGCGAGGCCCTCGATCTCGTGCAGGCCATGACGAGTGGCCACGGCGGCTGCCTGACGACCCTCCACGCGACGTACCCGCGCGACACGCTGACGCGGCTCGAGACGATGGCGATGATGAGCGATCTCAACATGCCGCTCGTGGCCATTCGCCTCCAGATCGCCAGCGCGATCCAGTTCATCGTGCAGACGGCCCGCATGCAGGACGGCACGCGCAAGGTGACGCACATCTCCGAGGTGCAGGGCTTCGAGCTCGAGACGTCGCGGTACCACGTGCAGGACGTCTTCGTGCGCCGCTACGATCGACCGGGCGCCGGCGGCGAGACGAAGAGCACCCTCGTGCCGACGGGCGTCCTGCCTGCAACCTTGCCCCTCATCCACGAGCACGGCTTCGAGCTTCCGGAGGCCGTGTTCGAGGCGAGCCGGTCGAAGTGACGGGCCGGCCCATGGTCGCGATCTTCGTGCTCGAGGTCGAAGGAACGCAGGGGACGGCGCGCATGCTGCGGTTCGAGGCCGGCAAGCGCGTCGAGCCCATCACGGTCGGGACGGCGGGCCAGTGGGCGCTCGTCGGCCCCGGGGTGCGCGACGTCCACGCGTACGTCGCCTTCGATGGGCAGCGGCTCTTCGTCCAGAGCGCGAACCCCTTCTATGCGATCCGCGTCAACGACGTGGCCGTGACGACCGGCTGGCTGCCCGTCTCGCCGCCCGCCCGCATCGCGATGGGCGGCGTGGGCCTCGTGTTCGCGCAGCTCGAGAGCCCCGGCTTCGCGGCGCCCGCGATTCCGCCCCTGCCTCCGCCGCGGGACCAGGAGCAGACGCGCTACTCGCCGGTCGAGGTGCCTCCCGGCGACGACGTCACCGCGGCGTTCGATCCTGCCGCCTACCAGGTCAGCGATCAGGACATGACCCGCCCCGGCGTGCCTCTCTTCAACGACGAGGGCGAGGCCACGCGCGTCAACGTCGAGGTCCCCGCCGACATCCTCGCGATGCCCATCGCCGGCGTCCCCGAGCCGCTGCCCCCCGGCCTCCCGCTGGCTGGCCCCCCGTTGCCTCCCCCGCAGTGGCCGGCCGCGCCGTATTCGGCGTTCCAGCACCCCGTCCCGGGGCCGATCCTCGATCTGCCTCCCCCTCCGCCTCCACCGGTCGCGCCCACGGGGGGCACGGCGCTGCGCGCGGCCATCGCCCCCCTCGGGAAGCAGGCTGCCGCGCAGTGGAGGGAGACCTCGTTCCCCAAGAAGGCCGTCCTCGTGATGCTGCCCTTCGCGTTCCTCGCGGTGTACGTCCTCTTCGACGACTCGAATCGTCAGCGCGCCGACTCGTCGCCGCCTCCCCGCCCGAGCGCCTCTGCGCTCTCCGGCTCCGCTGCTCCGACGACGGCATCGGCCCGGCCCGTCGCCCCTCCGACGACCGCCCCTCCGAGCGCGTCGCCTCCCGTCGCTCCCGCACCGCTCACGGGCGGCAAGACCCCCGAGCGGCTCGCCGTCGACGCCGTCGCCGCCGGCGCGTACGCCGATGCGGCCCGCCGCTACGAGGAGCTCGCACGCGAGCACGCGGACCAGCCGGCCTATCGAGAGGCAGCGCGGATCCTCCGGGCGAAGGTGGACGCGGGAGCCCCGTAGTGACTCCGAGCCGGATCGGGCGCTACCAGATCGTCGGCCCCCTCGCCGCCGGGGGCATGGCCGAGATCCTCCTCGCCCGCCTCAGCGGCCCGAGCGGCTTCGAGCGCATCGTCGTCGTCAAGCGCATCCTGCCCCACCTCGCCCGCGAGCCAGCGTTCGTGAGCATGTTCCTCGACGAGGCGCGCATCGTGTCGGGCATCCGGCACCCGAACGTCGTCCAGGTGCAGGAGCTCGGGCACGAGGACGGTGAGCTCTTCCTCGTCATGGAGTACCTCGAGGGCGAGAGCGCCTCGAGCCTGCTCAAGCGCTCGGTGGCGCGCAACGAGCCCCTCCCTCCCGTGCTGGGCGCGTACATCGTCGCCGAGGCGTGCGCGGGGCTGCACGCGGCCCACGAGCTGACCGACGTCGACGGGAAGCCGCAGAACATCGTTCACAGGGACGTGTCCCCGCAGAACCTCCTCGTGACGTATGCAGGCGAGGTCAAGGTGCTCGACTTCGGGATCGCCAAGGCCGCCGATCGCATCACCCGCACCGAGGCCGGGCAGCTCAAGGGAAAGTTCGAGTACATGTCGCCCGAGCAGTGCCGCGGCCAGGACCTCGATCGCCGCGCCGACGTCTTCTCGCTCGGCGTCGTCCTCTACGAGCTGACCACGGGGCGCCGCCTCTTCAAGCGCAGGACGCAGCTCGAGACGCTCAAGGCCATCACCGAGGAGCCCGTCGTCCCGCCGGCGCGCGTCCGCGCCGACTACCCGGCCGCCCTCGAGCTCGTCGTCATGAAGGCGCTCTCGCGCCGTCGCGACGATCGCCACGCGTCGGCGAGCGAGCTGCGTCGCGAGATCGTGGCCGCCATCGCGTCGGCCCGTCCGGCCGAGGACGCGCGCGACTGGCTGGGACGGGTGATGGCGGGGCTCTTCGAGGACCGCATCCTCGAGAAGCGCGAGATGGTCCGCCGGGTGCAACGTGGAGGCGAGATCGCCCACGTCCCGGCGGGCGAGGTGAGCGAGCCGGTCGACGTGCCGACCGCGGAGCTCGTCGCCGAAGGGACGGCGGCACCCTCGCTGCTCGAGACTCCGAACGGTGCGAGGCGTGCGCCCGAAGGTCGCAGCCGGGTGACGCTCGTCGCGGGGGCCGCCCTCGTGCTCGCGGTGCTGGGGGTGGGGTCCTTCGCGGCACTGCGCCTTCAGGGGCCGACGCAGGCCGCGCCTGGCCCTTCCCCGCTGCCCGGTGCGAGCGTCGCGACGGACCCCGCGCTCCTCGCGACGTCGGTCCCCTCCGCTCCCGCGGCGACGCAGACCCTCCTTCACGTCGAGACTCGCCCTCCGGGAGCGACGGTGACCATCGGCAGCGCAACCCGCGGCGTCACGCCCGTCGATCTCACGCTGCCTCGATCCGTGGAGCCCGTCTCCCTCGAGCTCCGGAAGTCCGGCTACCAGCCGCTCACGCAGTCGCTCGTCCCCGACGTCGACCAGCGCATCGTCGTCTCGCTCGATCCGATGACCGGGCCCCGCGCGGGTCGCCCGACGACGCCGAGCGCACCTTCACGTCCCCCGCCGGCCGTGCCTGCGGCCACGGCGCCTCCGTCGGCGAGCCCCTTTCAGCGGTTCGACTGACGGGGGCCGCCCGGCAGGTACGCCGTCAGCGATCCGCGCGGTATCTTTCCTTCCTCCTCGAGGCGGATCATGTCGTCGGGCCCGATGGTGAGTGGGTTGCCGAGCTGCGCGCGCGCCAGGGTCAGGGCAGCAGCGCGGTCGTCGCCCGTCACGAGCGTGCCGCGGGGATCGCGACCGACCGTCATCGAGAAAGAGCCGCTCGCGGTCATGCCCGCCGGCCGGGAGACTCCCGTCACGACCGCGTCGAGGTAGCAGATCCCCTCGGCCGCATCCCCGTCGACCGCCCAGCGGCCCTCCACGCGGCCTCCGGCGGGGACCGAATCGCTCGCGAGGACCGACCCGGGCGCGAGCTGTTCCCGGCCCGCATCGCGCCCGTCGCAGCCGATCTTGGTGACCTCCACGTTCTGCAGGATCACCGTCTCGGTGCGCGAAGGATTGCGAAGGACGACCTTCGACGCGAGGCCGCCCGCCCCGTCCCGCTCGGGGAACTGCGAGTACTCCGCGTCGAGCGCGATGACGTGGTGGAGCAGCTCCAGCCGCCCGTGGACGTTCTGGAGGCTCACGCTCGCGTAGCCGACGCCGAGGACGCGATCGGAGTCGTCGAGCGCGTCGACACGAACGAGGTACGCGTGGGCGAGCTCGCCCGCCGGACGGTCCGCCTCGCGAGGGAACGCGTGCGTGACGGAGCCTTCCGTCGTGACGGCCGTCGTGTCGTCGCCGAAGCGCCATCGGTATCGTGCCGCGGCGACCTCGAGTGGTCCGTCGTCGGACGCCGCGGAGGCGTGACGCGTCCGGCGCTCCCATTCGTCGCCGCGAAGGAGCCGCGCCCGGAGCGCGAACGCGTCCGGCGCGCCCGCGAGCGGCGTCGCGTCGGCCAGGAGAACGCGGTCGGCAACGCAGGGGAGCACCTCGATCGTCGCCTCGCTCGTGACGGGCGTGCGCTCCGAGCCCCCTTCGTCGACGAGGGAGACGACGACGTGTCGCACGCCGGGCTCCCCCGTCGTGGCGAGGAAGGAGGCCTCGAGGCCCGGATGCCCGCCGATGACCGCCGTGACGCGCCCGGCGGGAACGCCGGCGTAGGACGGCGTGACGCGGATCCGGGTGGGCTCGCCGAGACAGACGGAGGGCTTCTCGATCCAGACGCTCGCGACGCCGAGATGCTCCTCCGGCTTCGCGGGCGTCGGCGGTGAGAACGCGGGCGACCCCTGCACGGCGCGTTCGACGGGGTCGCTGGCCCGGAGCGGCGTCGGTTCCGGCGCCACGTGGAGGCGAGGGCCCGGACGGGTCGTCCGCGAGAGGGCGATCGCGAGGAGCACGAGGACCGCTCCCGCGATCGAGCCGATGGCGCGTCGCATGCGCGGGCTCATGGCGTGCAGTTCTCGACGCAGGTGCACGCGCCGGCGGGGACGAACCCGGCCCGCACCGGGGTCCCCCCGTGGGCCACGAAGGTGTCGACGATGGCCTGCGGATGCGAGGCCGGATGGACGCCGCCGGTGCTGCCGTCGGCTGCCCCGTACCATCCTCCGACGTTGAAGTCGTCGCAGCCGTCGCCGTACCCCTCGCAGGGCCCCCCTGGGTGGAGGAACTCGTTGACGATCTGGTTTGCGGCGCGGTCCGCCTCGGTGTGGGCTCCTGCGCCTCCGCACTTGAGCGCGAGGCCCCAGCTGTCCCACTTGGCGTCGATGTCGGCCAGGACGAGGGAGTAAACGCGATCGTAGAGCTCACTGGCTCCGGCGTACGTCTGGGCACCCGTCAGCGCGGTACGCGACTCGTCGACGGCGACTCCGCAGCTCGCGCGCAGAAACTCCGAGCACGTCCCGTTCGGCTCGGGATGGGTGAATCCGAAGACGTGGTAGCTGTCGGTGGGGCCGGTGCAGTTCGCACGGCCCGCACCCGGAAGCACCATCGCCAGGCCGCCGTAGTCGTCGACGGGGACTCCGTTCTGGACGCCCGGCGACAGGTTGCTGATCCACTTCGGGTCGAGGGGCTGGGCGCATCCGTAGAGCCCCGACGGCGTGCTGCCGTCCCAGGTCGACTGCGACACCGCGGTGCCCGCGGCGTTCGAGACGATGGCGACGTGGACGTAGCTCATGCCGACGGCCCGCAGGACGTCGCCGAGGAGCGAGACGCCTTCGGGGGGCGCCAGCACGGCGATGACGTCGCCGTCGTGGGTGTTGGTGAACCGCGCGGGTGGGCAGTAGTAGACGGGCGGTTCGCCGGCGATGATCGCACCGGCCGGGGAGGCCGAGGTGAGGCCGATGCCGGCGACTGCGAGGGTCGCGGCGAGTCTCGGCACGACGGAGCGTGGGTGGGCGAACATGGATCACCTCGGGGTGGACGTTGGTGGAGGACGGGTGCTGCGCGGGCCGATGGCGCCCTCGCAACACCCGGACCGCCGCGACGGACCTTCGTTCCACGGGGTCTCGCCGCTCCGGGCGCCCTGCCGGTTCGCGGCGGGGCGAACGATCCGTTCGCCCCACGAACGGCGCGTTCGCAGGGCGCCTACCTGTGGCGGGCGCGGAGCTTCTGGAAGTAACGACGACCGATCCCCGAGGCGGCCGCTGCACGCGCGACGTCGTCATCGTGCTCCTCGAGCACGCGTGCGAGGTATCGCTGCTCGAACTCCTCGACCAGCCGATCGCGTGCCTCGATGAACGGAAGGCCGCGCGCGAGCGCTCCCTCGATCAGGTCGGATGGCGTCGCCGAGGCGGGAGACGCGGGCGGCTGGCCCGGATGCGACGCGGCGAGATCACCGAGGGCGAGATGGCGGGCGACCGCGTTGCGAAGCTCGCGCACGTTGCCCGGCCATGCGTAGTCTTCCCAGCGCGCGAGCAAGTCGCCGGGCAGCGAGCGTTCGTCCCCTCCGAGCTCCGCGGCGAAGTGCGCCGCGAGCAGCCGCACGTCCCCGTGCCGATCGGAGAGGCGCGGGAGCTCGACGCGCCCGACCGCCAGGCGGTGGAACAGATCGTCGCGGAACCGGCCCGCGGCGACCTCGTGGTCGAGATCGCGGCGCGTGGCCGCCACGACGCGCACGTCGACGCGGATCCACCGATCGCCTCCGACCCGTCGCACCTCGAACCGCTCGAGCGCGCGCAGGAGCTTGGGCTGGAGCGCGAGCTCCAGGTCGCCGATCTCGTCGATGAAGAGCGTCCCGCCGTGCGCCTGCTCGAAGATGCCGTGGCGCTGGGCGACGGCGCCCGTGAAGGCCCCGCGCTCGTGCCCGAAGAGCTCCGATTCGACCAGGTTGGACGGGACGGCCGTGCAGTCGAAGACGACGAACGGCCCCGCGCGGCGCGGACCTTGCTCGTGCAGACCCTCGGCGAGGACCTCTTTGCCCGTCCCCGTCTCCCCCTCGATGACCACGGGAACGTCGGAGGCCGCGAGCCTCTCGCACAGCGGATACAAGCGGCGCATCTCGATGCTCGCGCCGATCATCCGCCCGAAGGACGACGCGGGCGGGGGCGGCGGCGTGTCGGTCGTCAGGCGTTCCACGCGGAACACCGTGGACCCGACGCGCAGCATCTCGTCGCCCTCCAGCTCGGCGTCGTGGATGTGCACCCGGTCGACGTACGTCCCGTTGGTCGAGTCGAGATCGACGATGCGAAGGCCGCGCGAGGTGATCTCGAGGGCGGCGTGCCGGCGGGACGTCGCAGGATCCGTCAGGCGAACCGTGCACGCCGGGCTCTGCCCGATGAGCACGCGCGAAGGATGCGAACCGTCGATACGGAACGACGCGCCGCGGTCGGGGCCCTCGGTGACGAGCAGCGAGAACGCGCTGGCGGGCTCCACATGCCGCGCGGCCTGGCTCTTCACCACCGTCGCGGCCTGGTCGCCCGGAGCGGCTGGAGGCGGAGACCGCATCACCCTCACGATACCATCGGCGCAGGCCGCGGAGTCCTCCGCGGGGCGCCTGCATGTATACTGGCCTGGGGTGATGGTGTTCCGATCCGCGGCGCCTCTCCTGGCTGCAGCCTTCACCGGCCTGGGCATGGGGCTGGTCTCACCCCCGTTGCTCGCCCAGTCGCCGGCAGCCTCCCCCAAGGCCTCCACGGCCAGCGCGGCCGGCGCGACGGGCGCGACGGGCGATGACGCGCTGGCGATCTTCGAACGGAGCAAGGAGGCGTATCGAAACGGGCGCTTCGACGAGGCCGCGGCGCTCCTCGTGCGGGCCTACGATCTGAGCCCGCACGCCGTGATGCTCTACAACCTCGCCCGGGCGTACGAGGGCAGCGGCCGCATCGACGAGGCCCTGCAGGCTTACCGCCGGTACCTGCAGGCCGAGCCCCACCCGCCCGACCGCGGCGCCATCGAAGAACGATGCGCGACGCTGCAGCGCGAGATCGATCAGCGCGCCGATCTGCAGAGGCAGCGCGACGACGAGAAGCAGCGTGCCCCGGCGGACCAAGCGCCGCACGGGGCAGCGGATCGACCGGGTGCGTCGAACGCCTCCAGCCCGCTGCCCTGGGTGACGCTCGGCACGGGGGGAGCCGCGCTGGCCGCGGGCGTGGTGACGGGGCTCCTCAGCGAAAGCGAGCATCGCTCGGCCTCGGCCGACCCCTCCGCCGCCGGCGCCACCTCCAAGCAGTCGACGGCCGAGTCGTTCGCCACCGCTGCGAACGTGTGCTTCGTGGCGGGCGGGCTCCTCGCGGCCGGCGGGCTGGTGTGGGTCATCCTGAGCCCGTCTTCCTCGGCTCGCGCCTCGAGCGGCGCCCTCACCGTCACGCCGTCGCCGGGCGGCGTCGTCGTGGGCGGGCGGTTCTGATCGATGAGGGCGCGCGTCGCCGCCTTGCTCGTTCTCGGGCTGCCGGCCGTCGCGTGCGCGGTGGCGGCGCTCGACTACACCGGCAAGACCTGCCCGTGTCCCGCCCCGTGGACGTGCAACGCGGCCACGAACCTCTGCGAGAATGTCGGGGCCGAAGGGGGAGCTCGCCCCGACGGGGGCGCGGCCGACGCCGGGCCGGATGCGACCACCGACTCTCCGGTGGCGCCGGGGGCCGACGCGGAAGCGGGCACCAGCGAGACCGGCCCGACGGACGCAGGGCTCGACGCAGCGACCGACGCGACGTGGTGCCGGCTCAACGCCCCGGACGCCTTCTACTGCTGCGACTTCGACGAGGGCGGCTCGCTCCTCGACTTCGTCATCCCGGAGCTCGACCCCGACGGAAGCTCGCTCGACACCACCGTCTACGAGTCGACGCCCCATTCGCTCCGAGCGGCGTCGCCGTCGCCCATCGCGGATGGCGGAACCTACGCCGCGTACGTCGAGCCCTACCCCTGGTCGAAGGATGCCTCCTCCCCGTCGGCGCTGCATCTGGGCTTCCACCTGCTCGTGAGCGACCTCCCTGCCGGAAACAGCTTCGTGACCGTGTCGGAGCTCGGCATCTTGCCGAACGGACCCGCGACGCCGCCGCCCCGCTCCGTCCAGCTGATCGTCCACGACGTGGACGTATTCGTCCAGGAGCAGCTCATCTCCGCCGACGGCGGCAAGGTGGTGAACCTGACCCAGGTCCCGACGGCGCCGCTCGCGGGCGCCGGATGGCAACGCGTCACGATGGACCTCGCCTTCGACTCGGATGCGGGCCCCGGTACCTGCCTGGTGACGATCGGCCCGAACCAGAAGAGCGTCCCTCTCACCGCCGGCTGGACGAGCGCGACCCCCGCCCTCGCGTTCGGTCTCGTCTACGCAAACGGGCCACTGCCCGACGCGTCGGTGAACGTCGACAACGTCACCCTCGACATCCACTGACGCTCGTTCGCTGCAGGCGCGGCGGGCGCGAGGGCGCGATCGGCGCGGCGAACGGATCGTTCGCAGGGCGCGAACGCCGTGGGCGCTGGACGGCGCCGGGACGCTGAAATCCCGCGGGAAATCGCCTGGCGCACGCCTTGCGATGGGTGTGGCCATGCGCCCCACGATCCTCCTGCTCCTCGCCGCTCCCGCCTGCGTCGCGCCCGTCTCCGGGTCCGCGACCGATCCCGATAGCTCCTCGACGGCGCTCACCGCGTCGCCGTCGACCGCCGCGACGACGACGCTCGTCGACGCCGGAAGCCATCTCTGCGTCGACGTGCAGGGCGCATCGATGGCGCAGGGCGGCCTCCTCCAGCAGTGGGGTTGCTGGGGCGGCGCGAACCAGGCATTCCGCCTGGTCGCCCAGTCCGGCGGGACGTACGAGGTCGTCGGTTCGCAGTCGGGGCTGTGCCTCGGCGCGGGGGCCTCGACGACCGCCGGGGCGAGGATCGCGCAGTCGACGTGCACGGGGGCGCCTGGACAGCTCTTCGCGGTCCGACAATCGAGCGCCGGTCAGTACACGCTCGCGGGCTCCCAGAGCGGGTTGTGCCTCGCCGTCGACGGCGGCAGCCTGACGAACGGCGCCTCGCTCCTGCAGTGGTCGTGCGACGGGACGCCGAGCCAGGCCTTCGCGCTGCGCCTGCCGGCCGGCGCGCAGCCGACGGGGCAGAACTACTACGTGAGCCCTTCCGGCAAGGACGCGAACGACGGCCGCACGCCCGCGACCGCGTGGCAGTCGATGGCGAAGGTGAGCGCGGCGGCCTTCCTCCCGGGCGACGCCGTCTCCTTCGCGCGCGGCGCGACGTTCCAGGGGACGCTCGACGTCAGCTCGTCGGGGACCACCGGCAGGCCGATCACCTACGGCGCGTACGGCCAGGGCGCCCGGCCCGTGTTCACGGGCGGCACCTACGGCGTCAGCGCGACGGCCAGGTCCTGGATCGTGCTCCGCGACGTCCAGATTCACGGCACGACCGACCAGGGCGTCTACCTGGTCGCGCCGAGCAGCGACGAGGCCAACGGCTGCACGCACTGGGTGATCGACGACCTCGACCTCCAGGGGACCGCCGGCGGCGTCTTCGCGGCGTTCGACAGCGACATCCTCGTCGAGAACAGCGTCATGCACGACGGCACCGCGGAGTTTCTCTACGCGTGGAAGGGCGACGGCATCCAGGCGATCGGCAACACCATCTTGACGCTCTACGGCCAGTACACGGACAACATCCAGTTCGAGTGGACGACGAACTTCGAGGTCCGCTGCAACTACGCCACGATGGCCGGCTCCAACAGCGGAAAGGGGAACCTCATCGCGACCGACGGGTCCGGCGGAACCGTCGTCGACAACACGTTCGTGGCCGGAAACTACGGCTTCGCCTCCGGCGACGGGAGCATCTACGTCGCGAACAACCAGTTCGTCGACAACGCGTCGGCCGATACCTGGTCCTCGGGAATCAAGATCGCCGGCCCGCTCGCGGACGGCGCGGCGAACAACGACGTGAACGACGTCACGATCGCGCACAACCTGTTCGTGAGCCCCAACAAGGGCATCTACATCTACGACGGCAACACGGCCGACCCCAGCGGGCCGGGGTCGCGCAAGGACTTCCAGATCACGGGCAACGTCTTCGAGGGAGCGGCGGACGCCATCGAGATCGAGTCGACGCTCACCGGCAGCAGCGTCGCGAACAACACCGTCTGGACCGCGAGCAGCGACAAGCCGGCCCCCGCCTCGCCCATCGTCCTTCCGACGTCGTGCGCCGACGGCCTGTCCCCCCATCTCTGAGAGGACCCTCGCCATGCATACCCTTCTCGCCTTCGTGGTGGCCGGCGTGTCCGGTCTCGTTCTCGGTTGCAGCAGCGCCCCCTCCGCACGGGAGGCCGCCGAAGGCGGGATGCCCGACGGCGGAGGCTCCACGTCGGACGCGGCGCCGCCGGAGCACGATGCGACGGCACCACCGGCACACGACGCGGCGGCACCGCCGGCGCACGATGCGGCGCTGCCGGCAAACGACGGGGGCGCATGTCCGTCGGACGCGTGCAGCAGCAGCCCCGCGGACGCCGGCACCGTCACGTCGCTCGAGGGCGGCGGCGAGGGGGGCCCTTCGACGTGGAACCTGCCCACGGACATGACGGTCGTCTGCCGGACGGGCCCCGTCACGTCGGCCTCCGCGGGCTTCTCGATGCCCGCCGGGGGCTCGATCGACTTCGGAGGGCCGGTCCCGTGCGTGTGGACGCGCAACGGCGGGAACGGCTCCATTGGCCTCTCGTCGGCCGCCAGCAACCCGGACGGCTCCCCGAACACCGACGTTCAACCGTCGGGATACCGCGTGATGTTTCCCGCCGGCCAGGTGAACGACGCCGCGTGGGACATGTACTTCGACCACGCGGGGGGAACCGGCAGCTACTACATCGGCTGGAAGCAGCGGTGGCAGCCGCGCGGGAGCTTCTCGGCGCTCCTCTCGGCGCTCGACAGCGGCGACAGCAAGGCGTGGGCACCGAAGGGACCGGCGGGCGGGGACCTCACGATCATGTCGTTCATGGGATCGGGAAACCTGCCGGTCATCGGCCTCGACTTCCAGGGAGTCGACGATCACGACATTCCGGACGTGAACCAGACCGGCGGCTCCGGCACGATCCCGGTCACGAGCGCGATGACGCTCCCGGCCGCCCTGGCCGATCAGGGCGCGTGGGACCAGGAGGAGATCCTCATCACGAGCACCGGCGCGGTCGCGACCAGCAGCGTCTCGCTCTACGTGAACGGCCAGCTCGCCGGCACGGCCACCGGCGTCACGAACGCGACCGCCTGGACCGCGACGGAGCAGTACCTCTCGCGCTCGATCTACAGCGGCACCGAGACGACGACCACGTACACGGACATCGACGAGGTCACCGTGGCCGTGAAGTGAGCCGCCTTTGCGGGCGCGCGGGCTAGCCGTCTCGACCATGCACCGTTTTCGTGGACGTGACGCATTGTCACGACGCCGCGCTCTCTCTCGCGGTCCTGCTCGAGCCTCGGACGGCGTCGAGCGGCGCTCCCCGTCCTTTCGCGTGGGGATTTCGGAAGAGCGCGCTGGGTGGGCCATCCCTCCGGTTGCGGTGGCTTATTTCGGGAGACGCGGTGGTGGGACGGATCGCGACGCGCCGGAAAGGGGTTCTCCGCACCCTGGCTCTCCCGCGGTCCTCCCCTGGCGCACGACTTGCTCTGCACGGTTTCGCGACGATGTGGCCCCCGATGCTGCCGGCGCATTACGCCAGCACATGATCCCCCCCTCGCTCGGCCCCTCGGCGCCCGCCGAAGAGCACGTCAGGCCCGAGCGCGCCTCCGCGGCGCGCCGACGCCGGCGGCGCGAGCGCGATCGACCGACGGTCCTCCTCGTCGACGACGACGTCGATCTGCGCGAGCTCTACGCGTGGTGCATGCGGGCCGCCGGCTGGCAGGTGGAGACCGCGTCGAACGGTGCGGCCGCGATCATCGTCGCGGACGCCGTCGAGCCGGACGCCATCGTGATGGACCTGAGGATGCCCGTGCTCGGCGGCCTCGAGGCGATCCCCCTCCTCAAGCAGCGAAGCTCGCTCGACGGCGTCCCCGTCGTCGTCTGCACCGTGTCTCGCGAGCCAGGCGACGAGGCGGCCGCGAAGGCAGCGGGGTGCGTGGAGTTCATCGTGAAGCCGTGCCCGCCCGAGCGACTGCGTGACGTGGTGGCGAGGCATCTCGAGGAGTAACGCTCGAGCACGATGCCTGCATCGGTCTCGCTCGCCGATGCGAACGAGGCCGTCCACCACCGATCCGCGGGACAGAGGGCGTCGGCGTGGGGGCGCGGTCGAGGCAGCCCGTCTCGGCGCGCTCGTGTTCGTGACGTTCGCAGGCTTCGCGGCGCTCGCTCCCATGACGGCTCGCGCCCAGAACGGACCCGCCCTCGGCTTCCGGGCCAGCGGCGAGCACTCGGTGCGGCTTCGCGTCTACACCGGCGACCGCGGTCCCCCTTCCGACATGGACGTCCCCCTCGTCGACGCCCGCCTCCGACCGGGCCAGTCCGCGACGTTGCCGTTCACGCGCTGCTACTGGTGGCAGCGCACGTACGGAGAGAGCGACATCGACTGGTCTCCCATCGCCCGCGTGTGCCCACCGCCCACGCGGGCGGGGCCCTGGTTCCATCTGCCGCCCGTCGTGTGGATCGACGTCGTGAACTGAGCGCCTGTTGCACGTCCTCCTTGCGGAAGGATCGCGGGGACCATGCGATTGCATGAGCGCGTCCCTTGCTTCGTTCGGGACGGCTCTTCGCAGCAACGAGCGCGGTCTTCACGGGGGACGACGGCGTCCCTCGAGAGAGACGGCCCACGCTCTTGCGGACGAAGGCCTGCGCCCTCGCGACCGACGACTGCCCCCGTTCGCGGGGAGGACGCCCGTCCTTGCTCGCGAGGCCCCATGTCCTCGCGAGGGAGAGCTCTCACCCTCGCGCGCAAGAGGATGCGTCCTGCCGGCGAAGGACCGCGGCCCTCGCGAGCAAGGCCCCGGGTCCTCGGCCGCAAGGACGTGAGCCGTTGCGGGCAAGGGCGCACGCCTTCGCGCGAGAGGGCACCCCTCCTCCGGAGCGAAGGGTCGGTCCGTCCCCCGCAACCGCACGGTCCCTCCCGGGCAAGGACGGGGGCCGTCGCTCGCAACGGCATGGCTCGTGGCTCCGGAGAGAGCCTCGGGGCGTTCGCATCGCGTCGTCCAAGCGCCGTCATGGTGGTGGGCCACCCTGCGAAGGACGCCCGCCTTGCACCGGAGAGACGATCTCGTGACGGATTTGAACGAGCCTTCTTCCCGCCGATGTGGCCTGGTTCCCGGGTGATGGTGCTCCGCTCCTCTTGCTTGTTCGCCGCGCCGCTCCTCCTCCTTGCCTGCAGCTCGTCGTCGAAGGCCTCGCCTCCCGGGGCGGACGCCTCTCCGTCGGAGAGCGACGCCGCGGGCGAAGCCGCCAGCGATGGCGCGGGCGACGCCTCGGGCGGTGCGGCGACGGACGCCGAGGCCGCCCACGACGCGGCATCCGACGTCGAGGCCGGAGGCGACGATCCATGCGCGGTCTACTTCGCGGCCTCCACCCAGTCCGACACGCTGGCCGCTGCCTGCACGGGCGGAGCGACGACGGACGCCGGCTCGAGGCAGGCCCTGTGCGAGATGGAGCTCGGCTCGAGCGCCTGCTCCGCCTCCGACCGCGCGTCCTTCGGCAACGACGCCGCCACCCTCGCCGGCTGCGTGTCCGCGCTCGGGCCGTGCGCCGCCACGAACGAGTCCTCGTGGGGGTCGAGCGAGTCGGCGTGCTTCGCGAGCTTCGGCTCGGCCCTCGCGGTCAGCTCCGCGTGCAGCAACGCGCTCTACATCGCGGGCTTCTGATGCGCGCGGCACGGCGGGGCGCCGGCCTCGCGCTCTCCGCGGTGCCCTGACCGCGGCACCGCGGTGGCACGGTGAGGCACACTGCTCTCGTGCCGGATCACTGCGTTCCTGCGGGCGGCCGCGCGGGTCCGGGCAAGGCATCCCTCTTGCTCCTGCTCGACCGGGACAGGCCCGGTCCGAGGAGATCACCATGCGTTTCATCGTAGTGGGAGTCGTGGTTGCCGCCGCCGCCCTGTCGGGCTGTGGAGGCCAGACGTCGAACGCGACGAGCGACGCGGGCAGCGACGGCGGCAGCTCGAGCAGCGGCTCGTCGAGCGGCGCGTCGAGCAGCGGATCCTCGAGTGGGTCGTCGAGCGGTAGCTCGAGCAGCGGCTCTTCGAGCGGGTCCTCGAGCGGCAGCTCCAGCAGCGGCTCCTCGAGTGGCGGCCCCCCGCCGGACAACCACCGGCCCGACGACGACGCGTGCCTCCAGGCACCTGCGGCCGGCACCTGCAGCTTCGGCGGCCAGGGCATACCCGGCATGTGCAGCAGCGACGCCGCCTGCGCCGACGCCGGCGCCAACGGCCGCTGCATGAACGACCAGGGCGGCCCCGCCGGGTGCTTCTGCACGGCCGACACCTGCGCCGACGACAGCGCGTGCCCCTCCGGGCAGACGTGCGCGTGCCACGGGTCGCCCTACAGCGTCCAGGGCAACCATTGCGTCCCGGGCGATTGCCGCGTCGACTCCGACTGCGGCGCGGGCGGCTGGTGCTCCCCCTCGTACGACCCCTCGGGCTGCGGGAACCTCGGCGGCTACTACTGCCACACGCCGAAGGACGCCTGCACCAACGACAGCGACTGCAGTGGCGGCGTTCAGGGGCCGGAGCTGTGCGGATACGACACCGCGGCCGGCTACTGGCGATGCATGCAGGAGCTGCTCTGCGGGTGACCTAGGAGCGAAGCGGCGGAGGCGAGCTCTCCTCGGGCGGCGGCGCGAGGGGGTACTGCGTGTCGATGAACCGGCGGAACCGATCCTTGAACTTGGGCCGGTTCTCCCGGGCGTCGAACCAGGCACGGTGAAGCGCGCACTCGGTCGCCACGACGGGGTACCAGGTCTCGCGCAGGATCGGAGAGGCCTTCTCGCAGCGGTCGACGACCGTCTCGAGGAAGTTCCACACCATGAAGGCGTACGCGTCGTACTCGCTCGCCTTGACCGGATCGGTCGGGGGGCTGGACGCGCGGAGGTAGGGGCGCTCGAGCGCGAGCCGGAGGAGCTCGAAGTACACCCGATCGAGCTCCGCGTAATAGCTCTCGCGGAGGGTCGTCGTGAAGCTGTACGCCGAGTAGAAGAGAGTGAGGACGATGCCGATCGAGCCGAGCGCCGTCGCGATGACACCTGCCCTGGTCCACGCGTCGCTCATGTCGGCCCTTTCATGGCGGCGAGTCTACCGCCTACTCGACCCCCACGGGATCGGGCAGCGGCGCAAGCATGGTCGCGATGCGGGGATCGTCCGGCGGCACGTGGTAGACGTCCCGGTAGATGGTCCTCAGCCACCCTTCGAGGTCGCGGCGGGGCACGGGCGCATCGCGCGCGGCCCGGTGGATCATGAGGACCATCTCCGGCGCCGGGCCTGCGCCCTGCAGGGGCATGAGGTACCGCAGGCCGGAGATCTTCATGCAGCCGAGGCGGCGGTAGAAATGCAGGCGGCGCGTGCGCAGCGGGCGATCGGTGGATGCCTCGACGTCCGAGTCGACCTCGAGCAAGACGGGCAGCGCCTCGCCCCCGGGCGTAACGGCGCGCTCCACGGTCTTCTGGAAGAGCTTCGCCCCGAAGCCGTGACCGCGTCGCTCCGACGCGACCGCCATGTACTCGAGGAGCGTGAACCCGCTGCCGGGGGGCACGAAGAGGATGCTGAAGCCGAGCACGTGGCTGGCGTCCTGCGAGATCCACACGCGGTACTCGGGCGCCGCCACCATCGCGCGCAGCCACGCCTCCGGCTTCTGCTCGCTCGGCGCGATCGACGACGCGTAGATGGCGAAGAGCTGCCGGAACGGCGCACCTTCTGCGGAGGTCAGGAGCTCGAGCGCCACGACGGTGACCTTCACGGTTTCACGGGTGGCGATCGCCGTCCAGGAGAGCCATGAGCGAGCCCGACGTCATCGTCCTCGGTGCAGGCGCGGCAGGGCTGACCGTCGCGCGCGACGTGACCCGGGCCGGGCTGCGCGTCCTCTTGCTCGAAGCGCGCGACCGGCTGGGCGGCCGCATCTGGACGCACCACACGCCCGACGGGCCCATCGAGCTGGGCGCCGAGTTCGTGCACGGCGCGGTCGAGGAGGTCCTCGGTGTCGCGAGGGAGGCGCACCTGCCGCTGCGGGAGCTCCCCCGGACCGCTCCGCCCGATCCGCCGCGAGGCTCGAGCCCGCGCGGCGAAGCCTTCTCCGCCATCGACACGCTCCTCGGGCACGCGAGGGAGGGCGAGGACGAGTCCTTTCAGCACCTGGTCGATCGCGTCGAGGTCGACGCGCACACCAAGCAGCGCGCGCTCCTGCTCGTCGAGGGGTACCACGCCGCCGATCCGGCGAAGCTCGGCGTCCAGTCGCTCCTCGACAACACGGCCGCGGACGAACGGCCCGGCGCCGAGCGCCAGTTCCGCTGGGCGCAGGGGTACGACGGCCTCGTCGGGGCGCTCGCGGCGCAGGCGATCCCGGAGCGCTGCACCGTGAGGCTCGAGGCGGTCGTCACCGCCCTCGCGTGGAAGCCCGGACACGTCGTCGTCCGCCTGGCGACCGGAGAGGAGCTCACGGCGGCGCGCGTCGTCGTCACCGTCCCGCTCGGCGTTCTCAAGGCGGGCGCCATCGCGTTCTCGCCGCCGCTCCCCTCCGAGAAGGACGCCGCGCTCCGCCACCTCGAGATGGGCGTGACGGCGCGGGTGAGCCTCCTCTTCCGGGACGAGGCGTGGCCGGGGCGGGATGCGTTCGCCACGGAGAGCACCCTATTCACCGGTCGGCCGCCCTTCCCGGTCTGGTGGATCAGCCAGCGCGAACCGCGCCCCGTCGTCACGGGCTGGGGAGGGCGGCGGGGAGCCCGTGCGCTCGCGGGCCTCGGCGAAGCGGATCGCGTGGGGGCAACCATCCGCGGGCTGGCCGAGGCGCTCGGCGTCGAGGCGGGGCTGCTGCAGGAGAGCGTCGCGGGCGCGTTCCACCACGACTGGGAGGGGGACCCGTTCGCGCGCGGCGCCTACAGCTACGCGGGCGTGGGGGGACGACGCGCAGGGGCGGAGCTCGGGGCGCCGATCGAGGGAACGCTCTTCTTCGCAGGCGAGGCGACGCAGTCGGACGGGCACAACGCGACGGTGCACGGAGCCATCGCGAGCGGAGAGCGGGCGGCGAGAGAGGTGATCGCGGGGGCCGCGGATGGGTCGTGCGAGGACGTGTCCCGTGATCCGGAGGAGCGGCGGTTAGCCGATCGCCCCACCGGCGAGTCCGCGTGACCGCGGTCATCGCGCCCTCCCCGCGACGCGTACCACTCTCGAACCGCCCCGCCGGCCATGTGCCCCGTATGTGCCTTGACCGCCGCATTCGCGAACGATCGCCGCAACCTGCCGTCATCCCTTCTCGCCGCGCACGGCGAGCTCCTTCGCCGTTTCGATGAACAGGCGAAGAGGCGCGGAGCGCCGCGCCTGGCTCGGGAAGTAGAGGAAGAAGCCGGGGACCGTCGCCGCGTACGCCTCGAGCACCCTCTCGAGCCGCCCCGCCCGCAGCGCTTCCACCGCCATGGGCTCGAACGCATACGCGAGCCCCGCGCCCCGCTCCGCGAGCGACACCGTGAGCCGGCTGTCGCTGCACACAATCCCCCCACGAACGGGGACACGCCACGCCCGTCGGCCGCGCTCCAGCTCCCAGGCGTAGAGCGCCCCGGTCGTTCGGGAGCGAAAGGTGATGCACTCGTGCCGGAGCAAATCCTCCGGGCGCTGCGGCGTCCCGTGGCGAGCGAGGTAATCGGGCGCGCCCACGACCACGAACCGGCACGCGTCCGTGAGCCGCACCTGCACCATGTCGCGCTCGATGGCCTCCGTGAGGCGCACGCCCGCGTCGTAGCCCTCGGCCACGATGTCGACGAATCGCTCGTCGACGTCGATCTCGACCTCAACGCGCGGGTGACGCTGGCGGAAGGCGGGAAGGACGGGGTCGATGACGAAGGGCAACGCCGCTCGCGGCACCGACAGGCGCAGAGTACCGACGGTCTCGCCGGGCTGGGCCGCGACCTCGCTGAGGGCGGTGAGCGCCTGGCGGACCGCCGGCCCGGCGCCGTCGACCAGACGCCTGCCGGCATCCGTCAGAGAGACACTTCGTGTCGTGCGGGTGAGCAGCACGACCTTCAGCTGCTCCTCGAGTTGCCGTACGGCCTGGCTCACCGCGGACCTGGACACGCCGAGCTCCCTCGCCGCGCTGCTGAAGTTGCGGTGGCGCGCCACGGCCAGAAAGACCTGAAGCTGCGGGAGAGACGCGGTGGTCATGCCTTCGAGCGGCTCCGGAGGACCGCTGCGGATTGTCCAGAATAGCTCTACAGGCCGTTGCCCAGGGGAGGGCTACTGTTCGCCGGTCTTCGGGCGCATCGTTCTGGCGTGAACCGAGGAGCTTCCCCATGGACCTGAACCGAAACGGCTCGCGGCCGTCGCAGAAGGCGCCCGCCGAGCATTTCACCGGCACCGTTCGCATCGACCCTCTCTTCCAGTCGAGCCCGCCGGCGCGCGTGGGCGGCGCCTACGTGACCTTCGAGCCGTGCGCGCGTAGCGACTGGCATACGCATCCGCTCGGACAGACGCTCATCGTCACCTTCGGGTGCGGCCTCCACCAGCGCTGGGGCGGCCCCATCGAGGCCATCCGCCCGGGCGACGTCGTGTCGGTGGGACCCGACGAGAAACACTGGCACGGCGCCTCGCCGACGACGACGATGACGCACATCGCGATTCAGGAGTCGCTCGACGGCAAGAACGTCGAGTGGCTGGAGAAAGTGACCGACGAGCAATACGGCGCGGGCGACCCCGCGCAGGGAAGGAGGTGAGCCATGAAGGGAGCCGTTCTGCATGCACCGCGCGACGTCCGCTTCGAGGAGCGGGACGCACCGAAGATCTTCGCGCCCACCGACGCGGTGCTCCGCCTCTCGGCGAGCTGCATCTGCGGCTCGGACCTGTGGCCGTACCGCGGCATCAACGCGATCACGCAGCCGACGCCGATGGGCCACGAGTACTGCGGCATCGTCGAGGAGGTCGGCCGCGACGTCACGTCGATCAAGCCGGGGCAGTTCGTCATCGGCTCGTTCTTCGCCTCCGACAACACGTGCCCCCACTGCAAGGCCGGCTACCAGACGTCGTGCCAGCACAAGGAGCTCGTCGGCGGCGCGCAGGCGCCCATGCTCCGCGTACCGCTCGCCGACGGCACGCTGGTGGCCACGCGCGAGGTCCCGCCCGCCGACCTCGTCCCGAGCATGCTCGCCGTGTCCGACGTCTTCGGCACCGGATGGTTCGCCGCCGTCGCGGCCGACGTGAAGCCGGGCATGACCGTCGCGGTCGTCGGGGACGGCGCGGTCGGGCTGCTCGGCGTGCTCTCGGCACGGCAGATGGGCGCCGAGAGGATCCTGGCGATGAGCAGCCACGCTCCCCGGCAGAAGCTCGCTCGCGAGTTCGGCGCGACCGACGTCGTCAGCGAGCGCGGGGACGCGGGCGTCGCGCGCATCAAGGAGCTCACGAAGGGAGTCGGAGCCGACGCCGTGCTGGAGTGCGTCGGCACCCAGGAGTCGATGGCGCAGGCGATCCAGTCGACCCGCCCCGGAGGCTCCGTCGGCTTCGTCGGCGTTCCGCATGGCGTGCAGCTCGACGGCGAGAAGCTCTTCCGGGGCCACGTCCGCCTCCTCGGCGGTCCCGCCCCCGTGCGTCGCTTCCTCCCCGAGCTCATCGATCTGGTGTGGAGCGGGAAGGTCCAGCCCGGGAAGGTCTTCGACCTCACGCTCCCCCTCGAGCAGGTGGCCGAGGGCTATCGCGCGATGGACGAGCGCCGCGCGATCAAGACTCTGCTGCGCCCGTGAAAGAAGAGGACTCCCCATGACCGCCAGCAAGCCCCCGAGCGGGGCGCAGAAAGCCATCGGCGACATCGCGCCGAAGCTCGCCGCCTTGACCGACGACGTTCTCTTCGGCGACGTCTGGGAGCGACCGCAGCTCTCCAAGAGGGACCGCAGCCTGATCACCTGCGCGGCCCTCGTCGCCACGGGCAAGACCGAGCAGATGGGCTTCCACTTCCCGAACGCGATCAAGAACGGCGTCACGCAGGAGGAGCTCGTCGAGATGATCACGCACCTGGCGTTCTACGTCGGGTGGCCGAACGCAATGTCGGCGGTAGCGCGCGCGAAGGAACTCTTCGCCCCCAAGGAGGAGGCACCGTGAGCAACGTCATCGTTGTCATTGGCGCCGGGTCGATCGGTCAGGCAACGGTGACCCCGGGAGGCGCGGTTCTCCGCACCATTTTCGACGCGTGATCATCGGAATGCGTCTCCAGGTTGATGGAAATGCGCTCTCGTTCGAGCTAGCGCGCCTCCAGGTGTCACGAATGCATCGCGGGGATTGTCGAATGTGACGCTACGCGCACCGCCTTCGTGGCTGAGAGGACAGAGCTCCTCGTGCGGAGGACAGAAAGGCGCGTTGGGAAGACAGAAAGGCTCGCGTGGAGAAGAGAAATGCTCGCGCGAGAAGCAGAGCGTCTCGACAGGATGTTCGAAATCGTCACGGGGAGCGTAGGGGCAGTCACTCGGTTGTCCGGGCGAGGCGCTGGGCCCTCGGGAAGTCGCTCCAGGAGCGCCCGATGGCGCTCGATGCCTTCCGAGCGCGCCGATCTCCGAGCAGAAGGTGCCCCGGAGATTGAGAGCCGCGTCATTCGCTCCTCAGAACGGCGAAGCAGGAACGAGAAACTGCACGGCGGTTCGCCCGAACGAGGCGCTCTGACGTGCCAACGCGACATTCGGTTCGCAGACCGCGACGGTCGGTCGACGGAGAGAGGCGTTCTGAGAAGAGAGCGACTCATTCTGGGCTCGGAGAGCGCCGGTGCGAGCTCCGAAAGCGTCGGCGGGAGCTCCGCGAGCGTCAGTCTGCTTTCAGAGAGAGCGGGGGAAACCTCCACGACGACCGCCCTGGAGACATCGGTCGTCTTCATGATGATTGGACGGATCGTTCTTTCCTCATGGCGTGCCTTCCGGTCGAGCGCACGCGACGCTCTGCGAACCTCGCGCCTGCCCCAGCCCTTCCAGTGAGGAGGTCTGTCGAACGAATCCGCCTTTCTGCCATCCCAGCGCCGCTCCCTGTCGACATGGAGCACGGCCTGTCGACCGGGAGCGGCACTCTGGAGACCGCGCGTCGCGTTCTGCCCGAAGAGCGCGGCTTTCTGTCGTCCGAGAGGCCAAGCCGGTCGACCTCGTGGTGCGTTCTCCACACAGCGCTCCCGGTTCGGCCGACCTGCTTGCTCACCCCGCTGTGCGAGAGCGTGGCGGGGCCCTTCGCCACACCATCGCGAGCCACCTGCCATGCGCGGCGCCGCTCAAGGCCCGACGGCGTTCAGCCTGCCTCAGTATCCGTACTTGTTGGGGATGTCGAAGGCCGCGGTGATCGTGTACGTCTGCGCGTGGACCGGATCGCCCGCGACGTTGAAGGAGACGCCGGCGGCGATGCGGGTGCCGTCGCTGACCGGGCTCTCGAATGGACCGAGGAACACCTCGGGCGCGATGAACACCGTCTCGGCGGGGCTCGTCTTTGCACCGGGAGGCAGGGCGGCGGTCCCGCCGAGGTACGTCGTAGTGTCCACCTCCACCTGCGAGTAAACGGGGAAAGAGAAGTGTTGGGGCGTGAGGAGCACGGACACGAGCCCGTCCGAAAGGATCTGGCGCGTGGAATCGCCGTGAACGACCGGGAGTAGGGTCGTCACGTCGACCTCGAAGATCAGGTGGTGGAAGAGGCGCTGCGCGGCATAGGCGAATGGTCCGACGAAGTAGTCGCCCTCGCTCAGATCGTCACGACCCGTCGGGAAGGTACCCATCATCCCGAGCGAAAGCATGTCGTCGAGCTCGAGCGAGCCCGCGGCGAGCCACTGCACGAGCAACTGGGTGTCCTGGAACCCCGTGGTCTGCCCGTTGAAGCCGATCTGGAACGGCACAGTCACGACGAGTCCCAGGTGCGGGCTTGCGATGTAGGCGAGCTCCGCGGACGGCATGTCACCCGATCCCGCGTTGCCGCGAAAGTAACTGTTGAAGACCTGCACCTGCTGTTCGAGCTGAGGGGGCGCCCCGACGATTGGAAAGGGAAAGAAGAGTTGCTCCCATTTGGTGGGCTCCTCATCGGCCTCGGCGGATCCGGCAAGCAGTCCGGTACACGCCGCGAACCCGATGACGGCGGCCACAGCCGGGCCCTTCCTTCGCATCATCGCATCGGTTAGCAAGCGTCGCTCTCGCTCAGCGGGCGACGACGTGACCGCGCGGGTTCCAGTAGTAGTAGACGGACAGGTTCGGATAGACCGCCGCGACGTCCTGGTAGCCCGCGGCGGTGAAGAGCACCCCGGCCGCCCCGACGATCCGATCGGTGAAGTCGTATTCGACGGTGGGCTGCACGCCGATGAGGCCGAAGCTCGAACGCCCTGCGTCCAACCCCTTGCCATCGAGCCGGGAGGGCAGGCCGTGAATGCCGACCAGCTCGACGGCGTAGCCGAAGCCCTTGGCGTCATCGAGGAACTGCTCGAAGGCCAGGCGGTACTGGAAGATGTCGCCGTAGTACTGCGTGACGCCGCTGTTGGAGCTGGGCAGACCGTAGGAGTAGTACGCCCCACCCGAGATTCGGAACGGCTTGAAGTTCTTGCGGAAGAGGATCGCCTCCGTCAGCTCGGGGGCGCCGAAGTGCGTGGAGGGCAGCCGGCCGAGTGGCGCGAAGCCGCCGGGGATGGGCGGCGTCCCGACGGAGCCGAACCAGTCGCTCGTGGGAAGGGTGACGAAGAGCACCTCGCTGAGCGACGGCAGCCAGTCATCCGGCTGCTGGATGTGGAAGCGCCACTTCAGGAAAGCCGTGACGTCGCCGAAGCCGTTGCCGTTTGCTGACCCCTGCCCGGCTCCAGAGGTCTGCCACCAGGAGGTCTCCGGCACGTACATCTCGAACTCCAGGAAGTCGAAGATGCCGACGGAGAGCTCCACCTGCGGCGCGATGGAGTAGAGCTTGCGGTCGAGACCGTTGCTGCCCACCGACCACCCGTTGAACTGGCCGTACGCCAGCTCGCTGTAGATGTAGGGGCGAACGAACATCTGCCCCTGCGGTTGCAGGTCTGCCGAGCTGACGAGCTCCGGGCCAGCGGCGAACGGGTTCCAGCTCTTGCGGTAGCGGGCGATGGCGCTGTCGCTGTCGTCGGCTCGGGCGACGCTCGCCGTGCCGCAGATGGCCAGAAGGAGCGCGAGCTGAACTGCGGTGGAGTGGCCATGGTCTCGGCGCATCATGAGGATCGCCATCGAAGCACGGCGGCGCGCGACCCAAGGCAACGATCGAGCAAGCCCGTTCTCGCGACGCGCGTGCGACGGTGGCCGCGGAAGGTCGGAGCGGAGCGTGCGGCGCATCATCCGCAACGGCGCGCCGCCCGGCCCGCCGCGAGCATCTTCGCGATGTCCGCCTCGCCCACTTCCTGCGCCGCGTGCTCGAGAAGCACCGTGCCCACCTGCAGAGAGCCGGTGGGGGAATGACGAGCCCGCGTGGTCCGGGAATCGTGCCCGCTGGGCTCGTCCCGCCTGGGACGAGCCCGCGTGCCTCGGTTGCCTTCGACGGCACGAAACAACCGCAGGTTGTGGTGCCGGAGAAGGGAATCGAACCCCTGACCTAGCGCGTATGAAACGCCCGCTCTAACCGTCTGAGCTACTCCGGCAAGGGGCGCGCACTATGACGAACGATCCCGCTCCTTGCAAGCGGGTTTCGCCGGGTTTCGCCCACCCGTCCGCCCCTGCGGGACCCCTCCCCGCTCGGCGTTTCGCTCAGCTCCGCCCCTGCGCCTTCTCCGCCTTCTGCACGCGGCGCCCCCGCCTTCTCCGCGCGATCACCGCGGCGAGCCCCACGGCGGCAGCCGCTGCGAGCGCGCCGCCCTTCTCTCCCCCCGCGGTGACGCAGCCGCATCCACCCGGCTTCAGCTGCTGGGCGCCCGCCGCGGGCGGCGCAGCGGCGCAGTCGGTCGCGCAGTCGATCACCGTCGCCGCCCGCTTCTGCGTCTTCGGGTACACGCCCGTGTTCGCGTTGTCGTGGTGGTAGGACTCCCACTCGATGACGCCGGTGTCGCTCCCCTGCGTGTGCCACGCGAAGAGGTTGCCGTCGCGCGTGCCGACGACGACCTCGAGCTTGTGATCGCCGTCGACGTCGCCGACGGCGGGCGTGGCGACGATCCAGCCGTCGGTGAACTTGGGCCACTGGGGGGCCTCGCAGCCGCACGCGTCGACGGCGTGGACGAAGTAGCCGCCGGTGCCGAGCATGACCTCGGGGTAGTCGTCGCCGGTGATGTCGGCGACGGCGTGGCTGACGAGCAGCGTGTAGTCCTCGATGGGGACGGGAGATCCGTAGAAGGGATGGCCGGTCGCGCCGCTCCACATGCCGAGGAGGTACTGCGGCGGGTGCTCGGGGGTCGCGCCGCCGGTGGTATTTCCGAGGACGCTCAGGCTGCCGCCGGAGGTGATGATGTCCGGCACGCCGTCCTGATCGAGATCGCCGATCGAGGGGCTGCTGAAGAGCGGGAACATCGTGTCGGGCTGCGTGGCCGTGGACCCGGCGCCGAAGATGCTCGTCGGATCGATGCCGACCTGCGCGCCGGGCGTCCCGCACGCGACCTGCGCGCCGGCGTCCTCGTCGTAGCAGGGGCCCTGGTTGGGCGGCGCGCCGAAGCCGCTCTGCTGGCCGGGGTCTCCCGGGAAGATGTAGGGGCTGACGCCGTTGCCGGTGATGAGGACCTGGGGCGTGCCCGTGCCCTCGAAGTCGGCCAGGGCGGGCGCATAGTTCAGGCCCTCGGCGATGAGCGGGAAGATGTCGAACGACGTGAGGCCGATCGGCCAGTGCGGGAGGAAGGGGCCACCGGGCGCGCTCATCCCGCGGCCGTCGAGGATGAACTCGAGGCCCTCGCCGCCGCCCGCGCCGATCTCCTCGTTCGACCCGGTCACGAGGTCCGGGATGCCGTCGCCGTTGAAGTCCGCCGCCGCAGGCGTCGACATGATGCGGTTGTACGCGTTTGCCTTGGCGCCGTGGACGAGCACCGGCCAGCCGGGCAGCGCCTTGCCGTCGTAGCCCCACGCGTACATGTTCCCGTCGAACGCGGCCTGCACGACGTCGGGCTTGCCGTCGCCGTTCAGGTCGACGAGCACCGGGCTCGCGTACGCGCCGCGCGACCAGAGGTGGGACGTGTCCATGCACGGTGACGTGACGGCGGTCGCGCTCGGGAGGTCGTTCGGGCACGACGGAACGAGCGGCAGGCGCACGGGCCAGCCGGGGAGCACCGTCCCCGCCGACGAGATGACGTAGACGGTCCCCTGCCAGGACGTGACGACGATCTCGAGCTTGCCGTCGCCGTCGACGTCGGCCACGGCGGGCGTGCCGACGATCGACTCGCGCGCGATCGTCGGGTCGATGCCCCCGGCGCTCCCCTTCGTGTACGCCGGCGCCGCGAGGTAGCTCGGGACGGTGGGCTCGTTCGTGAGGTTCGCGTTGAGGCCGTCGAGCGGGTTCGTGTGGAAGGGGAAGCCCGCGATCTCCACGGGCGTGCCGGTCTTCACCGAGTAGACGTGGATCGAGCCGTCCCCGGCCGGGGCCACGATGTCGCGCACGCCGTCGCCGTCGATGTCGGCGAGCTTGGGGCTCGCCTCGGTCGAGGCGCCGAGCGCGATGGGGAAGCCCTGCGCGAGATCCTTGTCGAGGCCGTTCTGCTGGTTGACGATGGCGACCGTGCGGCGCGCCTGGCCGGTCACGTCGCCGTTCGCGTAGTGCGCGATGGCGACGAGGCGGATCGTGATCGTGCGGTCGTTCTCGTGGAACTTCACCGAGTCGGGATCGGGCGTGTGCGAGGTGTCGATCTGCGAGGGGGCGATCATCCCGAGGGGGCTGCTGCTCGAGCCGCCCGTCACCGACGTCGGCGAGACGTTGCGCACCCAGTCGACGATCGGCTGGAACGCCGCGTCGGCGGGCTCGACTCCGGGCGCCCACTCGAGACGGTAGTCGTACGACTGCGCGCGCGCCGCGGCGACGCGGCCTTCGATGGGAACGGGCGACGTGATGCGGTCCGCGTAGAAGACGTCGAACCAGCCGGGGGACGTGAGGTCCACCTCCGGCGGGATGAGCCCCGCGTCGATCGACTGCATGGCGTGGTCGACGTTCGGCCGGCCGTAGCCGAAGCGCTGCGAGAAGTACGGCAGGCTCTCGTAGTACTGGTCGGCGACGTCCGTGTTGGTCGACTGCGACTCGGTGACGTCGACCGTGTCGGCCGTCATCTTCATGAGCTGCATCACCTCCTCGGCGCTGAGGGTCGGCGAGAGGGTCTTGTTGAGGCCCTCGGAGAAGAGGAGGCCGGCGATGCCCGCGGAGCGGCCCGTCGCCTCGCTCGAGCAGCTCGTGGCGCTGATGCTGAGCATGTTCTGCCCGCCGAAGTTCGAGCACGTGTCGTAGTCGAGGTACGTCGTCGCGGTCGACGTGATGCTCGCGCCGCTGCCGGTGATGTCGCCGTCGTGCTTCATCGAGTGGACGGGCAGGACGTGGTTGTACGCGGCGGGCATGTTGTGGTGCCGCGAGTTCTCGTCGGCCATGCTCGCGATGATGAGCGTGCCCTTGCCGTACGCGTAGTCGATGGCCGCCTTCGAGAAGATCGACATGTCGATCGTGCCCATCGCCTCCTGCACGACCTTGGCGCCGTTGTCGGCCGCGTAGACGACCGCCTTCGCCCAGTCGTTCACGTCGACGATGAAGCTGTCGCCCGCGCGGAGCATGAAGAAGCGGCAGTCGGGGCACGTGCCGATGTCGCCCATGCCGTTGTTGCCCTGGTCGCTCGACATCCGGCCCTCGCCGGTGCCGTGGCCGTAGCGCGTGTCGTCGTAGGGGTCGTTGTCGTTCTTGTAGAAGTCCCAGCCGCTGATGTCGTCCTTGTAGCCGTTGGCGTCGTCGTCGACGCCGTCCGAGAAGAGCGCGATGAGATCGCCCGCGTCGAGGATGCAGTTCTTGTTCTCGTCCCCCATCATCCGCGTCGTGCCGGTCTTGTTGGTGGGGTCCGCGCCGGGGAAGCACACGTCCGTCGGGTCGGAGACGAGCGGCGCGACGCGCGGGTCCTTCGCGTAGTCCGAGACGCTGAAGATGCCGTCGCCGTTGCAGTCGAAGCCGGCGACGGCGCCCGTGCCCCCGCACGCGCTGCCGTCGGCGTTCTCTGGCTTGTGCCCCGCGAGCTCGCCCGCGTTGAGGTACGCCTTGTCGGCGAGGTCGGCCTCGTCCCACTTGATGCCGCAGTCGATGATCGCGATCTTCACGTCGGGGCGGCCCGTCGTGTACGTCCAGCCCGTGTCGATGTGCATGCCGCTCGCGCCGAGCGTCGTGTCGGCCGTGAGGTACGGCGAGGGGGCGCCCGCCTGCTTGGGCAGCCACGACCAGTAGTTCCAGTCGCCGTTGTAGCCCGGGTCGTTCGGCCAGTTGTCCGGGTTCGACATGTCGGCGCCCTTCTGGGGCGGCCAGGTGTTCGCGCGAGCGTCGTGCAGCCCGAGGACGGCGGCGAGCACGACGACGACGAACGCAAGCTTGCGGACGTGCATCGGAAAAGGCTCCTCCGGCGGAGGGTACACTCCGCCCGGGGGGAACCTATCGTCGACCTGCAGCGGCGGGGTCTCGTTGCGGTCTCGCCCCCCCAGTGCACGGCCGCGCACGGCCGCGCGGGCATGGCATCCTGGCGCTGCAGGAGCGGCATCGGCATGGACATGGGCATCGCCACCGGCACGGGCTTCACCCCCTTCTCGGCCACCGCCGGCGGCATCCTCCTCGGCATCGCCTCGTCGCTCCTCTTCGTCCTCAACGGACGCATCCTCGGCATCAGCGGCATCGTCGGGGGCTTGCCCGCCGCGGAGCCGGGCGATCGTCCGTGGAGGGCGGCGTTCCTCGGCGGTCTCCTCGCCGGCGGCGGGCTGCTCGCCCTCTTCGACCGGAGCATGCTCGCCTTCGCGTCCGAGCAGACGGTGCCCATGGCGATCGCCTCGGGCGTCCTCGTCGGCGTCGGGACGCGGTGGAGCCGGGGATGCACGAGCGGCCACGGCCTCTGCGGGCTGGCGCGACTCTCGAAGCGCTCGCTCGTCGCGACGGCCATCTTCATGGCCGCCGGCGCCCTCACGGTGTTCGTCGTTCGCCACGTCCTTCACCTCGGGAGCGCGTCGTGAAGCGCGGCGTCGTGGCGTTCGCGTGCGGGCTCCTCTTCGCCCTCGGCCTCGGCGTCTCGGGGATGACGCACCCCTCGAAGGTGCTCGCCTTCCTCGACGTCACCGGCGCATGGGACCCGAGCCTCGCCTTCGTCATGGGCGGGGGCGTCCTCGTGAACCTGGTCGTCTTCCGCCGGGCGCTCCGGCGTGGGGCGCCGCTGCTCGCGTCGTCGTTCGCGATGCCGACGCGCGCCGGGGTCGATGCGGGGCTCGTCGTCGGCGCCGCCATCTTCGGCGTCGGCTGGGGGATGGGGGGCTTCTGCCCCGGGCCCGCGATCGTGTCGGCGGTCACGGGGGCCATGCCCGTCGTGGCGTTCGTCGTGGCGATGATGGGGACGATGGCGCTCCTCGGGGTGTCGATCGAGCGCCCCCGGGCGAAGCGGGCGCTCGAGTCCGAGGTCTAGGGCGCGCCCCGGGAAACTTTCGACCTCCAGGGACGTCCAACACGGAAGCGGCCGCGGTGCGCGCGGCGTTCTGCCGTGGAGAGGGCTTTCCGATGAACACTCGGGTCATCCGGTGGGTTGGGGTGTGGGCTGCGGTCGGGAGCGCCGCGGTCGCGTGCGGTGGATCGGCGGGCAACGTCCGTCCGGCGAGCCCGGTGGGCCTCGCGACGGCGGCGAAGGCGCCTCCGAAGGACCCGTGCAGGCGGGTGCATGCCGCGGCGTCCACGGCGATTCCGCTGGCGGACGTGCGGGCAGGCGCGACGGTCGCCATCGCGCGGCTCGGAGCGCAGACCCTCGCCTACACCGCGGACGAGGACGACGGCGCGGTGCACGTCATCGACGTGGACGCGCGCAAGGAGCTCGGGGAGACGGCGGTCGAGGGGCGGCCCTCGCAGCTCCTCTTCTTGCCGGACGGGCGGCTCGCGGTGCTCCTGCGCGACCGCTCGCAGGTGGCGGTGCTCGAGCCGGGGGAGAAGCCGGAGGCGCTCGAGGCGCGCTGCTCGGTGGACGTCCCCGTGGAGCCGGTGGCGCTCGCGCGGACGCCGGACGACGCGCGCCTCCTCGTGACCAGCGGCTGGGGGCGAGCGCTCACGGCGCTCGACGCGAAGAGCCTCGCGAGGGCGTTCACCGTGTCGCTGCCGCGCGAACCGCGAGGGGTCGTCGTCTCCGACGACGGGCGCTTCGCCTACGTGTCCCACGCGGTCGGTGCGCACGCGAGCCGGGTGACGCTCGCGGACCAGACCGTGACCGACATCCTGCTCCGCGAGGAGGACCCCTCGAACGAGCAGCAGGAGCGCGATCTCCAGAAACAGGTCGACGACCTCCGGAAGAAGGGGGAGCGCCCGACGCAGGAGCTCACCGATCAGATCGTGCAGCTGACGAAGGCGCAGCACCCTTCCTGCCAGGGGTTCGCGCTGGCGAAGTCGACCGACCCGGGCGGGCGGATCCTCCTGCCGCAGGTGCTCGTGAACAGCGGCGATCCGAACGAGCGCGCAGCCGGGTACGGCAACGACGACTCGGCGACGGAGGCGGGCGACGTCGCCGTCATCGACGCTGCGACGGGCAAGCCGGTCGCCTCGTCGCTCGAGCGGACGCCGAACGAGGGATGGGGCGGGTCACGCCAGCCGCAGGCGGCCGAGTGCCTCCTGCCGCGGGCTGCGGCGTTCGAGCCGGCGAGCAAGTCGCTCCTCGTGGCCTGCTACGGCGTCGATCAGGTGGTCGCGTACGACGGGCTCGCGTCGAACCCCGCCCGCGCCGAGCGGCGCCGCTGGACGGTGGGCGCGGGGCCGAGCGGGATCGCCGTCGACGGGGCGAAGAACCGTGCGCTCGTGTGGTCCCAGTTCGACAGGAGCCTCGGCATCATCGAGCTGGGCGACGACCACCTGACCGACGCGAAGGGCAAGCCCGCGCTGCCCGTCGAGCGGATCGCGATGGCGCGCAACCAGCAGCGCGAGCTCGAGGCGAAGATCGCGCTCGGCCGCATGCTCTTCCACGCGGTGGGCGACGCACGCGTCTCGAAGGACGGCAGGGCATGCGCGAGCTGCCACCCGGACGGACGCGACGACGCCCTCGTCTGGGCGACGCCCGACGGGCCGCGGCGATCGATCCTCCTCGCGGGTCGCGTGAAGGGGACGGCGCCGTACTCATGGAGCGGCACCGAGCAGGACCTGCGCGTGCACCTGGCGACGACGTTCGATCGCCTGAACGGCGACGGGGGCCTCAAGAGCGTCGAGCTCGACGCGCTCCTCGCGTACGTCGAGTCCCTCCAGCCGCCGCCTCCCCTCGCCGCTCCGGGCGACGACGCGCAGGTGCGCCGCGGGGCGCAGCTCTTCGCCTCGGCGGAGGTGGGCTGCGCGACGTGCCACGGCGGCCCGATGGCGACCGACAACCAGAAGCACGACGTGAACAGCAAGACCGACGCCGACAAGGAGGGCTCGTTCAACACGCCCTCGCTGCACCTCGTGGGCGGCACGGGCCCCTACTTCCACGACGGACGGTACAAGTCCCTGCACGACCTGCTCGAGGCCACCAGGGACGACATGGGCCACACCTCGCAGCTCTCGCCGCAGGACCTCGAGGCGCTCGCCGCCTACGTGAGGACGCTGTGACGCGCGCGGTCCTGCTCGCGGGGCTCGTCGTGACCGCGGCGTCGGCGGTTCCCTCCGGCGCCCACGCCGACCTGCGGCCGCTGCCGAAGACGGGCGCATCGCTCTCGACCGCGGTGCTCCCCGAAGGACACGTCGCGCCGGAGCCCACGGCGGCGCCCCCGAAGCACGTCCCTGCCGGCGACCACGCGGACGGGATGAAGACGTCCACGATGGCCCGCGAGCAGCTCGAGGCGCTCACGAGGTCGGGCAACGACGTGCGCTTCACGTACGTCTCGGAGCTCGGGGCGAAGGAGGACACGTCGGAGACGTGCCTCGTCGACGGAGGGGACGTCGAGTCGCTCCGCCCGTCGGAAGGGGACAGCGCCGAGGCGGAGCCGAAGGAGTGGCCCTCGGGGTTCGCGCAGAAGATCTCGCTGAGCTTCGCCGTGGGTGCCGGCCGGCAGCAGGTGCGCCTCCGGCACCGGCGGAACAAGCGCGTCGGCGGTGACGGGGACGTTCACGCGGTGCATGCGGAGCGCTTCGTCCCGGGGGCCGACGGGCACGCGTCGCTCACCATCGTCGACGCGTGGGTGGACGCACGCACACGGGGGGTTCGTGTCTACGGGCGCTCCACCCTGCCGCTCGCGCGCGTGTTCGCCGGCCCGAACGATCTCGAGGTCTACGCCGCGCGCGACGGCGAGCGGGTCCAGGTGGTCTATCGCTCGCCCTTCGACGCCGACGACGACTCCGCGCTCTCCGCGCTCCTGCGCACGCGCCTGCGATCGCTCTCCGCGACGGGCCCCGACCAGAGCGGCGCGAACAGCGACTGCGGTCACCTGCGCGTCGTCCTGCACCCACGTCCGGGAGGAGGCGAGATGACGACGCTGGCCGCCAACGCGTTCCTCCCGCCCCTCGGCGAGCCGCCTCCCCCTCCCGATGGCGAGACGCCCGAGCAGCGGGCGAACCGGCTCCTGGGCCTGATGCGACAGCGTCCGTTCCAGCTGAGCGTGAGCGCCACGGCCGTCGGCGCCGATCCTCACCCCCTCCTCAGCATGGCCGTGGGCTGGACGGGACGCGAGACCGCGGACGGCTCCGGGGGGTGAACGCCGCCGGACGTCTTGCGCAACGCGGCAGGCGGCCGCACCATCGAACGCGTCATGGCCGACCGACCCCACCTCGAAGACCGCCTCATCGCTCCCACCGCCCTGGCCGCCATCGGTGCGTTTCACGCCGACGTCGTGCGCGAGGTCGACGAAGCGGTTCGCCGCGATCCGGTGGTCGTCGTCGGGATGGCGCAGAACCCCCACGTCCGGAACGTTCGCAAGGCGCTCGACGGCGCCGGCGTCACGTACACGTACCTCGAGTACGGGAGCTACTTCTCGAAGTGGAAGGAGCGCCTCGCGCTCAAGCTGTGGAGCGGCTGGCCGACGTTCCCGCAGGTGTTCGTCCGCGGGACGCTCATCGGCGGCGAGGATCTGACGAAGCAGGCCCTCGCCGACGGAACGCTCACGTCCGCTCCCGGCACGACGACGGCGCCCGCTGCGGGGTGACCCGCCGCGGCGGATGACGACGTCCGAAAGCGGCGAGCCCACCGGCCGCCGAGGGGCTACGTTCTCCTCGCCGTGCTGGACCTCGACACCTGTTACGAGGCGCTCCGGACCCGCGACGAGCGGTTCGACGGGCGCATCTTCGTGGGCATCACCTCGACCGGCATCTATTGCCGGCCGGTGTGCCCTGCGCGCACCGCCAAGCGCGAGAACTGCCGCTTCTTTCCGTCGGCCGCCGCGGCGCAGGAGGCAGGGTTCCGGCCGTGCCTTCGCTGCCGCCCCGAGACGGCTGTCGATCTCGGCTCGTGGCGGGGAACGTCCAACACCGTCTCGCGCGGCCTCGCCCTCATCGCCGAAGGCGTGCTCGACGGAGACGACGCAGGCGTGGAAGACCTCGCGGAACGGCTCGGCGTGGGTGATCGCCAGCTGCGCCGGCTCTTCCAGCAGCACCTCGGGGCATCGCCCATCGCGGTCGCGCAGACCCGCCGCGTCCTCTTCGCGAAGCAGCTGATCCACGAGACGCAGCTGCCCATGGCGCAGGTCGCGCTCGCGGCGGGCTTCGGCAGCGTGCGGCGCTTCAACGACACCTTCCGGACGCTCTACGGGCGTCCGCCCGGCTCCCTTCGCCGCGCGCATGCGGGGAGTCGCCCCGACGCGCGTCGTTCACGCGGCGTGACGGTACGGCTCCGCTATCGCCCCCCGTACGACTGGAGCGCGATGCTGGGGTATCTGGCGGCGCGCGCGGTCGACGGCGTCGAACGCGTCGAGGGCGACCGCTACTGGAGGACCGTGTCGCACGGCGGAGAGACCGGAACGGTCGAGATCGCGCATCTCGGCTCGGCGCGCAGCGTCGTCGCGACGATCCGGTTCCCGGACGTCCGGGCGCTCGCGACGATCGTCGGCCGCATCCGCCGGGTGCTCGATCTCGCCGCGGACGTCGCCGCGATCGACGCGCATCTCGCGCGCGACCCGCTGCTCGCGCCGCTCGTCGCCGAGCGCCCCGGTCTCCGTGCGCCCGGCGGGTGGGACGGCTTCGAGCTCGCCATTCGCGCGGTGCTGGGCCAGCAGGTCACCGTCGAGGCGGGCCGCACGCTGGCCGGGGCTCTCGCCCGTCTCTGCGGCACCCCCATTCCCGCGGCCGAGCGAGCCCACGCGGCGCTCTCGCACGCGTTTCCGGCTGCCGCGCAGGTTGCCGCCGCCGATCTCGCTTCGCTCGGGATGCCGCGCGCCCGGCGAGATGCGCTCGTCGCCATGGCCCGCGCTGCGCTCGACGATCCGCGGCTCTTCCAGCCGAGCGACACCGTCGAGGAGACGGTGGCACGCCTCCGGGCCATCCCCGGCGTCGGAGACTGGACCGCGCACTACATCGCCCTCCGTGCCGCGCGCGAGCCGGACGCGTTCCCCGCGAGCGACGTCGGCCTCCTCCGAGGCGCCGCGCACCAGGAGGGAGCACGACGGACGCCGGCGGAGCTCCTCGCGCGCGCGGAGCGGTGGCGACCGTGGCGTGCTTACGCCGCGCAGCATCTCTGGGCTGCCGACCTCGCGTCGCGGCCGGAAAGGACCCGGCGTGCATCATGAAGGCGAGCCGACCCCAGCGACTGTTCCTCGAGCGGATGAAGACCCCCATCGGCGTGCTCGCGCTCGTCGCCGGCGAGGACGGTCGTCTTCACGGCACCGGCTTCCTGGTCGGGCATGCACACATGGAGCGGGGCGTCTCCGCGCTGGTGAACCGGCCCGGCACGACGCTCGAGGAGGGACGCTGTCCCGGCGACGTACGCGACGCCATGGAACGCTACTTCGCGGGCGAGCTCGCCGCGCTCGACACCATCCGCGTCGTGACCGACGTCGGCACCGAGTTCCAGCGCGACGTCTGGAAGATGCTCCGGCGCATCCCGTGCGGCGAGACGTGGTCGTACGGGGAGCTCGCGCGCCGGATCGGGCGGCCTGCCGCCGTACGCGCCGTCGGCCTCGCGAACGGGGCCAACCCCATCGGCGTCGTCGTCCCGTGCCACCGCGTGATCGGTTCGGACGGCTCGCTCACGGGCTACGGCGGCGGCATCGAGCGCAAGCGCTGGCTCCTCGCGCACGAGGGGGCCGGCGGTGGCCGCCAGGCGTCGTTGCCCGGCGTTCACGCCGTCTGACGCGGGCGCTCGCGCTCGCGGGCCTGCACGCCGACCACGGCGATCATGCCGCCGGCGACGGGCAGCATGCACGCCGCGAAGAGCACCGCGTACCCGACGCGATCCGCGAGGAAGGCAGCGGTCGCCGTGGCGAGCGCGGACACGAGCTGCGTCAGCCATCGCATGAGGGCCATCCACGCGCCCTGCGCGCCGTCGGGAGCCAGCCGCGCGGTGAGGCCCGCGAGGCCTATGGTCATCGCGGCGCTCGCAAACCCGGTGATGGCGAGCGCCACGTAGAACTGCGCGAGACCGCCGAGCTTCGTCACGAGCGCGAACGCGACGAGCTGGAGCGCGAGCGCCACGACCAGTGCGCGCGCGTGTCCCACCCGGTCGCCGACCCAGCCGGCGACGGCGCCGCCGATGCCGGACGCCGCGAGGGTCACCGACGCGAAGACGCCGGCGTACGCATCCCCGAGCTTCAGCCGCTCGAGCGCGCTGACGACGAAGAGCGACTCGGCGCTCACGAGGAACGCCGCGCAGGCGATCACCCAGAGGAGGCTCGCGACGGGCCGCGCCTCCTTCAGCGTCCGCACGAACGCCGGGAGGAAGGGCGCCGGACGAGCTGCTTTCGGGGGGAGGGGCGGCTCGGCGAAGAAGAGGAGCGCGACGTTGCTCACCGTGAGGGCCATGCCTCCGACGAGAAATGCCGTCCCGAAGTTGCGAGGAAAGGCGTCGTCCGCGAGCGCGGTCGCAGCCCAGAGCCCCCCCGCGACGCCCGAGATCTGCCGGACGAGGAGCTGGAGGCCCTGCGCGGTGCCGAACCGGTCGCCGAAGACGCCGGTCAGCAGCTGGTAGGTCGGCGCCATCGAGACCCCTGCGACGAACGCGAAGACGGACTGCGACGCGTAGACCACCGAGACGATGGTGTCCTTCGGCGGGTGCGCCGTCCGGAGGACCGCGCCGAGCACGATCCATCCGACCACCTGCGCCGCCCACAGCGCCGCGACCGTCACGAGCCGCCCGCGCCGCAGGCGGTGCGCGAGCCAGAGCGACACGACGAGCGCCGGGATGCCGAGGAGCATGGTGAGGCCGACCGTGCCGACCAGCCGCTTCGAGCCGGCGAGCTCGCTGAGGAACGGGACGAAGATCGCCGACGACGTGCAGGCGTTTCCGAACCCCCACAGGAGCTCCCAGAGGAGCACGGCGGCGAGGTTCCGTGCGAAGCGCGGCGGAGTCATGCGAGGATCGCCGGACCAGCGTAGCCCCATGCAGTGGAACGACGGACGACTCCTGCTGCCGGGCGGCGAGGCCCTCGAGGTGACCCCGCGCGGACCCCGTGCCGCGGTCCGCTGGGAGCACGGAGCGCTGGAGCTCTTCGCGGAGCCAGGAGCATCCTCGGGTGGGGACGACACCCTGGAGCTCGTCGTGAAGCACCCGCTCGCCGAGGCGACGCACGTCTGGGTGCCGCACCTCACGCCCGAGCCGGGGAACGTCGCGGGCGACTGGGTGTTCCGCTGCCCCGTGGTCCTCGTCGCCGACGGCTCGATCGCCCTCGTGTTCGTCGTCGACGTCGACGACGTCCACGCGGCGGCCGGATGGCGCGCCTGGCTCGACTACGACCACCCGCAGTCGACCTTGACCCTCGGGGCGGGTGCGTACCGCAACGAGGGCCACGTCTTCTTCGTCCGGCAACCGGCACGTATCGAGGCGGACGCGCGCGTTTCGCTCCGCCTGCACGTGCTCGCGAGCACGCGCCCCGAAGACCTCGAGAAGCCGTACGGGCTCGCGGCGCGCTGGTGCTGGGAGCGGTGGGGCCGGCCCGGCTTCCAGCGGAGTGCGCCTCCGCCGGTGGCGCGGCACATGGACCAGATCGTTCGCTGGGCCTTCTCGCCGTCGGGCTGGGCGGAGAGCGTGTGGCAGCCGGTGGTCCTCGACGGCGTCGCTGCGGGCGCGCCGGTGTTCATCGTCGACGTCGGGCGCCACCCCTCGGTCCCGCCCCGGAAGCGCACGTGGCGCGAGCCGCGGAGCATCTGGAACCAGGCGTGGTTCTCGACGCAGCGCTGCGCGAACGGCCTCCTCCGCTACGCGCGGCAAACCGGCTCGGCAGATCTCGAGGCGCGCGCCCGCGCGATGACCGAGGTCGCGCTGGCCGCCCCGCGGCACGATGGCCTCTTTTCCTCCGTCCTGCTCGCGACCGACGACGGCGGATGGCTTTGGACCAACTCCGATCGCCGTCCGGCGTCGGCCAGCGCAGACGCGTGCCACCTCGTCGACGCGGCGATCACGTGCCGCGCGCTCCTCGAGTGGCACGACCTCGCCGGCGACACACGCGCCTTCGACCGCGCAGAGGGCTTCGCCCGACGGCTCGTCGAGCTCCAGCGACCCAGTGGAGCGTTTCCCGGCTGGGTGGAGCCAGACGGGAGCATCCCCGCCGAGCTCGAGGAGGGGCCCGAGTCAGCGGTCTCCGTATCGCTGCTGCTCGCGCTCGGCGACGAGAAGTGGCGCGAGGCCGCGCTTCGCGGTGCGCGGTACCTCGAGGGCGTCGCACGCGAGGGACGCTGGGAGGACTTCGAGACCTACCACTCGTGCGCCCCCTGGGGGGTACCCGGGCAGATCGGCCGGCGGGTCGCTCGCAATGGCGTCTTCAAGCAAAATACGCTGTCGATCGCCTGGTGCGCCGAGGCGTTTCTCCTCGCCTCGCGGGCGACGGGCGACCTCGGGTGGCTCCGGCTCGCGCGGCGCTGCATCGACGAGCTCTCGCTCTACCAGGCCGTCTGGGATCCTCCGTTCCTCCCCGCCCCGTCGCACGGCGGCTTCGGCGTGATGAACGCCGACTCCGAGTGGAACGATGCCCGCCAGAGCCTCTTCGCGCCCCTCTACCTCGAGATGGGGCGCGAGACGGGCGATCGCGAGCTCGTCGAGCGCGGGGTGAGCGCGCTCCGCGCGGCATTCCACATGCTCTATTGCCCCGAGAACGCCGCCCTCGCGCGCGCCTACGAGGCGCGGTTCCCGTTCTTCGGGCCGGAGAGCCACGGGTTCATGATGGAGAACCAGGGTCACGACCCCGCCCAAGCCATCGGCACCTTCACGATCTACACGTGGGGCAACGGCTCGGCGCTCGCCGCGGTGGCGACGGTGCGCGATCTCTTCCCGGACGTCGCCCGCGAGCACGGGTTGCTGTGACCGAGGCCGTCCGCGCGACCCCGGACGCCTACGTCGGACTGGATGCCCCGTCGGAGGCGGCCTGGGACGCCTGGCACCGGTCGATGCTCGCCGAGCGCGATCGTGTCCTCGGCGCTGCGCGGTTCGACCCCGCCGTCTACGACGATGCGGATACCGCGTGGAGCGACGCGACCTTCCGGCAGCTCTTCCTCTTCCTCTACGACACGTCCTTCTACGATGCAGGAGCGCGCCGGTACCGGACGCGCGAGCTCGTCGCGACCTGGAAGGCGCGCTTCGGACGGGTCGACGAGGTCCTCCTCTGGCACGCGTATCCTCGCCTCGGGTTCGATGCGCGCACCCAGTTCGACTTCTACCGGCAGCTTCCCGGGGGCCTCGAGCGCCTTCGCGCCGACGTGTGCGACGTTCTCCATGCGAGCGGGATCCGCGTCCTCGTCGACTACAACCCGTGGGACGCCGGCTCCCACGACGAGCTCGCGGAGATCGTCGCGGCGCTCGACGCCGACGGGGTCATGCTCGACACGATGACGGACGTACCGGCGGACCTCGCGCGCGCCGTTCGCGGGCGTCGGCGGGGGGTCGTCTTCGCGCCGGAGCTCCGCATGAAGGACGCCGACCTCCGGCACGCGCGCCAGTCGTGGGCGCAGTGGTGCGACGTGGGGGACGCGTCGACTCCGTCGATCTACCGGAGCCGCTGGCTCGTTCCCCGTCACCGCCCCTTCGCGATCGCGCGCTGGGACCGCTCGCGGCGGCGCGACGTCGTCTACGCGTTCTTCAACGGCGCGGGGCTCGTGCTCTGGGAGAACGTCTTCGGGTGCTGGAACCCCTATGCCGCGGAGGATCGCCGCCTGGTCGCCGAGACCGCCGCCGTGATCGACCACTACGGCGACGTCCTCGCGCGCGGCGCGTGGCGCCCGCTCGTACCCACGGGCGTTCCGGGGCTCGACGCGAACCGCTTCGAGGACGCTGGTTCGGGGAGAGTCGTCGTGACGTTCCGCAACCGCACGGACCGGTCGCTCGCGTACACGGTTCCCGACGACGCGCCCGCGGGGCTCGAGTACGTCGCGTTCTGGGGCGTGAGGCGCGCGGTGGGCCGGGGAGAGACGGTCCCCGTCGAGCCGAACGGCACGCAGGCGCTCGTCCTCGACACCCGCGATCGAGCGAGCAACGCCCTCGAGCACTTCGTCGCCCTCGGCCGCGACGCCGGGATCGCGCTTCCTGCGGACGCGGACCCTCGCCGGCCTCCGCGTCGCGTCGCGCCCCAGGCTCCCGTCGCCGCTCCCGTCCACGCTCGTCCTCCGGCCGGGGCCGCGTCCTCCACCCGCATGGTCCCGCTCGCCGGCGGCCCGTTCCCGATGCACGTCGAGCACGAGCGCCGCGAGTCCGGGTGCCATGCCCCGGGCACGCCCGGGGACGTCACGTGGGGGTGGTTCTACCGGGACGTCGTCGCGCACGACGTCGACGTGCTCGTCGCGCCGTTCGCGATCCGGGCCACCGCCGTCACGAACGCCGAGTTCCTCGCGTTCGTGCGGCGTAGCGGCTATCGCCCGCACGATCCCGAGCGCTTCCTCGCGCACCTCCCGCGCGCGGCCGACGGCTCCCTCGTGACGGAGATCCCCGCCGCGACCGCGGGGCTTCCCGTGACGCACGTCAGCCTCGCCGACGCGCGTGCGTTCGCAGCGTTCGAGGGCCACAGGCTGCCGACGGAGGCCGAGTGGCAGTGGGCCGCGGAGGGAGCGGGCGCGGGAAACCGCTTCCCGTGGGGAGAGGAGGACCGGCAGGCATCGGGCGCGCTCGGCCCGGCGGACGACCCGGCGACGGCGACGCCTCAGGGCGTCCGCGGCCTCGCCGGCAACGCGTGGGAGCTCACCGAGAGCGAGCACTCCGACGGGCACACGCGGTTCGTCATGCTGCGCGGGGGCGCGTTCCTTCGCCCCGGCGCCAGCGAGTGGCTCGTGGCGCGCGGCGTCCGGCCGAACCGGTCGCACGCCAAGTACGTCCTCCTCGCCGACGGCGTCGATCGCAGCGAGGCGATCTCGTTCCGGACCGTGCGACCGCTCTGACCGGAACAGGACCTCCGTGGCGATCTCCCGTGCTACGGACGTCTCGTGCGCGCGTCACTCCCCGTTCTTCCCGGCGTGGTCCTCGCGTCGATCGTGCTCGCCGGCTCGCTCGTCGCCGGGTGCCACGGAGGCGGCTCCTCGGGGGGCTCCGCCGGAGAGTCACGCTCGGGCGCCCGTGGCCCCACTGCCCCCTCTCCGAGCGTCATCACGCTGGGCGTCGCCCTCGGCACCTGCCCCGACGTCGCGTTCTGCAAGGCGGAGTGCGACGCCGGCTCTGCGGACCGCTGCCGCCGCCTCGCCGCGACGTATGCGATGGGCAAGGAGGTCACCAAGGACGAGACGAAGGCGACCGCCCTCTACGAGCACGCATGCCTGTTGAAGGATCCGTCGGCGTGCATGTTCGCGGGCCAGATGCACGAGTTCGCGCGCGGCGTCCCGCGCGACGCCGCGAAGGCCGTCGACTTCTACCGGCGGTCGTGCGACCTGCAGTGGGCGCCCGGCTGCTACAACCTCGCCATCATGTACGAGCGGGGGACGGGCGTGCCTGCCGATCGCGCGAAGGCCGCCGACATGTACCAGGTCGCGTGCACCGCCGGCGCGCAGCAGGCGTGCGTCAAGGCGCGGGAGCTCCACGAGGCGCCGGTGCCGTTCTTCCTCGACGGCGGGGGGCCGTAGCCCTCCGGCGCGATCCGAGGGCGACGAGCCCGCGAGGAACTACGACTTCTGGTTGTAGTTCGTGTTCTCGAGGAGGATGACGTTGGTCTTCGAGCGCGTCTCTCCGACGCTCGTGACGTAGACCGCGGGCTGGTCCTGCACCGGGCACACCTTCTCGCAGGCGCCGCACCCGACGCACAGGCTCGGGTCGACGTGGGGGCGCTGGAGGTGCACCGTCTTCATCGCGGGGGGCTGCCCGTCGGGGCCCGGCTTGCTGTCGCGGACGGGGGCGTCGACCTCCTCGACCCAGATGGCCTTCGGGGACGTGGGGCAGAACTCCTCGCACACGATGCACGGCGTCTGCATCGACCACGGCAGGCAGCGCCCGTGATCGTAGAACGCCGTGCCGATCTTGATGGGCGGCTGGGCGATGCCCATCTTCTCCTTCTCGGTGATCTTCTGGATGGCGCCCGTGGGGCAGACCTGACCGCAGAGGACGCACGAGTACTCGCAGTAGCCGATGCGCGCGATGAGGATGGGCGTCCAGAGGCCCTCGACGCCAGCCTCGAAGAACGAGGGGTGGAGGGCGTTGTTCGGGCACACCTTCATGCACTCGGCGCAGCGGATGCACCGCTCGAGGAACGCGCGCTCCTCGACCGCGCCCGGCGGCCGGATGACCTTCGGCTGGTAGTTGACGTCGAGGGAGTCGGCGACGCGCGCGGCCGGCAGGAACATCGCGCCCGCGCCCACGGCGGCGAGGGCCGTCCGGCGCTCCGTGTCCGGCGCCGTCACCGTGCTCCGGCGGTTCGGGAGGAACGTGAACTTGATGACGTCCTCCGGGCACGCGTTCTCGCAGTTCATGCACATGTGGCACTCGTCCTGGCGCCACTTGACGCCGCCCTGCGGGCTGTCGGCGCCCTGGCAGTGGACGAGGCACAGGTTGCAGTCGGTGCACTTCGCGTGGTCCTTCGTCATGCCGAAGAGCGCGAAGCGCGAGAACACGCCGAGGAACGCGCCGAGGGGGCAGAGGACGCGGCACCAGAAACGCGGGATGAAGCGGTTGGCGAAGAGGACCGCGACGAGGAGAAAGACGATGAACCAGGTCTGGTGGAAGTAGAACTGCTTGCTCTGCCAGACGGTGCTCGCGAGCCAGTCCTGCGAGTGATCCGCCGCGGTCTGGAGGGAGCGCGACGGCACGTCTTGCACGGCGCCGAGCGCGCGGTGCGAGAGGTACTGCGCGCCCGGGATGACGCCGAGGCCGATGGAACGGACCGCGATGCAGATGGGGTCGAAGAGGCCGCCGATGGCGCTTCCGCCGACGCCCGCGACGAGGAACGCGTAGAGCAGGTAGTACTTGGCGCGCTGGTAGCCGTGCGTCTTGTTCGCCTCGACGCGCGGCCCGCCGCGCCCGCGCTTGCTCGGGAGGAGCCACGCGAAGAAGTGGTGCAGCGTGCCGAAGGGGCAGATCCACCCGCAGAAGACGCGCCCGAAGACCATCGTGAGCGCCAGCAGGCCGACGCTCCAGAGCAGGCCCCGGTAGACGGTGTGGGTCGAGAGCGCCGTCATGGCGCCGACGAACGGATCCGCGAGGAGAAACGCCTCGACGGGCAGCGGCAGCCGGACGGCTGCGTCGGCGCGCGCCGCGAACGATCCGCGGAACCCCGTCTGGAAGAGGAAGTACATGAACAGCGAGAAGAAGAGGACCTGCGAGGCGCGGCGTGACCACTTGAGGATCACGGCGATGCGCCGCGGAGGAATGCCGCTGCCGGGCAGCTTCGACTTCTTCGCGGGGGCCTTCGTCGCAGATGCGGGCGCCGTCGCAGTCGCGGGCGCGGGCGCGGGCGCAGTCGCGGGGGCGGGCGCGGGCGCGGGGGCGGGCGCAGTCGCGGGCGCGGGCGCGGGCGCGGGCGCGGGCGCGGGCGCGGGCGCGGGCGCGGGCGCGGGCGCGGGCGCGGGCGCGGAAGAAGCTACGGTGGCATGCGCGGGCGTGTCGAGCGCCTCGACCGGCCCCACCTTGCCGTTGAGCCAGGGGATGGGGTTTGCGTGGAGGTCGGGGTGCTGCGTCGCCACGGGTCAGACCTCCTTCACGCGGAGGTTCTCCCAGCGCATCGTCCCGAGGCCGCGCTTCTCGCCCATCGCGAGGTACTCGAGGTTTTCGCGCTTCTGGCCGATGAGCGTGCACCCGTAGGCGTCGGCCGCCACCTGATCGACGGTCGCGATCACGGTGTACATGTCGCGCGCGTCGTCGATGTTACCGCCCTGCGGGCCGTTTCGCATCAGCACGCGCCACGCGTCGACGACGACGAGCGTTGGCCGCATGAAGGTCGCGAGGTCGGCGATGGACGTGTCGATGTTCTGGTGGAGGCGGTTTCTGCGCCCGCCGAGGACGCCGTACCAGTTCTTCATCGCGGCCGTGTACTTCGCCAGGTTGTGGTGCTTCGCCACCGGCACGTTGATGACCTTGTCGGCGTCGACGAGCGTCGTGAAGACCGGCCACTCGTCGAGGACGTCGCCCTTGAGGCGCATCGTGCGGAAGCGATGCTCCTGGGGGAGCACGACCTCGGCGCCCGCGTCGTAGGCCGCCCGCCAGATGCCGGAGCGCTGGAAGCAGCGGTTCGGGTCGTTGCACGAGCCGTCGGCGACGACGACCTTCTTGGCGCCGGCCTCGAACGCCTGCTTGATGACCGCCGCGACGACGTCCGGGTTCGTGTTCGCCGCGTGGATGGGCATGCGATCCCACCCGATGTTCGGCTTGACGACCACGACGTCACCGCGCGAGACGAACTTCTTCATCCCGCCGAGGGCGCCGATGGCGCGCGCGACGAGCTGCTCGGGGGTGGCGGTGGGAGCCGGTGAGTCGTCGCCCTTCTCCTTGGCCGGTGCGCGCGCGATCGCCAGCTCGGCGTGATCGGCGTCGCGCTCGGCGATGCGGTAGTCGCGCACCTGGCGAGCCGCGCTCGACTGCACGACGTCGAACCCGCCCTTGTCCCACGCGATGCGCGCCCCGACCGCGGCGGCCCCGAGGACCCCCGCCATCGTCCCGAGCCGCACGAGCGCCGCGCGGCGGCCCGGCCGTTCGACGTCGGGGTTGCCCGGGGCGGGCGTCACGGGAGGCTTCGGCACCTTGTTTCCATACCCCCGAAGGCGCTGGGTCGGCAACTTCGGGCGGCGAACGGGACCGCAGCCCTGTCGTGTGATTCCGGGGGGTTGGGCGAGGCGCCTCGAGCGTCGCACCCCGCCAAATGGCGCGGTGCGGCCCGCGCCTCACTTCATTCCGTGTCCCGGGCCGAGGATCTCCTTCATCTTCGCGGTCGGATCGAACCCTTCGACGTGCGGCGGGTGGTGGCACGACAGGCACACGCTGCCGCCGGGGCTGGCGACGATGGCCGCCTTGTCGGTCGGGTTCTTCGCGTGCTTCGAGCCGGGGCCGTGGCAGACCTCGCACTGCACGTCCTTCAGCTTGTCCACGTGGGTGACCGAGCTTCCCCCCGGCTGCTCGTAGCCCGTCACGTGGCAGCTCACGCACTCGAGGTTGAACTCCTTGAACTGCGTCGAGAGCGTCGCGTAGGCGTGCGCGTGCGCGGTACCGTTCCAGACTTGCCGCGGCCCCGGGTGGCACGTCGTGCACGCCTCGAGGCCGACGTAGCTCGCCTGGTCGGGGCCCGCGGGCGGCGGCAGTCGGTCGGCGAAGGCTACGCGGTTGTGATCGTCGACGGCGCGGTAGTACGCGCTGAGGTCCGACTCGACCGCCGGATCCTTTCCGAGCGAGTCGCGTATCTCCTCGAGCCGGTAGCGGAAGAAGCTCCCCTTCGCGGGCGCGGGTTTGGCGTCGAGGGCGTCGCGCTGCGCCTCGAGGCCGCGCAGCTCCTTGCGGCGGGCGTCCACGTCGGCCGGCGCCACGTGCGGATCGCGCTCCCACGCGGAGATGTGGACGTGGAGGTCGTCGATTCGGCGCGCGAGCTCCTCGCGCTTCTGCGCGAGCTCGAGGCCCGTGCCGTCCGCGAAGCGGACGACGTGCCCCGGGGAGAGCGCCTCGCGGACGTAGAGATCCAGCACGGCGACCGCCTGGAGGTGGTTGGCCGCCTGCACGACGAGGACGTCGCCGATGCGCTCTCCCTGCGGCGCCGTCGTGTTCGTGTCGCCCGCCGAGCGCGCGGAGCCGGCGACGACGGCCGTGAGCTCGGGCACGGCGTCGGCGATGCGCTTCGCCTCGCCGCGGCCCACGGCGGCGAGCGCGATGAGGACCTCCGCGCCCTGCTTCTTGGCCTCGTCCACGCCGCGCTTGATCGTCCCTTCGACGTCGGCCTGGGCGTGTTCCGGCTGGCCCGCCTGGCCCATCGGACCGCTCTGCCCGTACCCGACGAAGCCGACCTTCACGCCTCCGACCTCGCGCACGAAGGCCCCGCCGTCGCCCTTCACGACCGCCGCGCCGGATGCCTGCGCGAGCTTCGCCAGGCCGTCCGCGCCGTCGTCGAGGTCGTTGGCCCCCGGCGCGAAGGCCGCGAAGTCGAGGCCGCGCAGGACATGCGCCATCGTCTGCGCCTTGATGCGATCCTGGTCGGCGCGGTCGCCCTCGAGCTTGTCGTCCATGAAGAAGAGCGGGCCCGCCGACGCGACGAGGTACGCCGGGACCCGCGCCTGCTCGTGCTTCACCCAGGCGCCGAAGTGGTCGAGGCCCCCGAGCTGGTCCTTCGTGCAGCCGCACGGCTCGAGGGCTCCGGCGACGTCGGTGAGGAGGTAGAGGCGCACGGTCGGCGGCGACGCATCGCCCGGGGCCGTGGTGGTGGTCACCGAGCCCGTGGGCGCGTTCGATGGCCCCGTCCTGCGGCACCCCTCGCACGCCAGGGACAGGAGGCCGAGACCGAGACCCAGACCCAGCGCGCTGAACGGTGCCGCGAGCAGCCAGGCGAGGTGACGCAACGAACGGCCAGTCATTTCGTGATCCCGGACGCCCGCATAGATACACTCTCCCCCGGATGCCGTCGGGCGAAAACCTGCCGCGAGGCGTACCGCGCCCGCTTTCGGGAGGGTCGGTCAAGTTCGGGCCGTACTGGCTCGACTCGCGGCTCGCCGTCGGCGGGACGGCGGAGGTCTACGTCGCGCGCCCGATCGACGCCAACGCGCAGCCGCGGAAGCTCATCGTCAAGCGCCTCTTGCCCCACTTCGTGACGGACGTCGAGGGCCGGACCATGTTCGAGCGCGAGGCGGCGCTCCACATGGCCGTGCACCATCCGAACGTCGTCGAGGTGTTCGGCTCGGGAATGGACGGCGACGAGCCCTGGCTCGCGATGGAGCTCGTGGACGGGTGCGACCTCTATCGCCTGCTCCGGCGCCTCACGGGGGACTCTCGGAAGCTGCCGCCCTCGGTCGCGATGTACGTCGCCCGCTGCGTTCTCCTGGCGCTCGAGAGCGTGCACGGCGCCGCCGACGTCTCGGGGCAGCCCCTCGGGATCATCCACCGCGACGTCACGCCGTCGAACCTCTACCTCTCGCGCGACGGACAGGTGAAGCTCGGCGACTTCGGCATCGCGCGCTCGGCGAGCCGCGCCACGATGCGCTCGGCGGGGAGCGCGATGCTCAAGGGCAAGTTCGCCTACCTCTCGCCGGAGCAGGTGGCCGGCGAGCCGTTCGACCAGCGGGCAGACCTCTTCTCCCTGGCCGTCGTCCTCGCCGAGATGCTCCTCGGCAAGCCGCTCTTCGCGGGGAGCGGCCAGCTCGCGGTGCTCCTCGCCATCCGCGACTGCCGCATCGACCCACTCCGCGAAGCCCGCGGCCTGCTGCCACGCGGGCTCTTCGAGATCCTCGAGCGCGCGCTCGCGCGCGACCCCGCGCACCGCTACGCCACGGGGGGCGCCCTCTCGCAGGCGCTCTCGCCGTTCGACACGAACCCCGCGGCCGCGCGCACGGAGCTCGCCGCGCTCGTACGCTGGGTGCAATCGGCCCCGTCGACCGACGCGATGCAGGCCGTGCGCGACAGCGCGGGCAAGCTGCGTGCGGTCATGCCTGCGGCCCCCGGCGAGGAAACGGGAGACCGGGACTCCGAGCGCTCGACGGGCGAATACGCGCCCATCCCGTCGCGCGTGCGGACGCAGAGGGGCGAGGAGTACGGGCCCTGGGCCTTCGCGCGCCTGGTCGAGGCCATCGCGACGGGCGAGGTCGAGCGAGGCGACCAGGTGGACTACATGGGCCGGGGGATGGCGCCGGTCGAGACGATCGACGAGCTCGCGCGCTTCCTACCGGCGCCGACCGCCAACACCACGAACCGCGTCGCGGGCGTGGGTGCACCCGACTTCGTCGACGACGTGTCGATGGCGGCGCTCGTGACGGTGCTCCTGCGCGTCGTCGAGACGGAGGCGACCGGCGTGCTCTTCGCCGAGGGGCCGACCGAGTCGCGCAGGTCGCCGCGCGTCGACGTGACCGGCGAAGGCGGGCGCAAGGAGCTCTACTTCGTCAACGGCAAGCTCCACCACGTCGCGTCGAACAACGCGAGCGAGCTGCTCGGCGAGTACCTCGTGCGGCGCAACGTCATCTCGCGCGACGAGCTCGACTTCGCGCTCGCGGTCCTCCCGCGCTACGCGGGGCGCATGGGCGACACGCTCATCTCCCTGGGGCTCGTCGCGTCGCTCGACATCTTCCGCGCGATTCGCGACCAGGGGCGCGACCGCCTCGTGGATCTCTTCGGATGGCGGACGGGGAAGCTCACCTTCTACGCGGACCAGAAGGCGCCGCACGTCGAGTTCCCGCTCGACCTCGAGCTCACGCCGCTCGTGATGGCGGGCGTCGAGGCCGCCGAGCCTGCGGACACGCCGCTCGAAGCGTGGCGCTCGCGGCTCGACGTGCTGGTCGGCCCGGCGTCCGGGGTGCGCGCGCGCCCGCGGCTTCGTGCGGCGGCGTGGCCGGCGGTCGTCAAGCGGGTCCTCGACGCGACCGACCAGCCGCGGCGCCTGCGCGACGTGCTCGCGGCGGTTGCGCAGGGCGGCGGGGCGACCGCGAGCGACGCGCTCCGGGCGGTCGACGTGCTCCTGGTCGCGGGCCTCGTCGGCACGCAGTGAGAGGCGCGGCCGCCGGCCGCGATCACTTCGCGACGGCCGCGGCGCCGCCGGAGAACGGCAGGATCGTCTTCAGGTCCTCGTCGTTGAACCGGAGCTGGAGGCCGAGGAAGTAGTCGCGGAGGCTCGGCTCGAAGAGGTAGTCGACGCCGGCGTAGATCCAGAGGCGCTTCAGGAACTCGTACGAGACGTAGACGCGGTAGCGCGGCTGGATGAACTCACTGAAGCCGAAGAGGTCGTTGACGATCTCGAAGCGGTCGTTGAGGAGGTGGATGTCGAGGCCGAGGCCGCCCGTCGACTCCTTGATGCCGAAGCGGCCGGTGAAGGGGCCCATGCGCTTCGCGAACTGGAGCGAGAAGCGGAACGAGTCGGTCGTCGTCGTCGTGATCGTGCGGTAGTGCGCGGGCTGCGTCGGGTTGGTCGTGTCGACGCTCTGGTCGGTGATCGACGTGAGGCCGTTGGGATCGTTGACGAGCTCGATCTCGTAGTACTTGTCCTCGGTCGGCTGGAGGCGGAGCGAGACGTAGCTCTTGATGGTGTTCGCGAGGAAGTTGTAGTCGCTGCGCAGCCCGACGATCGTCTGCAGCCGCGTGATGTTCTGGACGTAGTCGTTCACCCCCTCGGCCACGCCCTGCACCTCGTTGATGAGCGCGTCGTCCTTCGTGAGGCGCCCGACCGTCCCCTCGCCGCGGTCGATGCGGCCGGTGATGTTGTCCACGTGGTCGAGCGCGCTCTGGAGGCTCTTGCTCGACTGGTCGAGGTGCTCGATCGTGTCGCGGAGGTCGCCCTTCTTTCCGGCCTTCGTCTCGTTCGCCGCGGCCATGAGCTGGCGCACGTCCTGCGTCACGACGCGCACGTTCTCGAGGATGCTGGCGATCTGCGGGTTCGCGTTGCCCGTGATCTGCTCGACGTTGCGGAGCGTGTCCCGGATGACCTCGCGGTTCTCGCGGATCGTCTTGTTCAGCGCGTCCGTCGCGTCGGCCACGTTCTGGAGGATCGCCTTGATGTTCTGCCCGCCCTGCTCGGTGCCGATGCTCGCCGCCAGCTGCTGCGCGACGGCCTTCACGCTGTCGGCGATCTCCTTGACCTCCTCCATGAGGTCGGCGGGGGTCGTCTCGGACAGGATGACGTGGATCTCGTCGCCCTCGTGGAGCTTCACGTGGTCGGGCGTGCCCGGCGTGAGGACGACGACGGACTCGCCGAGGAGCGAGGTGCTCTTCTTGCCGAGCGTCCCGTTGTCGTAGAGCGCGATGTCGTTCTTGACGCGCACGTCGAGGCGGGCCTGGCCGTTCTCGAGCCGGATCGACTCGAGCGTCCCGACGGGGATGCCGGCGATCGTCACGCGCGAGCGCTGCGCCAGCCCCGTCGCGTCCCGGATGTACGCATGGACCGTGTAGCCGCTGCCCCCCGACACCTCGGGGCTCACGTAGCGATAGATGCCGTATGCGGCCGCCCCCGACAGCGCGACGAAGATCCCGACCTTGAACGCCTGGGTACCTGTCGCCATGAAGCTCGCCGGGTGGCTACGCTAGCAGCGTTCGCCCAGGGTGAAACGAACTACTGGCGCGTCAGGTTCAAGCCGCCCGGGTACATGTAGCTCGTGTAGCTGCCGTACCCGTAGACCTCGATGCCGAAGTCGGCGCTGCTCGAGGCGTTGTGAACCCCGGTGCAACCGCTCGCGTTGCCGCCGCAGAGCGACGCGTGCGCCACCGAGTACCCGCTGCCGCCGATGGCGGTGAAGCCGCTGACCGCCGCGCCGTCGATGACCACGGCCGCGCCCGTCGGGGCGATGACGTTCACCCAGTTCTGCTGGTAGTTGGCCGGGGCCACGAACTGATAGCTGCTGCGGAACTGGGCGGTGGCGACGGCGGCCGACATGGCCGGGTCGCCCGAGGTGTCCGAGACGGTGAAGTTGTTCTCGCTCTCCATGAACTGGCCCACGAAGACGGGCTGCGTCGACGTGACCCGGAAGTTCTGCGTCGTCTTGAAGAACATCGACTGGCCCGCGCCGACCGTCGGCGGCGCGCCCGCGACGGCGGGGTCGTAGGTCAAGGTCGTGCCGGCGACGGTGCCGACGATCTTGACGTACTGCTGCGGCGTGCCGTTCGCGTTGTACGGCAGGGTGACCAGGTAGTCGGACCGCAGGGTCTCCAGCGGGAAGTTGATCTCCTCGATGTGGTCGCACGCCGGCACGGTCGTCGGCATGTACGTGCAGTCGGAGCCGCCGAAGACCTCCACCGGGTGCGTCGCGCTGATGAGAGCACCGCTCTGGTCGCTCCCGAAGGCCGCCGCGGTCCCGTTGGCCGCCGCCGCGATCTGGAGAACGTCGCCCTGGTTGAGCGTGACGGTGCCTCCCGTCGTCACCAGGCCGCCGCCTGCCTGGATCGCGTTGCCGGCGGGCGCGGTGTACGTCACCTGGGTGCCGGCCACCGTCCCGACGATGTCGACGTTGCCCGGATACTGGTGACCGCCCGCGGCGAAGTACCACGTCGCGCCGCCGACGACGCGGTAGTTCGAGGTCATCGCGTTCACGGGGATGAGGAGCGAGGCGTCGTTCGTGTAGGAGTAGCTGCCGCCGATCTGGTAGTCCCGGGCGTTGAACTGGTAGGCGCTCACGGGCTCGCTCGTGCGGATGTGGTACGCGCCGCCGGCGACCAGCTCGGTGGACGGCGTTCCCACGGTCACGCCGTTGCACGTGCCGTTGCACGAGAGGGGCTTGGTCCACGCGAGCTGGAACTCCTTCAGCGCGCCCGGGGCGATGGTGTCGGTCACGTTCGTCGAGTTGGGCCCGACGATCGAGACGTTCGCCGTGGTCGTCGAGCTCGTGTTCGACAGGGACACCGAGAAGTAGAAGGTCCCCTGGTCGAGCGCGCTGTTCGACATCGTGACCGAGTAGTACTCGCAGCCGATGTAGCTCGAGCCCACGTTCGCGCAGTCCCCGGTGCAGAGTCCCGTGGATCCGTCGCACGCCTCGCCCTCGAGCGGATCGCAGACGTTGGTCGTCGTGCCGGTCCCCTGCGAGTTGCACGCGGTGCCCGTGCTGCCGTTGCAGCTTCCCGTGCCCGGCTGGCAGACGACGCAGCCGTAGCCGTTCGCGCAGGACTCGGGCGGGGTGAGGGTCGAGCAGTCCTGCGTCGTGAGGACGCCGCCGAGGCAGGTGTTCGCGACGCTGCCCTGGCAGGTCACGCCCTGCGGGGAGCACTGCGCGCCGGAGTCGCCGCCGCTACTGCCGCTGCCCGAGCCGGTTCCGTCGGGCCCGAAGAACGAGTCGGGGAACGAGATGTCGAGCGACGCGTCGGAGGAACCGCCGCTTCCGCTCCCTCCTCCCTCGGTCGTCGCGTCGTCGCCGCCCGCTTCGTCGTCGCCCCCGCTGCCGCTCGCGCTGCCGCTCGAGCCGCTCGACGCGTCCCCGTGCGCGCCACTCGACGAGCCGCCGTCCTTCAGCCCGAACGCGCCTCCGCTTCCCGAGCTCCCGCATCCCACGCCGACGGCCAAGCCGCATGCGGCGAAACACGCCCACCGAAGCCAGCTACGCACGCACGCACCTCCGCGGCTTGCAAGGATTCCCAGCAACCCAAGCATGGCATCACACACCAGGCACGGGCAATGTAAGTATTCACCCGGAGCGGACGTACCGCACGGGTCGAAGCGCCCTCAGGGCTCTTCGTAGAACGTCTCGGGCGGCTCGACGTCGGGCGCCGCAGCCGCTCCGGCCGCTCCGGCCGCTCCCTGTGCAGGCAGCGGGATGGCGTCGAGCTCGGCGTCGAGCTGGGCGCGGGCGCGGTCGAACTCCTCGCGCTTCGAGCGCGGGATGACGCGGACGCCGTCGAGGCGAAGGGTCAGCGGGTCGACGAAGACGCCGTTCTTCTTGATTCCGAAGTGGAGGTGCGGCCCCGTCGCGCGCCCGGTCTGCCCGACGTACGCGATGAGCTGGCGGGCCTCGACGTGCTGCCCCGCGTGGACGCCTGCCGCGAACCGCGAGAGGTGGCAGTAGACGCTGGTGATGCCGCCCGCGTGGGCGATCTGCACCATGTTGCCGCAGGCCCCGCCCGGGCCGACGCTGAGGACGGTGCCCGCCGCGGTCGCGTAGACGGGTGCCCCGGCAGGCGCCGCGAAGTCGATGCCGTTGTGCGGCATCACGATGTGCAGGATCGGGTGCATGCGGTGCGGATTGAAGTGCGACGCGATGCGGGTCGCCGGGACCGGAGCGCGCCACCCGCCCTTGTACGGCTGCCGACCCTTCGCGTCGTACCAGCCGCTCTCCTTCCCTCCGTGCTCGCCGTGCTCGTCGCCGTCCCAGTAGACCCGCACGGAGGGGGCATTCGCCGTCGCGGGAAAGTACTCCACCGCATCGAGCGACGCCCACCGCGCGAAGACGCCGTCGACGCGCTCCTGCGTGGCGACGAGGCGGAGGCGTGCGCCCGGACGGATGTCGGCGAGCTCGGCGTGGCCCTCGAGCGCGTCGTCGAGCATCGAGAGGACGTCCTCGACCGGCGCGAGGCCTGCCTCGGTCAGCGACGCGCGAAGATCGGTGCCGACCACGAACGCCTTCCGGATGCGCACGCGCTCCGAGGGCAGATCGAGCTTGCGCGGCAGGAGCTGGTAGCCGCCGCCGAGCGCCTCCTCCTTGCCTTGCCACACGTCGGTCGGCGAGCTCGTGATCTCGTAGGCGACCACGCGGCCCGTCGCCTTGTCGCGCGCGACGCTGAAGGTGTCCTTCGGCCCGAAGTGATCGACGTCCCGCACGTCCTCGAGCGAGTGGACCACGCGCTGGGCCTCGGACCGCGGCAGGCCCGCCGCGCCGAGCGCCGTGAGCAGCGGACGGCGGGCGACGGCGCCGTCGATCATCGTGATGCCCGGATCGTCGGCGAGGCGCGCAACGCGCCAGACGGCCGCGCGCGGTGCAGTCTCCGGCTCGGCCTCCACGCTGCCCGCAGGTGTCGCCGACGTCTCGTCGGCGGGGGCCGTGTCGCCGCCCGCGATGGTGCCCGCGACGGTCGCCGCGCTGGCGAGTCGCGAGCCCTCGTGCGCGCCGGAGCTCGCGGTGAGCGGGACGCCGATCGCCGCGGCGATGGCCCCTCCGGCGACGAAGGCGAGCGCGATGCGAACGCGGCGCGAGAGCCGCGCGATGCGCGCGATGCGCGATCGCGGCTTGCGCTCGGGCTGCGAGACCGTGACGGACGGCTCGAAGGAGGAAGCCTGCGGCGTCTCGCCCGTGCTCTCGGCCGGAGACACCGCGGGCGCCACCACGGGAGACGCCTCGGCCGTGGGCGCCTTCTCGGCCGCGGGCGACGTCTCGGCGGGCGCCTCCGGGCGCGCGTCCGCGGAAGACTCCTGCCCCGTGGACGGGGGAGCCTCGCCGGCTTCGTGCTTGTCGGCCTCCGGACCTTCCACGCCCCTCCGCCCTTACCGGCAGACCGCCCCGGGTGCAAGGAAGCATGCAGTGCGCACACGTGTCACGCGGGTCACGCGGGCACGCGTGCGCACGTTGCCCGCGCGAAGGGCCGGTGGAATCATTTCGCGCTCCCGCGCCATGGGGTTTTCGGCGTACCCTCGCGAGGATAGGGGCCACGCGCGCATGGACGAGCACACCAAGCAGCTCCTGCTCCTCGGGCGCGAGCACTACCAGAAGCGCGAGTTCGACAAGGCCGAGCAGCTGCTCCGGCAGGTGCTCGACAAGGACGACCGCCTCGCCGACGTCCACGACATGCTCGGCGTCATCTGCCACGCGCGCGGCAACTTCGCGCAGGCCGAGTACCACTTCGAGCGCGCGCTCGCGATCAACCCGAGCTACACCGAGGCCGCCCTCAACCTCGCCGTCACCTACAACGACCGGGGCAAGTACGAGGCGGCGCGGCAGGTGTACGCGCGCATCAAGGGCCACCCGGGCGGGAGCCTCCACGGCCTCGATCCGTTCGCGCGCGGCAAGATCGCCAACATGCACGCCGAGGTCGGGCAGGCGTACGCCGACGCCGGCCTCGCGCGCGAGGCGATCCTCGAGTACGAGAAGGCCGTCGCGCTCTGCCCGCAGTTCGCCGACCTCCGCACGCGCCTCGGCACGCTGCTCCGCGAGATGAACGACCTGCCGCGTGCGCGCGAGCAGTACGAGGCCGCCGTCCAGGCACGCCCGAGCTACGTCCCCGCGCGCATCCAGCTCGGCGTCACGCTCCTCTCGATGGGCGAGAGCGACGCCGCGGGCGAGCAGTGGAAGAAGGTGCTCGAGATCGAGCCCGAGAACGTGCGCGCGAAGATGTACCTGCGCATGGTGTCCGCCGCGCTCAGCCAGCGACCGCCTCCGCCCGCGCCGGACGGCACGAGCGGCAACGCGGGCGGCGACGGGCAGCCTTCGTAGCAACCGGGCGTCCGTCCCGGGGTCGCCCCCGGACTCTCAGTCCACCCACTTCTGGTACGGGTGCGCCAGGCAGTCCTTCTTCGCCGTATCCGCCGTCCACTTCGGGCCGGAGTAGTTGACGAGCATCCCCATGCCCGCGTTGCACGTGCCGACGACGCTCGTCGTCGGGCAGGCCGGGACGACCTTGCCCTTCATCATCTGCGCGACCTTGTCGCCGTCCTTCGTGAACTCGTCCTTCTTGCCGGGGACGTCCGTGACGGCGGCGCACTGGTCGGGGTCCTTCCCGTCCTGGATGTAGCCCACGACCACCTTGCCGGCGGGGATGCCCTTCTGCACGAAGGCGGGCGCCGCCGGCGCGGCCGGGGCGGCCGCCGTGGCGGGCGCGGTCGCGGTGGGAGGGACGTTCGCTGGCGCGCTGGCTGCGCTCGCGGAGGGGGCCGACCCGCTCGGGTCGGATTTGCTGCAAGCAAGCAGGGTCAGGACTCCCATGGCAGTCGCGAGCACGGACGGCTTCATCGGCATCTCCTTCGGGTGCGCCTGAACGACGGCACCGGCGACGAGGATCTACGGCCGACGGGGCCACATCTCCCCTGCGGGCCCGGGCTGCTCTCGCCGTTGCTAGCATCGCCCCATGAGCGACGACTTCCATCCCGCAGCCGGCACGCCGGCGCGCGCACCAATGTCCGTGGACGAGTTGCCCGGCGAGATGCTCGTCGCGTGCCACGAGGCCCTGAAGCTGGTGATGCCGGTCCCCGACCACGAGCGGCGGCGCGAGGTGCTGGCCGTCTGCGAGTGCAACGATCCGAGGGCGCGCGAGCTCGCCGGCCTCCTGGCTCGCGAGCAGAAGAAGGACGTCGAGCTGCTGCCCGATCATGCGTTCGCCGTCTCCCTTCCGCAGCCGGACGTCGCGAGAGTCGCGCGAGAAGCCGGCTACTCGGTCCCGGTGATGATGGACCCGGGCGTCGGCCACATGTGGGTGTTCTTCTTCGTCCGGGGCGGTTTGCTCGCCGTCACGATGCGAGTCGAGGACGAGGTCGACGTGCGTCGCGCCGAGGACGACGATCGGGCGGCCAACGAGGCGTTCGCCCTCCGCGTTTTCGAGCAGAAGCAGCTCATGATCGCGACCGCCGTGCAAGTGCTGCTCGCCAAAGAAGAGCTTCGCCTCGGACACATCGTGGTTGCCTTCGGAAGCCGGACGGAGACCGCCCGCACCGTCTTCCGCGAGCTCGCAGCCTTGCCGGCGCAGAAGGGTTTTCCGACCGAGCTGCCGAATGGCGTTCCCGTGATGACGGTGTCGTACGAGCATTTCAAGGTGGCGCTCCGTCGACGCGGCTGCGAGCCGACGGACATCGACGCCTCTGTGCTCGGCGCGAGCCAGGTGCGGCTCGCGGTCTTCACTCCAGGAGGCGTGCACATACGGCGGATCGAGCCCACCGCGCTCGGTCGAGGTGGCTCCGCTTGAAGCGACGCACGTTGGTAGAGAGGGAATCAGCCGGCGGCCGCTGTCGATGAGCTCATCGCGTTTCGGCGCGTTCGCGGGAGAGACAAGAGCGGAACGGCCGGGGGACCCGCAGGATTGGTCGCTCGAGGCGGCGAAACGCACTCGACTCCTTTCGGAGCGGGCGGCTAGCGTCCCGCGCGGTATCATCTCCGCTCGATGGCCGAACAGATCGTTCGCGCACCCGCCGAGGAGGACATCACCCGCATCGCGAAGCAGGTGCTGATCGTCGATGCGCTCGCCGAGACCCACCTCGGGCGGGGAGTGGTCAACGACCCCTCCGATCTCGACGTGCTCCAGGAGATCCTGGATCGCGGTCTGCTCGCGCCGTCGCAGACCTACGAGCTGCAGTGCCTGGGCATCGTCTTCGGAAGATGTCTGGTGGCGGCCATCGAGGGCCTCGACTGGTGCGTCGTCGAGGACGAGTACGGGACCGACCCCGCCTTGCGCCACGCGGGATCGACGATCCTGCTGTACCCCCTCACGATGATCTCCAAGCGTGTCGAGGATGGCGAGCACGTCGACGTGCGGGGAATGCTCGACGGAGTGTGCGCGAAGGTGACCGAGCTCGAGGAGCTCGCCGCGGGGGTGCACTAGACAATCACGGGGCGAGTGGTCCCACCCCCGCGTCCACGAGCGAGAAGCGGTGCAGACGGCCCATGCGGACGCTCGACGGCGGGACGTGGGGTCTCGTCACATCGGGAAGCGGTTCACGAGGACCATTTCGCAACCGGACTCGTAGTCGCCGTCCGCTCCCGCCTGCAGGCTGCGAAAGGCGCACACGTACACGGCGCGCTCACCGCAGCCGTCCGCGACGAGCGTGCCCCGGGCGCTCTTCACCTCGACCGACGGGAACGGACACGCCAGATCGTGCGCGGCGCTCAGTCGAAGGGCGGCCGCGCAAAGCTCTTCCGAGGCGATGGCGTAGTCGGATACGCCGATGCCTGAGACGCTCAGGGTATGGCCCCCGCTCGGCTTCACGTGCAGCGTGGAGGTCGAGGTGGAGATGGCCACACAAGACAACAGCACCAGGGCGGCTGCGATGCAGGCAAGGCGAGCGATCATGGCGGTCGCACGTCAGGCAATCGCCAGGCCACCGCCTCGCCCCGCACGAGGCGCACGATTCGAGAAGACAAGAGCGGAACGGCCGGGGGGGCCGCACGCTCGTGGAATCCGGTGCCTCGTGGCTACAGCGCGGTCTTCCGTGCCGAGGCCCACTCTTCCCGCAGCGCGAGATCGTCGACCCACCGCTCGACGTAGGCGACGTCGAGCGCCGACCCGATCGTCGCCAGGATGCCCGCGACGTCGCGCCGCTGGCGCTCGGAGCCTCCCGAGAGCTTCGACCACTCCAGCTTGGCGAGGACCGTGTCCTCTGCGCGGCCGCCCGGAAACGGCCGGCCATCCCGAGTCGGCGCGCGGCCGCGACCTGCGCCTGGAAAGCCGCATCCGAGGTGTCCGATGGCACGCGCTCGAAGGTAGCACGCGACAAAAGCGGAACGGCCGGGGGACCCGCGTGCTCGTGCGGGTCCCCCGGTGTTCCTGGCGGCTACGACTTCGTCGTCGCCGGCGCCTGCGGGGTCGCCGCGGGCGTCGGGTTCGTCGTCGTCATGGCCGTCGCGGTCGGCGAAGCAGGGGAGACGACGGTGAGGACCGTCGTCGTCTGCTTCGTCACCTTGGGATGGGTCACGGCCTTGGTGGCCGTGGCCTTCTTCGCCGCGTCCGTCTTCGACTCCGAGGTCCTGACGACCTTCTTCTTGGAGGCGAAGCCGAAATCGGCCTGCATTGCCACCGCCGCCGAACCGTACTGGTTCGTGAGGTAGCTCTTCAGCGCGACCAGCACACCCAGAAGAAGGGTGAGGAGGGCGCGCTGCTTCTGCACCGCCTCGAGCCATGCGGCTCGAGCCGTTGCAGCCGCGTCGAACGCGTCGATGCCGCTCTGGAGGAGCGCCACCAGCGTGGTCGGCGTGTAGTCGACCCCGTTCAGCGTCACCTTCGTGACGCTGGCGAGATCCTTCTGGACGCCCGCGATCGCGTTACGGCAGCGATCGCGGAACGTCGTCCCGTTGGTGGAAGAGATGAGACACCTCCGTTGCAAGAGACACGAGGGCCCTCCGGACGAGCACCATGCCCGCCGTCGGGTCCTCCTACTTGGTTGGTCGCCCGAGTCGGCGAAACGCCCTCGACTATTTTCGGGGGGGCCGAAGTGCGCGGAATCCCGTGCGGACCTTGACGGTCTCCGGCCCCCGTGGCTCACTCTCGCTCAGCAAACCCCGCGGGGATCCTCGAGCCGGGCGACCGGTCCGACCCCGCAAGCAAACCCCCAGGGGGCGTCTCCGGACGCCCCCTGAATCTTTTTGTGCGCCGCGCGCGCCCCCGCCGGACGACACTCGCCGTCGACCGATGACCGACGCCGCCGCGCCGCCCCCTGCCTCCGTGCCCGCCGCCACGCGGGTTCGCATCTTCATCGACTTCTGGAACTTCCACCTCGCCGTGAAGCGCCACCGCGACGGCAAGGACGTGAACCTCGACTGGAAGCGCCTCGGCCCGTGGCTCACAGAGAAGGCCGGCGCCCTCGCCCTCGCCGGCGACGCGTCACGCCCGCTGCGGTACGAGGGCCTCCACGTCTACATCTCCGTCGACCCGCGCCGCTCGAGCCGCGACGGAGGCCTCAAGAAGTGGGCGGGCGTCATCGACCGCTTCCCCGGCGTGCAGGTCGTGATGAAGGAGCGCAAGCCCAAGGACCCGCCCGTGTGCCCCGTGTGCCACGGCGTCATCACGGACTGCCCCCACTGCGGCAAGCCCCAGGCGGGCATGATCGAGAAGGGCATCGACACGGCGATCGTCACCGACATGATCCGCCTCGCCTGGGAGGACGCGTGGGACGTCGCCGTCCTGGTGAGCGCGGACAGAGACTTCATCCCCGCCGTCGAGTTCCTCGGCGCCAAGGGGAGGAAGGTGGTCCACGCCGGGGTCCCGCCGCACGGAATGGACCTGGCGAGGAAGTGCTGGTCGTCGCTGGATCTGAGAGAAGGGATCGCGGGGCTGGAGAGGGGGAAGGAGTGAGCGAAGGGGTGACACGGAGCTGCCGACAAGCGATACGCCTGTTCGTCGAGACCGCGTACGCCGACCTGGGCGACCGTGTGAGCTCGACTCCGGCTCTCAAGCTCCAGGGCACCGAAGTGTGGGAGTCAGGTCCAGACGGGCGTTGGATGGCCGTGGAGAAGGAGCTTTCGCCCTGGGAGCACTGTGTCAGGAGTTCCTGGACGTCGCTCAAAACCATGCGCGAGTACTCGAAGGCCGTACAGGCAATCGAGGACGACCCTCGCATCTCGGCGAAGCTTGGATTGGCGGGTACCGCCTTCAGCTCATACAACGTGAGCGCCGAGACGGTCCTCGGTCGGGTCCTTCACGAGGCCGCGGCGCGGTGCATCGCCTCCGCCCACATTGCGGAGGCGTTCGACGAAGCGTTCGACGCGCTCCTCACAGACATCGAGCGCCCTTCGCTGACCTTGGAGGTGCTGGTTCCGCTTGTAACCATGTCCGCGGAACGAGCGCACATCGACCTCCTCGAGGGCACGACCCTTACCACTCTCGACAGCGAGGCCATCGGTCTTGCAGTGAGCATGGGAGCCGTCCTCCCATGGCCCAGCCCACGCGGCAGAAGGTCCATCGCGCCCGTGATCGCCCTGCGGGTCGTCATCGACGTTCCGACGCGCTTCGGCCCTTCGAACGCGGTCACCAACCTCGAAGACGCCGAGCGACTCGTCCGTCCGATTCGAGAGACAGTGACGGCGGTCATTCAGTGCCTGCGACTGCTCAAGGCCGACGAGTTTCACGCCCCAATGATGTTGATTTCGTCGGCAGGAGTGCTCGGAGGCAGAGCGTGCACCGCAGAAGGACTCTCCTCGGAACGCCCCTTCCAGCTTGCCCCTTCCTATCACCTCAAGGCAGCCGACGAGCCCGAGCTAACTGAGCTGTTGAGGCACCTCCTGGATCCCCAACGGCGAAAGTGGATTGCGCTTCCTGTTCGTCGATTCGGATTCGCGGCCAAGAGGACAACGGAAGAAGACAGGATCGTCGATCTGATGATCGCCGCCGAGGCGCTCTTCCTCAACGACGTCGGGGAGGCCGGGCGAGGCGAGCTGAGGTACCGCCTTTCACTGCGGGCGTCCTTATTCATCAAGTGCGGCTACCCGCGCCGCAAAGTATTCGAGTTCTTCAAGCGCGCTTACGACTTGCGGAGCGCGGTTGTGCACGGAGGCATCCCCTCGCAGAAGCAGCTCCGTTCGCCCGGCGGCGACTCGATCACAATGGCGCAGTTCGCGGAAATCCTGCAGACGTTACTTCGCGCCGCACTACAACGCGCCGCGGGAGTTGGGGTCGCTCCGAAGTGGGACGACGACCTCTTCACCGCCCTCGTTCGGTCGGACCAAGCGCTTTCGTCTCCGGTCGACGACTAGTCCAGTCACCTTCTTGGCACGATGCGCACCCGTCGACGAATGCTCACCGCCATCGATTGCGCAAACCGCCTACGCCTGTTCAAACTCCACGATCCGCTGTTTTTCCGCGCTCTGGAGGATCGCGTTCGGGCTTGCCCCTCTCCCTATCACAATCACCAGCTCACTGCGTGCTCTCGTGAAAGCAAGGTACATCTCACGAAGCGCCTGTTGCTCCAAGGCGCTGGAAAGGCTCTCATTCTCGTGAAATGTTAGCGGGACAACACCCTGCTCCAAACCAACACACACGACGGCGTCGAACTCCTGACCCCCAACTGCGTCTGGTTTGCACAGAACGACAAGAGGTTGGGTTCGGTTGGCGAGTTGCTCCCCTCGCCCCTCCATCACCTTCAACGTGGTTCCAGTGTTCTTGAGCTCGTCATGAAGTGAGTTCCAGTAGCGCGCTGCAAAACACACCACTGCAACCTGGCGGAGGTTCCGCTGACGCAGGGCCTCCACGGCTGCAGCCGCAGCCGCCGCACTGCCCTGTTCCGTCGACGCCAGGATCCGGGGAGGACGATTGGCGTCGCTTCTGCGTGTCTCGGTATCATGGGTGAAGTCAGGAAAGTCCGCACCGAAGAGATCCGTAGTGTGCTGGATAACATAAAAAGCGAGCCTAAGGATCTCCTTCGAGCACCGGTGCACGCTGCGCAGCGTCTCGTTGCGCACATCCTCAATTCCAAGCGCCCCAATCCCGGCAGAGGTCAAGCTCCTCACCTGCTGTGCCTGATCCAGGGCGATCGCCAAGGGGACATATGCTTTTCGTTTAGCGATTAGTGGAAAAAGCCGCTTCTCGTTCTCGTTGAACAACTGAGCCTCATCGATGAAGACGAAATCGTACCCCTCCGAGGGGCGACGCAGTTCCCACAGCGGCGTCTTCAACCTCCCAAGTAGCGACAATGCCAGGTCGTCTGCATCTAGTAACCCGAACTCGCGCGCGACGTCCTCCTGGTACCGCACAAACGTTTCCCAGAGAACTTCGCGCTCTGGCTGAAGCATCACGCCGTGCAATCGACTCAGGCGCCGCTCGGATTCCACGTATTGCCGCTTGTCCGACGACGTCGTCATTCCTTGACCCTTGATCGCTACCGAGATCTCGTCGACGACTAGGTCGGCGAACCTATCGAAGCTCTCGGAGTCCTCTGACACTTGCTTGAAGAGTGCGCTCGCGTCGACGGCGTCGCGGTGATTGCTGAATACGCGCTTGATCGCGTCGGTCACGATCTCGCGCTGATACCGCTTGGACGCGTCCGCGTCTCGGTCGATCAGTAGCAAATCAGAGATCCCCAGAACCTCGCGCGCGTAGTCGAATAATGTGCGGACCTCAAGTCGCTGCTTCGAAGTTGCCGCGAGGAACGAATCCCCTCCCAGCTCGCGCAGGCGTTGCTCGGTCTTGTCGCGCATCGAGGAGTTGTGAGCAACATAGATTGCTCGCAGGTCCTGTTGATTGTCTTGAGCAGCACGAAGCTGCCTGATGCTTAGGAGCATCATCAGCAGAGTCTTTCCGGACCCGGCTGCACCAACGATCCGCACCGGCTGGCGCGTGAGAATATCCCCTTGAATGACCTCGCGCTGCGTACTGGTCAGCCGATCGCCGCGGCTCAACCAGTCGTCGTATGACCAATCCAGTGTCTCGTAGGATCGGTCGGTGGCGACGGTTTGAAGTTCGGGGATGGAGACCGGGAGACCAGACGCCGCGGTCTCGGAAAGCGGACTATCCTTGGGGAGGATGGCACGTCCGAGCTCGGACGCCCCATGCTCCAGCGTTGGTCTCTTGGTAGCGTCTGACAGCAGTGCGTTGGCTTGCGGGAGAAGAGCGCGCAGCGCGTTCAACTCGCGAGACGTGGCCGTCCGGAATGCGTTGTCCTCCCACGCCGGTCCCGTGATGAGCACGCCGTGCACAACAGAGTGATCCGTCGTCCCATCGCCTTCGACATAGCCGAGGCGAAAGTCCTTCCAAGCTCGTCCGCCACCCGCGATGCACGTCCAGACTCCCTGTTGCTCGTTTCGCATCATCCACGCGAAATCGAGAAGAAATCCCTGCAGCCGGCGATCGATAATCTGGAGCTGTCGCAAGAGAACTTCTCGAATAAGCTCTGGCTCGCAGAGTAGACCATACGGTTCGGTGAGGCGGATAACGCCCCAGGACTCAGCTCCTGTTCCGCTCAGGTAATCTGTGTTCCAAAAACCAACCACCGAACCGTCGCGTGAGGCGGAGAGACGCGTGGGGCCTAGGACTAACACACCAGTTCTAAGGGACTCATTGCGAGTCAAGTCGGCCATATCGTTGGCGAGAGCTTCGAGCAAGTCGGTCTTTCCGAGTAGCCAACTGGCGGTCTTCTGGGGTATCGCCAAATAGTCCATTTAGGATGTCCCTTTGCGGCCACGGATCTCCGACGCAATAAACGACACGACTGGCGTTGGGAAATCGGGAGAGCCAACGCGCGCGTACAATGCCGTATACCGGGAGAGAAGGTCTACGAGAAAGGTCGGGCGCAGCCGCGCAACACGCACCGGCTTTCGCAGCGAGAAGAAGCGGGCCGCGGGAAGCGATGCGTACTCGGCGATTGCTGCGATCCAATCACTCGAGGGGTTGCCTGCGAGCTCGAGGATGTCCATCGGTGCGGTCAGTGGATAACGGAAAAGCGCCAGGGAGTGCCCTGCAAAGGAGTCGTCTGCCAGCGCCCACTTTCCGCGTGCTGGGAGAAAATGAGTGTCGGTCCGCGAGGAGTTGGTGACCAGCTTCTCGCAGCGCTGGATGAATTCTTTCTCCCCGAACAGTGTCGCCAAGGCGTCGAAGTCGGCTGCAATGCCGTTGGGGTCAATGATGGCCCCCATTGCCGCGATGCCCCCTAGGATGCGCGGTCGCAGCGGGGATTTGTCAGCCCCCCCCGTCTCTTCCAATCGTTTCCGCAGCTCCGCAAGGTCGGCCGCGCTCGGAAGGCGAGGCAGCTTGAAGGTGGGGTCCAGATGATGCTGGGTTTGAAGACTCCCCCAGGCACTTTGCGTCGTCCCGCGGATCTCAGTGAGTATCGAGAAAGTGGCGAACCATGCGGCGAAAGGAAGAACCGGGAGATAGGTGATGGTCTCGCTCTTCGCGTTCTGCAGGTCGCACGCCGGGGTGATGACGATGCCAGCCACGTGCTCTTGTTTCAGCGCTCCATAGGAGGGCATGCCGCACCAGATGTCGCCTGGAGCGTGGCCGGGTTCCGGGGTGTGGTCGTAGTAATCGTCCGGCGTCGCGAGCGTGGCCATAGGTGAGGTAGGGAGCAGACCGCAGTGCGCGGCGATGCGTCAATGCCGCTGTCGGGATGGCGCCCGAGCATGCGGGCCGAGCGCGTCAATGAGTGAAGAACAGCCACCGCGCCGGCCTCGACCACAGACGCTGAGGACCCTGTGGCCACGTGACATGTGAGCCCGTCGCTGCAGCCCTCCGCTGGGCTGCGCCTCCATCCACACATGGAGATTTGCGGTGCGACCCCACCGGACCAGAGAGCACCGATGTCGCCGAGCCGTCACTCTCGCGCCGCGTAGCCCAGGCGGACGTCGAGCGATCCGGCGTTGACGGAGAGCTACTCGACCGACGCGCCGAGGCGAACCGCGGCCACGCGGGGCCGAGGTCTCAGTCCCTCAGGCCCGAGGTGGTCCGGGTTCGCCGCTCACACCCCATCCCAGCGAAGGCGGCACCTCACCCTCGGCGGGCGGTCCGGGGTCGGAATCCGCATCCAGGCTCCCGGTCTCTGCCGACACCATGGCCGCGCGGAGCCACCACCTCGGCTCGAGGAGCCAAGGCCTCGGGAAGCGAGCCGAGGCCTTGGCTCGACGGGCCGACACCATGGCCGTGCGGAGCCACCACCTCGGCTCGCGAAGCCAAGGCCTCGGGAAGCCGAGCCGAGGCCTTGGCTCGCCGAGCTGACACCATGGCCGAGCGGAGCCACCACCCGGGCTCGTGGAGCCAAGGCCCCGGGAAGCGGAGCCGAAGCCTCGGCTCGACGAGCCGACACCATGGCCCCGCGGAGCCACCACCTCGGCTCGCGAAGCCAAGGCCTCGGGAAGCCGAGCCGAGGCCCCGGCTCGACGGGCCCACAGCATGGCCGCGCGGAGCCACCACCTCGGCTCGCGGAGCCAAGGCCTTGGGAAGCGGAGCCGAGGCCCCGGCTCGACGAGCCGACACCATGGCCGCGCGGAGCCACCACCTCGGCTCGCGGAGCCAGGGCCTCGGGAAGCGGAGCCGAGGCCTTGGCTCGACGAGCCGACACCATGGCCGCGCGGAGCCACCACCTCGGCTCGCGGAGCCATGGCCTCGGGAAGCCGAGCCGAGGCCTTGGCCCGCCGGGCCGACACCATGGCCACGCGGAGCCACCACGTCGGCTCGCGGAGCCATGGCCTCGGGGAGCCGAGCCGGGGCCTTGGCCCGCCGGGCCGACACCATGGCCCCGCGGAGCCACCGCCTCGGCTCGCGGAGCCAAGGCCTCGGGAAGCGGAGCTGAGGCCTTGGCTCGACGAGCCGACGCCATGGCACGCGCAGCCATCGCCTCACCTCGTGGAGCCATCGGCCCGGCACGCCGAGCCGAGGCCCCAGCTCGCCTGGCCGAGACGCCGGCTCCACGGGGCCACCTCCTCACGTGGGGAGCCATCGCCCCAGGACGCCCTCCCGACGCCCCACTTCGCCCGGCGATCCGCCGTCCCGGCCTGCCCCCGACCGAAATCGACACGCCACGGTCGATTCCCGTCTGCAAATCGCGACCTCGCTACCTCTCCTTTATAGATGCGACGACTCCGGCTCCTTCACCTCGACGCCCACGGCCCCGCCTCGACGCGGTTTCGCAGGGTTACGCCCCGCGAGACTGTCGCCGCGGACGAAATCGACGCAATCGACATCGGCCGCGGCAAATCGGGCCTCCCAATGATCCCCTCTATTGGAGGGCGGACGCGAGGCCGGACACCCACGGCACACGGCGTCCTCCTCCCGAGAGGAAAGAGCGTCCCCCCCTTCACTTTCCCGAGGGCATCTCGCCGTCTCGGGCGACTGGATCAGTAGAGGCCCCCGATTCCCCCTTCCCCCCCGGCCCCGGCAACACCCCGCAGCACCATCAATCACCCCATCAAACACGCCCATCCAGCACGCCATCCCGCACGACCACGACGCACCGCAACCACGACCCCGCCCCTACCCCATCCCCAGGACCCATGCCCACCACCATCCCCACTCCGCCCATCTCGTTCGTCCCGTTCGCCCTGCCCTCCCCGCTCGTCCCCGCCCCCGCGTCCCCCGCGTCCCCCGCGACCTCGCCGCTCGACGCGCTCCTGCCGCGGACGAAGCCCGACAACGATCCGCCGTCGCCCCGGTCGCCGCCGTCCCCCACCGAGGCCGAGTACCGCGCTCTCCTCTCCAGCCCGAAGGTGCGCGCCTTCCTCGAGCGCCGGGTGCGCCCGCTCGACATCTCCGCCGACGACAAGAGCAACCTCGTCGCCGGCGTCCTCGAGGCGCTCTGGGAGCGGCGCGACCGCAATCCGCCGCCGACGCTGCCGCGCCTCCTCGGGCTCGCGCGGTGCATCGTGAAGCGACGCATCGCGAGCTACTGCCGGCACGACGCGCGGACGCGCGAGCGCTTCGTCGACGCGAAGCGCGTGGCCGTCACCGGCGCGGAGGACGGCGACAGCGCTCCGACCGTGGGCGACGATCCGGCCGAGCAGCCGAACTACGTCGACTCCATCCTGCCGCTCCGCTCGCTCACGCCCGAGGCCGCGGCGCTGGTGCGCGAGAAGCTGAGGTTCGTCGGGGAGCTCGCGCCGAAGATCGGGATGACCGACGACGACGTCGAGGTCATGTGGGCCCTGACCTACGATCCGGCCAGGGACCGCATGGAGGAGCTGGCGGCCGAGCGGGGGGTCACGCCCAAGGGTCTGCGCTCGCGCATCGAGCGCCTGCAGAAGGCGATCGAGGAGGGCTGGGAGAAGCGGATGAAGCGCCGCCTCCTCCTCACGCTGCTGCTCCTCGCGCTGCTCGCGTTCGTCCTCGCCGCGGTCGGGGCCGGGCGCAGGACGCCGCCGCCGCCGCCAGACACGCTGCCCGAGCTCCGGACGCACGAGCTCCCGCCCCCGCCCGCGGCGGCGCACCCGGTGGCGCCGCCGGTGCCGCAGCCCTTCGCCGGCGGAAGGCCGCCCGCCAAGTGACGGCGCGCGCCGCGGTGCACGGGTGCGCTCCCCCATCACAACGGAGCGCGAGCACCGGCCGGTCCCGATAGGATGGCGCTGCGCCATCCGCCTGACCGACCGCATCCCGCGCCTCTGGAAGGAGCGCTTGCCGATGAAAGCCACGACCACCCGCCGGTTCTTCTCGCGCGAGACCGAAGTCGCCGTCGACATCGCGGCCGACGCCGACGCCGTCTGGAGCCTGCTGACCAGCGCGCGGGACTATCCGAGCTGGAACTCGACCGTCGTCTCGATCGAGGGCGACATCGCGCGAGGGAACACCATCCGGCTCACGTCGACGCTGGATCCCAAGCGCACCTTCAAGCTGTCCGTGAAGCAGTTCGACCCGCCGGAGCGGCTCGTATGGGGCGACGCGATGGGGACGAGGACCTACCGCATCACGCCGAAGGGCCCCGGCAGCGTCACGTTCTCGATGCACGAGAAGATCGGCGGCCCGGTGTTTCCGCTCTTCGCGGGGATGATTCCGTCGTTCGACGCGTCCTTCGACACGTTCGCCGCCGACCTCAAGAAGAAGGCCGAAGGCCGCTCGTGAGGCCGAGCGGCGGCGCCCCCGGCGAGCTCGCCCGGAATCGAGGCCGAGCTGTCGATCCGGGGGCCTCGCCGTTCGTCTCGGGAGTGAAAGCGAGGAACCGACCATGAACCAGTACCTGCTCACTGTGCACAGCGTCGAAGGCCAGCCCATGCCCCCGAAGGACGCGATGACGAAGATGTACGCCGACGTCTCGGCCTTCAACGAGACGATGCGCGCGAAGGGCGTGTGGGTCTTCGCCGGCGGGCTGCACCCGCCCTCGAGCGCGACGGTGGTCCGCGCCAAGGACGGGCAGTTCATCCTCACCGACGGGCCTTTCTCGGAGGCCAAGGAGCACGTCGGCGGCTTCTGGGTCATCAAGGCGCCCGACCTCGACGCGGCCCTCGAGTGGGCGAAGAAGGCCTCCGTCGCGTGCGGAGGGCCGGTCGAGGTGCGCCCGTTCCAGGAGCCCCCGGCCTCCTAGCGACCGATGGTCCTCGTCGAGGCAGCCGAGGTCGCGCGCGTCTTTCGCGAGTGCTCGGGCCGCGCGGTCGCCACGCTGACGCGTCGGTACCGCGATCTGGGCCTCGCCGAGGAGGCTGTGCAGGAGGCGTTCGTGCAGGCGCTCGCGCACTGGCCGGTCGAGGGGCTGCCCCCGAGCCCCGACGGCTGGATCATCACGACCGCGAGCCGCCGCGCGCTCGACCACCTGCGCCGCGAATCGACCCGCGAGCGCCGCCACGAGGAGAGCCAAGAGCTCTACGGGCCCGACGAGCCCACCACCCCCGACGAGGGTCCCGTGATCGACGACCAGCTCCGCCTGATGTTCACCTGCTGCCACCCGTCGCTCTCGCCCGACGCGCAGGTGGCGCTGACCCTGCGCCTCATCGCAGGCCTGCAGACGAACGAGATCGCCCGCGCCTTCCTCGTCCCCGAGACGACGATGGCGCAGCGCCTCGTCCGCGCGAAGAACAAGATCCGCGACGCGCACATCCCCTACCGCGTGCCCGCCGGCGAGGAGCTCCCGGCGCGGCTCACCTGGGTGCTCGCCGCCATCTACCTCGTCTTCAACGAGGGGTACGTGGCGTCGGACGGCGAAGACCTCGGGCGACCCGACCTCGCGAACGAGGCGATCCGGCTCGCGCGCCACGTGGTCGCGCTCCTGCCGAAGGAGCCCGAGGCGCGCGGTCTCCTGGCTCTGCTGCTCCTCGTGGAGTCGCGCCGCCCGGCGCGGACGGCCGCCGACGGCGCGATGGTCGTCCTCGCGGAGCAGGACCGCACGCAGTGGGACGCGGACCTCGTCGCCGAGGGCCACGCGCTCGTTCGGGCGTGTCTTCGCGAGAACCGCCCGGGCCCTTACCAGGTCCAGGCCGCCATCCAGGCCGTGCACGCGGATGCCGCCCGCGCCGAGGACACGGACTGGGCGCAGATCGTCGCGCTCTACGACCACCTCCTGTCGCTCATGCCCACCCCCGTGGTCGCGCTGAACCGCGCCATCGCCGTCGCCGAGACAGGGCGCGTCCCCGAGGCGCTCGCCCTCGTCGACGAGCTCGCGCTGACCGGCTACCACCTCTTCCACGCCACGCGCGCCGACCTCCTGCGCCGCCTCGGGCGCCGGCACGAAGCCACCGACGCCTACGACGCGGCCCTACGGCTCACGTCCAACCAGGCGGAGGCGCGCCTTCTCGCCCGGCGGAGGGCGGCCCTCGCTCCTCCGAACGGGTGACGCGGGTCGCCGCTCCGTCCACCCACTCCGGGTACGAGGTCAATCCGCGGCCGGAGAGGCTCCCTCGGCGAACGAGCCTGCGGCGTCGAACACCCGTTCGAAGACGTCCACCGCCCGGCGGGCGACCTCCTCGACGGGCGGCGCCTCCTTGCCGAGCGCCGCGAGCGACGTGACCCCGTAGCGCGTGATCCCGCACGGCACGATCAGGCGGAACCCCTCGAGGTCCGTCGAGACGTTGAACGCGAACCCGTGCATCGTCACCCACCGCGAGAGCTTCACGCCGATGGCGCCGATCTTCGCGGCCCGCGTCGCGCCGCCGTCCTCGCGCGGATCGCCGGGCCACGCGCCGGGGCTCGCCTCGTCGACCCACACGCCGACGAGCTTCGCGTCGCCCTCGAGGAAATGGGCGTCGACGCCGTAGGCCGCCGCGAGGTCGATCATCACGCGCGCGAGGTCGCGCACGTAGCGACGCACGTCGAGGCGGTCGGGGTGGAGATCGAAGACGGGGTACGCCACGAGCTGCCCCGGCGCGTGGTAGGTGACGTCCCCTCCCCGCGCCGTCTCGACGAGGTCGACGCCGCGCCGTTCGAGCTCCGCGCGCGGAAGGAGCACGTTCTCGGCGTGCGCCCCGCGGCCGAGCGTGACCACCGGCTCGTGCTCCAACAGGAGCAGCGTGTCGCCCACCTCGCCGCGGACGCGCTGCTCGACGAGGCGCTCCTGGAGTGCGTGCGCCTCGGCGTACCGGATGCGGCCGAGCCAGCGGGCGGTGAAGGAGCGCACGGTGAGGGCTTAGCATCGCGGGCGCGCGGGGCGCTCGGCCTCCGGTGGCGCCCCGGCGGCGTGCGTCGAGAGCTGGAGGGCGTCGAGCGCGCACGAGAGGTCCTCGGGGACGGGCGCGTCCACGACGGTCCGCTCCCCCGTGCTCGGGTGCTCGAACTCGATGGACCACGCGTGGAGCGCGAGGCGGTGCAGGCCGTAGCGCGCGCGGTACTCGCGGTTGATCGCCCCCGAGCCGTAGTTCACGTCGCCGACGATGGGGTGGCTGACGTGGTGGAGGTGCCGGCGCACCTGGTGCAGCCGCCCGGTCTCCGGCATCGCGAGCACGAGCGAGCAGCGATCGACGGTCGACCTCGCGAGCCGACGGAAGCGCGTCACGGCGGCGACGCGCTCGCCGCCTTCGCTCCGGGGGATCGGGTGATCGATCACCCCCTCGTCGGGCGGCGTGCCCCTCACCAGGGCGAGGTAGCGCTTCTGGATGCGGCCCGCCTCGAATGCCTGCCCGAGCGTCGACGCCGCCTCGCGCGTGCGTGCGAACAGCAGCGCGCCGCTCGTGCCGCGGTCGAGGCGATGCACGGGGTGAACGTGCGCGCCGAGCAGGTCGCGTACGCGGAAGAGGGCCACGTCGTCGTCGGCGGCCCATCCGCGGTGGACCAGCAAGCCGGACGGCTTGTTTGCGACGACCACGTCTTCGTCGACGAAGAGAAGCTCGATCGAGGGCGACGTCGGCAAACGCGTGGGACCCCGGTTCGCGGCGTCAGCTCCGGAAGTAGTTGGGCGCTTCTTCCGTGATGATGACGTCGTGCACGTGGCTCTCGCGGAGGCCCTGCGAGGTGATGCGCACGAACTTCGCCTTCGTGCGGAGCTCGTGCACCGTCTTGCTGCCGGTGTAGCCCATGCCGCTCCGGAGGCCGCCGACGAGCTGGTAGAGGATGCTCGCGAGCGACCCGCGGTGCGGGACGCGACCCTCGATGCCCTCGGGCACGAGCTTCTCGTCGGCCGTACCCGCCTGCCCGTAGCGGTCGCGGCTCCCCTTCTTCATCGCGCCGAGGCTGCCCATGCCGCGGTACACCTTGTAGCTGCGGCCCTGGTAGAGCACGAGGTCGCCCGGCGATTCGTCGGTGCCCGCGAAGAGCGACCCGATCATCACGCAGCTCGCGCCCGCGGCGATGGCCTTGGTCACGTCGCCCGAGTGCTTCACCCCGCCGTCGGCGATGACCGGCACGTCGGCGCGGTCCGCGACCCGAGCGCAGTCGCTCACCGCGGTGATCTGGGGGACGCCCACGCCGGCGACGACGCGCGTCGTGCAGATGCTGCCCGGCCCGATGCCGACCTTCACGCCGTCGGCGCCTGCGTCGATGAGCGCCTCGGTCGCCTCGGCCGTCGCGACGTTGCCGGCGATGACCTTCACGCCCGGGAACTCCTTCTTCGTGGCCCGGACGGCGTCGATGACGCCCTTCGAGTGCCCGTGCGCGGTGTCGACGACGATGACGTCGACGCCCGCCGCGACGAGCGCCGCCGTTCGCTCGTGGCGATCGGGGCCCGGGCCGATGGCGGCGCCGACGCGCAGGCGCCGCTGCTCGTCCTTGTTCGCCTGCGGGTACTTGTCGGCCTGGAGGATGTCCTTGATCGTGATGAGCCCGACGAGCTTGCCCTGGCCGTCGACGACGAGGAGCTTCTCGATGCGGTGCTTGTGGAGCAGGCGCTTCGCCTCGTCGACGCTCACGCCGGGGGGCACGGTCACGAGCTCCTTCGTCATGAGCGCGCTGACGGGCTGGTCGAGGTTCTGCTCGAAGCGGATGTCGCGCGCCGTGAGGATGCCGACGGGGCGATCGCCCTCGGTGATGGGGACGCCGCTGATGTCGTGCTCGCGCATGACCTCGAGCGCGGAGCGGAGCGACTGGGAAGGACGCGCCGTGACCGGCCCGAGGATCATCCCGCTCTCGGCGCGCTTCACGCGCTCCACCTCGCGGGCCTGGGCCTCGATGGGCAGGTTCTTGTGCAGGATGCCGATGCCGCCCTCGCGCGCCATCGTGATGGCGGTGCGCGACTCGGTCACCGAGTCCATGGCGGCGCTGAGGATGGGGATGTTCAGGTCGAGCCCGCGGCAGAGGCGGGTCTTCACGTCGACGTCCTTGGGCAGGACCTCGCTGTAGGACGGGGCGAGCAGGACGTCGTCGAACGTCAGGCACTCGCGGGGCTTCTCGTCAAACATGGCGCGTTATAGCAGCTCGCCAGGCGCCCGTCAGGGCGGCCCCTTCGGGTCGCTCAGTCGGGGATCTTGTGGCCCTTGGTGGACTGCTCGTCGCGGAAGTCGTCGAGGCCGACGTTGAACGAGTGGGCGATCTCCGGATCGAACTGCGTCGCGCTGCAGCGCTCGATCTCGCCGACTGCGACCTCGTGCGGCAGGGCGCGGCGGTAGGCGCGGTCGCTCGTCATCGCGTCGTAGGTGTCGGCGACGGCGATGATGCGCGCGATGAGCGGGACGTCGTTGCCCTTGAGGCCGAGCGGGTAGCCCCGCCCGTCCCAGCGCTCGTGGTGAAGGTGGACGCCGGGGACGAGCGGGTGGAGGAACTTGATCGGGTCGAGGATGTCCTTGCCGTACGTCGGGTGGCGCTTGAACATCTCGTACTCGTCCTGCGTCAGCTTGCCCGGCTTGTTCAGGTTCATGACGCAGCCGATCTTGCCGATGTCGTGCATCAGCGCGCTCTGGCGCACGATCTCGACGACGTCGGCCGGCAGCCCGAGGCGGACGGCGAGGTACGTCGCGTACGTGGCGACGCGCTCGGAGTGCCCGGCGGTGTAGCGGTCCATCTTGTCGATGGCGCGCGCCAGGCCCTGGATGGTCTGCTGGAAGGTGCCGCGCAGGTCCTCGTAGAGGCGCGCGTTCTCGATGGCGGCCGCGGCGCGCGAGCCGACGATCGAGAGGAGCTTGCGGTTGCCCTCGTTGAAGCGCTTCTGCTTCGTGAAGCTCGCCACCGCGATCCAGCCGAGGAGGCGCGTCTTCATGCGCAGCGGCACCGACACGAGCGACGCCAGCGGCGCCGACGGAGGCGTCGCGAAGAAGCGCGCGCCCTTGGTCCCCTGCTCGAGGAGGCCGGAGTACGCGGCGTAGTGGTCGATGAACGCCTGGGGCGCGAGCACGCCGTACTCCGAGCCGATGCGGGGCATGCCCTCGGCGTCGGTGATCGAGATGGCGTGGCGCTCGCCGGACGGCGGGAGCTCGGAGACGCGCGCCTCGGCGGGCGGCGGCAGCGACGAGTCGTTCGCGCGCGGCTGGAGGAGCCGCTGGCGCTCGAAGTAGCCGCCCTCGCCGTCGTCGAGCCACGTGGAGACGAGGTCGCCCTTCAGCTCGTGGACGGCCGTGTCGCCGATGGTCGCCAGCACCTCGTCGAGCGACAGGCTCGCGGCGATCGCCTCGCTCACCGTGTAGAGCGAGACGGCCTCGCGAAGGCGCATGTTCTCGGCCGAGAGGCGCTGCTTCTCGAGGCCGCGCTGCACGACGCGGATGACCTCTTCGACCTTGAACGGCTTGAGGATGTAGTCGTAGGCGCCGCGCTTCATCGCGTCGATCGCCGTCTCGACGGTGCCGAAGCCCGTCATGATGACGGTGAGCGCGTTGGGGGCGGCCGTGCCGATGGCGTCGAGGAGCTCGATGCCGCCCATCCGGGGCATCTTGAGGTCGCTGATGATGAGGTCGTAGTGCGCGTTGCCGAGCTCCTGGAGCGCGGCGGCCCCGTCCTCGGCGGTGCGGACGATGTACCCCTCCATCCCGAGGAAGTCCGCGAGGATGTCCCGTATGAACTTCTCGTCGTCGACGATGAGGACCCGCGGTCGTTCGTCGGGGGCGGTGGTCATCGACATCGTCATGCTCGGGCGTGCCGCGAGGGTGAACTCTAACAGATTCAGCGGCCTACGACCGCGTCCTTCGCGCGGGTTGCGATAGCCGGACCCTCCCGCCGGCACCCCGGCCGAGTGGCCCCGCGGCCGCCCGGCCCGCGGCTCGTCGCCATGGTGGCGCCCGCGGGGCCGGAGTACATTCGGCGCGCGATGGCGGCGCTGGGTGTGCAGGCGCAGCGGCTCGGAGCTGGAGACGAGGACCGCGGTGTGCCCGGGCGACGGCGCCGGGTCGTGACGCTGCTCGGCGCGTACGCCGCGGTCGCGACGCTCGGCGCGGGGCTCTCGCTCTGGCTCGGGCACGATCCCGTCGCGTTCGAGGGTGCGTGGCTCGGTACGAGCGGGCCGGCGGCGGTGCTCGTCAGCCTGGGCCTCGGCGTCTGCATCGGGTCGACCACGGTCGTCGTGTCGCGCGTGATGGTGCGGCGCTCCGCGTGGGCACGCTCGCTCCACGCGGCGCTCCGGCCCGCCGTGCACGGCGCGGGCGACGCGTCGCTCCTGGCGATCGCGATCGCGAGCGCGGCAGGCGAGGAGCTCCTCTTCCGCGGGCTGCTCGTTCCCCTCCTCGGGGTCGTCGTCTCGTCGCTCGCGTTCGGCGCGCTCCACCAGATCCGCGGGCCAGCGCGCTGGGGGTGGATGGCGTGGGCGACCGTGATGGGGTTCGTCTTCGGGGGCGTCTTCGTCGCGACGGGGAGCCTCGCGGGGCCCGTCGTCGCGCACGCCATCATCAACGCGGCGAACCTCCGGTTCCTCCGGGACAACGACCCCGCACCGCGCGCCCGCGCCCTCGGCGGCCTGCTGCGCCGGGGCTGACGCCTACTCCTCGTCCCAGGACACGCCGTAGAGGCCGCGCTTCTTCAGCAGGTCGCGAAGGTGGTGGCGCGCGAGGTCGGCCTCGCGTGCGGCCTGCGACAGGTTGCCCCCGCAGCGCTTCATCAGCGCCGCCAGGTACGCGCTCTCGAATCGCTCGATCGCGTGGTCCTTCGCGCGCGCGAACGTGCCCGACACGTCGAGCGCCTCGCGCTCCTGCCGCGTGCCGCGGAAGCCGAACCCCTCGCCCGCCACGTCCTGCCTGCGAACCAGGCCGTCCTGCGCCATCGCCGCGGCGCGCGCGAGGACGTTGCGCAGCTCGCGCACGTTGCCCGGCCAGGGCTGCGTCGCGAGGAAGTCGAGCGCGCCCTGCTCGATGAGCACCGGGACGTCGCGCTCCCCCGGCAGGGACGTGAGGAGCTTCTGGCAGAGGATCGGGATGTCCTCGGTCCTGTCGCGCAGCGGCGGCAGCATCACGCGCACCTGCGCGAGGCGATAGTAGAGGTCCTCGCGGAAGCGGCCCGCGTCGATCTCGTGGCGAAGATCGCGATGCGTGGCCGAGATGACGCGCACGTCGATGCGGATGGGGGCGTTCCCCCCGACGCGCACGACCTCCTGCCGCTCGAGGACGCGCAGGAACTTGGCCTGCAGCGACGCCGGGAGCTCGCCGATCTCGTCGATGAAGACCGTCCCACCGTCGGCGGCCTCGAAGAAGCCGACGCGGCGCTGGTCGGCGCCGGTGAAGGCACCCTTCTCGTGGCCGAAGAGGAGCGACTCCGCGAGCGACTGCGGCAACGCGGTCGCGTCGATGACGACGAACGGGCGGCTCGCGCGCGGGCTGCGCGAGTGAAGGGCGCGGGCCACCTCCTCCTTGCCGGTGCCCGTCTCGCCCTGCACGAGGACCGCGAGGTTCTTCTGGGCGACGCGATCGAGCGTCGCGAAGAGCTCGCGCATCTCGGTCGACTGGCCGACCAGCTCCCCGAACGTGCTCTGCATGCTGACGACGGCCGTCGACGACTGGTTGTCGAGGCCCACCCGCAGCGTCGTCCCACCGACGACGATCTCGCCGCCCGGGGCGAGCTCGATCTCGGTGATGCGATGGGCTCCGAGCCACGTGCCGTTCGTGCTGCCCGCGTCCCGGACGTGCACGCGTTCGCCTGCGCGGCGCAGCTCGAGGTGGACGCCGCTGACCTGCGGGTCGAGGAGAACGAGGTCGTTGGTCGCGTGCCGCCCGACGGTGGCGAGGGTGCTCGACATGGCGAGCGCCCGCCCGGCGCCCGGCCCCGCGGTGGCCACGAGGGTGGGGACGGAGGTCAGCGTCCGCATGCGGATGCCGGTGTTGACCTCCGTGCCGCCGCGAGACTCCTCGCTCCCCATCGAGCATTCATCCTACCAGCTCCGGAGCGCGAACTGCGGTGGTAAGCTTCGCGCGAATGCGGGATGCGCGGTCGATCCGAAGGGGGGCCGTGCTCGCGGCTGCCGTGTCGGCGATCGTGCTGCATGCGGCGAAGGCGCGCGCGCAGTCGGACGACGACCTGGCCGCGGCCCGCAGGCTCTTCGCCGACGCGGTCGCCGACCAGGACGCGAAGCGGTTCGACACGGCGCTCGAGAAGTTCCGCCGCATCGACGCGGTGAAGGACACGGCGAACGTGCGCTACCGCATCGCGAGCTGCCTCGAGGCGCTCGGCAAGAGGGCCGACGCCCTCGCCAACTACCAGGCTGCGGAGCGGCTGGGCGCCGGGGAACACGGGGCGGCCGAGGTGGTGCGCGCGGCGTCGGCGCGGGCGTCCGACATCGACCGGGTGCTCCCGCGCCTCGTCGTGGTCCTCCCCGCGGACGCCCCCGCGGGCACGCAGGTTCGCGTCGACGACTCTCCGGTCGACCCGGGCGGCATGCACGACGGTCTCGTCCTCGACCCGGGGCTGCACACGATCACGGCGACGGCGACGGGTGACGCGCCGTTCCGTACGGGCGTGACCTTGCCCGAGGGCGGACGCGTGTCGATCGCCGTGACCCTCGAACGGCTCCCTCCGTCGCCACCGGAGCCGTCGACGGGGCCTGCGCCGCCCCCTCCCCCGCCCCCCGCGCTCGGCGAGTCGGGCGGCGCTCCGGCGTCGGCCTGGGTGGCCTTCGCCGTCGGCGGCGTGCTCGCAGCCGGCGCCATCACCTCCTTCGCGCTCCGCGCGAGCAACCTCGCGACGCTGAACCGCGACTGCCAGGGCGCGGGAGGCGGGGGCGCGCTCTCGTGCCCGCAATCGCGCAGCGACGAGGTCGACACCGCCCGGAACGCGGCGCTCGTCGAGGGGCCGCTCGGCATCGGCCTCGCTGCGGGCGCCGTCGTCGCCGGCGCGCTCGGGGTGTGGTGGGTGGCGAGCTCGCACGGCGGCGGCGTGCGGGTCACTCCGGCCGTCACGGGCACCGGGGGCGGGATCCTCGTCGGCGGGACGCTCGGACGATGAGGCGGTTCCTCCTCGTCCCGGGTGCGGTGATCCTCGCGGGGTGCAGCGTACCCGCGGTGCAGTTCTACGGGGTCGACGCGTCCGTCGAGGCCGGCGGCGCCGACGTCGAGGAGCCTGACGTGACCGCGGAGGACGCCGCGACGCAGGACGCCCTGGAGGAGCCGGTCTCCGAGACGGGCGCCGACGCAGGCGCCGACGCGCTCGCGCCCACCGACGGCGGCTACTGCTACGGCAATGCGCCCCCGGTCGGCGGCAAGTGCTGCCCCGACGGGGGTGTCTGCTTCGGAAGCTGCAACGCGAAGAGCTGCGGCGCGTGCATGGCCGGTGGAGCGTGCGCCGAGCCGAACGTGTGCTGCACGACGGGCGCGAACGGGACGTGCGAGCCGTCGTGCTCCTGATCACTGGCTGACCGCGCTCGCCGCCTCCTCGATCGTCCGCACGAGCTCTCCGGTCATCCGACGCAGCGCCGAGAGCGCCCCCTCGAGCTTGCCGGTCGCGTCGGCGAGCTCCGCGTCGAGCTGCTCGTTCTGGGCGGCGAGCTGTCGCTGCAGCGCCTCGATCTGGAAGCCGAGGTCCTGCTGGACGAGCTCCGCGCGCGAGGCCTCTGCCTCGAGGGCGGCACGCTCCCAGACGAGCGCCTCGCGTGCGCGGTGGTCGTTGCCCGGCAAGGTCGCGTCCGCGTCGATGCCGTCCCGGCGCGTGGCGACCGCGTCGAGGTGGGCTCTCTCGCGCGAACGGTCGCGCGAGAGGACGTCGATCGCGCGCCCCAGCGAGCCTCGGAAGCCGCGACCGTGCGTCTCGAGGCGGTCGACGCGCGCCTGGTGGTCGGCGACCGTCGCCTTCGCACGCTCGAGCCCTCCGACGAGGTCCCCCGCTGCGGCGGCGAGCTCGCGTGCCCGGCGCACCCCCGCGTCGTCGTCGCCCCAGTCACGAGCCGCTCGGGTCACGTGCCGAGTCAACTCGGAGAGCATCGCGTGCCACCGCGCGGCGATCTCGGTGGTCGGCAGCGTCGCGATCTCGGCGGTGAGCTGCCCCCGCGAGGACACGACCGGTGGCCCCTCGACGCTCGTCGCGATGGACGGCCGCCCGTCCTCGCCCTCGGCCTCGCCGGGCGCGGGGGGGCGAACGGAGCCGGCGAGGCGACGGAGCAGATCGGCGAGGGTGTCGACCACCGCGAAGGCGTCTCGCGGCCGCTCGCCGGGCTCGCGCGCGAGGAGGCGGAGGACGAGCTCCTCGACCTCGGCCGGCATCTCCGCGCGAGCGCTCGGCTTCGGAGGCGCCTCGTGCAGCGGCGCGGTGAGCAGCTCCGCCCCGCGCCCGCGGTACGGCATGCTCCCGGTGAGCATCTCGTAGAAGACGACCCCGAGGGCGTAGAGATCGCCGCGCGCGCTCGCCGGCGCACCCTCGAGGTACTCCGGCGCGATGTAGCCGGGGGTCCCGAAGCGCTGCTCGCTGAACGTGATGGCCGGAGCGTCGAGGATCTTGGCGATGCCGAAGTCGGTCAGCTTCACGAAGTCCTCGCCGTCGCGCTCGGTCACGAGGACGTTCTCGGGCTTCAGATCGCGATGGATGACGGCATGCTCGTGTGCCCGCGCGAGCGCCGAGGCGATCTGGGACGCGATGCGCGCAGCCCGGGGCCACGCGAAACGCCCGCGCCGAAGGGCCGCGAGGAGCGACTCGCCCTCGACGAACTCCATGACGAGGAACACGAGGCCGTCGCTCTCGCCGAGGTCGGTGATCTCGACGATGTTCGGATGATTGATCCGGTTGACCGCGCGCGCCTCGCGGAGGAAGCGCTCGCGGTGCGCCGCGCTCATGCCGAGGTCGCGCCGCAGGACCTTGATCGCCGAGAGCCGGTCGATCATCACGTGCCGTGCGAGGTACACGAGCGCCATGCCTCCGCTGCCGAGAGGCCGGACGAGGCGGTAGCGCGCGGCGAGGGTCCGCCCGACGAGAGGATCGGAGTTGCGGGCGAGCTCCGAGCCGTCGAAGGGGCAGAACCCGGCGTCGTCGGCGAACGACTCGGAGCAACGCGGGCACAGCTTCATCGGCCTCCCACGGTAGCCGATTCAGGGTGCGCCGAGCTTGCACTCCAGGGGCTGCCGGAACTCGGCGCCGGCCACGACGACCAGGCGAGCCGCGGCGGGCGCTCCGGTGAAACGGGCGACGACCCAGCTCTCGACGGGCTGATCGAGCGGTGTCGCCGAGGGCGCGCTCTGCCCGGACGGGTTCGCGCTGAAGTCCTGCGCGCGGAGCTCCACGGCTTCGAGGCACGCGCGCGCCGCGCTCCAGCGAACGCGCGCCAGCATGAACGCGTCCTCCGTTCCGCGGAGCTCGCCCCCGCCGGTGAGGCGGACCCAGGGCGCGATCGTCTGGATCGTCACGCGCCACCCCGCCGTGTCGGCGCGGCACGCGGGATCGTCGGCGGACGTGAGCGTCGACCAGGGGGCGAGCGCGGCGGGCGCGCCTCCGGGAACGAGAACGAGCGCGGGATCGTCGGCCGAGGGGGGCTCGCTGCCCGACGGCGCACGTAGCACGCCGAGCTCGCCGTGCGGGCCGACCGCGAGCGCGTCGACGTTCGCGGGGTAGAGGTCGGGCGTCGGCGGCGCGTCGAGCTCGAAGGCCACCGCAGGGACCGCCCCGGCGCCGAGGCGCAGGACCCGCGCGTGCCCCGCCGAATCCTCCTCGAGCCACGCCGCGCCGTCCCCCTCGAGGCCGGCCGCGCTCACGATGCGCCACTCCTCGTCGCGCCCGGCCTCGTAGGCAACCCGCGACCGCCCGGTCCGCCCGGCGCGAAGCAGCGCGACGCCTCCGTCGGCGATCTGCACCGCCAGGTCGTCCGGGGCAGCGCCCTCGAAGGGCGTGACCGGGACGACTCCGCTGGGGACCGGATCGTCGTGCCAGACATTCCCCGCGCTCGCGGCACGCGCAGCGACGACCAGGTCGCGCATCGCGAGGGACGACCGCCGCACAGGCCCCGCAGGATCGAACGCGGGGACGAACTGCACCTGGCGGACGAGCGCCATCGCGTCGTGGTCGAATCCGGTCACGACGAGGCGATCGTCGCCCGGCTGCGTCGTCGGACCGTGGACGATGGCGCGGGCGGCAGTCGCGTCGGCAGCGTCCGTGTCGCGAACGGCGCCTGCGATGCGGCGCGCGAACGGCAAGCGGAGGAAATCGGTGAGGCCCTTCGGGTCGGCGACGCGAAGCTTGCTCGCGCCGAGACCGAGATCCTCCGGGCTGTGCTCGTCGGAGGCGAGCGCGGCGCGACGTCCGTCGCCGGCGACGCGGCACGCGAGCGATGGCACGGGGGATTGCTCGACGCGAGGCGCGGGCGGCGCCGAGACGGGAGGGACCTGCGGCGTGGGCGCCGTCGGCGTCCAGCCGATGCGGTACCACTGGCCGAGGTCGCAACCCACCGACGAGCACGCGTGCGAGTCGATCCAGCCGCCGGGTCGCGCCGCCGGCGGGGCGGCGACCTCCGCCCAGGTCGCGCCGCGATCGAGCGTCTGCCAGATCCGCCCCTCGCGGGTCCGGGCGAGCGCGGTTGGGCCGGCGCTCGCGATGCGCTCGAACGTGAAGGGCGAGGTCTGGAGCGAGCCGTCGATGCCGACGTCGACGGCGCCGACGCCGTTGCCGAGCGAGGCCCAGCCGCGCAATGTGCCTTGCGCCGTCACCGTCCAGCCCCGGTCGGCGAGGCGCGCCGGATCGACGCCGCCGAGGCGCGACTCGTCGGCGCTCTGGAGAGCCGCGCGCATCAACGGCGTGAGCGCGTCCACGGGCCACGCGTGCACGTCGCCGGTGCGAGCGTCGGCAATGCCCCACGCGTTGGCGACCCCGCCGATGGCTCCCACCACCGCCACCGCCCCGCCGTCCGCCCGCGGGATCCAGCGGACGACGTCGAACGTGGGGGTCGACCCGCCCGCCTCGACCACGCCGTCGAGCTCGAGCTGCTGCCAGCCGCCACCGGGCACGCGAACGCACGCGACCTCGTGCGCTCCGGGAGCCGCCTTGTCGCAGGGCCCCGTCCGCAGGATCCCCCCGTCGTCGCTCACGACGAACCGGCCGCGCTCCGGGAACGTCTGCTCGACGACCGGTGCGCCCTCGAGCGCGTGCGCGACCACGAACGCCGACCCGCTCGCGCGGCCGCACGTGAAGACGACGTCCTCCTGTGTCCGCGTCGCCACGCAGGAGGCGTCCGGCGGCAACTTGCCGGCGGCGAGCACCTCCACGGCGCCGGAGACGAGGTCCACGTGCACCAGATCCCCCGCGGAGACGACGAGGGCCCCGCCGTCGCGCGCCGGGGCGCCCGTCCGCGTCGCGCGCCGGAGCGGCGGCTCCTCCTCGTGCCACGCGGGCTGCTTGGGTCGAAGGGGGGGTACGGCGTCCACCGATGGAGCCGCGTCGTACGCGGCGAGCCGGCCTCCGGCGAGGAGCCCCATGGCCGCCGTCCCCTGCGTCTCGACCCAGAGGGACTCCTCGCGCGTGGTCGGAGCGCGCGTGAGAAAGACGCGCTTCGCAGGTGACCGCACCGGCGACCCGCCGGCGACCCAGTGAGCGCCCGCATCCGTCGACACGAGGATCTGCCCGCCCTCGACGAGCGCGATCGCGCGCCCATCGTCGAGCGCGGCGATCTGGAGAAGACCCGGCGGCGACATCGGGAGGCGCTTGCCGGTGGCGGGCTCGATCATCCAGCGCTCGCCGGACTCGGCGCGGACGAGGATCGCGCGGGGCCCGAACCACACGTCGGCAACGTCGGCGGGAAGCGACACGACGGGGCGCAGCAGCCCGTCGAACGCGTCGCTCGCGTAGAGGGCGCCCTTCGCGTGAAAGAGGAAGCCTCCGCCGAGCCGCGCCGGAACGCGCCAGGCCGACTGGAGTTGCTGCCCGTCGGCGACGTCGCTCGACACACGCACGCGGGAACCACGGACGACGAAGCGGACGCCCTCGAGGATGATCCCCGCGGCGTCGTCGCCGAGCGGCAAGACGGTGAGCGCGTTCGCGCGCACGGGATCGCCGACGACGTACTGCGGCGGAGGATCGTCGGCAGGTGCGGGGGCGGCAGCGGCGTCGGCCCGGACGCCCGCGATCGACCGGGGCGCCTGCTCGACGGCCGGCGCGCAGGACGCGAGGAGGGACAGACCGGCGACGATCGCAGGTCCGGCCGAGGCTCGTGTCGCACGCATCCTCTCGATCATACGCTCGGGGCGCGAGTTCTATTGGCCCGCGCCGTCCGGTGCCGGCCCGACCCCGAGCACGCGGAGGTAGGCGGAGCGAACGTCGCGTGTCACGGCCCGGTACTGCTCGAAGAGGGCCACCTCCGCGGAGACGCGTGGAGCCTCGTGCATCCCCATGCGTCGCGCGAGGGCGGTGAGCCCCGGCGCATCCTCGTCGAGGAGCGTCGCCCCGGTCCCGTGGAGGATCCGCAGCCGCTGCTCGAGGCGCCGGAGGAACCTCCAGCCGTCGCGCAGCGGATCGCCGAGCGACGCGTCGAGCAACCCGCACGCCTCGAGCGCGCCGAGCGCGACCTCCGTCTCGGCGGTCCGGACGCGCGGGTCACGCCCGTGCCGCATCTGGAGCGCCTGCACGGCGAACTCGACGTCGACCACGCCCCCCCGTCCGAGCTTCACGTCGTAGCGGTGCGGGGCCCGGTCGAGGCGCTCGTGCGTGAGCTCCCGCTGCATCCGGATGCGCAGGTGGTGCATCCGGGGCGCATCGGGGGCGCCGCGCTCGTATGCCGCCTCGTGGGCGACCGCGAGGACGCGCGCCCCGAGGTCGGCGTCCCCGGCGCACGGCCGCGCCTTGAGGAGCGCCTGCCGCTCCCAGTCCTCCGCGCGCTCCGACTGGTAGCGCGCGAACGCCTCGAGCGAGACGACGAGCAGGCCCTGACTCCCGGAGGGACGCAGACGCGTGTCGAGCTCGTAGCCGGGCCCTTCGCCGTGGGGCGAGCCTACGAGGCGAAGCACCCGCTGGGCGGTGCGCGCGAAGCGCTCGGGCGCGTCCTCGCCACCGCCCTCGTAGACGAAGAAGAGGTCGAGGTCGGAGCCGTACCCGATCTCGCGTCCTCCGAGCTTCCCCATCGCGACGAGGGCGAGCCCCCGGTCGTCGCCGAGGCCTTGCTCCCGCATCGCGAAGCGGCACGCGTGGTCGAGCGTGGCGTCAGCCAGCCCGGTGAGCACGCGCGCCACCTCCCGCGTGCCGAGGTCCCCGGCGAGGTCGGCGAGGCCCATCTCGAAGGTCACGCGGCGCTTGGCGCGACGGAGCGCCCCGACGAACGCGTCGACGTCGGCGGCGGCGTTCCGGCCGAGAGCGGCCACCTCCTCGTCCACCTGTGCCCGCGCCACGTCGGGCGTGGGGACGCCGCGCGCGTAGACGACGCGATCCGCCAGGTCGGGGTGGCCGACGAGGGCCTCGCCGAGAAACGCGCTCCCGCCGAGGAGCGACGCGAGCGCCCGCACCATGCGGGGGTCCTCGGCGAGGGCGCGCACGTAGACGCCCGGGGTGGAGAGCCTCCCGAAGAAGGCGGCGAGGAGCCGGGTCGCCTGCTCGGGATCGGCCGCCCCGGCGAGCGCGTCGACGAGCAGGCGGACGAAGGGGCCGTCTCGGTCGCGAGTCACCGGGCCGAGGGGACCGTCCGGGCGGCGCGCCAGAAAGAGCAGATGCCTGGGCAGGTCGCCCGAGGACGACGCTCCGAAGCGATCGGCGGCCGCGACGGCGATCGCGGCCTCCTCGCCGGAGTCGAGAGCGGCGGCGAGACGCTCGAGGCCTGCGTCCCCTTCCGAAGGGTCCCGGCCGAGCGATACGAAGCGCGCGCTCACCCGGGCGCGCACGGCCGCGAGGTCGGCGGCGAGCGCAGGCGGGCCGTCGTATCCGAGCGAGCGCGCGACGGCGGCGAGAAGGACCGGGTCGCGCGGCAGGCTGTGCGTCTGCAGGCCCGTGGCGTTCTGGACGCGGTGCTCGAGCCGCCGCAGGAAGAGGTACGCGTCGGAGAGCTCGGCCTCCTCGCGCTCGCTCACGAAGCCCGCCGCGCGGAGCCTCCGGAGCGCGTCGATCGTGTTCGTCGTGCGCACCCGCGGCTCGCGACCTCCCCACACGAGCTGGAGGGACTGCGCGAAGAACTCCACCTCGCGGATGCCGCCGGGGCCGAGCTTGAGGTCGTCCGCGACCGCGTCGCCCGCCTCGACGCGAGCGCGCCCGAGCATCGCCGTCATCTCGCCCGCGATGCGCGGGTCGACCGCGCGCCGCCACACGAAGGGTGAGAGCGCCTCGAGGAGACGCCCCCCGAACGCGAGGTCGCCGGCCACGGGGCGCGCCCGGACGAGCGCGGCGCGCTCCCACGTCCTGCCCCACGCTTCGTAGTAGCGCTCCGCGGCCGCCAGCGCGTTCACGAGCGGACCGCGCGTCCCCTCCGGGCGGAGACGCAGATCCACGCGCCAGACGACGCCCCCGTCGGTCGGGTCGTCGAGCGTCGCGACGAAGCGCTGCGCGACGCGCGTGAAGTACTCGTGAAGCGGCTGATCGCCTGCGCGCCCCTCGTCGGTCTCGTAGAAGAGCATCAGGTCGACGTCGCTGCCGGCGTTGAGCTCGCGACCCCCGAGCTTGCCCATGCCGATGACCGCGAAGGCCGCGGGACGCCCGTCGGCGTCGACCGGCGGCCCGAAGCGCGCGCGCGCCCAGGTGTCGGCCTCGGCGAGCGCGACGTCGCAGCAGGCGTCGGCGAGGTCGGACAGCTCGCGCGCCGTCACGTCGACGTCGTGTCCGGGAAGCGCGAGGAGCTCGCGCGCGGCGATGCGCAGCTTCTCCCGCGCGGCGAAGCGACGGAGGCCGCGCCGGACGCCCGCGGGGTCGCCGAGGTCGCCCACGGCGGAGGCGGCGAGGCGCCGGTACGTGCGGAGATCCCTCGCCTGCCGCAGGCTGCGCACGATCGCCGGGACGTCCTCGGGGTGCGTCTCGAGACTTCCCCGCAGCGCCGGGTAGGCGTCCCGCAGGAGTGTGCGGAGCTCCGCCGACGAGGGCACGGCGGTCGCGCCGCCCTTACCGCGGTCCCCAGAGGGGGAACATCATCACGACGGCCCAGTCGAAGAGCGCGTGGGCCAGGATGGACGGCGTGAGGCTGCCGAAGGCGCGCGCCATGGCGCCCCAGAGGAGGGCGGCGCCGAGCGCGGCGACGGGAAGGATCGGATCGAGCCCGCCGGACGCTCGCAGAGACCACGCCGTCGGGACGTACGCGAGCGCATAGAGCACCGCCGCCCAGATCCACGCCGTGCGCGTCCCGACCCGGTCCGCGAGGAGCTGCGTCACCATGCCGCGCCAGAGGACCTCCTCGGCGAAGGTGACGACGAGGATGGCCGCCGCGACGAGCGGGGCGCGCTGCTGCAGCAGGCGCGGATCGCCGATCTGCCCGTAGAGCGAGACGAGCCAGATCTCCCGATGCGACCCCACGGGCACGACGACGTGGGAGAAGGCCCATGCGATGCCGAAGAGGAGCACCGCGCCGACGACTCCGCGCGTGAAGTCGCCCCACCGCGGGGCGAGCCAGCCGCGCAGGAGCTCCTCGCGGCGCGCCCACGCGGCGGCCACCCCCGCGAGGACGAGGGTCGGCCCGCCGGCGAGCGCCCAGAACACCACCGTGCCGGAGTAGCGCGGCAGGAACGCGACGTAGGACGCCGCCGCGGTGACGACGACCGTGAGCGCGACGAACGCGATGGCGGCGGGGCGCATGGCCGGCCGGCATCCGTAGCATGGGTAGCCACAAATCGGCCCGACTTCCAGCGGTTGCGGCGCCGTCGTACGCTTCTCCGCATGTTCCGGCGCGTCACGTTGTTCGTGCTCACGAACCTCGCCATCATGGCCGTGCTGAGCCTCGTGCTCGAGCTCCTCACTCGGCTACTGGGTCACGGTCTTCGTTCTCCAGACGGTCCTCGGCATCCTCGCGACGATCCTCGTCATGGCCTTCAGCCGCTGGCGCGAGTACCGCGCCGACGCCGGCGGCGCGCGCCTCGCCGGGCCGCAGAAGATGGCGGCCGCGCTGCAGCGCCTCCTCTACGTCAACGCTCCGGCGCACCTTCCTCAGCAGATGCGTGCCTTCGGCATCCGCGGCGGGGGCGTCCTCGGTCTCTTCCGGTCGCACCCACCGCTCGAGAAGCGCATCGCCCGCCTGGTGCAGCAGTCTGCTCCGGCGCAGTACGCCCCCCTGCCCGTTCGCTGAGCCAGGGCGGGGGCCGACGACGCTACGGGGCTACGGGAGGACGGGGAGCCGGACCGTGCCGCGACCGGTGGGGAGGTCGAGGCGCTGGTTCTTCGCGTAGACGGGGTGCCGCCCGTTCGCGCGGTACCAGTCGGCGACCGTCGCGGTCGCGTGCATCTTCTCGACGATCTGGCGCCAGCCGACGCCGGTGTTGTAGGCGCAGAAGCTGATCTCTCCCTCCTGCGTGCCGTACGGGATGATGCACATCTCGGTGCGCCGGAAGTCGTAGTTGAAGAGGTCCTGGAACCACATCCCCGCGACGAAGAGGACGCGCCATTCGAACTCGGCGGCGTCGGACGCGTGCTCGCCCACCCTTCCCCCGCGCGCCCCGGTCTGGCTGAGGAACTGACGGAGGAGCGTCCCGAGAGTGAACCCGGGCGGCGCTCGTCGCGCGTCGAACCGGCGACAGAGCGCGAGCCCGACCTCGGCGATCGTCACGGTGCGCCGCTGCGCGGCGTCGGTGATCTCGCGCAGGTCCGAGAGCAGGCCCTCGAGGTCGAGCATCTCCGCGAGCGGCACCATCGCGCGCGTTCGCTTGTTCACGAGCAGCGCGGTGCCGATGCCGCAGTTGGGATGGCAGCCGCAGTGGAGCGCGCCCCAGTCGGAGCCCTCGGCGAGCAGGAGATCGGTGAGGTCACCGAAGGGCCCCATCGCCGACAGCGGGAACCAGTCGCGGAGCGGCTCGGTCGCGCCGAGCTGCGCCCGGAGATCGTGCGCGAGGTGCGACAGCGTGTAGCGCTTCGCGCGCCGCTCTTCGTCGCCGACGTCCTCGTCGCGGCCCGTGAAGCTCACGGGCTGGAACGAGACGACCGTGATCTTGTCGGCGTTCTCGATCGCGAAGCGCACCACCTGCCCGACCTGGTCGTCGTTCACGCCCTTGATGACGGTCACGACGAGGACCACGTCCACGCCCGCCGCGTGGAGGTTCTCGATCGCGCGCAGCTTCACGTCGAAGAGGTTCCCCACCTTGCGGTGCGCGTTCGCCTCCTCGCCCACGCCGTCGAACTGGAGGTACGCGAGCCGCAGGCCCGCCTCCTTCGCCTGCACCGCGAGCTCCGGCTCCTGCGCGAAGCGCACGCCGTTGGTCGCGCACTGCACGCAGAAGAAGCCCACGTCCTTCGCGTACTTCACCGCGCGCAGGAAGTGCGGCGAAAGCGTGGGCTCCCCGCCGGAGAACTGGACGCTCATCTGCCGGCGCGGCTTCACCCCGAGCGCGTCGTCGAGGATCTTCTGGACCTCGTGCCACTCGAGCTCGTGGACGAACCCGACCTGGTTGGCGTCCATGAAGCAGGGGTCGCACATCATGTTGCAGCGGTTCGTGAGGTCGACCGTGAGGACGGAGCCGCGCCCGTAGAGGATGCTGGACGTGCCGTGGTCGCGGAGCTTCGTCGCCGGCGCGCGGAAGTCGCGCCCGGGGAAGAGGTCCTCGATCCGCTTCGTGAACGCCGGGTCCATCGACATGACGTCGTCGATGGTCCCGTGCCGCGCGCACGTCTTGGTCATCACGATCGCGCCGTCACGCTCCTCGATGCGGGCGCGCACTTCGCCGGGCTTGCCCTCGACGAGCGACCGCACGTCCGCGCGCCCCTCGAGGACCGCGGCCCGGGCCTCCTTCACGCAGGCGGGGCAGAGCGAGTCGGTCTCGCGCGGCCAGCCGAGCGGGGGAAACGTGCGCTCGCGGCTCTTCAGCAGCGGCGCTGGCGCCCACGCCGGCTGGGGCGAGGGCCGCTCGAAGCGGGCGTTGAAGGCACGGACGGCGGGCCAGACGGCGTTGGCGAGGGCGCGGAGGGTGAGGCTCATGCGGGAGGATGAGGAATACACGAGCCGCGGGGAATACAAGGAGACGCGACCATTGGGGCCCTTCCTGGTACTCCTCTCCGCATGGCTCGTCTCGTGTCCTTCGACTCGGCGGGGGCGGCACGCTCGATCCGCAGGCTCGCTGTGGTCGCGCTCGTCGCGATCGGCGTCTTCTACATCGGCTGTTCGACGACCACGCGGGTGGACGCGGGTCACGTGGGCATCCGCGTGAAGCTCGCGGGCAGCGACCGCGGCGTGCAGGACATGCCCATCGTGACCGGCTGGGTGGTCTTCAACCCGCTCACCGAGCAGATCATCCTGTTCCCGACGAGCGTCCAGAACGTCGTCTGGGCGCAGTCGGCGCACGAGGGCAAGGCCTACGACGAGTCGATCACCTTCAGCTCGTCCGAGGGCGTGAACGTCAACGCCGACATCGGCCTGAGCTTCCACATCGACCCCACGCTCGCACCGAAGCTCTACGGGCGCTTCCGCCTGAACGACCTCGAGAAGCTCTCGGACGGGTACATGCACAACACCGTGCGCGAGGCCTTCAACGACGTCGCGTCCAAGCTCGCCGTCCAGGACATCTACGGCGCCGGCAAGAGCAAGATGCTCGCCGAGGTCACGCAGAAGTGCCGCGACGTCTTCGGCAAGGACGGCATCATCATCGACCAGCTCACGATCAACGGGACGCTTCGCCTGCCGCAGAACGTCTCGGACGCGATCAACCGCGCGATGGAGGCCACGCAGAACGCCATCCAGAGCCACAACCGCGTCGCGCAGGTCGAAGCCGAGGCCACCCAGGCCATCACCCAGGCGCACGGCGGCGCCGAGGCCGCGCGCCAGAAGGCCCAGGGAGACGCCGACGCGCTCCTCATCAACGCCCGCGCGCAGGCCCAGGCCAACGAGATCATCCGCCTCTCGATGAGCCCCTCGGTCCTCCAGTACCGCGCGCTCGAGCGCTGGGACGGCAAGCTCCCGTCGTACAACGCGGGCGCCCTGCCCATGCTCACGTTCGACGTCGGCAAGGGCGGTCCCACCGGCGACGACGCCGCGCGCGAGAAGCGCCTGAGGGAGATGCTCGAGCAGACCAAACCGAGCACCGGCAGCGGCGGTGCCAACGGCAACGGCAACGGGACTGCGACCGGGACCGGGACCGGTTCGACCGAGGTTCCCCCGGCCGGGGCCGCCGCGCCCGCCTCCCCGCCCGCTCCTGCCGCCTCGCATTGACGTACGGCCCGACCCGGGCTAAGTCACCGTTCAAACGCGCAGTGTGTGGCCCGCGGCTCCGTTCATCGGCGCGCGGCCAGTGCCGGCGCGACGAGAGAAGTGACAGCAGGGCGACCGGCGAGGCCATGAGGGTGCTCGCGGTGCGTCCTCAAAGAGGGGCCCCCCGGGGGTCGAACGAAAAGACACCATGACGTTCATCGAAGCTGCCGCGGAGGTCCTCCGCATCGCCGGCAAGCCCATGCACTACAAGGAGATCACGGAGCTCGCCATCGCGAAGAACCTGCTCTCCCACGTCGGCAAGACTCCCGAGGTCACGATGAGCCACCGGCTCACGTCGGCCATCAAGAAGGACGACAAGGGCGTCCCCATCGTGAAGGTGAAGCCGGGCGTCTTCGCGCTGCGCGAGTGGGAGGGCAAGAAGGGCAAGCGCGGCAGTGCGTCGGCCCGGCCCGAGACACCCGCCGAGACCGACGAGGCTCGCGACCAGGCCGACGAGGGCAACGTCGAGGTCAACGCTCTCGAGATCGAGGCCGCCCTCCGCGGCGCCGAGGAGAAGCAGTCGGCCAGCCAGGACGACGACGAGGACGGCGGGGGCGATCGGAACACGCCCGTCTCCGGCGACGAGGCGCTGCGCGCGGATCTCGCGGCCAGCGGGGCCGAGTTCTTCGACGACGAGGACGACGACGACCAGCCGATCCTCGCGCCGCTTTCGCAGCCGGGCGCGAGCGCGGCCGGCGCGGGCAGCGCGGGGGCCCAGCAGCCCGGCGGCGAGGGGAACCGCCGTCGCCGCCGCCGCCGTCGTCGTGGCCGTGGCGGCCAGGGTGACGTCGCGGGCGAGCCGCGCTTCCAGGGTGCACCGCGCCCGGACGCCTCCCAGCCCCGCCTCGACGGCGCGCCGATCCAGCCCATGCCCATCGTCTCCGTCGACGGGGAGAACGGCGCCGGCGAGCCGCGCGAGGGCTTCGTCCCGGCGCGGCCCGTCGTGCGCGACCGCCAGCAGATCATGGCCGGCGGGCAGCCGACCGGCATCGAGATCCCGCTCGCCGAGGGCGACGAGCTCGCCGGTCGCGAGCTCGCCGACGCCGCCGCCATCGTCCTCGCGTCGTTCGACCGCAACGCCGGGCCCGTCCCCGGCCGCACGGTGGCCGACGCGCTGATGCGCCGGGGGCGCCTCCAGGGCGATCCCATTCTCGCCACCACGCAGGCGACGGCGTCGATGCGCGCCGACAACCTGCGCCGCTCCGGCAACGGCCAGCGCGCGCGCTTCCGGTTCGCCAGCGGCGGGCGGGTCGCGCTCACCGACTGGTCACTCGGCGGCGAGCTTCCTCGCCTCGAGCAGGAGGTCGTCGCCGCGGTCGACCGCTACCGCGAGGCCTCGCGCCGCGCGATGCTCCGCAAGCTCCAGGAGCTCCCGGGGCACGCGTTCATCGAGCTCGTGCTCGTCGCGCTGGAGCGCGTGGGCATGACCAACGTCAAGGCCGTCCGCCGCGCCGGCTCCCCGGGCGGCGAGGCGCACTTCGCAGCTCTCCACAAGACCGGCGGCGACGCGATCCCGACCGCCCTCGTCGTCCGGAAGGACGGCCGCGAGATCGGGCGCGAGCGCGTGACCGACCTGCGCGGCGCGCTCCATCACTATGGCCCTGCGAGCGCCGGCTGGCTCATGACGACCGGGCAGTGCCTCTCCGGCGCGCGCGAGGAGGCGGCCGCCCCCGGCGCTCCGCCGGTCGCGCTCTACGACGGCATCGCCATCTGCAAGCTGCTCGAGGACATCGACGTCGGCGTCGTGCGCACGCGCTTCGCCATCGCGATTCCCGACCTGGAGCTCCTCGAGACTCTGCGGGGGTGAACCATGCCCGTGCTGGTGGCCTGCGCGCTCGGCGTCGCGTTCTTGCTCGCCCTCGTCTGGGCGAGCGCGCGCAGCGCCGTGACCATCGCAGTGGCCGAGGTCCGGGACGGCAAGCTCGAGATCGTGCGCGGCGGCCTCTCGCCGCGCGTGCTCGGCGACCTGCGTGACGTCGTGGCGCGGCCGCGCGTCCGGAGCGCCACGCTCCGCATCGTGCGGGCGAAGGACCACGCGCGCGTCGAGGTCCGTGGCAAGGTGAGCGAGCAGCAGGTGCAGCGCCTCCGCAACGTGGTAGGCAACGTGCCGGTGGCCCAGCTCGTGAAGGCGAAGCGCACGTGAAGACGGCAGCCGCGCTCCTCGTCACGACCGCGGCACTGCTCGTCGCGGGCGGTTCCCGAGCCCAGGTCGCGATGCCGAGGCTCGCGCCGCCGCGGGCACCCGGAGCGCCCAGGCCCGCCGCACCGGCCGCCCCGGCCGCGCCGGCGACGCCCAAACCGGCTGCCGCGGTCCACTGGCGGCCCGCACCGAAGAAGGAAGCCCCTCCTGCCGGGCCGGTCCCGGACGTGACGCTCGCCGTCGAGGCGCCGACGCGCTCGGGCCCGTGGACGATGCGCGTCACGAACGCGGGCGAGGTCCCCGTGCGCCTCGTCGCCGACGCGCGCCTCCTCGTCCTCGAGGTCACGCCACGGAGCGCGACGAAGGCCGTGCGGTGCGAGCTCCCCGCCGACATGCGCCCCGCCGACGACGCGGACTCGGCGCTCGTGCTTCCGCCCAGCCGCTCCTACGCCGAGACCTTCGACCCGCGCCTCTACTGCTTCGGGGGGCACCTGTCCGATGCGCTAGGGGCGGGCGCGTCCGTCGTCGCCCACCTCGGCTGGACGGGGGGCAACAAGGCCCGCGCGCCCTTCGTCGTGCAGTCGATCGACGGCGTCGAGCCGGTGCTCGCCCCGGTCAAGGCCCTCCGGGCGGAGCCCATCGGCGTCCCCGACGACCCGACCGTCCCCCTCACCTCCTTCGGCGATCGACGCCCCGACGACCCCGATCCGGTCAAGCTCACCATCCGCGGCCCGGCCTCGATCGACGCCGGCTCTCCCGGTGGCATCTCGATCGACGTCACGCTCCGCAACCAGGGCAAGCGCCCGGTCACCCTTCGTTTCCGCCCGGAGACGCTCCGCTTCGAGGTCGCCGCACCGAGAGCCGTCGAGAACTGCCGCTGGCCGCTGATGCCGGTCGCGGCGATGCGCGAGCTCTTCACGACCGTCCACTCCGGCGGCGCGCAGGACCTGGCAGTGCTCCTCGGCGACTACTGCAGCGGCCACGTCTTCGACGACCCGGGGCTGCTCGTCATCCGCCCCGCGCTCGACACGCGCAAGGCCTCCGGGGCGGACATCGCCATCAAGACCTTCGACGGTGAGGTGGTCGCCACCACGCCGACCCTCCTCCGGCTCCACCAGGGAGCCAAACCCCCGCAGCTCCGGCGGCCCCATCTCGAGCCGATCCCCGGCGCCCCTCCGCCGGGGCCGGCGCCCGGCTCCCCCCCGCCCGCGGCATCCTCACCCCCCGGGCTCCCGCCGGCGCCCTCCTCGCTCGCCGCTCCACCGCCTTCGCGTCGCTGAGTCGCGGGCGATCCCTCGCGCGTGGGCGGGGTGCGCTCTCCCGTCGTGTGGAGTAGGGTGCGGCCCCCTCACGTGCTGCCCTTCCCCGGCGCCGATGCCCTCCTCCAGGACGCGATCGCCATCGCGCGAACGGCGCGCGGCGCGACCGTGGGCTGGCGGACCATCTGCGTGCGGGCGCAGCGAGCGGTCGGCCGGGGGGGCGTGCAGCGGATCGGCGGGCTCGATCTGGACCTCGAGCTCCCCGGCCTCGTGCGCCGCGTGCGCGAGCTGACGGCCGCGGCCCCCGGCGAGGTCGACACGCTCGTCTTCGGGATCTTCGACGGCATCTCGGACGGCGACGCGGGCTTCACCGGCTACCACCTCGCGGGCGCCCGCGGCTTCGACCCGCGCAATCGCTGGCTCGCCGAGCCGGGCTGGGTCCCCGACGCCCCTTCTCTCGTCAGCGCATCGCTCGACGCGCTCGCGCGCGCCGCCGCCGAGCTCCACGGCCCGGCCCGCGTCGCCGTGGCCCATTCCCTCCGCTTCGGCGCGGCGGCCCTCCTCAGCCGCTTCGCAGCCCACGGGCTCCCCCACCGCGTCGTCGTCGCATTCGAGGGCGGCGACTGCGCCGAGGTCACCGAGCGTCGCCGGGCGACCCCGAGAACCGCCGTCGCGGGTCCGCTGATCACGCGGATCTGAGGGCAAGGGCGAGCGCGGGCGCGGGCGCCAGTACCTCCTCGGGCACGAGCACCGCCTCCTCGCGCTCGGCTCCTCCTCACACCGGGATGACGCCCCTCTTCTTCCCCGGCCTCTCGACCTTCTTGTGCGTCGCGAGCTCCAGGCCCCACGCGAGCACCTTCCTCGTGTCCCGCGGGTCGATCACGTCGTCCACCAGCCCCCAGCCCGCGCTCTTGTAGACGTCGATGTTCTTCTGGATCATCTCGACGATGTTCTTCTTCACCTCGGGCGGCGGCTCGGCGGCGCCGAAGAGCTTGCGGGCGGCGATGCCGACCATGCCCTCGGCGCCCATCACGCTGATCTCGCCGGTCGGCCAGCTGACGAGCAGGTCCGGCTCGTAGGCGCGCCCGCACATGACGTAGTAGCCCGCACCGTAGGCCTTGCGGACGACGACGGTGAGCTTGGGCACCGTCGCCGCGCTCATGACGTGCAGCATCTTCGCGCCGTGGCGGATGATCCCCGCGTGCTCGACCTTCGAGCCGACCATGAAGCCGGGGACGTCCTGGAAGAAGACGAGCGGCACGTTGAAGGCGTCGCAGATCTGGATGAAGTGCGCCGCCTTGTCGGCCGAGTCGTTGTCGAGGATGCCGCCGAGGTGCATCGGCTGGTTGGCGAGCACGCCGACGCTGCGACCGCCGATGCGCGCGAAGCACGTGATGATGCTGCGCGCGAAGCGGGGCTTCACGTCGAAGATCTCGCCGTGGTCGACCACGGCGCGCAGGAGCTTGTACATGTCGTACGGCTTGCGGGCCGTCTCGGGCAGCAGATCGAGGAGCGCCTCGTCGCGCCGGTCGACGGGATCGGTGCACGGCACGTCGGGCGGGGGCTCGTCGCAGTTGGACGGGAGGTAGGAGAGGTACTTCTTCACGGCGGCGAGGCACGCCGCGTCGTTCTCGAACTCTCCGTCGCCGACGCCGCTCACCTCCGAGTGAATCTTCGACCCGCCGAGCTCCTGCTCGCCGATCTCCTGCCCGGTCACCGCCTTGACGAGCGGGGGGCCGCCCAGGGCGAGCGACCCGATTCCCTTCACCATGGGCACGTAGTCGGCGAGGCCGGGGATGTACGCCGTGCCGGCAGCCCCCGGGCCGACCATCGCGGCCACCTGCGGCACGACGCCGCTCATGACGACCTGCTCGCGAAAGAGGTGCCCCGTCCCGGCGAAGAGCGAGATCATGTCCGGGTGGCTCGACCCGGGGTCGATGCGCGCACCCGCGGAGTCGATGAGCCACACGATGGGCCAGCGGCCCTTGAGCGCCATCGACCGGAGGCGCGTCACCTTCTCCTCGCCCGTGTAGCCGATGCTGCCGCCCTTGATGGTGAAGTCGTAGGCGGCGCAGCAGACCATGCGCCCGTCGATCTTGCCGAACGTCGTGAGCACGCCGTCGGCCGGTGGCTTGTCCTTGCCGTCGGGCCCCGCCGCGAGGCCCATCTGCGTCGCGTGCATCCCGATCTCGAAGAAGACCCCGTCGTCGAACAGCGCCGCGAGCCGCTCACGGGCGGTCATCTTCCCGCGCTCGTGCTGGCGCGCGATCTTCTCGGCGCCCCCCATCTCGCGAGCGCGGGCGCGCCGCGCCTCGAGGTCGGCAACCATCTCACGCATGGTGGGCATCATTCACTCCCTTGCGGCTTTGCGGCTTTGCGGCTTTGCGGCTTCCCGGATTCCCGGCTCGGCCGGCTCTTCTCATCTCCCGGTCCATCTGGGGGCTCGCTTCTCGAGGAAGGCGGTGAGGCCCTCCCGCGCGTCGTCGGTCGCGAGGACCTCGCCGAGGCGGCCGCGGAGCAGCGGGAGCGCGGCCTCGAGGTCGAGGTCGTCCTGGTCGGCGAAGGCCCTGAGGCCGAGGCGGACGGTGCTCGGGCTCTTGCTCGCGACGGCGTCCGTCAGCTTCTTCACCTCGGCGTCGAGCTCACCCGGCGCGACGGCGCGGTTCACGAGGCCGAGGCGCGCGGCCTCGACGGCGTCGAGCTTCTCGCCGAGGAGCATCATCTCGACGAGGCGCCGCCGCGGGACGTGCCGCGCGAGGATGGCCATGATCATCATCGGGAACAGGCCGACGTCGATCTCGGGCGTCCCGAGCTTCGCCTCGGTCGAGGCGACGGCGAAGGTGCACGCCGCGACGAGCCCGAGGCCCCCGCCCATGGCGTGCCCGTTCACCCTCGCGACGACCGGCTTGTCCGAGTTGGCCAGCGAGAGCAGGAGATCCGCGTAGTCGCCCTTGTGCGCCAGCGCCGAGCCGACCGCGCCGGACGTCATCTCGGCGAAGTCGCCGCCCGTGCAGAACGCCTTCCCCTCCCCCGTCAGCACGATCGACCGCACGTCGTCCGCCGCGCGCGCGTCCTCGAGCGCCCAGAGGAGCTCGTTGGCCATGCGCGGGCCGATGGCGTTGCGCCGCTCGGGGTACGCGAGGGCGATCGTCTCGACCCCGCCCTCGCGCGCCACCTTGATCTTGCCGTAGTCGCGCATGTCACGCGCTCGCGACGGGGACCGGAACGGCGCCCTGGACCGGGGCCGCGGCCGCGGCGCCCGTGCCGAGCCCGAGGATCTCGCGCGCCTGCGCGACGGTCGCGGGGGTGCGCCCGCAGTCGCGCACCATGCGGACGGCGACCTCGACGAGCTCGCCGTTGCTCTTGGCCATCGTCGTGTCGTCGGGCAGGTAGAAGTTGTCCTCGAGGCCGACGCGCACGTTGCCGCCGAGGACGAGCGCGGTCGCCAGCATCCGCCACTGGCACTTGCTGATGCCGATGACCTCCCACTCGCTGCCGGGCGCGAGCCCGAGGGCGATCTGCTTCTGGAGCTGGAGGCTCTCCACCGTGGGCGGGATGCCGCCGAGGACGTTGACGATGAAGGAGAACTGGAGCGGCGGCTTCAGAAGGCCCATGTCGACGAGCGGCCAGATGCCGTGCGTGTGCCCCGAGTCGAAGCACTCGAGCTCGGGCTTCACGCCCGCCTCGTTCATCGTCGAGATGAGCTCCGTGATCTTGCCGTAGGTGTTCGGGAAGACCATGTCGAAGACGAAGGTCTTCCGCTTCTCGGAGTACTTCGAGTAGTTCATCGTGCCCATGTTGAGGGCGGCGATCTCGGGCCGGCTCTCGCGCACGTAGGCGCACTGCTCGCTCACGTCGTCGACGATCGTCCCGGTCGAGAAGTTGAGGATGATGGGGCAGCGCTTGCGCGTCTCCTCCTTGATGCGGGCGAACGTGGCCGGGCTGAAGGTGGGCGTCCCGTCGTCGTTGCGCGCGTGGATGTGCACCACGGCCGCGCCCGAGTCGTAGGCACGCCTGGCCTCCTCGGCGATCTCGACGGGCGTGTACGGGATGTGCGGGCACTGGCTGCGGTTCGCGAGCACCCCGGAGAGGGCACACGTGACGACGCAGAGGTCGGGGTCGCGCTTGACGATCATGTTCGTTCACTCCCTTTCGACTTCGCGCTTGACGATGCTCTGCACGCGGCGCGCGATCTTGGTGAGGATCTTCAGCAGGTCCTTCGTCTCCCCGAGGGTCAGGCTCCCGAGCGCTCCGCGGAAGATCTCCATCGGCTCGACCGCAATGGCGCGCGCGATCTTCGAGCCCTTGTCGGTCAGCTTGATGTGGACGACGCGCCGGTCCTCGCTCGACCGTGCGCGCAGGACGAGCCCCTCGCGCTCCATGCGGTCGATGATCCCGGTGACGGTGCTGTTCTGCGCGCGGATGCGCTCGGAGAGCTCGGAGAGCGAGATGTCGCCCATGCCCTCGAGCATCTTGAGGACGGTGAGCTGCGGCCCGGTGAGGTCCACCTGGCGGGCGAGCTCCTTCGTGACGCGCCGGCTCTCCGTGTAGAGGTAGAGGATCGCCTCGAGGATCGCGTCGATCTCGGGCTTGATCTCGGTCGGGATGGCGGGGGGCACGCGGGGCTCGCGGGGGAAGCGACCACCGGCCGGGCCGATGTTTCGCGTGCGAAAGAATAGAGGGGGGCGGCCCGACGTCAACCCCGGAGCGCGGGCGATGGCCCCGCGCCGCGCGTCACTGACAGACGGGGCAGCCGGGAGGGCACGTCGGCTGCTCGGACGTCGGCGTGAAGCACGAGGGCCCAGCCACGACGGGCCCCTCCTGCTCGCAGCAGAGCTGGCCGTCGGTGCAGCAGTCGTTGCCGCAGCAAGTCTGCCCTGCCGTGCAGGTCCCCTTCCCGGCGTTGCAGGGCGGCTGGGTGCAGTTGCCGTCGTCGCAGAACGGCGCGGACTTCCCGCACCCGTTCCCGCAGCCGCCGCAGTTGTGGGGGTCGTTCATCGGGTCGACGCACTGGTCGCTGCAGCACGAGAGGCCGGCGGTGCACGCGATGGTGCAAGGGCTACCCCCCGAGCTGCTGGTCGAGCCGCTGCTGCTCCCCCCACCCGAGCCGCTGCCGCCGCTGCCGGAGCCCGAGCTACTGGCGCTTCCGCTGCTGCTCGACCCCGCGCCGCTGCTCGAGCCGCTTCCGCTGCTGCTCCCGGCCCCCCCGCTGGAGGTCCCCCCGGAGCTCCCGGAGCCGCCGGAGCTCGTCGAGCCTCCGCTGCCCGACGCATCGCCGTGGGTCGCGTCCGTCGAGGCGTCGCCGCCTCCGCTGCCGAGCGGGGTCGCGGCCCCCCCGCACCAGGACGTGACGAGCACCAGGCCCGCGAGGCCCGCGAGCGCCGTGACTGCCGGAAGCAAAGACCGCATGACGACCTCCCGTATCCCTCAATCCTGGGCGAAAACGCGGGCAATGTCGAAGTCCGCCGTCCTCATCCACCTTGCGCACACTGCGCGCTTGCATCACATTGCGCGGTCCCGATGAACGAGCGCGAGTTCGCCATCCCCGTGCGCGACCTGGACGCCGCCGGAAAGCCCTTCCGCTTCCCGGTGCGAGCGGCGTGGCTGCGCGGCGCGCTCGAGGCGACGGAGGTGGTGCCCGGCGAGCAGGACGGGGAGCTCGACGTCCGGCTCTCCAAGAGCGGCACGGACGTGGTGGTGCACGGTCGCGTCCGGGCGTCGCTCCTCGTGCCCTGCGCCCGCTGTCTCGAGCCCGCGAAGGTCGCCCTCGACGAGGACGTGAGCGTCCTGGTCGTCCCCGCCGCGGCCATGCGGGGCGCTGCTCCCTCGGGGGAGGACGACGCCGACGAGCAGGCCGACGTCATCGGATACGACGGGGAAACCGTGGTCCTGGACGATCTGGTCCGGGACGAGCTCTTGCTGGCCATCCCGATGATCCCCTTGTGTTCCGAGGGCTGCCCGGGTATCAGGCCCAAGCTTGGCCCGGAGGAGCCGGCGCGGGCAGCCCTCGAGGGCGGTCTCGACCCTCGCCTCCGCCCCCTACTCCGCCTAAAGAAGAGCAGCACCTAGTACCCGTACTGTAAGGAGAGCCCCCGTGGCCGTCCCCAAGCGAAGAACCAGCCGGTCGAAGCGCAACATGCGCCGCGCCAACCACGACAAGGTGGCCGCGCCGAACATCATCCCCTGCCCCAACTGCGGCGAGCCGTCGGTTCCGCACCGCGCCTGCGCCTCGTGCGGGCACTACAAGGGCCGCGCCGTGAAGCGCGGGACGGCGTCGACCGAATAGGTCAGGCTGAACGGCAGCCATGCCCATCGCGCTCCCTCGCTCACGCATCCTCGGCACGGGCCACTACCTGCCGCCGGGGGTGAGGACCAACTTCGACCTCGAGAAGATGGTCGAGACGTCCGACGCGTGGATCACGGAGCGCACGGGCATCAAGGAGCGGCGCATCGCGCCCGACGGTGTCGTGACCAGCGACATGGCCACGGCGGCCGCCCGGCAAGCGCTCGAGATGGCGGGCCTGAAGGCGACGGACCTCGACATGATCATCGTCGGGACGGTGACGCCCGACATGCCGATGCCCGCGACGGCGGTCTTCGTGCAGCAGAAGCTCGGCGCCGGGGTGTGCCCCGCCTTCGACCTGAGCGCGGCGTGCGCCGGGTTCGTGTTCGGGCTGTCCATCGCCGACCAGTTCATCGGGTCCGGGCAGATGAAGCACGTCCTCGTCGTCGGGGTCGAGCTCCTCTCCCGCGTCATCGACTGGACCGACCGCACGACGTGCGTCCTCTTCGGGGACGGCGCGGGCGCGGTCGTCCTCGGGCCGTCCGACGCAAAGGCCGAGGACGCGAAGCCGCGGGGGATCCTCTCGACCGCGATCCTGACCGACGGCGGCCTCGCCCACTCGCTCCGCATTCCCGGGGGAGGGAGCGTCACGCCGACGACGGCGGACACCGTCGCCCAGCGCCTGCAGTACGTGCAGATGCGCGGGCAGGACATCTTCAAGGTCGCGGTGAAGAACCTCATCTCCGCGAGCCGCAGCGCGCTCGAACGCGCCGGCATGACGCAGGACGACATCGACTGGATCTGCCCCCATCAGGCGAACAAGCGGATCATCGACCAGGTCGTCGCGCGCGTCGAGGTCCCGCACGACAAGGTGCTGATGAACATCGAGCGCGTCGGCAACACGTCGAGCGCCTCGATTCCCATCCTGCTCGACGAGAGCTACCGGTCGGGCAAGATCAAGCAAGGCGATACGGTCCTCATGTGCGCGCTCGGCGCAGGGATCTCGTGGGGGAGCGCGATCGTACGGCTGTGACCGGGCCGTACCGGGAAGCCGCGTCGGTGGAGCGTGAGCCGACGAAGGCAGCCCGGTACGTACCCCTGACGCGCCGCGACGAGCGCATCCGGCGCGTCCTCCGCTCGGTGCCGGTCGCCGCCTTCGCCGGTGCGGCGTTCCTCTTCGATCGACCCTGGCTCATCGCGGTCGCCGTCGCCTGGGGCCTCGGCGTCATCGTCGTCGCGCGCCTCCACGCGCGCGCGCTGAACGGGCGGCTCAAGGCCCTCGCGGGCACCCTGGCGCGCGACGGCGATCCGTCGGTCGCGTCGCGCGGGCTCGAGGCCATCGTGGGCGACGCGCGGGCGTACCCCGGGTTCCACTGCGTGGCGCTCCTCTTCCTCGCGATCGCAAAGGCGCGTGCGGGCGACTGCGACGGCGCGCTCGAGCTGCTCTACGCCGTCCAGCGCTCCGGGTGGCTCGCCCACCGAATCCTCTGGATGGCGTGGCTGCTCCCCTGGCTCGCGCAGCTTCACGCGGCGCGGGGCGATCTCGATCTGGCCGAACAGTGGATCGAGGTGGCGCACACGAAGCTCCCCGAGGACAGGCGCGACGCGCTCGTCTCCGCGCAGTGCCTCCTCGCGCTGCGCCGCGGCAAGGACGACGAGGTCGTCGCGGCCGTCGACGCGTACGTGGCGGCCGCCGACGCGAGCGACCCGGTGCGTCAGCACTTCGCCCTCCTCCGCGCGTTCGCGCTCGACCGGGCCGGGCGGCCCGTCCCCGACGCCGAGGTGCGCGACCTCGTTCGCGCGCGTCTCGGGTCGCCAGGGCGTGCCCTCCCCGTCGAGAAGTGGTGGTCCGACTTCGCGGCGTACGTGGACGCGCACGCGTGACTCTGGGCAGCTCCTGCGCTAGAGCGCGGCCCGCACCATGAGCGTCGCGTGGCTGTTTCCGGGGCAGGGCTCGCAATCCGTGGGGATGGGCAAGGACGTCCTCGACGCGTCGCGCGCTGCACGCGAGGTCTTCCAGCGCGCGAACGAAGCGCTCGGCGAGAAGCTTTCGCGCCTCATCCTCGAGGGCCCGGAGGAGGAGCTCACCCTCACGGCGAACGCGCAGCCGGCCATCGTCACGGTGAGCATCGCCGTCCTCGCCGCCATTCGCGAGCGCCTCCCGTCCCTCGCCGACCCGGCGTTCGGCGCGGGCCACTCGCTCGGCGAGTACTCGGCGCTCGTGGCCGCGGGTGCGCTGTCCCTCGAGGATGCCGTTCGACTCGTGCGCGCGCGCGGGCGAGCGATGCAGCAGGCAGTCCCCGCGGGCACGGGCGCGATGAGCGCGGTCATGGGCATCGCGCCCGAGCGCCTCGAGCAGCTGTGCCGCGACGGAGCGAACGGCAGCGTCGTGTCACCCGCCAACTTCAACGCGCCGGGGCAGATCGTCATCGCCGGCAGCGCCGACGCCGTCGCACGCGTCGGTGAGCTCGTCGCCGCCGAGAAGGGGCGCGCCATCCCCCTCAAGGTGAGCGCCCCGTTCCACTGCGCGCTCATGGCGCCCGCCGCGCGGGCCGTCGCGGCGGAGCTCGAGCGGGTCGCCGTGCACGACCCGCGGTTCCCCATCGTCGCGAACTTCGACGCCACCCCGAACGCAGACGCCGGCCGGGTGAAGGTCCTCCTCGTGGCGCAGGTCGACGGGCCGGTGCGCTGGGAAGCGAGCGTGAAGCGCATGGCGGGGGCGGGAGTCAGCCACGCCCTCGAGATCGGCCCGGGCAAGGTCCTGGCAGGTCTCGTGAAGCGGACGGCCAAGGACGTGAAGGTCCTCAGCGTCAGCGACGCAGCCACGCTCGATCAGGTGGCGACCTTCCTGGCCGAGGCGTGATAAGAGGCCGGCTCATGTTTCGACTGGACGGCAAGGTCGCGCTCGTGACGGGCGGCTCCCGCGGCATCGGGCGCGCGTGCTGCGAGGTCCTCGCGGAGCAAGGGGCCACCGTCGTCGTCAACTACGTGAAAGGCGAAGCCGCCGCGCGCGAGGTCGCCGACGGGATCGTGGCGAGGGGCGGAAAGGCCGACGTCACGGGGTTCGACGTTGCGGATAGCAAGGCGGTCGATGCCGCGGTCGACGACGTCGCGAAGCGCCACGGGCGGGTGGACGTCCTCGTCGCCAATGCGGGCATCTCGATCGACGGGCTGCTCCTGCGCCTCAAGGACGAGGATCTCGAGAAGCTCTTCGCCACGAACGTGCGCGGCGCCATCGCGTGCGCCCGAGCATGCAGTCGCGGGATGATGCGTGCTCGCTGGGGCCGCATCGTCTTCATGTCGAGCGTCGTGGGCGAGATGGGCAACGTCGGGCAGACGGCATACGCCGCGTCCAAGGCGGCCGTCATCGGCGCCGCGAAGTCGATCGCGCGCGAGTACGCGTCCCGCAACCTCACGGTCAACGTCGTGGCCCCCGGCTTCATCGACACCGACATGACCGCCTCGATGACCGCCGAGATGAAGGAGCACCTGGGCAAGATCATCCCCCTCGGCCGGACCGGCACGGCGCGCGACGTGGCGGCCGCATGCGCCTACCTCGCCAGCGACGAAGCCGCGTACGTCACCGGCCAGGTGCTCCGCGTGAACGGCGGCATGTACGTGTGAAGTTCTCGTGGCAGCGGCGTACGCTGTGCAATCCGGTACGCGCCTCTGCCGCTCGACTCTCGACCCTTTTTCCGATACGAGGCGTCTCACCCATGGCTACCGACATCCCTACCGAGGTCAAGCGCATCATCAAAGAGCAGCTCGACGTCGACGAGAAGGACATCAAGCCCGAGTCGAGCTTCATCGACGATCTCGGCGCCGACTCCCTCGGACTGGTCGAGCTGGTCCTGGCCTTCGAGGAGGCCTTCGAGATCGACATCCCGGACGAGGACACCGAGAAGATCCGGTCGGTCCAGGACGCCATCGACTACATCGAGAAGCACGCTAAGAAGTAGCGTCGAGCGCATCGCCATGGACCGAGTCGTCATCACCGGGATCGGTCTCGTCACCCCCGTCGGAATCGGAACGACCGAAGCCTGGCAGGCCCTCCTGGCCGGCCAGAACGGCATCGGCCCGATCACGCAGTTCGACTGCTCCGCCTTCCGCGTCCGCATCGCCGGCGAGGTGAAGGGCTGGGAGCCGACGCGGTGGATCGAAAAGAAGAAGCTCAAGGAGATGGACCGGTTCACCGAGTTCGCGATGGGCGCCGCAGCCATGGCGGTCGCCGACGCGAAGCTCGAGCTCGCCGACGCGGAGCGCCCCCGCGCGGGGTGCTTCGTCGGCGTCGGGCTCGGGGGCCTCTTCACGCTCGAGAAGACGAAGGAGACGTTGATGGCCAAGGGGCCGACGAAGGTCAGCCCCTACTCCATCCCCGGAATCATCGCGAACCTCGCCGCGGGGCAGGTGTCGATCGCCTGGGGCCTCAAGGGCCCGAGCTACTGCACGACGAGCGCGTGCTCGAGCGGCGCCCACGCCATCGGCGAGGCGAGCGAGTGGATCCGCAGGGGCAAGTGCGACGTCATGGTCGCGGGCGGCGCCGAGGCGACCATCACTCCGGTCGGCATCAGCGGGTTCGAGGCGATGTACGCGCTGTCGAAGCGCAACGACGACCCGGCCCACGCGAGCCGCCCGTTCGACAAGGGCCGCGACGGGTTCGTCTGCGGCGAGGGCTCGGGCATCGTCGTGCTCGAGTCACTCACGCGCGCCACGAAGCGCGGCGCCCGCATCTACGCGGAGGTCACGGGCTACGGCGCCTCGAGCGATGCGCACCACCTCACGCAGCCCGCGCCCAACGGCGAGGGCGCCCAGCGCTCGATGCGCATGGCGCTCGAGGACGCAAAGGTCACGCCCAACGCGATCGACTACGTGAACGCGCACGGGACGTCCACGCCGGTCGGCGACGTCGAAGAGTCCAAGGCCATCGCCGCGGTCTTCGGCGCGCACGCGACGGACAAGAAGCTCTGGGTGAGCTCCACCAAGTCGATGATGGGGCATCTGCTCGGCGCCGCCGGCGCGGTCGAGACGGCAATCTGCGCGCTCAGCATCGCCGAAGGGAAGATCGCCCCGACCATCAACCTGGCCAACCAGGACCCGCAGTGCCCCCTCGACTACGTCGCGAACGAGGCGCGCGAGCGGCGCGTACGCAACGCGATGAACAACTCGTTCGGCTTCGGCGGGACGAACTGCACGCTGGTCCTGTCGCGATACGAGGGGTGACGTCGTGAGCATCCGGATCGCGCTTGGAGCGGACCACGGAGGCTTCGAGCTGAAGAGGGAGCTCGTCGAGGGCCTCCGCGATCTCAAGTACGTGGTCGATGATCTCGGTCCCTTCTCTGCTGAACCCGTCGACTACCCGGACGTCGCGCACGTCGCCGCGAGCGGCGTCGCCCAGGGCACCTACGACCGCGCGGTCCTCGTGTGCGGCACCGGGGTCGGCATGGCCATCGTCGCGAACCGCTACCGCGGAGTACGCGCGGCCAACTGCGGCGACGTCTTCAGCGCGCGCTACTCCCGCGCGCACAACGACGCCAACGTCCTCACGCTCGGCGGCCGGGTCCTCGGGGTCGGCCTCGCGTGGGAGGTCGTCAACGTCTGGCTCGCGACGGCCTTCAGCGGAGGCGAACGGCACGTCCGCCGCGTCGCGAAGATCGACCCCGCATGAGGTGCCCCTTCTGCGGCCACGAGGACAGCAAGGTGATCGACTCCCGCGTGTCGACCGCGGGGGACGTCATCCGACGCCGACGAGAGTGCGAGAGCTGCGCCCGGCGGTTCACGAGCCGCGAACGGGTCGAGGACGTGCTCCCCGTGGTGGTGAAGAAGGACGGCGTGCGTGAGCCGTTCGACCGCGAGAAGGTCCTGCGCGGCGTGCGCCTCGCGTGCAACAAGCGGCCGGTGGCGATGGACCGCATCGAGAAGTTCATCGACGAGCTCGAGCGCGACCTGGTCGACGGCGAGGCGAAGGAGGTCGCGAGCAAGGAGATCGGCGAGCGCGTCATGCGCAAGCTCCGTGAGCTCGACGAGGTCGCGTACGTACGGTTCGCGAGCGTGTACCGCAGCTTCCGCGACATCGAGGAGTTCCGCTCGGAGCTCGACAGGATGGCCCGCGCGCGGGTCACGGGAGAGGCATGAAATGAGCGCCCGCGCCGGCGCCCCCCCAGCAGAGGGCACCTTCTCGGCAGACGACGAGAAGTGGATGGCCGTCGCGCTCGAGCGGGGCGCGCGGGGCACCCCCTCGCCCAATCCGCACGTCGGCGCGGTCGTGGTCAAGGGCACGCAGGCGGTCGGCCTCGGGCACCACGAGCGGGCGGGCGAGGAGCACGCCGAGGTCGCGGCCCTCCGCGAGGCGGGCCCCAGGGCAAAGGGGGGCACGCTCTACGTCACCCTCGAGCCCTGCAATCACGTCGGGCGCACGCCGCCGTGCACGGATGCGATCCTCGAGGCCAAGCTCGCGCGCGTCGTCGTCGGCTGCGCCGATCCGAACCCGCACGTCGAGGGCGGAGGCGTCGCCAAGCTGCGCGCCGCGGGCGTCCGCGTCGACATCGGTTGCCGCGAGGCCGAGGCCCGGCGTCTCATCGCTCCGTGGACGAAGTTCGTGACGACGGGCGTCCCGTACGTCGCGCTCAAGCTCGCCCTCTCGCTCGACGGGCGCATCGCCTCGCGAACGGGTGCGTCCAAATGGGTCACCGGCCCCGAGGCGCGTGCGCGTGTGCACCTCTTGAGGTCGCAGCACGACGCGGTCATGGTCGGCGTGGGCACCGCCCTCGCCGACGACCCCCGCCTCACCGTCCGCGACGCGCCCGGCCACAGCCCGCTGCGCGTCGTCTTCGACACCAAGCTCCGGCTCCCCATCGCGTCACGCCTGGTGCAGACCGCGCGCGAGGTGCCCACGTGGGTCGTCTGCACGACCGACGCACCCTCGAGTCTGGAGGACGCGCTCGTCGAGCGCGGCGTCGAGGTGCTGCGTGCACCGGCGTCGGCCGAGGGGCGGATCGACGCGGTCGGTGCGCTGAAGATGCTCGCTGCGCGCGGCATCGTGGCCGTACTCGTGGAGGGCGGCGCAGAGCTGGCGGGCAGCATGCTGGCGGCGGGGGCGATCGACGAGCTCCACTGCTTCATCGCGCCCATCCTGCTCGGGCCGCGGGGAAGGCCGGGCGCGGTCGACTGGGCAGGCCCCGCCACGCCGGGCGAAGCTCCGTGCATCGGCGATCCGCAGTGGGAGGTTTGCGGCGTCGACGCGCACGTCTGGGGCGCGCTCCTCTACCCGCCTCGCTGAGCCGGAGCACCCCGTGGCGGTCGACGCCCCGGGGCATTAGATTGAGGGCGCCGATGATCCGCACGATCCTCCACTATCCCGACCCGCGCCTCCGCCAGGCCGGGAAGAAGGTCGACGCGTTGACGGCCCAGCTCCGCCAGCTCATCGACGACATGGCGGAGACCATGTATGCGGCCCCCGGGGTGGGTCTGGCGGCAACGCAGGTAGGAGAGCTCTGGCAGGTCTTCGTCGTCGACTGCGCCGCCGAGGGCGAGCCGAGCGATCTGCGCGTCTTCGTGAACCCCGAGATCCTGGCAACCGAGGGGTCGACGACCTTCGACGAGGGCTGCCTGAGCTTCCCGGGCGCCCGGGAGGAGGTCCAGCGAGCCGAGAAAGTGCGCGTAAGAGCTCAGGATCGCGAAGGTAAATGGTTCGAGCTCGAGGCGGACGGCCTTCTCGCGATCGCCATCCAGCACGAGTACGACCACCTGCAGGGGGTGCTCATGATCGACCGCCTGGGCCCGCTGAAGAAGCGCCTTTTGCACCGGAAGATGCTGAAACGCGAGGCCAGCGCAGCCCCGTAGCTCAGCCCCCGACGCCTACAGTCGCCTCCCGTTCGGACCGGATGAGGTCGCGCCGAGCCAAAGGCCGTGGAACAACCGTGTCCCACGGGACGTTTCGGTCTCATCGTAGACCCAACCGAGCTGTTGGTCCGTACTCCCCTCAAGCCTCCGTGACCACCCCCTTCCCCATGCACCCGTCCCGCGACGGCGGTCCGTCGGACGCCGTCACCACGTACTTCGAGCAACTCGCGCGCGTCCCGCTCCTCACCCGCGAAGGCGAGGTCGACCTCGCGCGTCGCATCGAGGACGGCGAGCGCAAGACGCTGCGCGCCATCGTCGCGTGCCCCATCGCCGCCCGGGAGCTGGCCGCGCAAGGCCGCGCCCTGCGGGAGCGAAAGCTGCGTCTTCGAGACGTGACGCGCGCCACCATCGACGACGAAGGCGAGGACGAGGACCGCGCGGCGCGAGCGATCGCGGACTCGCTCGAACGCACGGGACGCATCGCCGGCGGCCGCCGCATCTCGACCAAGGTGCGCGACGAGCTGGCCGAGACCCTGCTCGAAGTGCGCCTGGCGCGACGCGCCGTGGAGCGCGTCATCGCGCGCGTCCAGACGACGCTCGACGAGGCCGCGATGGTGCGGCGCCGCGCGCTCGAGGCGACGCTCGCATCGATCCGCGTCGGCGAGTCCAGCGGCGAGCGGGCGAAGGCCAGCCTCATCGCGGCCAACCTGCGCCTCGTCGTCTCCATTGCAAAGCGCTACCGGAACCGCGGCCTCCACCTGCTCGATCTCATCCAGGAGGGGAACCTCGGGTTGATGCGCGCCGTCGACAAGTTCGAGTACAAGCGCGGCTACAAGTTCAGCACCTACGCGAGCTGGTGGATCCGCCAGAGCGTGAGTCGCGCCATCAGCGACCAGGCGCGCACGATCCGCATCCCGGTTCACATGGTCGAGACGCACAACAAGCTCTCGAAGACGCTCCGAGACATGGTGCAGGAGGGCGGCGAGGAGCCGACGCCCGAGGCTCTGGCGGCGAGGATGAACGTGCCGATCGAGAAGATCCGCATGCTCCTCGAAGCCACGCGCGACCCGGTCAGCCTCGACGCGCCCGTCGGCGACGAAGGCGGAGCGACCGTAGGCGACTTCGTCGAGGACCTGTCGTTTCCCGCCCCGGACGAGACGCTCGGGGACAACGAGCTCTCTCGCGAGACGCGCGATCTACTCAAGCTCCTTTCACCGCGCGAGGAGCAGGTGCTCCGCATGCGCTTCGGTATCGACTCGCCAGGCGACCTGACGCTCGAGGAGGTCGGCAAGAGCTTCGAGCTCACGCGCGAGCGGATCCGTCAGATCGAGACGAAGGCGCTGCGCAAGCTGCGCCTGCCCTCTTTCCACCGCAAGCTGAAGACGCACATCGAGCGGTGAGCGCGCCCACGCGGGCGGCCGCTCAGCGACGCTTGAAGATCCCGCCGTCGACGCGGATGCCTCGCGCCGCGAAGTCACTGGCAAGCCGCGGCACCGTCCCCGTGGCAGCGTAGGCTCCCTCGCCCGTACCGTCCGCGCTGAGCACGAAGAGGTCCCGGGCGACTACGGCCTTGCCGTCGCTGCCGGCGAGCTCCGCCACGCGCAGGAGCCGCTGCCTCCCGTCCGCGCCTCGCACCACCTCGACCGCGACGTCGAACGATTCGCCGACGGCCTCTCGGGCAGCCTCGATCGATGCTCCGGGGCGAGCGAGGGCGATCTGGGACGCCAGCCGGGCGAGCCCGTGGCGGAGGGACGGCGCTCCGACCCCCGCGAGCACGCCCTCGCACCCCTCGCCGATCGCGTCGACGACCGCGGCTGCGACCGCGCCGGCGAGCGACGCCACGACGAGGCGGTCGGCGCCCAGACGGCCACCTGCCCGTACGACCTCCTCGCCGCGCTGCCCTTGATCCGAGAGTGCCAGCGCGATCACCTGAGCCTGCGGGATGACGATCTCGTCGGCGTCCTGCAGCACGGCCACCCGCTCGCCCGGGGGTGCGGCCGACGCGAGGGCCCCGAGGGTCGACGCGACGATGCCGGCCCCGGAGCCCACGACGAGGACGTTCGCGTGCGCGGCGAGGCACGCGTCGAGGAAGGTCGCGATCGTCTTCGACATGGCGCCTGAACGGACCATGTCGTCGAGCGACGACTCGACGCGACGGCGCTTGCGCACCGTCAGCACCCAGGTGCTCGCGGCGGGTGGCGCCACGGCGACCATCGTCGCGCCCCGCGCCAGGCGACGTTCGATGACGAGCTCCCCAGCCTGCCACGGCTCGCCGGATTGCTGCGCGAGGCGCGCAATGACGCGCCCCAGCGCCTCTTCGCTCGTGAACGACGGATCGGCGAGCGTCGCTTGCCCGCCCTTGATGGCGAGCACGTAATCGGGTCGACTCACGTGGATCTCGAGCGCCTCGTCGTCCTCGAGCAGCGGACCGATCGGGCCGAGCCCCACGAGCTCGCGTAGCGCGTCGCGCGCCAGGAGCTCCAGGTCCGTGCCCTCCGGAGCCTCTCCCTCGTCGCGCATGGCCTTGGCCTGCTCGCGAACGACGCGGTCGATCTGCTGCGAAAGCCCGTCGTCGACCGTCGTGCTCTGCTTGAGCGGCGAAAGGTCGACCACGTCGGCGACCCGATCGACGAGTGTGATGAGCGCCAGCCGGCGCGCAGCCTGCTGAGGGGTCTCGCGCGGGAGCGGCCTCGCCGCGTACGCCGGCGCGACGGACCGGGCGACGGACGGTCCCGGCGCGCCGGTGGAAGCGCGCTGCGTGGAGAGCTGCGCGGTCCTCCCCCTGATCTCGGGCTGCGGCACGCGCGGCGGGCCGGGCACCTTCGGCATTCCCGCGCCACGGAGGTCGGGCGCGCTCTCGCTCTCGTCGGGATCCCGCTCGAGAGGATAGTGGCTGACGGCCTGCTCGGAGGGGAGCCTCGGCGACGCGACCGGCGCCTGCACCAGGGGAGGCTGCATCGGCGCCATCCCGGGTACGGCCACGGCCTGCCCACCACCGGCGGCGACCATCTGCGGCGGGAGCGGCGGAGGCCCCACGTGGCCGGGCGGCACCACAGCCGGCGGCGCCGGCGTCGCCTCGCGCGGGATGGGCCCGACCCTCGCGGGCGTTCGCCCCTGGGAGTCGTCGTTCGGCCCGTACGTCGCGTCGGCGGCCGAGGCGGTGGCTCCGGCCTGCGCGCTCGTCTCGAGCCGCAGGACGAAGTCCCCGATGTAGATCTTGTCGCCCTCCCGGACGATGGTCGCCTGCGAGATCTTGCGGCCGTTGACGTACGTGCCGTTGGTGCTCTTCAGGTCCGTGACGATGAAACGGCCGTCACGAAAGAGAAGGCGCGCATGGTGCTTCGAGACGTTGCCCTTCGGGAGCATCAGGTCGTTGCCCTGGACGCGCCCGACGTTGATCTCGTTCTTGTCGAAGGTCTCCCGACGCTCGGCGCCACCCTTCTCGCTGATGATGATCGTGAACATTCAGGTCCCTCGGGGGAGACACTTCAACCATCGCGCCCACACGGCCCGGCGCCGACGGTCCCGAGGAATTGTCGAAGGTTGGCACGCAGCGTGTCAACTGCGTGTACGCGAGGATCTACTTTGCCGGCTTCCCAGCCCTGTGCGTGCCGGAGCCGATCTCGCTGGTCACCTGCGCCAGGAGCTCTCCCGCGAGCGCGATCACGTCGCGCGTCTGGTATCCGCTGCCGCGGAGCTCGCGATAAATCGTCTTCGCGAGGATCTGCAGGGTGCGCGGTTCGCGGGCGCCGGGCGTGTCACCGAAGGGGAGGGCCATGTCTCGCGCGGCGCCCACCTACAAAGGGCGTGCCACCCCGAGAGACGCGAAAGCCGCTGGAAATGCACGCGCGGCATGCGGGTCATGCGAACGGTGCTGCGCACGGGTCCGACGCATCACGCGAAGCCCGATTCGCGGTCCGTCGGGTGGGCCGATCGCCAAGCGCCCGTCTGGTGATAGGGTGCGCCGCCGACATGGCGCAGGTACGCGGGTCGATCACGCGCTGGATGCGTCCGGATTCCCGCTCGCGGCGCCTCCTCGTGGCGGCAGCGCTCTACCTCGTCTGCACTGGTGTCTACGCTGCCGTTGCCGGCCCGTCCCGGCTCGTCCAGCACACCCAGTACAACCACTACGCGCTCCTCGCCGACGCGTGGTTGCACGGGAGGCAAGACCTCGCGGACGGCCCGCCGAGCTACGCGCTCAACAACGACTTCGTGTCGTTCCACGGCAAGACGTACATCAGCTTCCCGGCGCTGCCGGCCATCCTGATGCTCCCGTTCGTGAAGCTCTCCGGCAGCGCCGAGGACTTCCGCGACGGGCAGTTCGTCATCTGGCTGGCCGGGCTGGCCGGGCCGCTGCTTTTCTTCGTGCTCGAGAAGCTCCGTCGGACGGACCGCTCGCCGCGAACGGAGCGGCAGAACGCCGTGCTGGCGCTCCTGTTCGCGTTCGGCAGCGTCTACTTCTTCACCGCCGTCGAGGGAACGGTGTGGTTCGCGGCGATGGTCGTCGCGGTCGACGCATCAGCGCTCTACGTCCTCTTCGCCCTCGACGCCGAACGACCCGTCCTCGCGGGCTCGATGATCGCGTGCCTTTACCTCAGCAGGCCCACCGCCATCTGGATGGCGCTCCTCTTCGCCCTCGAGGCCTTGCGCGTCTCACGCATGGATGGGGCGCCGGCTGCGCGCTGGCGTGACCGCATCGACTGGGGGCGGCTCACCAGGCGCTACGCGGCCTTCTCGGTTCCGATCTTCGCCGCGCTGGGCTTCGTCGCGTGGACCAACTGGACCCGGTACGGCCGGCCGAGCCCCGTGTACTTCGACCACGAGTACCTCACGGTCGCATGGCACGCGCGAATGCTTCGCTGGGGGATGTTCAACTATCACTTCCTCGCCAAGAACCTGGGCGTCTCGCTCACGAGCCTCCCGTGGCTCCCCTCGGCCGATGCCCGCCACGGCCTCGACGCCCCATTCAAGATCAACGAGCACGGCCTCGCCCTCTGGTTCACGACGCCGCTCTACCTCTGGCTCCTCTGGCCCCGGTTCGACGGACCGAACGCCGCGCGGCGCCGCTGGCTCTACGTCGTCGCCGCGTGCTCGGCCGCGCTCCCGGCCACCATGGACCTCTTCTACCAGAACTCGGGCTGGCGGCAGTTCGGGTACCGGTTCTCGAACGACTACGCCGTCCTGCTCTTCGTGATGCTGGCGGCAGGCGCCCGGCCCATGCGCTGGCTCTTCGGCGTCGCGGCGACCTGGAGCGTCGCGTGGAACCTGTTCGGAGCCGTCACGTTCGACAAGGCGGCCTTCGACCGGTTCTACTTCCGCGACGGTTCGCAGACCGTCGTGTACCAGCCCGATTGAGCTGCGCTCGAGAGGAGACACTGCGGATGGAAGCGTGGCAGACGATGCTCTTCGGCCTGACCCTGACGGCCTGCAACGGGTGCGGCAGCGCCAGCCATCCGTCGTCGGTGCCGGGGACGACGCTCGCGAGCATCTCGGTGACGAGCAAGGCGTTCGGCAACGGCGGCGCCATCCCCGTCGACTATTCGTGCGACGGCGCCGGGAAGTCCCCTCCCCTCACGTGGAGCGCTCCCCCCGAGGGGACGAAGACGATGGCCGTCATCCTCGACGACCCGGACGCGCCCGGCGGCACCTTCACGCACTGGGTCGCGTTCAACATCCCCGCGGCCACCCTCGCGCTGTCCGAGGGGGCCGACGTCGCGGCCCTCGGCGGCGAGGAGGGCTCCAACGGCTTCGACCGCCCCGGCTACGGCGGCCCCTGCCCCCCCCGTCGCGAGATGCACCGCTACTACTTCCACGTGTATGCGCTCGACGCTCCGCTGACCGCACGGCCCGGTGCGTCGCGCGACGAGGTGGACGCGGCGATGCAGCACAAGGTGCTGGCAGAGGGCGCGCTGATGGGCACGTTCGCCCACTGAACCGTCGAGAGTTCACGTGGACCCGCGATAGGCCCGTGGTTTCCGGCCGCGGGAGTCGTATCGTCATCGGGTCGGAGCTGCCCATGCGAACTGCGTCGATTTCCTTCTCGTTGACCGCCGCGCTGATCGCGGCGTTCCTCGCGAGCACGGCCCACGCCGATACGCCGGCCGACGAGGTCAAGCCCGACGACTCCGCGGAGCGTCACGAAATCGATCGCACGTGGCTCTACACGGACGACGCGCGCGTCGCGGCGCCGATGACGCTGACCACGACGGGCAGCCTCTCGTACACGAGCGTCGGCAACAGCCCGTCGCGGATCGTCACCGCGTTCCCCGGGTGCACCGCCCCGTGCAACTCGTACAATTCGTTCGGCGGCAACACGGCTACCCCCGGGGGGATGTTCCAGATCGGCGCCGAGCTCGGGCTCGTTCCGCGTCTCTCGGCGATGGCGGTCGCGCAGGTCGGCACGGGCGGGTCCGACGGCGTCCCGAGCCCGAACCTCGGGGCCCTCGCCGGCCTTCGCTTCCAGGTGTTTCCGTCCGAGTGGCACTCCCTCCACCTCGCGCTGAGCGGCGGGTACCTGCGCGAGTCGTGGCAAGGCCCTGTCTTCGACGACGACAACGACACGTGGAAGCCCGGGAGCGCCAGCGGCGACAACGGCGCCTGGGCGCAGGCGTCGTTCTCGGCCGACTTCCAGCGTGTGCGCGTGGCGACGACCGTCCACGCGGAGCACGTGTTCTCCGCCGGGCGCGACCCGCTGGACATCATGGTCCAGGCGGGCGCGAGCTACCGTGTGGTGGGCGACTTCCGTGCGGGCATCGAGTACGTCGGGCAGGATCTCGAGGAGTCGTTCTCCCCCGGAGCCGAGGACGGCGCGCGGCACTTCATCGGACCCATCGCGTCGCTCCAGCTCTTCCAGAAGCGCTTCACCCTGGTCGCAGGGCCGTCGGTCGGGCTGACGGCGCATTCGCCCGACGTGCTGGGCCGGCTCGGCGCATCGTACAACTTCTGATCAACCGCGATTCCCGAGCACCTACCGCGTTCAGCGCGCTTCCGGCGGGATGGTCATGTGCTGGCCGGCCTTGACTCCGTGCTTGCGCGTCCACCCGGCGTTGACCTCGAGCACGTAATGGGACGGGCACCCGACCCCGCGCGGGTCGTCGTTCAAGGTCGGGGCGTTCTCGACGATCCCCACGACGAAGCCGTCGTCGTCGACGTAGACGAGGTCGAGGGGGATGCAGGTGTTGTGCATCCAGAACTCCTGATCGCGGCGCTCCTCGAGGCGGAAGAGCATCCCCCGCCCCTCCGGCATGCTCTTCCGGTACATGAGGCCGCGCTGCGTATCGTGTTCGGACGACACGAACTCGGCGTCGACGCCGACCCCTCCTGCATCCGGAAAGGCCACGTGAAGGACGGGAACCTTCTGCGGACCTTCAGGGTCCCGCGGGCATCCGGCGGCAGGGCCGGGCGCCACCGGCGGCGGAGGCGCCGCGGGGGTCATCTTCACGCAGCGAGCTTCCGCCTCCGGGGCGGGGGGCGGGGCGAGCGATTGCGACGCCGCGGCGGCCGGCGGCGGCGCGGTCGTGCGCGAGGGGAAGTCCTCGGCTGGGGCCCGCGTGCACTCGGCGGAGAGGGCCGCCAGGGCGGCGAACAGCAGGACGCGCATCCCGCCGCCATAGCGCGCCGGCACCTCGCGCGACAAAAAGAAAACGGCACCGCATAGGGGCCCGGGGGGGGAGAGCCGGCCTACGCGGTGCCGTCCTGGCTCATTGCTACCTGCGTGCCAGCGAGCCGCCTCACAGATCCCGACCACTTGCATGGCCATCGGGCGCGTCGAGATTCAGGAACGCAATGAACGACGCGAAATGCGCTTGCAGAAGTGAAATGTGAGCTCGAGCGCACGTAAGCGGCCGCTACCGCGTTCGAACACACATTTCCGGTGACGGCGAAGCGCGACCGCTCTGCACGTGGCACGAGGCGCGGTTCACGCGAGAGGCCCGGACAACGGACCGCATTCCCCCGGCATCCGAGCAGAAGCAGGGGTCCTCGCGCCACCGGCGCCCCGTGCGATAAAGATCCGCCGACGATGGCCACCGCCGCACCCGAGCTGCCCGCCCTCCGGCCGCGCCCGTTCACGCGGGTCCGACCCAACAAGTGGCTCGTCACGGTCTCGATCACGTTCGGCACGCTCATGGGCGCGATCGACTCGTCGATCGTCAGCGTCGCGCTGCCGCACATGATGGGCAGCCTCGGCGCGACCGTGCAGGAGATCACCTGGATCTCCACGGGGTACATCATCGCGAATGTCGTCGTGATGCCCTTCACGGCGTTCCTGGGCCGCATGTTCGGGCAGAAGCGGGTCTACATGGCCTGCCTCGTCCTTTTCCTGCTCGGGTCCATTCTCTGCGGGACGTCTCATTCTCTGTCCGCCCTGATCACGTACCGCGTCATACAGGGGTTTGGCGCGGGCGCTCTCCAGCCGACCGAGCAAGCGATCCTGCGCCAGACCTTCCCCGCGAAGGAGCAGGGCATGGCGATGGCCCTCTTCGCGATGGCCGTCATGCTCGGCCCGGCCATCGGGCCCACCCTGGGCGGCTGGATCGTCGACAACTACGCCTGGCCGTGGATCTTCTACATCAACGTCCCGGTCGGCATCGTCGGCCTCTCCATGGTCGCGGCCTTCGTCCACGAGGACGAGGAGATCGTCGCGAAGAACCGCTCGCTCGCCGAGGCGCAGCGCAAGCAGGTCGACTGGTGGGGCATCGGGCTCCTCGTGGGGGGGCTCTGCGCGCTCCAGTACTTCCTCGAGGAGGGGCAGCAGGACGACTGGTTCCAGTCGAAGGGAATCACCGTCGCCTTCTGCGCCGCCATCGCGTTCATCTCCGCGTTCGTCGTGCGCGAGCTCACGTGCGAGGTCCCCGCCGTCAACATCCGCCTCTTCAAGGACCCGGTGTTCCTCTCCGGTACGCTCATCGGGGCGCTCATGTTCGCGCTCCTCATGGCGACGATGTTCCTGCTGCCGCTCTTCATGCAGACGCTCCTCGGCTTCACGGCGACCGACGCGGGCTTCGCGATGATGCCGCGCGTCTTCGTCATGATGATCGCGACGCCCATCATCGGGAAGATCTACAACAGCGTCTCGCCGCGCCTCGTGATCGGGATCGGCGTCCTCTTCATCGCGTGGGGCGCGTGGGACATGAGCCACTTCACGCTCCAGAGCGGCCAGCGCGACGTCATCATGTCGATCATGACGCAGGGCGTGGGCTTCTCCTGCCTGTTCGTGCCGCTCTCCACGGTGGCCCTGTCGGCCATCCCCCGCCACAAGATGGCCGACGCGACCGGCCTCAACTCGCTCTTCAGGCAGGTGGGCGGCTCGATCGGGCTCGCGGTCGGCGCCACCCTGCTCACGCGCTACGACAGCGACGCGCGCCAGGGCCTCATCGCGCACGTGGTGCCCTCGAACCCCGCGGCGATGGCGCGCATCCACGCGATGGCCTCCGGGTTCATGTCCCGCGGCATGGACCCCGTCACCGCGCGCGACACGGCGCTGCGGGCGCTCGACGGCATCATCGAGCAGCAAGCGAGCTTGCTCTCGTTCGACCGCGTGTTCCTCCTCGCAGGGATCGCGTTCCTCTTGGTCCTGCCGCTGCTCTACTTCCTCAAGCTGCCCGAGGGCGACCCGGATGCCCCGAGGGAGAAGATCGAAGTCCACATGGAGTAGACCTCGCGGCGGCCGCCCGGGGCCCACCCCGGCAGGGAGGTCGCCCTCTACGCCTTCAAGCTGCGAACGCCGGCCTGGTGGACCTTTCCCGGCAGCGGCCGGCCCACCACGCTCTCGGCGACCTTTCCGGCCTCCCAGACCCGATCGAGATCGACGCCCGTCTCGACGCCCATCCCGGACAGCATGTAGACGAGGTCCTCCGTCGCGAGGTTCCCCGCCGCGCCCGGCGCATACGGGCACCCGCCGAGGCCGCCGATGCTCGCGTCGAAGTCCCGAACGCCCATCTCGAGGCCGACCAGGACGTTCGCGAGTGCCGTTCCGCGCGTGTCGTGCATGTGCATGGCGACCTGCTCGCGCGGGAGCTCGCCGAGCACGAGCCCGAGGATCTGCTCGGTCTGCCGCGGCGTGCCGGCGCCGATCGTGTCGCTGAACGAGACCTGGTAGCACCCCATCGCGAGGAGCTTCCTGGCCACGGCGAGCGCCTTCTTCGGGTCGACCGCACCCTCGTAGGGGCACCCCCACACCGTCGACAGGTACCCTCGCACCCGCATCCCGAGCGCACGCGCAGGGCCCACCGTCTCCTCGAAGGCGGCCAGGGTCTCGGCGATCGACTTGTTCACGTTCTTCTTGTTGTGCGTCTCGCTCGCCGAGATGAAGACCGCGATCTCGCGCATCCCGGCGGCCTTCGCGCGCTCGAGCCCCCGGGCGTTGGGACACAGCGCGCTGAAGGTCACGCCCTCGGGCGCCCTGGCGTGGGCGGCCACCTCGTCGGCGTCCGCGAGCTGCGGTATCCACTTGGGCGAGACGAAGCTCGTGATCTCGATCCGCCGGAGGCCGGACGCGACGAGGGCGTCGATGAGGCGCAGCTTGTCGCTGAGCGGCACCGTGGCGCGCTCGTTCTGGAGGCCGTCCCGGAGCGAGACCTCGTAGACCGAGACGCGGTCCGGAGCGTGGTCGAAGAGGCCCACAAGACGAGCATAGTGCGTGGTATCCTGCGTGGCGATGGAGGACGCGTCGGATCGCGGAGAACGGCCTTCGAGCGAGCGTGTGCCCTCGAGCCTCCGCGGGCCGCTCTCGGACGTCTACCTTCCGGCGCTCGCCACGGCGCAGGCCGAGCAGCTCGGGCGTCGCCTCGGGGATCGCGCGACCGTCGACGACCCCATCTTCGGACGCACCAACGGCATGCCGGCGCTGGCCCGGTACCTCGACGAGATCGCCGCCTGGCTCGGAAAGCGCGAGGGGGCGTTCGACAAGGTCGCCTTCACCGCCGGGTCGGACCGCGACGTCACCGAGGGAACGCTCTCGCTCACGTTCGACGGGCGACGCGTGAGCGTCCCGGTCGCGGTCGTCGCCGAGCGACGTCGGGAGCGTGAGGTCGAGGTCCGGCTCTACTACTCCACCCGCCCCATCAACGGGTCGCACGCGGTCCGCTCGCCGCTCCTTCCCCAGGACGACGAGACGGCCGTCCCGCCTCCGGTCGCCTCCCACCTCGACGCGCTCTCCCGGGGAGACGTGGCGGCGGTCGTGGCGAGCTTCGAACCGGGCGGCGCGCTCCGCGACGCGGAGGGCAAGGTCCACGGCAAGGCCGCGGGGGAGCTCGCTGCGCACTACCAGCGCCTCTTCGGCGGCAGCCCGGGCATCCACGTCCTCAAGGGTGCGCGCGCGGACGACGGCCGGACGTGCGCGCTCGAGTACACCGTCGTCTCCGTCCGCGGCAAGACCGTCCCGCCCCAGGCGGGGCTGGCGGTGTACGAGCGGGGCGCGAACGGCCTTCTCCAGGCGGTGCGCGTGTACGAGGACATCGAGATCTGATCCGCCGTGAGGGGCCCGACGAAACCGACGAAGCCGACGAAGATGGTGCGCCTTCGCGTCGCGGCGAGCTTGATCCTGGCGGCCGCGCTCGTCGTCCTCGCGGCGTGCGGCAGCTGCTCGCCCTCGGGCAGCCACTCCTCCGAGGGCGACGACGGAGGCGGCACGATCGAGGCCGCCGTCGAGACCGGACCGAGTCCGTCCCAGGCATGTGCGGCGTTTGCCGCGGCGTTCTGCGGGCGCCTCGAGGCGTGCACGCCGTTCGCCCTTCAGGTCGCCTATGGCGACGCCAACACCTGCGCCCAGCGAATCGCCCTCGCGTGCGCCCCCGACTTCACCATCAACGGCACCCAGGCGACGCCCGGGCAGACGATCGCCTGCGCCGACGCGGTCCAGGCCGAGTCCTGCGACGACGTGCTCGACAACCCGCAGCCCTCGGCGTGCAACGTCCCGGGGATGCTCGACGCCGGCGTCCCCTGCGGCTCGGGTGCCCAGTGCGAGAGCAACTACTGCCCGACCCTGGCGGCCAACGTCTGCGGCGCCTGCGTCGAGCACGTCGGCGCGAACGGCCACTGCGTCGTCGACTCCGACTGCTCGGCGACGCTCATCTGCAACGTGAACAGCTGCGTCGGCCCCGTGGGCCTCGGCGCGGCCTGCAGCGACACCGCGCCGTGCATGCGCTCCCTCACCTGCATCAACGGCACGTGCGCGGCCCCCGGCGGCGCGGGGCAGCCGTGCGCGCAGGCGAGCGACTGCGACACGGCCCACGGGGCGAACTGCAACGGCCAGACGAAGAAGTGCGTGCAGTGGCAGGTCGCCCAGGCCGGGCAGCCGTGCGGCATCGTCGGCGGGAACGTGGTCGCGTGCGCGGCGAGCGCCCTCTGCGTCAACGGCAACGATGCCGGGGTGGGCACCTGCCACGCCCCGGCGGCGGACGGCACGCTCTGCGGGCCGGGCATCGCATGCTTGCCGCCCGCCGTCTGCTCGAGCACCGCCCGGTGCACGCTGCCGAATCCGAGCGTGTGCCACTGACCGGCGCGTAGGAGGATCCATGAGAAGTGTCAGGTGGGGATCGCTGGGGACGATGGCCGTGTGCCTGGGCGCCGTGGTCGGGTGCAGCCGCGGGCCGCAGGTCCAGTCGGACCTGCCCATCAAGCGCGTCGTCGTCTACCGGAACGGCGTCGCGTACTTCGAGCGCGCCGGCCACGTCGACGGCGACGACGTGCGCTTCAAGATGCGCCAGACGGAGGTAGGCGACTTCCTCGCGACCCTCGCCGTGATGGAGCAGGGCGGCAGCAGCGTGCGCTCGGCCACCTTCCCGCTGAAGGACGAGACGGGCAAGCCCAAGGACGCCGACGCAGACTCGAAGGACACGGCGCTCCGCACAGTGGTCCTCTCGATGGACGGGCGCGCGCACGACCTCCAGGTCGGGTACATCGCGGCCGCGCCGGTCTGGCGCCCGTCGTACCGCCTCGTCGTCCAGCCCAGCGGCCAGGCCGACCTCCAGGCGTGGGGCATCGTCGAGAACCTCTCGGGTGAGGACTGGACCGGGATCCAGCTCTCCCTCGTGGCGGGCGCGCCCGTCGCGTTCGAGGCGCGCCTCGGCACGCCCGTCATCCCCGAGCGGCCCGTCGTCACCGACTCCGGCGAGGTGATCGCGGCGGTTCCGCACAGCGAGACGTCCCTCGACGACCGGGACAGCGACGGCATCCCCGACAAGAACGACGCCGAGGACCAGAAGAGCGGAAAGAAGACCGTGACCACCGAGTCGCCGGCGCCCCCTCCCCCGCCGGCCCCTCCGGCCGTCGCGGCGGGGCCGCGCGGCAAGGCCGCCCCTGAGGACGCGCGCGAGGACGCGACAGGCGGGCTCGCGAAGGGCGAGGAAGGCACGATGGGCAACAATCGCCCCGCGCCCGAGCCGAAGCCCGGCGTGCAGCCCTCCCAGCCGCGAAACGTGCGGTCGCTCGCCTCGATCGCCGTCCAGGGCGGCGCGACGAAGTACGTGATCCCGAACGCGATCACGATCCCCGACAAGAACGCGACGATGGTCATGCTCTTCGCGAAGCGCGTCGCGGGCGAGGCGAGCTTCCTCTTCGCGCCCGACGACGGCGTGCCCGGGTCGAACGTGCACCCGTTCCGGGTCGCGCGGTTCCAGAACCAGACCGAGGGAATGCTCGAGCGAGGGCCCATCGCCGTCTTCCACGAGGGGGCCTTCCTCGGGCAGGGGCTCGTCGACCCGCTCGCCATCGGCGGGTGGGCGACGGTGCCCTTCGCCCTCGAGTCGGCGATCGGCATCGACTCGCACCAGAAGAGCGACATGCAGGGAACACGCGTCGCCAAGATCGAGAACGGCAACCTCTTCATCGAGCGCGACCTCGTCCTCAAGACGTTCTACGACGTCGAGAACGGCGGCCAGACCCAGGCGAAGCTCCTCGTGAAGCACCCGCGGCGCAGCGACGCGCGCCTCTTCCAGCCGCCGCAGGGGACCGAGGACAACGTCGGCACCGGCAGCGCCCTCGTGCCCGTCGTGGTCCCCGCCCACGCCAAGCAGGAGCTCGTCGTCGACGAGCGCGCAGCGGAGACGCAGTACGCCGACTGGTTCGGCGCCGCGGCGGACAACGCCGTGAAGCTCTACCTCGCCGATCGCCGCGCCGACCCGAAGGTCGTCCAGCAACTGACCGCGCTCTGGCCGCTCCGTAGCGAGATCGTCACCAGGCAGGACCAGCGCAACAAGGTGCAGAACGAGCTCGGCATGCTCAATAGCGAGGCCTACCAGAAGCGCGCCGACCTCCGCGCCATCGAGAAGAACAGGGCGGCCGACGCGCTCCGCAGGCAGCTCACCGCCCGCATCGCGGCCATCGCGACGCGGACGGACACGCTGACGACGCAGAACATTACGCTCGGGCAGGAGCTCGGCGATCTCCAGGCCAAGTGGCGCGACGGCATCAACGCCGTGAAGCTCGCCGAGGCGCCGCCGGTCAAGGACTGAAGCGCGCTCGCCGACTACACGCCAACGAGGCGCATCTGGCGCTTGTTCGTCGGCGTGAACGGGATGGCGTACTGGCCCGAGAAGCACGCGTGGCAGTGGCTGCCCTCGTTGCCGATCGCCCGGAGCATCCCCTCGAGCGAGAGGAACCCGAGCGAGTCGGCCGTCACGTACCGCGTGATCTCGTCGACCGAGTGGCTCGAAGCGATGAGCTCACGGCGCGTCGGCGTGTCGATGCCGTAGTAGCAAGGCCACTGCGTCGGCGGGCTCGAGATGCGCAGGTGCACCTCGCGGGCGCCGGCGTCGCGCACCATCTTGACGATCTTGCGCGACGTCGTGCCGCGCACGATCGAGTCGTCGACCACGACGACGCGCTTGCCTCGGAGGATCGGCTCGACGGGGTTGAGCTTCAGCCGGACGCCGAAGTGGCGGATGCTCTGCTGCGGCTCGATGAAGGTCCGGCCCACGTAGTGCGACCGGATGAGCCCCATCTCGAAGGGAATCCCTCGCGTCGACGCGTAGCCGATGGCCGCCGGCACGCCGGAGTCGGGCACCGGGATGACGACGTCGCAGTCGATGGGGTGCTCCGCGGCGAGCGTCTTGCCGAACGACTTGCGCATCTCGTAGACGCTCTTGCCGCCGAGCTTCGAGTCCGGCCGGGCGAAGTACACGTACTCGAACACGCACGCGCGCGTCGGCGCGGCCTCGAGCGGGCGGATGCTCCGCATCCCGCTGGCGTCGATGACGAGCATCTCCCCCGGCTCGACGTCGCGCACGTACTCGGCGCCGATGAGGTCGAAGGCGCACGGCTCGCTCGCGAGCACGTGCGCGTCCTTCGACCCGGGGAGGATGCCGAGGCAGAGCGGCCGGATGCCCATCGGGTCGCGCACCGCGACGATGGCGTCGTCGGTGAGGAAGAGGAGCGAGTAGGCACCCTTCACCTTCCGCAGAGCGTCGCCGATGCGGTCCTCGACCGCGATCTCCTTGCTCAGCGCGACGAGGTGCACGAACGCCTCGGTGTCGCTGTCGCTCTGGAAGATCGACCCGCGCGCCTCGAGCTCGGAGCGGAGCTCCTCGGCGTTGGTGAGGTTGCCGTTGTGGCAGACGGCGAGGGAGCCGCGCGCGTAGTCGACGGCGATGGGCTGCGCGTTCTTGATGTGCGAGCTGCCCGTCGTGGAGTAACGCACGTGGCCGATCGCGCTGCGGCCGGGGAGCTTGGCCAGCTGGTCCTGCGTGAAGGTGTCCTGGACGAGACCCATCGCGCGGTGCGCGTAGAGGGCTTCCCCGTCGGTCGAGACGATGCCCGCCGACTCTTGCCCCCGGTGCTGGAGGGCGTGGAGCCCGAGGTAGGTCATGTTGGCCGCCTCGGGGTGGCCGAAGATGCCGAAGACGCCGCACATGCGAGGCCGAACGTAGCACTCCCCGGGGCGCGCGCCCCTGAAGCCCGCGAGGGCGGCTCAGCCGCCGGTGCCCGAGCCGCGGTAGGTCGCCGTGACGGCGATCTTGTAGCGGGCGTGCTGGTGGTCCATCGCCTCGAGGTCCACGCTCTGGAGCGCACCGCGCACCGCCGTCGAGCACGCGTGCAGCACCTTGCGGTCCTGGAGCGACCGGCCGGCCCGCGGAAGGCTCACGCTCAGCTTGTGGCGCGAAAAGCTCACGTCCGCGACGTACTCGATCGTGCCGCCGGTTCCGCTCGTGGGGACGCAAGACGACGCCTGCGTGATGGCGCCGGTGAGGGCGTGCTCGACGCCCCCCACGTGATCGCACTGGTCGGGCGGCGTCTTCTTCGAGCCGCGGTCGTGGCACGCGAGCACGCGCGCCTCGGAGAGCGTCACCGGGCCGGCCACGCCCGCGTCCGCGGTGGCGATGGTCGCCGCCAGGCCGCCGTCGCCGAGGAGCACGTCCCCGGCAGACGAAGACGCCGACGGCTCGGCCGCCCCCGCTCCGTCCGGCGTGTGCGGGCGGCGCCAGAGCCAGAGACCGCTCGCGACGAGGACGAGCCCGAGGAGGAGCGCGCCCACGAGCTGCACGCGCAACGGCCGGTCCTCGGCGCCGAGGAACCCACGCGCGACCGCTGCCGCGGACCGGGTGAGCCCCGGGTGCGGGTCGGACGGGGGATGCGACGGTTCGCGGCGGTCGGCCATCGAGCGGGGGGGCAAAGTACCCGTCGACCCCGCCCCGTGCAAGTGCGCCCGCGGAGCGCCTTTCGCCTCGGTCCGCCGCGTGAGAGGCTCCCGGCGCGATGTCCGGCGGCGCTCTCGGGTGGGTCGTCTTCGCAGCCTTGACCGCGCTCGCCGCGATCGACGCCCTCGGCGTCGCCCTCCGCGCACGCCCCTCGGGCCGAGCGGAGCTGGCCGTCGTCGCCACCGCCGTCTGGTTCGCGCTCGTCGCGGGGCCCGTGCTCGTCCTCGGCTACGCCGAGGTCCTCGCGCCCACGGTCCTCGCGCCCACGTCCGCGATCGTGCTCGGCGGCATCTTCGTCCTCCTCGCGCGCCCCGCCGGCCCGGCTGCGCTCCTTCGCGAGTGCGCGGGCGCCGCCCGCGCCATCGCCAGCATCCCGCGCACCGCGCTGGTCGAGGCCGCGCGCGCGCGGAGCTTCGTCCTGGTCGGCCTCGTCTTCGCGGGCGGGATCCTCGCGGCCGCCCTCTTCTTCACGGTGTTCGCCCCGAACGAGAACTGGGACGGGTTCCTCTACCACGAGCCCATCGTCGGCTTCGCCATCCAGAACCACGGGTTCGCGGTCGTCCCGCTCCAGGCGCACCAGGCGGTGCAGGCGGCCAACGGCTACCCGCGCCTCTGCGAGGCGGTCATGTACTGGCTCGTCGCCTTCACCGACAAGACGCTCATCGAGCTGCCCAACCTGCTCGGTGCGCCGGCCATGATGCTGGCCGTCTATGCGATCGCGCGGCGCTACGGCGACCGCCTCGCGGCGATGGGCTGGGCCTGCGTCCTCTTCCTCGTCCCGCAGTGCTGGTCGCAGATGTGCCAGACGCTCATCGACGCGGACGTCGCGTTCTTCGCGCTCGTGGCGATCCACTTCGCGACACGTCCCCGGCTGCGCCTCGGCGACGCCCTCTGCGCGATGCTCGGGATGGCGCTCGTCCTCGGCTCGAAGGGGTCGGGCATCGTCATGGTGCCGCCCGTCCTGCTCGTCGTCGTCGTCCGGCTCGTCCTGCGCCGCCGCGGCGGCCCTCCGGGGCGCCGGTTCGCGTGGCCCGCGCTGGTCACCGCGGCGGCAGGTTCGCTCTTTCTGGTCGCTCTCGGCGCGTACGTACCGCTCCGGAACCTCGGGGCGTTCCACGACCCGTTCTGGCCCGTGACGTTCGAGGCGCCCCGGTTCGGCCTGCACTGGAGGGGTCTCATCACGCTCGCGGAGCTCGGGAGCGAGAAGCCCTTCGCCGACCTGCTCGCCCAGGCGTACGGCATCCCGATGGGCGGCATGGAGGACGTCATCTTCCACGGCTACGGCTACGCGGTGGTCTGGGTGGTGTTCCCGCTCGGGCTCTTCGCCGCCGCCGTGGGGCTCGTCGCGGCCGGGCTCGAGCGCACCGGATGGCGCGAGAAGAGCGACGCGTCGAACCTCGGCCTCGTGCTGCTCCTCGTGGTCGCGGGGCTCGCAACGACGCCGACGCTCAACGGGCAGAGCGCGCGGTACAACCTGCACCTGGTGGGTGGGCTGATGGTCGCCGCGGCGTGGCTGCTCTCGGCCCGGACCTGGGCGCGCCTGCGTGAGGGCGTCCTCGCGGCGGCGCTGGCGCTGTCCATCGTCCCGCTCTTCTGGATGCGCGGCCGCGGGTGGTACTGGGTCTCGACGAACTTCCCCGAGGACGTCGTCCTGCATCCTCTCGCGTCGCGCACCGAGCTCGCGCGACCTTCGTTCGACCTCCTCGCGCGCCAGCGCAACGAGGAGCTCACGCGCGGCGACGTCGCCGCGTTCGATCAGGACGTGACGTTCATCGGCGCGCTCTGGAACTTCGACTTCTCGAACCGGGTCCGGTACGTGAAGTTCGAGTCGAGCCGCGACTTCGTCGCTGCGCTCGACGCAGCCGCCGCGAAATGGGCGGCGGTGGCGAAGGAGGGCGACGCCCGCCAGACGCTCGAGAAGTCCGGGCGGTGGGAGCTCGTGGGGTCGATCTACCCCGACGGCGACGTGGTCTTCCGGCGGCGCGGCCGCTGACGACGCTCACGAGTCGACGAGCGACCTCACCGCGACGCCTGCCTCGTAGCGGGCGATGGTCGCCACGAGCTCGAGGCCGTCCGGCAACATCCCCTGCACCTGGCCGACCACCTGCTCGACGAGGTTGCGGGCCTCCTGGGGGCCGGGACCCACCATCGCGACGCAGAAGCGCAGGGGGCCCGTCCGGCCCGCGGTGACCGCGATGAGCGAGAGGAGCAGCATGTCGGTGAGCTCGACGACGCGCGTCGCGGCGCGACGGAGCGCGAGCATCTCGAGGATGGTCGGCCGGTCGCTGACGAGGCGGTTCGGGCCCCGGAGCTCGTAGCGGGCGATGGTCAGCGGCGACTCGACCCAGTCGGCGAACCCGGCCTCCTCGTCGAGGGCGCGCAGCACCTGGTCGCGCGTCAAGAGGCCGGTGAGCCCGTCGCGCTTGGCGAGGTAGGCGCGAGCGCGCTTGTGGTTCGCGCTGTCCTTGGCGAAGCTCACGAGCTTGAAGCGCAGCTCGCCGAGCTGCACCTCGCCGCCGTGCATCAGGTTCACGGTCTTGCGCCGCTCGTACGTGTGGTCGACGTACGTCCCGTTCGTCGAGCCCACGTCCTCGACGATCCACGTCGCGTTCTGCCACTTGAGCTGCGCGTGCTGGCCGCTCACCGTGGCCTCGGGCACGCACATCTCGTTGTCGGCGCGGCGTCCGATCGTCACGATCGGTTTGTCGAGGCCCACGAGCTCCCCGACGAACTCGGGCGCGTTCGTCGCGAACGTCGCGAGCACCGCCTGCGCACCGGGCACGAACGACTGCGAAGCGCTCCGCCCGGGCGGCGGGCCGGGGTCGAGGCGCTCGCGGGGGACCTGGATGGGGTTCGTCGTGAGCGTGACGGGGTTGAAGAAGCGCAGGTGGCGGGCCGGCAGGCGCTGCTGCGGGTCGTCCGAGAAGCAGCGGAACACCTGCTTGATCTCGTCGATGCTGAGCCCCGACGGGACGTCGAACATGATCTGCTGCCGCATCGTCTTCGCGCGCGGCTTGTACCCGGGCTCGGGCACGCGGCATGTCCACATCTCGAGGAGCGTGAGGCCGAGGGCGTAGACGTCGTCCTCGGGGCTCGCGCCGCCCGAGCGGATGCGCTCCGGGCTCATGTAGTTCGGCGTCCCGCCGTCGGGCGGCGACCCGGGCCGTCGAGCCGACGCGCGCGCGCGCTCCTTGGCGAAACCGAAGTCGAGCACCATCGCCTTGCCGAACGCGCCGTCCTGGTTGGTCGTCACCATGACGTTGCCGGGCTTGAGGTCCCCATGCACGAGGCCCTGGGCATGGATGGCGGCGGTCCCCGAGGCCACGTCGTGCGCGATGCGCCGGAACTCGTCGGCCGTGTACCCGCCCTGGGCCTTCTTCCGCCGGATGTGCGTGTGGAGCGTCTGCCCCGTGATGTACTCCATCACGAGGATGGGGCCGTAGGGGCTCGGCGCGAGATCGTGGACGCGGCAGACGTTCGGGTGGCTCACGCTGCGCGCGAGGAGGAGCTCCTGCCGGAGCGCCTCGTCGTCGCCGGGCATCCGGGACTCCTCGCGGACGATCTTGAGCGCCACCGGCTGCTGCGTGGTGCGGTCGTAGGCGAGAAAGACCTCGCCCATCCCGCCCTTGCCGAGGCTCTGACGGATCTCGTACCGGTCGTTGACGACCGTTCCGTGCGTCAGCGGCGGCAGACCGTTGCGGCTCGCCTCGCTCATCCTCGCCTCGAAACCGCCTCGCTCCCGAGCGTCATTTTCCCCGGTGTCGATGTAGGGTCTCACATGGGCGCCTTCCGCGTCCACACCCCTCCGCACCGGGCGGCACGGGGGCGTCCCAGGCGCCGAGCGAGGTCCCCCTCACCCGCGCGTGGTACCGTGATGCCCCGTGACGCCGGGGAGGGTGCTCGCGGAGCTCGAGGCGCTCGCGGCGCGGCTGGGCGTCTCCGTGCGCGCGGAGCCCTTCGGCAAGGGGCTCCTCGGCAGGCGCGGCGGCCTCTGCTGGGTCGATGGCAAGGCGCTCGTCGTGATGGACGAGAAGCTCTCGGTCGAGGAACGCATCGGCGTGCTGGCCGCGGCCCTCTCCCGGTTCGACCTGGACGCGGCCGCCGTCCTGCCCTTCGTGCGCGACCGGATCGACGCGGCGCGCACGGGCGGGAGGCGCCGGCCCCCGCGGGCCAAGAAGGGCCGGCCGGGCCTCGCTCGCGCGAAGGTGCGCCGGCGCGGCTAGGATGCTGGCCGGCGTGGAATCCCTATGGCGTGCAGCCTCCCGAAGGTCACCTAGTACCGGGCGTGCCCGTAGGTGCGATACACGTACGGACGCCCGTAGTAGCCGTGGGGCGGCGCAGGGGCCCCGTAGGCGGGGCCGGGCGGCCCAGCGTCGACGTAGCAGCCGCCGAGCGGCAACGCCGTCGCGATCACGAGCAGCATCAGGATGCGGATGGCCGTCATGGAAGGATTGACGCACGAAGCGACCAATCGGTGCAAGGGACCGATCGCTCGGTGCCAGAGGCCGCTTAGGCCAGGCGCGCGTAGAGGCTCTCGAGCGCCTCGTCGAGCTTGGCGACGTCCGTTCCGCCGGCCTGCGCCATGTCGGGCCGCCCGCCCCCGCTCCCGCCGAGCATCTGCGCGACACCCTTGATGAGATCCCCCGCCTTGTACCGGTCCGTGAGCCCCTTGGACACGGTCAGGACGAGCACCGCCTTGTCCTTGCCGGGCGCGCCGACGAGGACGACCGCCTCGCCCAGCTTGTCGCGCAGCTTCTCCGCCAGCTCGCGAAGCGTGGCGGCGTCGCCGACGCTCGCCTTCACCGCCAGGGCCTTGCCGCCCGGAACCTCCCGCGCGCGCGACAGCATCTCGTCGATCCCACCGCCACCGTTCCCCGTGCCGCCCATCGCCACCTGGCGCTTCAGATCGGCGATCTCCTTCTCGAGAGCGCGCTCGCGTTCGACGAGCTTCTCGACCTTCTCGGCGACCTCGCCGGGCGACGCCTTGACGATGCGCGCTGCGCCCCGGAGCGCCGCGTCGAGCGCGCGTACGTACCCGAGCGTGTTCATTCCCGTCGTCGCCTCGATGCGACGCACGCCGGCGGCGAGCCCCTGCTCGCTCGTGATCTTGAAGAGGCCGATCTCGCCGAGCGACCTCGCGTGCGTTCCGCCGCAGAACTCCACGGAGTCCTTCGTCATCGTGAGCACGCGCACGACGTCGCCGTACTTCTCGCCGAACATCGCCATCGCGCCGCGCTTGCGCGCCTCGTCGATCGGGAGCACCTCGGTGAGCACCGGCGCATCGGCGAGGACCTTGCCGTTCACGAGGTCCTCGATGCGCGTGATCTCCTCCGGCGTCAGGCCGCGGCCGAACGCGAAGTCGAACCGCAGCCGGTCCGGCGCGACGAGCGACCCCTTCTGCGTCGCCGCCTCGCCGAGCACCGTGCGCAGCGCCCAGTGCAGGAGGTGCGTGGCCGAGTGGTTGCGCCGTGTCGCCGTCCGCAGGGCGTAGTCGACCTCGAGGTGCACGACGTCGCCCACGGCCACGGCGCCCTTGGCCACCTTGCCGAAGTGCGCGACCACGCCGGCAAACGGCTTCTGCGTGTCCGTCACGTCGAAGCGCATGGGCTCGATGCCCCGCCGCTCGACGAAACCCCTGTCGCCGACCTGCCCGCCCGATTCGCCGTAGAACGGCGTCGTGTCGGTCACGAGCACGACCTCGTCGCCTTGCATCGCGCGGATGGCGAGCGCGCCGTCCTTCACGATCGCGACGACCTTGGCCTCGACGTCCTCCCGCTCGTAGCCGACGAACTTCACCCCACCCGGGGCGCTCTTCTCGACGGCCGCGCCGACGTCGCGCCAGACGTGCTCGATGGCGGCCTCGCCGACCTTGGAGCCCTCGCTGCGGGCGCGTGCGTCCTCGAGCGCCTTCTCGTAAGCCGGCTCGTCGACCGTGAGGCCGCGCTCCTGCGCGATGACCTGGGTGAGGTCGAGCGGGAAGCCGAAGGTGTCGTAGAGCTTGAACGCCGTCTCGCCGCCGATCACCGTCTTGCCGGCGCCGCGCATGACGTCGACCTCGTCGTCGAGGATCCTGAGGCCCCGCTCGATGGTCTCGCGGAAGCGGACCTCTTCCTGGCGAGCGACGTCGGCGACGAGGCCCTTGCGCTCGACGAGCTCCGGGTACTGCTGGCCCATGAGGGCGACGACCTCGAGCGCGACCTCGTGGAGGAACGGCTCGCGGATGCCGAGGCGGTGGCCGTGCCGGATGGCCCTGCGCATGACGCGGCGGAGCACGTAGGGACGCCCGGCGCGGTCGGGGAAGATGCCCTCGGCGAGGAGAAAGGCGGTCGTGCGCGCGTGGTCGGCGATGACGCGCATGGAGACGTCGTCGTCGCCCTGCGTCCCGTGGTACCGCTTGCCGCTGATCTCGCTCGCCTTCTCGACGAGCGCGCGCAGGAGGTCCGTGTCGTAGTTGCTGGTCACCCCCTGGAGCACGCTCGAGATGCGCTCGAGGCCCATGCCCGTGTCGACGCACGGCCGCGGGAGCGGGTCGAGCTTCGCGTCGCCGGACGGCTCGATCGAGCGCTCGAACTGCATGAAGACCAGGTTCCAGATCTCGGTCCACCCGAGACCGTCCGACGTGGGCTCGTCGCCGAAGTTGGCGTACGGGACGCCGCTCGACGCGTCGCCGTTGAACCAGTGGATCTCGGTGCACGGGCCGCACGGGCCCGTCTCGCCCATCTGCCAGAAGTTGTCCTTCATCCCGAGGCCGAGGATGCGGTCGTCGCCGAAACCGGTGACCTTCTTCCACAGCGCGCGCGCCTCGTCGTCGGCCGGGACGCCCTCGGCGCCGCCGAAGACCGTGATCATCAGGCGCGAGACGTCGAGCCCGTACGTCTTCGTGAGGAGGTCCCACGCGAAGACGATCGCCTCCTCCTTGAAGTAGTCGCCGAAGGAGAAGTTCCCGAGCATCTCGAAGAACGTGTGGTGGCGCGCGGTGACGCCGACGTTCTCGAGGTCGTTGTGCTTTCCGCTGATGCGGATGACCTTCTGGCTCGACGTCGCGCGGCGGTACGGCCGCTGCTCCTTGCCGACGAACACGTCCTTGAACTGGACCATGCCCGCGTTGACGAACATGAGCGTCGGGTCGTTCTGCGGGACGAGCGGCGAGCTGGCCACGACCTCGTGGCCGCGACCCCCGAAGAACTCGAGGAAGGTACGCCGCACCTCGGCGGAGGGGATGCCGGACATTGCAGCGTGCGTATAGCACGCACGCCGACGCGTTCTCAGAGCGGCGGAGCGCCCTGGTACGGGTTGTCGGTGCTCGTCGCGGGCGCGGTCTTGTACGGCGACCACGGAACGGTCGCCGAGGGTGCCGGCTCCGCGGAGGCCTCTCCCGCATGGGGCCACGAGAGGTGCGCCTTGTTGCTCGGCTCGGGATGCGCGGACGCGCTCGCCGCGGGGTGCGCCGAGGCGGACGCAGACGCGAGCGCGGGCGCGAGCGCGGGCGCGGACGCGGGCGCGGGCGCGGGCGCGGGCGCCGGCGCGAGCGCGGGCCCGGGGCCGGGCGCGGACGTGCCCGTCGAATCCATCGGGACGGGGACCGCCTGGAGCCCCGGCTCGCTCGAGCCGCCGATGCCGAGCCTCGCGAGAAGCTCTCTCGTCTGCGCCGGCCACTGGTAGGCCGCGACCGCGCCGCCTGCGACGAGCACGAGGAGCACGTAGAGCCAGGCCTTGCTCGTCTTCGGGATGACGATGGGCTCCTGGTCGAGCGCCACGGACACGGCGGTCGCCGGCGGCGGCTCCTTGCGCGGTGCCGAATCCTTCTTCTTCACCAGCGCGACCGTCCCCGCGTCGCTCGGGCGATCGAGGCCCGGTCTCGGCTGTCTCTCGCTCATGACCGTCGGGGCGAACGCCTCCTCCGGCTGGCTGGTCGACGGCGTCGACTTGATCGCGCTGCCCGACGCGGCTCCGCGATCGCGCGCCTCCTCGACGGCCTTGCTGACGATCTCCCGCCGCTTCTGCGCGAGCTCGGGCAGCTCGGAGCGCAGGAACGCCGCAACGTCCTCGCTGGTCGTCGATTCGCCGAGCTCCTTCATCGCCGCCTCGACGGCGCGCTGCATCCCGGCCGCCGTCGGGAAGCGCGCGTCGGGGTCGAGGACGACGGTCCGCTCGAGGATGCGCACGATGGCCTCGGGCAAGCCCTCGGGGATCTTCGGCGCCTCGTCCGACAGAAGCTTGTTGATCACCTCGATGTCGTCGTCCCCGTCGTACGGGAGCTTGCCGCTCACGAGCTCGAGCAGGCACACGCCCAGCGCCCAGATGTCCGCGCGCCGGTCGACCGTGCGGCCCTTCTTCACCTGCTCGGGCGCCATGTACTGGATCTTGCCCTTGACGACGCCCGTGCGCGTCTCGCCCTGCTTTCGGTTCTGCGCCTTGGCGATCCCGAAGTCGATGACCTTCACCGAGCCGGTCGTCGACACGAGGATGTTCTGCGGCGACACGTCGCGGTGGACGACGTCGATCGCCTCGCCCTTGTCGTCGCGCAGGTCGTGCGCGGCGTGCAGCCCCGCGCACGCGTCCGCGAGCAGGCGCAGGACGACGCCCACGGGGAGGCGGTGGCCGCGCTTGGTGACGAGCTTGCGGACCTTGGCGAGCGAGTCGCCGTCCACCCACTCCATCACGATGAAGAGCGTCTCGTTCTGCTCGCCGAGGTCGAGGATCTGGGCGACGTTGGGGTGCTGGATGCCCGAGGCGATGCGCGCCTCGTCGAGAAACATCTCCTGGAAGCGCGGGTCGTCGACGAGCTCCGTGCGGATCGTCTTCACCGCGAAGAGCTTCTCGAAGCCGCGCTTGCCCCGAAGGCGCGCGAGCCAGACGGTCGCCATCCCGCCGGACGCGATGGGGCAGAGCAGCTCGTAGCGATCGAGCCGGTCGCCCGCGCGCAGGGAGGTCTCGGCGGCTTCCATGGCCTCCCATCAGCGTACCGGATTTGTCCGCCGAAGTTCAGCGGGGCGTGCGTACCTCACATCGCCGCGATCGACAGCCCCTGGTCGGCGCCGCGCATCGCGCTCTGCACCGCCCCGTCGACCGCGTCGTCCTGGAGCTGACGCCGGCCCTGGTCGGAAATGGCAGGCCCCGAGCCGAACGTGGTCGCCGCCCCCGAGAGCATGCCCTTCAGCGTCTGCTCGCGCTTCACGGCGAACTCGACGCGAGCCTGCACCTGGACGTTCCCCTCGACCCGCGCCTCGTTGACCTGCATGACGGACCCGTCGAGCGTGAGCACCGGCAGGTGGCGCTGGAGAGCCTGCGCGAGGAGCGCGCCGTCGGTGTCGAGCGCGCCCCCGTGGATGACGCGGGCCCGAGAGCGGGCTGCGTTCTGGAGGACGCGCCGGAGATCGTCGCCGCGGACGCCCGAGGGGTTGCGCATCGAGCCGAGGCGGACCACGTACTTCACGTTGGGCCCCAGCCGCCCGCCGCCCCCGGAGTCGGCCGCCGCTGCCGCCGCCTCGGCGCTCTTCTTCAGCTGATCGACCGAGGTCTGGAGCTGCGCCTTCACGCTGGCCGAAGGCTCGACGGACTCGCGGCGGACGAGGGCGCCGATGGCAGCGGGATCGCCGAGCTGCGCCAGCGCGGTCGCGGCAGCCGCGCGGACCGCGGGGTGCGCATCGGCGAGGGCGTGCTCCAGCGCCTCGCGCGCCCCCGCGGGGCGCACCTTGCCGAGGAAGAGAGCGGCGGACACGCGGACACGGAAGTCGGACGAGTCGGCGAGATCGTGGAGCGCGCCCGCCGGGTCCTGCGCGAGGGCGAGGCCCGGAACGCACGCGCACACCGCCACCGCGGCCAACGCGCCGCAGAGCGCGCGCCTCGACAGACGCTTCCCGGCCGCACCCGTCATCTCCGCTCCGCCCTCCGTACCGCCCGGCCCGCACAGACCCGCACGACGCTCACGACGCTGAAGTGAAGCTGCGAAAAAGCGATGCCCCCGGCGGGGGGACTACTGACCAAGGAGCTCCTTGATCTCCTTCTCGACCTCGACCTCTTCGCCGTCGTGGTAGCCGACGTGCACGTACCGGACGACGCCCTTCTTGTCGATCAGGAAGGACGACGGCATCGTCTCGGGTTTGTAGCTCTTGGCGATCGACTTGTCCTCGTCCCACCCGAGCGTGAACTTCGCCCCGTAGGTACCCGCGAAGCCCGGGATCTTGTCCTTGTCGTCGGACTCGTCCTCGCTGATGCCTACGATCTTGAGACCGCTGGCCGCGTACTTCGTGTTGAGGTCCTGGAGCTTGGGGAAGGACTTCTTGCACGGCTCGCAGAACGTGCCCCAGAAGTCGACCAGCACGACCTTGCCGCGCAGGCCCTTGAGCGAGACGGAGCCCGAGCCGCCGGTGACCGCCTTCACGCTGAAGTCGGGTGCGGGGTTGCCGACGAGCCCGCCGTTGTCGCCGGACGAGGAGGCGCCCTTGCCTTCGTCGCCGGCGCCGCAGGCGAGAAGGGGGAGCGAGGCGAGGGCCAGAGCTAGGGAAAGCGAGCGGAGCGCGGGGCTGTTCATGGCCGGAATTGGTATCACGACCCCCGTCTCTTCTTAAACGTGATGCGGCGCCCGGCGTCGAGTGGCGCGGCCCTGCGTGACCGACGATCCATCGTCCAATGTGGGAGAGGACGCGCCCGGTGAGGCGAGGGTGATGACTCGTCGTACGTGCAGGTTGCGCAATGCTCACCGCGCGTTGCACGCTTCCTCCGAACCTCGGAGAAGGGGGTGCCGATGAGCACGCCGGACGACATCCGGAACGTAGCAATCCTGGGCCACAAGGGCGCCGGCAAGACCTCGCTCGTCGAGGCCGCGCTCTTCATCGCGAAGGCGACGCAGAAGCTGGGAAAATCCGGCGAGCGGGCGAGTGGCCTGGACGACTCGCCCGAGGAGCGCGCGCACGTCACGACGCTCGAGGCGCGCCCGGTCACCTTGCGATGGAACGGGAAGAAGGTGAACCTCGTCGATACGCCGGGCGAGGCGAGCTTCGTCTCGGACGCCCTCCTCGCGCTCAGCGCGTGCGACGCGGCCATCGTGTGCGTCAGCGCGCGCGACGGCGTGCAGACGGGCACCGAACGCGCACTCCACTGGGTGCGGGAGCGCAGGGTGCCGGCGCTGGTCGTCGTCACGAAGATGGACGACGAGCACGCGAGGCCGGACGAGGTGATCGCCGACGTGAAGGCGCACCTCAAGACGCCGATCGCCCTGATGGAGGTTCCGGACGGAGTCGGGGCGGCCTTCCACGGCGTCATCGCGATCCGGACGGGCAAGGCGTGGATCGGCAAGCCGGAGGCGCCGAACTCGACGGCGTCGATCCCCGTGCCGCCCGAGTCGCAGCCGCGCGTGGCCGAGGCGCGCGCGCACCTCGTCGACGACGTCGCGGGGACGGACGACTCGCTGACCGAGAAGTACCTGAACGAAGGCGACCTCTCCCAGGCGGAGCTCGACGTCGGCGCACGGCACGCGGTGACCGACTGCAAGCTCATCCCCGTCTACGAGGCGTCGTGCACGATGCCCTCGGGAGTCGTCGCGCTGCTCGACGCCGTCGTCGATCTGTTGCCCGCGCCTTCGGCTCGAGGGCCGTTCCCGTCCACGAACGGCGAGTCGCGCCCCTCCAGCGCCGACGCCCCGCTCGCGGCGCTCGTCTTCAAGACGCGCATCGATCCGCACGCCGGCAGGGTGAGCTACGTGCGCGTCCTCTCGGGGACGCTGCGGCACGACGCCTCCGTCGTCGCCGGCCCCGACGCGCACCGCGACCGGGTGGGAACGCTCTCGCAGGGGACGTGGAAGGAGCTCAAGCCGCTCGCCGAGGCGGTGGCCGGCGACATCTGCGCAGTGGCGAAGCTCAAGGCCGCGCGCACGGGCGACACGCTGAGCGACGAGAAGAAGCCCTTCACGGCGAAGCTCCCGCCGTCGCCGCCGGCGCTCTACGCGCGTACGGTGATCGTCGAGAGCAAGGGCGTCGAGGAGAAGGCGGCGCTGGCGCTCCAGCGCATCTGCGAGGAGGACCCGGGGTTGGTCTTCAAGCACGACGCGCAGAGCCGCGAGATGCTGCTCGAGGGGCTCGGCGCGCTGCACCTCGACATCACGCTCGAGCGCCTCCGCCGGCGCGCGTCGATCGACTGCCACCTCGGCCCGCCGCGCATCCCGTACCGCGAGACGGTGCGCGGGCGCGCGAAGGCCGTCGAGGGAAAGCAGAAGAAGCAGACGGGCGGGCACGGACAGTTCGCCGTCTGCTACCTCGACATCGAGCCCCTCGCGCGAGGCGGGGGCTTCGAGTTCGAGGACGCGATCGTCGGCGGCGCGGTGCCGCGGCAGTTCATCCCGAGCGTCGAGAAGGGCGTGCGCCGCGCGATGGAGCGCGGGATGCTCGCCGGCTACCCGCTCGTCGACTTCAAGGTGCGCCTCGTCGACGGCAAGTTCCACGCGGTGGACTCCTCGGACGCGGCCTTCCAGGTCGCCGGGGCGCGCGCTCTCCGCGCGGCGATGCAGCAGGCGCAGCCCGTGCTGCTCGAGCCGATCGCGCGGGTCGAGGTGACCGTACCGAGCGACCGGCTCGGAGACGTGATCGGCGACATCAACGCGCGGGGCGGGCGCGTGACGGGAACCGACAGCGAGGACGCGCACAGCGTGGTGCAGGCGCTCGTGCCGCTCGCGAGCACGAACGACTACGAGCCGAAGCTGACGAGCATGACGAGCGGAAGGGGCACGTTCACGCTGGCGTTCGACCACTACGACTACTGCAGCCCGCACACGACGGAGAAGGTCGTGAAGGAGAGCGGGTTCAAGCACGTGGAGGAGGAAGACTGAGGTGGGGGCGCGGGCGCGGGCGCGCTCGCGATCCCCCCGGCGCTCGTCTACGTTCGCCGTCCGTGCCGGAGCTCGTCTGGAAAGGGAAGTCGGGGGCGAGCGGCGTGGCGCTCCGTCCCCACCACCGGCTTCGCACCGACGAGATCCACGGCGAGCTCGCGGAGCTCCCGGGCGACTCGTTCGCCGACGACACTCCCTCGCCGCGCGGCCGCCTCGTCCACGGCGACGCCGAGGACGTCCTCCCCGCCCTTCTCCCGGAGCTCCGTGGGCGCGTCGCCCTCGTCTACCTCGATCCGCCCTTCGACACCGGCGGCTCGTTCGACTACCTCGTGCGCGTCCCCGGCTCGGCCGACGACGCACCGCGCGTCGCCGTCCCCGCCTACCGCGACGCGCGCGGGCTCGACGCGTGGCTCTCGTGGTTCCACGGCATCGCGCAGCATCTTCGCGATCTGCTCGCGCCAGGTGGGAGCCTCTACGTGCACCTCGACGCGCACGCCGCGCACTACGCCAAGGTCCTCCTCGACGAGGTCTTCGGCGCCGACGCCTTCCAGCGCGAGATCGTCTGGCGCATCGGCTGGGTGAGCGGCTTCAAGTCGCGCGCCCGCGCGTGGGTCCGCAACCACGACACCATCCTCTTCTACGCGAAGGGCGGCAGGCCCTCGACGTTCCACAAGGAATACGTCCCCTACCCCGCCGGCTACGCGCGCCGCGACGGCACGCCGCCGAAGGGCCAGGGCTACCCCATCGACGACGTCTGGAACGGCAGCGAGATCGACCGCCTCGACAGCATCCAGATCGTGTCCTTCTCCGGCGAGAAGGTCGGCTACCCCACGCAGAAGAACGAGGCGCTCCTCTCGCGCATCGTCCGCGCCTCCTCGAACCCGGGCGACGTCGTGCTCGACTGCTGCGCGGGGTCGGGGACCACCGCCGTCGTCGCATCGAAGCTGGGTCGCTGCTGGGTCGCGTGCGACGCGTCCCCGGTGGCCGTTCACGCCGCCCGCAAGCGGCTCCTCTCCTCGCCCGAGACGCCGTCGTTCCTCGTGCAGTCCGCGCGGCCCGAGACGTCTCCGGCGGCGCGCGAGGGCAAGGTCGGCGTGCGCGCGTCGTGGGACGGCGCCCGCGCCACGATCGAGCTGACGTCCTTCCAGCCGGCGCGGCGCCGCGGCCAGGTCGATCACTGGTCGCAGTGGATCGACGCGTGGTGCGTCGACTGGGAGCACGCCGACGGCGCGCTCCGGGCCAGCACCTACGTGAGGCGGTCACGCGCCGGCGAGCTCTTGCTCGAGGCGGCGCACGACTACGACGGCGCGGTCCCTCGGGAGGCGCGCGTGAAGATCTTCGACGTCCTCGGCGGAACGGCCGTCCGGGCGGTCGCGTGGGAAAAAGAGCGGGGCGCGAAGGACGCCCCTCGACGGCGGCGCCCTCCGGACCCCTGATGTGGCGGACGACTGCGAAACGGCGTGCCCAGACGAGCACCGCGCCGCAGTCCGCCCTATCCTGGCCCCGGACCGCGCGCCGACCACGTAAGGGCGATGGTGGAGGGGACGCCCGTGCCGTGACTCGTGCCGGAGCTACTGCCCGATGTACGAACCGAAGGCCACCAGCGTGATTCGCCCGGTATACGAATGGGCAAAGCGAGAGCCGCAGAAGACGGCGCTGGTCTGGAGCGGAAACGCAGTCAGCTACGGTCGTCTCGCGCGAGGGATCGAGGCCGTGCGACGTTCCGTGGGAGAGCTCGGCCTGCCCATCGGCAGCACGGCCCTCGTGGTCACCAAGACGCTGCTGGATTGCTGGACCGTGGGCATGGCGCTCCGCGCACTCGGTCTGCATACGGCCGACGTCGCGTCGATCGACGCCGCACCCGCGCTGGGGCTGCGAAACGTCAGCTGCGTCGTCGCCGATCCGGCCTCGTGGCAGCGAAGCGTCGTGAAGGCGAGCCCGTGGCCCGGCGCGCGAACCGTCCGCCTGCCTGCGTCGATCTACGCGGGTATTCCCGCTGGGCCGACGCCCGACCTTCCGATGGACACGCCACCCCAGGGAGGAAACATCCTCTACACCTCGGGCACGACGGGAGCCCACAAGAAGCTCCTCTTGAGCGGCGAGGACGAAGCACGGCGGAGCGCAAATCGGGCTGCCGTGTACCGGCTCGGCCCCGAGACGGTGTGGCACGTGGCGTATCTGCGCCCGTGGACGGCCGTTGGATTCAAGATGCCGCTGGCCGTCTGGCACGCGGGCGGCTGCGTCGTCTTCGATCAACGCAGCCGATGGGCCGAGCACTTCGTCGCGCTCGGCACGACCAACGCGCTGCTGGTGGTCTCCATGGTGAATGAGCTGCTCGACGCGCACGAGAGACTCGGACGCCCCAAGGGGGACTGGCAGCTGATCGTGACGTCGGGGTTTCTGCCTGCGGCGACGGCGCGGCGGGTGTCGAGCACGCTGACGGACAAGCTCGAGATTTGCTACGGCTCGACGGAGCTATGCGGGCCCGCTCTCCGCACGATCGTCGCAGCGATGGATGACGTGCACTGGCTCTCGCCATGCGAGGGGTATGCTCTGGAGATCGTCGATGAACAGGGCGCGGCTTGCCCCACGGGTACGGAGGGCCATCTTCGCGTGCGCCTCGGAGAGCTCGACTACGGCAGCTACCTCGACGACGCGGAGACCAGCCGGACGGTGTTTCGAGATGGCTGGTTCTATCCTGGCGACATGGCCGTGCGGCGCGCCGACGGGAAGATACGGGTGCTGGGGCGCAGCGCCGACGTACTGAATGTTCGTGGCCACAAGCACGCGGTCGCGCCCATCGAGCACGCCATCGAGGAGATCATGGGAGGCAAGACGGTGTGTCTGTTCTCGGGCATCAACTCGGTTGGACAGGACGAGCTCGTGGTGGCCGTAGAGTCCGAACAGCCAATCGAGCCGCTGGCGCTTCGCGAGGTGGCACACCGCTTCGCGTCATTCGAGAACGTGCGCGTCGCCGTGCTCAGGGAGTTTCCACGGACGCAAACGGGTACGGCGAAGGTCGACCGGAACGCGCTGCGCAAGCGGCTGTTTGCCCAGGACACGGCGGTCCACGGGCCCGGAGTGCCGGGAACCCCGACATGACCGCGCCGCGCCCCGTGAGGGCTCGCGAAACGAGCGTCGCGCAGGGCTCGAGCTGTGAAGGAGACGGGGCCCGGCGAGCGGCTTTGCGCCCGCCGGTCTACCGCCCGATGTACGAACCGAGCTCGCGCTCTTCGGAGACCTGGCGGAGCTTCTTGAGGGCCCCCGCCTCGATCTGACGGACGCGCTCGCGCGAGAGGTTGAAGGACTTCCCTACCTCCTCGAGCGTGTGGCCGGGGCCGCCATCCATGCCGAACCGCAGCTTGAGGAGCTGCTGCTCGCGCGGAGACAGCAGCTCGAGGAGCTGGCGCGTCTGCTTCTGCATGCGGTCTTCCGCGAGCTGCTCGTCGGGCGCGGGGGAGCGCGGGTCGGCCACGAGGTCGCCGAGCTGCCCGCCGTCGCCCTCGTCGCCGAGGGGAGCCTCGAGCCGCAGCGGCTCGCGAACGAGCCCGCGGATCGCGCGCACCTTGTCGAGCGGCAGGCCGCTCTCCTTCGAGAGCTGCTCGTCGCTCGGGTCGCGGAAGCCCTGCTGGGCGAGCGCGCGCTTCACCCGCTCGAGCTTGTGACGGCTCTCGAGCAGGTGCACCGGGACGCGGATCGTCTTGCTCTGGTCGGCGATGGCGCGCGCCATGGCCTGGCGCACCCACCACGCGGCGTACGTGGAGAAGCGGTGGCCACGGCGCCAGTCGAACTTCTCGACGGCGCGGATGAGGCCGAGCTGCCCCTCCTGCACGAGGTCGTGCATGTCGAGGCCCTGGCCGACGAAGCGGCGGGCGTACGTCACGACGAGCCCGAAGTTGGCCCCCACGAACTCGTGCTGGGCGCGCGAGGCCTCGTTCATGCCGCGGAGGAACCCGCGGCGCGAGCGGTCGTCCGCGCCGCGACCGCGCGCGTCCTTGGCGAGCGCGGAGAGGACGTGACGCTCGAAGCGGCCCTCGGCCAGCTCGAGCGCGACCCGCATGCGGCGGCGACGGCGGCGCTCGCGCGTCGTCTCGTCGCGCGTGGGGCGGAGCGAAAGGGCAGCCGCGCTGGCGGCGTGGTCGAGGAGCTTGGCGACCTTCTCGCCGCCGTGCGGGGTGTCGGCGTCCTCCTCCGCGTTGCGGAGCAGCGTGGACGGCACGGCTCGGCCCGAGCGCACCTCTTCGGCCAGCGCGCGGAACGCACCCGCCGACGCGGGGGCCGTGAGCAGGGAGAAGATGGCGTCGCGCTCGCCGCACTCGATGCGGCGAGACAAGTCCACCTCTTCCTCGTGCGTCAGCACGCGGCGGCGCGGCGGCCGGCCGGGGGCCGCCGGAACGCGAGCGGAGGGCGGAAGAGCGTCGTTCGCCACCTTGGCGGCGGCGACCGGCTCGAGCGCGAGGGGGCGACGGAGATCCTCTCGCTGGGAGGCGAGGGCAGTGGTGGGTACGTTCACGGTCTTCTTGGGGGTTGCGATGCCCGTGAGGGCGTTAGGGTCGCTCGGTTCGGTTGGCAACACGCCATACCGGCCGGGCCTTCCCGCGGGGGGTGTACGTTAAGCACGCCCTGGGGTTTTGCCACGACAGAAATCGCCTTGTGTTTCCAGGTCCCGTGGAAGACTCCGGTGCCACGGTCGGGCTCCTCGTGGGTGACGATTCGGGGGCGGTTCGGGGGCCGGAGACCCACCGAGGCGGGGCCATGCACGGGGCGCGCCCCTGTCCTCTCTATTAACGCGCGAGAGGGCGGGAGGTATCTGTCCCGGGGGGGAAATCGTTCCGGTTTCGAGGGGGGGACAGGGGGAGCGCGAGCGCGGGCGCGGGCGCGGGCGTGGGCGCGGGCGTGGGCGTGGGCGCGGGCGTGGGCGCGGGCGCGGGCGCGGGCGCGGGCGTGGGCGTGGGCGCGGGCGTGGGCGTGGGCGTGGGCGTGGGCGTGGGCGCGGGCGCGGGCGCGGGCGCGGGCGCGGGCGCGGGCGCGGGTCCCGGGCGCGTGGGACCTGAACGGAAGAGCCGTCCCCGCCTCGATCAGCGGGGGGCTCGGCGGGTCACGATCATGTGGGCGTGGCCGTCCTTGTCGGGGTAGCCGTACCGGAACGGCAGATCCCGCGCGGGCTGGGACGCGAAGAGCTTCTTCAGGTCCTCGGCGTCGGCGTGGTCGGGGTCGCCGAAGGGCGACGGCCCGTCGAACGTGCCGAACGTGTCCTGCGTGAAGCCGGCGGGGCCCGCGATGCGCGGCGGGAGGCCGGTCGAGTCGCTCACCATCCAGTCCGTGTGAGCGACCAGCCAGCCGCGGATGACCTTGAAGTGCTCGTTCCAGAGGAGGTGCGTCGCGGCCTTGGTCATGGCGGCGACCTTCGGCCCGCGCGCGTCGAGGTAGGCGATGAGGCTGGGGTCGGCCGTGAGGTGCGCGTCGTCGAGGTTGAAGCTGACGTGGCGCAGGACCTGGACGGGGGCCGCCGTGTCGCCGGCCTTGCGGAAGCGGAGCTCGGCGTTCGCGAAGAGCGCGCGGCGCTCGCCCGGCTTCTTCGCGGCGTCGATGTCCGCCTGGGTCACGTACGCGAGCGTCCCGTCGGGCCGGAGGCGAAAGTAGCGCAGGCTCACCGGCTCTTCGCCGTGAACGACGAGCGCCGCCAGCGCGAAGAGGATCTCCCCCGGGAGCTCGGTGTGCGCTTCCTTGTCGAGGTTGTCCGTCCGCGAGTGCGCCTTCTCGAAGAGCCGCTCGAGGTGGGCGCGGTGCACCGCCAGCTCGTGCGCCAGCCGATCGGGGGCGAGCGTGTCGGCGGGGCGGATGTCGCCCGCTGGCTCGAGCGAGATCGTCGTGATCTCGGTCGCGTCGGGGAACGTCGCGAGCGCGCTCACGAGGTCTCCCCCGCCGAACGGGTAGACGACGACGCGCGGCAGGTCCTTCGGCCGGAGCGCGGCGATGAAGGGACGCGCGACGTCGACCCAGCCGCGGCGGTACTCGTCGTACGCGTGGCCGAGCTCCTCGCAGTGGCGGGCGACGACCGCGCCGTCGAAGCGCCCAGGGACGTCCCCGCTGGCGCCGCACGCGGCGACGCGGAAGACGACGCGCGCCGCGGGCAGGAAGTCGAGGCCGGCGAGCGGCGCCTCGGGCTGTGCGGGGCCCGGCGCAGGCGAGGCCACCGACGACGCGGCGGGCAGAGGCGCTGTCGCGACGGGAGCCGCGCTCGTGACCGCAGAGGGAGGCGCCGACGCGACGGCAGGCAGGCTCGCGCTCGGCGCGACGTCAGGCGCCTGGCCGCGGGCACAGCCGACCGGCAGGGCGAGCAGGGTCGCGACGATCCACGCGAGACGGCCTGGGTTCATCGGTCCTCTCTAAACCACGCTTCGCGACGTCCGTCGATTCCGGCGCGCACGGAACGCGAGGTAGACCGGCACGCCCGTCACGACGATCGCCAGGCCGACGAGCGCCTCGCGCGGGCTGGCCTCGCCGAAGGTGAGCACGTTCCAGAGCATCCACACGTTGACGCCGACGAAGAGGACCGGCACCCACGGGTAGCCCGGCACGCGAAAGGCGCGCGGCGCGTCGGGGCGGCGTAGGCGAAGCACCACGACCGCGCCGACGGTGAGCGTGGAGAACGCGATGATGGCCGACATCGTGAAGCGAACGAGCTCGTCGAAGCGCCCGCTCATCAGGAGCACGATCGAGATGACGCCCTGGACGACGAGCGACACGACCGGCACGTGCGTGCGCTCGCTCACGCGCCCGAGCGACGCGAAGAAGAGGCCGTCGCTGGCCATCGCCTGGTAGATGCGCGGCCCGACGAGCACCGACGCCTGCAGGGAGCTGAGGACGCAGACGGCGACGAGCGGGCCCAGAACGGCCACCGCGGGCGCTCCCCCGAGCGACGCGAGCGCGGCGCGCGCCGGTTCGTTCGCGACCGCGAGGTCCTGCAAGGGGAGCGCGCGCAGGTACGCCGCGTTGACGGCGAGGTAGAGCGCGACGCAGAGGGCCGTGCCGAGCGCGAGCGCCCTCCCGAGCGACCGCGTGGGGTCGCGCATCTCGCCGGCGACGTACGTCGCGGCGTTCCACCCGCTGTACGCGAAGAGGACGGGAATGAGCGCCGTCGCGATGCCGCCCGCGCGATCGCCCGGCGCGAAGAACGGCGTGAGGCCGCTCGGCGCGTCGTGGTGAACGAGCAGCGCGAGCGCGAGGAGCGCCGCGAAGACGACGAGCTTCACGAGCGAGAGGACGTTCTGCGTCCAGGAGCCGGGCCGCAGCCCGAGCGCGTTGACGACCGTGAGAAGCACGATCGCCGACGCGCCGATCGCCTTCGGCCCCCAGATCCCGCCGAGGCCCACGAGCGGCGCGACGGCCGCGCCGAAGCCCGCGGCGAGCGACGCGATCGACCCCGGGAACGCGATCCAGAAGCTCGTCCAGCCGCTGAGAAACCCGAGCGGCGGGCCGTACGCCTCGCGGAGGTACACGTACTCGCCGCCCGATCGCGGGAAGAGCCCTCCGAGCTCGCCGTTGCTCAGCGCGCCCGCGAGGGCCACCGCGCCGCCGAGGAGCCACGTCGCGAGGAACGCGGCGGGCGAGTGGACGAGCTTCGCCACGTCGCCGCTCACGAGGAAGATGCCCGCCCCGACGATGCTGCCGACGACGATGAGCGAGGCGTCGGCGATCCCCAGGCCGGCGGAGCGGTCTTCGTTCATGAGGCGACGACGCTCAATACCACCTTACGGTGCGGCGGAACGGGACGGCGCGCGGGGACGGGCGAGCCTGCGGGCGATCGCCGGACCGAAGAAGGTCCCCGCGAGCAGCACGGCGACGCACGCGTCGATCGCGGCGCCCACCGACGCGCGGAGCTCCCCCGCGGCGAAGCCCACGCCGACGAGGAGCGCGACCTCGAGGGCGCCCGCGACGACGTCGACCGCGAGGAAGCGCACGAACGGATAGCGCGCGTGCCCGACGGCGAAGTACACGAAGCCCCGCAGGCCGACGAGGAAGCGCGCGACGACGACCGCGCGCAGCGCGCTCCGCGCGACGACGGCCTCGCCCCAGAGGCGCCACCGGTCGGGCACGATGCGGCGGCCGATGCGCGTGCGCAGGAGGCGCGCGAGGAGGAGCCGCCCGACGAGGTAGGCCGTCACGTCGCCTGCGACGACCGCGAGCAGCGCCGGCGCGAGGGCGCCCGCGAGGGACACGTCCCCGCGGCGAGCCGCGTAGCCCGCAGCGAGGAGCGCCGCCTCCTCCGGAACCGGGAGGAACGCGGTGCTCAGCGTCGCGAGGAAGATCGCCTCGGGGAGGCGCACCGGCTCAGCGTAACGCGAGCCGCAGGAAGCGCGCCGCGCAGACCTCGCAACGGAACGGGTAGAAGCCTATCCACGAGAGGACGCGCTCGAGCCCCCGCCTCGCTGAGCGCCGCGTCTCTTCACTGCTGCATCGCGGGCACCGGTGCATGGCTGACGTTGCGGTAGCACGCACCACGCCACGCGGCCCGTCACAGAACGGGCGACATCCCTGAATTTCAGGCGAACACGGCCCTATGATGCAGGCCCATGAGCGCCGAGACGAACACCATCACCACCGAGATCCGCGGGCACGTGCTGCTCGTCGGGTTCAACCGTCCAGCCAAGCTCAATTCGTTCACCCTCGAGATGCTCGGCGCGCTGGGCGAGGCGTACACGCGCTTCGAGGACGATCCGGCGCTCCGCTGCGCGCTCGTCTTCGCGCACGGCAAGGATTTCACCGCGGGGCTCGATCTCGCGAACGTCGCGCCGCGCGTCGCCGCGGGCGAGGCCCTGTGGCCCGAGAAGGGCGTGGACCCGTGGGGCATCGAGGAGCGCGCGCGCCCGCGTACCAAGCCCGTCGTCGTCGCGATGCAGGGCCGCGCCTACACGCTCGGCATCGAGCTCGCGCTCGCCAGCGACGTCCGCCTCTGCTCGGACGACGCGAGCTTCGCGCAGCTCGAGATCGCGCGGGGCATCTTTCCCTTCGGCGGGGCCACGTTCCGCGCGCCCGCGCAGCTCGGCTGGGGCAACGCGATGCGCTTCCTCCTCACGGCCGAGCCGTTCGGCGCGGCCGAGGCGCTCCGCATCGGCCTCGTCCAGGAGGTGACCACGCGCGAGGCCCTCCTCGACCGCGCCGTCGCGATCGCCGAGCGCATCGCCGCCCAGGCCCCGCTCGGCGTGCGCGCCACGCTCGAGAGCGCCCGCGTCGCGCGACGGGACGGTGACGTCGCGGCATCGAAGCTGCTGCGGGCCGAGATCACGAAGCTCATGGCGACCGACGACGCACGCGAAGGCCTCCAGTCGTTCCTCGAGCGGCGCGCCGGCCGCTTCACGGGGAAGTGACGTGGGCGTCGCGAGCTCCCTCGAGGCGGCCCGCGCGGTCCCCGCGGTCTCCGTGCCGCGCGCCTACAACGCCGCCTCGGCGTTCGTCGATCGCCACCTGGCCGAGGGGCGCGCGGGCAAAGCGGCCTTCGTCGACGACGCCCGCTCGGTCACTTACGGCGAGCTCGCCGCGCTCGTCGCGCGCGCAGGGAACGCTCTCCTCGGCGCGGGCGTGCAGCCCGAGCAGCGCGTCGCGCTCTGCATGCACGACTCCGTCGATTTCCCCGCCGTATTCTGGGGCGCCATCAAGGCGGGCGTCGTCCCCATCCCGCTCAACACGCTGCTCACGACCGACGACTACGCCTTCATGCTGCGCGACAGCCGCGCGCGCCTGCTCGTCGTGAGCGACGCCCTCCACGAGAAGCTCGCGCCCGCCGCCGCCGCGTCGCCGCACCTCCGGCGCGTCGTGAAGACGAGCGAGCTCCCCGCGCTCCTCGCCGCCGCCCCTTCTTCCCTCGACCCCGCCCCGACGTGCGCCGACGACGTCGCGTTCTGGCTCTACTCGTCCGGCTCGACCGGCGCGCCCAAGGGCGCCGTGCACCTGCACTCGCACCTGCCCGCGACGGCGGAGCTCTACGGCGAGGGCGTCCTCGGCGTGCGCGAGGACGACGTCGTCTTCTCGGCGGCGAAGCTCTTCTTCGCGTACGGCCTCGGCAACGCGATGACGTTCCCCATGCACGCCGGCGCGACCGCGGTCCTCCTCGCCGAGCGCCCCACGCCCGCCGCCGTCATGCGCACCATGAAGGCCCATCGCCCCACGATCTTCGGCGGCGTCCCGACGCTCTTCGCCTCCATCCTCGCCGACGCGTCGCTCGACCGGAGCGCCGGCTCCGACCGGCTGCGCGTGTCCATCTCCGCGGGCGAGGCCCTGCCGAAGCACGTCGGCGAGCGCTGGAAGGAGCGCTTCGGCAGCGACATCCTCGACGGCATCGGCTCGACCGAGATGCTCCACATCTTCCTCTCGAACCGCCACGGCGACGTCCGCTACGGCACGAGCGGCAAGCCCGTCCCCGGCTACGAGCTCGAGCTCCGCGACGACGCGGGCCGTCCCGTCGCCGACGGCGAGGAGGGCTCGCTCTGGGTGAAGGGCCCGTCGGCGTGCGCCGGCTACTGGAACCAGCGCGAGAAGACGCTCGCGACGTTCCACGGCCCCTGGACGCGCACGGGCGACCGCTACGTCCGCGACGCCGAGGGCTACTACACGTACGCCGGGCGCGCCGACGACATGCTCAAGGTGGGCGGCATCTGGGTCTCGCCGTTCGAGGTCGAGAGCGCGCTCTCGGCGCACGAGGCCGTCCTCGAGGCGGCCGTCGTGGGCCACGCCGACGACCAGGGGCTCGTGAAGCCGCGCGCGTTCGTGGTCCTGAAGGACGAGGCGCGCCGAGGCGACGCGCTCGCCGCCGAGCTCCAGGCGTTCGTGAAGGGCCGCCTCGCGCCGTACAAGTACCCGCGCTGGATCGAGTTCGTCGACGAGCTGCCCAAGACGGCGACCGGCAAGATCCAGCGCTTCAAGCTGCGGGCGGGATGACGGCGCGTTCGCCTTCACGGGGGCGAGCGAGATGAGCGCGCGCCCCACCGAGCTCACCGTCGCCGGGCACCGCCTCGAGCTCGCGTGGCACGGCCCGCCGCCGGGCGATGCGCCGACGATCGTGTTCCTCCACGAGGGCCTCGGCAGCGTGTCGGCGTGGCGCGACTTCCCGGAGCGCATGGCGACCGCCACCGGACTCGGCGCGCTCGTCTACAGCCGCTGGGGTTACGGCGCGAGCGATCCGGTCACGCTGCCGCGACCTCTCACGTACATGCAGGACGAGGGGCTCGTCGCCTTCCCCGAGCTGCTCGACGCCGCGGGCATCGGCGAGTGCGTCCTCTTCGGGCACTCGGACGGCGGGAGCATCGCGATCGTCTTCGCCGGCAGCGGCCTGCCGCAGGCGCAACGCATCCGGGCGCTCGTCCTCGAGGCACCGCACGTCTTCGTCGAGGACGTGTCGGTGGCGAGCATCGAGGCGTTCCGCGAGATCTACGCGACGACCGATCTGCGCGACAAGCTCGCCCGCCATCACGGCGCCAACGTCGACGGCGCCTTCCGCGGCTGGAACGACGCCTGGCTCGATCCCGGCTTCCGCGCGTGGAACATCGAGGAGTACCTGCCGCGCGTCGCCGTCCCCTCGCTCGTCGTGCAAGGCGAGCGCGACGCGTACGGGACCCTCGCGCAGGTCGACGCCATCGAGCGCGGAAGCGGTGCGCCGGTCACGCGCCTCGTCCTGCCGGGCTGCGGCCACTCGCCCCACCGCGACGATCCCGTCGGCGTCCTCGAGGGCACGGTCGCCTTCCTCCGCGGCCTCGGGCTATACCGCCCGCGGTGATCCCCCTCCCCTCGATCGCCCGGCCCTGGCCCCGCGCCCACGCCCACGCCCTCGCTCGCGCCCGCGCTCGCGCCCACGCCCGCGCTCGCGCCCGCGCCCACGCCCGCGCCCGCGCCCGCGCCCTCGCTTGCACCCTCCTCCCCCTCCTCGCCCTCGCCTGCGATCCCGCCACCGGATCCGGCGCCTCTCGCCCCACGACCGCCACCGCTGCCGCTCCCTCGCCCACCCGCGCCCCCACCTTCGTCTCCCAGAAGAGCAAGCCCGTCTTCGACCGCGCGATGGAGGAGATGCGCGGCGTCGACGCGATGCGCGGGTCGGCGATGACCGACGCGCTCGCGACGGACCTCGGCTTCAAGTGCGCCGACCTCAAGGAGCTCCGCAAGCAGCTCACGACCGAGCCCGACCCCATCGTGTGGAAGCTGCGCTCGCGCATCGACAAGACCTGCGACTACGACGCGCCCATCGCGAGCGCGCTCCTCGCCATCGACCGCATCCAGAAGAAGCGCGCGGCCGACGCGAGCGCCGACGTCGCCGGCGAGTGCCGGTCGCTCAAGCTGGCCCTCGCCGACCTCGGCACCGGCTACCTCGCGAACCCGACCGCGTCGGACGTCATCGCGAAGGAGACGACGCTCTGCGAGGGGACGGACACGGTGCGACGCATCCCGTACTGAGCAAGCGGCGGTATCATCGAACGATGCCCATCGCGCCCGGCCAGATCGTCGCGGGGCTCCGGAGCGCGTACCGCATCGAGGCGTGGCACGGCCAGGGGTCCTTCGGGGTGACCTACCGGGCGACCGACGCGGGGAACGGCGCGTCCGTCATCGTGAAGGAGCTCCGCGTCGAGAGGCTCGCGGACTGGAAGGCGCTCGAGCTCTTCGAGCGCGAGGGGGAGGTGCTCGCCAGCCTCTCGCACCCGAACATCCCCGCGTTTTGCGACTTCTTCGCGCGCGCCGCCGGCGCCGCGCTCCCGGTGGCCGCGATGGAGTCGTACGCCGGCCCGGAGGCGCCGTCGCTCGTCCTCGTGCAGCAGTTCATCGAGGGCTCGACGCTCCAGGCCTGCGTCGAGCGCTGCGCGCCCCTCTCGGCCGGCGACGCGGAGGGCGTGCTTCGCGCGCTCCTCGGCGCGCTCCGCTACCTGCACGAGCGCACGCCGCCCCTGGTCCACCGGGACATCAAGCCCGGCAACGTCATCCTCGCGCCGTCGGGCCAGCCGTACCTCGTCGACTTCGGCGCCATCCAGAACCGCCTGCGGAGCCCCGACTCCGTCGGCTCGACCGTCGTGGGCACGCTCGGCTACATGCCCCTCGAGCAGATCCGCGGCGACGCCCGCCCCGCCAGCGATCTCTACGCCCTCGGCGTCACGATGACCGTCGCCCTCGCCGCGCGCCCGGTGGAGCAGCTCTCGTTCGACGACGCCACCGGGAAGATCGATCTCGCCCGCGCCCTCCCCGCCGGCGTCTCGCCTCGCATGCGCGCCGCCCTCGACGCGATGATCGCTCCCCTCCTCGGCCAGCGCGCCCACTCCGCCGCCGAGGTCCTCGCGAAGCTCGACGCGCCGCCCCCAGCCCCTCCGCGCACGTTCGCGCCTGCGCCCGCGCCCGCGTTCGCCCCTGCCCTCGCCCACGCGTACGCGCCCTCGCGCTCCTTCGGCCCCGACCCCTCGTCTCTCCCCGGCCCCGGCCCCGGCCCCGACCCCGACCCCGACGCCGAGGTCCGCGCCCTCCAGAAATCCCTCGGCGTGGGCCGCTTCTTCCGGCGCCGCCCGCGCCCGGGCTCCCCGGTTCCCGGTCTGCATCCGGGCGCCTTCCTCGTGCCGCTCGGCGTGTTCGCGATCGTGATCGCCGTCTTCGTCCTCACCCGCCCCGACCTCGTGGCCGGCGCCAAGGCCGAGTTCTCGAAGCGCTACACGTGCCCGCTCTCCCGCGTGGAGCTGCGCGAGCGACCCGACATCGACGTCGCCACGTTCGAGGCGCCGCCGGCTCGGACCCCGCCGAAGGACATCGCCGCCGATCCCGGGCGCCTCGCCGTCTGGAAGGCCAACCAGCCGAAGCCGAGAGACAACGGGGACACCATCTTCGAGATGACCGGCTGCGGCCACCACCTCCTGTGGGGCTGCCGCCGCGGGCAGAAGCTCATGTCGTGCGGCTACGAGCACGAGCTCGCGCCCGTTCCGTCGTCCTCCGGCTCGCAGCCCGGGTCCGCGTCGAACGGGCTCCCCGCCGCGCCCGCGGTCGACGTCGAACCGGGCCCCGTGACGGTCACCTGGGGCGGCCACCTCGACACGTCCACCGGCGACGCGCCGCCGGTCGGCACGCCCTGCACCCTCTCCGCGACCGTCCAGTCGAAGGGGACGCAGGCCGACGAGAAGCGCGTCACGTTCGCCTGCAAGGGCCAGACGCTCTACGACTCCGACGACCCGCTGAGCGGCATCTCGGACTCGATGTTCTCCTTCGGCGAGAACCTCGACGACGAGGACGCCCACGGCCTCGTCTATCGCTACGACCTCGGCGCGAAGGACATCGGCACCCGGTCGCCGCCGCGCTCGCAGATCATGATGTTCACGCCGCGTGGCGTCCTCGACGCGTGGCGCGACACGACCTCGCCCTTCCGGGTACACGCGACGATCGACCAGCTCTCCTCGCTCCGCCAGGGCAAGCCGGTGCTCTCGAACACCACCACGCCGTTCGAGGGCGTCGTCGAGCGCAGGGCCCGCGTGACGAGCAAGACGGGCACGGTCCCCTTCGCGACGTCCACCTGCACGCTGCGGATCGCGCCCGCCCACTCGGGCGCGAACAACTGCCGCGTGCACCTCGAGTGCGGTGGGCACCCCCTCTACGGCGCGGGGCGCTCCGGCTTCGACCAGTGCACGCTCGCCGGAGGGCGACCCCGCAGCTTCGTCGACGCGAACCCCACGCCGAAGGACACGGACCCCGCGTTCCAGTGCGATCTCGACGCGGGGACGGCGACGTTGAGCGACGCGACGGCCGCGGGCGTGACGACGTACACGGTGACGTTCGCGCTGTCGGAGTAGCGAGAGGGGGCGCGGCCGCCGCCGGCGCCGCCACAAAACGCCGAACCCCCCTCTCCATCCGGAGAGGAGGGCCCGTTCGTATTTGCCGTGTCGGTGCCGGGACTAGGGGTTGAAGTCCTCGGGCCGCATCGGCGCGGTGCTCGGGCCGCCTGCCGCTGCCGGCGCCTTGCTGCCGCCCGCGGACGTCGCGGGCTTCGCGGAGCCACCCTTGGTCGAGCTGCTCTTCGTCGCCTTCTTGCTGCCCGCCTTGTCGGCGCCCTTCGCGGGCGTCGCGTTCGTCGCCGGCGTCGTCGTCGGCTTCTGCGCCTCGGCCACGCCCGCCTTCGCGTTCGCGCTCGCCGCGACGTGCACGTGCACCTTCGCCGTCGCGCTCGCGACCTTCGGATCGGTCTCGCGCGGGATGACCACCGCGACGGACTTCGTCCAGCCGCCGCCCGTGAAGCCGTCGAGGAGCGCGTCGAGCGTGTCCTCCTCGAAGGAGAGGGCGTCCTTCGTCGACGAGACCGCCGCGAGGATGGTGAGCGCGTGCCCGACCCACTTCTTCGTGCGGTCGAGGGTCTGCGTCGTCAGGTCGCCGAGCGAGATCTTGCCGAGGTCGTCCTGGCTGATCCCGTTGAGCGTCACCGTCACGTCCGTCCCGTCGAGTTTGATGTCGGGCTTGAAGCCGTTCATCGTCGGCCGGTGGCCGGTCTGCTCCTCGATGATGTCGGCCACGATGACCGGGACGACCTCCTGCACCGAGTCGGGCAGGGACTTGATGGCGAGCGGGAAGCGCACGGCGGCGGCGCCGTCCGCGATGCTCGCGTCGTCGACCGCCTGGCGGAGGTTCACGAAGACCGGGCCGAGCGCCTTGCGCGTGTCAGGCGACGCCTTCTTCGCGGCCTCCTTGGCCGCGTCGAGGAACTTCTTCCGGAGCGGATCGACCTCGTCCTCGAGCTTCGAGACCTTCGCCTCGAGGTCCGCGATCGTCTTGTCGTGCGCCTTCTTGTCCTCGTCGCTCACGCCCTTGGCGTCGCGCGCGTCCTTCTCGGTCGCGATCTGGCCCTTGGCGTCCGCGATGTCGGTCTCCTTCGCGGAGATGGCGGCGTAGGCGTCGCCCAGGTCGGGCGACACCAGCGCGAGCAGGTTCGGCGAGCTGCCGTCCGAGCTCTGGATCTCCGAGAGCGTCCAGGCCCAGACCTCGGCGGGGACGACGCGCGCGTGCGACTTCGCGTACATCGGCTCGCCCTTGAGCTCCTTCACGGCGCCGGCGGCGTCGTCGGCGCTCGGACCGACCTTCGCGAGCCAGTCGGCGTCGGGGCTCGCCGGCGTCGCGGTCAGCAGGCGATCCACCTGCTTGGCGGTCGCGTCGGCGGCGTCCGCGCGGCGAACGACGACGGACATCGGCGCGGGGTCCTGGATGGCCCACGCGACCTTGGGGTTCGCCATCGCGCTCAGCGCCCCGCACCCCGTCATGAAGGAGAGCAGGCCGCCCGTAGCGCACACGAATGCAGCGATCCGGAGCGGCTTGGCCGCCCGGTCGAAAGACGTCTTCATCGGATTTCCTCCCGGCTGCGCTCAAGTACGCTGAGGGCGGACTTTCCTCCCCACGGAAGTGAATATTCTCGAGGGCCCCAGTCCAACGGGCGCGGGCGCGGGCGCGGGCGCGGGCGCGGGCGCGGGCGCAGGCGCGGGCGCAGGCGCGGGGCGCGGGGCGCGGGGGGGAGCCTCCCGCGGGCAACCAGGCTAGCGTCAGGGTCCCCGAAGGTTTTCCCATTCCGAAGGAGGGCCAGTCGCCATGACCGACCTCGTCTCAGGTGAATCCAGCTCGGTCGGTCTCGGCTTCGGGCACACGGCCACGCTCGCGCGCTCCCCGTCGGACGCCCTCGTCGTCATCCGCGGACCCGACGGCGCGGCGGCCGTCGAGATCCGCGTCACCAGCGGGGGCGCCGTCGTGAAGGGGAAGGCGGCCTCGCAGGCGCGCGACGAGGCCGCGGGCGACGTGCCTCGCCTGTCGCTCCGCCAGTACGCGAGCCTCCGCGCCGAATGCGTCGGCAACCCGGAACGCGCCGGCGCCGTTCGGGCTCACTACGGGCTGAGCGAGGCGGGCGACGCGTCCGAGACCGCGACGTGGAACCGGATGTTCGGCACCGACGCCATCCTCTTCGATCTCTACAAGCGTCTCTTCCAGCAGTTCCGCTCCACGACCGACGCGCCTCCGCCGCCCCACGGCGCCGGCGACCGGACGCTCACCCTCGAGCAGCACGCCACCTTCGCCGCGGAGCTCTTCGCGTCGACCGACCGCGAGGCGGTGTACCGGAAGTACGGGCTGGAGGACGAGGTGCTCCGCGGGGACGTGCTGCGGCGCTGCGAGGCGCGCCTCACCGACGGGACACGGCTCGAGACGTGGAAGCGCGTCTACGCGCTGGAGCTCACGCGCCTTCAGTCGTCCCGGCGGTGAGGGCGTGCCCTCGCGCCGCGCTGCGCGGGTCGTCGTCCGTTTGGAGTACGCGACGGGGTCGACATTTCTCGGCAGGGCCCTCGCGCGCTGACTACCCTGACCGGGAAGCGGGCACAGGTGGCAGCGGGTCTCGTCCGACGCCCTCCGTGCCCGGGAACGAGGGGACCTCTTGGCGGCTGCGAAGGAAACGACGAATTCCGCGCAGGTCTCGCTCCGCTCGGTGGGCGGCGCGGCGCCGCCGCAGCTGGTCGAGGACCTGCGCGCCCTGCTCGACCTGCCGCCGCAGGCGCGAGAGAGGCTGTGGGCCCTGCTCGGCCCCGCCATGTCCGCGGCGGACCCCGCGCGCGTCGATCGCGAGATCGAGGCCTTCGAGCGCACGTTCGAGCTCCCGCGCAACCTCGTCGGGCGAATCCTCCGCGCCTACGCGGCGCTCGTGCGAGCCGCGGCCCTCCGGGGCGCGCCGGTCGAGGCGGTCGTGGCCGACCTCACGCGCCTCACCGACAACGTCGAGCCGGGCCGCATCGTCGCGCTCGGGTACCGCGCGGCGATGGCGCTCGTGCGGCGCGAGGCCGTGCGCGCGGCGCTGCTCGAGCACGGGCCCGTCCTCGACGGCGTCGACTGGCGGGTCGACCACGTGGGCGCATCGAGCCGCGGCGACGGGCTGAAGTTCGGCTTCGGCTCGCTGACCTTGCGCTACGAGGAGGAGGGGCGACCGAAGCGGCTGACGGTGCAGGCGACGCCGGAGATGCTGATGGAGCTCGAGGCGGCGTGCCGGGCGATGGTCGGGTCGCCGCCGAAGCTGGCGGAGCCCGGGAGCGCGTCGCCGCCCGAGCCTGTGAAGTCCGACGCCGCGAACGGGGCCGAGCCTTCAGGGGGGGAGCATGGCGAATCCGGTCGTCGTTGACGCCAAGCCCGACGAGGAGGGCGCCATCATCGAGGCGGGGCCCAAGGAGGGGAAGAAGTACCTCGCGCTCTCGGTGCCCAACTACCAGAACAACCTCAGTAGCTACCTGTGCCTCGGGTCGGATCCCGAGTGGCGGAACGACGTCGGCAAGGACCCGTCGGTCTACGGAGCCCTGCTCTCGGGCATGGTCCTCGGCTTCTGCGACGACGACCGCCCGCGCGGCTCGCTCCAGACTCCCGGGCAGAACGTGGCCCCCGGCGAGTACGTCGACGACACCGGGACCCAGACCAACCCGCTCCAGGCCAACCCGTCGATGACGAAGGAGTCGTCGGACCTCCTGCACACGAAGGGCGGCTGGCGCGATCACTCGGACGGCAACCGCATCACGACGACCTACGGCGACAAGGTCGAGGTCATACGCGGGAACTACAAGCTCCTCGTCCTGGGCCGGCAGAGCGACCCGACCGCGCAGATCGCGGGCTTCGACATATCGGGAGGTCTCGTCTCGAGCGACCCGAACTCGCTCAACTACCCCTTCTCGTCCGATCCCCCGCTCGACCCGACCCAGCCGAACACCGCGCCGCCCAAGTACGGCGGGCAGCAGCTGCTCAACACGCAGTACACCTGGCAGCAGGACAGCGACGGCAACTGGGGCTGGACCATGGTCACGCAGACCGGCTCCTACTACCCGGGGTCCCCCGGGACCTTCAGCAGCTACGACCGCCCCGGCAACGGCCGCGTCGTCAGCTACGCGTGGGTCGACGAGATGTACACGTACGTGGGCTCGCCGAACCCCACCGACGGCGCGGCGACGACGAACCCCGAGGACTGGGTCGGGGGCGGCAGCGGAACTCCGCTCCCGGCCTACACGATCGTCGACCGGAAGTGGGGCGAGACGATCATCCACGAGATCCACGCGATGTCGTCGCAGTCCCCCTCGGGGACGCCCGTCGCCACGATGCCCCAGGTGACGCCGTCGATCGCGCTGATCCAGACCTCCGACGGAAACATGACGTCGACGACCACCGTCAGCGGCGGCATGAAGGTGACCAACCAGTACGGGACCTCGGGCAGCAGCTCCGAGTGGTGGTCCATCGGGCTGTCGATGGGGCAGACCGTGGTCGGCGGCGCGATCGCCGCGGGCGGGGGGGCGCTGTCCGGCGCGACCGCGGGCGCAGACGAGGCCGGGCCCGTCACCGGCTTCGAGACGGGCGTCCCGACGACCGACGACTACGCGTGGAACGGATCGGCGTGGGTCAAGAGCGGCATCGGCACGGTCGGCAAGCTCGGGCCCACGGTGGCGGGCCTCGTCGAGGGCGCGGCGAGCGTGCCGTCGCCGGGGCTCGACCACGAGACCACCGTCTACGGGCCGGCGAGCATCAAGTCGACCACCTGGGGCACCAAGAGCACGAGCGATTACGCCTGGCTCGGGACGATCAGCACGACCGAGATCACGGGCGGGACGAACTCGAAGACGTCCATCGCGCTGCTCGTGAACAGCGAGGTCCAGATCTCCGGCGCGATGTCCTCGTCGATCAAGCTCGCGCCGCTCGGCATCTCGTCGTTCGAGATCGCCGTGCGCGGCGTCAACAGCACCGTCTTCGGGGCGACCGGCATCCACAACGACCTCGTGGCGCGCGTCGTCAACCAGGCGCCCACGTTCGTGTTCAACGCCGTCACCGCCGCCACCAACATCACCGCGTGGGCACACGTGAGCACCAGCAAGACGCACCTCATGTCGATGCACAACGCCATATCGCTGCTCCACCTGCTGCTCTAGGGATGAACCGGTGAACACCCGGCTCTCCCGGCTCTCCGGCGCGGCGCTCCTTGTCGTCGCGGCTTCCTTCGCGGCACCCGCGCGCGCCGAGCCCCCGCGCGCGGACGGGCCTCCCCAGGTGGAGGTCACCTTCACGGCGGACGGCGCGGGCGCCCCGTACGACGTCGCCGTCGCGGGCGTCGGCCAGTGCACGACGCCCTGCGCGCTCCGCGGCGCACCCGGCCCGTGGAGCCTCGACGTGACCGGCGCGGCGGTGTTCCAGAAGGACATCGTCGTACCCGCGACCGGCGCGAGCGTCGCGCTCGGGAGGACGGTCGAGCCGCGGAGCGGCGGGCAGAAGACGCTCGGGATCGTCCTCATGGTGGCCGGCGGCATCGCGGGCGTGGCCGGCTTCGTCTGGGCAACCGCGGAGGCCTCGAGCCCGCCCCCGAAGTCGCAGCTCGGCCTCGACATCGCCGGGGAGGTCGGTCTGGTCGTCGTGGGGCTCGCCGCCTTCCTCTACGGCGCGTACCTCGACGGCCAGGGAGCGGTCGTCGCGCCGCCGGACGTGGTGGTCTCGCCGCGGGCGGCGTCGGCGAGGCACCGCGTGCGCCTCGTCGGCGTGGGCGCGCGAGAGACCGCCACGAAGGCCTTCTTCCCCACCCTGACCTTCGAGTTCGAGTAGGGCGCCGGCGATGCGACCGCGCAACCTCACGCCCTTTCTCTTCGGGGCAACGGTCACGTCGCGGCAGCCGCCGCAGCCCGAGATGACGATGATCGTCCGCGGGACGTTCACGCTGCGGGCGGGCGAGGCCGTCACGCCCCTCGAGGGCCCGGCGGGCGGTCTCCTCGAGCAGGGGCCGCTCACGGCGGAGGTCTTCGCCGAGGGCGACGAGGACCGCGCGGGCGCCTGCGTCTATCCCGGCGACTTCGCGGACTACAAGCCTCGCGCCGAGGTGTTCCTCGTCGGCAGCTGCCACGCCCCCGGCGGCAAGCCGGTCGCCGAGTGCAGCGTTCGTTTCGCCGTCGGCTCCTGGTCCAAGTCGCTCCGGGTCTCGGGAAGGCGCGAGTGGACCGCGCTCGGGCCCTCGCGCCCCACGCCGTTCGTGACCAGGCCCCTCGACTGGAGCCACGCCTTCGGCGGCGCCGGATACGAACGGAACCCCTGCGGCACGGGCTTCGACGCGAAGGAGCTGGCGAGCGTCGAGGCGCCCGCCGCGCTCGTCCGGAGCAAGTCCGACCGCCCCGAGCCGGCCGGCTTCGGCCCGATCAACCCGGCCTGGCCGCAGCGAGCCGGCACGATGGGCACGAAGTACGACGCCGCGTCGTACGCCAAGCGCGCGCCCTTCTACGCCGAGGATTTCGACTGGACGCACTTCCTCGCGGCGCCGCGCGATCAGTGGCTCGAGGGCTACCTGCGCGGCGACGAGGAGCTCGTCCTCCAGAACGTCCACCCGGGCGCGCCCGTCTTCTCGACGCGCTTGCCCGGGCTTCGCATCCGCGCCTTCTCGATCGACCGGGCGCGGAGCGTCTGCGAGGCCCGCATGAACCTCGACACGCTCCTCGTGGACGCCGAGAAGGGGCGCCTGGTGCTCACGTGGCGAGGCCACGTGCCCTGCCGGGAGATCGATCGCAGCGACGTCGAGTCCGTGCTCGTCGCGTCCGAGAAGCTCGCCGACGACCCCCTCCCCCCCGGCCACTACCAGACGCAGCTCGAGGCCTTCCACGCGGACCCGATCGGCGTCCTCATGGACGAGATGATGCCTGGCGCGAAGGAGGCGCGGGCCGCGCTCGAGGCAGCCGCCGGGAGCTTGCCGCAGATCGCAGCGATGCAGTCGCCGACCGACGCGGCGCTCGCGGTGCTCGGCAACGAGGACATCGTGACCCTCGGAGCCTCCGCCGCCGAGCGGCCCGAGGCGCTCGAGCGTGCCCGGAGCGCGGCCTCGCGGATCGAGAAGGCCGTCGCGCACGCGAAGGAGGCGAAGGCGCAGGCCCAGGCGACGCTGCCCGAAGGCGTCGCGCTTCCGCCGGACGAGCCGCCGCCCAGGACGGCCAACGAGCTCGCGGAGGAGGCGCCCGACGTCCGCGCCCAGGTCACCCGGGCGATCGAGAGCGGCCTCCGCGAAGGGCGTGCGCAGGCGGAGAAGGCCGGCCTCGCGGGCGAGAAGCTCCCGCCCGCGTTCGCCGAGCAGCTCGCCGAGCTCGAGAAGCTCCGGGCCCAGCTCGACGGCCCCGAGCTCCAGAAGAAGCTCGCGATGGCGTCGCCGCCCCGCGCGTCCGAGATCCGGCCGGACGCGGACCTCTCGCACCGCCCCATGGCGGGCCGCGACTTCTCGGGTCTCGACCTCTCGGGCGCGAACCTCGAGGGGGCCATCCTCGGCGGGGCCCGGCTCGTCGGAACCCGCCTCGCCGGGGCGAACCTGCGGAGCGCCGTCCTCCAGGGGGCCGACCTCTCGGGCGCCGACCTCTCGGACACCGATCTGACGCGCGCCACCCTGAACGACGCCAGCGCGATGTTCGCGGATTTTCGGCGCGCGCGCCTGGAGCAGACGCTCCTCGGCAAGACCGTGCTGCGGGGCGCGCGCTTCGACGGAGCCAGGGGCGTCATGGTGCTCTTCTCCGGCGCGGACCTCTCCGGCGCGCGCTTCGCGCGAGCGTCGTTCTTCAAGGCGATCGGCGAAGACACCCGGATGGAGGAGGCCGACTTCGCGGACGCCGAGGTCGTGCAGTGCGGCTTCGTCCGCTGCAAGGGCCGAAAGGCGTCGTTCGCGCGCGCGGCCCTCGGCAACACGACGTTCCTGCAGAGCGATCTCCGGGGTGCGACCTTCGCCGGCGCCACGGGCGTGGCGACCAGCTTCATGAACGCCGACCTCGGCGAGGCGGACTTCCGGCGCTGCACGCTCCACGACGCCCACTTCATGGAGGCGAGCGCCGTCGCGGCCGTGTTCCACGGCGCCGATCTCCGCGGCGCGGAGCTCATACGCGCGGTCCTCGATGGCGCGAGCTTCGAGCGGGCCAACCTCTTCGGCGCGAACCTCGGCCGGGCCTCGCTGAACGCGACGCGCTTCACCGGTGCGAGCCTCTACCGGGCGAGGTTCACGGGTGCTGCGGGGAAGGATCCCGACTTCGAGGGCGCCAACACGAAGGAGGCCATCCTTCCGTCATGATCACCGCCGACGAGCTCGAGGCGCGGGTGCGCGAGGGAAAGGGCCTCGAGGGCGAGATGCTCGAGGGCCTCGACCTCGCCGGCCGCGACCTCACCGGGGCGAAGCTCGCCCGCACGATGCTCGCGCACGTGTCGTTCGCCGGCGCGACGCTCGCGGGGAGCGACTTGAAGGGCGCCGTCCTGCGCGCGTGCACGCTCGCGGGCGCCTCGCTCGACGGCGCCGATCTCTCGAGCGCGCGCGTCCTCTCCGTGGACGCCACCGGCGCGACGTTCCGCGGGGCGAAGCTCCGCGACGCGAGCTTCCTCCAGGCGAAGCTCGAGCGCGCCGACTTCACGGGCGCCGACCTGAGCCGCGCGACGCTCGTCCAGTCGTCCTCGGCCTGCATCGTCCTTCGCAAGGCCAACCTCTCCGCCGCGCGCCTCGACCAGGCGCTCCTTCCAGGCGCGGACCTCGCCGAGGCCACCCTGCACGGGACCACGTTCGCCGGCGCGACGCTGACCCGAGCGATCCTTCGCGGGGCCGACGTGAAGAAGGTCCTCTTCGCGAAGGCCGACCTCCGCCAGGCCGACTTCGCAGGGGCGACGACCGAGCAGGCCGTCTTCACCGGCGCCGACCTGCGCGGCGCGATCCTTCCGAAGGCCCTCGCGGGGGCCCTCTTCGACGAGGCGAGGCTTCGCTCCGACGACGGCCCCGAGGGCTCGCCGCCCGCGCCGCGCGTGGACCTCGCGGGCGCAGACCTCTCCCACGCCTCGCTCGGCGGAGTCGACCTTCGAGGCGCGAGCCTGCGGGGGGCGCGGATCGAGAACGGCAGCCTCCAGGGGTGCGACCTGCGCGGCGCGGACCTGACCGGCGCGACGCTCGCCCAGTGTCTCCTCATCGGGGCGTCGCTCCGCGGGGTGAACCTCGCCGGCATGACCCTCACGGGCCTCCTCCTCAAGGACGCCGATCTCACCGGGGCCGACCTCTCGGGCGCCGTCCTCGAGCGCGTCTTCCTCGACGGGGCGAGCCTCGAGCGCGCGAACCTGACGCACGCCCAGTTCTCCCAGTGCAGCCTGCGCGGCGCGCGGCTCGACGACGCGGTGCTCGCCAAGACCGTCTTTCGCAGATCCGTGCTCAGCGAGGTGGACCTCTCGAAGCTGCGCCTCCGCGGCCTCTCGATGACCCTCTGCGTCTTCATGGGATCGGGGCTCGCGGGCATGGACCTCGAGGGCTGCGACTTCTCCGACAGCAACTTCGACTCCGCCGACCTTCGCCAGGCCAGGCTGCGCGGCTCCACGCTGACGCGCGCCAAGTTCTCGCGCGCGAACCTCGACGGCATCGACGCCGAGGGCGTGCAGGCCAAGGGAGCCTTCTTCGCCGACGCGTCTCTCCGGCGGGCGAGGCTCGCCGGGGCGAAGCTCCGCAACGCGACCTTCACCAGGGCCAGGATGGAGCACGCGGACCTCTCCCGGTGCGACCTGCGCGAGAGCGCCATGGCGGACGCCGATGCGCCGCGCGCGAGCTTCCGCGGGGCGCGCCTCGGCTACGCCGACCTGTCGCACGCGAACCTCGAGGACGCCGACCTCCGGGAGGCCGACGTGACGAAGACCACGCTGCACGCCGTCCGCGACCGGGGCACCCTCGGCGGCCCGTTTCCCGCCGCCGAGGGCACCAACCAGGCTCGCCTCGAGGCCGAGCAATGGACCCACCCCGGATGACTCACCCAGGGCACTAGGAGGAGAGCGCGATGCTGCCTGCGAACGCGATGGGCTCGGGCCAGGAGATCCACCCGACCAACATGATGACGACGCCGGTCGGCGTGCCGATCGTCGGCGCGAACCTCGCGTCCAACGCGATGCGAGCGCCCCCGTGCCCGACCATCCTCGTCACGAGCCAGCCCGCGCTGAACATGGGCTCGATCGCCCCCGTCACGGTGAGCGTCCCGCCGATGATCCCGCCGTGCCTGCCGTCGACCCACGTCATGGGGTACCCGACGATCGTCCTCCAGGGCTTGCCCGCCACGCAGCTCACCAGCCCGTCCATGGGCAACGGGGGGTGCGCGCCGGTGGGCGCGACGCTCGTCCCCAACGTGACCAACGTCTTCTACGGCTACGCGCGCTCGGGCGGCGCCGGGGCCGCGGAGGGCCGCCGCGCGTGGTCGCTCGAGGAGGCCCGCGCCCTCGACGGCTCGCTCGAGGGCCCGTGCGTCGAGAGCTCGCTCCGCGCAGGCGGCGTCGGCTCCGTCCGCATTCGCCGCTTCGCCCCCGGCGTTCCCGCCGCCTTCTTTCACGCCGTGCGGGCGCTCACGGGCGAGGGCATGACGGCGCTCCTGGTCGATCTGCGCGGCAACGGCGGCGGCGCGGTCGACGCGTTCCTCCAGCTCGCGGGGGACTTCCTCGAGGAGGGCACCCTCGTCGCGACCCTGGTCGACGGCGACGGCGACGGGGTCGAGTGCCGTGCGCGCTCGTCGAGCGACTACGCCTTCCCCCTCGTGCTCCTCGTCGACGGCGGCACGGCGTCGGTCGCCGAGGCGTTCGCGGGGTGCCTCCAGGCCCACGGCCGCGCGGTGCTGGTGGGCGAACGCACCCACGGCAAGGGCGACGTGCAGGCGGTGGTCGTCGGCCCGGACGGGAAAAGCTCGTACGCGACCGTCGCGACGATCGTGCTGCCGGACGGACGGCGCCTCCAGGGAGCGGGGCTCGAGCCCGATCTGCCGCCGCCGCAAGGTCCCGGCGACTCGCGGTGGCGCGCGCTGGCGGGCCGCCTCTCCCCGGCGCTCCGCGACGCCGTTTGCGAAGACCCTCCGCCGAGCCACGCAGAAAGGACCCGATCATGAGCGCCGTCGTCAGCCAGCTTCGCCCCGCCCCGAAGGCGGCCGAGGAGTACCTCGGCCCCGCCCGCGTGACCGCCGTCTCGCCCCACGAGGTCGTCGTCGCGCTGCCCGACGGCGGGACCGCCCACGCCGGCCTCGCCTTCACGCTGCCCTACACGCCCGCCGTGGGCGACGTCCTCCTCGTCATCGGCCGCGGCGCCGCAAACTACGCGATCGGCGTCATCGAGGGCCGCGGGCAGACGAAGCTCTCGTTCGAGGGCGACGTCGAGCTCGAGTCCACCAACGGGACCGTCCGCCTCGCGGGCGCCCGCGGGGTGGAGGTCCGCGCGCCCTCGTTCGAGGTCCACACCGACGCCCTTCGCATGTTCGCGCGCGAGGTCGCCCAGACGTTCGACTCCCTGCGCCAGCGCGTCCGCTCGGTGCTGCGCGTCCACGCGGGCGAGGTGCAGACGCTCGTGGACGGCGGGACGTACACGCAGTCGAAGACCGCGGCCATCCTCGCGGACGAGGCCGTGACCGTGAACGGCCGCGAGATCCACCTCGGCTGAGCGCTACGCGCCCTTCTCGTCCTCGAGGAGGTGCCCGTAGCTCTCGCGGAGCTTCGTCTTGAGGAACTTCCCCGTGGACGTCCGCGGGATCTGCTCGAGGAACACGTACGCGTCCGGCAGCCAGTACCTGGCGAACTTGCCGGCGAGGTGCGCCTGGAGGTCCGCCTCGGTCGCGGTCATCCCCTTCTTGAAGACGACCGCCGCGATCGGGCGCTCGTCCCACTTGGGGTGCCGCCCCGCGAAGACCGCCGCCTCGAGCACCGCGGGGTGCGCCATCAGCGCGTTCTCGAGGGCCACGCTGCTGATCCACTCGCCGCCGCTCTTGATGACGTCCTTCGAGCGGTCCGTGATGCGGAGGTACCCCTCGCGGTCGATCGTCACGACGTCGCCCGTCTTGAACCAGCCGTCGTGCGTCCAGCGGTCCTTCCCCTCGTCGCCCATGTACGACGCCGCGACCCACGGACCGCGCACCTCGAGCTCGCCCATCGTCTCGCCGTCCCACGGCAGCGCCTTGCCCGCGTCGTCGCAGTGGCGCGTCTCGACGAACGGCACCGCGAAGCCCTGCGTCGCGCGCACCGCGAGCCGCTCCTCGTACGTCTTGCCGGCGAGGCTGCGCTTCACCCTCGCGACGGACCCGAGCGGGTTGGTCTCGGTCATCCCCCAGGCGTGCGTCACGACGAGGCCGTGCCGCTTCTCGAAGCCCTCCATCATCGACGCCGGCGCGGCCGACCCGCCGACGACCATCTGCCGGAGCGACGAGAGGTCCCACTTCTTCGGGTTCGCGTCGAGGAGCGCGAGGATGCCGAGCCAGATCGTGGGCACGCCGCCCGCGCACGTGACCTTCTCGGCGGCCATGAGGTCGAGGAGGCTCTCCGGATCGAGCTTCGGCCCCGGGAAGACGATCTTCGCGCCGACCGCGGCGCACGCGTGCGGCAGCCCCCACGCGTTCGCGTGGAACATGGGCACGACGGGCAGGATCGTGTCGTTCATCGACACGCCGAGCGAGTCGGACATGCAGGCGGCGAGGGCGTGAAGGACGCTCGAGCGGTGGCTGTAGACGACGCCCTTCGGGTTTCCCGTCGTTCCTGACGTGTAGCAAATCTGCGCGGCGACGTTCTCGTCGAGCTTCGGCCACGGGTACTCCGTCGCCTCGGGCGCGATGAGCGCCTCGTAATCGGTCTTGCCCTCGGGCGTCGGGCCGCTGTCGGGCATCACGACGACGTGGCGGATGCTCGGGACGCTCGGCGCGAACTGTTCGAAGAGCGGCAGGAGCGACCGGTCGACGAGGACGACCGCGTCCTCGGCGTGGCGCGCGATGTAGCCGATCTCGGTCGGGTGAAGGCGCAGGTTCAGCGTGTGGACGACCGCGCCCATCATCGGCGCCGCGAAGTACGCCTCGAGGTGGCGGTGGTGGTTCCACGCGAACGTCGCGACGCGGTCGCCGGGACGGATGCCGAGCCGCGCGAGCGCGTGCGCGAGCTTCGCCGTGCGCTCGTAGACGGCGCGCCAGGTGTGGCGGTGGAGATGCCCGTCGGCGCCGCGCGAGACGACCTCGGTGTCCGGAAAGAAGGTGCGGGCGCGCTCGAGCAGATGCGTGAGCGTCAGCGGGAAGTGCATCATCCGGCCGTGCATGGGGGACCCTCCGGTATCGCCGGGGGATGGTACGCCGTTTCGAAGAGGGTTCGCCGCGACTCAGCCGCAGGCAAGAGACGCGGGGCACGCGCGTTGCGAAGGGCCCGCTCGCGCGGCGCCCGGGATGGCTGGGGTGCGCTTCAAGGAGCATCGAACATGGAGCATCGATCGGCACGGGCGATGGCGCCGTGGGGCATTCCTCTCCTCCTCGCTGTGACAGGGGGGTGTTCTGCAGCACCGACGGGGAGCGAGCCGACGGCGAGCGGCTCCCTCGACGAGAGGGTCGAGCCGGGGCGCGCGGTCGAGCCGTCGGGCGCGCACGCCGCCCGTGCCGATCGCGCGACCCTGCGGTTCGGGGGCTGGGGACACGTCCACTGCCCGGAGTGCACCGACGACGGCACCGACGGCGGAGTCGGAGTCGACGCCGGCACGGACGACGGCACCGACGGCGCCGCGGCGCCCGCGTGTTCGAGCGACGAGGTGACGTGCGGATCCGGGTGCTGCGGCCCGACCAACCAGATGCAGTGCGTGAACGACGCATGCCAGCCGATCTGCGACCACGCGCAGCCCCTCTGCGGAGGCGTCTGCTGCCCGCAAGGTCAGCTCTGCAACAGCGCCGGCGTCTGCGGCGGCGAGTGAGGGCAGACCCTAGAAAGCTCGAGCGCGGCGCGAGCCATTTGCTACGACACGCGCCGCCGTGTCTTCCCGCCTTCCTTTCGTCGCGCTCCTTGCGATCGTCCCCGTCCTCGCGCTGGCCGCGTGCGGCGCCCGCACCGGGCTTCTCGCCGGTGGGTCCTCGTCGGGCTCGTCGTCGGGCGGGTCGTCCTCCGGCTCCGGCTCCTCCGGCTCCAGCTCGTCGGGCGCCGGGTCCTCCTCCGGCAGCCCCTCGTGCACCAAGCCGCTCTGGCTCCTCTTCAACCTGGACGACGGCACCTCCGCGGGCTCGGGCATCTACGCGATGCGCGCGGACGGCACCGGTGGGCACATCGTGCCCCTGCCCCACGCGCCCGCGCGCAACGCGTCCATCTCGCCCGACGGCACGACGCTCCTCTACACCACGTACATGACGCCCGACGTCGACGGCGGCGTGGACAGCACGCTCTACGCGTACGACCTCGCCGCGGGGACCGCGAAGGCGATCGTCACGACCACCGACCTCACGTACTCGGCGCTCTCGCCGGACGGCCGCACGGTCTCGTACGTCAGCGGCTTCACGCTGCGGGCGATCGACGCCGACGGCTCGAACGACCGCGCGCTCCTCGTGGGCGACGAGAACGCCGGCACGGCCTACGGCCATCCCGTCTTCGAGCCGGACTCGCGCACCGTCGTCTACGGGACGCAGGGCGCCATCGGCTCGATCGAGGCGGACGGCACGAACAATCAGACGCTCCTCGAGGCAATCCCGGGGAGCTTCCAGTACCCCAACCCGGGGTTCTCCCCCGACTACCAGCAGATCGTCGTGGGCCTCATCTGCGACGAGGGGTCGCCGTACACGCTGAGCGTCTACCCGTTCGCCTCGCTCCCCGGCGCGAGCTGCCAGAGCGGCCGCGTGCTGACGACCAACATCACCGAGGGCGCCTCGCCCAACTCGGCAAACGATCCCTCGTGGGGGACCAATGGGCTCATCGCGTACGCGTCGTACCCCGACGTCTTCGTCATCGACCCGGACGGCGGCGACGGAGGCGCGGGGCAGAACGTGACGGCGGGCCTCACCGGGGACGCCGGGGCGGCCACGGCGTCCGACCCGGTGTGGCTGGACGGCTGCGCGCAGGTGCCGTGAGGGGGGCGGGCGCGGGCGCGGGCGCGGGCGCGGGCGCGGGCGCAGGCGCGGGTACGGGCGCGGGCGCTGCCTGTCACTTGGGAACGGAAAGCACCGAGCCCCCCGCCGCGAAGGTGACGTTCTGCGCGTCCACCGCGACGCCGGCCACGTAGCCCACGCCGCTCGCGAGCACCGTCACGCAGCCGCCGCCGATGGGCACCGACTCGACCCCGCCGCCGCCCGGGCCGTTGGCGGCGTAGTAGACGTTGGCCGCGTCGGTCGCGATCCCCCAGGGCTCGTTGCCTCCGTCGGACGCGAGCACCACGGGCTGTGCGCTCCCGTCCTTCGGCACCTGCCAGACCTTTCCGTCGGACGTGAGGAAGTACGCGTTCGCGCAGTCGACCGCGATGCCCATCGGCTGGAAACTGTTCTGCGAGGTCGTGTCGGCGATCTTCTGCGGCGTTCCGCCCGCCTTCGCGACGCGCCAGACCGGCCCGTCGTTGTCTGTCCAGTACACGTACGCGGCGTCGACTGCGACCTCGTACGGGGCTCCCGCCTCCGTGAGCGTCGTCGCGGCGCCCCCCGCTTTCGGCGCAGCGTAGACGCCGCTCCCGACCCAGTACACGTTCGTGTCGTCGACGGCGATGCCCATCGTGCCGGTGCCCGACGCGATCATGCGCGGAGGGACCGTGCAGCCCGACTTCGGACAGGCGACCACGGTGCCGGCCGGATCGACCGAGTAGACGTCCGTGTCGTCGAGGGCGACCGTCCAGCCGCCGTTCATCCCGACGAACGACGTTGCGCCTCCCGCGAGCGGGGCCCGCATCGTCGCGCCTCCTTCCTGGATGCCCCAGAACACCTGCGTCGCGTCGACCGCGACCCCCCACACGGGGCCGCCGCCGCCGATCATCACGGGGTGCGACGTCGGTTGCGTCGAACACCGCGCGCCCGAGGGACCGCCCGACGGCGAGCCGGTCGACGACGAGATCGCGCACGAGGACCCTGTGGAGGACGAGCCCGACGAAGACGCGCCTCCGGACGACGAGCCGCTCGAGGACGACCCGGTGGACGACGAGCCCGTCGAGGACGAGCCCGCCGACGACGAAGGGGCCGAGCCGCCCGACGAGGCGCCGCCGGACGTTCCGCCCGAGGAGGCGGCGCCGGGGGTCCCGGTGGGGGCGAGCTCGCCCTGGCAGGCCGCGAGCGCCAGCGGGACGAGCGCGAGAAGAAAAGCGCTTTTGTGTCGCATCAAGATCTCCTAGGAAGAAGGATGGCAGCCGGGCGCGCGACGCGCACGTGCCACCGAACCGAAACATGCATCGAGCCCGGCCGTTCCGTCGCCCAAATGGGGACGGGGGCGCGAACGGCGCGGGCTCGAGGCGCGCGCGAGGAGTAAGCTCCCTTCGTGCGGTCGCTCTTTGCTCTTTCCTTCGCGGTCGTCGTGAGCGCCTGCTCCTCGACGAGCGGTTCCCCCTCCTCGGACGCCGGCCAGGACGCGACGCGTCCCGACGGAGGCGCAGACGCGGCTCCGCAGGACGCCGCCGCGGACGCACCGGCCCCCGACGCCGCCGCGTGCACCATCGACGGCGCCGCTGGCCTGTCGTGCGCGGAGTCGCTCGCCACCTTCTGCGCCGGAGCTACCGGTGACGCCGCCGCGAACGGCTCCTGGGCCTGCGGCACCACGTGGCAGAGCATCCAGGCCGCCCCGCCGTGCTCGCAAGGCCTGCAGGTCGGCACCCTGTCGTGCAGCTCGACGCTGCAGGCCATGGCGGTCATCAATCCGGACACGGCCGACATCGCCTTCTACGATCCGCAGACCGGCCAGCTCATCGCCATCGGCGGGACGGGCTACAACACCCAGCCGTTCTGCGCCGCGGGCCCTTCCTGCCTCTCGGTGCCGTCGTGCGGGTCGCTACAGTACCTCTGCGCCGTCGACGCGGGCGCGGACGGCGCCGGCTCGGACTGAGCCTTGCTCACTCGAGGTAGTACCGCATGTCCAGCGGCTTCCCCGCGCGACGCAGGCGCACCTCGACGACGTGGGCGGTGCGCATGCGGGCGTAGGCGCGGAGCACCTGATCGGGGCTACTCATCGGCAGGCCGTCGACGGCGACCACGCAGTCGCCGTTCTGCAGACCGAGACGAGCGACCAGCGAGTCGGGGTCGATGCCGTAGACGGACATTCCGGCGGGCTTGCCGTCGGCCAGCAGAGGCAGCACGCGGATGCGGCTGTGAAGGTCGCTCCCCTCCTCGAGCAGATCGTCGACGATGGCGCGCTCGACGACGTACGCCGAGCGACTGAGCTTCACGACGCCGAACCGCGCGCGATCCGCCGGCGACGGCGGGCGCGGAGGAAGCGGAGAGAGCGGAGAGAGCGGAGGCGCCCGGCGCGGGAACGCCGCCGGCGCGGCTGCCGCGCCTGCCGCGGGCCGCACCAAGGGATCGCGCGGCATGACGACGACGCTCGGCTGCCGTTCCATCGCCATCACCGCGTCCGCCATGCGCGCGTACGAGCACGCCAGCGCCGCCCACGCGACGTTTCCCGCCGCGAGCGCGAGGACGCCCGCCGTGACGAGCAGCCTCCGCCAGCGCACGCGCGCCCACCAGGCACGCGCCCCGCAGACGAGACACGCGTGGAGACCATTTCCTTCCGACGCCGGCCCGGAGGGCACGAGCGCCGACTCGCGATACGGGTGATTCATGGCGAGGCCCCGCGTCGCAACGCGCGTGCCGCAGCGCGCACCACGCAATCCGTCCACGTTTCGAGAGCCCGCCCGCGGCCGCGCCGGCGCCCTGCACGCAGCATTGGCAAGGCGCGAGGCCCGATCGCGACAACGTGTCAACGCGCGCGCGGACGGATCTCAGTGGAACTTGCTGTTCGGCAGGTCCCGCAGCTTCGAGAGGCACACGTTGTAGTCGTCGCTCGCGCCGTCGGCGCTGGCGAAGCCGATCGGGTCGAGCTCGCGCGCGGCCTCGTAGCCCTTCTTGCAGCTGAAGTAGTCGAACTTCATGCGCGCGCGGTGCGCGGCGGCGCGCAGGGCGGTGGCCCGCTTCGCGTCCTCGGGCGAGACGACGCGCGGCGTGTCCGACGTGTCGACCGGGACCTCCGGCGCGGCCGACGGCGGCGCGGTGGGGACGCCCTGCGGAAGCGCGGAGAGCGCGGGCGGCGTGCCCTGCTGGGCGCCCTGGTCCGGCCCGAAGAGCGCGTTGAACCCGAAGTACGCGCCCGCTCCGGCCGCGATGACGCCCGCGATCACGCCCGCGAAGCCGCGCCTGCGCAGGAGCGACACGTGCCGCTCGCGCATCGCGCCCATCTTCTTGCGCGCCTCGCCGTGCGACACGTCGAGCTTCTCGGCGACGGCCTTCTGCGAGGTGCCCGCGATGGCCGCCTCGATGAGCACCCGCTCCTCGTCGGTCGCCTGCGCGTTCACCGTCTCGATCACCTGCTTCAGGATGAGGCGCCACTCGATCGACGCCTCCTGCGCGGCGTATTCCTCGCCCGTGTCGGTCGAGCCCCCGGACGCCTTGCCGCGGATGACGGCCCTGCGCAGCCCGTCGACCCCGAGCTTCTGCGCGAAGTCGCGGACGATGGCGCACATGCGCTCGACCGTCTCGACGACGATCGCGTTCTCCTGCAGGTACTCGAAGACGCGCGAGATGAGCTCGCGCACGCCGTCGTCGATCTCGTGCTTCGGAAAGCCCGCGTCGAGAAGGACGAAGCGCGCCGCAGCGAGCACCTTCGGATCGTTCAGCAGGGCGAAAGACTTCGCCAGCGCATCGGTCGACATCGCGGGTTCCCTCCAGCCGGCGACGGGCGCGGCGAGCGCGCCCAGGGCCGGCGGCTCTTATCACGGCGCGCGGACCCAGGCCTCCCATTCGCTTTGCGCGGCAGCCGGCGGCCGACCCACCACCTTCTCGAACGCGACCCGGCCCGTCGGATCCCTCGCGAAACCGTCTCGCACCTCGCGGTAGAACGGCGCGAGGAGGCTCGGCTCGCGGGTCTCGAGCCACGTGCACAGGTAACGCGCCGTCGCGTAGTGCAGCCGCTCGCGCCCGAGCGCGCGCTTTCGCACCCCGTCGGGGTCGCGCAGGAGCTCCTCGACCGGCTCGTCCGGGTCCTGCCCGAGAAACTCCGAGTCGCTCATCCCGAAGAGCGCGTCGAGCCGCGTGCTCTTCTTCTTCGCCGCGTCGGCCAGCGCGCCCTGGAGGACCGAAAGCCGCAGGCTCCACTTGGCGCCGTGGAGGCCCCCCGCGGCGTCCCAGCGCGGCGACTCGTACACCGACGCGATGCACTCGTTCAGCCAGTGCGGGATCTCCTTGCCGCGCCCGCGCGCGCGCTCCCAGTCCTGCTCGAGGATGGGATGGAGAGCCTCGTGGAGGATGGTGGGCAGCGCGCGCTCGCCCGCGGTGGCGTCGACCACGATCTCGTGGCGGTAGCGGCTGTATCCGCCGAGGAGCTGCGCCCCCGGCATGCCGTAGTTCGTCTGCGCGAAGTGGTCGTACTCGGCCGGCGTCGCGAAGAGCACGACGTACACGGGATCGGTCGGCAGCGCGCCGAACCAGCCCTGCGCGTAGTTCGCGAGCCCCTTGCGAAGGAGCGCCCGGGCCGCGTCGAAGAGCGCGGGGGTGTGCTCGTAGCCCACGACGACGAAGGAGGAGGAATCGAGCGAGACGTCTTTGCCCTCGCCGTAGCGAGTGTGAGCGTCGCGGAGGAGAGAGGAGGGATCGGAGGCGAGCGCGGGCGCGAGCGCGGACGCGGGCGCGAGCGCGGACGCGGACGCGGACGCGGGCGAATGCGCGAACGCGGACGCTGACGCTGACTCGCCGCCCTCCGTGCGCGACGACGGCTTTCCGCACTGTGCGAGGGCGGGGACGGCGAGAAACAGGAGGAGGGAGGCGAGCGGGCGCAACCGTCGACACGGTAAGGAGAAAGCGCGGGCCCGTCGATCGCGAAGAGGTCGCTCGAAAGAAGCATGCAATCTCGCGCTGTTGCGACAATCGACATGCACCCGCGTCGATTTTCGGGACAAACCCATTTCTGAAACGACTTAGGGGGCAAGAGCGGCGAGGGAGCCCGGTGAGAGCCGGGGACCCGCCGCCCTTCCGCAGCACCGTTCGGGCGCCCATCCGGGGCCCCGCGCGAGCCGCTCGCGGTCCATCCGCAGCACCGAAGGCGCCCCACCGGGCGCACGAACAGGAGTCCTACGTCATGAACCAGCGAACGATTGCTCACCCCGAAGTCCTCTGCCCCGACACGACGGGCCTCGTGGCCAGCCGCGACGTGGTCGGCTCCATCACGGGCACCCTCGTCCGCCACGGGCGCCGGCGCTTCCTCGAGGACGACGTCGCCGAGGTGCAGACGCGCGCGCTCGAAGCGGCACGCCGCGGGCCGATGCCGCGCGACCTCGGCGAGTGGAAGGCGCTCGCCGCGACGATCGCCGAGCGGTACGCGCTCGACGAGAAGGACAAGGCGCGCGTCCGCCGCGAGAAGGAGCAGGACGTCCGCGACAACCCGGGCGCCTACGGCACCGTCCCCCGCGAGCCGTCGCGCTGGGATCCCGTCGACGCGAAGCGGTACCTCGCCGTCCTCGTGGAGCTCTTCGAAGCGGGGACGGTGCCGGAGCAGGCAGAGGAGATCCTGATCGGGGTGGCGGACGGGATCACCTTCGAGGAGATCGCGGAGGAGACGGGCCTCACGCACGGCCAGGTGAAGGGGCGGCTCGAGAAGATGCGCGCGCTCTTCCGCGGCCGGATCACGGACCTCGGGATGCTCGCTCTTCTCCTCGTCGTCGCCTCGCGCATCCCCGTCCTCGCGCCCGCGAACGGCGCCGCCGACCACGCGATGGCCCAGCGCGAGGCCGGGTGAGTACGCACCTCATCCTACCAATCGGAGAAATCGCAAAGCCGAAAACGGGGGGTAGCCGATTAATACGGGTAGAGGGACGCGAAGGACGCGGCGACGCGATGCCAACTCGCCGCTTCTCGATGCGACCTCTCCGCTCGCCACGGCGAACCGGTCGCGCGACGCGGGAAAGAGGTCGCGTGACGCGGGAAAGAAGCGTTTCACCACGGTCAATTCGCCGCGTAAAGCGTTCAATTGTCCCCCTGCAGGTGACAGAGGAACGCGTACAACCGCGAATTGACCGCTGAACACGGAGAACGGACGGTGGGAAGCGGACGATTCTCCGCGTTCAAGCGCCAACTGTCCGCGTGCAACGGCGAAGAGGCCGCGTACAGCGGACAATGGACCGCTGAACACGGAGAATACTCCGCGTACATTTCCCAGCTCGACGTTTACCAGGGAGAATTCTCCCCGTTCATCGGTCGCTTCTCCGCGAGCAGCGGACAATTCACCGCGAGCATCTACCAGTTCGCCGCTGACAACGGCGAAGTCGCACTTCATCACGGAGCATTCTCCGTGAGCAGCGTCCCGTTCGACACGCACAACGGGAACTTCACCGCTCTACGCGGACAATTCGCGAGTGTCCAATCACGATTCGACGCGAAAAATAGCCTTTCTTTCCTTCATCGACGCAACCAACGCAACGAACACCAACCATCCACAACCAGAAAAGGAGAACACATCATGACGACCAGCAACCAGACACCTCATCGCATCACCGTCTCGCTCGACTTTCCCCGGAAGGTCGCGGACTTTCTCCTCTACGCAAACAACATCGTCCAGAAGTCCACGAACAACCCCGCGCTCCCGAATCCAACGCCCACGATGGCCGTGCTCACCGCGGCCATCACGGACCTTCACACGTCCGAGACCGCGGCGCTGTCACGGGCCACGGGGGCCGTCACGGTGCGCAACGAGAAGCGCCTCGTGCTGGTCGGGCTGATCCAGCAGTTCCGCGGCTACGTCCAGGGAGTGGCAGACGCCACGCCCGAGAACGCCGCGTCGATCATCCAGAGCGCGGGCTTCGCGGTCCGCAAGCCGCCGGTGCGCAAGCCCCGCGTCTTCGAGGCCGTCAACGCCGCCAACTCCGGCACCGCGACGGTCCACGCCCCCTCCGCGGGGGTGCGGTCCGCCTACGACTGGGAGTACAGCCCCGACGGCGGCAAGACCTGGGTCGCCGCACCGGGGACCATCCAGGCCAAGACGACGGTCACCGGACTGCCGTCGGGGACCTCGGTCCAGTTCCGGTACCGGGCCACCACGCCCAAGGGCGGCCAGGGCGACTGGAGCCCGCCGGTGCAGCTCCTCGTGAAGTAGGCGAGCAGAGAGAAGCGGAAGAGCAGGAGAACGAGAGGAGAGGACCCGGGGGCGGTGAAGTGAGCCGCCCCCGGGTCGATTCGGCGTTTAAGGGCTCGAGGGCGCGGAGTAGCAGGCCTGCATGAGGGGCCGCGTCACCCTCCAGGCGGACATCCGCAAATTACGTGCCCCATGCCGTCGTCCGTGCACCGGCATGGCGGCCCATAATTCAGGCACGTGCAGGCCGGGTTTGGCTCACACCCTGAAGTGAGCGGACTGCAGAGACCATTCTGCGTGGATATGCCCCCGTCGGTCTCCACCGTGCCCTCGCAGTATTCGCCGTATCCGCACAGCATCGTGCCACAAGCGAATGCCGCTTCTCCAGTTTCGCCTTCCGAGGCACCACCGTCGCTGCCCTCGGCACCGCCGTCGTGGCTCGCCGTCGCATCGCCGCCGCTCCCGCCACCGTCGAGGTTTTCCCCGCTGGAGGCCGTCGCTCCGCCGCAGGCGAACAGGAAGATGAGGGCGATGGGCCAGGAGTTGGTTGGGCTCACGTCTACCTCACTTGATGGGCAAGCTGAAGTTCGCGAAGCGCACCTTGGACATGAGGCCAGCCTAGCCGAGGCGCGCGTGCAAGCTCACCGACGAGCGTGGCCAAGGGCAGTAGCTCTGGTCTGCAGGACGGAGGTACAGAAGCCCTCGTGTACGCAGCTCCTCAAGTCCCGTCAGCGCATCGTGGCGCCCGGTGGCGAGGGCCACGCTTGCGGCAGTGGGTCGCATGAGATCGGTGGCGACCAGGTTGAGCACGCGACCGTCTTAAGCAGGTCGTGCTCCCCCGGCGTGAGATCGGGCGCGTCCAAGATGTCGAGGGTGCGTGGGGTCCGGCGACGCGTGCGCGCTCTCGGCGAGCGGCTCGGTGAGCTGCTGGGGATGGAACCACTACGGAGAAGACGGAAGCGGGACGACGGCGGAGCAGGACACCCCGGTGCCCACGCTGGGGTTGAGCGACGCGACGTCCATCGAGGTTGCTGCCACGATCGGATGCGCGGTGCACGCGACGGGAACCGTCTCGTGCTGGGGCGACGTCGACTACGGTCCGCCCGACTACGGCGCCACGCCCGTGCCGCTGCCGGGACTGACGGGGATCACGCAGGTGTCCGTCGGCAACGTGCACGCGTGCGTGCTCCACGACGACGGCGCGGTCGCATGCTGGGGCGACGACACCTGGGGAGAGCTCGGCAACGGCACGACCGCGAGCTCCCTCGTCCCCGTGCAGGTCGAGCTCTGAGGACGCCTTGACGAGCGTACGGAAAACCGTACATTGGGAGCGATGCCCCTTGAAATTGCTTTCTACAAGACAGCAACCGGCAACGAGCCGGTTCGGGACTGGCTAAGGGACTTGCCCAAGGGCCCACGTAGAACCATCGGGTCGGACATCGGGACGGTGGAGGCCCAGTGGCCGGTCGGACCGCCTCTCGTGGATGGCTTCGGTGGTGGCTTGGGAGGTGCGCAGCACGCATGACAAGGTGGACTATCGCGTGCTCTTCGGGATCGTTGCCGGCACGATGTACCTGCTGCACGCCTCCGTGAAGAGCTCGAAGGCGACGACGAACGCGGACAAGGCCCTCGGGCGTCAGCGGCTTGCTCAGGTCAAGGCAGCCGAGGCGAAGACGAGGAAAGCTCGAGGTCGGGCCAAGAGATGAGGTGAGCGACCTAGCTAGATCACGATCAAACGGATACCCAAACAGATACCCAAACTCAGATCGGAACAGTCTTATGAACCCGCACAAAGGAAGCACACTGCGCAGCCTCTTCGAAGAGCTGGGCGAGTGGGACGAGGTGGAGGCACTGACGCAGAAAAAGATCATCGCCGAGAAGCTCCGGCGTGTGATGGCCGCGAAGCATGTGACCAAGAGCGAGTTGGCCAAGAGGATGCAGACCAGCCGTTCCCAGGTAGAAGCGATCCTCGACGGCGATGACCCGGGTCTGACCCTCGTCACGTTGTCGCGCGCCTCGTTCGCGCTCGGGCTCCGTCCGGATATTCGCCTTCTCGCTAGATAGTCCCCGGACACCCCAACTGTGTTCCTGGCGCAGGCTCCTCCGTTACCTCACCTTCGCGATGAACATCCGTGGAGCACGGCGCGCTCGCCATGGCGTTCGGCGCGGCGCTGATGAAGGCGCTCGGCGATCGACCCTGTCGCGTGTTCTCGTCGGACGTACGAGTTCGCATCCGCGCGACGGGACTGACGACGTACCCGGACCTGAGCGTGGCCTGCGGCAAGGCGGAGGTGGACCCCGAGGACCCGGACGCGCTCGTGAACCCGGTCCTCCTCGTCGAGGTACTGTCGGATTCGACGGAGGCGTACGACCGCGGCGAGAAGGCCGCGCACTACCGGCAGATCGCGGGGCTGAAGGAGTACGTGCTGGTCTCGCAGCACCGCCCGCACATCGAGGTGTACCGGCGGAACGAGGCCGGCCGCTGGGAGCTCTTCGAGTTCGAGCGCGGCGCCGGATGCGAGCTCGCGTCCGTCGACGCCACGGTGCGCGTCGACGACGTGTACCGCGATCCGCTCTCGGGAGTGGCCTGAGCCCCGGTCACGCGGCGCGCGCCCCCGCACCGCCCGCACGATCTTCTCCCCGGACGCGAACGTCGCTCGCGGATCGCACCATCGACGCAGCTCCCCTTGCGCCGTGCAGACGCGGGCGTTAGATAGTGAACCACATGGTTCACTCTGCCGCTCGCCTCGATGCTTCGTTCGCGGCGCTCTCGGACGCCACTCGACGCGGCGTTCTCGAGCGGCTTGGGCGCGCCGACGCTTCGATCACGGAGCTCGCCGACAGGTTCCACATGACGCTCACGGGCATGAAGAAGCACGTGGGCGTGCTGGAGCAGGCCGGCCTCGTGACCACGGAGAAGGTCGGTCGCGTGCGGACCTGCACGCTGGGTCCGCGCCGGCTGCAGGACGAGACCACGTGGATCGAGCAGTACCAGCGGCTCTGGGACGCACGCTTCGACGCCCTCGAAAACGTCGTCGAGGAATTGAGACAGAAGGAGAAGATGGATGGACGAAAAAGCCGTGAGTGAGCCCACCCGCGCGAAGAACCGCACGAAGATAGAACGTACGTCCGACCGCGAGCGCGTCATCACGCGAACGATCAACGGGCCGGCGCGCCTCGTGTACGAAGCGTGGACCAAGCCCGAGATCTTCGAGCGATGGTGGGTACCGAAGGGGAGCACCATGTCGCTGCTCTCCTGCGAACTGGATGTTCGTGTCGGGGGCAAATACCGCCTCGTGTTCGGCTTCGGCGGGGCGAAGACGATGGCTTTCTTCGGTACGTACACCGAGGTCGTACCGGCCTCGCGCCTCGTGTGGACGAACGAGGAGGACCCTGCCGGCGGTCCCGTCAGCACGCTCACGTTCGAGGAGCGCGGTGACGCGACGCTGCTCGTCCTGACCGAGCGCTATCCTTCGAAGGAAGCTCTCGAGGCGACCATCGCCGAGGGGATCGAGAACGGTGTGCCCGAATTCGATCAACTCGACGAGCATCTCGCCGCGCGATGACGGGGGGCGGCAGCAGTCGGGCCGCCTCGGGGGGGCTCGGCGACTCTCAGCCGCTCTGCTTCGTGATGGTCACGTGCGTCGCCTTCTCTCCGGCGACGCAGTCCTTGCACCGATAGCCCAGGGCACGCCAGTTCATGCCCTCGAAGAGAGCTTCCCCCTTCCCGAACAGGACCGGAGCGCCTCGTGCTGGTCGGGCGCCAACGCCCCCCTGCCACGAGGTCCTGTAGAGTAAGACTCACGCATGGACGAGCGAGACCTTGGGGAAGCACTGAAGGAGACGTTGGCGCTGCTGGACGGCGTTCGCGAGACCTTCTGGGCTTCGAAGATCCGAGGTGCGCTCCAATCCGGGGACCTCGACGAGATCTTGTCCTGGTACGGCGGAATGGGCTCGTTCAACGATCTGCTAATCGCGACTGCGAATGGCCACCAAGTAAGCCGCGAGCAGGAACCGGCAAAGAACGCCCAGCTCCGTCAGTTACAAACTCAGATCTACGAGCGCACACGTCGCCTGATGCGTTGAAGCGTTCGCGCCTACCGAGCATGGCGGCTCAAGAAATCGGCGCCCGCCGAGGGTGCTACGACGGAGCCATGGGCGGACCCGACCTATCCATCGACGACATCGTCGTGATCATCGCGCATCCGCACGGCGATATTGAGGTGTCCCTACGCGAGTGGATTGCCCGCGGGCCGGGGCCACGTCCACTGTTGGCGCCCAGAGCAGCCCTTCACAGGGTCACACGTGCACCGCTACCGCTGACCGTCGTCCCGCTGGAGTACCGCAACAACTCGGAGGCACGACGGCTCATTCGCGATGGCAAGATCCCGAACCCGTGGCCGCAGGAGACCCCCGACGACTGAGCCACCCTCTTTCGGACCAACTCGCGGACACCCCGATTTCGTCCCGGGACACCCTCGCCCTCACGATTTCCCGCGCCTTTCGCATGCTCCCGCCGGGCACGCGGGGTGCTGAGGGTCCGCGCCGGAGGTACGCTCCCCATGGTGCCGGCACAGAAGAGGATGACCTACGCGGAGTACCTCGTGTTCGAGGAGGCGAGCCTCGAAAAGCACGAGTTCCTCGACGGCGAGGTGTACGCCATGGCCGGCGGCACGCTGGAGCACGGGGCGCTCGCCATGGCTTTCGGCGCGGCGCTGATGAAGGCGCTCGGCGATCGACCCTGTCGCGTGTTCTCGTCGGACGTACGAGTTCACATCCGCGCGACGGGACTGACGACGTACCCGGATCTGAGCGTCGCGTGCGGCAGGGCCGAGGTGGACGCCGAGGACCCGGACGCGCTCGTGAACCCGGTCCTCCTCGTCGAGGTGCTGTCGGATTCGACGGAGGCGTACGACCGCGCCGGCCGCTGGGAGCTCTTCGAGTTCGAGCGCGGCGCCGGATGCGAGCTCGCGTCCGTCGACGCCACGGTGCGCGTCGACGACGTGTACCGCGATCCGCTCTCGGGAGTGGCCTGAGCCCCGGTCACGCGGCTGGACAACGGCACGACGAGAGCGACTTGACGCGTCACACCTGCGGCAGCCGACGAGCGCAAGGACGCAGGTACCAGGACGCGGCGAGTGCAACCAGCGAGAGGGCCGGGCCCGCGATTGCCCCAGCTCCGTCGCCCGACGCAGCGTGAGAGAGCACGGCGGAGGAGTAGTCGATCACCATACCCGCGTATGCCCACTCTTTGATCAGGGGGGTGCGCGGAGCGAGAAGCACGATCGCGCCGAGCACCTTCCATATGCCGAGTAGGGTCGCGAAGTACGCCGGGTAGCCGAGATGCACCAAGAGGCCGAAGAGCGGCTGTAGATGCAGGACGTCCATCGCGCCCGCCACCAATGCTGGCATGGCGACGAACAACGTACAGATCCAGTACCCGATCACCGCCGTACGCGATGGTGGGGCGTGAGTCTGGGTCACTTCTCGGAGTCGCTCGGTCACCTTGGCGTGCATGGGAGGTCCTTCCTGGTCACCCGCACTCTCCATGACGGTTCCCGAGCGAAGAATGTGACCGGGCAAGAGACGGAGGCCTGGATGGACGGCAGGGGTGAATCGTTCGAGGGCACAAACCTGACGGCGCCCTGTCATGCGCGAGGCAAAGCCTGAGAGGAGGCGTCGCCGCGATGGGACCGGGGGCGATCGTCGGCTTCCAGCGTCAAGCGCGTTGTCCCTTCGTGACGGTCACGTGCGTCGCCTTCTCTCCGGCGACGCACTCCGTGCAGCGATAGCCCAGGGCGCGCCAGTCCATGCCCTCGAAGAGAGCCTCCCCCTTCCCGAGCAGGACCGGGGCGATCGCCAGACGGAGCTCGTCGAGGAGCCCCTCGCGCAGATACTGGCGGATCGTCGATGCACCGCCGCCCACCTGCACGTCCTTGCCGCCGGCAGCGCTCACCGCGCGGTCGAGGGCTTCGCGGATGCCGCCGGTCACGAAGGTGAACGTCGTGCCGCCCTGCATCTGGAGCGGAGGCCGAGCATGGTGCGTCAGCACGAAGACCGGAGCGTGATAGGGAGGAGTCTCGCCCCACCATCCACGCCACGATTCGTCGGGCCAGGGCCCACGCACGGGCCCGAACATGTTGCGCCCGAGAATCCAGGCGCCGACGCCAGCCAGGCCACGTCGGGCGAAGTCGTCGTCGATCCCGGTGGCGCCGCCTTCCTTGCCCTGCATCGCGCGAAAGGTCCGCGTGTCGAAGAACCACTCGTGGAGCTCCATCCCGTTCTCGCCGAGCGGGTGCTCGAGATCCTGGGCTGGGCCTGCGCCGAAGCCGTCGATGGACAGGCTGAAGTTCGCGACGCGCACCTTGGACATGAGGCCAGCCTAGCCCCGCGGGTTGGCTCCGCCATCGAGACGGGCCACAGTCGAGGGGCGATGAACCACGCACCCGCGAGCCTCGAGTACTGGTACGAGTTCGGCAGCACGTACTCGTATCCCTCCACGATGCGCGTCGAGCGCCTGGCGAAGGCTGCCGGCGTCGAGGTGCAATGGAAGCCGTTCCTTCTCGGTCCGATCTTCGCGAACCAGGGATGGAAGGACTCGCCGTTCAACCTCTATCCGGCGAAGGGCAAGTACATGTGGCGCGATCTCGATCGGATCTGCGCGCGCGAGGGCCTGCCCCTGCGACTGCCGCCGGTCCGGTTCCCGCAGAACGGGCTGAAGGCAGCGCGCATCGCGCTCCTGGGCGGCGCGGCCGGCTGGACGCCGACCTTCAGCCGCGCGGTCTTCACGGCCAACTTCGCCGAGCAGCGCGATATCGCGGACGACGCGCAGCTTGCGGCGATCCTGGACGCGCTGGACGTGGGGCTCGACGTCGCCGCGACGATGGCGCTCGCCGGGGGTGCCGAGAACAAGGCGGCGCTGCGGGCGCAGACCGAAGAGGCCGTCGCGAAGGGCATCTTCGGCGCGCCGTCGATGATCGTGGGAGAAGAGCTCTTCTGGGGCAACGATCGGCTCGAGGAGGCGTTCGCGTGGGCTACACGCTGACCGCTCACCGCGCGAGGCGGTGAGTCCCGCGCCTCGACGGGCACCACGATCGCTCCTAGGTACGTCGTCATGCACGTCGAAGGCGCCTGCCATTGCGGCCACGTCACGTTCACCGCGGAGGTCGATCCCGCCAGCGCGGGGGTCTGCCACTGCTCCGATTGCCAGACCATCACGGGCTCGGCGTTCCGCACGACGGTGCGGTCGCTGCCGGGCACGTTCGCCCTGCGCTCGGGGACACCGACGCTCTACATCAAGGCCACGGCGGAGAGCGGGACCAGGCGCGAGCACGCGTTCTGCCCGCGCTGCGGCACGTCGATCTACGCCACCGGCCTGGGCGACGGGCCGAAGGTGCACTCGCTGCGCTTCGGCACCTTGAAGCAGCGCGACGCCCTCACGCCGAAGCGGCAGATCTGGACGCGATCGCGCGTCGCGTGGCTCGGCGACCTCGCCGCGGTGCCCGGCGACGAGCGGCAACCAGGGTGAGTCCGAGGGCCTTGCGCGCCGCTGTCCCGGGACACCCCGGGGACACCCTGGATCCGTCCCGGGACACCCTGCGAGTGCGTTTCCCCCGAGAAGTCCGTGCCCCTTCCGACGGCACGCTCGCTGCTGAGCAACCGCTCCGCATGTCGAGTGCTACCTTCCACCGCGTGACGACGGCTCCCACACCCGTGCGCGCGCCGATGTCCGTGGAGGAGTGGGCGGCGCTCGACGAGGACGTTCGCGGTGAGCTCACCGACGGCGTTCTCGTGGAGGAGGAGATGCCGTCGGTCGTGCACGAGGTCGTGGTCGGGTGGCTCTACGTACTCCTGTCCGCGTGGGCGCGGGCGCGCGGCGGGGTGGCGGCGCCCTCGGGGGTGAAGCTCGCCGTCAGCGCCGGGCGGGGGCGCATGGCCGACGTGGTCGTCTGGTTCGCCGGAAAGAAGCCCGAGGCCCGCGGGGCGGTCGCCGTCGCGCCGGACGTCGTCGTCGAGGTGGTGTCGCCGAGCGCGGGCGACGAGCGGCGCGATCGCGTCGAGAAGCCCGACGACTACGCGTCGTTCGGCGTGCGCTGGTACTGGCTCGTGGACCCGGAGCTGCGCTCCTTCGAGGTATGGGAGCTCTCGCGCGACGGTCGTCACGTACGCGCGTGCGCGGCGCTCGGCGGCGAGATCGCATCCGTGCCGGGATGCGAAGGGCTCGCGGTGGACGTGGACGCGCTGTGGGCGGAAGTGGACCGCGTGACCGACCGCTGACGGTCGTTACTCCTCCCTCGCGTCACCCCTCTTTGCGCCGGTAGTGCATCGGCGTGACGCCGGACTTCAGGCGCGTCGTCGAGACGAGCTCGAGGTGCCGCGGCCGCAGCAGGCCCTCGAAGAGGTGCGGCCCGTGGCCCGCGAGGACGGGGTGGACGACGATGTGGTACTCGTCGATGAGGCCGAGCTGCTCGAGCGCGGTGGAGAGCATGGGGCTGCCGACGAGCACGCCCTTCGGGGTTCTCTCCTTGAGCCTCGTGACGGCCTCCTTCAGGTCCCCCTCCACGTGGAAGCTGTTGGCCCACGGGAAGTCGCGGCGCGAGGCCGACACCACGTACTTGGGCATGGCCTCGAGCGCGCGCGCCCATTCGCCGTCGGCCCGCGACGCCTTCTCGTCGCGCGCCACCCCCGGCCAGTAGGCCTCCATGAGCTCGTAGGTGGTGCGCCCGTAGAGCATCGCCCCCGCGGTGCCGATGAACTGCGTGAAGTGGTCGAGCATCTCGTCGTCCGCGATCGCCGCGCGATGGTCGAAGCACCCGTCGAGCGTCACGTTGAGGCAGAAGGTCAGGAGGCCCATCTCCACCGTCCTAGCGCGCTTTCCGCGCGGCGTGAGCCTTCTTCTTCCCGTAGCCGCGCACCCCTGCATCGAGCAGCGCGAACGCGCGGTCGCACGCCTGCCGGAGCCTCCGCTTCGTCGGCCCCACTGCATCCCCGCGAAGCGCGGCGGTGCGCGCGGTCTCGACCAGCATTCGCTCGATCGCCATGAGCAGCGCCGCGACGATCTGCGGCGTGGGGTCGCCGGCGACGGCCCGGGTCTCCTCGGCGATCGTCTCGGTCAGCGCGGCCTCCGCCCTCTCGAGCCCGAGGCGCACCCGTGCGCGCAGCGCAGCGCTCCGCTCGATCGTCCGGAGAAAGCTCGCACGGTCCGCCATGAGATTGGGAACCGCGGCGTCGATCGCGACGAGCACCCCGCGGTGGACGGCCGAGGCGATGGTCTCGCCGGCCCTGCGCTCGACGATGCAGCGGCGCTGCGCCTCGATGGTCTCCCCGTCGCGGTCGAAGAAGAGCTCCTCCTTCGTCTCGAAGTAATTGAAGATCGTCGCGACCGAGACGTCCGCGGCGGCAGCAACCTCCGCGACGGTCACGTCGTCGAAGCCACGCTCGATGAACATCTTCGTGGCGAGGTTCGAGATCGCCAGGCGCGTCCTGGCCTTCTTGCGCTCGCGAAGGCCGGGGCTCTCGGAGGTCATCGCGGACACCGTAGCGCACCTTGCGCCAAACTTGGAGTGACTCTATAGTTGGAGCGACTGGATGGCTCGGCCTCCAGGATTTCCCGTGAACCCCGCGCCGTCTCCGCCGGTCAGCAAGTGGCTCGTCGCCGCGTCGGTGAGCTGCGGCTCGATCATGGGCGTGCTCGACTCCACCATCGTCAACGTCGCGCTCCCGCAGATCCAGGGCGCCGTGGGCGCGACGCTCCAGGAGATCACGTGGGTCGCGACGGGGTACACGATCGCGGCGGTCCTCCTCATGCCGCTCGTCGCGTTCCTCGGCAGGCGCTTCGGGCAGAAGCGCGTCTACCTCTTCTGCCTCGGCCTCTTCCTCCTCGGCAGCGCCCTCTGCGGGCTCTCGCGCACGCTCCCCGAGCTCATCGCGTTCCGCGTCCTCCAGGGCCTCGGCGGGGGCGCCATGCAGCCGACGGAGGAGGCGATCCTCCGCCAGACGTTCCCCAAGACGCAGCAGGGGATGGCCATGGCGCTCACCGGGATGATCATGATGGTCGGCCCCGCGCTCGGGCCGATCCTCGGCGGCTACATCGTCGACCGCTTCCACTGGTCGTGGATCTTCTTCGTCTCCTTGCCCATCGGTCTCCTGGGGTTCGTGATGACGTCGACCTTCGTCCGCGAAGACCCGGAGATCCTCGCGAAGAACCGCGCCCGGGCGGCCACCGAGCGGACGAACGTCGACTGGTCCGGGATCGCGCTCCTCACCACCTGCCTCGGGACGACGGAGTTCGTCATCGAGGAGGGCCAGCGTCGCTACTGGTTCGACGACTCCCTCATCCGCGTCTTCACCTTCCTCGCAGTCACGACGCTCGCGGCCTTCATCGCGCGCCAGCTCACGGCGAAGGCGCCGGTGATGAACCTCCGCCTCCTGAAGGACGCGCGGTTCGCGACGGGCATGCTGCTCAGCGTGTTCGTGATGTGCACGCTCATGGCCACCATGTTCCTGCTCTCGGTCTTCATGCAGCAGGCCCGCGGCTTCACCGCGATGCAGGCGGGGCTCGCTACGCTGCCGATGATGCTCGCGATGTTCGTGGTCATGCCCATCGCGGGCGCCGTCTACGAGCGCGTCTCCCCGCAGCTCACGATGGCTGCCGGGCTCCTCCTCCTCGCGGGCGGCGCCTACGAGCTCGGCCAGGTCACCCTGGCCATGGGCCAGTGGGATCTGGCGCTTCCGCTGGGCATGGAGGGGGCGGGGATGGCGCTCATCTTCGTGCCGATGGAGACGACGGCGTTCTCGCGGATTCCGAAGCACCTCCTCGCGGACGCCTCGGGCCTGAGCAACGTGCTGAAGGAGACCGGGGGCGCCGTCGGGCTCGCGCTCTTCACGTCGATACTCCTCCGGCGGGAGATGGTCGCCCGCGCCGGGCTCGCCGGGCACGTGGGGATCACGAGCCCGCTCGCGGCCGAGCGGCTCTCCGTCCTCCAGTCGCTGATGCCGGGCCTCTCGCCGGCGGCCTCGCGGTCGACCGCGATCGGGTACCTGAACGCAATCGTGTCGCGCGAGGCCGCCGTGCGCGCGTACGAGCAGCTCTTTCTCCTCCTCGGCGTGATGATCCTCTGCCTCTTGCCGCTCCTCTTCCTGCTCAAGGTGGGCCGGGGCGCCATCGCGAACGCCGAGCCCGAAGCGGAGTGACCGACCCCATGGAAAGCGCAACCATCAGCACACCCGTACCCCTCGGCGCCGACGGCGCGGTGAGCCCGCCCGACGCGACGGAGGGCAAGCGCGCCAGCAAGCGGCCCTTCGTCCTCGTCGGTCTCGTGGTCCTGGCCGGCGTCGTCGCGCTCGTGGCCTACGTACTGCGTTCGCGGGGGCTCGAGTCGACCGATGACGCGCGGGTCGAAGGGGACGTCGTGACGATCTCGGTGCGCGTGCCGGGCCTCGTCGTCGCGGTTCCGGCGGAGGACAACCACCGCGTCCACAAGGGCGACCTCATCGCCCAGGTCGACGACACGGACTATGCGGCGCGACGCAAGCAGGCGGACGCCGAGCTCGCGCAGGCCAGGGCCCAGGCCGCGCAGGCCGAGGCGCAGGAGCAGATGGTGGCCGCGAGCGCCCGGGGGAGCCTCGCCGCCGGGCAGGCCGTCGTCGCAGGTTCGTCCTACGAGGTACGAAGCGCGCACGCGAACATCGCGAGCGCACGCGCAGCGGTCGAGCGAGCCGAGGGAGACGAGAGGAGCACCGCGGTGGATCTCGCCCGGAACAAGGCGCTCCTGGCGGCCAACGCGATCTCGCAGGCGAAGCTCGACGAGGTGCAGGCAGCGGCCGATCGCGCGCGCGCCAGCCTCGCGGAGGCACGCGCCGCGCTCAGCGCCGCGGAGGAGGCGTGGCACGCCGCGGACGCCCGGGTCTCCGAGGCGCAGGGACACCTGACGCAGAGCGCGCCAATCGAGACGCAGCTCGACGCCGCGCGCGCGAACACCGCGCTCCAGCGCGCCCGCGTGACGGCCGCCGAGGCCGCGGTCGCCCTCGCCCAGTCGCAGCTCGACGCCACGCGCGTCGTCGCTCCCGCGGACGGGCTGCTCACCAACCTGTCGCTCCACCCCGGCGTCCTGGCGGCCGTGGGGACGCCCGTCGCGCTGCTCGTTCCTCCGGAGGTCTACGTCGTCGCGAACTTCAAGGAGACGCAGATCGGAGCGATGCGGCCCGGGCAGCCGGTCACGGTCTCGGTGGACGCCTTCGCGCCGCGCGTCTTCGAAGGCAGGGTCGACACGATCGCGGGGGGCACGCAGGGGCGCTTCTCGCTCTTGCCGTCGGACAGCGCGGCGGAGAACTTCGTCAAGGTCGTCCAGCGCGTCCCGGTGAGGGTTCGCCTGTCGGCAGCCGACGCGGTCCTCCTTCCGGGTCTCAGCGCCGGGGTCACGGTGAACGTGCGGTGAGCCGCCGCCGCTGCCGCCGACCGCGCCGTCGGCCTTCGCTGCGGGTAGCATTCCCTTCGCCGTGAACGCCCCCGTCGCGCAGTCCTTCGCGAGACCGCGGCTGCCGCCGCAGAGAAGACCCTCGCCGTGGTCGGGGTCCTCCTCGAGTGGACGCGGCGCACGGGCGCGCAGCCCCCGCAGGCCATCGAGGGATCGACCGCCGCGTGAGGTCCCGCTCGGCGCGGGCCTTGCGCTAGCATCGCGGGCCCCCATGGTCCGCCCCCGATTCCACTCTCGCCGCTCGGTCGCGCACTCGATCCTCCGGTCGGTCCCCTTTGCCGTCGCGTCCGTCCTCGTCTTCGTGGCCTGCAAGGGCAAGGCGGGCGAGGACTGCACGGACACGCCCGGCTCCTGCAACGACAAGACCGCCCACGTCGTCTGCATCAACAAGAAGTACGTGCTCGAGACGTGCAAGGGCGCCGGCGGCTGCAACGACGACGGCAAGACGCTCATCTGCGACAACACGAAGGCGAACGTCGGCGACGGATGCGGCCACGACGGCGCCCGCGCGTGCAGCATCGACGGCAAGGAGGAGCTCCGCTGCCGCGACGACAAGTTCGCGATCGAGTGGAGCTGCCGCGGCGGGTGCACGCTCGACGCGAACAACAACCCCAAGTGCACTCCCACGGGCGAGGCGGGCGACCCGTGCCGGCCGGACTCGATCGTGTGCGACGGCGCACAGAAGACGCAGCTCTCGTGCAAGGACGGCAAGCTGACGCCGACGCGCACGTGCCACGGCGAGCGCGGGTGCGAGACGGCGCCGGGCGGGGGCATCCGCTGCGATCGCACGGTGGCGCTCGAGGGCGAGAACTGCACCGAGCCGGACACCGGCGCGTGCGACACGACGCACAAGAACGTCCTCGTCTGCGAGGGCGGGCACTTCAAGACGGAGCTCCACTGCCTCGGGCCTCTCGGCTGCGAGCTGCCGGGCAACTACAGCGTCCGCTGCGACAAGGCCATCGTGCCGATGGACGAGCCCTGCGTCGACGAGGGGGCGGTCTCCTGCAACACCGACGGCAAGCAGGTCCGCTGCAAGGACGCCAAGTGGGTCCTCGACAAGGAGTGGAAGCCGAAGAAGGGCGAGAAGTGCGAGAACCGGTACCGCATCAGCAAGGAGACCGAGAAGTTCGAGCCCCGCTGATCGCCCCCAAGAACCGGCACATCCCCCGCGTCCGACCCCGATGCGCCCCCGCTTCCCGCCCCTTCGCATCGTCCACCTGCTCTTCGCGCTCGGCCCCTCCCTCGCGTGCGCGTCGCCCCTCTCGTGCGCCGCGTCGGCCCCCGCGCCCTCTCCCATTGCCGATTCCCGTTCCCGTTCCCTGTTCGAGCATTCGTCCCCTCCCTCTCCCGCGCCGTCGTCCGCCCGCGCGCTCCCGCCCGCCCTCCCCTGCCCCGCCCTCACCTCCCTCTCCCTCCCTCACGTCACCCTCACCGGCGCGCGCCTCGTCCCCGCAGGCTCCCCGCGGCCCGGCGCTCCCTCGCTCCCCGCGCACTGCCGCGTCGACGGCATCTCCCGGCCCGTGGCCGACTCGGAGATCCGCTTCGAGGTGCTCATGCCGGTCGGCGACGCGTGGAACGGGCGCTACCAGCAGGTGGGCAACGGCGCGTACGGCGGGCGCGTGCCCGAGGGGGATCTCTTCGACGCGCTCGCGGCGGGCTACGCCACGGCCGGCACGGACGACGGGCACGAGGCGCCGCCCGCGGACGCGAGCTGGGCGATGGGGCACCCCGAGAAGGTCGCCGACTACGGCTGGCGCGCCGTGAAGGAGACGAACGACGCGGCGCGCGCCGTCCTGCGCGCGTACACGGGACGCGAGCCGGCCTTCACGTACTTCACGGGCTGCTCGGCCGGCGGACGCGAAGGGCTCGTCGAGGCGGCGCGCTTTCCGGGAGACTTCGACGGGATCGTCTCGGGCGCGCCGACGATCGACGTCGCGCACGTCCTCTTCGGGTTCGCGTGGAACGTTCGCGCGCTCGCCGAGACCCCCGGGAGCCACATCCCGCGCTCGAAGCTCGACGCGATCGAGGAGGCGTCGCTCGCCGCCTGCGGCGACGCCGACGGCGTCGTGGAGGACCCTCCCGCGTGCCGCTTCGATCCGGCGGTGCTCCGCTGCACGGGGGCCGACACGCCGCGCTGCCTCACCGGCGCGCAGGTCACGGCGCTCCGGAAGATCTACGCGGGCGCGCGCAACCCGCGGACGGGGGCGCGCGTCGAGCCGGGCTTCGAGGCGGGCGCGGAGGCGGAGCCGCACGGCGCGGAGCCGGACGGGTGGTCGTTCTGGCTGACGGGCGCCGCGCCCGGCGAGGCGGGAAACACCGGGCAGTTCCGCCTCGCGAAGAGCTTCTTCTCGTTCATGGTCTTCGACGATCCGCGCTACGACATGCGCCGGCTCGACTTCGATCGGGACGTCGCGACGGCGGACGCGCGCGTGTCGTCCGTGCTCGACGCCGGCGCCGACCTCTCCGCGTTTCGCAAGCGCGGCGGGAAGCTCGTCCACTACCACGGCTGGAACGACCAGGTCCTGCCGCCGCGCGACTCCATCCGCTACCACGATCGCGTCGCGGCCGCGGCGACGGGCGGCGATCCGCGCGACTTCTACCGCCTCTTCCTCGCCCCGGGGATGCTCCACTGCATGGGCGGGCGCGGCCCCAACGTCCTCGCCACGGAGGACGCGATCGTCGGGTGGGTCGAGCACGGCGTCGCGCCCGATCGCGTCCTCGCGACGAAGTACCGCGACGACGATCGGGCCAAAGGCGCCCTCCAGACGCGACCCCTCTGCCCCTACCCGGCGCGCGCGGCGTGGGACGGCAAGGGCGATCGCACGAAGGCCGAGAGCTACGCGTGCACGGGCCGGCAGACGCCACCCGCCGACTGATCGGCAGGACGCCACTCGACCCGGTCCCGGAGTCGAGACGCCGACGAGGCGGAGGGCCCCCGGACCGCCGGTATCATCGGTATCGTCGGTGAAGATGGCTCGCACGAGCCCAGGGACATGGCGCGAGAGGTCCAGATGACGAGCCTGAGGTCGTGGGCGGCGCACGGAGTCGCCTTCCTTGTTCTGGCAATCGCGGCGGCAGCGCCGCTCGCGTGCGGGAGCGGGCACGGCGGCGGATACGCGGGAAGCGACGGCGGAGGCGGCGGCGGGCCGGACGGCTCCGGCAGCAGCAGCGGCGGCGACGCGGGCCAGGACGGGAGCCTCATCGGGAGCTCGCAGGTCAAGTCGATCGCGATCACGCCGGCGAACGCGACGCTCACGATCACCAACGGCGCGAAGGGAAACCAGCCGTACACGCTGACCGCGACGCTGGGCAACGGCACGACGGAGACCGTCTCGGCCGGCGTCACGTGGACCGCGGACACGCCGAGCATCGGCGCGATCGGCTCGACGGGGACGTACACGGCGAACGGAACGCTGGGCGGCGTGGTGAAGGTGTCGGCCGCGTACCAGGGGCAGAACGCGTCGGTCCCGCTGAACGTGAAGCTCCTCGTGCAGGCGAACCCGGGCAACGTGCCGTCGGGCGTGCAGACGGGCCTCGAAGGGGCGACGTCGCCGGACGCGAACGTGGTCTGGGCGTACCCCTACGACGGCACGGCGTGGGCGCGCGGTCTCTTGCCGCCGACCCTCCAGTGGAACGGAGGCGCGGCGACCGACGTCTACTACGTCCATCTCGTGAGCCCGACGTTCGAGCTCCAGGAGTTCACGACCGCCACGGGCGCGCCGGCGTCGCAGGTGCTGCTCGACGCGGCGGCGTGGGCGAGCTTCACCGACTCGACGGCGGGCCCCGCGCAGCTGACCGTCGCGCGCTGGGACGGGACGGCGGACACCGTGATCGCCCACCACACGTGGATCGTCGCGCCCGCGTCGATCCGCAGCACGATCTACTACTGGTCGAACAACCTCGGGCGCGTGCTGCGCATCCAGCCCGGCGCGGCGAGCCCGGACGATTTCGCGAACGCGCCGCCGCTGAGCGACCCGGCGCAGTTCCAGCAGGACAGCTGCCTCATGACCTGCCACACGGTGAGCGCCGACGGCTCGACCATCGTCAGCGGCGGGGGGACGTTCGGCGGAAGCTACAGCCTGAAGACGAACACGCCGATGCACTCGCTCGGCGGCACCTGGGGCATCGACCCGAACGCGGCCGGCGTTCCCCAGTGGGTGAACATCCAGTGGGAGATCCCCGCGCTGTCTCCCGACGGCAAGTACATCCTCACGGACTCGATGGCGCAGGGAGGGGTCGACAGCCTGGGAGCGACCGCGAGCCTCATGGGGCTCTTCACGACGGCGGACGGGCTGCCCGTCGCGAACAGCGGCGTGGCCGGCACGCCCTTCTCGGCGCCCGCGTGGTCGCCGGACGGGACGAGGGTCGCGTTCGTGGGCTCCGGAGACCCCTCCGGGTGGGCCGCGGCCGGCTACAACTGGCAGAACCCGCCGCCCGGCGATCTCGACGTCATCCAGTTCGACGCGACGAAGAACCCGATGTTCTCCGGCCAGCAGACGATGGTGCCGGTCGGCTCGGGCGCCGCCATCACCTGGCCGAGCGTGTCACCCGACGGCCAGTGGATCGTCTACACCCGCTCGGGGAGCTTCGACACGCGCAACGGCAACTCCGACCTCTACTTCGCGAGCGCCGTCACGCCGAACCAGGAGGTGCGGCTCGCGCAGGTGAACGGTGACAAGTACCCGTTCGCCGCGGGGTCGCGCGACCTCTCGTGGAACTACGAGCCGAGCTTCGCCCCCGTCGCGGCGGGGGGGTACTTCTGGGCGGTCTTCACGAGCCGCCGGACGTACGGCAACACGCTCACCGGGCAGGCGGAGCCCTGCGGGACGGCCGCGTGGGGAGCGACGAACGTCAACTGCGCGTCCGACCCCAGCTGCGCGGCGGACTGCGCGAGCGTCTGCGCGTGCACCACGGCGACCGAGGTCAAGCAGCTGTGGGTCTTCGCGATCGACCAGAACCCCAAGCCGGGCGTCGATCCCAGCCACCCCGCCTTCCACTTGCAAGGCCAGGACGAGACGAACCTCGCGATGCGCGGCTACATGTCCCTGCCGCCCTGCGCGGCGGACGGGCAGGGCTGCACGTCGGGCACGGACTGCTGCGGAGGGTACTGCTTCCCCGCGCCCGACGGGGGCGCCGCGGTCTGCCGCTCGACGCCGAACGGCTGCTCGCAGAACGGCGACAAGTGCGACGCGACGAGCGACTGCTGCGACGCCGCGTCGGGGGTCACGTGCATCGCGCACGTCTGCTCGGAGCCGACGCCGCAGTGACGGGCCGCTGATCAGAAGCCGATCCCGCCGCGGCCGCGCGACTTCGGCCGCTCGGGCGCGCGGATGAGGCACTGCGAGGTGCCGCCGTCCCCGGCGGCGCGGGCGAGCGCGAGGACGCAGTCGACCGCCCCCGGGCCGTGCGCCACGTCGATCGCGAGACCGCCGAAGCCATCGGCCATGTCGAGCAGGCGCTGGGCCGACGAGGCGAGAGCGTCGCTGTCGTCGTCCTGCTTCTTGGAGGAGCTCGCGCCGAGCACCGAGGAGGGGTTCCCCCCGCCGGCCGAAGCGCGTGGGCGCGCGATGAGGTGCTCGCCCGACGCGGTGCGGTTGCGGAGCTCGTTGTAGAGATCGGCCATCGCCTGCCCGCGCGAGCGGTACACGCCCCGGCCCGAGCCGAAGACGACGCGGTAGGCCTCCCCTGCCGATCCGCCCGCCTCGGCGGCCGGGCACGCGTCGGCGCTCGACGAGCAGACCGTGACGATCAGGGCGTGCGAGACCTCGACGACGGCGCCACCCGCGTCGCCCGACGCAGGCTTCGCGAGCAGGGCCTCGATGTCGACGGAGGACGAGCCGGACGCGAGGCCCTCGGAGGGCAGCGGCGGCGGATGAGCGTCGAAGCGCTGCTCGCAGGCGAGCAGGCCGGCGAGCGCGGCGGCGGCGAGCAGACCGAGCGGAGCGAGGAGCGAGCGGGGACGCATCGCGCGGACCATAACGCGGCGGCGTGCCGGTGGGGTATGACGGGCGCATGTCCAGCGCGCCGAAGTACGTCCCGGGTCACCCGTCGCTCCCCTTCTGCGAGGCCGTCCGCGTCGGTGACGTCCTCTACCTTTCCGGCCAGATCGGCAGCGCGCCGGCAGACCCCTCGCACGTCGTCCCGGGCGGCATCCAGGCCGAGACGAAGCAGGCGCTCGAGAACGTCGAGGCGGTCCTCCGCAAGCAGGGCCTCGGCAAGGACCGCGTCTTCAAGTGCCTCGTGATGATGGCCGACATGAAGGAGTGGGCCGCGATGAACGAGGCGTACCTCGCGTTCTTCGGCGCGCACCGGCCCGCGCGGAGCTCGTTCGGCACGAGCGGCCTCGCCCTCGGCGCGCGCGTCGAGATCGAGTGCGTGGCCTGGGCCGGCTGATCAGGCGACGGCGCGGGCGAGGCCGTCGAGCGTCTCGCCGCCGACCTTCGCCGCGCCGGGCTGGATGCCGAAGCGCAGGAGCGACGCGACCGGGCCGGTCCATGTCTCCTCGGACCGGACGGTGACGGCGTCGCCCGCGGCGTCGAAGAAGAAGTGGTGCTCGGCGTAGACGAGCCCGCGGACGCCGCCGCACCAGGTGATCTCCTCGTGCGGGCGGACGACCGTCACGCGGCAGCGCGCAGCGAAGGGCGCGCCGAGGATGCGGACGCGGAACGTCGCGCCCGGGGCGAGCCGGCCGAGGCGACGGCCGACCGGGCGGAACGAGCGGGGCATCCAGTCGGACCACGAGTCGTGGTCGGCGAGCCGGTCGAAGGCGACGGAGGCGGGGACGCGGAGGGTGCGCGAGGCGCTGGCTACGTAGGACACGACCGACGTTTCTAGCTCACAACGCGCCCTCGCTCACGATGTGTCCCGTCACGACGCGCGTCGCGTGCGCCCCGATGTTCTCCGGGCTGCACCCGCCGCCGATGGCGAGGCCCGCCGGCGTGAGGCCGATCGACGCCGAGCACACCTTGCCCGAGACGGAGATCTCCGGCGTCGGGAGCACGCGCTGGGCGAGGCCCTGCGCCGCGGCGCCTCCGGCGTTCCCCTGCGGCCCGTGCCCGTGCCCGAGCTCCCCCCCCACCGGGGCCGTCTCCCGCTGGTCCTCGTGCCCCTCCTCCCCGGCGCCCGCCCAGTCGCCCGCCCCCGGCTTCGCCTCGAGCTGCTTCTGGAGGACGCTCGGCGCGGCGCCGAGCCGCGGACCGTGGAGGGAGCGCACGTCGCGGCCGTCGGGCAGCCTCACCTTCGCGTCGACGCGCAGGACCACGTGCCATCCGCGGCCGGCCGGGAGGCGCATCCGGTGCGGGTCGACGGACCGTGCGATCGCGTCGGCGACGCGCGACCAGTCGGCCGACGAGCCCACGGAGCGGAGGACGCGCGCGACGACCGTGCCGTCGGCGTGCACGGCGACGTCGAGCGTCGCGCTCCCGTCGACGGGCGCGTCCGCACGCGCCGCCGTCTCGGCGGCCGAGAGCACCGCGCCGCCGTGGCCCAGGCCGAGCGCGACGTCGTGCTCGGCGAGGCCCTCGGAGAGACCGCCCGTCGTCGACGCGGTGGGGGGCTGCGGCGCTGCGCCGGCGGACGCGGTCGGAGGCGCGACCATGTCGGGCGTGACCCCGGCGCGCAGATCGATGGCAGCGCCCGGCGCGACGACGAAAGGCGAGAACGTCCACGCGCTCGACGGCGGTTCCGGTGCGAGCGGCGCGGTCTCCGGCGGCGGCAGGAGCGAGCGCTCGGGAAGGCCGGCCGCGGGATCGACCTTCGCTGCGACGTTCCCGAAGCGGGCCTCGGGGTCGGCGGGGACGCGCGGCTCGCTCGCCGCCGACGTCGACCGAGCGTCGGGGCGCGCCGGCTCGGGGAGGCTCATGTCGAGGTCGATCTCGGTCGACCCGGTGCTGGGCGCGGCAGGCGGCGGCAGGCGGTGGAGTGCGCCGAGGGCGAGGAGCGCCCCGGCGTGGGCGGCGAAGGCGGTCGCCAGGGGGAGGAGAGAGCGCGCCGCCACGGGATATTGGTTGCCACGCGAAGGCGGTTCGTTCCACCGGGCGCCCGGCCGGCCCCCCGGTGCGCGCTCAGCGAGCGTGGTGCGACGTGTTCGACGAGGAGCCACCGCCGGTGTGCGACGTCACGTGGGACCCCTCGTGCGACGCCGGCCGGCTGCCGCTCTCGGCGACGTGCTCGTGCTCCCTGTGGTGGGCCGGGTCGACCGGGACATAGGGCACCCACACCTCGTCCGGAACCGCGGGAGTCTCCGGCGCCTCGATGTTCGACACCGGGGGATCGCCGACACCTTCCGTCGTGGTCCACTCGGTCTGCGGGTTGCCGACGCCGAACGAAGCGCATGCACCGAGGAAGGGGACGAGAAGCAGGACCAGGCAAGGGAGCTTGCGCATGCCTACCCCTGGTTGCATCGGGCAGGCCAGCGAACTTCCTGCCCGAAATGCCGCGGTTTCCCGCGTGCATCGCGCGCCGACCGTCGCCGACTCCGACGGTCGTGGGCAGCGGGGAGGACACCGCTGCCCGTCGTCCGTACGGGTGACGGCGCGTCAGCCGCCCGTCGCCGTGGGGTCCTCGACGTGGCCGAGGAAGAGCACCGCGCCGGTCGGCCCGTCGACGATGGCCATCACGAAGGGCTTGTCGACCTTCACGGGGACCGTCTGCTGCTCGGCCGACGAACCCGCCATGATGACCGCGGTCGCCGCGGCCGCCTCGACGCCCGTTTCCTGCACCGCGATCATCGTCTTCTGCAGGACGTCGGAGACGTAGAGGTTGTCGCCGTCGGGCGGGTTGGGGCACATCCCCAGGAACTGGGCGGCCTCCGGGTCGAACGCCTGCTTCATCCCCATCGCCTGGAGCGACTTGGCGAGCGAGAAGGTCGCCGACGTGAACGTGAACTTCGGGAGCGAGAGGACCACGTCCGCGGACTGGCTCGGGATCGCCACCGACGTGAGCCCCGCCTCGTAGGTCGCGAGGTCCCCGTGCGGGACGGCGATGACGACGGAGACGTCGCCCCCGGCGAGCGGGATGGCGACGATCTGCGCGTTGCCGTCGTCCACGTACGGGAGCTCCTCGCCCTGGTTCATGAAGGAGGCCGTCACCGTGGAGCCGTCGTCCTTCGTGAAGGTGCCGTCCGCCGTCGCGGTGGCCTCGAAGGGCGACTCCCACGGGAGCTTGAGGTGGATGGCGTTGACGAGGACCATCCGCGTCGACGGGTCGATGGCGCCCTGCGGAATGAGGTCGTTGATCTTGTCCGAGGTCTGCGCGCTCACCCAGCCGTTGATGGCCAGACGCGCGGGGTCCGGCTGGTTGACGAAGTCCTCGGTGAAGACGCCGGTGCCGTAGCTCTTGGCGAGCGTCGTGAGGAAGGGCTGGGCCCAGGGGTACGTCTTCTCGCCCCAGACGGAGTTGACCACGTCGAGCGCGAAGTCCGATGCCGACGGCGCCGGCTGCTCGTTCTCCTGCGCGGTCTGCTGCGCCGACGCGAGGGCCGAGGCGGCGCGCGACTCGAGCGCGGCGCTGAGCGCGTTCTGTCCGTCGAAGATCGAGCTCGGGTCGCCGTAGTGGAGGGCCGTCGCCATCTCCGTCGCCGTCTGGCCCTGGGCTCCCGCGTACGCCATCGTCAGCGCGAGCGAGGCGCTGATCGGCGAGGTGAGGACGTTGCCGGGCGCGGTCTGGCCGGCGAGGACGTGCCCGTAGAGGTCGAGCGCGAAGGCGTTGTTCGCCGTGACCGCGCCGGCGAGCGAGGCGGGCGCGATGGTGCTCGCCGGATCGCGAGGGACGTTGGCTTGATCGAGTGAGGATCCTGCCGGCGGATCGACGGGGTTCGTCGAGTGCGGCGACGAGTTCGTGCACGCGGCGAGGGTCAGGAGGAGGGACGGAGCGAGGGCGAGGGCGAGGGAGCGATGGCTCATGGTGCCGCGCCCAGGAGCAGCGAGCGTGCCATGCGGTCGCTGGCGCGCGTTTCCGCGGAGTTGTAGGGGGAACAGGGGTGGAATGCAGGGTGCTCCGCGGCGCGTGCGCCCGGCAGGTGGCACACATGGCCCACGAGGGGCACGGGCCCCCGGAGCCAGGGGGACGGTGCTCGGCCGTGAAGGAGAGGCGTTCGGCCAGGAACGCGCGTCGCTCGCCAGTGGACGGCTCGCGCTTCGACCACGAGCACGCGACGTTCGGCGGGGAACGCCACGGCATTCCCCTCCGAAGGGTCCGCCCTCGGACACGAGCACGGGGCGTTGCGTCATGAACACCGCGGCATTCGCTGGTGAATGGCTCGCGTTCGGCCACGAGCACGCCGCGTTCGGGCACCAGCACCGTGGTGTTCCCTACCGAACGCCTCGCGTTCGGGCACGAGCACGCCGCGTTCGGGCACCAACACCGTGGTGTTCCCTGCCGAACGCCTCTCGTTCGGGCACGAGCACGCCCGCGTTCAGGCCCCCACACCGTGGTGTTCCCTGCCCAACGCCTCGCGTTCGGGCACCCGCACCGCCGCGTTCGGGTACCAACACCGTAGTGTTCCCTGCCCAACGCCTCGCGTTCGGCCACGAGCACGCCGCGTTCGGGCGCCAACACCGCGGTGTTCCGTGCCCTACGCCTCGCGTTCGGCCACGAGCACGCCGCGTTCGGGCACCAACACCGGGGTGTTCCCTGACGAACGCGTCCCGTTCGGGCACCACCAGGTCGCGTAACCCCACGCCTTTCCCCGCCTTCTCAGAAATCGTCAGCCCCCGTGGCAAATCCGGCCCTCCGATGATCCTCCCTATAGAGAGGCGAGGACGAGCCGGGAAGCTCGTACCGGACCCCGAGTACCGGAAAGGAGGTGATGTGTATGGGTACGACCACACAAGGTAAAGGCAACCGGGCCATCCGCGCGGGGAAACTCATCGCGGGCGCGAGGAAGCACTTCGCGAACGGGACGCAAGTCCTCACGTTCGCGGGCGCCCTCGCGAGCGTCACCGTGGACGCGGCGTGTGATGAGCTTCAAAAGCTCATCGACAACCGCGCTGCGACGACGGCGGCCCAGGCGACTGCCAGGGACACGGTGGCGTCCGAGCAAGCCGCGATGCCGGCTCTGGTCGCGTTCATGAGCGCGTTCCAGGGCCTCGTTCGCGTCATGTTCGCTGACGACACCGCGTCCCTCGCCGACTTCGGGCTCCTGCCGCGCAAGCAGCCGGTGCCCAGGACCGTCGAGGAGAAGGTAGCCGCGACCGCCAAGGCCAAGGCGACGCGCCAGGCGCGCGGGACCAAGGGACCGAAGGCCAGGCTGGCGGTGAAGGGAAACGTCGCGACGAAGGTCGTCGTGACGCCCCTCACCACCGTGCCGGCCAGCGCTCCGGAGGCACCCGCGAAGTAGGGACAGGGGCCGCCGCGCGACGAGAAGGCGGCGCTCCCGGTCCTGCGGCATTCGCCCCCCTCTCGCGAGCCCCGGCATCCGCGAGGGGGTGGGCGGTGACGTCCTCGTGGGTTGCGTCGCTCAGGAGGGAGAGCGCTCCCCCAGCGTCTTCCGGACGAGCCCGAGCTGGTTGCGTGCCGACTGGAGCTGCTGCTTCACGGACTCGGCGTCGCGCGCGAGATCCTCGAACTCGGCCTGCCGCGCGTCGTCCGCCAGGGACGCAGCCTCGGCAACGGCCTGGTCCATCCGCTCGAGGAGTGGTCCCGTGGCCACGAGCGCAGCCTGCACGTCGCCCTTCTCCTTGCCCTTCGCGACGGCGGCGATGCTTTCGTTGAGGTGCTTCGACAGCTCGCCGAGAGCGTCGTAGCGCCCCATCAACATCTGGAGCGCGGCCATCCGCTCCTGGATTCGCCCTCCGGCGGAGACGAGCTTCTCGGCGCACGAGACCTGCCGGCCGCGGGTCGCCGTCATCACCTCCGAGAGCGAGGCCACGTGCTTCATGAGGCGCTCGTGGCACTCGGCGGCCTGCTGGAGCATCTTCGTCACGCGCACGAGGCTCTTGCGCGAGTGGATCGCGGCGCGACCCACCTCCTCCGTCAAGGCCTCGTACTCGCGGAGATCGTCCTCGAGACGGGCGGCGGCCTCGAGGAGCGGCGAGGGGGTCGTGGAAGGCATCGCGCCAGACTACCCCGGGGCGCGCACCGTTCCACGCGCACCGTTCCACGGAGGGTCGCCGCGGTCGTGGCCGTCAGCGTGCTCGCTTCGCCTTGAGGAGCTGGAAGTAGCGGAGCGCGATGCCGGACGCGGCCGCGGCGCGCGAGACGTTGCCGCCGTGGCGGTCGAGGACGCGCTGCACGTAGCGACGCTCGAACTCCTCGACCACCTCCGCGCGGGCGCGCGGCAGGGGAAGATCCCGGCCGAGGACGCGCTCGATCGCGTCGCCGGTGCCGGCGGAGGAAGGCGGCGCCTCCTCGGTGGGGAGCTCGCCGACGGCGACGTGGCGCGCGATGGCGTTCTGGAGCTCGCGGACGTTGCCGGGCCACGCGTAGTCCTCGAGGCGCGCGAGGAGGCCGCCGGGCAGTGGCCGGCCTTCGCCGGCGATGGCGGTCCAGAAGTGACGCGCGAGGACCGCGACGTCCCCGCGACGGCGCCGGAGAGGAGGCAGCTCGATGCGTCCGACGGCGAGGCGGAAGAAGAGGTCGTCGCGGAACCTGCCCGCCTGCACCTCGCGATCGAGGTCGCGGCGGGTCGCAGCGACGATGCGCACGTCGACCTTGAGCCAGCCGCTGGCGCCGACGCGCTGGATCTCGCCGCGCTCGATCGCGCGCAGCAGCTTGGGCTGCAGCGTGGGCTCGAGCTCCCCGATCTCGTCGATGAAGAGCGTGCCGCCGTGGGCCTGCTCGAAGACGCCGCGCCGCTGCGAGGTCGCGCCGGTGAAGGAGCCCTTCTCGTGCCCGAAGAGCGCGGACTCGAGGAGCGCCGGCGGGACGGCGGTGCAGTCGAAGACGACGAAGGGCGCGACGGCTCGGGGGCTCGCCTGGTGGAGCGCCTCGGCGAGGACCTCCTTGCCGGTGCCGGTCTCGCCCTCGATGACGACGGGTACGTCGCTGCCCGCGAGGCGGGCGCAGAGCGGGTAGAGCCGGCGCATCTCGGGGCTCTCGCCGATCAGCGGACCGAAGGAGCGAGCGTTCGAGGCCTCGGCCTTCGCAGACGACAGGGCCCGGACGATGCGGACGGCGGTCTGCCCGAGCCGGACGATCTCGCCCCCCGCGAGGTAGACCTCGGTGACGCGAAGGCCGTTCACCGTCGTGCCGTTCGTGGAGTCGAGGTCGACCAGGCGGAGGCCCGCCTCGGTGACGTCGATCGCGGCGTGCCGGCGCGAGACCTGGCGATCGGTGAGGCGGACGTCGCACGCGGCGCTCTGCCCGACGAGGACGGCCGAGGGCCGCGTCGAGTCGAACGCGAAGCGCGTTCCCTTGTCGGGCCCTTCGACGACGTCGACCACGAAGGCGAGGACGGCGTCGGCGACCGGCGGGGAGCCCGGGCGGACGACGGTCGACGGCTCGTCGTGCTCGGGCGGGCCGCTCATCGCGCGGATCGGATTACCACGTCGCGCGCAGGCCGACGAACCCGCCGTGGGCCTCCGCGGAGGCGGTCGGCTGCACCGAGCGCGAGGGCGAGACGAGGAAGAGGATGGCCGAAACGAGCACGCCGGCGCCGCCGAGCGCGAAGCCGACGTCGCTCACGACTCCGAAGGTGCGCGCCTGCGAGGCCGCGGAGAGGCCCGAGGGGCTGCACGTGCGATCGGCGTGGCACTGGGCATCGATGGTCGACCTGTCGCCCATCACGACGCCGCCCGCGACACCTCCCGCGACGAGACCCGCGACGCCGATGCCGCCGGCGATCCACGCGGCGGTGCGGGCTCCTGGCGAGGGTGCGGGCGCAGGGGACGCCGTCTCAGCTCGAGGCCCCGCCGGCGCAACGCGCGCGGGGAGAGGCGGCGTGGTGACGTCGGCGACGACGGCGCGGTGGTCGCGCGGCGCGACGCGGACGCGCGTCTCGTGGAGGACGCCGTCCGGGGTGTGCGCGACGATCACGTGCTCGCCGGGGTCGACCGGAAGCGACGCTCCGAGCGACGGAGCGCCGACGGGAACGCCGTCGCACGTGACGGTCGTCCCGACGGGAGCGCCCGGCGGGAGCGCCACGGAGAGCTCGGGAACGTCGGCACGGAGTCGATCGCGCTGCGCGGCGGACACGCGATCGCGACCGCGCTGGTGCCCCTTCTCGTCGTCGCGCATGCGCGTGTAGAGATCGAGGTACGCCTCGTAGTGCGTCAGGGCCGAGGCGAGCTTGCCCCACTTGTTCTCGCACTCCGCGAGGGTGAAGAGAACGCCCGGGTGCGGGTCGAGCCGGTAGCTCTCGGCGAGCGCGGGACAGCCGGTCGCGTAGCGGCTCGCCTCCATCTCCGCGAGGCCGTAGTCGAACTGCGCCTGGGGGGTTCCTCCCTGCGCGCGTGCGGGTGCCGCCGCGAACGCGAGGGCCCCGACGACCGCGCAACCGAGCGCGCTCCTCCTCATGGAATCCCCGTGACCGAGACGGGACCGGAAGACGCGTCGGGTGAGTCGTCGCCGAGCTGCCCGAAGTCGTTCGAACCCCAGCAGAGGACGTTGGGACTCGAGAGGATGGCGCAGGTGTGGAAGCCGCCTGCCGCGAGGCTCTCGGGATACGCGCTGATGCCGCTCACCTGCACCGGGGTGTACGCGTTCGAGGTGTCCTCGTTGCCGAGCTGGCCGGAGCCGCCCTTGCCCCAGCACCAGATGCCCGGGTTCGCGTACTCCGTGCCTGCGCACGCGTGCTCCGAGCCGCACGTGAGCGACGCCGCGCCCGCGAGGCCCTTCACCTTCACCGGGGTGCTGCTCGACGAGACGCCCGGATCGCCGTTGCCGAGCTCTCCCCCCGAATTGTCGCCCCAGCACCACACGGTGCTGTTCTCGTCGTTCCCGACGAGAGCGCACGAGAAGTCGTCGCCCGTGCACACGGCGACGGCCGCCCCCGGAAGACCCTGCACCGACGCCGGGCCGCTCGCTCCGTCGCCCCAGCACGTCACCGTCCCGTCGGCGAGGACGGCGCACGCATGCACGTTGCGAGCAGCGATCGCCGAGGCTTGCTCGCCACCCAGGTCGATGGGGACCGGCTCGAGGCTGATGCCACCGCCGCCGTTGCCGAGGGTGCCCGAGGTGCCGTCCCCGACGCAGACGACGTCCCCCGTCGAGAGAAGCGCGCACGTGAACGCGAGCCCCGAGGCGATGGCCTTCGGCGACGCCGGGAGGACCGTCTCGGCCACGGGCACGGGCGAGTCGGCGTCGCCCACGTCGTCGAGCAGCTCCCCTGCCCCACCCTTGCCCGCGCATGCGGCGCCGTCGGCGAGCACGGCGCAGGTGTCGTGCTCGCCGGCGAAGAGGTGCACGATGCCCGCCCCCATCGCGGGCTCTGCGACCGACGTGTTCGCGAGCGTTCCGTTCCCGAGCTCGCCGTAGTCCTCGGCGCGGCCCCAGCACATCGCCACGCCCGTCTCGAACCGCACGCAGGTGTGGAACTGACCGGCGGTCACCTCGGCGATCGCGCCGGGGTTTGCCGGGAACGCGTCGCTCCCCGCGTCCGGCGGAGGCGCGCTCTCCGGCGGCCCCCCCTCCGCGGCAGGGCCGGCCTCCGCATCCCCCGCGACCGCGTCGCTGTCGCCGTCGTTCTCGGCGCGATAGTCGGCGTCGATCCCCAGGAGCGCCGTGCAGCTCGACGTGGCTCCCGCCGCGACTGCGAGCGCGAGCCCGAGGAAGGCGCGGGCGTGCGGCGGACGACGCATGCCCGCATGGTACCCTTACCTGGATGACACCGGCCGCGACGACGCCGCTGATCGTCGGGCGCTATGCGGTCTTCGACCGGATCGCCGCGGGGGGCATGGCCACCGTCCACCTGGGTCGCCTCGTGGGCCAGGGAGGCTTCGCGCGTACCGTCGCGATCAAGCGCCTTCACCCGCAGTTCGCGCTCGATCCGGAGTTCGTGGCGATGTTCCTCGACGAGGCGCGCCTCGCCGCTCGCATCCGCCACCCGAACGTCGTCTCGACCGTCGACGTCGTGAACGGCGAGGACGAGCTCTTCCTCGTCATGGAGTACATCGAGGGCGAGCCGCTCTCGACGCTCCTTCGCTCGGCGCGTGACGGAGGCACGACGGTCGACCCGGCTCTGACCGCGGGCGTCCTCGTGCAGGCCCTGCACGGGCTGCACGCCGCACACGAGGCGACGAACGACCTCGGCGAGCCGCTGCACATCGTGCACCGCGACGTGTCGCCGCAGAACGTCCTGGTCGGAGCCGACGGGATCGCCCGCGTCATCGACTTCGGCGTCGCGAAGGCGCTCGGAAAGCTCCACACGACGCGGGAGGGGCAGCTGAAGGGCAAGCTCGGCTATCTCGCCCCCGAGCAGGTCCTCGGGCACCCCGTGACGCGACGGAGCGACGTCTTCGCGGCGTCGGTCGTCCTCTGGGAGGCTCTCGCGGGCCGGAGGCTGTTCTCCGCCGACAGCGAGGGGCAAGTCCTCAAGCGCATCATGGACGGCGCGGTCGATCCGCCCGGCGCGCATGCAAAGGGAGTCCCGGCCTCCCTCGACGCGGTCGTCCTCCGCGGCCTCGCCAAGGAGCCGAGCGATCGGTTCGACACGGCGCTCGCGATGGCGGATGCCCTCGAGGCGGCCGTCACGCCCGCGTCGACACGCGCGGTCGGCGCATGGGTGAAGGAGATCGCCGCCGAGCGGCTCGCCCAGCGCGCGCGGCTGGTCGCTTCCGTCGAGGGCAACACGCCGGCGCCACCGTCGTCCTCGTCACCCCGCGCCCAGGCAGCGCCCACGATTCCGGACGAAGGGGAGCGCGCGCACACCAGCATCTCCGTCGCTGCCGATTCCCCGAAGCCCGCGCCCGCGAGGCGCTGGTCCTGGGCATGGGGAGCCCTCGGGGGTGCTGTCGTCGTGGGGGCCATCGTCGGCGCGGCCCTTTCGCGGGGAACGGGCGCACCACCGACGTCACCGACAACGGCCGCCGCGTCCGCCCCGGCAGCTTCGGCTGCTCCAGCGCATGAGCCGGAGGCCCTCCCGCCAGCGGGGCCCACGTCGTCGTGGCCGGTCGCCCCGACCACCGCGCCACGAGCCACGGTCGCAGCCTCGTACACGCCCCTTCCGCGACCCGCCCCGACCGCACACGCCGGCAGCAGAACCGCGCGTCCTCCGCGTAGCGCGGCCGCACCGCCCGGCGCGCCGGAGCCGTCGTCTCTCTACGGGCGCGAATGACACGGGCACGAGTGACGCGCGACGGGTGAGCTCGAACGGAACGGGTGTTGCTCCTCTCCGGACGAGGAGAAGACCAGTGAAGCTCACCCGCAGTCTGGCGAAGCTCGCGTTCTGGCCCGTCGTGCTGACCGCCGTCAGCGCTTCCGCGCAGCAAGCGCCCGGAACGGACGTGTCGTCGACGACCAGCAGCGGATACGCGATCGCGTTTCCCGCGCTCACGACGCCGAACCTGAGCGCGGTGGTGTCCAACCTCGCGGCGATGCCCGCGAACTTCATCGCCGGGCAGGGCGCTGGCAGCGGCACGGGGACGACGAGCAGCGCAGGCGGAGGGATCGGTCCAGTGGCCGGCACGGCCACGGGGTCGACGGGGGCGACCAGCTCGCTCGGTGGAAGCATCGGGGGAGTCGGCTCGGCGCCGGGCGGGCTCGGCTCCTCGTCGAGCGCAGGGAGCTCCACGTCCGGGTTCGGTGCAGCCGCAACGCCGTCCGGCCCCGTCTACATCGACGTCCCCGGCATGGGCCCGGGCGAGACGCTGTAGCTCCCCGCGCGACTCGCGCCGAAGATCTCGAATCGTTCAGGGTCGCCGCAAACCCGTGGCGTTCGTGAGCAGCATCTCGCGTACGGCGGCCGATCGCTCGCGGGCAACCGGAACGCGGACGCCCTTGCCCGCGTCGGCCACGCCGTCGCCGACGAAGAGCTTCGTCTCGTGGCCGTCCCGCTCGAGCTCCTTGATGTGCGTCGCGTTCACGAGCCAGTTGCGGTGCACGCGGACGAACGCGCGCGCGAACGAGGCCTCGACGGCAGCGAGAGAGAGGTCGATGTCGAACGTCCCGTGCAGCGTGTGCACGAACGTCAGCCGGTCCGCCGCTTCGAACGCCCAGATCTCCTGCGGTTCGAGGAACACGAGGCTCCGCTTGCGGCGTGCGACGATCCGCGGTGGCCCGCTGGGAACCGCCGGGGCGTTCCGGCGCTGCTCGAGGCGCCGCAGGCACTGCACGACGCGCTCCTCGCTGAATGGTTTGAGGAGGTAGTCGACCACGCCGAGCTCGTACGCCTCGAGCGCGTGGCGCTCGTAGGCCGTGGCGAGCACGAACATCGGCGCACCGGGCTTGGACGCCATGGCACGAACGAGGGAGAGCCCCGTCTCGCCCCGCGGCGCCCCTTCGAGCCGCACGTCGATGAACGCGATGTCCACGGCGAGCCCGGGCGGATCGCCCTCGAGCGCCTGACGAGCCTCGTCGAGCGTACCGACGGCGCCGGCCACCTCCGCGAGACCGGAGGTCTCGAGCAGCTCGACGAGGTAGTTGCGCGCGGGCCACTCGTCTTCGACGACCAGCGCTCGGAGAGGATGCGTCATCGTGCGGCCTCCTGGGCGGCAGGGCGCAGCTCGACGGTCGCCCGCGTGCCCTCCGCGGTCGAATCGAGGCGTAGCGTCGAGCCTGGGGTCTCCAGGGCGAGGCGCCGCCGAACTGCCTGGAGGCCGAACGCGCCGGCGCGAACGTCGGCGTCGCCCATGCCGGGCCCGTTGTCCTCGACCACGCAGACGAGCGAGCCCGCGGCATCGAACGAGGCACGGATCGCGACCACGCCCGCACCGTCGTCGCGGCGGAGCGCCCCGTGCTGCACGGCGTTCTCGACGAGTGGCTGGATGAGGAGCCGCGGCAGCATCGCCTGCGCGGCCTCGCGCGCGATCTCCCACTCGAAGCGGAGCACACCGTGATGCCGTGCCTCGAGGATCTGGGCGTAACGCCGGAGCCACGCGACCTGGTCCTCGAGCGTCTGGATGTCGCTCTGCTCGGCCACGGCGTCGCGGAGCAGCTCGCCGAGGCTCACGAGGAGGCGACGCGCCTCGCGCGGCTCCTCGGTGACGAGCCCGGCGATGGCGTTCAGCGTGTTGAGGAGAAAGTGCGGTTCGAGGTGAGAGCGCAGGCGGGTCAGCTCGGCCTCGCTCTGGAGCTTCTGTGCTTCGAGATCGCGGATACGCGCCCCCTCGACGGCGAACGGATAGACGACGGCGATCGCCCAGAGGCCGAAGTACATCTGCGCGTTGAGCACGCCGAAGAGCGCAAACCTCGTGACGATGAGCGCGTCGCCGCTCGGCGGCATGTGGAGGCGCAGCTCCGGGATCCGGAGCGCGAACACGCCGTAGGCGAGGCCGAAGATGCACCCGAATGCGGTGGCGATGCCGACCCCGGCGAGGATGCCAGTCCCCGCGGTCATGCGGCGCCGGAGCGACCACTCGAACGCGGTCGAGAGCGCGACCATCAGCAGCGGCAGCTCGCACGACATGAAGACCATGCGCGCGAGGATGCGCGCCGTCTCGCGACCGGCCACGACGTCGGCCGCGAACTGGAGGAGCATCACGCCGAGCACGACGACGACGCCGAGCAAGCGGCGCGGACGGAGGCCGGGGACCGACGCCGCCTTCTCGGGAGCCCCGGAGGCCGGGGCGTCGGCGCGTTCCGAGGGGCGCGAGAGCGATGCAACACTCGATGCGGCCATGGGAATTTCAGCGTACAACGACGGCGGCCTCCGCGCGCCGCTGCCGGTCGGATGAGGGCCGGGACTCGTCGCCCGAAAGCGACGGCTCGTCGCTTGCGGCGCAGCGAACTGCGGCGTAGGCGGCATCCTACCCGGAGAATTCGTCGATGCGCTCGCGTCCCCTCGGAATCGTCGTGCTCCTCGCGCTCGCGTCGCCCTTCGCGGCGTGCTCGGCCTCGGCCCAGGAACGTCCTGCCCCGCCTTCCCCGCCGACGGCGACCGGGGCGCAGCGCGTCGTCGGCCTAGCCGAGGTGGAGCGGTCCGCGCTCCAGCTCCAGCCGCAGCTCCTCGTCGCGCGAGCGGCGACGAACGTGGCGTCGGCCCAGGCCGACCAGGCACGCTCACCGATGCTCCCTCAGGTCGTGGGCAGCGCCTCGTACACGCGCGAGACGGGCAACTTTGCGCCCCGGCCCGGCGCGATCCCGACGACGACGGGCACCACGACCGGCGCCACCGGTGCGGGCCCCAACAACTCCCTCTTCTCTACGTCGTACGACTACTGGCAGTTCGGGCTGTCGGCGACGCAGCTCATCTACGACTTCGGTCAGACGAGCGAGCGCTACCACGCTGCCAAGCTGAACGCCGACTCGCAACGCCTCGCCGAGCGGACGACGAAGCTGTCGATCCTGCTCAACGTGCGCCGCGCGTACTTCAACGCGCGGGCAAACAAGGAGCTCGTGGACGTGGCGAAGGAGACACTCGAGGACCAGAACAAGCACCTGGCCCAGGTTCAGGGGATGGTGCAGGTCGGCACGCAGCCTCCCATCGCGCTCGCGCAGCAGAAGGCGTCGGTCGCGAACGCGGTGGTGCAGCTCATCACCGCGCAGAACAACTACGAGACGGCGAAGGCGCAGCTCAACCAGGCCGCGGGCCTGCCGCAAGGGACGGACTACGACGTGAGCGACGAGGACACCGGGCCCCTGCCCGACGAGGACATGCCGCTCGAGACGCTCGTGGCGAAAGCGGTCGCAGCACGCCCCGAGATCGCGACCCTCGTCCGGCAGCGCGAGGCGCAGGAGTCGACACTGTCGTCGGCCAAGGGCGGCTACGGGCCGTCGATCGGCGCGACCGCGGGAGTCACCGACGTCGGGCTCAACCTCACCCAGCTGGTCCCGAACTGGGACGTCGGCGTCGGGGTGACGTGGCCGATCTTCCAGGGAGGATTGACCAAGGGGCAGGTCCGGCAGGCCGAAGCGCAGATCGACAGCGTCGACGCGCAGCGATCCCTCGAAGAGCTCCAGGTGCGCTTCGACGTCGACTCCGCACGCCTCGCCGTGCGCGCGGCCAAGGCGACGATCGGCGCCGTCGACGACGCCCTCGCGAGCGCGCGTGAACAGCTCCGCCTCGCGGAGCAGCGCTACTCCACCGGGGTCGGGAACATCATCGAGCTGACGGATGCACAGGTCGCTTACACGACTGCGGCGGCCCAGGTGGTGCAAGCGCGCTATGGACTCGCCTCGGCGCGCGCGCAGCTCCTCGCCGCACTGGGGCGTACATGATCCAAGAGAACCCGAACCTCGTTGGACCTCCCAGGGCGAGCGATCGCGCGCCGCAGCGCTCGTCGCCCGTCACGCGGATCGTCCTTCTCGTCCTCCTCGTGGCGGTCGTGGGAGGGACGTACCTCCTCTTTCACGAGCGCGCGAAGACGCAGGCGGCCGCGGCAGCCGCCGCGTCGAGCGCCGCTGCGAACCGCACGGTGCCGGTGCTGACTGCCGTCGTCGAGCGCAAGGACGTACCGGTGTGGCTCGAGGGCCTCGGCAACGTCGCCGCGTTCTACACCGTCACGGTGAAGACGCAGGTCGACGGGCGCATCGACCGCGTGGCCTTCACCGAGGGCCAGAGCGTCAAGAAGGGCGACGTGCTCGTCCAGATCGACCCTCGCCCGTTCCAGATCCAGCTCGAGACGGCCCAGGCGAACCAGGCGCGCGACTCGGCGAACGAGAAGAACGCGAAGGTCAACGCCGACCGCTACAAGACCCTCAGCCAGCAGAACCTCATCGCCGTGCAGCAATACACCGACCAAGTCGCGGCGGTGGACCAGCTCGACGCGCAGATCCGCGCAGACCGGGCAGCCATCGACGCGGCCCGGCTGAACCTCGACTATGCGAGGATCACGTCGCCCATCGACGGTGTCACGGGCGTACGCCTCGTCGATCCGGGCAACGTGGTGCACGCCACGGACACGAGTGGGCTCGTCGTCGTGACGGAGCTCGACCCCATCGCCGTCTTCTTCACGCTTCCGGAGGACGACCTGTCGGCGATCAACGAGGCGATGAGCAGCCAGGAGCTCTCGGTCTCGGCGTTCAGCCGCGACGGCGAGAAGCCGCTCGGCGAGGGCAAGCTCAAGGTGATCGACAACGAGATCAACCAGGCCACGGCGACCCTGCGCCTCAAGGCGGTCTTCGACAACCCGAAGCACCTCCTCTGGCCGAACCAGTTCGTGAAGGCGCGGCTTCGCCTCTCCACGCGCAAGGGCGCACTCGTGGTCCCCGCCGCGGTCGTTCAGCACGGCCCGCAGGGGACGTTCGCCTACGTCGTGAAGGCCGATTCCACCGTGGAGACGCGGCCCCTGACGGTGACCGCCACACAGGGGGAGCTGGCAATCATCGGAGCCGGCCTCAACGCGGGGGAGCAGGTCGTGGTGGACGGTCAGGCGCAGTTGCGGCCGGGGGCGAAGGTCGCAACCAAGCCCGCCGCGGGCGCCGCGCGGCCGTCGTCGTCCGCGGCCGCGTCCGCGGCACCGAGCTCGTCGACGTGGGTGCCCGCTCCGGGCTCCTCTCTTCCGGTCTCGAAACCATGATCGGCGGCGGCGTCTCCGAGCCGTTCATCCGGCGGCCGGTCGCGACGACGCTCTTGATGGTGGGCCTCCTGCTGGTGGGCCTCGCGGCCTTCACCCAGCTGCCCGTCTCCGCGCTCCCGCAGGTGGACTATCCGACCATCGTCATCTCGACCTATCTGCCGGGCGGCAGCCCCGACACGATGGCGTCGGCGGTGACGACGCCGCTCGAACGACAGCTCGGCCAGATGCCGTCGCTCACGCAGATGACGAGCGTGTCGAGCTTTGCGTACTCGCAGATCACGGTCCAGTTCGACCTCGACAGGAGCATCGACGCAGCCCAGCAGGACGTGCAGGCCGCCATCAACGCGGCGTCGAGCTACCTCCCCGCGCAGCTGCCCACTCCACCCACGTATTCGAAGAGCAACCCGGCGGACCAGCCCATCCTCACGATCTCGGTCAGCTCGGACGTGCTCCCGCTCGATCAGGTCGACGACTTCGCCGACTCGATCCTCGCGCAGAAGATCTCGCAGGTATCGGGCGTCGGCCTCGTGACCATCAACGGCGGGCAGAAACCTGCGGTACGCGTGCAGGTCGACCCGCTGGCCCTCGCAGGCACGGGTTTGACGCTCGAGGACGTGCGACAGGCCCTCGTCACCGCGAACATCAACCAGCCGAAGGGCAACATCGACGGCCCCCGCCAGGACTTCGCCCTCCAGACGAACGACCAGCTCTTCAAGGCCGAGGGCTTCAAACCGCTCGTCATCGCCTACGCGAACGGGTCGCCCGTGCGCCTGCGCGACATCGCGAACGTGGTCGACAGCGTCGAAAACGCGCAGCTGGCCGGATGGTCCAACGAGAAGCGGGCCATCATCCTCAACGTCCAGCGCCAGCCCGGCGCAAACGTCATCCAGGTCGCAGACCGGGTGAAGGCGCTGCTCCCGCAGCTCCAGGCCTCCCTGCCGCAGGGCCTCGACGTGAAGGTCATCTCGGACCGAACCGAAACCGTTCGAGCCTCCGTCGAGGACGTCGAGCACACGCTCGTCATAACCGTCGGCCTCGTCGTCGCGGTCATCTTCCTCTTCTTGCGGAACATCCGGGCAACCATCATCCCCAGCATCGCCGTTCCGCTGTCCCTGATCGGGACGTTCGCGGTGATGTACGCCGTCGGGTACAGCCTGAACAACCTCTCGCTGATGGCGCTCACCATCGCGACGGGCTTCGTCGTCGACGACGCGATCGTGATGATCGAGAACATCGCCCGCTACATCGAGGCGGGTGACAAGCCGTTCGAGGCCGCGCTCAAGGGCGCAGGTCAGATCGGCTTCACGATCGTTTCGCTGACCGTCTCGCTCGTGGCCGTCCTCATCCCGCTCCTCTTCATGGGGGGCCTCATCGGCCGCCTCTTCCGCGAGTTCGCAGTCACGCTGGCGGTGTCGATCGGCGTCTCGGCGGTCCTCTCCCTGACGCTGACCCCGATGATGTGCGGGCACCTCCTGCGGCCCGAGCCGAAGGAGCACGAGCGCAGCCGGCTGTACCGCGTGTCCGAGAACGCGTTCGAGGCCATGATCGCGTTCTACGACCGCGGGCTGAAGGTCGTCTTTCGCCACAAGCGGACGACGCTCCTGGTCACCCTCGCGACGGTCGCGGTCACGGTCGGGATGGCGATCTACATCCCCAAGGGCTTCTTCCCGCAGCAGGACACGGGCTCGCTGCTCGGCGTCTCCGAGGCGGCGCCCGACGTGTCGTTCCCCCGCATGATGGAGCTCCAGCGCACCGTGGCCGACGTGGTGATGAAGGACCCGGGGGTCCTGAGCGTCTCCTCGTTCATCGGCTCCGACGGCACGAACCCGACGACGAACAGCGGCCGGCTTTCGATCACCCTCAAGCCGCGCGGCGAGCGCGACGCGAGCGCCGACGAGATCGTCGCCCGGCTGAAGCCCCAGCTCGACGCCGTCGACGGCATCGAGGTCTACCTCCAGTCCGTCCAGGACCTGCAGATCGACAGCCGCATCAGCCGCACGCAGTACCAGTACACGCTGGAGGACGCCGACCCGAACGAGCTCGCGACGTGGGCGCCAAAGCTCGTCGCGGAGCTCCGGAAGGAGCACATCCTCAAGGAGGTCACGAGCGACCAGGAGACGACCGGCCTGCAGGTCTCCCTGACGATCGACCGCGACACCGCCTCGCGCCTCGGGATATCGCCGCAGGTCGTCGACGACACGCTCTACGACGCCTTCGGGCAGCGCCAGGTCTCGATCATCTTCACGCAGCTCAACCTCTACCGCGTCATCCTCGAGGTGAACCCCCAGCAGGCGAAGACCGCCGGGGCGCTCGACAAGATCTTCGTCCGTACGCCGACGGGCGCACCCGTCCCCCTGAGCGCGATGGTGCACTGGGCGACGACGACGACGTCCCTCGCGATCAACCACCAGGGGCAGTTCCCCGCCGTTACCGTCTCGTTCAACCTCTCACCTGGCGAATCGCTGGGCGACGCGGTGAACGCAATCCAGGACGCGCAGGCGCGCATCGGCCTTCCTCCGAGCGTGCACTCCGACTTCGTCGGAACGGCGCAGGCCTTCAACGCGTCGCTCGCGAGCGAGCCTCTGCTGATCCTCGCGGCGATCGTGACCGTCTACATCGTTCTCGGCGTCCTCTACGAGAGCTACATCCACCCGATCACGATCATCTCGACGCTCCCCTCCGCCGGCGTCGGGGCATTCCTCGCGCTCTGGGTGTGCCGGACCGACTTCAGCGTCATCGCTCTGATCGGGATCGTCCTTCTCATCGGGATCGTGAAGAAGAACGCGATCATGATGATCGACTTCGCGCTCGAGGCGGAGCGTGATCACGGGATGACGACGGAGCAGGCAATTCACCAGGCGTGCCTGCTGCGCTTCCGGCCGATCATGATGACGACGATGGCGGCGCTGCTCGGCGGGCTGCCGCTCGCGCTGGGGACCGGAATGGGGTCGGAGCTCCGCCGGCCGCTCGGCATCACCATCGTGGGCGGCCTGATCATCTCCCAGGTGCTCACGCTCTACACGACGCCCGTCGTCTACATCTACATGGACCGGCTCGGTGCCATGCTCTCGCGTCGAGGCAAGCCCAAGACCGTACCGGAGCCCGCCCAGTGAAGCGCGCCAACACCCGAGTGAACCGAACTGTACGAGCGAAGCGAAGTACAGTGAGGTCCACGAGCGCCGCCGGAGGGCGGCGCGAGTGAACATCTCCGCCCCTTTCATCCGGCGACCCGTCGCGACGTCTCTCCTCGCAGCGGCGCTCCTTCTCGCGGGTATTCTGGCCTACACGCAGCTGCCCGTCGCACCGCTGCCGCACGTCGACTTCCCCACCATCTCGGTGAGCGCACAGCTACCGGGAGCCAACCCCGAGACGATGGCGTCCTCGGTCGCGACCCCTCTCGAGCGGCGCTTCGGCCGCATCGCAGGGCTCACGGAGATGACGTCGACGAGCGTGCTCGGCTCGACGTCCATCACGCTCCAGTTCGATCTCGACCGGAACGTCGACGCAGCAGCGCGCGACGTCCAGGCGGCCATCGCGGCCGCCGGCGGGGAGCTGCCCCCCGATCTTCCGGTGAAACCCACGTACCGCAAGGTCAATCCGGCCGACTCGCCCATCCTCATCTTGTCGCTTCGCAGCGACACCTTGCCACTATCGGAGGTCTTCGACGCCGCGAACACGGTGCTCGCGCAGAAGATCTCGCAGGTGCACGGCGTCGGTCAGGTGACCGTCGCGGGCGGCCAGCAGCCGGCGGTGCGAGTCCAGTACGACCCGGGCGCGCTGGCGGGCATGGGGGTCGGCTCCTCCGACGTGCGTGGCATCATCGGGCAGAGCACCGTCGACGAGGCAAAGGGGACGGTCTCCGGGCCGCTGCAGGTTGCGAGCATCGGCGCCAACGACCAGATCTTCGACGCCAAGGGCTACGACCCGCTGGTCATCGCGCAGAACGCCGGCGCAACGGCGCAGCTCGGGCACATCGCCCACGTCTACGACAGCGTCGAGAACGAGCGCGTGGCCGGCTGGGCAGACGCGAAACGCACCGTCATCGTCCTCGTCCGCAAGCAGCCCGACGCGAACATCCTCGAGACGAACCAGCGCATCAAGAGTCTGCTGCCGTCTCTGGCCCAGTCGATCCCGCCGTCGATCGACATCGAGATCAACAGCGATCGTACCCAGACCATCCGTGCGTCCGTGGAAGACGTGGAGGCCACCCTCGGCGCGAGCGTCGTGCTCGTGGTCCTCGTCGTCTTCGCGTTCCTCCGCTCTGCGCGCGCGACGTTCGTCCCTGCGGTCGCGATGCCGCTGTCGCTCCTGGGGACGCTGGGCGTCATGTGGCTGCTCGGCTACAGCATCGACAACCTCTCGCTGATGGCGCTGACGATCTCCACCGGCTTCGTCGTCGACGACGCGATCGTGGTCACGGAGAACATCATGCGGGCCATCGAGCGCGGGACCTCGCGCTTCGAGGCCGCGCTCGAGGGCGCAGCGCAGATCGGCTTCACCATCGTCTCGATCACCGTGTCGCTGCTCGCGGTCTTCGTTCCGATCCTGCTGATGGGCGGCATCGTGGGCCGGCTCTTCCGGGAGTTCGCCGTGACGCTCAGCGTTGCGGTCGCGATGTCGGCCCTCGTCTCACTGACCGTGACGCCGATGATGTGCTCCCTCATGCTCGAGAACGAGCTGCACCGGAAGCACGGGCGCCTCTATCACCTCTTCGAGCGCTTCTTCGACGCGATGCTCGCGTTCTACGAGCATGGCCTCCTCTGGGCGCTCCGCCACCGCGTGACGATGCTTCTCGTCACGCTCGCGACGGTGGGCGCCAACGTCGCGCTGTTCATATTGGTCCCCAAGGGGCTCTTTCCACAGCAAGACAACGGGCTGCTGATGGCCTCGACCGAGGCTGCGCAGGACGTGTCGTTCGCGGAGATGGAGCGGCTGCAGGTACAGGTGAACCAGATCCTGGTCGAGGACCCGGACGTCGAGCACTACGTTTCGTTCATCGGCTCCGGCGGCCTCGGTACGAGCAACACCGGCTCGGCCTTCATCACGCTGAAGCCTATGCCGCCCCGCAAGGCCTCCGCGGATCAGGTGCTGGCGCGCCTACGCGGGCGCCTCGCCCACATCGAAGGCATCAAGACGTACATGCAGGCGCGCCAGGACGTGAATGTCGGCGGGCGACTCGCGCGCACCCAGTACCAGTACACGGTTCAGGACGCGAACCTCGACGAGCTCCAGGAATGGGCTCCCAAGGTCTTCGACGCCCTGCGAAAGCTGCCGGACCTGAAGGACGTCAACACCGATCAACAAAACTCGGGCCTGGAACTCGACCTCGACATCGACCGCGACACTGCGTCGCGGCTCGGAGTCACGGCGCAGGCCGTCGACGACGCGCTCTACGACGCGTACGGGCAGCGCTTCGTCGCGACGAACTACACGCAGCAAAACGAGTACCACGTCGTCCTCGAGGCTGCAGCGCCCTACCGCGCCACGCCCGATTCTCTCGACGGCATCTACGTCAAGAGCAACACCGGGGCTGCGGTGCCGCTGCCCGCGATCGCGAAGGTCTCGCCCTCGAGCACCGCTCTGTCGGTCAACCACCACGGGCAGTTCCCCTCGGTCACCATTTCGTTCAACCTCGCAGCGAACGCGTCCCTCGGGCCCGCCGTGGAGGCCATCAACCGCGCAGAGCTCGCGATGCACATGCCACCGAGCGTGCACGCGGACTTCCAGGGCACCGCCCAGGCCTTCACCTCGTCGCTCCAGAACGAGCCCATCCTCGTCGCCGCCGCTCTCCTCGCCGTCTACATCGTCCTCGGCGTCCTCTACGAGAGCTACGTCCACCCCGTGACGATCCTCTCCACGCTGCCGTCCGCCGGCATCGGAGCGCTCGTCGCGCTCATGCTCTTCGGCGTCGACCTGAGCATCATCGCCATCATCGGCCTTCTACTCCTCATCGGCATCGTCAAGAAGAACGCCATCCTCCTCATCGACTTCGCCCTCGAGGCCGAGCGCAAGGACGGAGCCTCGCCGGAGGACGCGATCGTCCGCGCCTGCTCCCTCCGCTTCCGCCCCATCCTCATGACGACGTGCGCCGCGCTGTTCGGCGCTCTTCCGCTCGCGTTCGGTACCGGCCTCGGCTCGGAGCTCCGGCGCCCCCTCGGGATGACCATCGTGGGGGGCCTCCTCGCCTCACAGCTTCTCACCCTCTACACGACGCCGGTCGTCTACCTCGCCCTCGAGAACCTCCGGCGGAGGTTCGTCTCTTCCGATGCGCCGACGCCGAGCGCGCAGCGCGCGCCGGCCTGAGGAGCGTGACGGCTGGGGCTGGCCGGCGAGTGCGGAAGGCGCGACGGACCGCGCCCCTCGATCATCGAAGCGCGTACGGGCTGGTCCCATGTACCGGGGCGAGCCGTGTGCTATCTTGGCTCGCCGAATGAACCGCCGTTCACCACTCGCAGCACGGCGCCTTTCGTGGGGGATGGAGACGTAACCGAATGTCGTCGATGGCCAGCACCCAGCCGCTCGAGGGCAAGTCCGCCGAGCAGCCCGCCCCGGCCCAGGCCCAGGCTGCCCCGGCCAAGAAGAGCAAGACTCGGCCGTACATCATCCTCGCCGTCATCGTCGCGATCGCGCTCATTTCCTGGGCCACCTACGCGTGGATTTCTCGCGGCAAGGAGTCGACGGACGACGCGCAGGTGGACGCCGACGTGGTTTCGGTCTCGACGCGGGTCGCCGGCACGGTGAAGCTTCACGTGACGGACAACCAGCAGGTCACGAAGGGCAGCGTCCTGGCCGAGATCGACCCGGCGGACTACGTCGCCAAGGAAAAGCAGGCGGAGGCCGAGCTCGCGGCGGCCCAGGCCCAGTCGCAAGCCGCCGACGCCCAGGTCGGCATCGTCGAGGCCACGTCGAAGGGTGGTCTGTCCGCGGCGCGGGCCCAGCTCTCCGGGTCCGCGACGTCGGTCGCGAGCGCCGACGCGGACATCGCCGCAGCCCAGGCGGCACTCGCGCGATCGCAGGCGCAGGCGAGCCAGGCGGACACGGATCTCGCGAGGGCGGAGTCGCTCCTCAAGGATCAGGCGATTCCACGTGCCCAGGTGGACACGGATCGCTCCGCAGCGCAGGCTGCCCACGCGGCGGTCGCGCAAGCCCAAGCACAGCTCGCCGCGGCGCGAGACATGAAGCGCACCGCCCAGACGCGAATCGCGGAGTCAGCGGCGCGCGTCGAGCAGAGTGCACCGGTCGACGCACAGCTCGCGTCCGCGCGGGCGAACGCGGCCCTCGCGCACGCCCGGGTCGAGTCCGCCGAGGCGATGCTCTCGCAAGCGCAGCTGCAGCTGTCCTACACGCGGATCGAGGCGCCCGTGGACGGGTTGCTCTCGCGGCTCGCGGTCCGCGAGGGGCAGCTCGTGCAGGCGGGCCAGCAGATCGTCTCGGTCGTTCCGTCGGCAACGTACGTGGTCGCAAACTTCAAAGAGACGCAGGTCGGGGCGATGCGCGTGGGGCAGCGCGCGGAGATCCGCGTGGACGCGTTCCCGGGCAGGACGTTCGAGGGCAAGATCGACAGCACGTCTCCGGGAACGGGCGCCCGCTTCTCGCTCTTGCCGCCGGACAACGCCTCGGGCAACTTCGTGAAGGTCGTCCAGCGCCTGCCGGTGAAGATCGCCTGGGGCAGCGTCCCCGCGGACGCGAAGCTAGCCGCAGGCATGTCGGCGGACGTGACCGTGTTCACCCGCTGAGCGAATGAGGTGAGAGCGATGCGATTGGCAGCAGCCGGGGGGCTGGTGGGAGCCGCGATCTGCGCAGCCGCGACGGCCCTCGCGGAAGCGCCGACTACGATGGCCACTCGACCTACCAGCGTCGCCGAGGCAGTGGCCATCGCGCTCCGCCAGAACCCGGATGCCCAGTCCGGCGAGGTCGAAGTCCGCGGAGCCGAAGCGGATCGGTCCAACGTGAACGGCACCTTCTACCCAAAGCTCCACGTCGACGCGAACGTGCAGCAATGGAATAGCCCGTTCTCAATCAACTTCGGGGGCGCCGCCTTCACGGTGCGCAATGCGTTCACCTGGACCGCGAGCGTGTCGATCATCCAGCCTCTCACGCAGCTCTGGTCCATCTACGACCAGTATCGTGTCCAGGATCTGGGCGTGGACGTCGCGAGCATCAAGCGCCAGGTGACGCGACGCGAAGTCGCGTTCCAGGTGGCGCAGGGGTATTACCGCCTGCTCGAGGCCCAGCGTCTGGCCGAGGTCGCGCAGAGCTCCGTCGTGCAGCTCGAGGGACAGCAGCGCGAGGCGCAATCGCTCTTCGACAACGGTGTCATCGGAAAAAATGACCTGCTGCGTGCAGCGCTGGCGCTCGCGAGCGCGCGCCAGCGCGCCATCCAGATGAACGGCAACGTCGTGCTCGCCCGTGGCCAGCTCGACGTCCTCCTGGGCCAACCGGCCGGCGCTCTCTTCGAACCCGTTCCCTTCACGGGGGAGCCGCCGCCGGTCGACGACCCGAGCGTCGAGTCCGCCGAGGGGCGGGCGAGCGCCCAGCGTCTCGAGGTGCGCGAGATCGACCGATCCATCCAGCAAGCCGACCACGGCGTCGCGGCCGCCAAGAAGCGCCTCCTCCCGCAGGTCAACGCGATCGGGAACTACACCCACTTCGTGGGGTCGCAGTTTCAGCAGGAGGACGCCGCGTACGTCGGCCTCTTTGCTTCGTGGGACGTCTGGGACTGGGGGACGACGACGAGCGGGATCGCTTCGGCGAACGCAAGGCTCGACCAGGCGCGCATCGCGCGCCGCAAGATCGACGACCAGATCCGCCTCGAGGCCCGACAGGCCTTCGTCAACGCTGCAACGGCGCGGGACGCGCTGGGCGTGGCACGCACCGCCGTGTCTCAGGCGGAGGAGAACTTCCGCATCGTCACGAAGAAGTTCGAGAACGCCGCAGCCACGTCGTTCGACGTCGTCGACGCCGAGTCTCTTCTCACCCAGGCGCGCGGCCAGGTCGAGCAGGCGCTCTACGACTTCCTCATCGCGCGCACGGCGCTTCAGCGGGCGACCGGCGCCCCCCTGCCCGGCCTCCCCTGAATGGCGCGGCGCGGATAGTCTCGTGACGATGGCGCAGGACCCCCGCCTCCGACCGTTTCGTCGCACGAAGCTGCTGGTGTTCGCGTCCGCGGCGGTCGCGTTTGGCGGCGCCTGCATCGACGAGCCGCCGCCCGTCGTGGCACCCCCGCCAGCGATCGCGCAGGTGGTCCGTCCGGACGAGGGGCACCTCACGGAGGTGCGCGCGCTCACTGTGAGCGGTGCGAACGACCGCCCTCGCTGGTCATGGGATGGCAAGGAGGTGATCCTGCAGACGGGCGGCGGTCCTCGCGGCTGCTCGCGCGTCGCGCGGGTGAATGCAGCCGAGCCTCACGAGGCGACGGCCGTCGCCGACGGGCGTCAGCCGGCGTTCCTCCCCGTCGGAGGCGGGGTCGTGTATGCCGCGGGGGGGGGCTGCCCGAAGGCCGTGGACACGCCGGCCACCCTCACGTTCGATCCGGACACGGACGTCTTTCGTGCCAAGGAGGACGGCTCCGACGCGCGACGGCTGACCGAGACGCCCGGGTTCGACGGGGAGCCGGCCGTCTGCGGCAAGACCGGCACCATCGTCTTCACGTCCGTACGCGACGGTGATCTCGATCTCTACCGCATGGACGCGGACGGGGCACACGTCCGCCGAATCACCTCCTTCCCCGGGTACGACGGCGGCGCCGTTTTCGACGCCGACTGCTCCCACATCGCGTGGCACGCCTGGCACCCGCGCGGCAAGGACCTCGAGGCCTACACGAGCGCGCTGACGACGGAGCACCGGGTCCGTCCGGCGACTCTCGAGCTCTGGTACGCCAACGCCGACGGGACCGAGGCCCGCCAGGTGACGTACCTCGAATCGCGCTCGTTCGAGCCGACCTGGTACCCCGCGGAGAAGCGGCTGCTCTTCAGCTCGACGTTCGACGGCGAGAGCCCGCGCGACGTCGACCTCTGGGCCGTGGACGTCGATGGTACCAACCTCGAGCGAGTCTCGACGGCACCGGGTCCGGACGACGATCCCTCGTTCGCACCGGACGGGGCGTCCGTGGCTTTCACGTCGGCGCGTGGCAGCATCCTCGGAAGCAGCGACACGAACGTGTTCGTCGCCCGCTGGGCCGGCACGTGGCGCCACGTGGAGGAGCGGACCGCGGACCACCTCATGGGGGACGTCGCGTGGCTCGCGGACGGCGCGCGCGAAGGACGTGGCCTCGGATCGAAGGGCCTCGCGGATGCCGGGGCGTACCTGGAGCGCTCGTTCGAGTCCTTCGGCCTGACCCCGGCCGGCGACCAGGGGTTTCGCGAGCCGTTCGACGTCACGACGAAGGTGAGCGCTGCGGTGACGGTCGAGGTCGCGGGAGTACCGCTCCCCGCCGGCGAGGTGAGCGCGCTCGGCTTCTCGGCGTCGAGCGCGGTCGAGGGGCCCCTCGTCTTCGTCGGGTCGGACGGCGACTACGGGCGCGTCGACGTGAAGGGCCGCATCGTGGTCGCCCGTGCGCGAACCGCGCTGCGTCACTCCGCGTGGCTCGCCCGCGAGCACGGCGCCGTCGGCTTCCTCGCCGCGGCCGAGGGCGCCGTCCCGGCGGCATCCCCCGAGAGCAGCGAGGGCATCGCCGCGGCCATTGCGTCGAGTGCTGCGATGGCTCCGGTCCTCGCGCAGGTGGTGCGCGGGCAGCGGCCCCTGGGACGCCTCGCGGTGACCCTCGCCCCGGAGAAGGCCCCGGCGTTCAACGTCGTGGCCAAGTGGCCCGCCGCCACGGGCGCCCCGAGGCTGCCGGGCGTCGTGGTCGTGGCCGCGCACTACGATGGCGTGGGCGAGAGGAGTCCGGGCGCCGACGACGACGCGTCGGGGACCGCTGCGCTGCTCCAGGTGGCGCGCTCGCTGGGCGAGCGCAAGCCATCGGTGCGGCGAGACATCCTGCTCGTCGGCCTCTCCGGGGAGGAGCAGGGCGCTGCCGGAGCATCGGCGTTCGTCAAACATCCCCCGGGGGGGCTTTCGACGAAGGACGTCGTGGCGATGATCGACCTCGACATCGTCGGCAGGCTTCGGGACGACTCGCTCCAGATCTTCGGCATCGACACGGCGGCCGAATGGGCCCAGATGCTCTCCGGCGCGTGTGCAGCATCCGAGGTGACGTGCTTCCCGGCAACGGGGGGTGGGGCCGGAGGCGAGGATCGGCGTCCGTTCTTCGAGGCGCGCGTCCCGGCCATCCAGCTCTTCACGGGCGTCCATCCGGATCTCGGCAAGGCATCGGATACGGTCGGCGCGCTCAACGCGACCGGCATGGCGCAGGTGGCGCGTATCGCCGAGCACGTGGCGGTCGACCTGGCTGACCTCGGCGATCGAATCGCGTTCCAGCAAGGGGCGGTCGCGCCCGGGGAAGGCGACGAGCGCGGGTTCGTTGCGTCGCTCGGCACGTTCCCGGATGCTGCGGGGCCGCCTGCCGGCCAGAAAGGCATGCTCCTCGCGGGCGTTCGCGCAGGGGGCCCGGCGGACAAGGCGGGGTTGCGCCGAGGCGACGTGCTGGTCCGGCTCGGAAAGCACGTCATTGGCGGAATCGACGACGTGAAGTTCGTGCTCACTCAGGCTCGCCCCGGCACGACGATGAAGGCGGCGGTCCTCCGTGACGGCACGCTCCTATCCGTCGACGTCACCCTGGACGTGCCTCCACGTCGCTGATCGATTTCGGCGGCTGCTCGGGATCGCGCAGGGTCATCGCTGCTACGCTGCCGGCATGCGCGTCACCTTCCGGGGCGTCCGCGGCTCGGTGCCAACGCCCGGGCCCTCGACCGTCCGCTACGGTGGCAACACGGTTTGCGTCGACGTCCGCCTGTCCGACGGAACGCTCGTCGTGCTCGACGCGGGCACGGGCATCCGCGAGCTGGGCAAGCAGCTCACCGCAGATCGACACTTTGCGCCGATCCATCTCTTCATCACGCACGGCCACTGGGACCACATCATCGGCCTGCCCTTCTTCGCTCCGCTCTACTCCAAGGACACACACCTCGTGGTCCACGCCGTCACCGCGCTCGCGCGAGAACGCACGCTGCACCCCATCGTGTTCGACGGTGAGCACTTCCCGGTACGGTTCGCCGATCTACCCGCGCGTATCGAGCACGACGCGAGGTCCCGCGACATCCGCGTCGGTTGTTCACGCGTGACCCACATCGAGCTGAACCACCCGGGGAGCGCCGTCGGTTTCCGGATCGACGACGACGGCGACGGCACGTCGCTCTGCTACCTCACCGACAACGAGCTCTACCCCCCGGGCGCCGCTGCCACGTCGGTCGAGGAACTAGCCCGCTTCGCCGCAGGGGCGACGCTCCTCGTTCACGACGCGCAGTACCTGCCCGGGGACATGCCGGCGAAACGCGGCTGGGGGCACTCGGTCGTGGGCGAGGTCCTCGGTCTCGGCAAGCAGGCCGAGGCCCACGCGCTCGCGCTTCACCACCACGAACCCGAGCGCGACGACGACGCGCTCGACGGCATCGCCGAGGACGCGGCCCAATGGGCCGCGGAGAACGCGCCCTCGATGCGCACGATCGTGGCGCGCGAAGGCCTCTCGCTCGAGCTCCGGCGCTGACGACCGGGCGCACGATCAGATGTCGCTCGCGCCGTCCTCGCAGGGCGATTCCGTGAACCGGTACCCGACCCCGCGCACGGTCTCGACGTACCGGCCGACGCCCTTCAACTTCTCGCGGAGCCGCTTGACGTGCGTGTCCACGGTGCGGGTCGTGATGTCGGCCTCGATCCCCCAGATGTCGCTCAGCAGAACGGAACGAGTCTGCACCCGGTTCTTGCGCTCGTAGAGCGTGACGAGGAGACGGAATTCGAGGGTCGTCAGCGAGATCTCTGCGCCCGCGACCCATGCCCTGTGTGCAGCGGGGTCGATGCGCAGCTCGCCGAACTCCACGAAGTCCGCCGACGGCGCGTCCTTGCGGCGGAGGACGGCGTTCACGCGCAGGAGCAGCTCCCGGACGCTGAATGGCTTGACGACGTAATCGTCGGCCCCGAGCTCGAAGCCCACGACGCGATCGATCTCCTCGCCCTTCGCCGTGACCATCATCACGCGGATCTCGCGGGTCGCCTGGTCCTTCTTGAGCGTCTTGCAGACCGCGGTCCCACTGATGTCCGGCAGCATCAGGTCGAGGAGGATCAGGTCGGGCTGGATCTCGCGCGCGAGCCGCAGCCCGTCGCTCCCCGTGGAGGTCACGGTGACGCGGTGGCCTTCCTTGGTGAGGTTGTAGTCGAGCACCTCGCGAAGATCGGCCTCGTCTTCGATCACGAGCACACGGGCCATGCGCATCTGTCTAGGACATGCCGAGTCCGTTCGCTCGACGATCTCGTGACGGTCCTGTGACGCCGGCCGCGCCGGCCAAGGGAGCGTCCCCGCGCCTCGGTCTAGACTCGACGCTCCATGCCGCAGCCGATCGTCGTCCGTGCCGGCGTCGTCGTTCCCGAAGCAGCCCTCTCGGTCCGCGCGGTCCGGGCCTCGGGACCGGGAGGGCAGAACGTGAACAAGGTCTCGAGCAAGGTGGAACTGCGCGTGGAGCTCCCGCTCGTCACCGGGCTCGATGACGGCGCGCGCGGGCGACTGCGTGCACTCGCCGCAGGGTCTCTCGACGCCGAAGGGCGCCTGCTCGTGACGAGTCAGCGGACGCGCGACCAGCGATTGAACCTCGAGGACGCGCGCGACAAGGTCCGCGCGCTCATCGAGCGAGCCTTGTGGCGCCCGAAGACCCGGCGCGCAACGCGCCCGAGCCGGGGGAGCATCGAGCGGCGTCTGTCCGACAAGAAGCGCCGCGCGCAGACGAAGTCCGGGCGGAGGGGGGGAGATTGACCACATCCCCCGCGCTCGGCGGCGACACCAGCTCGAACCTTGCGCCGACGCGAGGCGCGGGTGCGACCAGGTGAACAAAGTGCAGCCCCGCGGGAGGGCACTCCGGGCAGGCCGCAAATCGGCGCCTTCGGCACAGTTTCCTCGCACCTAATTGGGCGGCCCAAGCACTTTCGACCTTGCACCAAGCGGCCGATGAGGTGAACTCCTACTCGCGCACATTCCGTCGCGATGCCCCGGGCACGTCGATTCAGGAGTGGCGCAAAGTTTCATCGCCCTGGGACTCCCGGGCGGAAGGAGTCGTGTCATGGGTCGACGGTCGTTGGTCAGCCTCCTCGCGATTGCCCCGGCCGTGCTCCTCACGAGCGGGTCGGTCTCTGCGCAGAGCATCACCGATTTCGACCGAGCGGCAGACGACGCTGCGCTTGCTGCCGTCGAGGTGCACCCCTTTGCCTCCCTCTGCACGTCCAACCCGAACGCGCGCTTCCATTGTTTCGCGAAGCTTCGCACCGACGAGATGGGCAACGTCCAGCAGTACGCCTCGCCTCAGGGCTACGGGCCCAAGGATCTCGAGTCCGCGTACAAGCTCCCCACGACCGGCGGCACGGGGAAGACCGTCGCCGTGATCGACGCGTACCACTACGCCAGCGCCGAATCCGACCTCGCCACCTACCGGTCCGCGATGGGACTGCCTGCGTGCACGAGCGCGAGCGGCTGCTTCAAGCAGGTCGCCGCCGACGGCAGCACGAACTTCGGCGGCGCGGATCCGGGTGGCTGCCAGCAGGGCTGGACCGGCGAGGCTGCACTCGACTTGCAGATGGCGAGCGCCGCGTGCCCGGACTGCAACATCCTCATCGTAGAGGAGCCTGACGACTCCTCCGGCTTCGACCAGGCAGTGAACACCGCAGTGACGCTCGGAGCGGTTGCGGTCAGCAACAGCTACGGAGGCCAGGAGTACTCGCAGGAATCCGGGGAGGAGACGACCTACACGCACGCCGGCGTTCTCATCACGGCTTCCACCGGTGACAGTGGCTTCGGGGCGTCGTACCCGGCGACTTCCGCCGGCGTCGTGGCCGTCGGCGGCACGACGCTGCAGACGTCGACCTCCTCGCGTGGATGGGCCGAGGCCGCGTGGTCCAGCGGCGGCAGCGGCTGCAGCGGCGTCATCGCGAAGCCGTCCTGGCAAACGCAGACGATATGCGCGAAACGCATGGAGGCCGACGTCTCTGCCATTGGCGATCCGGACACGGGCGTCGCGACCTACTGCGGAGGCGGCTGGGGCGTCGCGGGCGGAACCAGTGCCTCGTCCCCCATCGTCGCTGCGGCGTTCACGATCATGCACGTGCCTACCAGCCCTTCGTTCGTCTGGCAGAACACGGCCGACTTCTTCGACGTGACGAGCGGCAAGAACGGGAACTGCACGACGGCGGGCCAGTGCGCCGCCGGCACGGGGTACGACGGTCCGACGGGCTGGGGGTCTCCGAACGGCGGCCTGCTCAGCGGCGCGAGCAGCGGCGGCTCGAGCAGCAGCGGATCGAGCAGCGGCAGCAGCAGCGGCAGTAGCTCGGGGAGCAGCTCGGGGAGCAGCAGCGGATCGAGCAGCGGCTCCAGCAGCGGGAGCTCGTCCGGGTCCAGCAGCGGCAGCAGCTCGGGGTCGAGCAGCGGCAGCTCGAGCGGCGGAGGGAGCAGCAGCTCCGGTTCCTCCAGCAGCAGCTCGGGGTCGAGCGGCGGCTCCGGCGGAAGTGGGAGCGGCAGCGGGTCGGGGTCGTCGAGCAGCGGTGCAGTCGGCGCGGACGCAGGCAGCTCGAACGGGAACAGCGACACGAACCTGAACTGGAACCCCAACTCGCCAGCCGGTTGCGGGTGCTCGGTCGTCGACGCTCGCACCGACTACGGCGCGCTCGTGCTCGGACTGGGCCTCGCGCTCGGCCTCGGCGTCCGGCGCCGGCGTTCGCAGCAGGGATAGCGGGTCATTTCACGCCGACGCTGAGCGGGTTTCTCCGGGTGGGAACCGCAGGGGCAGCGTGCGCGGTCGGCGCCGCGGACGCCGACGGCGTCGCGGACGGAAGCGACGCGACGACGGTGCTCGGGGCGCTCGATGCCTCCGGCGCGGGGACAGCTGGCTCGAGCATCACGGACACCGATGCGGGGGGCGCGCCGGGAGCGGCCGTCGGCTCGCCGACGGAAGTCGTCGCCGATGCGGGCCGGGCGGCCTCTCGCCCTACCGCAACCACCGCGATCAGTGCGGCCCCGACGAGCGCCGCCCCGACGGCGACCATCACCCAGCGCCGCGACGCTGCCACGGGCGGAGTGTGGGCGCTCACGAGAGCATGCGGCGTCTCTCCCGATGCCATGCGCGACGAATCGTGCACCGTGTCGGCGAAACCGGCCGCCTGAGCGACGTGCGACGGCGGCAGGGAAGACGCGACGATCCGTGCGATGCGCTCCGCCGACACCGAGTGGGACGGCGCGAAGGGCGCGAGGGCCTGCGCGAACTCGCTGACATCCGCATAGCGATCGGCAGGTAGCTTGCGCAGGCACCGCATGACGACGGCGCAGAGCTCCGGCGCGAGATCGGGCCTCAGCTCCGCGAGGGGCGTCGGCGCGTCGTTGAAGATCCGGGACGCCACGTGCATGACGCTGTCTCCAACGAACGGCGGCCTGCCCGCGAGGGCCTCGAAGAGGATCGTGCCCAGGGACCAGATGTCCGCGCGGCCGTCGACGTCGTGCGCCCGCACGAGCTGCTCGGGCGGCGAGTAGATGGGAGACCCCACGAACGACGATGTCGTCGTGAGGGTGCCCGGGGCGCCCGCCGAGAGCAGCGCCTTCGAGATGCCGAAGTCGAGCACCTTGACGATCGAGGTTCCGTCGGGCCGCGTCGTTACGAACAGGTTCGACGGCTTGAGATCGCGGTGGATGATCCCGGCTGCGTGCGCCTCGGCGATCGCCTCGCAAGCCTGGAGCACGAAGGCGACTGCGTCTTCCGTTGGCAGCGTACCGCGAGCCGCGATCGTCTCCGCGAGGTCGTGGCCATCGAGGTACTCCATGACGATGTAGGGAGCGCCGCCCTCGAGTTCGCCGACGTCGAGGACGCGGGCGACGTGTTCTCCTCGGATCGCGGCGGCCGCTCGTGCCTCGCGCGTGAACCGGAGCAGCGCGTTCGGGCTGGCCTTCGCCTCGGGCAACAGCATCTTGATGGCGACCCGCTGGCCGAGCGCTTCATGCATCGCCGCGACCACCACGCCCATCCCCCCGTGCCCTACGACCCGTTCGACACGGTACTTGCCGGCAACGAGCTCCCCGATGGCCACGGGCGGGGGCGGCGGGGTGGAGGGCATGCGGCAGTGGAAGAGGCTACACGCGGTTGAGGGTCGCGCAAGAAGACCACCCCCCATGTGGTAGCCTCGGCACCCCTCATGGCGCGCGCCACGCTCGCCGGGCTTTGCCTGCTCGCCAGCCTCGTGGCGTCGACGGCACGCGAGCACTCCGCGCACGCGCAGCACCCGCAAGGACCACGGCAGAAGCCGCTCGCGCAATCGCTGCCTCCCGACGCGAAGCGCGACTACGACGCGGGCAAACTCCTCTTCGAGGACGGCGACTATGCGACCGCCCTCCTCAAGTACCGCGCCGCGTACGACCGCACGCATGACGCTCGCCTGCTGTGGAACGTGGCGGTCTGCCAGAAGGACCTGCGTCACTACGCGAAAGCGGCCGCGACGCTCGAGCGCTACCTGACCGAAGGCGGCGGCGCCCTGTCCTCGGGAGATCGCCGCGACGCGCGGGATCTGCTCCACGCCATCGATCCGTTCACCGTCCCGATGACCCTCGTGGTCTCCGAGCCGGGCGCCGAGATCTGGATCGACGACGCGCTCGTCGGCCGGTCACCGCTCACGGGGCCCATCTCGCTCGACATGGGCACGCGCCGGCTGCGCGTCCGCAAGGACGGGTTCCGCGTGCTCGAGGAGGAGTTCCCCGTGGGCGGCAGCGCGGCAACCACGGTGGAGGTGAAGCTCGAGCGGCAGGCCGGACGGTTGCAGCTCCACGTTCCTCAGGATGCGAAGGTCTTCATCGACGAGCGCGAGGCAGGACACGGCCCCCTGGTGGACGCCGAGCTGCCCGTCGGCGCACATGCCATGCGCGTCGTTGCGCCCCACATGCGGCCGTTCCAGACCGACGTTCTCGTCGAGGACGGGCGAACGAGGGCCCTCGACATCGCCCTCGATCCCGAGGCCGCGCCCTCCGCCGAAGTCCACGTCGCGGTGAGCTGCGAAGGCCCGGACCCCTTGCCTCCGCAGGACGTCGTCGTCTTCTTCGACGATGCGACGGAGTCCGCTCTGCCCCTCGGTGCGCGCATTCGCCGCGAGCCTGGGCGCGAGGTGGTCGCCTACGTCGCGTTTCGCGTCGCGCCAGGGCATCACACCGTGCACGTCGCCTCGCTCCGTTGCAACTCCCAGGATACGGCGATCGACGTTCGCGAAGGGGGCACCGCGGACGTTCGCGGCGCGCTCGTGCCCTCGAACAGCTGGCTGGACGGCAGCCCGGCAGGGAGCCCGGATGGGTGGCGGCTCGCCGCGGGCCTGCTCGAGAGCTCCGAGACCTTCACGCGGTACGCAGGCTTCTTCTCGACGACGGCGATCGCAAAGCTCAATCCGGACGCGGTGACCCTCGTCGGGCCGTACGCGACGGCAGGGCTCCAGGGCCGCTGGCTGACCGCCCTGGTCGACGCACGCTTCCAGGTCGCTCGCACCACCGGCAACACGACCCTGGACAGCCAAACCGTCGCCTACGACTCGACGCTCTCGCAGTGGAGCGTCGGCGTCCGGCCGGGCGTCCGGCTGCCGCTCGCGTTTGCCGCCATCAGCACGGGCGTCGGTCTCCACGTCGGCCAGTACTTCTTCAGCCCCGATTCGGTCGGCACCTCCCAGTCGGGCCTCTTTTACAGCGTCTCGTACTGGGGCGCGCTCGACGCGCAGCCGACCTGCGAATGGGGACTGCAGGTCGGGGCGTCGGTCAGCTACGACAGCTACTCGGTGGTCACGCAGCAGACGGCCGAAGAGGGCAGCGGCGTCGGAAACGGAATCGTCAGCACCCTCTGGCTGGGCGCCATCTTCACGCCGAACTCACTCTGCGAACGGCGGCGTTCGGGCTCCTTCCGCATCGAGGGCACGACGCGCTGAGCGGTCAAAGGAGCCGGACGAACGCCTCGAGGAGGGCAGGCGATACCTCGCGGGCCACATGCGTCTCGGCGATCCACGCCCTCGAGCGGGCGAGGACTGCCCGCCGACCGGCGTACGCCGCCAGCGCCTGCCCGAGCACGAAGATGGGGAACGCCGTGACGAGGACCGTGATGTAGGGAGCTCGCTCCTCGATCGCGGCGAAGAGCAGCCCCCCCAGCAGGCGGTACCCGATGAACGCTGCGATCGCCGCCGCCGCGAGCACGGGGATTCCCACGAGCCGTCGTGCGCGGCGCGCGCGCACCACGAGCATGGCGAGCGCCGCCGCCTCTCCGTCCGTGGCCAGCTCCGCGAGCACGCGGTACGGCTGGGGTGTCGCCATGTACTCCATCGACGACCTCGCGTCGCGGCCTCCTAGGGTCTACCCCCCCGAACCCGACCGTCGACCCTGGGCAACGCGCCTCAGCGCTTCAACGCAGCGCGCAACATGAAACCGAGCTGTTCGCGCGCCGCCTTCACGCCGAGCCCGATCTCGCCGCGGAGCGCGTCCCACGTCCGACCCGAGCCCACCAGCGCGACGGCCCGCTCCGCCGCCTGGCTGTCGAAGGACTCGGCGATCTCGCTCGAGAAGAAGCGAGCGGCCTCCTTCCGGCGCTCACGCGCGGCATCGTCGAGCGCGCGGGCAACCGATGGAGAGCGCGCCAGCACGACGGCTGCGGCCCGGCGCATCGCGCTCGATGCCTCGAGCGACCGGGCCCGCGCAGCGACGAAGGCCTCGAGCCGTTCGTCGAACGACCCGCCCTCGCGGATGGCCGGATGGGCGAGGCGCTCCACGTGGTGCTTGGCGACGGCGAGCAGCAGCTCCTCGCGCGACGCGAAGTGCTGCGCGATCGACCGTACGGCCACTCCTGCGCGGTCGGCGATCTCGGCCGCCGTTGGCTCGATCCGCCCTTCGTCCAGCAGGTCCGTGAGAGCCCCGACGATTGCGGCACGCGTTCGCTTGGTGCGCTCGCGCCTGCCGTCGATCTTGACGGCAGGCTTCACGAGCGCCCTTTCTTCGGGATGGCGCGGCGGGCACTCTCGGGCTCGCCCGCGGCGCGACCGTCCCAGAGCGCGATGCCCCCGAGCAGGCCGGCGACGTTCGAGGTGACCGTGACGTTGCCCGGCAGATCGACCTTGAGGTGCTTGGCGTTGCCCCCGCCGAGATAGACACGGTCCGGATTCCAGACAGGCTCGATCTGGGCGAGCGCCTGCTCGACGTGCCGGTTCCACTTCTTCTTTCCGTCGCGCTCGAGCGCACGAGCACCGAGCATCTCTTCGTAGGTCTTTCCCTTACGGAACGGGTGGTGCGCGAGCTCGAGGTTCGGGATGTACACGCCGTCGTAGAAGAGCGCGCACCCGAGGCCCGTCCCGAGGGTCAGGACCATCTCGAGCCCCTTTCCCCCGATGACTCCGAACCCCTGCACGCCGGCGTCGTTCAGCACGCGCGTCGGCTTGCCCAGTCGCTTCGTGAGGGTCTCGGCGAGCGGGACGTCGCGCCAGGTGGGGTGGAGGTTGGGCGCGGTCTTCACGACGCCCCGAAAGACCACCCCGGGGAAGCCCGTGGACACCCGGTCGAACGGCGCGAGCGGCTTCACGAGCTTGACGAGAGCGCCGACGATGGCGGCGGGTGTGGCGGGGCGCGGCGTCTCGACGCGTGCGCGATCGCAGAGTGGGTTGCCGTGGTCGTCGAGGACGATCGCCTTGAGACCCGTTCCCCCGATGTCGATTGCCAGAGTGCGCATGCCTTGGAGCCTCGGCGCGCATCCTAGTCAAAACTCGGGGTCGCGGGTGCGCGACCCTACTTCGGGGACGGCACGGGGGGAGCCGGGGGAGCCGGCGCCGGGGGAGCCGCAGGCGGAGGTGCAGCAGCGGGCTTCGGGTAGCGGGTCTGCGCGTCGTGGAAAAATCGAGCAAGCTCCTCGCAACCGACGGCGTTGTCCACCACCTCGGCCGCCAGGGCAGCGACGTCGAACTCCGGGTTCATCGGCTGCGCACTCGCCGACGAGAAGGCCGTGAGCTCCGCGTCCTTCAACCCGCAATCGCGCGCGACCGACGAGAACGCGCTCGCCGCCGCCGTGGGGTCGATCGAGGCGTAGAAGCCGCCCGGTGCGGCCGGCTCCTTCAACCGGAACGTGAGCCGCGCGATCGCCTTTGCCGCGAGAGGATCCGCCTTCTTCGGGGCCGCGCCGGTGACCCGGACCTCGACGGCGTAGTCGTACGGTTCCGAGGCGTCGCGGGCGACCTGCACGCCGTAGGCGCGCAGCCGCTGGCGAACGAGGGACGCCACGTCGTTCGGCGCGTCCGACGGCACGCAAGCGGCGTTCCTCAGATCCTCGGACTCCATCGTGCCCTCGAGCTGCGCGTATCCGCACTCCCGGGCGCCCTGCGAGTCGTCGCCGCCTGCGAGGCGGACGAGGACCCGGAGCTGCCGGTACGCATCCGGCGGGACGTGCTGGAGAGGGCGCATCTCCTGCGACGTGCCCATGACGCCGTCGACGCGGATGGGCGTGTGCCCGCAGGCGACGAGAAGAACGGCGAAGGACGCGAGGGACGCAGGCAGGCGCATGGATCGATCTTGTCGTAGCGTGGGAGCCGCCGATGCAGAACGACCCGGGCGCAGGTTACCTCACCGACGTGCCCTACGTGCGGCAGTTCTGCAAGGAGCTCGCGCCTCCCCTGCTGCGCGCGGCCGCCGCACTCAACGGCTTCACGCCGCCCCCGGCGGACGACTTCGACTACTGCGAGCTCGGGTGCGGGCCGGGCGACACGATGAACACGCTCGCAGCCGCACACCCTCGCGCGCGCTTCGTCGGGGTGGACCTCGACGAGGCACACGTGGCCGCGGGCCGCGAACTCGCGTCGCGCGGGGGCCTTGCGAACGTCCGCTACGTCCATGGCGATCTCGCGCGCCTCCACGCGTCGGACCTTCCCGCGTGCGACTACGTCGTCGCGCACGGCGTCCTCTCCTGGGTCCCGGCAACGACGCGAGCGGCGCTCGTCGAGCTCGCGGCCGCGCGGCTCAAGCCGGGCGGCGTCCTCTACGTGTCGTACAACGCGCTCCCGGGATGGGCGGCAGTCGAACCGCTGCGGCGACTCCTCCGGGAGCTCGCAGACCGAGCCGATGGATCGAGGATCGAACGCGCGCACCACGCGTCGATGGCCGCGCAGCTGCTGCGCGACTGCGGCGCCGAATACTTCACGAGCAACCCCGCGGCCAGCGAGATGCTGACGACCGTGCTCCGCATGGGGCCGACCTACGCCGCGCACGAGTACCTCGGCGAGCACTGGAACCCCATGTACTTCGCCGACGTCGCACGCGAGATGTCCGCGCGCGGGCTGGCGTTCATCGGGCAATTGCCGCTCGCGTGGAACTACCGCGACCTCACGGTCCCGCAGACCGCGCTGGAGCTCTTCCGCGATGTGAGCGACCGCGCCACGTTCGAGAGCCTCAAGGACTTCGCGGTCAACGAGTTCTTCCGGGGAGACCTCTACGCGAAGAGCGGCGCGGGCCGCGATCCGGCGACGACCGAGGCCTACCTCGCCGAGACCGCGTTCGGCACGGCGGTCCCTGCAGCCGCCGTGAAGCGCGAGGTGCACCTGCGGCACCATGCGCTCCACTTCGACGATCCCGTCTCGGACGCGGTCATCCAACGACTCGCCGCGGCCCCCGCGACGCTCGCGGAGCTCGCGGGCGACGAGGCTCTCGCGTCCTTCGGTAACGACGCCGTACGCGGCACCGTTCACCGGTTGCTCCTCGGCGAGCAGCTCCTTCCCTTGCGGCCCGGCGTGGCGCCGGTGCCAGCCGATTACACGCGCGCGGTGCTCGACCAGCCCCTGACGCCGGAGAACCCCGTGATCCTCGCCTCCACCGTCGCCGGAACGGGCGTCGTCGTACCGACGCTGCAGGCGGTCGCGCTTCGCATGCTGACGGGCGTGGCCCCCGCCGATCGGCCGGCATGGGCGCGCGCCTTCGTGGCGCGCCAGCACGTGAAGCTCGTCGTGGGCGAGGCTGCCGTCCAGAGCGCGGAGGAGCAAGCGCGCGTGCTTCTCCAGGAGCTGGACACGTTTCGCGCCAAGCGTCTGCCGAAGCTCGTGGAGCTCGGTGTGATCGCGTCGACGGCGAGCTAGGCGCCGTTCGCAACGCCGACGCGGGCGTCAGAACCGCGTGGCGAGCGACAGCGAGAAGCCGCCGTGCCGAGGGTTGCCCGGCGCCATGCCGACGGAGGGCTGGAAGCGCCGCACCTCCTCGAGGTAGTGCGATGCGCGTGCATCGTTGATCGAGTCGAGGACGAAGAAGGGAAGCGACAGAGACGCCACCCCAATTCCCGCGCCCTGCCATCCCCCCTTCCCGCTTGCCAGACCGTAGGCGGCGGCGCCAGCCCCGGCGAGAGCGAGCGACAGCTCGACGGCGCGATAGACGACGAACCGCGACGAGGTCCCGCGAAGGTGGTCGATCTCGTCGGCGCGGTACCCGGTCGGATCGCGCGCGAGCTCACCCTGGTAGTGGCTGGTCTCGGCGCCGACCTGGACCGCATAGACCACCGCGCCGATCGTCTCGAGGCTCCCCATCGCGAGCCACGCGCCGCCGAGGCCCCGCGCGAGGTCCGCGTCGCGCGTCACCAGAAACCCGCCACCAACCGCCGCAGCCAGCCCGGTCGCCCCCACGAGGTAGGCGGACGCTTTCTCGCCACCGTAGTAATCGCGCATGTCCGAGCCCACGTCGTCGGCGCGGGCGGCGCCGCTCGACGTGAGCGCAGTCACGGCCGCCAGAACCGAGACGGCCGCGACGAGCGCCGCGCTCTTCACGACTGTGCCGCCGCTGGCCGGGGAAGTCGCGGTGGCTCGCTCCTCGACAACCCGAAGACGCGGCGGAAGAGGGCGTCGACGAGGCGCGTCGGCAGGAGCGGGAGGAGCCCCAGCGGGATCGCGAGGAACCAGGGGGCCACGTACCGAGCACGGGGCCACCGCGAGCCGATGGCGCGGCGCACCGCGCGGGCAACGTGGTCGGGCCCGAACGACGCCTTGTCGGACGCCGAGCGGATGGACCCGGCGAGCGCATACGACGTCGCGTAGGGCGACGCCTGCTGCCCCGCGGGGAGGGACCCGAACGCGCGCTCGGAGAAGTGCGATGCGATCGGCCCAGGCTCGATGAGCGCGACGTGCACGCCCAGCCCGCGGAGCTCCGCGCGCAGCGCGTCGGAGAGCGCCTCCACTGCGTACTTCGATGCGTGGTAGGCGCCGAAGAAGGGGAACGTCACTCGTCCACCGATGCTGCTCACGTTGAGGATCCACCCGCGGCCACGCGCGAGCATCTCCGGCACGAACGCACGCGTCACCTCCATCAGCCCGAAGACGTTGGTGTCGAACTGTTCGCGCAGCGTCGCATCCGACACCTCGAGCAGAGGCCCCCCCTGCCCGTAGCCGGCGTTGTTCACGAGGACGTCCACGCCGTGTCCGCCCGTCTGTGCCCGAACGGAGTTCGCCGCGGCGGCGATGCTCTCCTTCGAGGTCACGTCGAGCGTCAGCGTCGACAGCGCCAATCCCTGCGCGGCGGCCTCCTCGGCGAGGATAGCCAGCGACTTCGCGCTTCGCCCGGTGGCAAAGACGCGGTGGCCGTGCCCGGCGAGGTCGAGGGCGAGGTGCCTGCCGATGCCGGCGGTGGCGCCGGTAACCAGCACGGTGCGGGGGCTCCGATGGTCGATCATGATGCCTTTTCCTGGGGTTTGTCGGTTGAACGTTCATTCAATCTGGAGACAACACGAATCCTCGGTGCAGTCCCGAGCGGCTAGGCGCGAACGGCCTCCCAGCAGCAGCGTTCCGCATCCATGAGCGCGGGCTTGTCGAGCGGGACCCGCCCCTCGAGCCCCGCGCGGAAGACTCCGAGAAACGCGCCGTTCACGAGCTCGACGAGTAGCCCCGGATGGAGGTTCTTGATCGCCTCCGACACCTGCGCGCGCTTCACCATCTCGATCCCGAACTCGACCGTCTGGTTCTCGATGGCGCGGCTCTCCTCGTCCAGGTACGAGCCGTGGTGGTGGAGTTCGAGGAACGCGAGCTCCTTCGGGTGGGTGAGCGCGAAGTCCGCCATGCGGTCCCAGATCGTCCGGAACTGCTCGCGCACGGGGCGATCGAACGGGAAGTCACGCACGATGCGCGCGCTGATTTCCGCCTTCCACCGCTTGTAGAGCGCGTTGACCAGCGCCTCCTTGCTCGCGAAGTAGTGGTAGATCGTGCCCGACGCGACGCCCGCTCGATCGGCGACCGAGGGGACCGAGGTGCCGTGGAAACCGCGCTCGACGAAGAGATCGAGCGCTGCGGCCAGGATGGCCTCGGCCTTGTCCGTCTCGTGCGCCATGGCTCGACTGAATGTTCATTCGATCGCCTGCTCTGTCAAGCAGACCTCGAACGATTCTTCCGGCAGCGACGCGGCAGACCCGCTCGAACTCCGCGGACTGGCTCGGAAACTCTCGACCGATGAGGGCAGCCCTTCAGCGCCTCGACGGCGTCGGTGCGGCCACGGACAGGATGGGGTGCGCGACGGCCCCCTCCCGGACGATGACGTCCTGCGACGCCGCGCCCGGCTCGACGAAGATGCTCTTCGACAGGGTCGCGTCGCGACCGTCGAAGGAGGGGACTGCGGCGGCCTGCAGCTGCTCGCCGACGCAATCGAGGGCTGCCGGCGGCGGCGGCGTCGGACTCTCCACGACCGCGTGCACGACGCGCCCGTTGCGGTGGAAGGTCACGCGGAGGTGCACGTAGCCCGGATCGAGCCCGGCTTGCCGGCACGGTTCGAGGTCCACCATGCCCAGCGCGCCGTGCCCGGCGCCGATCCGGAACGGGATCGGGTCGGGCGCGGGCCGGTCCTTCGGCGACGGGGGCATGACCGGGACGGCGGTCTCGCGCGTTTCGGAATCGTCCGAAGCGACGGTGATGTCGCGGCGGACGACGGCCTCGGACGGCGGCGTGTAGACGAAAGCGACCGCGTCGCCCTCGAGATCGGCGTCGGGCTCGTGAAGGCAACCCGTCGCGGCGAAGAGCACCAGCGGAAGAAGAGCGAGGGTTCGCACGAGCTACGTCGTAGCACCCGGTACGGCGTCGTTCACGTGGGTGACGCGCCGGCTCTTGACGGTGCGCGCGTATCGCACCGACCATCGCGCACGCATGGTCGAGGAGAGCGAGGCGGGGGCAGAACCGGAGGGGTGCGAGACGGACGCGCCGGTGAGCGGTCACGAGGCGCCCGAGGCAGAGCCCGAGGCGCTCGCCCCGGAACCGGTCGCCTCGGAGTCCGAGGCGCTCCCCCCGGAGCCCGAAGCGGCTCCTGAAGCCGAGGCGCTCGCCGCGGAGCCCGAAACACCCGCCGAGGAACGTCGCCTTCCCGCGCCGGCGATGACCGCGATTCGACCCACGCTCGGTCCCATGTCGGGGGGCACGCGCGTCGTGGTCGACGGGGCGGGGTTCGCCGAGGGTTGTGAGGTGAAGGTCGGCGGCGTGCCCGTGACCGCCGAGCGCGGCGGGGACACCTCGCTCGCCTTCACCACGCTGGCCCGCAACGTCGCGGGCCAGGTCGACGTCGACGTCGTGAATCCGGACGGCCAGCGGACGCTCCTCCTTCGGTGTTTCGAGTACTGCGCGCCGCCCACGCTGATGGCGATCGCGCCGGACCACGCCGCCGAGACGGGCGGCGGGCGCGCCACCGTGACCGGGACGGGGTTCCGCGCGGGCACGGAGGTCCGCGTCGGCGCTTCGCGTCCGCCGGTCACCATCGTCAGCGCGACGCAGCTGGAGGTAGAGCTCCTGGCCCACCCTGCAGGCGCGTTCGACGTCGAGGTCATCGCCCCCGACGGACAGGAGGCGCGCCTCATCGCGGCGTTCCATTTCGACGCGCCGCCGAAGCTCGCGCGCATCGTCCCCGATCGCGTGGCGCTCCACACCGCGACGCGCGCAGTCGTCGAGGGAAGCGACTTCCGCGCGGGGTGCGTCGTCTACTTCGGCGGTGCTCGCGTCGCCGCGGAGCTCGAGTCGAGCGACCGCCTCGCCGTCTCTCTCCCTGCGCGGGACACGCCGGGTCCCGTGGCCCTGCGCATCCAGAACCCCGACGGCTCCGGCGCCGAGCTCGCCGACGGCTTCCACGTCGAGGCGGCCCCCGGCCCGCGGGTGACGGCGATCGTTCCGGCGTTCGGCCCGCGGGGGCGCGAGGTCTTCGTCGCGATCGAGGGCGAGCACTTCGACGAGGGCTGCTCGGTCCGTGTCGGCGGCGTCGTCCTGCCGGCGCGCGTGCTCTCTCCTGCGCGCATCGAGGTGCACGTCCCCGCCAGCGACGTAGCCGGCTTCGTCGACGTCGACGTGCGCGCGCTCGACGGGCGCTCCAGCGTCCTGTCGGGGGCGTTCGAGGTGCGTGGCGGCCCCATGCCGATGACGGTCGCTCCGCGCGAGGGGAGCTCCGCGGGGGGAACGTCGGTCGAGGTGCAGGGGGCGGGCTTCGCCAGTGGCTGCGCGGTCTCTTTCGGGGGTTCACCGGGCACCACGGAATGGGTTTCGGAGACGATGGTCCGCACGATCGTCCCGGCGCGGAGTGGCGGCGCGGGCGCGGTCGACGTGGCCGTGACGAACCCGGACGGGCAAACCGCCGCGCTTCCGGCGGCCTTCGTCTACGTCGCGGGGATCGCCCCCGTCGTGAAGAGCGTCGCGCCGACGGTGGGGCCGACGACCGGAGGCACGCCGGTCGTCGTTCGCGGCGAGCACCTCGACGCGGCCGCTCTCGTCCTCTTCGGCGGCCAGCAGGTGAAGAAGTACCAGGCGCGTGGCGAGGAGCTCTCGTTCGTCGCGCCGGCACGCACGCGCGAGGGCGTCGCCGACCTCGAGCTGCGCACGGCGGACGGCACGGTGGTCGTGCGCAAGAGCGTCTTCGAATACAAGGCGGTCCCCGCGCCCGTCATCAAGTCAGTCACCCCCAACCGCATCGCGACGGGTGGCGGGACCGAGGTGACCATCGCCGGGGATCACTTCTTCCCGGGCGCGACGGTGCTCGTCGCCGGGGAGCCGGCGCCGACCGTGAAGGTACGCGACGCCACGACGATCGTCTTCAAGGCACCGCCTGGCGACAGCGGTTCCATGGCGGACGTGGCCGTGCGCAGCGCGACGGGGCAGGAGGCGGTCGCGAAGCGCGCCGTCCTCTACGACCCCCGCTATCGCTGAGGCGCCGGCGCGGGCGTACGATCGACGCGTCATGACCGATCCCTTCCCGTTCGTCCTCGCGCTGCCCGCGGCGCTGATCGCGGCCATCTATTTCCTGAGGTCGATCCGCCTCGTGAACCAGTGGGAGACCGCGCTCACGTTCACGCTCGGGCGACTCACCGGTCGCGTGAAGCCCGGGCTCCGCCTCGTGGCACCGGGGATCCAGAAGCTGGTCAAGGTCGACACGCGCATCCGCAACCGCGACCTGCCGTACCAGCAGGTCATCACGCAAGACAACGTGACCGCCGCGATCGACGCGGTCATCTACTACAAGGTCGTCGACATCGAGAAGGCGGTGCTCAACGTCGAGAACTTCGAGGCCGCCGTGTGGGACCGCGCGCGCGTCGTGCTACGGGACGTCGCAGGAGAGACGCGCCTCGACGAGCTCCTCACGCACCGCGAGCAAGTCGCGGCGAAGGTTCGCGCCGCAGTCGAGCAGTTCGTCTCGCAGTGGGGCCTGCACATCGAGCTCATCGCGCTCAAGGACATCCAGCTGCCGCAGCAGATGCAGGAGGTCATCGCACGAAAGGCCATCGCGGAGCGCGATCGGCAGTACGTCATCATCAAGAGCCAGGCGGACCTCGAGAGCGCGAAGAACTTCGCCGAGGCGGCGCGCATCCTGAGCGACTCGCCGGGTGCCATGGAGCTCCGGCGTCTCGAGGCGCTCCAGAACCTCGCTTCGCAGGGCAACAGCAAGGTGATCTTCGACCTCGCGAAGCCGTACGCCGACGTCCACGGGGCGGCGGCCATTGCCGCGGCCATGGCGTCGGGCGAGAAGCGGAACGTGCGCGTCGCGAAGCCGGAGGGTGGGTTCGCGGGGACCCCGCAGAAGCTCGGCCCGGACCAGCCCGCAGACGAGGACGAGGAGGAGGACGTCCCGGCCGGCCGCTCGCGGACGTGACCGCCTGGGACTGCGAGGAGCTGCGCGGGGCGGTGCTCCGGGGTCTGGGCGAGCACGCGGACGGTCGCGTACGCGACGCGCTTGCACGCGGAATGCTCGCCATCGTCCCCGGGGTAGCGCGCTGGGACGCGAGCGCCGGCCCCGTCGACGCCTGCGACGTCATCGTCGCCGTCGATGCCGCCACCCTCGGCGTTCTGCGCGCCGTGCCTCACCTCACCGACGCCCTCGTCTCCGCGTTCGCCGCCGCCGTGACGACACGCCCGGGCGAAGCCCTGCGGGACCTCTCCTTTCGCTGGGCACCGCCCGCAGCGAGCCACACAGGCTACCGCGACGGGCCTCCTCCCCCGCGCCCCGAAGTCCTCCGGGACGCCCTCGCCGACTACCTCGCCGCAACCGGGGACGACGTGCTCGCGACCGCCGTACGCACGTTCGTCGTCGACGACGCGGACCCCGAGGTCTTCGCGCTCGTCGTGCCCCTTGCCGTCCGCTCCTCGCTCCTGCGCGATGCGGCCTCGATCGACGCCCTCACGCGCGCCGCGCGGGACCTCCTCGGCGACGCGCGAAAGCGCGTCCGCGTGCGATGAACCCCGCAAGCGCCGCGAGCGTGAGCACCAGGAGCGCGACCCCCGCCCACCATCCCCGCGGGCGGTAGCGGAAGTGCAGCACCTGCGTCGGCTGCGTCACGCGCGCGCCGATCGTCCCCTCGAAGTTCATGGCCTCCGCGCCGTCGACGCGCCAGCCCGGGTCCCAGTTCTGGTTCACGACGACCGTCGCGCCGGGCTTCGCGCGATCGACCATCACGTCGAAGGCGTCCGGACTCCACGACGCGAAGGTGGCGGAGCCTCCCCCTGCGTCGAGGTAGACCTCGCCGCGATACGCGGCGTCGCCAATCGCGTGTGCGGCGACCGCGAGAGGGCGCTCCTGGCTCCCGAAGTTGCTCAACCCCGGGAACGTGTTGCACTGGATCGTCCCGAGGTTCGCCACCTCGACCGACAGCGTCGTGGGCGCCCACTCGCCGGGCTCGTACTCGAGCGGCTTGGGGATCTTCAGCTCCGTGTGGAAGGGCCCCGTGGACACGGCGTTCGAAGGGCCTGCGTCCATCAGGTGGTTCTCGAGCGGATAGCGCGCCACCGTTCCAACGTCGCGCGCGATCCACGCGACCGCGAGCAAGCCGACGAGCTCCAGCGTTACCCGCCGCCGCCCTGCGAGGCAGAAGACGCGCTCGAAGCCCGCGCCAGCGGCGCAGGCGAGGAGGAGCAGCGCGGGATAGAGCCACCCGTACGGCACGTGCTCCCACGACAGGACCGGCAGCTCGTGTGCGAGCGCCCACGGCGACCACCTCGTGAAGCTCCCCAGGCCCAGCAGGGCGAGCACGAGGCCGACGACCTTGAGAGGCAGGACGCGCCCGCCCCTCGCCGCGAGGACGCCCGCCCCGAGGAGCAATAGCGCCGGCCAACCGACGTACATCCCGACCTCGTGCCACGATCCGTCGGGGATCCCCCCATGGCCGATCGCGAACCCTTGCTCGCGGTTGGTGAGCATCGCGACGATCTCGGTCGGGTTCAGCGTGTCCGTCGACGCGACGGCGCGTGGGAAGCGCCGGACGACGTCGATCACCGGCAGGAGCTTCGGCGCCGAAAGTCCCGCGGCGACGACTCCGGCAAGAGCGAGCATGCCGGCGGGGCGCGCGGATCTCGACGCGATCGCGACGACGAGCGCGTACACGGCGAGCGCCACGATGGTCTGCACGAGGGGCGTGATGCCCGCGGTGTAGAGCATCATCGCGAGGCACGCGCCGGTCCACGTGGCGTCGCGCGGGCGCGCCGGGCCAGGTGTGCCCCGCGGCCCGAGGGCGCGGTCGAAGAGGAAGATCGCCCACGGCGTCCACGCGTAGGCGAGGTGCCACCCGTGCCCGGCGACGAGCTGCAGCGTGAAGCGCCCGTTCACGGCGAAGAGGACGACGACGAGCGCGCGCGCCGCGGCGCTTCGCGTGAAGCGCGACGCGAGGAGCCAGGCCCCGAGCGCGCACCAGGCGATCGACGCGAGGACCTCGACGCGTGTCGCCACGGGCAAGGACAGCGCGAGGTACGCCGGCAGCCAGGGCGCGACGAGCTCCGGCACCCCGTCGGGGGAGCCCCATGCCGGATGCCCGCCGCACGCGTACGGATTCCAGAACGGCAACTCGTGGAAGCGCAGGAGCGACTTCACGACGAGGTAGCGCCGGGACTCCATGAGGTCCCAGTCGTGGCGACCGTAGCCGTGCGCGTGCGCGGCGAGCGGGCCGAGCACGTAGCCGATCGTCGCGAGAACGGTCGCCACCGCGAGCGCGCTCGCCGCGAGCAACGCCCAGCCGCTACGCGAGACGGGCAGACGCGCCTTCAGCGCGCGCGCGAGGCGGGCGGGGGACGGCCTGGGCACGTCCCCCTCTTTACCCCAAGGCGCGCCCTACAGCGTGACGACCGCTCCGCCCCACGTGTAGCCGCTGCCGAACGCCGCGAGGAGCACCGTCGAGCCGCGATCGCACCGGCCCTCGCGCCACGCGCCGCTGAGGCCCAGGGGGACGGTCGCCGCCGTCGTGTTGCCGTACCGCTCGATGTCGGCGACGGCCTTGGCCTCGGGGATGCCGAGCTTCTGGCAGACGAGCTGGTTGATGCGGAGGTTCGCCTGGTGGGGCACGAAGAGGTCGATGGCGCCCACGTCGACCTCGGCGTCGCGAAGCACCTCGTTCACCACCTCCGGCATCTTCTCGGTCGCCCAGCGGAAGACCTGCTTGCCGTTCATCGCCGGGAAGTGCCGGCCCTCCTCGAGCATCTGCGGCGTCAGCCGCGGGTCGTACGCGCTCGCCGGCGCCTCGATCCAGAGGTCCCGCGCGCCGGAGCCGTCGGCGTGTATGCGCAAGGACTTCACCCCCTGCCCTTCGCGCGTCGCCCGACCGACGACCGCCGCGCCCGCGCCGTCGCCGAAGAGCACGGCCACGTCGCGACCGCGATCGGAGAAGTCGAGCCCCGTCGAATGCACCTCGGCCCCCACGAGCAGCACGTTCTTGTAGACACCCGCGCGCACCCACGCGTCGGCGACCGAGAGGCCGTAGAGGAAGCCCGAGCACTGGTTGCGCACGTCGAGCGCCGGCACGCCCGGCAGGCCCAGCTTGTCGGCGAGAAAGCAGCCCGCCCCGGGGAAGTTGTGGTCCGGCGAGAGGGTCGCGAAGACGATCGCGTCGACGTCCTTCACGCCGATGCCAGCGTGCTCGAGCGCCATGTTGCAGGCGGGGACCGCTAGGTCGCTCGCGCCGATGCCCGTATGCTCGATGTACCGGCGTTCCTTGATGCCCGTCCGCTGGACGATCCACTCGTCCGACGTGGTCATGAGCTTGGCGAGATCATGGTTGGTGACGACGCGCGACGGCACGTAATGGCCGACGCCGAGGATGGCGGATCGCTGCATGGCAGCTCTTTGCGACACGAACCCACCCCCGCGCAAGGGCAAGAGCTGCTGCCGACGGCGAAATCGACTGCCGCAATGCAGCACGGAAATGAGACGGCTGGCACTGGTGCGTGCGGTAAAATCACTATCACGATGCGGACAATTTCTTCCCTTGTCACGACTGCTCTCGCCGCCGCCACGCTGGCGGCGTGTGGCCTGAGCGTCAGTGGTATCGCCGACACCTCGTCCGACGGCGGCTCCAAGGGGGACGCCGTCGCGTCGTCCGAGGGTGGCGGCACGAGCTCCGGAGGGACCGGCTCGAGCGGAAGCGCTTCCAGCAGCGGAAGTGCGTCGAGCAGCGGGAGCGGGTCGAGCAGCGGTAGCACCTCGAGCAGCGGTGGGACCTCGAGCAGCGGTGCGAGCAGCTCCGGGTCGGGGAGCGATGGTGGCCCCGACGGCACGGTGCCAGTGGACGGATCGAGCGGCGACTCCACGGCGCCGGACGCGCCTACCGACTCGCCCGCCGACGTCGGACCCGACACGACACCGCCACCGGACACCGGCGGCGGCTGCTCGAGCGCGACCGGTTGCTACACGATCCCGGGCGGCTGGAGCTTCGTCGCCGTCGTCGGCGACCACACGACCTCGTGCCCGAGCGGCTACGACAACCCGTCGGACCTCTTCGAGAGCCCCAACGCGAGCAACGGGTGCGCGTGCGGGACGTGCGAGATCCAGGGCCAGCCCACCTGCGAGGACGGCACGATCGACGTCTTCTACGACATCCGGGCCGGCGGGCCCCCCGGCCAGTGCGGCTCCGCGGGGTCCCCGGCGAGCAACGGGAATTCGCCGCCGGGGAGCTGCGGCACGGACATGTACACGGGTATCCTCGCCCTTTCCTATTCGAGCATCGACCTTCAGTACGATCCGCCTCCTGTCACCGGGCAGTGCACCTCCGCGGGCACCGCGGAGACGGCGAACGTCACCTTCGGCGCGCAGGACCGCGCATGCCAGACGAACGGAGCGGGCAGCGGGTGTACAGGCAGCCAGTGCACGCCCACGTTCACGTCGCCGTTTCAGGCGTGCATCATCAAGAGCGGCTCGCAGGCTTGCCCGTCGGGGTCGGACTTCAGCCAGCAGCACATCACCGGGACGAGCGTCAGCTACACGTGCTCGGCCTGCGGATGCAACGTCACCGCGACGTGCACGGGGACGATGGACCTCTACACGGACGGGAACTGCAAGGACAACCAGACGCAGCTCCCGGTCGACGGCCAGTGCCACGCGGGAAGCGGCAACACCTTCAACTCGTACAAGTACGCGGCGAGCTCGCCGCAGAACCTCGCGTGCGCGTCGAGCGGCTCGTCGACCGCGCAGAACCTCCAGCTCACCGGGCAACAGACGATCTGCTGCGCGCCGTAGCGCTGTCCGGACGCGCCATACCCACGGCTCGACGCGCTCGGGCCGGCCATTTCGATGCCAGCCGCGTCGCGTGCTACCAAGCGGGCTTGCGTTGACTGCGAACCGTGCCCGGGCCGGCCCGAGGCGGCGAGAATGTCTGCTTCCCTGACCCACCTGAAGGCGCTCGAGGCCGAGAGCATCCACATCCTGCGCGAGGTGGCGGCCGAGTTCGAGAACCCGGTGATGCTCTACTCCATCGGCAAGGACTCGGCGGTCATGGTGCGCCTCGCGCAGAAGGCGTTCCACCCGAGCAAGCTCCCCTTCCCGCTCCTCCACATCGACACGACGTGGAAGTTCCGCGACATGATCGCCTTCCGCGACGAGTTCGCCCGCGCCAACGGCTTCGAGCTCCTCGTCCACACGAACCGCGCGCCCGAGGCGCAGGGGGTGAACCCCTTCGATCACGGCAGCCAGCGCTACACGACCGTCATGAAGACCCACGCCCTCGTGCAGGCCATCGCCAAGTGGGGCTTCGACGCCGCGTTTGGCGGCGCGCGCCGCGACGAGGAGAAGAGCCGCGCCAAGGAGCGCGTCTACTCGTTCCGCGACCGCGCGAGCCAGTGGGACCCGAAGAACCAGCGGCCCGAGCTCTGGAACCTCTACAACGGCAGGATCCACAAGGGCGAGAGCATCCGCGTCTTCCCCCTCTCCAACTGGACGGAGCTCGACGTCTGGCAGTACATCCACCTCGAGAAGATCCCCATCGTGCCTCTCTACTTCGCGGCGCGGCGGCCGGTGGTGATGCGCGACGGCGCGCTCATCATGGTCGACGACGAGCGGATGCGACTCCTCCCCGGAGAGGTGCCCGAGCAGCGCGTCGTGCGCTTCCGCACGCTCGGCTGCTACCCGCTCACCGGCGCCATCGAGTCCACCGCGACGACGCTCCCGGAGATCATCCGCGAGATGCTCCTGACCCGCCACTCCGAGCGGCAAGGGCGGATGATCGACCACGACGAGAAGGGGTCGATGGAGACGAAGAAGCGCGAGGGGTATTTCTAGTGCGGGGCGTCCCGGAGAAGCAGCTCCTCGACGGTGACGTCGAGGCGTACCTCGCGCTCCAGCAGAAGAAGGAGCTGCTTCGCTTCCTCACGTGCGGCAGCGTCGACGACGGCAAGAGCACCCTCATCGGCCGCCTGCTCCACGACTCGAACGTCGTGCATGACGATCAGCTCGACGCTCTTCGCCGGGACTCCGCGAAGCGGAGCTCCGCGGGCGGCGCGATCGACTACAGCCTCCTCGTCGACGGCCTCGTCTCCGAGCGCGAGCAAGGGATCACCATCGACGTCGCGTACCGTTACTTCGCGACCGACCGGCGCAAGTTCATCATCGCCGACACGCCGGGCCACGAGCAGTACACGCGCAACATGGCGACGGGCGCGTCCACGGCGGACCTCGCGGTCATCCTGGTCGACGCGCGCCTCGGCGTGCTCCCGCAGACGCGCCGGCACAGCACGATCGCCGCGCTGCTCGGCATCCGGCACGTGATCGTCGCCGTCAACAAGATGGACCTGCGCGGCTACGAGCGCAGCGTGTTCGAAGCGATCCGGCAGGAGTACCAGCCCTTCGCGGAGAAGCTGGGGTTCGCGAGCATCCAGTACATCCCCATGTCGGCGCTCCAGGGCGACAACGTCGTCGCCGGCAGCGAGCGCATGCCCTGGTACGAGGGGCCGCCGCTCCTCGCGTACCTGGAGACGGTGCCCTTCGCGCGCTCGCGCGATCTCGAGGCGCTGCGCTTCCCCGTGCAGTACGTCCTGCGACCGGACCTCGGCTTCCGCGGGTTCGCCGGGACGATCGCCTCGGGCGTCGTGCGGCCGGGGGCGACCGTCGTCTGCCTGCCCTCGGGGCGCTCGACGAAGGTCGCGCGCGTCGTGACGTACGACGGCGATCTCGCGGAGGCCGCGGCGCCGCTCGCGGTCACCCTCACGCTCGCCGACGAGGTCGACGTCGGGCGCGGCGACACGATCGTCGGCGCCGGAGAGGGCCGGCCTCGGGTCGCACGCTCGATCGAGGCCGACGTCGTGTGGATGAACGAGGCTCCGCTGCGCGTCGGCGCGTCGTACCTCCTCAAGCACGGCACCCGCATGGTCTCCGCCGAGGTGAGCGAGATCCACGACCGGGTCGACGTGACGACGCTCGAGCGGCATCCGGCGCGCTCGCTCGGCCTCAACGACATCGGGCGCGTGAGCCTCACCGCCGCGCGGCCGCTCGTCTTCGACGCCTACGCCGCCTGCCACGCCACGGGGGCCTTCATCCTCGTCGACCGCATGACCAACGGGACCGACGGGGCCGGCATGATCCGCGGCCCGGGCGCGCACGAGCCGGGCGCGTCAGCCACGGGCGAGGGCGTGACGGCCGAGGAACGCGCGAAGCGCCTCGGGCAGAACGCGGCGGTCGTCGTGATGACGGGCCCCGACCACGTACGCCAGGAAGAGCTCGCGCGCGCCCTCGAGCGCCGCCTCTGGGACGACGGACACACGGCGCATGTGCTCGAAGGACGCGACGTCGCGGCGCTCGGCGTGTGCCAGAGGCTCGGGCTCATCAGCATCGTCGTGGCGGGGGTCGGCCAGGCCAGCGCGGATCCGTCGGCAGCGCCCGGCGCGAGGGACGCCGAGCGCGTCGTCGTGCCGTCGCCGGACGCGTCGATCGAAGCAATCGTCGAAGAGCTTCGCGCGCGCGGGGTCTTCCGGTCCTGACGGCGACCCGCGAGGAGCTTCACGGACGGCGGGAGCTCGAAGTGCGTGCCGCCCTGCGCGAGGAGGGCTTCGTGCCCGCGCGCTTCGACTTCGCCGCAGCCAGCGATTCGACGTAGCGCCTCACGTACGTCTTCGCCGGGATGCGGCGAATGGCCTCTCCGACGACGTCGAGCGCGAGATCCTCGACCTTCTTGAAGCGGAGGCACGCCTTTCCCATGTCCAGCTTCTTGCCGGTTTTCGCCCAGGCGTCACGGAACCACTGCGCGTCCGTGGTCAGACCGCCGGGCGCCTCCGTGCAGCCGCAATACATGCCCATGAGGTAGAGCGCCATGTGGTTCTTCTGCGACGCGAGCGCCGCGAAGGGCAGCGGCTGCTTCGGATCGGTGTGGTAGCCCGCGGGGAACACCGCGTGCGGGACGAACCAGCCGATCATTCCGTACTGAATTCCCTCCTCGTACCCCGCACCCAGGTTCTTGCGGACGACGTTGCGGACTGCCGAGATCGCGGCGCGGCGTTCGGCCGGAACGGAGGCAAGGTACTCGGCGACGGTGGTGGCGAGCATCGGCGCCGAGGATATCTCGTCCATTCGTGTGGAGGTCAGCGAAGAGCCTCCCGCAGGCGCGGCGCGGCGAGCTCGACGAAGGCGCGAACCTTCGCCGTGCGCGCGCTCGCTGCGGGATAGACGAGGTGCACGGGAACCGGCGGCGGCTCGAACGCGCCGAGCAAGCGAACGAGCGTACCCGCAGCGAGGTGCTCCTTCACCTGGTACGAGAGGGCGCACGCCACACCCGCCCCCTCGAGCGCCGAGTGGATCGCGGGCTCGGCGACGTTGACGCTCGACACGGGCCGCACGCGGACGTGCTTCGGCCGCTCGCCCTCACGCCGCGCGCCGAACGTCCACGTGTCGCTCGGCGTGACCGCGGTGGAAGCGATGCACCGGTGTGCAGCGAGGTCCGCCGGCCGGCGCGGTCGGCCGTGGCGTTCGAGGTACGCCGGGCTCGCAACGACGACCCGCCGCACGCAGCCGAGCCCCGTCGCGACCAGCGACGAATCCGGCAGGTGCGCGATGCGAACCGCGACGTCCACGCCCTCCTCCACGACGCTGACCACGCGATCGAGGAGTACGAGGCGCGTGCGCACCGCGGCCCACTTCGCGAGGAACGCGTCGACGACCGGGCGGACGTGGAGCGCACCGAACGCCAGCGGCGCGGTCACCGTGAGCAACCCCTGCGGTTCGACGACCGCCCCCTCGCCCTGGTCGGCCTCTTCGAGCTCCGCGAGGACGCGGCGGACGACGAGCAGGTAACGCTCGCCGGCCTCGGTGAGCTTGAGCGATCGCGTCGTGCGCTGGAGAAGGCGCGCGCCCACGCGCTCCTCGATCGAGCCGATCGCACGTGAGACCGAGGGGAGCGAGCGCTGGAGGACGCCCGCCGCGGCCGTGAGGCTCCCGCGGTCCACGGCGACGACGAAGGCGCGCAGGGCGTCCAGACGGTCCACGATTGTTGCAGCCCATGCAACGACATGTTTCGGCTGCTGGCCATTCATTTCACGCGCGATCGGCTTCATCTTCTCGTCCACGACCGAAGGCGACGGCCACGACGCCGTCGTCGAACCGAGAGGAGTTCCCATGAGCCGCATCGCAGCCATCGATCCGTCCACCGCCTCGAACACCGTCAAGCCGCTGCTCGAGGGCGTCGAGAAGGGCCTCGGGCTCGTCCCGAACCTGTTCCGCGTCGCCGCGCAGTCCCCTGCGTCGCTCGAGGCCCTCGTCTCGATGTTCGGCGCTACCGCCAAGACGCACTTCTCTGCACGCGAGCGCGAGGCCATCGCCCTCGCCGTCTCCGAGGCGAACGGTTGCGACTACTGTCTCTCGGCGCACACGCTCCTCGGCAAGGGCGCCGGGCTGACCGAGGGCGCGATCGACGCCGCGCGTGAGGCCAGGTCGGACGAGCCCCGCCTCGCCGCCGTCCTCGCGCTCGCCCGCTCGATCGTCGACCGTCGCGGGCGGATCGGCGAGAACGACGTCGTCGCCGCGCGCGCTGCGGGCCTCGGCGACCCGGAGATCGTCGACGTCGTCACCAACGTCGTCCTCACAATCTTCACGAACTACCTCAACGAGGTCGCGAAGACGGACATCGACTTCCCGCTCGTCACCCACAAGGCACGCTGAGCAGCGTGAGGGGCGTGCGGGCCCCCGTCGCGCGGGGACCTCCGGCCCATCGAGGCGAGAAGGGCGCTGGCGAGCTACGTTGCGGTGGTGGCGAGCGACGCCGAGCGTCTCAGGGTCGTGTACGTCGAGGACGACGAGCGGCTGGGCCGGCTCACCGCACAGTACCTTTCCTCGCACGGAGTGGAGGTCGCCCTCGTCCCGAGCGGAGACCTCGCGGTGGCCGAGGTCCTCCGGGTACGGCCGGACGTCGTCCTCCTCGACCTCATGCTGCCGGGGCTCGACGGCGTGGAGGTCTGCCGAGCGCTGCGCCGGCATCTCGACGTGCCCATCGTGATGGTCACCGCGCGCACGGAGGAGGGCGATCGCGTCGTCGGGCTGGAGGGCGGCGCCGACGACTACGTTCCGAAGCCGTTCTCGTCACGCGAGCTCCTCGCGCGCATCCGCGCGCAGGCGAGGCGTGCCCGGGGAAGAACCGGTCCGCCGAGGGGCCGCCTCCAGGCGGGCGATCTCGTCGTGGACGCGTCGACGATGACGGCGACGCTCGCGGGCGTCCCGCTCGCGCTGACGACGTTCGAGTTCGCGCTGCTGCGCGTCCTCGCGGAGCGCGTGGGCCGCGTACTCAGCCGCGAGCAATTGCTCGAGCTCGTGCACGGGAACGCGGAGGAGTCGTTCGATCGATCCATCGACGTTCACGTGTCGCGCCTCCGGCACAAGCTGGGAGACGACTCGCGCAACCCGCGCCGGCTGAAGACCGTGCGCGGAGTCGGTTACGTCCTCATCGACGACGCGTGAACCGGGAGTTCGATGCGGACGGTGGTCCCCCGGCCGGCGCGGCTCGCCAGCTCGATGCGCCCGCCGTGCGCCTCGACGATGCGCTTGGCCAGCGTGAGCCCCAGGCCGACCCCGCCCGAGCCGCGCGTTCGGCTGCGGTCTCCGCGGAAGAACGGCGTGAATACGTGCGCGAGGTCGTCCTGCTCGATCCCGATTCCGTGGTCCTCGACCTCGAAGACGACGCCCCCGCCCCCGCGGAAGGCGCGCAGCCGGATCGCCGCGCCGGGGTCGGGCGAGTACTTGTGGGCGTTCTCGAGGAGGTTGTCGAACACACGCCTGAAGAGCACGGGATCGGCCTCGGCGAGCGGCAAGCCGGCCTCCACGTCCACCTCGAGCGGGCGGCCCGGGTGGCGCGCGCGGAGCCGCTCCGCCGAACGCTCGCAGAGCACGTCGGCGCCGATCTCCTCCGGGTGAAGCGGAAGCGCGGCAGCGATGGACGGACCGCCTCCGACCTCGAGCCGGGTGGTCGTGAGGATGTCGTCGATCAGCGTCTCGAGCTCGGCGAGGTCCCGGCCGATCTCGGTCATCGAGATGCGGCTCGCTTCGGCCTCGCCCTCCCCGGCGATGTCGAGGGCGACGCGGATGCGGGCGAGCGGCGTACGTAGCTCGTGCGAGACGTTGGCCAGGAGCTCTCGTTCGGCGAGCACCAGTCGCTCGACGCGCCCTCCCATGTCGTCGAACGCGCGGGAGAGATCCCCGATCTCGTCGTTTCGCGCCAGCTCGCTCCGCGCACGAAGGTCACCGGCTCCGAACGCGCCGGCGACCCGCGCCAGATCGCGCAGCGGGCGGACGATCCAGCGGGCGGTCAGAAACGAGCCCATTCCCACGATGAGCAGCCCGCCGCAGAACAGCGTCTCCAGGGGCGAGACCGGCGGATGCCCGTGGTGGCCGAGCTCGGGGCGCGCGCCGGGAACGTCCGGCGGCGGGCCCTGATCGCCGCGCGGTCCGTGCTCCGGAGGAGCTCCGTTCACGAGCCGGCCGACGCCCATGAACACCATCGAGAGGAGGACGAGCTGGGCGACCCCGATCGCGGAGAGCCTCCATGCGAGGGGCCAACGAGCTGCGCCCACTGCCATGGCTCGCATCGTGGCACGCGCCGAGGGGCCGTGGGCGCCGCGAATTGTTTCGAATCGTTTCGGCGTGCTCCAGGGGACGTGCGCCGTGCCACCAATCACGGTGAACGGAGCGAGCATGACCATCGACACGGACGAGCGAGAAGAGTTGACCCGCCGGAGCGCGCTCGCCGCGCTGATCGGAGTGGGCCTGGCCGTCGGCTGCGGGGGCTCCGAGGGCGCTGCGTCGGGAGCGGGGACCGACGCGGGGCCCGGGGACGCCTCCAATCCGGAAGGCGCAATGGGCGCCCAGGACGGGGCAACGGGGGAGGCGGCCGCCTGCAACGCCACGCCCGAAGGCGAGATCGGCCCGTACTTCGCCGACGACAGCGCCACGGGGTTCGACCGGAGCGACGTCACCTCGAACCTCGACGGGACGAGCACGCAGCCCGGGGTCCCCCTGACGTTGACCGTGAACGTACTCGACGCGGACAACGCGTGCGCGCCGTACGCCGGCGCCCAGGTGGACATCTGGCACTGCAACGCGTCCGGCGTGTACTCGGACATCGCGTCCGAGAGCACCTCCAGCGATCAATGGCTCCGCGGCTACCAGCTGACCGGCGCGAACGGCCAGGTGACCTTCACCACGATCATCCCCGGCTGGTACGCGGGCAGGACCACGCACATCCATCTGCGGGTCCGCTCGTCGTACAGCGAGGCCTCGTCGACGACCGACGAGACCAACACGACGCAGCTCTTCTTCGACCAGACGTTCATCGACACGCTCTACACGACGGTGGCGCCCTACAGCTCCGAGGGAACGAACCCGACGACGAACGCGAGCGACCGCGTGTACTCCCAGCAGGAAGACGGCGCCAACCACCTGACGCTCACGGGCGACGACACGAGCGGCTACACGGCGTCCGTGACGATCTTCCTCCCGATCACCGCCACGTACGACGCGACGAACCCCGGTGCGGATGGTGGCCCGAGCGGCGGCCCGCCAGGCGACGGAGGACCGGGCGGCGGGCCTCCCGGCGAAGGAGGACCGTGAGGCCGCGGGTCCGTCCGAGGCCGTGGCGTGCGCGCCACGCGTGATGTTTCGACGTGTTTCGCGGGGAAGCCCACCCGCGCCCCGCGCGCTGACACGTGGGGACGCAGCCACGGAGGTTTCATCATGCGCAGTCCGTCGTACGAGCTCGTTCGCAGGACCATCGTCCGCCATGCGGGTGTTCCCGCGAGGCACCTTCATCCCTGGCTCCGCCTCGACGCCGATCTCGATCTGACGCCGCTCGAGCTCGTGCTCATCGCGACGGAGATCGAGGAAGCGCTCGGAGTGGAGCTCCCGGTCGAGGACCTGGCGCCGGCGGAGACCGTGGGTGACGTCCTGCGCTTCTTCCGGCGCGCGCTCGCCGAGCGAAAAAAAAGGGCCGGGAGCTCCGCTCTCGTGGTGGACGAGCGGCGCATCCCGGCCCTGGGTGGCGCTGGCTTCGCGGCGCGATGAGGTTCACGCCGCACGCGAGCTCTCGCGAGCATCGCAGGCGCCTCGTGACGTCGGCCTTACTTCGAGGCGCTACCCGTGCTGGGTGCGCTCGAAGCACTCGACGTCGTCTCTGCAGACCCCACCGCCGGCGAAGCCGTCACGGGAGTCACGATGACTCCCGTCACGTTTCCTGTCACGGAAAGCTTCGCCTTCGGCCCACGGGTGCCACGCGCCTGGCGAGTCGCCTTGCGCTTGGCAGCCGCAGCGGCCTTCTGCTCCACCGTGAGGGGCGTGCGTGCCTTCTTCGGGCTGAGCCCGAAATCGGCGAGAACGTCCGGGGAATTCCCGAACGCCGACCGCACATACGCGATGAACGCGATGAAGAACGCGCGCATCGACGGGCGCCTGCACGTCACTCGCGTCGTCGCCCGCGGGGTCCTTCTCCGCCGCTTCGTCGAGGAGCGCGAGGCACTCCCTCCACTGCTTCGCGTCGCACGCCGCGCTCGCGCGCTTTCGCAGTGCCGCGGCGGCAACCGCGTCGCGGGGCGCGGTCGACGTGGGTGCGGGCTGCACTGTCGCCGTAGGCACCGTCGGCACGACCGGCGGCGAGGGCTCCGGCTGCCGCGTACCGTAGACGTACCCGCCCGCCGCAGCCGCTGCACCGGCGGCGGCCAGCGCGAGGACGAGCCTCCGTCGGCGCGCGGAATCCTTCGCGCGGTCCGCGACGATGCCCGGCCCCCCGGTCGGCACGGTCAACCCCGCGGACGTCGCACGCTCGTCGCGTGCCTCGCTCGTGTCGCGCGCGGCCTCCGCCCAGCCGGCCACTTCGTCCGGATCGACGCCCAGCTTCCGGAGCTCCGCCTCGAGGTCCGCGTCGCTCATCGCGGCGATCGCGCGCATCTCCGCGTCGTGCGCGGCGTCCTCGTCCGCCTGCGCCTCGACGACGGCCCACACCTCGTGGGGTTCGAGCTGCGGCGTCATCGCTTCTTCTTCCCCTCGTCCTCGAGCTCTGCGCGGTACATCTCGTTCACGCGGTCGCGCGCCCTCTGGCGCCGCTTCCTTGCATTGTAGATCTCCTCGATGGGAACGCCCAGGCGGGCGGCCTGCTTCTCGGGCTCGACCTCGCCGCGCGCGAGGAGGGCCAGGCGCAGACAGCGCGCTCGCACGCACGCTGGACCGCCTCCTGCGCGTGGTCGCGCGCGGTCCACCTCCGCTTCTCCGACTTCGTGGACTCCTGCGCATGGCATAGAGGAACACCTCCTTGTAGAGGCGCTTCCACTGGCCGTCCTTCAAGTCGATCATCGCGGGTGCCCGACCCAGGGGCACGGCCGGCCGCACCCTAGGGCCAGACTTCCGTCGCGTGCCCGCAATCGTCCGCGGGATGGGCGCGAGCGTCTCGCTCGTGGGGGCGCGGCTTCGCGTGAGGGAGGGAGCTCTTTGCAGGAGAGGCGGGGCCGTTCGCCGGAGGGGCGGGCCCTTTTGCGAGAGGGGTCGAGCCTTCTGCGAGATGGGCTGGGCCTTCCGCGGGAGGGGTCGGGCCCTCCGGCGGAGGCGCCAGGTCCTCCTCGTCAAGGGCGTGCTTCTTCGCCTCACGGTCGGTGCCCTTCGCGGAAGGGCCACGGCCCTCTCGCGGAGGCGGGTGTTCCTTTCGCAAAGGGGCTCGCCGCCGAAGCAGAGGGCCGCGTCCTTCACGCAAAGCGATGCACCCATGAAGCGAAGGGGCGCAGCCTTCCGGCTCATGGGTGCGCCCATCTCGCCCATGACCCCGGCCATCCGGCTCATGACCGCGTCCTTCTCGCGGATGGGCGCATCCTTCTGGCAGAGACGCGCGCGTCTGCGCCGGATGGGCATGCCCACGAGCCGGATGGCCGCGCGTCTTCGCGGGATGGAGGCACCCATGAGCGAGATGGACGCGCGTCTCCGTGGGATGGACGCACCCATGAGCGAGATGGACGCGCGTCTCCGCAGGATGGGCGCGCCCATGAGCGAGAAGGATGCGCGTCTCCGCAGGATGGCCGCGCCCATGAACGAGATGGGCACGCGTCTCCGCAGGATGGCCGCGCCCATGAACGAGACGGGTACGCGTCTCCGCGAGATGGATGCGCTCATGAACGAGAAGGACGCGCGTCTCCACGAGATGGACGCACCCATGAGCAAAGAGGACGCGCGTCTGCCCCGGATGGGCCCTCACCGCCGGGCGCCGAGCCGGAAGAGCATGGCCGCGACGCTGTCGAGCAGCCGCTCGCCCGGCTCGACGTGCTCCGGAGTGACGTAGCCCCAGGCGACCGCGACGCGCAGCGCCGCCCGCGCCTCGCTGTTGGACCCCGCGGCCGACGAGAAGCGCGAGAGCCGCAGGCCGCCTTCGCTGGAATTCCCCTCGGCAACATTGAGCGCGACGGAGCTGAGCGCCCGCCGGAGCTGCTCGCCAAGGTCGCGATCGCACTGACGAACGCGAGCAACCACCGGCCGAAGCACCTCGATCGCGTGAACGGCCGTATCGAAGAGCTGAAAGGGTGTGCGGGTCATCGGTCTCTCCTGCATGCCCCCCCCAGCGAAAGAACCGTGCCCTGCGCCTCGCCGATCGCACGCCACGCGGGGCGCTGGGCGCGGTTGTTTCGCGTCCGGCATGCAGGAGAGACCGATGACCCGCACGGCCGGCGAGGGCGGATCGGATTCGGATTCGGACTCCGACACGGACTCGGACTCCGACCCAGACCCAGACTCGGACTCCGACTCCGACACGGACTCAGATGTGGACACGGACTCCGAGTCTGAGTCGGACTCTGGGTCCGAGTCCGGGTCCGGGTCCGGGTCCGAGTCCGGGTCCGAGTCCGAGTCCGAGTCCGAGTCCGAGTCCGAGTCCGAGTCCGGGTCCGGGTCCGGGTCCGGGTCCGGGTCCGGGTCCGAGTCCGCCTCCGCCTCCCCCGCCCCCTCCGCGCCCGGCATTGGCCCAGCTCGTGCTCCCTTGCGCGCTCGCGCGCGATGGAAGCGGTCCTCCTCGACGATCTCCCGCGTTGGCGCGAGTGCCGCGACTGCGGGCTCTTCCAGCGCCTGCCCGACCTACCCGACGGAGAGGCCGCCGTGTGCGCGCGGTGCGACGCGATGCTCCGCAGGGTCGATTCCCGCTCCCTCCTGTTCGCTCGCCTTAACGCGGTGGGCGCGGCGCTCCTCCTCCTGCTCGCCCTGACGCTCCCCCTCGTCGAGCTGCACCTGCTCGGTCGATCCGCGCGCGCGACCGTGTTCTCGGGGCCGAGCGCGCTGCGCGACGAGGGCCTGCCGCTGCTGGCGTTCGTCGTGGTCGTCACCGTGGTGGTGGTCCCGGCCGCGAAGCTCCTCGTCGAGCTCGCCGTCCTCTTCGGCGTGGGCACGGCGCACCCGAATCGCTGGCTCGCGTGGCTCTTCGGGTGGATGGAGCGCATCACGCCGTGGGCGATGGTCGAGGTGTTCCTCCTCGGGGGCTTCGTCGCGTACACGCGCCTCCAGGCGCTCGCGACCGTCCACGTCGGCCTCGCCGCCGCTGCCCTCGGCGGCACGATGCTGACCCTGGTGGCCGTCGACGCGACGATCGATCGCGAGGCGATCTGGCAGTCGCTCGACGCAGGGTCGCCACGCCCGGGGCGTAACCGCGCCCCGAGGAGCGCGAGCGGGGACGCGAAGCTCATCGGCTGCGTCGCGTGCCGCCACGTCGCGAACGCCAAGGAAGGCGAGCGCTGCCCGCGGTGCCTGCACCGGCTCTCGGCGCGCGAGGGGGGCCTCGGTCGGGTCTGGGCGCTCGTCGTCGCGGCGGCCCTGCTCTACGTCCCGGCCAACGTCCTTCCCGTGATGACCGTCGAGCGCCTCGGGCGCGGCGGCCCGACGACGATCCTCCACGGCGTCGTCGAGCTGGCGCAGGACCATATGTGGCCGCTGGCCGTCATCGTGCTGCTCGCCAGCATCGTCGTCCCGGTCCTCAAGCTCGTGTCCCTCACGGCGATGCTCGTCATGACCCATCGCCGCTCCCCTTCCCTGCTCCCCGGGCGGACGCGCCTCTTCCGGTTCGTCCGCTTCATCGGGCGCTGGTCGATGATCGACATCTTCACGCTCTCGGTGCTCGTCGGCGTCGTCCGCTTCGGTCGGATCGCGACGGTTTCGCCCGGCACGGGCGCCGCGGCGTTCTGCGCGGTGGTCGTGCTCACCATGCTGGCAACGGAGCTCTTCGATCCGCGCGTCATGTGGGACGCCGCGGGCCGCGGGCAAGAGGCGCTCGAAGTACGGGAGGTGGCCCTTGCCCCAGGTTGATCCCCGGCCCACGACGGAGCACGAGACGGAGCCCTCGACCGAGCCCACCACGGCGAAGGTGAAGCGCCACGGTCGCCTCTCGCCGGTCTGGCTCATCCCCGTCGTCGCGGCCGCGCTGGTCGCCTACCTCGCGTGGACCTCCATCGCGAACCACGGCAAGGAGGTGACGCTCGTCCTCGGGACCGCCGACGGCCTGACGCCCGATCAGACCACGGTCAAGCACAAGGCCGTGACGGTGGGGACCGTGCAGAGCGTCCACCTCGCGAAGGACATGAAGAGCGTCGTCGCGACGATCCGCATGGAGGCGGGCACCGAGGGGATGCTGACCGACCACGCGCGCTTCTGGGTCGTCCGGCCACGCCTCAACGCAGGGGGCTTCACCGGCCTCGAGACGCTCGTCTCGGGCGCGTACATCGAGGTCGACCCGGGCGATCCGGGCGGCAAGAAGCGGACGGAGTTCAAGGCGCTGCCCGAGCCTCCGGGCCGGCAGTCCGACGAGCCGGGCCAGACGTTCGTGCTCGAGGCCAAGCGCCTCGGCGCCCTGACGAGCGGGTCGCCCGTCTACTGCCGGGACGTCGAGGTCGGCGAGGTCCTCAGCTACGACCTCGGCTCGGGCGTCGGCCCGCTGACCTTGAAGGTGTTCGTCCGCGCGCCCTACGACAAGCTCGTCCACCTGCACTCGCGCTTCTGGAACGCGTCGGGCCTGTCGGTGACATCGGGGCCCGCGGGGATGCGCGTCGAGGTCGAGTCGATCCAGACGCTCCTCAGCGGAGGGATCGCCTTCGAGACGCCCCCCGACGACGGCGGCGAGATCGCGCCCGAGTCGACGCGCTTCCGCCTCTACGAGGACAAGGCCGCAGCGGACGACGACTTCTACCGGGACAACATCCCCTACGTGACCTACTTCCGGACCTCGGTCGAGGGCCTGTCGCCGGGCTCGCCCGTGCAGATCGCGGGCGTGCAGGTGGGGAGCGTGACCGACGTACGGCTCGTCTCGCGCCCGGCCGATCACGGGCTCTCGGCGCGCGTCGCCTTCAGCCTCCAGCCCGAGCGTCTTCTGGCCCGGGGCGCCGCGAGCGACGCTGCGACGTCCGACGCCGTCCGCAGGGCGTTCACCGACCGCGCGATGCGCGTGACGCTCGCGTCGAGCAACCTGCTGACGGGCGCGAAGGACCTGACGATCGAGTACACGGGGGACAAGCCCGCAGGCGACCTGCCGCGGGAAGGCGACGCGATCGTGCTGCCGAGCCACGGGGCAGGCATCGACAGCATGACGGCGTCGCTGGCCTCGGTCGCCGAACGGCTCGACAAGATCCCGTTCGAGCGGATCGGCGAGCACGCCGACCAGGTTCTCGCGAGCCTCCAGCACATCGCCGCCGCGGTCGACGCCGACGCCGTGCCTGCCCTCGCGCAGCTCCCGGGCATCGCGACGCAGATGTCGCTCGTCGCCCACGACGCCAGCGGGACGCTCGGGCCCGGCGGCTACGGTCCCAACTCGGACTTCCAGCACGACATCGAGCGCATGATGCGCGAGGTGAACGACGCCGCCCGCAGCGTACGCGCCCTCACCGAGTACCTCGATCGGCATCCGGAGGCGCTCCTCCGGGGAAGGGCCGAGAGGCAGGGGCGATGAGCCGCAGCCCGTGGGCCGTCCTCGTCGTGCTGGCCGCGTGGGCCGCGTGCGCGAGCGGATGCGGGTCCTCGCCCCCGTCGACCTACTACGCGCTGTCTCCCACGAACGGCAGCGCGCAGCCTTCCCTCGTCCGCACCGTCGAGCTGCGGCGTCCCGGCATCGCCGGGTACCTCGATCGGCCCGAGATCGTCGAGCGCATCGTGGACCACCGCCTGCGCGTGGCCGACACGCAGCGCTGGGCCTCGCCGCTCGACGAGATGCTCGGGCGCGTCCTCGCGCAGGACCTCGAGCAGCGGCTCGCGGGGAGCGTCGTCTTCACCGAGGACGGCGCGATCACGGCCGACGCGGACGCGACGGTCGAGATCGACGTGCGCGAGCTCGGCATCGGCGACGACGGCCGGGTGAGCCTCGTGGCGGAGCTGGCCGTGGAGAAGGGCGCCTCGCACGTGCCAGCCGCGACGCGCGCCATCCGCCTCGAGGGCCGAGAGAGAGGCGCCTCGACGTCCGCCCTCGTCGCCACGATGAGCGATCTGGTGGGCCAGCTGGCCGACCAGGTCGCGGACCTCGTGGCAGGGCGGCCCGGCGCGTCCGGAACCGAGGGCGCGAGCCGGGCCGCTCGCGCGCGGTGACTTCGCGGCGTGACCGTGCCCCGCGCCGTGACGGCGCGGCGTGCCCGGACCTACCGGCGCTCGACGACGAAGGCGTGGTGGGCCAGGAGGGGGACCACGAAATAGAGCGCGCAGAACGCGGCCGCGCCGGCCGGCGCGAAGCCCATGTCGCGCATGATGGCCCCCTGGATGCCCGCGGAGTTGACGGCGAGCCCTTTTGACTCGCGAAGGGCGCGCTCGATCGCCAGCGCGAGCCGGACGCTGGCGCCCGACCCTCGCCCGAACCGCCTGGCCAGCCGCAAGGCGTGCGGCACACGCTCGTCGGGACCGAGCACGGGCCGCCCGAAGCCCGCGAAGCGGCGGCCGGCTCGGAGTCGTGCTTCGACGAAGGCGGCGACGGGTGTCCCTCCATCCACCGCCGCCTGCGCCTCGTCGAGGATCCGCATGAACGCGGCCACCGGTTCGACGGTGATGTTCGGCGTGAAGAGCGCCGCGATCCCGCCGACGAGGGACCGCGCGAGCGGAGCTCCCCGGCGGGCGATGCGCCGCGTGACGGCGAGGGGCCAGATGCGTGGATCGAGGAGCTGCGTGTTAACGCCCAGGTGCTCGAGGAGCGTCGCGTCGCGCCGCGACAGCCGCAGCCCCGCGATCGACCACGCAGCCACCTGGAAGAACGTGTGCCTCCCGAGAAGCTCGCCGTAGAGAAGCCTGCCGCGGATCTCGTGGTCCTTGCGATCGGGACGAGCACGCGCCAGCTCGGGTTCGTACACCATGCCGGCCGGCAGCGGCGCGGGACGGCGGGCGTCGCGTCGTGCGTCGCGGATCGCGAGCCGGGTGAGGTCCTTCCGGAGCTCGGTCAATCGGTCGAGGGCATCGTCGATCGACGAGGCGCCGAGCGTCGCCAGTGCGGCGGCCAGCATCTCGGTGGGCTCGGCCCCCGTGACCCGGGCGAGCCGCGCGTTCTCCACGGCCCCCCTTCGCCCCGAAGGCGCCTTGGCCGCTGCGCGCCGTACCCGCGCCATGCCGCTCAGTTGGACGCGGAGTCCGGCGCCGGCTCCGAGAGCACCATGGGAACGAAGATTCGCGCGGTGGTCCCGACGCCGGGCTCGGACTCGAGCAGGAGCTCTCCGCCGGCTCGCCGCAGCCGCTCGGCCAGCTTCGCGAGCCCGGACCGAGCGCCATCGCGCCGGCGGCCCGCGATCGGCTCGGTCGCGTCGGCCAGTGCCACGGCGCTCATGCCGGAGCCGTTGTCGACGATCTCGACGAGGGCAGCCGACACGCGCGGCTCGGCGCGCATGGTGATCGCACCGGGATGCGTTCGTTCGCTCAGCGAGCGAATCGACTCCGTCAGGAGAGTCGAGAACGCCTCGACGAGCAGCGATCGACCGACCGACACGCGCACGCCGACGACGGGCACGTCGAGGTGCAGGTCCGCGACCCGCTCGACCACGGGCCGGACGAGCTGCGCGAACTGCGTGATGGTCACCGTGAGGTCCGTCTCCTCGTCGTCCTGCGTGCCCACGAGCGCGTGCACGTGCGCGACGGCGCTCGATGCTTCCCGCAGCGCGACGGCCAGGTCGCGAACGGTGGCGTTGAGGGCCGACGTCGCCGGGGCCGACGCGCGAAGCGCGACGATGCGTTGCATCTCCGAGGTGGGGACCAGGTCTCGCCCGGTCGCGGCGCTGCTGGCGTACGCGTCGGCCAGCCTCGCAATGGCGCCGAGCGCCGGCTCGAGCACGCCGAGATTGACCGAGGCGAGGGCCAGCGGGCTGGCCAGGCGACAGACGACGGTCGCGGCCAGCAGCTCGACGCCGGATGCCTCCGCGGGGGGACGCTCGCGCGACTCGCGACCGATGCCTCGCAACCGTGCTCGCTCCACGGCCGACGAGAGGCTGGCAACCGTGGCCTCTCCCGCGCGCACGACCTCGTCGGCGCCGAGCGCGAGGGCGCGGTGTGCCTGGTGGTCGCCTCCGACCACGGCGACGACGGGCCCCCGCGCCGCCGCCGCAGGGATGGCCCTCGCAAGGGCGTCGGGAGCAACCGCGATGAGACGGACGCCTGCGGGCGTGCGCGTCCACCACGGGAAGGTCTCGCGCCCCTCGTCGGGGACCCAGAGCACGATGACGTCGTCGCTCACAACCATCCCTTCACGAGTCTACGGCAGGTATCGTCCCGGGGGTAAGCGCCGCGCGCTAGGCCCCCTGAGCAAAATGACGCACCGTCGCGGCACGTGATTCGCACGTCAGAGACTCGGTCCCGTCGATGCGAACGTCGAGCACCACCGGGCGGCCGGTGCGAGCCAACGATTGCAGCGAGGACGGTTCGAGCTCCGCGGCGGAACGAACGACGAAGCCTTCGGCGCCGAAGCCTCGCGCCACCGCCGCGAGGTCGGCGACGCGCGATGGCATCCCCGGAGGCAAGCGGCCATAAACAGCCCGAAACCCTTGATCAATCATTCCCCACGACCCGTTGTTGAACACGGCGAAGAGGACACCCAGGCCGTGCTCGACGCAGGTGAGGATCTCGCCCGCGTGCATCGCGAGGCCGCCGTCGCCGCAGAGGGCGATGACCGTGGCGTCCGGTCGCGCGAGCTTCATCCCGATCGCGGCACCGATTCCACTCCCCATGGAACCGAAACCGGTCATGGCATGGAAGCGATCGGGCCGGTCGACGCGAAGGTAGTGCAGCGCCATCGTCAGGTGCTCGCCGATGTCCGAGCACCAGATCGCACCGGGGAAGGCGCGATCGAGCGCCGCGATGGCGCGCTGCGGCTTGAGAGGCATGCTCTCGGAGTGCGCGAGCTCCGCCCGGACGCTCCGGCAGCGAGGTGTGTCGCGTGCGGGCGGGACGCCCGCCGGGCAGTGTTCGAGCATGGCCTCCAGCGTCGCCCGCGCATCCCCGACGATCCCGAGGGTCACCGGCACGTTCCGCCCGAGAAGCAGGGCCTCGCGGTCGATCTGGATCGTGTCTACCGTGCCGGCGATGGGCGTCTGCCAGCCGTTGGTGGCGATGTCGCCCAGCCGCGAGCCGACGATGCACGCGACGTCGGGTGGCTCGCGGAGGTACTCGCTCACCGAAGGGTGCTGCCCGACGCCGATGAGGCCGAGATAGAGGCGATGGCTCTCGGGGAAGACGCCCTTGGCGTGGCCGGTCACCGCCGTGGGCAGCGACAGGCGCTCGGCGAGCGAACGCGCGGCCACCGAGGCGGAGCGCGCCCCGTTGCCGAGCAAGAGGAGCGGCCGGCGCGCGCCGCGGAGTGCCTGCACGGCGCGATCGCACGCGGCGAGGTCGGGCATGGCGGGAGGCCGGTCGCTCGTCGCGAGCGGCGGACGGAAGGCGGCAACCCGGCTGCCCACGTCGAGAGGGACTCCGACGTAGACGGGGCCGGGCCGCTCGCCCGTCGCGAGTTGCCAGGCCCGCTCCGCGGTCGCGGAAGCCGCGTCTGCCGACGTCAGCGTCGTCGCCCAGCGGGTCATCGACCGAACGGTTCCGAGCGTGTCGAGGCCCGCCGGCGACCCGTCCTGCAATCCCCCGCGCGCGACGGCTGCCGACGCGATCTCGCCGGCGAGCACGATGACGGGCAGTTCCTCCAGCGTGGCCGCTGCCATCCCGGTGATCGCGTTGGTCAACCCCGGTCCCGACGTCGTCAGCACGAGCGCGGGCCGCCCCGTCGCCCGCGCGTAGCCGGTGGCGGCGAAGCCGGCCATCGCTTCGTGACGCGTGGCGACGAAGCGGATCTCCGGCACTTCGTTCAGACCGTCGAAGATGGGGCTGGCGCTGCCCCCGGGGATCCCGAACGCGACACGGACGCCGCGGTGCGCCAGCGTCCGGAGCAAGAGGACCGCCGCGCTGGCGGCCTGGCGGGGTCGCGGAGAGCTCTCGGGGACCAGATCGAAGGCGGGATCGTTCACGGCGGCACTCCTTGGTCGAGCCAGCACTACGGCACACGACGCACCGAGTTAACGCCGACCGATGCGCGCCAAGCGTAGTGTTGTTCAGGGCGCTTGCCAGCGAACATGGAGGCGCCCGTCGAAGGGCGTGTCCAGGTCCACGTCCACCGAGCCCTCGACGCCGCACGCCTGGAGCAGGCCCTCCAGGCCTCCGCGGTGGGCGCTGTCGATCCAGATCCACTCGTCGAAGTAGTGCATGATGAAGTAGCGGTCCGTTCGCGGCTCGATGCGCCAGCGGCCGTAGTCGGCGAAGAAGCTGCGGTGCGTCTCGAGCCATCGCGCGGCGGAGAGCACGTCCGACCGAAGAAACCCGAGAAACCGGACGGCGTTGAAGAGCGGCGCGTAGCGGGGACCATTGCGCCAGATGGCGCGCACCGCCGACGCGGGATCCTCGGGCGCGACGACCGCCGCCGCGGCGGTCACGTCCTCGAGGTACGCGCGCACCGAGTACATCCGAAAAAACCAGGTCGACTTCACCGGCGTGAGGCGCCGGTAGGCCACGACGGCTCCGGCTCGACCCCGCTCGACCTCGTCGGCCGTCTGCTTGAAGAGGAACCCGCGCACGTGGGCGTGGAGCGGCACCTTCGAGAGGCGACGCCCGAGGTCCAGCGCGGCGCGAACGCGCTGCATGTCCACGCCCTCGAAGCCGGGATCGACGAGCATTCCCGGCCCATCATATCGCACGCACGTTGGCCGAGAGGCGGCTCGCTCCGGCGGAGAGTCGGTGCTTCGGGGAAACGCGAGCCCTTGACTCGCCAGGTGCGCGCCTCGGAGCATGGCCGCCCATGCCCCTGCCCGCCGGGCCCCGCGCCCCGATGGTCGCCCAGACCGCGGCCTTCCTCCGTCGTCCGTTTCGTTTCATGCAGCGCTGCCACGACCGCTACGGCGACACGTTCAGCGTCCGCCTCGGGTTCACCGGCCCTGGCCGCGGCGTCGTCGTCGGAGGTTCGGATGGCGTTCGCGAGGTGTTCCGGGCCGACTCGACCGTCCTGTCGGGAGGCCAGGGAAACGAGCCCCTGCGACCGATCATGGGCGACCACTCCGTCGGTTTGCTCGACGGCGAAGCCCACGCACGCCAGCGGCGCCTGCTCATGCCGCCGTTTCACGGAGAGCGCATGCGCGCCTACGCCGACGTGATGCGAGACGTGACCCTCCGGCACGCCGCAGCGTGGCCGGTCGGCAAGCCCTTCGCGCTCCTCCCGCGGCTGCTCGCGATCGCGCTCGAGATCCTCCTCCGGACGGTGTTCGGCATGGACGGCGACGAGCTCCTCGAGACCGAGCAGCAGCTCGAGCGCCTGCTCGCGGTCCTCGCCAACCCCTTGCTCCTGATGGTCCCGTCGCTCCAGCGGGACCTCGGGCCGCTCACGCCCTGGCGGAGGTTCCTGCGCGAGAGAGCGGCGACCGATGCGCTCCTCTACCGGCGCATCGCGCAGGCGCGGAGCGAGGGCGGCGACCGGCAGGACGTTCTCTCGTTGCTCGTTCGGGCCGTCGATCAGGACGGCTCGGGTTTGACGGACCAGGAGCTCCGCGACGAGCTCGTGACGCTGCTGCTCGCGGGCCACGAGACCTCGGCGACGTCGCTCGCCTGGGTCTTCGACCAGCTCCTGTCGAACCCCGAGGCGATGGCCGACGTCCACGGCGACGTCCAGGCCGTCGTCGGCCCCGAGCCGCTCCGGGCCGAGCATCTGCCGAAGCTCGAGCTCCTCGAATCGGCCATCCGCGAGGCCCTCCGCCTGCGTCCCGCCGCGCCCGGCGCGTTCCGCAAGACCACCGCGCCCGTGACCCTCGCCGGGCACGAGATCCCTCCGGGGACCGTGGTGATGGCGAGCTCGTACCTCGCGCAGCGCCAGCCGGACGCCTACCCTGAGCCCGACCGGTTCGACCCGCGCCGCTTCGTAGGCCGCAAGCCCGATCCCCATGCCTGGATCCCGTTCGGGGGAGGGTCGCGCCGCTGCATCGGCATGGCCTTCGCGATGTTCGAGATGAAGGTCGTCTGCGCGACGCTGCTCTCGGCAGTCCGCCTCTCGCTCGCGAACGGCCGCCCGTCGGAGGTCACGTGCCGCGCCGTCTTTCAGTCGCCGGTCGGCGGCGTGCGCGTCGTCGCCGCCCCGGCTCGTTCGACGTGACCCACCGGGCGCGCGAGGTTCGCGCGCTCGGTTGGCATGCTACGCGCTGGGGAGGAGCCCCGAGAGCCCATGCGCTACGACGACGACCACGAGAGCCCCGATCTCATCGACCGCCGCGGCGAGCGCCCCGCCCTCGGGTCCGCAGGGTCGGGCCTCTTCTCGCTCCTGCCGCTCCTCCTGCGCTGGCGTTACGGCTGGGTCGTGATCGTCGCGATCCTCGGGTATTACGGCTACACGGCGCTCACGCGCAGGCCCGCGCAGAACGCTGCGGACACGACCGCGGGGGCCGGCGACGGGTCGGTGGTGCACGACGCGCCCGCGCACTTCGTGGCGTTCGTGCTCGACGACGTGCAGGGCTCCTGGGAGCGCGAGTTCGCGCAGCGGGGCAAACCCTACCGGCACGCGAAGCTCGTCCTCTTCACGGGCGCGACGTCGACCGCGTGCGGGCTCGGGCAGTCGGCGACCGGTCCCTTCTACTGCCCCGAGGACGAGCGCGTGTACATCGACCTCGGGTTCTACCAGGAGCTCGAGCAGCGGCTCGGCGCACGCGGGCAGTTCGCGAAGGCGTACGTCGTCGCCCACGAGATCGGGCACCACGTGCAGCACCTTCTCGGCATCGACCGGCGGCCCGACGCACACGGCGAGGGCGCGGCGGGCGGGTCGGTGCGCCTCGAGCTCCAGGCCGACTGCTACGCAGGCATCTGGGCGCACACGACGCAGCAGCGGCAGCTCCTCGAGCAAGGCGACATCGCGAGCGCCCTCGGCGCGGCGGCGGCCATCGGGGACGACACGCTCCAGCGCGAGGGCCGCGGGGTCGTCCGGCCCGACACGTTCACGCACGGCACGAGCGCGCAGCGCACGCGATGGTTCGACACCGGGTACGCGACCGGGTCGCTCGAGGCGTGCGACACGTTCGGGGCGAAGGCCCTGTAACGCGGGCCGCTACGGGATGGTCGGCAACCGCTTCCCGTAGTCGACGTACGCAGGCTTCTTCAGCTTCACCGGCGGCGTCTTCGCGAGGGCGTCCATCGCGAGGGCGACGGCCTTTTCGAGCTGCGGGTCGTGGCCCTGGCGCATCAGCGCCGGGTCCTGCTCGACGTCCACGTCGGGGGCGATGCCGTGGTTCTCGACCTCCCACTCGCCGTGCGTCCCGTAGAGCGCCCAGCGGGGCGCCGTGACGCTGCCGCCGTCGACGAGGGTCGGGTACCCGCCGATGCCCACGAGGCCACCCCAGGTGCGCTTTCCGACGAGCGGCCCGAGCTTCGCCTGCTTGAAGAGCCACGGCAGCGCGTCGCCGCCCGAGCCGCTCATCTCGTTGGCGATCATCACCTTCGGCCCGTAGATGGCCTGCGCCGGGAGGATCATGTCCTGGCCCTCGCGCGTCGTCGCGCCCATGAGAGGCGCGAGCTTCATGATGTCGACCATGTAGTCGGCGATCTGCCCGCCGTGGTTGAAGCGCTCGTCGACGACGACGGCGTCCTTGCCCACCTGCGAGAAGTAGTAGCGGTTGAAGTTCGTGTACCCGCCGCCGCCCGTGTCGGGGACGTAGACGTACCCGACCTTGCCGCCGGACAGGTCGTCGACCTTCTTGCGGCTGTCCTCCATCCAGCCGCGAAGGCGCAGGTTGCCCTCGCTTCCGACGGGGACGACCGTCACCTGCCGCGACCCGTTGAGGCTCGGCTTCGGCCCGACGGTGATCTCGGTCTGCTTGCCCGCGCGCCCGAGGAAGAGCCGGCTCACGTCGTCGTCCCCGCGCAGCTCCTCGCCGTTCACCGCCAGGAGGTAGTCACCCTCCTTCACGTCCACACCGGGCTCCGTGAGCGGCGCGCGGAGCTTCGGGTTCCAGTTCTCGCCGCGGAGGATCTTCGCGATGCGGTACCGGCCGTCCTCGATCGTGTAGTCCGCGCCGAGGAGGCCCACGTCGACGTGGTCCTGGTGCGGTCCGTCGCCTCCCTGCATCCACACGTGCCCGAGCACGAGGTTGCCGAGCGCGTCGCCGACGACGGCGTTGAGGTCGTCGCGGCTCGAGAGGCCGTCGAGGTAGCGCGAATAGAGCTTCTCCGCGGCGGCGAGATCGAGGCCGTGCGCGTGCGGGTCGTAGAGGAAGTCGCGCTCGATGCGCCAGACCTCGTGGTAAATCTGCCTCCACTCGGCGCGCGGGTCGACCCAGACCTCCATCCCGGCCGCCGACTTGAGCGCTGCCTCGCCGAGGTCCTTCGGCGCCTCGTCGCTGCCGGCGAGGAACCACTTCTTGTCCTTCTCGAAGAGGACCTTCTCGCCGTCGGCCGAGACCACGAACGTCTGCAGGCCCGACCCCGCGGCGTCGATGTCGCTCAGGAAGGGTTGCACCTTGCGCTTCTTCAGGTCGAACCGCACGACCTGGACGGGCGGCTGGTGGTCGCCGCCGTACTCGATGTAGTCCTCGTCCGCGAAGACCGTGGGGAAGGAGAGCGCGAAGACGCCGCCCTTGCCCGTCTCGATGTCGGCGTAGTTCGCGCGATCGAACGGGAGCGCCACGATGCGCTGGTCGATCCCGTCGAAGTCGATCTTCACGTCGGGGCTCTTCTTCGCGTCGGCCTTGTCGTCGCCCTTGCCGCCCTTGTCCTTGTCCTTGGCCTTGTCGCCCTTGTCGGCGTCGCCCCCGGGGGCGCCGGCGTCCGAGTTCTCTTCGTCGCTCTGCGGCGCGACGGGCGACGGCGTGTCCTTCGCGAGGACGATCGCGTACACGCTGCTCGTGACCGGCTTGCCCATCGCCCACATCGTCGAGGTCGCGGCGAGCCCCACGTCGGTGCTGTCGAAGAACCAGAGGTACTTGCCGCCGCGATCGAAGCGGGCGCACGCCGCGGCGCTCCGCCCGTCGGTGACCGGGTGGATGCTCTTTTCGTCGAGCGAGTAGACGAAGAGCCCCGTCAGGTGGTTGGGCAGCTGCTTCTGGTAGGCGAGCCAGTGCGAGTCGGGCGAGAACGACGGGTCGAAGTTCGCCCCCTCGAACATGTCGGTGTCGACCTTCGTCGGCTCCTTCGGGTGCTCGACGTCGACGAGCCAGAGGTTCAGGCGCTTGTCCCAGAGCGCGATCTTCTTGCTGTCGGGCGACCAGCGCGGCGAATAGAAGTACGAGCCCGGCTCGCCGAGCGTGACCTTCTTCTCTGCGTTCACGCCGTCGGGGGCGCGGAAGGTGAGCGAGTACTCGCCGCCGTCGTCCGAGAGCCAGGCGATCCACTTGCCGTCGGGCGACCACGCGGGATCGCGATCGGCCACGCCGGGCGTGCGCGTGAGGTTGCGCACGTCGCCCTTGTCGGCCGGCACGGCGAGGATCTCGCCGCGCGCCTCGAAGAGGACGCGCTTGCCGGTCGGCGACACGGCCGCGTGGAGGATCTGGTCGGGCTCGACGTGCGTGAAGTGCGGCCGCGTCTCGGGGAGGTCCGCCGAGACGGTGATGGGGACCTGGTGCTCCCTGCCCGACGCGATGTCGTAGAGGTGCACCTCGCCGAGGCGCTCGTAGACGATGGCGTCGGGGCCGGCGGAGGCGTAGCGGATCTCGAGGCCGTCGGGGTTGGGGACGAGCTCCTTCACGGCGTTGCCGCCGACGTCGTAGGAGAAGAGCGTGAACGGGCCGTTGCGGTCGGAGACGAAGTAGACCGTGTTGCCGACCCACATGGGGTAGCGGTCGTTCGAGTCGGTGCGCGGCACCTTCGTGACGTGCGAGTCCGCGAGGTCGGCGATCCAGATGGGCGTCGTCTGCCCGCCGCGGTACTTCTTCCAGTGCGGCTCCCACTGCTGGAACGGCACGTACGCGAGGCGCTTGCCGTCGGGCGAGTACGACGCCGTCGTGCCGGAGGGGAGCGGGAGCTGCTCGGGCGGCCCGCCGCTGGTCGAGACCGTGAAGAGCTTCGGGAGGTCCCGCGCGGTCGCGCGCCACGACATGAAGAGGATGCGCGTGCCGTCCGGCGACCAGCCGACGACCTCGTCCCACGACGGGTGGTAGGTGAGCCGCTTCGGCTCGCCGCCCGCGGTGGGGACGACGTACACGTCGCCGTTCTCGTCGAGCATCCCCGTGTAGGCGATCATCGAGCCGTCGGGCGAGAAGTGCGGGGCGCTCGTCTGGAGCTGCCCGGTGACCAGGCGCCGCGCCTCGCCGCCTTCGCGGGGGACGATCCAGAGCTGCCCCGCGTACGAGAAGGCGATCTGCGTCTTGGAGACGCCGGGCCACCGGAGCAGGCGCGTCACGTGGTCGTTCGCGGGCGCGGTGAGCGGCGCCGCGGCGGGCGGCAGCGGCGCGGGCTTCTCCGGGACCGACGGGAGCGTCGCGACCCCCTCGGTCGGCGTCCAGTAGCGAGGCACCACGAGGGCGATCACGACGAGCACAGCACCGACGGCGGCGAAGAGAGCGATCGCGCGCGACTGCGATTTCATGAAGGGCCTCCCGGCGAGGCCGCCAGCCTACCGCGAAGCAGGACGCGCAGGGGGGCCTCGTCGTAGGACTGGCAGCACCTGCCCCTCCTTGGCAGCATCTGCACGCGCACGCACATGACCTCTGCCCGTCGTCCGCCCGGCCTCGTCGCGCAGCTTCGCGCCCTCTCGGTCGACCAGCGGCACACGCTCGTCGCGTGCCTGCTCGGCTGGAGCCTCGACGCGTTCGACTTCTTCATCCTCGTCTTCGGCGTGAAGTCGATCGCCGAAGACTTCCGCACCGACGTGACCGCCGTGACGCTCGCCATCACGCTCACGCTCGCGATGCGGCCCGTGGGCGCGCTCCTCTTCGGCTGGGCGGCCGACCGCTACGGCCGGCACCCGACGCTCATGGTCAACATCGTCGCGTACTCGATCCTCGAGCTCGCGTCGGCGGGGGCGCCTTCCCTCCCCGTGCTCATCGGGCTCCGGAGCCTCTACGGCATCGCGATGGGCGGCGAGTGGGGGGTCGGCGCCGCCCTCGCGCTCGAGTCCGCGCCCCTCGAGAGCCGCGGCGCCATCTCGGGCATCCTCCAGCAGGGCTACCCGCTCGGGTACCTCCTCGCGTCGATCCTCTTCGGCGTCTTCTTCTCGTGGATCGGCTGGCGCGGGATGTTCGTCGTCGGCGCGCTCCCTGCGGGCGTCGTCCTCTACCTGCGCGCGAAGGTGCCCGAGTCGCCGACGTGGAAGAAGGACGCGACGAAGCCGGGCGATCTCCGGCGAGCGCTGCGCGCGCACTTTCCGCGGTTCCTCTACCTGGTCGTCCTCATGGCGGCGTTCAATTTCTTCAGCCACGGGACGCAGGACGTCTACCCGCTCTTCCTCCAGAAGCAGCGCGGCCTCGACCCGCACGAGGTGGGCGCCGTCGCCGTGACGTACAACCTCGGCGCGATCCTCGGCGGCCTCGCGTTCGGCACGCTCTCCGAGCGGTTCGGGCGGCGGCGCACGATCGCGTGCGCGGCGCTCCTCGCGCTGCCGGTGATCCCGCTCTGGGTGCTCGCGCACAGCGCGGTGTGGCTCGCGGTCGGCGCGTTCGCGATCCAGGTGATGGTGCAGGGCGCGTGGGGCATCGTGCCGGCGCACCTCAACGAGCTCTCGCCGGGATCGGTCCGGGGCACCTTCCCGGGGCTCGCGTACCAGCTCGGCAACCTCGTCGCGGCAGCCACGGCGACGATCGAGACGGCGATCGCGGCCTCCTCCGGCGGCAACTACGCGCTGGCGCTCGGCGGGATGACGGCCGTCGTCGCCGTGTTCCTCGCAGTGGCGGCCGCCCTCGGGCCGGAGGCGAAAGGCGTGCGGTTCGACGCGCCGGGGCCGACGGGGTCGACGTAGCTCGGCCGTGGCGAGGCGAGCGCGCTCGCGCTTCTACGAGCGGAGCACGAACGCCACGGCCGCGATGAGGAGCGCGAACGCCACGAGCACCCACGGCGGCGTGGCGGCAGGGTCGTGTGGATGGGCCTCCGGAGCCTCCTCGGTGGGCTCCGGGGACGTCGAAGGCTTCGCGGAGCTCGCCGGCGCGGGCGAAGGCAACGGCGTGGCGTGGGCCTCGGAGGGAACCCGCGCCGACTTCGGGATGGCCAGCTCCTCGGCTGCAAGGGCCTCGGCCTCGGCGGGAGGACGGGCGGTCGGGCGCTCGAGATCGGCCGCCTTCGGCGCCTCGCCGGTCGGCTCCTGCATCCGGGCCGCCTCGGCGCGCGCGGCTCGCTGGAGCTCGCGCCGCTGGTCGGCGTCCATGATGCTCGTCATCTCCGTCTCGTCTTCCTCGGGCACCGCGAGGGGTTTCGAGTCGGGCGGCTTGGAAGCAGCAGCAGCCATCAAGCGCTCAGAATCGCGCAACGGGCCCCCGAACGCAAACCGGTCAGCGGATGCGGACGACCTGCGCTACCCGCGCTACCCGGCCGACGTGCGCTACGGCCCCCGCCGCACCGACGGATCCCGCCGACATCACGCCAGGATCCGAGGCGGGCTCTTGGTCGAGCTCGGCGTCGTCGTCCTCGCCTTCGCCTTCGCCTTGCGCTCGCTGGTGGGAGATCCGCGCGAGGTCGGCCGCGGACCAGACGGAGCGACCATGCGCCAGGAACCGCAGGCGACGGATGGCCGAAACGTTGGCGCCGACCCCCACCGCAATGAGGGCGGCGAAGACGGGGCCGTACAGCGCCCAGACGGGTAGCTTGCCCGCGTCGACCGCCCACGCGAAGACCGGCATGAGCGCGACGCCGACGCAGAGGATGACGGCGCGCTCGGCGCGGCGCATGGCGCCCGGCGGAACGGGGACGCCGAGGGCCTCGGCCTTCGCGCTGCCGTAGCTGACCATGAACGAGCCGCACATCGCGAGGAGCGCGAGGACGAGCGCCGGAGTCGACGCGCGGAAGAAGACGGCGAGGCCGCCGAGGAAGAAGAACTCCTCGTAGCGGTCGATGCTGGCGTCGAGGAGCGCGCCCGCCACCGACGCGGACCCCGTCTTGCGCGCGACCATGCCGTCGAGCGCGTCGCCCAGGGACGCCGCGACCATGGCCACGGCCGCCCAGCCGAACTCGCCGAAGCAGAGCAGCGTGCCCGCGATGCCCGCGAGCACGACCGACGAGACCGTGATGGCGTTGGCCGTCACGCCCAGAGCGATGAAGCCGCTGGCGACGTGGTCGAGGCACCACAGTGTGGCGTCGAGGGCGGCCCGGGGCAGCAATAGGGAGGAGCGCCCGCCGCTCGTCCGGACCCGAACCGTTGCTTCACTCATTAGGAACTGCTGCCTCCGGCGCGCCGCGACGCGCGTAGGGTGTGTCGACTGCCGCGATTCTCAGGACGTTCGATGCACCGATGGGACTCATCGTGGCTCGGCCCGGGCCCGATTTGTGGCCGGAGCGGACGAGCTGGAGCGGACGGGCGACGAAACGGACCATGGAACCGACTAGCCGACAACGCAAATCCGATGCGCGGCCACGGAGCGGCCTGGTCCCGGTCGGGACCACGCAGGGGAAGGTCGGGCACGCCATTGTGCAGTAGGCGAGGTACGAACGAGAAGAACTCGGGGATCCGCGCGTCTAGCAGGCAGCGCCGCACGCCGCAGGCGGGATCTCCCTGCGGCCGCAACGCCGGCCCCACCTACGAGTGCGAAGCACCCGTCGCGCGTAGCCTCTTTTTCGCTGTCGCACCGGACTCACACGCGGAGCGTGAACGCGGGACCGCGGTGCCTCGTCATGAACGCCGGCCGGTCCCGTGGACGGCTGCGGCGTCACCGATCGGTTACCGAGGCTGCGTCACTCGACGGTTCCGGGTCGGACGGCCGCGTTCACCCCCCGAGGGAAACCGTCACTGCGCCGCGGGCTGCGCGCAGTGGCCGTTGATGCACTGATCGCCGCTGTTGCAGCAGTCGGACGCGGTCGTGCAGGCCTCGTACTCGTTCGAGCACCCTCCGGGGGGCGGGACGCACTCGAGGGGCCCGCCGTCGCCGGACGGGCGGCAGAAGCCGTCGCAGCACTGGTCGCCCGTGGTGCACGCGCCGCCCTGCTGCTCGCACGGCGGCAGGACCCAGAAGCCGCGGAGGTTGTCGGCCGTGAGCTCCTGGCCGTCGAGGTAGAAGGCCGGGTGACTCCCGTCCTGGCCCGGCGTCGGGTTGAGATCGAGGGCGGCGACCCAGAGCTGCCCGATCTCGTCGGGAGCATCGGGGCCCGCAGCCATCGACGCCAGCGTGTTGCCGTACGACCGGTGGCTCGTGAAGACGACCCAGAAGTAGCCGCCGACGGCCTCGGGCAGGACGGTCGGCGCGAAGCTGAGCTGCGGATCGTTCGCGGGCAGGTACGAGGCCGACGAACCGGCGCCCGTGTACCCGTCGAGCGCGTCGAGACGGGCGACGGTCTTGGACGCCACGTCGACGTAGTAGAGGTCCCCGAGGTTGCCGTTGTCCGTCTCGAACGGCGCGGTGCTCGACGACGGCTCCTCCTGGAAGACGACCCACTTGCCGTCGGGCGTGAAGGCCGGCCAGCCGACGAAGTTGCTCGGATCGGTGGCGAGGTCGACGAGACCCGAGAACGCCTTCGTCCCGTTCGCGAAGTCCATCTTGGCGATGGTGCGAGCGTTCTCGTCCTCGTGGACGAAGGCGATCTGCTTGCCGTCCGGCGAGAAGGCCGTCGTTCCCGCGTGCGTGATGACGCCGTCCCAGCCGGGCGCCTTGACGTTGGCGCCGGTCGCCGTGTCGTAGAGCGCCGACTTCAAGTTGATCCACGTCCGGTACCCCGTCGCGGACATCTCGAACGAACCGTCCGGATAGATCCCGCCGAACGGATAGATCTGCGCGCCGGCCGTATTGATGACCGAGGCGCCCGCCTTGAGGTTGTACGACGCGCTGGCGAGCAGGGACGTCGAGGCGACGAGCGTGGAGCCGTCGGCGCTCGCCGTGTGGCAGACGTGACCGCATCCCTTCTCGAGCACCGTCGGCTGCGTGGCTCCCGGCTGGATGTTCATGATGCCGACCGAGCCGAGCCCCCCGGCGAGCTTCGAGCCGTACGTCTCGTAGTAGATGACGCCGCGGAGGCTCCCCTGCGCGACGGGCCACGACTCGGAGATGGGGCCGGCGACCTGGCCGCCGGAGATCTTGGTCACCTGGACGACCAGCGGATCGGTGGGACCGGAGGCGGCGTTCGTGATCGCGGTCCACGACGTGGCGGGCAGCGCGAGGCGGATGGGGCCCGCCGCAGGCTTGAAGTAGCCCTTGTAGTCGAGGCTCGCGCACGTGATGTGGACGTAGACCGCGTCGGGCGCGACGCCCGCGAACTGGAACGTCGGAGGAATGAGGCCGCGCGGGAAGACGGTCTTGTCGTAGGGGTACTGCCACGCGAAGGTCGAGTCGGCGCTGCCGCCGCCCTGGAGCTGCCCGACGGTCGTCGAGTCGACCCCGCCGGGGTTCTCGGTGATGACGCAGCTGTTGTTCTGGCAGGTGCCGCCGGCCTGCGGGCAGGACGAGTCGCACCCCTTGGGCGCGTGGCCGCCGCTGCTGCTCCCGCCGCTGCTACCGCCCTTGCCCGAGTCGCCGAAGGTGCCGAAGCCGCCGTCGCCGCTGCTCGCGCCCGAGCTCGCGCCCGAGCTGCTCGCACCGCCGTCGTCGCCAGGCGGCGCGAACGTCCGGTCCGGGCCGCTACTGCCGCACGCCGAGGCGATGGCCGTGATGGCCACCGCGCACACGAAGCTCTTCGACCCGAGGCTGCCGCGCATGCGCGAAAAGCTAGCAGCGGCCCCCCTGCGACACGTCCGAATCGCGTCTCGCCGAGGCCCCGGGAAGCACGTCGGGCGAGCCCGTGGCGCGCCGTCAGAGCGGCATCGAGAGAGTCACGGCGCCGCCCCAGAGCCAGCCGCCGCTCGAGAAGCCGGGCCAGCCCGGGTTGTTCGTCTGCAGGCCCTGGGCGCCGACGACGGGGGCACCCGTCGTGCCGATGACGGAGTCGTCGGGAACCTCGTCGACGATGCGCGAGTCGTCCTTCTGGTTGGTGCGCGGTACGAACCGGTCGGCGAAGACCTGGAACCCGGGGCGAAGCTTGAGGAGCTTCAGGAGCACGTCGGCGCCGAAGCCGACGCCGACGCGATCGTTGTCGACGTAGTTGGACCGGCCGACCTGGCTGGGCACGGGCGAGGGCACGTAGCGCAGGTCGACGAAGGCGCGAGCGTCTCGGTAGGCGTGGCGGACGCCGACGGCGCCGCTCATCGTGTCGCGGAAGCCGAGGCCCGGCCCATACGTCGAGGGGCTCTGGTCCATCCGGTCGACGTACTTGGACCAGAGCGCGTAGTCGACCGACGCGACGACGGACATCGTGTAGCGGCCGCGATGCACGACCTCGGCCTCGGCACCCATGGCGACGGACCACGGCATCCAGTCGAAGACGTTCTCCTGCGTCGTGCCCGACTCCGCTCCCGTGGGAAGGGATGCGTCGACGGTGGTCGCCACGGTGAACGACTCGGGGGCGTGCACCGCGCCGCCGATGCGGAGCCATGGTGCGGGCTTCCAGCGCACGCCGACGGTGGGCGCGAAGTTCACCTGCGTCGTGATGCGGTTCTCGAGGAGGAGGGTGCTGTAGTCGCTGGCCGACTGGATGTAGTCGTTCGACGCCGCCGTGTTCGCGAGCCCGACGGAGAGCGCCGCGCCGACCGAGAGCGTCGGCAAGATGGTGAAGCCCGCGCCCAGGACGATCGAGACGGCCGTCAGCCGGTCGCCGTAGAGCTCCGGATGGAGGCTGTTCGTGAAGAGCGCCTCGCGCTCGTCGGGGAAGAACGCCTGCGCGGTCGTGAAGCTCGAGAGCGGCAAGACGGCGTAGAGGCCGAAGGTGAGGCGATCGCGGACGAGCGCCTTCGTGAGCCCCAGCGTGAGGTACGTGCGCGTCTGCCCGCTCGACCCCTGCGCTTGCCGCGGGCGCGCCGCGAACCCACTCGACGAGCCGTTGTTCAGCCACTGCGTCGGGACGATGTCCGCCGGAAGGGGCAGCCCCTTCGACGTGACGCCGCGACCGCCGACGACCAGCGGCACGTCCGCGCCGGGCGTCCGGCCCTCGAGCGTGACGCCGAGCTGCTCGGAGATGACGGCGAAGCCGAGCCCCACTTCGTCGGGCGCGTCCACGAGCAGGGCCGGATTGAAGTACGTCGACGCGGCACCCGGTCCTGCGACGACCCCCTGGTCACCCGCGTTGCCGCCGACGGCGCCCATCGCCTCGACGAGCGGCGACGCAGCCGCGGGCCCAGCGGCGAGCAGGACGACCGCGCCCAGCACCGCGGCACGGGCGATCGCGGTCGCCTTCACGGCGACCCCGAGGGGCAGGCGTCGGCGGGCGCGGTCGTCTCGTGGGGGAGCGCTTGCTGGACGTTCTGGCACGTCGTGAGATCCGCAGCGACGCTCTGCCGCGGGAGGCCCGCGACCACGGGGGCGACGCGCGCGCTTCCGAGGGTCCGGCCGACGAACGCGAACGTGATCTTGCCCGGCGCCTTCGACACGGCCGCGCCCGTGTCGAGCAGCGCGCACCCGGTGCCGCACTGCGAGACGTGGAGAATGTTCTCCTGCAGATCGAACGCGCCGGGCACGTCGAACTGGAGGGCGGCGGCCGGCACGGGGCTGCCGGTCGTGGTGTACTCCTTCCAGTTGCGCTGCGCCGAGTCGCGCAGGCCGTTCACGATGCCGGTGATCTGGATGCCGATCCCGGGGAAGCCGTCGCCGTCGGGGTCGATGGCGCCGGGGGGATCGTCGGGATCGTTGACCGGGTCGCTCACCGAGGGCAGCGGCGTGAGCGACGAGAGGTCCGGCTTCGCCGAGAAGTCCGGCGGGAGATAGCTCTCGTCGACGCCGGCGATCTTGTACCAGCGGTCGAGCGTCACCGCGCATCCGCCGGCAGTCGCGGCCGACGTGCCGTGGCGGGGGGGCCTGGCCACGCCCGCGCCGCCATCGGCCGCGGCACCGGCATCTGCCGCGCTCCCGTCCATCGCGTTCGTGTAGAGGAGGGCCTTGAAGGATGCCGCGGTGTAGTCGATCGTCGCCGAGCCCGTGACGTGGATCCCGCAGTCGAGCTCCTGGTCGACGACGAAGTCGTCGCCCGTCTGCGTGAGGTGGTAGAGGTACCAGTTGCTCGACGTCTGCGGCTGGTGGAAGAGGTCGTCGCAGGTGTAGTCCGTCTCGCTGACGGCCCAGTAGCCCGTCATGTCGCAGTCGGTGTCGCGGTGCGGGTTCGCGCAGCTCGGCCCCGTCCCGACGACGCCGTCGCCGCACGTCGGGGTGCACGTGTCGCTCGCGCACGCCCAGCCGGCGGCAACCTGGCAGTCGACGCAGCCCGGGCTCGCGACGTCGCACCCCTCGCCGGGATCCACGACGCCGTTGCCGCACACTGCCTCGGCGCCCACGTCCGGCTGGACGACGTCCTTCACGCACGCCACCGCCGCGACCCCGAGCACGAGCACGAGCACCGTCCCCGACCTCGTCATTCTCGCGGCTCCGACACCTATCGACACGGCGCCCGGGCGGCAAGGGCCCTTTTCGAGCGCGCTCGAGCGCACGCAGCGGCTCGCGCGTTTGCCATTTGCGTCGTCGGCGTCGCCCGCGGCATCCTGCCCGCCCCATGCTCCGCTTGCCTCGCATGCCTCGCTTCGCCTCTGCGTTTCCCTTCGCGCTCGCGGCCCTCGGTCTCGCGCTGCTCGGCACGCTCCCCGGGTGCGCCGACGAGGCGCAGTTCTCGTCCCGGTTCGCCACCGACTTCGTTCACGGGCGGCACACCGTGTCGGTCCTCGGCGTCTTCAAGGACGGCCAGATGAGCAGCGACGCGTGGGAGTCGATCGGCACGCGGCTGTCTGCGCCGTTCGGCGCGACCTGCCAGACGGGGTACGGGCAGCTCATCACGAGCAACCCGCCGCTCTCGGCGGCGATCGAGGACTACGTGCGCGCGAACGGCCCGGGCGACGAGCTCCTCGAGCAGCTCGCGCCTGCGGCGTCGGGCGACCTCGTCGTCGTCTTCACCGTGGCCGGGCACGTCGGCCCGAAGCCGACGAACACGCCCGACACGAGCAACGTCAGCGGCGGCGCCGCGAGCGGGGCCGGGGCAGGCAGCGCCCCGATGGGCGCGAGCAGTGGCAAGTACCGGGGAATGCGACCGGGCAGCGGCGGAAACGTCCGCGGCCTCGGGCGCCCCACGAACGCAGCCTTCGAGGTGTCGGCGTCGTTCTACTCGGTGAGCGAGAAGAAGGCCGTGGGGTTCGTGGCGATGCAGTACGACGGGACCAGCCTCGACGAGGCGTTCCAGCGGATGAGCGCGAAGGTCGCCGCCGCGGTGCCCGGGTCGGCGTGCGCGGGCTGGGACTGGAAGGCGCAAGTCGACGACAATCGCATCCGTGCCCTCACGGAACACTAGCGCGGGCACGCTCGTCGCAGCGGTGCTCGCGTGCGCGTCGAACGCCTTCGCGGACGGCCCCGATGCAGCGACAGCGGCGCAAGGTGGGACGGCGGTCGTGCAGGTGCTCGCGCCCCACCGTGACGTGGGCGAAACCACCGTGCGGCGCGAGGACACGCAGAACCTGCCGGGCACCTTCGGCGACCCGACGCGCTTCGCCGAGACCTTGCCGGGCGTCGTGCCCACGGCGAGCGGCCTCCAGGCGTTCTTCGTGCGCGGCGCGCCGCCGACGGCCACGGGGTACTTCATCGACGGCGTGCCGGTGCCGGCGCTGTACCACGTCGGCTTCGGCCCGAGCGTCGTGCACCCGGGCCTCCTCGACCACGTCGACTTCTACCAGGGCGCGCCGCCGGCGGCGTACGGCCGCTACGTGGGCGGCGTCCTCGGCGCGACGACCGCGCCGCCGCTCGATCACGCGCACGCCGAGGCCAACGTCCGCGTCTTCGACGCCGGCGGCCTCGCCGAGACGCCCCTCGACGACGGCCGGGGGAGCGCGCTCGTCGCGGCCCGCTACGGCTACCCGGGGCTCATCCTCCCGCTCTTCACGCAGAACACGGGCCTCTCGTACTGGGACTACCAGGCGCGCGCGACGTGGAACGTCGACGACCGCGACCGCATCGGCGTCTTCGTGTTCGGCAGCGACGACGAGCTCACGCAGGCCCAGGAGGACGCGACGGGTCGCTCGTACACGCAGCAGCTCGTCGCCGACGAGTTCCACCGCGTCGACCTCCGCTGGGACCGTGCGCTCGGCGAGCGGTCCACGCTCCGCGTCGCGGCAACCCTGGGACGCGATCTCGTGGGCGACGAGGAATCGAACGCCGTCGACGACATCGCGCGTCTCCGCGCGGAGCTCGACGCTCGTCCCTCGCGGGACGTGCGGATCCGCGCCGGGGCCGACGTGCAGTTCGACCGCCTGAGACCGGGCGCGCCGCCGGAAGGAGCCTCGCCGGGAGGTGCAGCGCTCGCCCTGTCGCGCGACGCGGTGGTCATCGGCGTCCACGCCGACGCCGCGTGGCACCTCTCGCGCGCCGTCGAGCTCACGCCGGGGCTTCGCGCCGACGTCTATTCGACGGACGTCTACGCGTCCCCGAGCAGCCCCCTCGCCTCCCGGAGCGCGGGCGGCTCCGCCACGCCGGTCGTCGAGCCGCGCCTCGCGGCGCGCGTGCGCATCGCGACGCCCGTCACGGCGGTGTCGACGTTTGGCGTCTCGCACCAGCTCCCGGGCATCGTGACGCAGTACCCGGAGACGACGCCGTACCTCCAGCCCGGCGTGCTGACGGGCATCCAGTCCTCGGTGCAGACGAGCCAGGGCATCGAATGGGCGCTCCCCGCGGCCCTATCGCTCGCGACGACCGGGTTCCTGCACCGCTACTTCGGCCTGCCCGACACGACCGCCTGCGCCTTCAGCACCGTCGACCCGAGCCAGTGCGTCACGCCCACGTCGAACGCCGAGGCCGTCGGCCTCGAGGTCCTCCTGCGACGCTCGTTCGCCGAGCGTTTCACCGTCTGGCTCTCCTACACGCTGTCGAGGTCCGTCCGGCAGGCGCGCCCGCCCGGCTCCGACCAGCCGACGCTCACCATCCTCAGCGAGTACGATCGCACCCACGTCGTCAGCGCCGTCGCGTCGTACGACTTCGGCCACGGCTGGCGCGCTGGCGGCCGCGTCTTCGCCTACAGCGGGCGCCCCTACACCGCGTTCTCGCTCGGGCAGCCGGTCATCCCCTACGACAGCGCGCGCCTCCCAGGCTTCTTCCGCATCGACGCGCGTCTCGAGAAGGCGTGGCTCCTGCGCGGGGGCCGGGACCGCATCGCCGTCGTCCTCGAGGGCGTGAACGTCACGCTGAACAAGGAGACCGTCTCGGCCACGTGCGGCGGCGCCGCCACGCCGTTCGACACCTGCACGTTCAACACCATCGGTCCCATCAGCATCCCCAGCATCGGAGTCGAGGGCGCGTTCCGTTGACACGCGGGATCGTGCGCGCTATCTCAACGGCCCTCTCGCTCCTCGGGGCGAGGTCTGCGGGAGTAACTCAGTGGTAGAGTGCCACCTTGCCAAGGTGGACGTCGAGGGTTCGAATCCCTTCTCCCGCTCTAGGTTTTCGCTGTCGCCCACGCCCCGTGTACCCTTTGTGCGCCCTTCCCGCGCGTGATCGGACACCGATCGCGCGGTGCGATTAAGCCCGACGTCTGTCCGCCTGTCCAGGGCTGTGTTCAGTTGTGCGATCACAGGCGCTTCTTCGCACGTCGCCGTCGGATCTGGCGCGCCGTTGCGATCGAGATGACCTTGGCGGAGATCACTTTGCCGACGGCCGCGCGCA
>DASXDU010000009.1:0-1751 GCA_036490515.1 Polyangiaceae bacterium
GACGTCATCCGCTTCAACCCCCGTCTTCTCGAGTTTGCCGGTCATTACCACTTTGCCCCGAGGCCCGTCGCCCGTGCCCGGGGAAATGAGAAAGGACGCGTCGAGCGCGCCATCCGCTACCTGCGCGATTCATTCTTCGCCGCCCGGAGCTTTCGCTCCGTCGAAGACCTCAACGTCCAGGTGGGCGACTGGATCGAGCGCGTCGCCCACGCGCGCATCGTCCCCGGCGACCCGGACAAGCGCACCGTCGCCGCCGCGCTGGACCAGGAGAGGCTCCGCCTCTTGCCTCTGCCCGCCCATCCCTTCGACTGTGACGCCGTCCGGACCCTGCGCTCCGGCAAAACGCCGTACCTACGCTTCGACGGCAATGACTACTCGATTCCCCACGTCCTGACGCAAAAGCCGCTGATGCTCGTCGCGTCCGACCGGCTCGTGCGCGTCCTCGACGGCGACCGCGAAGTCGCCGCCCACGAGCGCTCCTGGGAGCGCGGCCGGCAAATCGAAGACCGCCGCCATCTCGACGGACTCGAGGACGACAAGCGCCGCGCACGCGAGCACCGCGGACGAAATCGGCTGACGGCCGCCTGCCTTCATGCCCAAGCGTTCCTCGAGAAGGTCGCCCTGCACGGCGGCCATCTGGGCGGCACCACCAGCCGCTTGCTTCGCCTGCTCGATATCCACGGCCCCTCCGAGCTCGACTTCGCGCTCGGCGAGGCGCACCGACGCGGCGCCTTTGCCGCCCAGTCGGTCGCGCACATCCTCGACCAGCGCCGGCGCGCCCGAAAGGCCGCCGTGCCACTGCCCGTCGTGCTCCCCGACGACCCGCGCGTGCGAGACCTCCGCGTTCCCTCGCGACCCCTCAGTGCCTACGACGCGCTCGCACGCTCCGGCGACAAGAAAGGACGGCGACCGTGAGCGATCTCCGCGATCGCCTCCGTGCCCTCGGCCTTCTGGCCGCCAGCTCCGCGCTCGACGACATCGTGGCGCTCGCAACCAAAAAGCGATGGGGACCCACCGAGCTCCTCGAGCACCTCGCCGATCTCGAGGAAAAGGATCGCGCCCGCCGCGGCCTGGAACGCCGCTTGTCGCGCTCGCGCCTCGAGAAGTTCAAACCCATGGCCGACTTCGACTGGAACTGGCCCACCGCCATCGACCGGCCTCTCGTCGAATCGCTCCTCTCGCTCGACTTTCTCGAGGGCGCTCGCAACGTCGTGCTCGTCGCCCCGGGCGGCTTGGGTAAAACCATGATCGCCCAAAACATTGCCCATCGCGCCGTTCTCGCCGGCCGCTCCGTCCTCTTTCTCTCTGCCGCTCAGCTCCTGCTCGACCTCGGCGGTCAGGAATCCGCTCGCGCCCTCGAGCGGCGCCTGCACTACTACGCCAAGGTCGGGCTGCTCGTCGTCGACGAGCTCGGGTTTCTCGCCTTCGATAACCGCAACGCGGACCTCATCTTCCAGGTGATCAGCCGCAGGTACGAGAAGAAGAGCCTCGTCCTGACCACCAATCTCGCCTTCGCCGATTGGCACACGATCTTTCCCAGCGCCACGTGCGCCACCGCGCTCGTCGAACGCGTCGTGCACCACGCCGACATCGTCAAGATCGAAGGCGAGAGTTACCGCCTCCGTGAGTCTCAGGTGGACGCCACCGCCCGCGGCAAGTCTCGACGCGACAAGAAAAACCCGCCCGAAAACTGACCCGCCCCCGCCCGATCCCACCCCGCCATCGCCTCCCTCTCGGGCTGCTCCGTTTTC